>NZ_JAMBPV010000001.1 GCF_029531845.1 Staphylococcus equorum
GCATCTGTTACAGTAACTTTTGTTTCTGGCGATACATTGCCTGCTCCATCTGTTGATGTAACTACCAATTCTTCATTTCCTACTAAATCAACGTTTGTTGGAATATCGATTGCGTAGTTGCCTTGATCATCAGCTACACCCGTTACCACACTTCCATCTGGGAACTTAACCGTAATTGTTGAACCAGCTTCTCCTGTTCCTGTTACTTGTGTACCTTCACTTGTAACCTCATTCACCGTTGGTGCGTTTGGTGACGTCACATCTGTTACAGTTACTTTTGTTTCTGGCGATACATTGCCTGCACCATCTGTTGATGTAATAACCAACTCTTCATTTCCATTTAATTTCTTATCAACTGGTAAATCGATTGCGTAATTTCCTTGGCTATCTACTGTTCCCGTTACCACACTTCCATCTGGGAGTTTAACCGTAATTGTTGAACCTGCTTCGCCTGTTCCAATTACTTGTGCACCTTCACTTGTAACCTCATTCACCGTTGGTGCATCCGGAGCTGTTGTATCTTTAACAGTTAATCTTGTTTCGGGTGACACATTTCCTGAAACATCTGTTGATGTCACTACGATCTCTTCGTTCCCTACTAAATCTACATTTATTGGGATATCGATTGCGTAGTTGCCTTGGTCATCCACTGTACCAGTTACAACACTTCCATCTGGGAATTTAACCGTAATTGTTGAACCGGGCTCACTTGTACCTGTTACTTGTGAATCTTCACTCGTAACTTCATTCACCGTCGGTGCTACAGGTGCTGTCGCATCTTTAACAGTTGTTCTTGTTTCTGATGACACATTACCTGCTCTATCTGTTGATGTCACTACGAGTTCTTCATTACCTACTAAATCTACATTTGTTGGGATATCAATTTCATAGTTGCCTTGGTCATCTGCTGTACCCGTTACGACACTTCCATCTGGGAACTTAACCGTAATTTTTGAACCAGGTTCTCCTGTTACTTGTGTACCTTCACTTGTTACCTCATTCACCGTCGGTGCTACTGGCACTGTCACATCTTTAACTGTCACTTTTGTTTCTGGCGATACATTACCTGATGCATCTGTTGATGTTACTACAAGCTCTTCGTTTCCTACTAAATCTACATTTGTTGGGATGTCAATTACGTAGTTTCCTTGATTATCCGCTGTGCCTGTTACCACACTTCCATCTGGGAATTTCACTGTGATTGTTGAGCCTACTTCACCTGTTCCACTTACTTGTGCACCTTCACTTGTTACCTCATTCACTGTTGGCGCTACTGGCACTGTCACATCTTTAACAGTTACTTTTGTTTCTGGCGATACATTGCCTGATGCATCTGTTGACGTCACTACGAGCTCTTCGTTTCCATTTAATTTCTTATCTACTGGTAAATCGATCACGTAATTTCCTTGGTTATCTACTGTTCCCGTTACGACACTTCCATCTGGGAGTTTAACCGTAATTTTTGAACCGGGTTCACCTGTACCTGTTACTTGTGTACCTTCACTTGTTACCTCATTCACCGTCGGTGCTTCAGGAGCT
Organism: Staphylococcus equorum; assembly: GCF_029531845.1. Lineage (GTDB taxonomy): Bacteria > Bacillota > Bacilli > Staphylococcales > Staphylococcaceae > Staphylococcus > Staphylococcus equorum_C. The sequence goes on from NZ_JAMBPV010000001.1 coordinate 1,540, forward strand.
GTCGTATCTTTAACAATTAATCCTGTTTCAGGTGACACGTTACCTGCTTCATCTGTTGATGTAACTACGATTTCTTCGTTTCCATTTAATTTCTTATCTACTGGTAAATCGATCACGTAGTTTCCTTGATTATCCGCTGTGCCTGTTATCACACTTCCATCTGGGAATTTCACTGTGATTGTTGAGCCGGCTTCACCTGTTCCACTTACTTGTGTACCTTCACTTGTTACCTCATTCACTGTTGGTGCTACCGGTGCTGTCGCATCTTTAACAGTTACTCTTGTTTCTGGCGATACATTGCCTGCTCCATCTGTTGATGTCACTACAAGTTCTTCATTCCCTAATAAATCTACATTTGTTGGGATATCAATCGCATAGTTGCCTTGGTCATCCACTGTACCCGTCACTGTACTTCCATCTGGGAATTTAACTGTAATTGTCGAACCGGCTTCGCCTATTCCTGTTACTTGAGTTTCTTCACTTGTAACCTCAGTCACCGATGGCGCTATGGGTGCTGTTGCATCTGTTACAGTTATTTTTGTTTCTGGCGACACATTGCCTGCTCCATCTGTTGATGTCACTACTAACTCTTCATTTCCTACTAAATCGATGTTTGTTGGAATATCAATTGCGTAGTTGCCTTGATCATCTACTGTTCCCGTTACTACATTTCCATCTGGGAATTTAACTGTAATCGTCGAACTGGCTTCTCCTGTTCCTGTTACTTGTGTGCCTTCACTTGTAACCTCATTCACCATCGGTGCTACAGGTGCTGTCACATCTTTAACAGTCAATCTTGTTTCTGGCGATACATTGCCTGCTCCATCTGTTGATGTCACTACAAGTTCTTCGTTACCATTTAATTTCTTATCAATTGGTAAATCGATTGCGTAATTTCCTTGCTTATCTACTGTTCCCGTTACTGTGCTTCCATCTGGGAATTTAACTGTAATCGTTGAACCGGGTTCGCCTGTGCCTGTTACTTGTGCACCTTCACTTGTCACTTCACTCACCGTTGGTGATACTGGTGCCGTCACATCTGTAACTGTCACTTTTGCTTCTGGTGATACATTACCTGCTCCATCTGTTGATGTCACTACGAACTCTTCATTTCCTACTAAATCGATGTTTGTTGGAATATCAATTGCGTAGTTGCCTTGATTATCTGCTGTACCCGTCACAACACTTCCATCTGGGAACTTAACTGTAATTGTTGAACCTGCTTCTCCTGTGCCTGTTACTTGTGCACCTTCACTTGTCACTTCACTCACCGTTGGTGATACTGGTGCCTTCACATCTGTAACTGTCACTTTTGCTTCTGGTGACACATTACCTGCTCTATCTGTTGATGTCACTACGAGTTCTTCATTACCTACTAAATCGATGTTTGTCGGAATATCAATTGCGTAGTTGCCTTGATTATCTGCTGTATCCGTTACTACACTTCCATCTGGGAACTTAACCGTAATTGTTGAACCAGCTTCGCCTGTACCTGTTACTTGAGTTTCTTCACTTGTAACCTCAGTCACCGATGGCGCTATGGGTGCTGTTGCATCTGTTACAGTTATTTTTGTTTCTAGCGACACATTACCTGCTCCATCTGTTGATGTCACTACGAGCTCTTCATTTCCTACTAAATCGATGTTTGTCGGAATATCAATTGCGTAGTTGCCTTGATCATCTGCTACACCCGTTACCACACTTCCATCCGGGAACTTAACTGTAATCGTTGAACCTGCTTCTCCTGTTCCTGTTACTTGTGTACCTTCACTTGTAACCTCATTAACTGTTGGTGCTACTGGTGCCGTCACATCTGTTACAGTTACTTTTGTTTTTGGCGATACGTTCCCTGCGCCATCTGTTGATGTCACTACCAATTCTTCATTTCCTACTAAATCCACAGTTGTCGGAATATCAATTGCGTAGTTGCCTTGATCATCTGCTACACCCGTTACCACACTTCCATCTGGGAGTTTAACTTTAATTGTTGAGCTTGGTTCTCCTGTTCCTGTTATTTGTGCACCTTCACTTGTGACTTCATTCACCGTTGGTGCTACTGGTGCTGTCGTATCTTTAACAGTTACTCTTGTTTCTGGCGATACATTGCTTGCACCATCTGTTGATGTCACTACGAGCTCTTCATTTCCTACTAAATCCACAGTTGTTGGAATATCGATTACGTAATTGCCTTGATCATCTGCTACACCCGTTACCACACTTCCGTCTGGGAGTTTAACCGTAATTGTTGAACCTGATTCGCCTGTTCCTGTTACTTGCGTGCCTTCACTCGTAACTTCATTAACCATCGGCGCTACTGGCGCTGTCACATCTGTTACAGTTACTGGGTCTGATGCATAGCTAGTTTTTCCATTCTTAGTAGCAGTGGCAGTCAAAACTGTTCCAGCTTTTAGTGGTTGATTTAACTGTAATGATTTTGTTGTCTCACCTTTTCCTAAAACAATTGTCCCAATAACATTGTTATTATTATCCTTAACCACAATAGTAGATCCTTCAACGCCGTTGACTTGAAGGCTTGTATTTTGATCGTTAACTGGTGCAATGGCAGGCTTTAATAATGCTTTCATATCAATTACATTAAATGTATTTATTTCAGCATTTCGATAATTCGGTGACTCAATAGCCACTTTATATTTTCCAGGTGGTAATTTTGACACGCTAAAACTAAACGTACCGTTTTTATTTAGAGTGCCTTGTCTTATGACCTTGCCATTTGGATTTAAAATTTTCACCTTTTGTCTTGCTGCTGATTTATCTAATGGTACATCACCTTTAATAATAGTATCCTCTGTTGTGATGTCATTTACGATGGGTTTCCCTACTAAAGGAGAAGTTTGATATCTTAAAACCTCGTCCCCATCATTTTTGCCATCTCTATCTGTATCACCATTAAATGGATCAGAATGAGAGTTGTGAATTTCATAATTATCCGTTAAACCATCTTTATCTATATCTTGTATATAGTACGTTGCAGATCCAAAGGTGTTATTAATTATTCCTCCATTTCTATCTGTAAAATACCCATAGAATGCAAAGTCTTCTTTTACTTGAGTTGTACTAGATATTAAATTACCGTTTTGATCATAGGAAGCATTTCTAGTCAATATATTATTAGGACTTTGATTATATTTAATTACTATTCTAATACCTACTGTTTCTGGTAAAGCATTATTAAATTCTATTAATTGATTTAAGTCACTATGTGTAATAGATCCTCTACCTTTCGAATCTACACGAAGCGTTGCTACTTTATTTGCTGCATAATATTTCTTGTCAAAACCATATATCCCTCGAAAATCTTGTTTATGTAACTCTATTGAACCGATATAAGGTAATAAAGCTGGGTCAATTTGGTAATGATATGTCCATTGTTTATATAGACCTGCATCCATTATTTTCCCACGATAGTTAAATATTCCATTTTTTAATATTTGCTGGTCTATAATTGCACCACCAAAGTTGCCGATTTTAGAATCATATTGTACTGTTCCACTACTTGCTTTAAAAGAATTATTAGCATTAGTGGATTGTGATGGTGGTATATTATTTATTTCCCTCTCTGCTGCTGTTAAAAAATATCCACTCGTTTCTGAAGTTTGGATTTTTTTATTTTCAGAATTATCTTTAACATAGATTAAATAATTTAACTTCTCATTTTTATTTTTCATACTGTTCAGGATATTTTTAACTGTAGTATCAAGATATATGACCCCATTAGAAGCTGTATATTGACTTAATATCTCACCACCACCAAATAAACCATTATTTGCTCTAATGAAATTAACTTGCCAAATGTTAGTTAACCTACCTTGTTTATTAGATAATCTAACAAATTGTACTGGTGATGTACGACCAGCTGGGTTAACAGTAATTCTTGTCACATGGTTAGCAATTATCGGATCAAGCTGTAAGTTTATTTTATATCTATCCCCTGAATTTGCTCCTGTCATATAACTATGGATTTCAAAAGGAATCGTTTTACTATTTAAAACTCGATTCTTTACTAATGATTCAGGATCAAAAATCAAAGTTTGAAATGTGTAATTATCTGAATACTCTAATGCTTCTACAGCACTATCTTCGGTCATTGCTTTGCTTGATGTTCTTCTATTTATAATTGAACGTTTATTTCTCACTTTAGCAACCGCATTATTTGATTCTTTTGTATTTAGTACGCTTTCAGTGTTATTTCTGTCTGGGACATTATTTTCACTCGCTGGCTTAATATTTTCGCTTTGAGTATTCACTTCATTTTTTGCTTCTAATTTAGTACTTGTATTATTTGCTACATGGCTAATATCTTCTCTGTTTTGTGCTTCGCTTTGGTTTATTGTAGTTTTCTCTGCTATGTCGTCTGTTTCTCTATTCTCGAATTTTTGAGATGAGTTATCAAAATTATGAGCAGCTTTTATTTTATTTTCCGTTTTTACAATTTCACTATTTTCTTCATTAGTTTTATTAGCTTTTGACTCTTCAATTTCTTTTTCAATTACATTCGACGTGTTGTTATTATTATCTTTATTGTCAGTGACTTTATTTTTATTAGTATTTACAGCTACTTCTCGTTCTTTATTGCTAGTGTCAATTTCAGCTGTGTTATTTACTATTGGTTTATTTTCACCAACACTTTGCTCTGAAGCACTATCACTAGTATTTAAATTATCGTTGTGAATATCATGGCTTTCTGAAAAGTCATTGACTGGATTTTGTTCGTTGCTATTTGCTTTTTCTGTATCAACTAAGTGGTTATCCTCTTCATTCACATTAATACTGAGTGCTTTGGAGTCTTTTGAAAGATCGTTTTCTGCTGCATTCGCATCGTTAGAGATTCCGAATACTAACACGCTTCCCACTAATAATGACGCTGTGCCAACTGAAAGTTTTCTAATAGCATATTTATTCATTCTATTGGGTGTTAAATCATGATTGTTTTTCATTGCTTTCCTCCATTAATCTTAGTCGTTTGATATAATATCACAATTGTATTATTTTTTTAAGAGTTTTATATGAATTTAAATTAAAAATTAAGTTAGAAAATTATTTATTAGGTTTATGAAAATATACAATTAGAAATATTTTTAGTAACAAAAAAACTATCACGCATTAGCGCAATAGTTTTAAATGCCTTATTATATTTATTTATTTTTCATTAAAATAGACCTGTTGGCTTTGTATCATAACTTACAAGTAGATTTTTAGTTTGTTGATAATGGTCTAACATCATTAAATGATTTTCTCGTCCGATGCCACTCATTTTGTACCCACCAAAAGCAGCATGCGCTGGATAAGTATGATAATTATTAACCCATACACGTCCTGCTTGAATTCCTCTACCAATACGATACGCAGTGTTCTGGTTTCTCGTCCAAATACCTGCTCCAAGACCATAGATAGTATCATTCGCCATTTCTAGAGCTTCTTCATTTGTTTTAAAAGTCGCAACAGATAATACCGGACCAAATATTTCTTCTTGGAAAATACGCATACTTTGGTCACCTTTGAATATCGTTGGTTCAATATAAAATCCATTTTCTAAATTCTCGTTTTCTTGTCTAACATTTCCACCTACAAGAATTTCAGCGCCTTCTTCTTTACCAATATCTAAGTATTTTTTGATTTTTTCTTGTTGTTCGTTTGAAGTTTGTGCACCAACCATTGTTGTTTCATCTAACGGATTTCCTAATTTTATTTTATTAACTTTTTCTATACATAAAGCTATGAATTTTTCATAGATGTCTTCATGAATAAGTGCTCTTGAAGGACATGTACATACTTCACCTTGGTTTAGTGCGAACATGACTAAGCCTTCTACAGCTTTTTCTAAAAATTCGTCATCTTCGTCCATGATATCTTTAAAAAATACATTCGGTGATTTTCCACCTAGTTCAAGTGTAACCGGTATAACATTGTCACTAGCATTCTTCATAATAATTTTTCCAGTTGTCGTTTCACCTGTAAACGCAACTTTATTTATGTTTTTATGCGTCGCTAACGCCTCACCAGTTTCATTTCCGAAACCATTTACTATATTGAGCACACCTTCTGGTAAAATATCTTCTATCACTTCAATAAAATGTAAAATCGATACTGGCGTTTGCTCTGCAGGCTTAAGTACCACTGTATTACCTGTTACAATCGCTGGAGCAATCTTCCAAGTTGCCATAAGTAAAGGGAAGTTCCAAGGGATAATTTGTCCAATTACGCCTAATGGTTCTTTATAATGATATGCAACCGTATCATTATCTATTTGTGAAATGCCGCCTTCTTCGGCGCGAATTACTCCTGCAAAATACCTAAAATGATCTACTACTAATGGTAAATCTGCTGTAAGTGTTTCTCTCACTGGCTTTCCATTATCAAACGTTTCTATCACTGCTAAATATTCTAAATTTTCTTCAATACGATCAGCTATATCTAATAATAACTGTGATCTTTCAGATAATGATTTTTTACCCCATTCTACTTGCGCTTTCTGGGCAGCTTCAACAGCTAAATCAACATCTTTTTGTGTAGACTTAGGTATCTTGGCATAACTTTCACCTGTGACTGGTGAAATATTATCAAAATAATTTCCTTCTTGTGGTTCAACCCATTTTCCACCTATAAAATTAGCATATTTCGATTTTACTTTATATTTTGCATCTTCTTGATTTGGATTTGTATATATCACTGTAAAACCTCCTTTATTGGGTCTAATACCCTCATAAAAATAAAGTAAGCGCTTTCTTGTATGATATTTTTCTTTTGTATGAGAAATAATAATAAAAAAGATTACACTTTGTATTAGTTTAACTTGTTAGTTGAAAATATATTAAAATTAGACAAAAAAATCCCTTGAAGCTTAACACTTCAAGGGATAGTTTATTACTTATTATTTATTGTTTAAATCAAGTTCAGCATTATTTGCTTGTCGTATTTCTTTTAATAATGCGTAATCTTCAATTAATGATTTACCGTAAGATGGAATGATTTCTTTCAACTTAGGTTCCCATTCAGCCATATAATCTGGGAAGTTTTTCTCGATTACTTCTAATGCAACTGAAACTGAAGTAGAAGCACCTGGAGATTCACCTAATAATGCAATTACAGAATGGTCTTTTGAATTTACAACTTCTGTACCGAATTGAATAAATCCTCTACCGTGTTCTTTCGTATCTTTGATAACTTGAACACGTTTACCAGCTTGCATAATATCCCAATCTTCGTCTTTAGCATCAGGAACAAATCGACGTAATTCTTTCATTCGATCTTCTTTTTTAGCTAATACTTCTTGAATAGAATATTTGATTAACGGGAAGTTTTTCGCCGCTGCAGCTAACATAGTGATTATATTGCTAGGGTTGATTGATTTAAATAAATCTAAATTAGAACCATTTTTCAAGAATTTAGGGCCAATCGCTGCGAATGGTCCAAATAATAATGAATTCTCATCTTGGATATAACGTCTATCTAAGTGAGGCACCGTCATTGGTGGCGTACCTTCAGGTTCTTTACCATAGGCTTTAACTTCATGCTTAGCTACAACTTCAGGATTATTACATACTAAGAATTCTCCTGTAATTGGGAAACCACCTAAATGTTTACTTTCTGGAATACCAGTTTTTTGTAGCATTGGAATTGCAGCACCACCTGCACCAATAAATAGATAATCAGTAATGTGATGTTCTACTTTATTAGTTTTAAGGTCTTTAATTTTAACTTCCCATTTACCATCTTTACGACGGTTAAAGTCTTGAACTTCATGTTTGTAGAAAAGTTCTGCATTTTCATGTTCGTTTAAGTTTTTAGCCATTTTTCTTGTAAGTTCACCGAAGTTAACATCTGTACCTTCGTCAATTTTACTAGCTGCAACTACTTCTTCTGGGTCGCGGCCTTCCATCATTAATGGCATCCACTCTTGTAGTTTTTTATGATCTTCTGTATATTCTATACCTTTAAACATTGATAAAGGCGCAAGTGCTTCATAACGTCTCTTCAAGAAATTCACATTTTTATCGCCTTGCACAAAACTAATGTGCGGTAATGGGCGTATAAATTCTTGTGGATCTTGAATTTGATTACTTTTTACTAAGTGAGACCAAAATTGTTTTGAAATCTCAAATTGTTCATTAATTTCTTTTGCTTTTTCGATATCAATTGAACCGTCTTTTTGTTCCACTGTGTAGTTCAATTCACATAATGCGGCATGTCCAGTACCGGCATTGTGGCGTTCGTTAGAACTTTCAATTGCAGGTTTTTCGAGTCTTTCAAAAAGTTTAATATTCCATTCTGGTGCAAGATCTTTTAACATCGTACCGAATGTTGTACTTAAAACACCAGCACCAATTAAAATGACATCTTTTGAGTTAGATTCACTCATTGTTTTACCACCTCTCGTAATCACTTTTTAATTAATAATATAAGATAAATCATAGTTATTTAATTTTTGAGATAACGCATACATCATTTTCACTACTGTATTTATACCCTTAAAACTATTTAATTATCATATAATCATTTTCTCGATAAATATCTCTCTCTGTATATGATAAATCAACACTAAGAAAATGTAAATTGTATATTGAGAGAATGTTGTATCTAATTGAATTGTTCACTAAACATGTAAATACATTAATACAAATTAATCTCCAATAATAATATTATCTATTAAACGTGCCTGACTAAATTTGACTGCCAGAGATATAAAAATTTTACCTGTAATTTCATGTTGTTCGACAAGTTGGGGATAGTTATAAATTGCCACTGTTTCTATCACTCCGCTCGTATGCTTTTGTATATAATCACGCGTAGTTTCAATGATTTTCAAACTGTTACGTTCGCCTTGGTTATATAATGACTGTGCTAACTGCAAACTTTTATAAAGATGAGGCGCTTCTGCTCTTTCCTCTGGTGTTAAATAAATATTACGTGAACTTTTAGCTAGGCCATCCGCTTCACGAACAATGTCTACACCTACAATATCAATTGAATGATTAAAGTCTTTGACCATTTTTTCCACTATAGCTAATTGCTGTGCATCTTTTTTTCCAAAATAAGCACGTTGTGGTTGTATAATATTGAACAATTTATTTACTACTGTTACTACGCCGTCGAAATGACCCGGACGTTGTGCACCTTCTAATACTGACGCTAGACGTCCAGCCTTCACTTCAATTGTAGGTTGTTCCGGATACATTGCTTTTTCACTTGGATAAAAAATATAGTCTACACCTACTGATGTTGCTTTTGCTGTGTCACTTTCAATGTCTCGAGGATAGGCATCTAAATCTTCATTAGGTCCAAATTGCAATGGATTTACAAAAACACTAATAACTGTCACGTCATTTTCCAAAATAGATTGTGACATCATTTTCAGATGTCCCTCATGTAAGGCACCCATGGTAGGTACAAGGCCTACTGATTTCTTTGATTTCGCCCATTGATGAGACATCTCAGTCATTTCTTCTATAGTAGTAATTAACTTACTCATTCAGACACCTCATTCATGACTTGCTTTTTGTAGGTGTATTTATTGCTTGGAAATTGTTGTGACTTAACTTCTTTATTATATTGAGATAATGCTTGAACACCTATTGAAAAATCACCATATTGCTTCACAAATTTTGCTTGATGACTTACTTCATAATTTAATAAATCATGATACACCAGTACTTGACCATCTGTGTCTTTACCAGCTCCAATTCCAATAACTGGTATATCTATATTCCCAGTGATTTTAGCAGCTAAATCGCTAGGAATAGCTTCTAGCACTAACATCACAGCACCTGCTTGTTGTACAGCATATGCATCATCTATAAGGTGTTGTGCTGCTTCTTTGGTATTTGCTTGCATTTTATACCCAGTAATACCAACACTTTGAGGTGTTAACCCTAGGTGTGAAACGACTGGGATGCCCATATTGGTACAACTTTTAATATATTGAGTTAAATGTCCACCTTCTGCCTTAATCGCATTCGCTTGAGTTTGCTGATATAATTTTACAGCTGTTTCTAAATCAGACGGCTCGTTTATTCCCACTGCTCCGAAAGGAACATCTACAATTATAAATGTATCTGGTGCACCTCGTCGTACTGCTTTTGCATGATGAATCATATCATCTATCGTCACTTGCACTGTGCTGTCATAACCTAAAACGGTCATCCCTAATGAATCACCAATTAAGATTGTATCTACCTGTGCTGATTCAGCTTGCTTCGCGCTTGGATAATCATAAGCTGTCACCATTGATATCTTATCGTTACTCTGTTTCATATCTATTAACTGATTTAATGTTTTCAATTAAAATCATCTCCGCAGTTTGTTATATTTGTATTGTTATCCATATACTAACCAATCTATTTAGAAAAGGAAATTAAAAACATGAACAAAATTGCAATAATTGGACCTGGCGCAGTAGGTAGCACGATTGCAATTTATTTGTTAGCAATGCATCCTGACTTACGCTTACTCGGTCGACAACATCAAACGCTCGCCTACTATGCCAATAATAATATTGAACACGCACATACTTTACAGGTAACGCCATTAACAGCTGATCAAAGCCAAGTTGATATTTTAATTATTGCTGTTAAAATACCTCAACTTGATACTGTACTAAGAGAAATGAAACATTTAATTCATGAACAAACCATTATTATACTTGCGCAAAACGGTCACGGTCAGTTGACCCGCTTTGAATACCCTCACGTATTTCAAGGTGTGATTTATATTAGTGGACAAAAATCTGGTTCTACTATAACGCATTACCGCGATCACAAAATCATTTTAGAAGATTGTCCAGAAACACGTGCATTCTGCGATATTGTAGCGGGGTCTTCTTTAGAAGTTGAACTCACAAATGATATTGATTATGTCATTTGGTATAAACTGCTTGTTAATTTAGCCATTAATAGTGTTACTGCATTAAGTCGTCGTCCTGCTGAAGTACTTCAAGTTTCAGGTATAAAACACCTTTGCAAGCAACTATTAGTTGAAGGTGTAGCCGTTGCACAAGCTGAAAATGTATATTTCAATGATGACATTATTGATGAGATTATGACGATTTACGATGGTTATCCCAATCAAATGGGCACAAGTATGTACTACGACATCGTTTCAGATAACGCATTAGAAATAGAGGGCATCCAAGGCTTTTTATTTAAAAAAGCGAGATTGCATCAATTGGTTACACCTGTACTCGATACCATTTATCCATTGTTATTGGCACAGCAAAAATATTAATATGTTTTTTTCCAAATTTGCTCTACTGCTATGCCTAATACTAAAATTTAGATTTCATTCGTTTCCGTATTCTTCTTTCATATTGTTATAAACTGTTTCTTTATTTTTATTCTGTTCATAAAGAGTTCATATAATTAATTTATATTACAGTTATTAACAAATTGGAGGAAAAAATAGATGAAAAAATTAATGTTCAGCTCTGCCTTTTATACTTTATTAGGATTACTTAGTGGTTTATTTTATAGAGAAATGTCAAAAGGAGAAAATTTTAGCGATTATTCACAATTAAATGTAACGCACACACATTTATTAGTCTTAGGTACAATTATGTTCTTGATATTCATGGTTATCGAAAATCAACTTAAATTGACTCGAAATAGTAAATTGTTTAATAGTTTCTTTTATATTTTCCACTTAGGTGTATTAGTAACTGTAGCGATGCAATTTGTGAATGGTATTGCTACTATCAAAGGTTTCAATGTAAGCCCTGCAATTGCGGGTATTGCTGGTTTAGGCCATATCTTCATTTCTATCGCATTCGTATTATTCTTTGTGTTATTAAATAAAAGAATTAACGCCACTGTAGAAAAAAGAAAATAGTATATCAAAAAAATCTGTTCATGTTTCTATTTTTTGAAACATGAACAGATTTTTTTGATATATTATACTTTTTAGCTTCCAAATGCCTTCGCAATATATTCTATATTAAATTTCATCCATTATTTTAAATCACTTCATACATAAAATTATTATAAATCAATTCTATATTTTAATTCATTAAAATGTTAACGAATTAATTGACACTCTTGCTCACAGATTTCAGACGTGTACAATTGCGAGCAAGCGCTTACATAAATCAGTAAAAAATCCATTTTATGTTAGGAGAGTTAATTTGATTACAGAGTTCATTGATTTCTTAGATAAAGTCATATGGAGTCCGCCGCTAGTTTTTGGCTTATTAATAACAGGACTGATATTTTCACTTATCACTCGTTTCGCACAAGTGAGACAATTTAAAGAAATGATACGTTTATTATTTAAAGGAGAAAAATCTCCTCAAGGTATTTCTAGTTTTCAAGCTATTTCATTATCATTAGCAGGAAGAGTTGGCACGGGAAATATCGTTGGCGTGTCAGCAGCAATATTTATTGGCGGCCCCGGTGCAGTCTTCTGGATGTGGGTAACAGCTTTACTAGGCGCAAGCACTGCATTTGTAGAATCTACATTAGGACAAATATATAAACAAAAAGAAAATGGAGAATATAGAGGCGGACCTGCTTATTACATTGAAAACGGTATTGGGGGCAAGTTTGGAAAAATATTTGCGCTGATATTTGCTATAGTGACTATCATTTCGATTGGTCTTTTAATGCCAGGGGTACAGTCCAATGCCATTGCGACTTCATTACATAGTGCTTTTAGTATTCCAAAATGGGCAATTACTATTTTCCTCGTAATATTACTATCACCTATCATTTTCGGTGGTATTAAACGCATTGCAAGTATGGCAACAGCAATTGTTCCTTTTATGGCTATAGCTTACATTTTATTAGCTGTTATTATTATTTTTTTAAATATTGAAAAAGTCCCTGAATTGTTCGCACTTATTTTTAAATCTGCATTAGGGTTGCAATCTACTTTTGGAGGAATTATTGGCGCAATGATTGAAATTGGTGTAAAACGAGGATTATATTCAAATGAAGCAGGTCAAGGGACAGGACCCCATGCGGCTTCAGCAGCAGAAGTATCTCACCCAGCTAAACAAGGACTTGTACAAGCTTTCTCAGCTTATATAGACACCATTTTTGTCTGTACAGCTACTGCATTAATTATTTTAATTTCAGGAACTTATAATACAACAGATGGCACGGAGAATTCACAAGGACATCCTAATTTAATAGAAGATAATGGTGTTTATGTATTGAATGCAGACGGCTCAAAAGATTTCTCTGGGACTGCTATGTATGTACAATCTGGTATCGATAAAGCATTTCAAGGCGATAGCTACCAATTTGATCCAAATTTCGCTGGTTTCGGCTCTTATTTTATAGCTATTGCATTGTTTTTCTTTGCATTTACAACCATATTGGCTTATTCGTACATTACTGAAACAAATATTGCATATCTTACTAGAAATATGAGTGCTAAAAAATCAAAATTTTATATTACATTGATCCGTTTCCTGCTTATTTTTGCCACTGCATATGGCACTATTAAAACTGCTGATGCTGCGTGGGCAATGGGAGATGTAGGTGTTGGCATGATGGCATGGCTTAATATTATAGCTATATGGATTTTATGTAAGCCAGCCTTTCGTGCTTTAAAAGATTTTGAAAATCAGAAAAAATCGAAAGGATCTGGCAGTTTGGCTGTTTATAAACCAACTCAGCAAGATGCTCCTAATGCATATTTTTGGTTTAATAGAGAAAAACATAAAGATGATCCGGATAAACAATAATAATAAATCTTTTAAACATAGTTTTGTAGTATAAATTATATAACAAAACCCATGCCCTCTAGTACGTCGAGGATATGGGTTTGAATTTATTGATAATCGATAACCATAGATATTAGAGTCATATTTGCTCCATTATTAACATAACTATGAGCGATGTCTGATTTGAATCTCAAAGCATCTCCTTCACCTAATTGTAGTGTTTCATTTTCTAAATGCATTTCTAATTGTCCATCAATTACAATAATCGATTCCTCTGAACCGGATAAATGGGGTTCTGCATCCAAAGTTGCTCCTGGATCGAGCTCTACATAAAAGAATTCAAAGGACTTACTCTTTTCAAATGGGAAGTATGGGTAAACACGATATTTCCCCTCATCTTCAGTAACAGGCACAACCTCTTCTTTTTTTAACTGTGTATAATCTGACTCTGCCTCATTCATTAAACTACTAAACGATAATTTTAAACCGTTACTAATTTTCCAAACAGTATTTATTGAAGGAATCGTATTACCTTTTTCAATTTCATTCAATGAGGATGTACTTACCCCTGTGAGCTTTGATAGTTTTTCCAGACTAATCTTATTTTTCTTTCTATATAAGTAAATATTCTTAGCTACTATTTTATGAAATTCCATTATTATACCCCTTTTATGTTGACTTTCCTTTTTAATGGATATAAAATCCTCTTTAAAGGAAATATCCTATTGAGCGGAAGTTTTATTATTATATTTCCATAATACAGGATAACGTAAGGAGAATGCAATTTGTTCATATCATTTATTTTTTATACGTTTTTTATGAGCTATACACCTGGCCCTAACAATTTATTAGCATTAGATGGTGCTTTAAAATTAGGTCTTAAAGGCACCGCGAAATTCTTAATTGGGATTGGATTAGGTTTTCTAACACTTTCCATGTTTTGCTTGTTATTTAGTGAATATATGGCTGCTTATTTTTCAAGTTTTATATTTGTAATAAAAATAGTAGGGTTTATTTACTTATTGTATCTTGCTTATTCTGTATTTAAACATGATAGTAAAGACGCTCAACAAAGCAATACGTATCGTTTGAGAGATGGTTTACTTCTTCAATATATGAATCCTAAAACAATCGTTTATGTACTTACTGCTATTGTGACTTATGTAACTACTCAAAATATAAGTTTTCTTGCTACACTGAGTTATACAATTATCATTGCACTTATCGGTGTTTCAGGCGCAGTCGCGTGGGCTGTTATGGGGCTTTGTTTTAAAAAAATCCTATTAAAATATGAAATTACCTATAAAGTTAGCATGTCTGCATGTCTTGTAGTTTTAGCATTCATGATGATTTTAGAATGATTATTATCAAATTGGACTTTATTAGTTTTTCTCAGAATTTACTTTTAAATTCTCACTATTAGGGAATAAGTATGTTGAGGTGATTCATATATGAATAATACTAATTTATCGAACAAGATTAATGAAATACTTAATACGTCACGTGTCGGCGTGCTATCTACCGCATATAATAATGTACCTAACAGTAGATATATGATTTTTTATAATGACGGCAACACGCTTTATACGAAAACGAATGTTAGCTCAATAAAAATTGACGAAATTGAGTCGAACCCACGTGCAAATATTTTAATTGGTTACGATGATACAAATAATCGTAGTTTTTTAGAAATTGATGCCACATTATCAATTAGTCAAGATCAAGAAACAATTGATTGGTTATGGCAAAGCCAAGATAAATCATTTTTCGATAACAAAAATGACCCAAAATTATGCGTAGTTAAAGCTCAGCCAAAATCTATTAAGATAATGAATGATAAAGCATTAGACGAACCAGAAACTATAAATTTTGAAGTATAAATTTTAAAAACACTTGTGTAAGCTTTTTGTTTATACAAGTGTTTTAATTTTATAATCTACTATTTAAGATATGCTGTCTTTTTTACATAGAAAATGAATACATTATATATTTAAATAGGTTATTATAGAAGCAAGCTTCATAAAATAAGTTGAACATGAATTTTTTAATTTATATAAATATAAAGAGCAATTACATATAGGAGGTAATTTATGTTTTTAGCATGGAATGAAATTAAGCGTAACAAGCTAAAATTCAGCTTGATTATCGGTGTCTTAATTATGATCAGTTATCTACTCTTCCTTTTATCCGGCTTAGCAAGCGGTCTGATGAATATGAATAGAGAAGGTATCGATAAATGGCAAGCCGATGCTATTGTGTTAAATAAAGATGCAAATGAAACTGTAGAACAGTCTTCTTTCAATAAAGATGATGTCGCAAATACATATGATAAACAAACGGCTTTAAAACAGACAGGTGTTATTGCTTCTAATGGTAAGACAGAAGAAAATGCTTTACTGTTTGGTGTCACTCCTGATTCTTTCCTTGTACCTGATATGATAGAAGGTAAACAGACTAAATCCGATAATGAAGTAGTGGGAGACGAAACTTTAAAAGATAAAGGATTTAAAATAGGAGATAAATTATCGTTATCACAATCAGATGAAAAATTGGAAATTGTAGGCTTTAGTGAAAGTGCTAAATACAACGCCTCTCCAGTACTGTTTTCTAATAATAATACAATACAAAAAATTAATCCTTCATTGGATAAAGATAAAACCAATGCGGTCGTGCTCAGAGATAAAAATTGGAATGAACAGGATTTAAATAGTGATTTAGAAGCTATAGAAATTGAAAGTTTCGTTGAAAACTTACCTGGTTATCAAGCACAAAACCTAACATTAAACTTTATGATTACATTTCTATTTATTATTTCTGCAACAGTGATTGGCATCTTTTTATATGTCATTACGTTACAAAAAACAAATTTATTCGGTGTGTTAAAAGCACAAGGTTTCACAAATGGGTATTTAGCAAAAGTTGTAGTATCACAAACATTCATCATTGCGATGATTGGTACAGTGATTGGTCTTGCGCTAACTTTACTTACTGGTGCTTTTCTACCAAGTGCAGTCCCAGTTAAATTTGATGTTACTACGTTATTAATATATGGCGTCGTCCTTATCATAGTTTCTCTATTAGGTAGCCTCTTCTCGATATTGACGATTAGAAAAGTAGATCCACTCAAGGCAATAGGATAAATAGGAGTGTATAATAAATGCTAGAATTTAAAAACGTTACTAAAAGCTTTAAAGATGGGAATCAAATAATTGAAGCTGTAAAACCTACATCTTTGAAATTTAATAAAAATGAACTGGTTGCCATTATTGGACCTTCTGGTTCTGGAAAAAGTACATTCCTAACAATGGCCGGCGCGTTACAAACGCCCACATCCGGTGAAATTATCATCAATGATAAACAAGTGTCTCAACTGTCACTGAAAGAATTAGCAAAAACGAGGATGCAAGAAATCGGTTTTATTCTTCAAGCTACAAATCTTGTGCCATTTTTAAATGTAAAACAACAATTTAAATTACTACAAAAACAGAAAAAAGATGTACTAGACGAAGCAAGTTATAACCAACTTGTTAAACAACTTGATATTGAGGTTCTTGAGAATAAACTTCCAAGTGAAATATCTGGCGGACAGAAGCAACGCGTTTCGATTGCTAAAGCACTTTATACAAAGCCATCAATTATCTTAGCTGATGAGCCAACCGCTTCATTAGACACGAATAATGCGATGGAAGTAATGAAAATTTTAAAAGAACAAACTTTGGAACAAAACAAAACTTGTATCGTTGTTACACATGATGAACGACTAACTGAGTATTGTGACAGTGTATACCATATGGAAGACGGTATTCTTACGCTGACTCAGGATAACAAAGCATAATAAAATCCCTTCATAGCAGTCACATGCAAGTGATTATTATGAAGGGGTTTTTATCTTTTGATTACTAATTAATATCATATAATTAAATTTGCAATTAATATTAAAATAAGACCTACCACAGATAATATAGACTCTAGTAGTGTCCATGTTAAAAATGTTTCTTTCATAGTTAATCCAAAGTATTCTTTGAACATCCAGAAACCTGCGTCATTAACATGAGAACAGAAAATGCTCCCTGCTCCAATTGCTAATACTACTAAGGAAATATTCACATCTGTTGTTTGCAATAATGGTAATACAATTCCTACAGAAGAAATCGCTGCTACTGTCGTTGATCCTAATGCTGTACGTAATAAAGCAGCGGCTAACCATGCAAGAATAATCGGTGACATTTCTGTGCCTTTAAATATTTCTGATATAGTGTCACCAACACCGCCATCAATTAATATTTGCTTAAACGTTCCTCCACCACCAATGATAAGTATTAACATAGCAATTGGTGTAATTGCGTTAGAAACAGTATCCATAATTTGTTTCATAGTTTGTTTACTTCTAATTCCCATTGTATATATTGCAAATAACACAGCGATAAGCATTGCAGTTACAGAAGTACCAATAAAGTAAATGAAACCTTCAAATCCTTTTGCATTACCATCATCATTACCAGTAATGAGTTGTACCACTGTCGCCAATAACATTAATATAACCGGAGCAAGTGCTGTTAGTAAACTAATACCAAAACTAGGTAATTGATCTTGATCGTATTCCTTCATTTCGCCAACTGCTGCTTGATTTCCTTCTCTTTTAAAAGCTTCTGGCGTCAGTTTATGCGCAATTATAGGGAATGTTCCACCAACAATAATCGCTAATGGAATGCCTATGATAATTCCATACATTAACACATAACCAATGTTTGCATTAACAGCTTCAGAAATCGCTACAGGACCTGGATGTGGTGGTAAAAATCCATGTGTTATAGCAATTGATGTTGCCATCGGTAACCCAACTTTTAGATTTGAGATTTCCATTCTTTTTGCTAATGTAAATACTAATGGAATTAATAATACAAATGCTACTTCTAAGAATAATGAAATACCAATAATAAATGAAGCAATAATCATAGCCCATGTCACATATTTTTCACCAAAAACGTTTATAAGTGTGTCTGCAATACGTGTTGCGCCACCACCGTCAGATAAAAGTTTACCTAAAATGGACCCTAAACCAAAGATGATGGCAATATGTCCTAGAGTATCACCCATACCTTTTTCAATAGTTGTGACAATCGTGTCTAAAGGCATACCTAACAAGATACCCGTTACCATTGAAGTAATGATTAATGCAATAAATGTATTTAATTTAAACCAAATAATTAGCATTAATAATATAAGTACCCCTATTACTACAGCAATTAATGGCCACATTTCTCCCATCATTTTATCTCCCTACCTTCTAATTCTCTTTTATACTACTGTTCATTTTGTATACATTTGTTAACGTATCTGTACTACCGATATTTCCTGGGAAAATAACATAAGGCATTTTAGAATATTTTGCTTCTTCACCAGTCAACCACACCGGAACACCTTGAGTTATCTGTCCAATTACCTGTGCTTTTTTAATTTTCAAACCTTTAGTTGCAACATCACTAGAAGTTATTCCGCCTTTTGCAATAATAAACCTTGGTTTTATACTTAATCCCCTTACAATTTCTACCAAAGCATTTGAAATATTAGTAGAAATCCCTAAATTATTTGTTAAATCTTCGGTCTTAATAACATCTCTAGAAGTATAGACCACCACATCTTTACTATTTTTAATTAATGCTTCTACTTCTTGAATTCTTTTATCTATATAAATGTTCAAATTTGTTTTAGTAACTGATTTAACATCAAATTCAATTGGTGTGATATGAGTGTTATTGAGTAAATGATGTAATTGTGATGATGTTTTCTTCACATGTGATCCAACGATAATCAAACCACCTTGGTTATTATTACTAAATTGATTTAGATTAATGATTTCACCTGGGGTCTGACACATCGATTTTACAAAGGACGCTGCTGTTCTAAATATAAACTTTTTATCATAACTAGCTAAAAATGCTGTTAAACAAGAGACAAAATAATCCATATCTTCATCGTTTAATGCATCTACGACTACTGCATCAAAATTTGATACAGCGTGAAATGTCTGTAATATACTTTCTTTATCTCTTTCTCTTATTTGAGATAGTGTAATATGGTGTACATGTTCAGCTTTAGTATCCCCAGAACTCTTCTCTTCTATAAAGTCTGCCATCAGTTGTGATTCAAAACCAAACGTAGTATCATTGGCAAATTCACTTTCAGAAACAGGTGTATATTTCCCATCTTCTTTAAGATAATGTATGCCCTTATATGTATACCTTTCACCTTCAAAAAACGCTGGTAAATAAAACACCGCATCAAATGCTTGTTCTGAAGCGTCACTCAAGACCTTAGGTTCTAAGTAAAAGTGACCTCTTAGAGTAGAATCGCCCCTACTAATTACAATATACGGAGAGTCTAAACGTCGAGAAACCAATTCTATATTCCGACTAATCTCATGATGCAATTTCGTTGTTTCTTGTTCATTCAACGCTCTCGAATTAGTTAATATATAGAACATATGATTCTCTTGCTTAAAGCCATCTTCAATTAAATCTTCCGACCAACCTGTATACACAGGTAAGTCTTTAACCGTCTGTGTACCAGTTGGGTCATCATCCAATACGATTATTTTATATTTAAAGTCATTTAATCGTTTATGAATATCATCATTGTTTTTTTGATTAATTAAATCTTCAGTTAGCATTTTCTCACCTCATCTATATATTATTAATTTTTTCAAAATATTTTATAATGCCAGAATGGTCATTTGCACCATTTCCTTGAGCTACTTCTGATTTATATATTTCTTTGACTTGGTTTGCTAAAGGTAATGTTAATCCAATTGTATCTGCGGTCGAACTTACATTCTTCATATCTTTTAGGTTTATATTAAGTGTTCCACCAGGTTGATAATCTTCTTCAATCATCTTAGGAAATTTTGCTTCCATAACATTTGAACCTGCAAGGCCACCTTTAATTGCCTCATACATACTTTCTAAGTCAATATCAAATTTTTTCGCAAGTACAACTGCTTCGGAAAGTGCTGCAATATTTGTATTTACTATAATTTGATTCGCAAGTTTAACAACACTACCTGCACCGACATCACCGACTCTTATCACAGATTTTGCAATAGGCTTTAGAACGCTCTGAACGATTTCTAAATCTGATTCATCACAACCAATCATGACTGAGAGTTCACCTGTAATTGCTAGTGGCTCCCCGCCACTTATAGGTGCATCTATATATTTAACTTGTTTTTCTTTCAAAATTTTACTTATCTCTAATGACTCGTTTGGCGTTAACGAACTTGTATCAATTACTGACTGAACACTAATATCTGACTGGTTTAAAATTGCATCTTTTCCGCTGTATAAAACTGCTTTTACAATTTCACCATTAGGTAATGAAGTAATAATGTGATCTACTTCTTGAGCCATTTTTTGTATGGATACTGCTTGTGCGCCCTCATTAATAACTTCTTGTTCTGCTTCTTTATTCAAATCATTAACGAAAACCGTCATATTCTCTTTTAAAAAATTCTTAACCATTGGTTTTCCCATTATACCGAGACCAATAAATCCTATTTTCATAAATTACACCCTTCCTGAAAACGTTTACAAAAATAAGTGTATACCAAAAGATATAAAATGTATACATTTTCTCAAAGGATTTTTTATAGTACACTTATCATAATGAGGTGAATAAATTGAACACTAATGAATTAACTATTTATCAAAAAATTAGAAATGATATTATTTCTGGTGAATTAAAAAAAGATGAAAAGATTACAGAAGCTAAACTTGCGAAGAAGTATGATGTGAGTAGAACACCTATACGCGAGGCTTTGAAACAACTAGAATTAGAATATTTCATTAAAAACTCTTATATTTTCATGCCAACAAGTGAAGAATATAGACAAATTTTTGAAATGCGTATTTTATTAGAAACATATGCATTAAGAAAAGCAGCAGTTGTATACACAAAAGCAGATTTAGAAGAACTAAATAAGTATGCTGAAATAAATATCGATAAAGAATCTGAAGATAAAATTATTGAAACGAATGACCAGTTCCATCAAAAAATTATTGCTGCAACAAATAATCAATTTATACTCGACACATATCAAAAATACAAAAGTTTTATCTATCTATTTAGCCAAACTGTCATTAATCAACGCCGCCCTGGGTTAATCGAAGAACACAAAGAAATTGTTTTGGCACTTTTTAACAGAGACATAGATTTAGCTGTTGAATTATTAGAAACACATCTAAAAAATGATTTAGAATTCAGTCTCTATTATTTAGATTTTAAAAAAACTGAATAACATCAAATAGGCATAGATACACAGTAATTCAATGTATCCATGCCTATTTTTATTTCGATCAATTATAGATTTGTAGAACTAATATAATTTAAATGGAAACTATAGATAACTTAAATAGTTCACAGTTATTGCTTTTTTTCCGCTTTCGACATATATTATAGATAACTAGTATACTTTTTATACTACATCAGTTTATTTTCTTTTAAATAGGTAATGAGTATTAAAACTAGAAATTATCATAATGCGGGGGTACACGTATGAATATTATCGGTCATCATCACATTTCAATGTATACAAAAGATGCTCAAATAAATAAAGACTTCTATACTCAAATATTAGGGTTACGCTTAGTAGAAAAATCCGTAAACCAAGATAATCCAACTATGTATCACTTATTTTTTGGGGATGAAATTGGCTCTGTTGGCACGTTATTAAGTTTTTTTGAAATTCCGAATGTAGGTAAGAATCGTCCTGGTACAAATTCTATCCATCGTTTATCATTACTTGTCCCAAATGAAGCTGCGCTATCTTATTTCAAATCACGCCTCACAGATGCCAACATTACAACAACTGATATGACGTATTTAAATCAGCCGGCACTGTTATTTAAAGATGTAGATAATCTAGAAATATTATTGCTTGTTAACGATAACTATAAAATCCCAACGACGTGGAGAAAAAATCCTTATACAGATGTTCCGGTACAACATCAAATACTAGGTATGGGACCCGTTGAACTTAGAGTACGTGAAGCTCAACCAACAATCGATTTTTTAAAAAACAAATTAAATTACGCGCCTCGTCAAGACACTGACGAAACGGTTATGACATTAGATCAAGAAGGTTTGTATACTGATTTCGTGGTTATTGAACAGCAAGGAGAGCGTGCGCGTCCTGGCCAAGGATATGTGCATCATATCGCTGTAAACACGCCAAAAGATTCAAATTTAGTGGCCGTATTAAATACCATAAACCATAACCCAGGAAATAATAGTGGCATTATAGACCGCTACTTTTTCAAGTCTCTTTATTATCGTCATAATAGTATTATGTATGAATTTGCAACCGACTCACCAGGATTTACGGTTGATACAGATATTGAAAACCTAGGTGAAGAACTCAACTTACCAGATTTCTTGGAAGACCAAAGATTAGAAATAGAATCTAAACTACATGATTTATAAAGGATGATACGATATGGCTAAATTAAAAATGAATGAAAACAGCCCATTAGAATTTGGTCTTTATTCACTTGGAGACCACTTACTTAATCCTCATAAAGGTAAAAAAGTAAGTTCTGAAAAACGTATACAAGAATTAATTGAAGCGAGTCAATTAGCCGAACAAGCAGGTATCAATATTTTCGGCGTTGGTGAAAGCCACCAAGAACATTTTACTACACAGGCACACACTGTTATTTTAGGTGCAATCGCACAAGCTACAAACTCAATTAAAATCTCTAGTTCATCCTCCATTATAAGTGCAGCTGATCCAGTTAGAGTTTTTGAAGACTTTGCAACACTAGACCTTATTTCTCACGGCCGTACAGAAATTGTAGCGGGAAGAGCATCGCGCACTGGTATATTTGATTTATTTGGTTTAGATTTAAATGACTACGACGAACTTTATGAAGAGAAATTAAATTTACTGTTAGAACTTAATAAAACAAATAAAATTACTTGGTCTGGTAAGTTCAGACCCGACTTAAACAACATGGAAATTTATCCAAGGCCCGTTGATAATGTATTACCAATTTGGAGAGCGGTAGGTGGACCTGCTGCTAGTGCAATCAAGGCTGGCCGTCAAGGTATTCCAATGATGATTACAACTTTAGGTGGTCCAGCAATGGCATTTAAAAATTCTATAGACGAATACCGTTTAACTGCCAAAGAATATGGCTTTGACAATTCCGCAGAAGCATTGCCTGTTTCTACAGCAAGTTTATTCTATACTGCTGATACAACACAAGCTGCTTTGCGAGAATTTTATCCTCATATTAACGTCGGTATGTCATTTATAAGAGGTACTGGTTATCCAAAACAACAATTTGCAAATACACCTGATTATAGAGATGCCCTAATGGTAGGAAGTCCACAGCAAATTATTGAAAAAATACTTTATCAACATGAGTTATATAATCACCAAAGATTTATGGCCCAAATTGATTTTGGTGGCGTCCCTTTCGATAAAATTATGAAAAATATCGACCTTATTGGTAATGAAATTATACCTGGAGTCAAAAAACATTTGAAAAAGTAGGTGACTTAACATGAAAACCGTAATTCTATCCGGTTCAACTGTCGGTTCTAAAACAAGTACAGCTATGACATATTTAAACGAAGCAATTTCTCATCAACAAGAAGAACATGAAATTCAATTTTTTGATCCAAAAAATTTAAATTTGTCATTTAGTGATGGTCGTAATTATTTAGATTATTCAGGAGATACTTTAGAATTCACTACTGCCTTAATGCAAGCTGATATTATTTTTATTGGTTTCCCAATATTCCAAGCTTCAATTCCTGGCACTTTAAAAAACGTATTTGACCTACTTCCTGTTAACGCCTTTAGAGATAAAGTTATCGGAATCATAGCTACGGCCGGTTCGCCTAAGCATTATTTAATTCCTGAAACACAATTAAAACCAATATTAGGTTATATGAAAGCTCACATTATTCAAACTTATGTATTTATAGAAGAACGTGATTTCTCTCAAGGTACGATTGTAAATGATGATATTTTATTTAGAATAGATGAATTAGCTACTTCAACATTACGCGTCTCCAAAGTATATTCACAAATAATAGAAGAAGAAAATGATCAATATGACTTTTAGTATATAAATTTCACGAATTAAACTTAAGTACACTAATCTTTAATTATAAAGTTGTTGTGTTTTTATAAAAAATACGGAAAAACGATACATATCATCGCCTCTCCGTATTTTTTAATCTTTCATCATTATTACTAATGTTTTATTAATTCAATTTATTGGTAACTAAACCTTCAGCAGTTTCAAAAACAGTAATGTCTTTTTTAGTGATGAGGTCTTCAGTTAATTGTAATTCAGTTATTTGATTTGTATCGTACCATTTAACATACATCGTGCGTGTCGTTAAATTGAACACAGTTTGGTAAAGGGTATAATGCAATTCTCCATTTTCATCACGCACAGCGCCTTTAGGAATACTAATACCGTCTAATAATTTAAAAGCATCCAATACATCATATTCAGGGTTGTCACTATTTATAAGATGATTTTTTAAAAATGCAGTTCGCACAAATCGCTCTGGTGCTGTATAGCCGCCTGGCAAACCATAAGTGCCACCTTCATTTCCTAAGGATTTTAGCGGTTGCCCCATAAATCTACTTTCCTGTGGTTTATGCGGCGTAACATTTGTATAGTTTCTTAAATTTTCATAGTGCCAGTTTAAATCTGGATTATTCGTTAATACGCCGATTGGATTTTCATTTATGACGATACGGCCATCTTGAAATGTAAGCTCGACAGATCTTCCTGTATCATCAGAAATGTGATAATGCAGTGGTGGGACTTCTGCAATTTCGTTTACTACATGTGCTACCACATTAACTGATTTAGCATTGTCGATTAAATCGTCAATATTTTTATTATAGCCAAGTATCCATGTAATAATTTCATTTTGGCTAATATTCATAAATCCTTCTCTTGCTGCTGAAGCATACGATGCATAGCCTCTAAAATACTGTACGGAAGCACCCACGCCGTGTTCATTTACGCCGTCTCCAAATACGAAACCAGCCATATCACTGCCTGCTCCGATAAAACCATATAAAGTCTCACCTTTATATCCAACACGTGATTCCCAATAAAAATGACCCGGTTGTACTGCTGGTTGACCATCTAAATGATAGACAAAATCCATTGTACGTCCTAAGATTGCCTGGTTACTCTTTGATAAGAATGAAAATCCTGTACACATTCATAATCTACTCCTTTACGCTATGCTTAATCTCTATCTATAGTGATTACATTCAGTTTCTTGTTACTCTCTATATTAGGAAACTTCTTACTATATTAATACTAATTCGCTTGCGTAACCGAGTTAAAATATTAAAAATTAAGTTCTTTTTTAATTCGTAATATATTCACATCGTTTACCTGTGCTCAATGAGGTTGGTACATCAATAATGCGTTGATTTAATGAACCTTTATAAGCTAAGTTCGGTTGATACAAATGATTGATAAAAGGCCCATCTACTAATACATCGATGAGCTCAAGTAATGCCCTTCTCTCAGCAGTATCTTGAACTAAATATTCATATAAAAATCCTGTCCATACCCATAACGATTTGGAATCACCAAAACGTTGTCTCAATACTTGAGCACATTTTAAAGTAATATCCACATTACAGAAAGGTTCGCCACCTAAAATGCTTAAACCTGAAATATAATCTGGTTCGCAATAATTCATAATTTCTTCTAAAATCGAGTCATTAAAACGTTCTCCGTATCTAAAATTTTGAGCAGCTTTGTTATAGCAATTTTCACAGGCAAAAGGACAGCCGGAAACATACATACTGCATCTCACCCCTTCGCCATCAACAAAACTCTGCGCTTCTATTTTGGCAATATAACCTTGCCCCTTAGTAATTTCTAAGGTTTTCATAATGTTGTATCTTTCAAGTGTTTAACGCGTGCACACATTTCTTTATGACGACCTTCAATTGTCGGGCGTTGTACAGGATTGCCTAAATAACCGCAAGTTCGTTTAACGACATCTACAGTTGTTGGGTCATCATTACCACATTCAGGACATTGATAACCTTTAGCTGTTGTTTTGAAATCTCCTTTAAAATCACATTTACGACAATGGTCGATAGGAATATTTGTCCCTAGATAACTCACCTTGTCATAGGAATAATCCCATACCGCTTCCAAAGCTTTCAAATTATGATTGAGCTTTGGATATTCGCAATAGTGAATATACCCACCGCTTGCATATACAGGATAATCTTTTTCAAAATCAATTTTCTTAAATGGTGTAATGTCTTTACGTACATCATAATGGAATGAATTTTGGTAGTAGCCTTTATCTGTAATATCAGCAACATTCCCAAATTTTTCTCGATCTAATCTGCAAAATCTATCTGTTAAAGATTCGCTCGGTGTACTATAGATGCTGAACCACACATCGTATTTTTCTGTCCAACGCAATTGATAAATTTTCATAGCTTTTAAAATAGCTAACGTAAATGCTTTACCTTTGGATTTACTTTCCCAATTCGGACCAAAGAATACTGTAGCCGCTTCATATAAACCGATATAACCCATGGATAATGTTGCACGTTGACCTTTAAATAGATCCATCACACTATCATTGTCTGCTAAGCGATGCTTAAATGCGCCATTTTTATATAAAATAGGAGCATTATCAGGTGTTGCTTCTGCTATTCGCTCTAAACGATACACTAACGCATCATGCATGATATTCATACGTTCATGGAATAATTTCCAAAATAATTCTATATCACCATCAGCTTCTAATGCAATGCGTGGTACATTGAGAGTTACTACCCCAAGATTACATCTACCATTATTTTCATATTCATCTGCTTCATTTTTCCATGCGGGTAAAAATGAACGACATCCCATCGGTGCTTTGAAATCACCTAGCAATTCCACAGTTTTATCATAATTTAAAATATCTGGGTACATACGCTTCGTAGAACATTCTAAAGCAAGTTGTTTAATATCATAATTAGGATCTGATTCACTGAAATTCACGCCTTTTTTAATGGAAAATACTAATTTAGGAAAAATTGCAGTAATGCGGTCTTTACCTAATCCTTTAATACGCGTTTGAAAAATTGCTTGCTGAATTTTACGGCTATATTTATCTAAACCGAGTCCAAAACCAAGTGTTACAAATGGCGTCTGTCCATTAGATGTATATAAAGTATTTATTTCATACTCTAAACTCTCAATAGCATCACCTATATCTTGTGTCACTTGATTATCCACATATGTATCAATATCCGCTGCATTCACAAATTTTTCTGCAACTTTGCGGTGTTTTTGCTCATTAAATTGAGCGTACTTACTTAACAATTCATCTACTCTATCAATCGTGCAACCTCCATACTGACTACTCGATACATTCGCAATAATCTGTACTAACTGCGCAGATGCTGTTTGAATCGATTTCGGTGAAGTCACTGTTGCGTTACCTATTTGAAAACCCTCTTCTAGCATACTTTTAGCATCAATTAAGCAACAATTCGTTAGCGGTTGAAAAGGATGATAATCTAGATCATGAAAATGAATATCTCCCTCTTTATGTGCTTCAGCCACATGCTTTGGAAGTAAATAGTCCAGTGCATATGATTTAGAAACTACCCCCGCTGTTAAATCTCTCATTGTTGAAAAAGTAGCACTATCTTTATTAGCATTTTCATTAACTACTGTAGGATCTTTAGTAATAAGATTTTTCAAATTCGTTTCAAGTTTATTCATATTATCCCTCTTTACTATATATTGTGTTTTATTTTAATTTATAACACTATATATAGTGTTTAAAATATGAACATCTACGTTAACGAATTTGTCATATATTTTTTAAACATTTCATGAACTTTAGTTTGTTTTTACAATAAATGCATTAACTCATTTATCACTTTAAGCATTTTAGAAATTCTTCATATAATGCTACTGCTTGGTCTTCATTTTCAATACCATACACGTTCATTCTGCCGTCTTTAAATAACGTTATTTGATAATCTCGATAAGATGTCATTTTAGCGAAATGATTACTTTTCATAACTTTCACCGGAAGTAAATCTGTATATTTAAATATTTGGGGAGTAAATCTCAGTAGAAACACATTACCACACTGTTTTTCAATAGAATTTTGTTGAGCCATGTTGAGATATTCATAATTTCCTTCGTTACAGATAGGGCAGTTACTATTTTTTAATGAATCTATATTAAGTGTTTTATATTGCATCGTAAAGCAATCCATCGTTGTTAATTTTTTAGAAAAACCTTTTCCAGACAGCCACCTTAATAACTCTGAGACTTCCATGCTTGCCACTTGATGAATCACTGGAGGAAGCACACCATTTATCGCACAACTTTCCCCTGTAGATGGCGTTGTACCAAGCATACATTTTAAGCATGGCCCCTGATAATCAATGGCATATACTGTACCCTTACTGCCTACAGCTGCTCCATAAATCCATGGCACACCTAATTTATGACAAACTTCATTAATCAAATATCTAATCACAAAATGATCCATTCCATCTAGTACAATATCAGGTTGATGTTGACAGAGTAATGCTTCAATATTTGTATTTGTAATCTCTTGATATAACGCCTGTACTTGAACTTCACTATTAATTTGTCTAAGATGCACTTTTAATGCTTCTACTTTAGGCAGCATTTGTGTGGCATCTGCTTCAACATAAGTAGCCTGTCTGTGTAAATTGGATTGTTCTACAATATCCATATCAATAATTGTAAGTTGACCGGCACCCATTCGAGTTAATATCTCAGCACATTGGCTTCCAAGTGCACCTGCACCCATAATCATGACGTGTGTGCGTTCCAATTGATCTTGTCCATATTTACCAAATGCTTCATAACGCGTTTGACGATCGTAACGTTGCGTCATAGGAAACCTATGCCTTCAGTAGGACTTGATGCTTGCGCTGTGTATTTCACTGGAATTCTTCCCGCTTCATAACTCAACCTACCTGCATCAATTCCTAATTTCATTGCTTCAGCCATTTTCACTGGATTTTGTGCGCTCGATATTGCCGTATTAAGTAGGATGCCGTCTGCTCCAAGCTCCATTGCATGACAGGCATCCTTAGGAGAGCCAATGCCCGCATCAACTATGACAGGAACATTTACTTTTTCGATAATATAACGTAAATTCAAGGGATTATTAATGCCTCTGCCCGTACCTATAGGTGATGCAAGTGGCATAATTGCATGTACTCCTAAATCTTCTAACCGTTTTGCTAATACCACATCATTAGAGATATAAGGACAAACTGTATAACCTTTATCTAACAAGATTTCACAAGCTTTATATGTTTCTAACGGGTCAGGTAATAATGTTTCATCATCTCCTATGACTTCTACTTTAATCATGTCACACACGCCTGCATGATTTGCGATTTCAGCTATACGAACTGCTTCTTCTGCTGATTTTGCACCTGCAGTATTAGGAAAAGTAATGAATTTAGCTAAGTTCACTTTCGCTAATGGATTGGGTAAATTTTTATCGTATAAATTCATTCGACGTACTGCAAAGGTCAAAACCCCTGTCTCGGACGCCTCGATTGCTTCAGTTTGTATTGCTTCACTATCAAATTTCCCTGTACCTAATAATAATCTTGATTTTAATTTAAATTCGCCTATATTAAACATATTACCCGCCTCCTACAAATTCTAGTAATTCTAAACGATCTTCATCCATGACCTTATGCTTTGCAAATTGTTCTTTCTGAATTAATTGTTCATTATGTTCTACAATAATGCGCGTTTCATCCAACTCAAGTTCTTGAATCACTTCTTGAATACTTAATGTCTTATCAAAAGTAAAGTTGTCACCGTTTATAATGCACTTCATTGGTCTTACCCCTTTCAATTATAAAATCTGCAAATTGCTCTGGCTTGCGATTGTGTTGAATCCAATCACTCATCCATTTTCCTACGTAAGGTGATAATAAAATACCATTGCGATAATGCCCTGAAATAATAAATAAGTTCTTTTCTACTTCATCCATAATGGGTTTCTCATCTGAGGTATAAGGTCTAACGCCTGACCATTGCTTGATTAACTTTCCTTCTCTTAGGTTAGGAATATGGCTTGTGGCTTGTTGTATCAACCAATTTTTCCCTAGCCGAGAGACACCCACTGAATAGTCATCAAAATAACTTGTCGCTCCGATTAAATAACGGTTTTTCATTTTCGGAACAACGTAACAACCATCCGTAGTAAATAACGTTGTTTCTAAAGACAAATTTGGGTGATTTACAAGTAATACTTCACCTTTAACTCCTCTAACACTACTGTTTGGTATATAACGATTCAATAGCTTTCCGCTCCAGGCTCCTCCAGCGACCACTACCTTTTCCGCAGTTAACACATCTGTATGGGTTACCACACGATAGCCAGGATTTAATGGTGTAATCTCACTAACTTCTGTATTGTAAATTCTCTGAATTCCCCGTTGTTCTAGCGATTTTAATAATGCTTTTGTGTATTTATTGGCATTGATTTGGTTATCATTCGGTATATACATCGCGGATAAATTGTCTGATATTACGTTGCCATTCGTTCTTTCTTTCAGTGACTTTGCAGGCAATAATTCCACAGCTGGATTGTATTGATGCAAAAATTTGTATTGCTTTTCAACACATGCATTATCATCAATACTGCTTGCTAGTTTAATTAAACCACTATGCAGATATTCAATATCTAAGCCTACTTCATCTAACAAACTATCCCTCAATGGCTCGAACATTTCTTGAGCCTGTCGCGCTATATGAAATAAATCACTGTCTTCAGTAAATTCATTTTGAGCGCCGAGCATGCCTCCAGCTTTAAATGAAGCATGTTCCCCTGGTATATCGCGATCTATCACAGCAACTTTGCTATCTGATTTACTTAATTCTCTTGCGACTGACATCCCCATTACACCGGAACCAATGATTATGACATCATACATACGTCTTCCAAGCCTCCTTCAGCTGCTTGATTTCGTTCATGTTTTGTTGCGCAAAAATGGATATCCCTGCTATACCTTTGAACCCTTTAGGTAGATTTTTTAAAGTTTGTGGATTGATACCGCCTAACGCGATAACTGGGATATTGAATTTTAACGCTTTATTTATTTCATTTTCTGTTCTTGGATGTTGACTAGGTTTAGAATTAGTTTTAAAAATATGACCATACAAGACAAAACTTAACTGTAATGCTTCTGCTTGCGCTATATGTTTTGTATCGTGCGTGGACATACTAACTTGGATGTCAGGATGATTATATTTAAATTGTGCTATGCGTTCATCTTTTTCTTTAAAATGAATCGCACATAAATTACATCGTGTTAATACAGTTATATTGTCATGAATAATTATTTTACTTGTAGGAAAGCCAGATTGACTAAGCAAATTAATCCAACTAATTAATTCCGCTGTCTCCATTGGTGTTCTGATAATTAAATAATCTATAAAATGCTCTATATTGATATACTGCTTAATTTCTGCTGGATTTAAATATTTATACTGTGTAATTGCTATAAACAATGTTTTCACCCCAAATAAAAAACGTCACTTTTCTGGTAAGAAAAATGACGTTGGATTAACGAATTCGCATGTTTATAACGCCACTTTCCTACGCCAGTACAAACTGGATCAGGTTCAAGGAATTCCTAAGTTACTACTTCGGTCTCAGCCTTATACAAGGCACTTCCAGTGGTTATTTAAGCTATTTAATTTTTATATTAATTATTAAATATGTGTTGAAGAATTATTACATACAACTTAACCTATTCCACTGATTATTTCAAGTGGTATTATAATTTAAGTTGCTTTCTAAGTGATAAAGTAGATACTATTACTTATTTTTAAATAATTCAACTCGTAACTATTTTATAGTTTTAGAAATTTTTAGTAAACCAGCTGTAAGACTTTGAGTTTGTTGATACACGCTTTGATACAAATCAAAATACTGCATATATTTTGTGTGTTTCTCACTATTTGGTTTAAAAGTTTTTTCATAACGTATAAATTGCTTTGTAGCCGCTTCGATACTTTCATACCATCCTAGACCATATACAGCCAGGATTGCTGCACCCATACAAGGCCCTTCTTCATACTTCAATTTATTAATTTCAGCATTAAATATATCTGCTTGTAATTGCAACCAAAAGTCGCTTTTTGCACCGCCACCGATAGACACGATATGTTGAATATCTTTACCACAATCGCGCAGATAGTTTATCGACTCAAATAAAGAAAAGGTTATACCTTCAATAACAGCACGCGCCATGTCTCCCCTACTGTGTAAAGCACTTAAACCTATGAAACTCCCTCTAATGTTTGAATCGCCATGTGGTGTACGTTCTCCCGATAGATATGGAGTGAATAATAATCCATTACTACCAACTTGCGATTGACTCGCCATAGTAATTATTTCATCATAGCTTAAATGCCCTAATATATTTCGACGTAACCACTGTAAACTATCTCCCGCAGCAAGTGTCACCCCCATAATATAAGACATATCTTCTAAAGCGTGATTAAAGTAATGCATATTACGGCGATATTCCGTATGTTTTTCATCTTCACATGATAACACCACGCCTGAAGTGCCAATACTACAAAGCGTTTCATTCGTTTTAATTATTCCCGCGCCAAGTGCACCACACGCATTATCTCCACCACCTGCAAAAACAGCCACTTGTTCATTTAGTCCTAATTCTTTTGTTATTTTTTCGTCCATATAACCTACTAATTTATGCGAAGCTACAAGTTCAGGGTAAATATTATGAATACCAAATTGTTTGCCCATACTTTTATCCCAAGCTTTGTGTTTATGATCAAATAGTAATGTACTCGATGCATCTGAATATTCCATGTTTAACTTGCCAGTTAATTTGAATCGAACATAATCTTTCGGTAATAAAAACACTTTAGTATTGCCCCAATGTTGCGGTTCATTTTCTTTTATCCACAATAATTTCGTAAGTGTAAAGCCTTCTAATACAGGATTATCTAAGACATAATCGCCTAGTTTTTCTTTAATAACTTCACATTGAGATGTAGTCCTTGTATCGTTCCAAAGTATTGCATTTCGTAGTGGTTCGTAATTATCGTCTAATATCACCAAACTATGCATTTGTCCTGAAAGTGATAGTCCGCTAATATGGATATTTTTAATTTCTTCAGTCATCATTAATCGCTTAATACATATTTTAGTTGCCTCAAACCACTCTTCTGAATGTTGTTCATTAAACCCGTTTTGTTGTTGTATGATGTTTAAAGGTTCACTTGCACTCTGTAAAACTTTACCATGTCTATTTACTGCTATTACTTTAACGGAGCTTGTTCCAATATCGATACCTAACACTGCATTAGCCAATTTAATCGGTCCTTTATAAATAGATTTTAAATTTTTATTTCAGAATATGTAATATACGACCCATTTATAACACGTCCAATAAAAAAATCAAAATTCTAAAAAAAGGAGCGGGATGGAAATCAAAATTTGATTTCGTATTCCCGCCCCCCAAAAGGTTGACTAGATATTTAAAATAAAATTCTAGAGAAATAGATAACAATTACTACTGTTACTGCACTTAGTAGTGTTGATAAGAAGACCAGTTGTGCAGCAAGTTCTGGGTGGTTGTCATATTCTTGAGCAATAACTGAGCTGTTTACAGATGTTGGCATAGCAGAAGCGATAAATAACGTTTGCGCAATCACGCCTTCTAAACCAAGTATTTTAATAATGACTAAAGCAATGAGCGGACCAATGACTAATCTTACAAATATATAAATATAAGAAATTGACCACTTAAAGCTAAATTTAATATTCGCAATTTGAGCACCTAATAATAATAAAGCAACAGCAATCATCGCATCCGCCACGTAATTTGCTGGCGTCCAAATAAATTCTGGAATTGGCACATTGTTATAATTTAAAATAATGGCTAACACCAAAGCGTATAAAACTGGCATTTTAAAATATCCAAGTAACGCCTTTAATTTTCCTATTTGCAGTGATTGAATCGCAAAAATACCATAAGAAAAAGTGAATATATTTTGTAAGGACAGCACAATCACTTGCACAGACATCGCTAGTGGATCACCTTTAAATACTAAATCATTAACTGGAACACCATAATTACCTGAATTGAAAAACAGAATACTATTCGTCAGTGTTGTTGCTTCTCCTTTATCTGTTTTTCGAATGGAAGACAACAGTTTGCCAATTATATATAGAACTATCATGTACAAAATAAAGAAAATAACTATGAAAAATAAAAGTTTTACGGCAAAGTCTGTTTTATAAAACTTCACAAATATAAAACCCGGAACAAATACATATATATTTAATTTGGCTAGTGTTTTTAAATCTAATGTGAATTTCTTTTGCAAAATAAATCCTAAAAAAATCATGATAAAAATAGGTAAAAGTACAGTTTGTAAGATGTACAACATTTCACTCATCATATGCCCCCCTTTGTTCAAAATCATACATATATGAATTAAACTTATATAAATTAATTATTATAGTTTATGATAGCAGAATATCAATTGATTTACTGTTTGTCTGACTAATAAAATATTTTTCATCTTTACATTTAAGTATAAAAAAACAAAACAACAGATTGTTTCACGTTAAACAATCCGTTGTTCTATCAATATTTTATGTATGCTGTTTTACTTTTAAGGTTCTGAAACCCATACTCTTTTCAATTTGGTGACTTGAAACTATTAATATCCAAAAGCACTAGAATCACCATATACTAACTCAAAAATTAGACTTCCACTAGTCTTCCTTCACCCAGAGGTAAGCCTAACCTTCGACTAAAATGCCGATTTCACGCTGAAATTAGCTCTATTTTGTAATTAAGTATTCTAAGATTACTGTTTCTTTCAATTACTTAATATATTATTTTTTGCGATTTCTTTTTTTCTCTTCTAACACTGACATCACTATAAATCCAACTACCAAAATAGGTAATAGCATTCCAATTACCATCATCATATTTTTCACCCCATTTTAATATCAGAAAATAGTCCTGATAACAATTAATTTAATAGTATAGCTCTTTATTAAAATATACCATATTTTTTACGATTTTATTAACATGAATATGACTATAATATGTCTATTGTATATGTATTTTTAAAATTTTAAAAACTAGGTTCCCAATCATCTGGGAACCTAGTTTAATTTATATTTATTTAATATTTATACGGGTCATTATGTTCTTGTTTCGTTTTTCCATCTAAATCATCAAAGTCTTTTAAATCTTGACCTTGATTAGAGTTAGATCTTTCATATGACTCATTCACTGTGTCTTGTTTATTGTCACTGTTCACCTCATCTTGACCATGAACCGGTTGTTTTGGTTTTCTTACTAATAACATAACACCTGCAACAATCCATAATACGGCATTTATCCAGTTTCCTAAGAATGAAATGACACCTACTAGAATAAGTAAGATGCCTGCTGCTTTAGCTTTTTTATTAATTAGAATAGCTCCGATGATTGCAATGATTAAAATTATAATAGATAAAACTAAACCTGCTGTTAATAAACTACTCAACATGCCGAAGATATTTGTACCATCCTCATATGAGAAGCTTGGATCATCTGCCATCATTTGTTGAATGACTGTTTCTTTCACCTCATTGTTACCTATCATTGGTATGAAAACTGCGATAAGTACTACACCAATTAACTGTAATGCAATACCTATCCATGTGAGTACGCGTTCAGTTGTTCTTTTTATCATAATCGTGCGCCTCCTATTTCTATTTATTCGCTTCAATTACAATGCTAATTATACTAATTGTTAATATTTAAGTCTATTCATTATAAACAAAATATGTTTGAAATAATAAATAATATAATAACAAAAAAGGCTCGCATTGTATGCGAGTCTTTTTTGTCAGTTTTTATGTGCTTTAAATGCGTCATTAAGACGCGACAATTGGTCTACAAACTCATGTACTTCATCAGTTGTAAATTTGTCACCTATACGTTCTTTAACAGCTTCAATCATAACTGAATTTGCCTTTTTTAAAAAAGTTTCCCCTTCTGTACTGAGTTTAACTAATTTAATACGTTTATTATCTGTATAGGCTCTTTCAACGTAGCCCATTTCTTCTAATTTAACGATACGTTTAGAAGCTGCTGTTTTAAATATGTTTTGCAGCATCGCTAGTTCATTAATCGTCACTTTGCCTTCAGTTTGTATTATTCTCATTGCTTCAATTTGTTCTCTTGATAGAAAATTACCTAAACCTGTTTCCTTTATCATTTCCACAATTTCTTTATTTAAATGCAACATAACAAACTGAAATTTAGTAATCGCTTCTTCTATCGTCTGATTTATGTTTTCATTTTCCATACTTTTCACCCCTATATTGCTTTAGCTTTACTTAAATTCCACTGAAAACGGAACTTTTTCTCTCTTGTTAAACCATAATAGCACTAAGAATTGTAATAAGATCATTCCAATAATAATAGCACTTAATAGTATAACAATGAAACTAAAGTTAAAGTGCCCAGCATTGGTAAAGATTGCTTCTCTATATCCTTGAATCGCATAAGACATTGGAGAAAATGGATGAATCCATCTAAAGAAACTTGCTGAAAGTTCAATTGGGAACATCCCCTCACTTGAACTCAACTGTAATATGAGTAATAGCATGGATAAGAATAGTCCAATTCTATCTAAGAATAGCGCTAAGAATGACGTAATCGTTATTGCAGCAATAGCCCATAAGAAGCTCACTAATAGGAACTGGCCTACGTTGTCAATCGACATGTTGAATGCAAATATAACCCAGCTACTCATAAACAATGCTGATAAACTACCTTGCAGAAGATAAAGTAATAGCTTACCAAGCGCTTGTTTAGTTGAGGAAACGCCTTTGTTTAATGTTTTTCTCAATGGATAAATCGCACTAAATGATACTGCTCCAACAAATAAACTTACACTCGCCATATAAGGTACAATTGTTTCGCCATAATTGTCAGCCTCAGTAGGATTATTTTCATTTATTTTCGTCACATTATTTAATGCTTTTTCATTGTCATCTTCAAGTGAAACATCTTGCTGACTCGTGATTGCTTCATTTAACTTAGCTTGTAATTGATCATTGTTTTCCTGTAATTGATTTAAACCATCAGTAACTTGGTCATTACCTGATAATAATTGCTGTGCAGGTTGTCCTACCGCTGGGACTAATTGTTGCAAGCCATCACTGACTTGCTGATTACCATCAATTAATTGTGACTCTGCATTAGACATTTCGCCTAGTGCGTCAGATGTATCTTGATAACCATCTTGTGATTTTTTCGTACTCGCAAATATTTCAGTTAAGTAATTTTCACGAATGTCATCTTTAATTGTGTCTGTAACTGTATCAATTGCTTTCTGAGCAGTTTGACTACCCGTGTAACTTGATCCTGGATTAACTTGCGTTTCCAAATTAATTTTTTCCGGATTTTCATCTAATAAAGTCGTTGCATTTTTAGATGCGTCTTTAGGTACAATAATTGTTCCCACGCTATTACCTTTTTCCAATTCATGTGCAGCTTTTTTCTCGGAAACTGCTTGGAATTTAAAATCCTCATTATCTTTTAATTCATCTACTAAATCATCGCCAATTGTTATTTTTTCACCATTTAATTTGGCTGATTCGTCTTGATTTACAATAGATATTTCCAATTGATCTGTCTTATCATAAGGGTCCCAAATTGAGCCTACAAATAGTGCCACATAAATTAGAGGGATAAGCGCTATGGCTATAAGAGATACAATCAACATTTTATTTCTGAATATAAATTTAAATTCATTAAACATTTACTATCTACCTTTCTTTTTTGAAATGTACACCCCATGTACTATTAGTTTGAAAATAATCCCAAACGCTATAAACATTACGTTATGGAGCGTGTTAATCCTTGAATTCGTCCATTTTTTCAATATGTGGCGTGTTTTTATTTATACAGTACACCCCATGTACATTTTTATATAATACGCTCTTGCAAATAACTTGTCAATCATAAAATTCAATTTCTAAAAATGCTATTTTGTTTTATATTTATACATTACAGATTTTAAAATATTTAAAAAATAATGAATTTAATATCATATAGCATACATAAAATGTTTATAATTTTCTAATTTTATTATATTGACCTATTTATGAAAGCGCATTATATTAATATAAAATAACAGAATGGAGGTTTTGCATATGAAATCTTTATTAGATTTATTTAGTCTAAATGAAGTGAATTTGTGGATTTTCAAGTTCGGTAGAAAAGGCAAAAAATGGCATTTTTAATCTTTGTTATTGAAGGTGTGTTATTACACACCTTCTTCTTAATATCTAAGAAAGGTCAATATCTATGAATAAAATAGAAGCAATTGTAATTGCAACATTACTTATAGTTGTCTCTGGTGTGAGTTTAAATATAATGCTTATGCTTTCAGTATCTATTCTAGATAATTCCTCCGCTCTTATATACTATATAATTTTTACTTTAATTTTTATCATTTCATTCATTGGATTACCCACTTTACTAGTAAATTATTTATTTAAAAAACGTTTACGTATTTGGTACTTACAGATTTTTAATTATAAACGTTTGATTTTTATGTTTATTATTATTTTGCCTTTTTCTTTATTTTTAATTGGAAAGGCAGCAACAACTGAGTATTTTATTGTAGCTATTTGTGAAGAATTTCTATTTAGACATATTTTACTAATACTCTTATTAAGCGTCTTTAACAAATCATTAAGTTTTATATTAGGTTCTTTTTTATTTTCCTTAATCTTACATATTAATGGCGATCTCATAGTTAATTTGTGTACAAAATTTCCAAGCAGCTTAATTATGTATTGGCTCGCAGATAAATATAAATTACAAGATGCCATCGCTTTCCATTGGTTGTATAATATTTTGATTTACAAATTTTCTTAAAAGGAGTTAGTTTTTATGAAAAGAGTATTCAACAAATCTAATATCATTCTTTCATTTATATTAAATCTTGTATTCTCTTTTATAATGTCTTTAATAAATGTCAATTTAGGATTAATATTTATGATTTTGGGATTACTTATTTTTCCGTTACTATCAAATATTCTTTCTATTATTTTTAGCAAGAATACGTATAACTTAGTATCTTTATTTATAATGTCTCTGTTCAATATTTTATATTATTATATTGTTTCAAATTCTATAATGTCTAATCCAAAATTCAAAGAAATTAGTGATGATTTTGCAACTAAGAAGAACGATTTTTATATAGAAATAAATCAAAATTTGCTTACCGTCCCTCAATTTATCTTTTCATTTTTAATATACTTCTGTTTAACTTATTTAATCTTAAAAATATTTTTTAAAGGAGGACATAATGTTAAAAATAGATAATCTTTATAAACGCTTTAAAGATCCTGAATTTAATGTGCTTGATGGTGTTTCTTTAACGATTAATAAAGGCGATATTATTGGATTAATCGGTAAAAATGGCGCTGGTAAGACTACATTAATGAAAATTATTGCTAAGTCTAAAAAACCAACTTCAGGATCTATCACTTTAAATGGTATAGATATTTTTAAAAATAATAACGTTATGAAAAACGTAGGTATTATGATTGATACAGTTTATTTCAAACACTTTTCCGCTAAAAAAAATTTGATTTACTACTTAAAAGTAAATAATAAGGAAAAATATCTTGATAATATCGATAATGTTCTAGAACTTGTTGGACTTGCACATACTAAAAATAAAAAAGTGAAAGACTTTTCCTTTGGTATGAAACAAAGGTTATCTTTGGCGATGTGTTTACTAGATGAACCTGAATTAGCAATTATGGATGAGCCATTTGTTGGTCTCGATCCTGACGGTGTTAAAACGCTCATTAGCGCTTTAAGAACATGGGTGGAAGAAAGAAACATTGCGCTTCTTATTTCAAGTCACCAGTTAAATGAATTATCCGAGGTTTGTGATAAATTCGTGATTATAAAAAATGGCAAACTTCATCATATTGATTACAACAAAGACCAAGCTTTAAAAATTGTAATTAAGGAACAAATTTATCCTGAGCATAGACAAGAATTATTAGACCTATTTACAACAATAAAAAATATTTCTATGAATGAAATTTCTATTGAAATCGATTCTGCGGAGTATAACGATATTATGAAATATGTAGTTAATCATTACACATTAATAAATACAGTCAGCGAACAAGATAATTTATATCACCATTATGATGAATTTGAAAGGCAGTGAGAAAATGCTTACTAAACATATATTTTGTAATATATCCACTCGCAATTCAGCTTTAATTTTTTACTTAATTGCACTTTATCCATTTTTATATTTAATTACACTCATCCTCCCTACTAACTTTATGCAAATTAATGGAGAAACAAATGGACTCACCGGACTAGATTTCTATTATGGCGTTTTAGCTGCTCAATCACAATTTGCTGTACCATTAATTTTAGTTACATATTTTATTAGTTTTCTTTTTTATGAAGAATATGAATCTGGTCGTTTAATTTTTTATAAAGATATTAGCCGTACATATCTTTATAACTCTAAAATAGCTGCTTTATTATCTATGTATGTTATTTATTTCATCCTATTGTTCATTGCTTCTCAAGTTTTATATTTTACATACATTATTAAATTCAATTATGCTTCGGGAGATTTTTTATCATCTTCTGCAAGTATTAACTACAGTGATATTTTAGGCATTATAGGTATCTATGGGATTACATTAATAGCTGTTTTCTTTGGAATCATGTTATCTATGAAACTCTCAACAGGTTTTAACATACTTGGCGTGGTGATATTATTAATGATAATGTCTGCTGCCCCGCTCATTCATGGATTTAAATACTTCTTTCCTAACAGTTATGAAGAAGCAAATAATATCAATGAATTCTTTACTAAACTCGTAATTATTATTTTAATAACACTCGTTTACTCTATCGTATGTTATCTCGCAGGTTTAAAACTGTTCAAACGCTTAGAATATTAACTTAAAACATCACAATGAATAATTGGTTATAATATATTTTTAAGGATGACAGTGATTTGGGCCGGCTCAAATCACTAGCTGGATACTACAGATTGTGCCCGTGGAAAGCGTGCATATAATAATTGCCAACAAAGTCGGAGATCTTGTCGACACTCTAAAATCATCTAAACATAAAAATGTTTAGATGATTTTTGTGTTTTATCTTATCTTCAATTACCATTTTTTAAATCTCTCTACTATAATATATAATATAAGACGTGTATCACTAATATTACTCACTAACATAACTTTATCTATAATCTATAACTTTGGAACAATGTGTTACACTGTTGTAATATTAGACAAAAATCGCATTTAAACCCTGTTTAAACTTATATGAGGTAATAAAAAATGGAAAATAATTTAAAAATCAGTATGAATGAAAGACGTGTATTAAAACAAATCTTCAACAACCATAATATTTCGCGCACTCAAATATCTAAGAATTTAGAAATCAATAAAGCTACTATTTCTAATATATTAAATGCTTTGAAAAAGAAATCCTTAGTCATTGAAGTGGGCGAAGGTAATAGTACAAAAAGCGGCGGACGCAAACCAATCCTCCTAAAAATCAACAAACATTATGGCTATTATATTTCTATGGATTTAACATATAGCTCTGTAGAGTTAATGTACAATTATTTTGATGGTACCGTGTTAAAACATGAATCATATAACTTACCTGACAAAAAAGTGAGTAGCATCTTAGCTATATTAAAAACAAATATACCTACTTCTGAAAGCTATGATACTTCCTATGGCTTGTTGGGTATGTCTGTCTCAATTCACGGTATTGTAGATCACAATCAAACTATAATTCACCTTCCCTTCCATGAAAGTGAAGGCATTTCCATTACAGATGAGTTAAGATCACTGACTCAAGTTCCAGTAATTATTGAAAATGAAGCAAACTTATCTGCAATTTATGAAAGAAGCATCCATAGTAATTCAGAAATGAGAAATTTAATTGCTCTAAGTATTCACAAAGGCATTGGTGCAGGTTTAATCATCGATAAAAAATTATATCGTGGCTCTAATGGCGAAGCTGGCGAAATCGGTAAAACGCTCGTACTTCAAAACGGTGAAACATACAACACAATTGAAAATATTTGCTCCCAAGAAGCATTAATTCAAAGTATTAGTAATCAATTTGAACGAAATATATCACTTCCAGAACTTATTGAACTTTACCATCAACATAATGATATTGTTATTCAAGAAATTGAATATTTTACAACCAAAATTGCAGTATTAGTTCACAATTTAAATACGCAGTTCAATCCGGATATGATTTATATTAACTGCACATTAATCAATGAATTACCTGTTATTTTAGATTCGATTAAAACACAGCTAGGTCAATATTCGACTCACTCCGTACAACTCAATCTTACTACGAATGTGAAACACGCAACCTTATTAGGTGGCTCAATCGCAATTATGCAGAAATTATTAAACATTGATGATATTCAATTAAAATCTAACTAAACAAGCACACCCTTTTACATTTTTGTAGAAGGGTTATTTTTGAAATATTTTAGAAAGCGTTTACAAAAATAATTTTCCGTGCTATATTATCTCTAAAGTTAGTTTGTTTAATAAACTAACCAACTAGTTATAGGAGGATTATCATGACATATTTCAATATTGATAAAGTAAATTACGAAGGACCTAAATCAAATAATGTTTTTAGTTTTAAATATTATAATCCCGAAGAAAAAGTAGGCGACAAAACAATGGCAGAACACCTTAGATTTGGTGTAGCTTATTGGCATACATTTACAGCTGACTTATCAGACCCATTCGGCGTTGGCACAGCTGAACGTGATTGGGATAGCTTAAACGACATGGATAAAGCTAAAGCACGAGTTGATGCAATTTTCGAATTTATGGAAAAAACACGTATTGATTATTTCTGTTTCCACGATATAGATATCGCTCCAGAAGGTGCAACATTAAAAGAATCTAATGAAAATTTAGATATCATTGTAGACCTTATTAAAGAAAAAATGGATCAAACTGGTAAAAAATTACTTTGGAATACGACAAACAACTTTACACACGAAAGTTTTGTACATGGTGCAGCAACTTCTTCTAACGCTGAAGTTTTCGCATATGCCGCTGCAAAAGTTAAGAAGTCATTAGAAATCGCTAAAAAATTAGGCGCTGAAAACTTTGTTTTCTGGGGCGGACGTGAAGGTTATGAAAGTTTACTAAACACAGATATGAAATTAGAGTTAGACAACTTAGCTAATTTCTTAAAATTGGCTAAAAGCTATGCAGAAGAAATTGGTTACACAGGACAATTCTTAATTGAACCTAAACCAAAAGAACCTACAACACACCAATACGATACTGATGTTGCGACTTCACATGCTTTCTTACAAAAATATGACTTAGATAAAACATTCAAATTCAATATTGAAGCAAACCATGCAACATTAGCTGGGCACACTTTCCAACATGAATTAAGATATGCTCGTGATAATGATTTATTAGGTTCAGTAGATGCAAACCAAGGTCATCCACTGTTAGGTTGGGACACAGACGAATTCCCTACTGACGTCTACGATACAACATTAGCAATGTACGAAATCTTAAAAAATGGTGGATTAAATCCAGGTGGTTTGAACTTCGATGCTAAGCCAAGAAGAACTTCATTCAAACAAGAAGA
The DNA here is from genome assembly GCF_029531845.1 of Staphylococcus equorum. GTDB lineage: Bacteria > Bacillota > Bacilli > Staphylococcales > Staphylococcaceae > Staphylococcus > Staphylococcus equorum_C. The sequence continues at coordinate 46,020 of NZ_JAMBPV010000001.1, forward strand.
TTTAATTTTAACGCATATCGCTGGTATGGATACATTTGCACTTGGCTTAAAAGTAGCACACAAAATGATTGAAGATAATTTCTTTGAAAATATTGTAGATGAAAAATATAAATCTTTTGCTGAAGGTATTGGTAAAAAGATAGTTGAAGGTAATACTTCATTTAAAGAATTAGAGGAATATGCTTTTAATATTAATGAGATTGATAATACTTCTGATCGTTTAGAAGTGATTAAAGCTCAAATGAATCAATATATTTTAAACATTAATAATGGAGACTGATAAAAATGACTTATGTAATCGGTATAGATATTGGTACAAGTTCCTTAAAGTCTATTGTTGTTAATAAAAATGGAGACGTTGTAGATTCATACAGCGTCTCTTATCATACGCTGCACCCTAAATCTGGATACAGCGAAATGAATCCAGATATCTGGTATGACGCAACAATTGAGAGTTTAAAGCATTTATTAAACAAATACGCACAAAAAGAAATCACTGGCATTAGTTTTTCAGGTCAAATGCATGGCCTAGTGGTTATTGATCAAGAAGGTGTAGTCATTAGACCTGCTATTTTATGGAATGATACACGTACTTCTGATGAAGTTGATGAAATCAAAAATAAATTAGGGCTCGATACACTACTAAAATTCACACAAAACACTGTGTTAGAAGGATTTACATTACCTAAACTAATGTGGTTAAAAAATAATGAAATTGATAATTATAATAAAATCCATAAATTCATGTTGCCTAAGGATTATATCGTTTATAAATTAACGGGCAACATTTTTACAGAACCTTCAGACGCTGCAGGTACAATTATGTTTAGCGTGAAAGAAGAAAATTGGTCTACTGAATTATTAAATAGCTTAGATATTAACGCATCTATTTGTCCAGACATCATTGCTTCTCATCACAAAAGTGGTCAATTAACTGAAGACGTAAAAAACGCTTTAAATATCGATTGGGATATCAGTGTCTATCAAGGAGGCGCAGATAACGCATGTGGCGCTTTAGGCTCTGGTATCACAGATGAACAAAAACAATTAGTAAGTATCGGTACTTCTGGCGTGGCATTATCCATCGAAAATAATGCTGACTATGAAAATGATGGCAATGTGCATTACTTTAACCACTGTGTGCCTAATCAAAAATACATTATGGGTGTCACTTTATCCGCTGGTTATAGCTTGGAATGGTTAAAACAACTACTAGATCCTGATGCAAATTTTTCTGCATTCTTAGAAACAATTTCAGATGCTGATATTGGATCAAACGGAGTAATGTACACGCCTTATTTACTAGGTGAACGTACACCACATAATGACGCAACAGTTAGAGGCAGCTTTATCGGTTTGGATGCAAATACTACGCAACTCGATATGAAACGTTCTGTTATCGAAGGTATCACTTATTCCATAAATGAAAGCATTCAAATCATGAAAAACAACGGCATTGACATCAAAGAAATAGTTTCTATCGGTGGTGGTGCAAAAAATCATGAGTGGCTCCAAATCCAAGCAGATGTTTTCAATGCAGCGATTACCACAAGAACTGAAGAACAAGGTCCAGCTTATGGTGCAGCGATGTTAGCCGCTATGGGTGAAGCGTGGTTTGATACTTTCAATAAAATGAGTCAATCATGGATTACATATAACCAAAAAGTATCTCCTATTGAAGAAAACAGTAAATCATACCACAACTTATTTGATATTTATAAAACAATCTATGACGCTACGCAACCAGTAACTCAAAAACTAAGCAAATTTAAGTGATTTATCAAGGGGATGGATATATGTCAACTTATAATAATAAGAAGTTTATTTTTAAAATAGCTTTAATCGCAACGCTTGGCGGATTGTTATTCGGCTATGATACAGCAGTTATTTCTGGTGCTGAACAATCTCTCCAGAAATATTTAACTAAAGATTACGGTAGTTTTGTCCATGGTATTACAGTTTCCAGCGCTTTAATCGGCTGTATTATTGGTGGCTTGTTATCTTCAATTTTCTCAAGTCGGCTCGGTCGTAAAAAATCATTACAAGTAGCAGCTGTTTTATTTGTAGTTTCTGCGCTTTTATCAGGCTATCCTGAGTTTTTATTTTTTGAACCAGGTGAATCCAGCCTTGGTTTGCTGATAACATTTAATCTCTATCGTGTCATCGGCGGGATTGGTGTAGGATTAGCCTCTGCAATATCTCCAATGTATATTAGTGAAATCGCACCTTCTTCTATAAGAGGGAGACTCGTTTCATGGAACCAATTTGCTATTATATTTGGTATGTTAGTCGTTTATTTTGTAAACTACGGTATTACTTTCGGTCAGTCTCAGAGTTGGATTGAACTAATCGGATGGCGTTACATGTTTATGACAGAAGCAATACCAGCAATTGCATTTTTCTTTTTATTATTTTTAGTACCTGAAACGCCAAGATATTTATCACTAAATAATAGAAATACTGAAGCACTCACAGTACTAAATAAAATATACTCTTCTAAGAATCATGCACAGAATGTTTTAAATGATATCTTATCAACTAAAAATAAACTAACAGATGTAAAAGCACCATTATTTAGTTTTGGTAAAACCGTGATTATTATCGGTATTTTATTATCTATTTTCCAACAATTCATCGGTATCAATGTAGCTTTATATTATGCACCTCGTATTTTCGAAAATTTAGGTGCAGGTGACAATACCTCCATGATACAAACTGTTGTGATGGGGTTAGTAAACGTCATCTTCACCGTTATTGCTATATTATATGTCGATAAATTTGGTCGTAAGCCTTTATTAATCATCGGCTCTACTGGTATGGCAATCGGAATGATTGGTATGAGTGCACTCGCTGCAAATGGTGCATTTGGCATTACAACTTTAATATTTTTAGTTATTTATACTGCCTCATTTATGATGAGTTGGGGACCAATTATCTGGGTGTTATTATCAGAAATATTCCCTAACAGAATTAGAAGTGGCGCGATGGCAATAGCTGTCGCAGTACAATGGTTAGCAAACTTTACAATCACTTCTACTTACCCGTCTATGATGGAAATTAGTGGTACAATGACTTACGGATTTTACGCACTCATGAGTATTTTATCTGGCTTGTTTGTATGGAAATTCATTCCAGAAACAAAAGGTAAAACACTAGAAGAATTAGAAAAAGTTTGGATTAAAGACAAAGATAAACAAGTCTCTAATAATGTGGAAGAAGTTCAAAGTAACTCTAAATCAGCACATTAAAATTCGAAGTTAGTACGAAGATATTTTCATCATAAACAGTTTTTAACAATAGTCTAGAACATAAATTATCTCGTTCTCAAATAAAAGCCCCAATCCATTAGAAAAAATGGATTGGGTCTTTCTACTTAAAATTGTTACTATTATATAATTCCATCTATGATGAAAGCAATTGCAAAAGCTACAAATGATAATAACGTTTCCATTACTGTCCACGTTTTAAATGTCTCTTTGACATTTAAACCTAAGTATTCTTTAACCAACCAGAATCCTGCGTCATTTACGTGAGATAACATTAAAGAGCCTGCACCAGTTGCAATAACTAGTAATTCTAGATTTACCCCAGACATATGTTGAATAATTGGTGATACGATACCAGCAGCTGTAGTTAAAGCAACCGTGGCTGATCCAGTAGCAACACGTATTAAACCTGCTACTAAAAATGCTAAGAGTAATGGCGATAGTGAAAGCTGTTCTGTCATCTGTGCAATTGTATTCCCGACACCTGTTTCAATAAGTATTTCTTTAAAGCCTCCACCAGCACCGATAATTAAAATAATGGAGCCAATCGGTAAAATACATTCTTCTACTAAATCTTTAATTACATTTTTCGTCATACCTTGCTTAAACCCTAATAGATAGAAAGCGGCAAAACAAGAAATTAATAATGCTATCACAGGACTTCCTATAAATATTAATGAGTTTTTTATTATGCTAGGAATCTCTCCTAAGTAAGGTGTAATTATAGATAGTAACATTAGTAATACTGGTAAAATGATAACTAAAAATGAAATACCTACACTTGGTAATCCCTTAGTTTTATTATTTACTTTAATAATATTAGGTGGATTTTCCGGTATAACTCGTTTACTAATATACTTACCAAAAATTGGGCCTGCAATAATTGCAGTTGGTAACGCAATGATTAGTGAATATAACAACACTTTTCCTAAATCAGCTTCATATATGCCGATTGCTGTCATTGCACCAGGATGTGGTGGCACAATACCATGTACAATTGATAAACCTGCTAATAACGGTATCGCTATTAGTAATATATTGGTTTTAGTTGTTTTATGAATTGAAATCACCAAAGGTAATAAAATCACAATCCCTACTTCAAAAAATACGGGTATACCAATAATAAATCCTGATAACATCATCGCCCATGGTAATTTTTTATAACCTAACGCTTTCACTAAGTAATCCGATATTTGCATACCAGCGCCAGAGTCAGACATTAATTTACCTAAAATTGTACCTAATGCTAAGATACCTACTAAATGTCCTAATACATCTCCAACTCCAGTTTCATATGCTGTGACAATTTTTTCAGGAGATAAACCTGCCATAATAGCTAAGAATAATCCTGCTACAGTTAAACTTATAAACGCATGCCATTTCCACCATGCAACACCTAATATGACAATAACGATTGAAAGTAGCGTAATAATTAATAAATATATATTAGAATCCATTTTGTTCCCCCATTTATGTTAGCGCTACCAACAAGTCACAAGAGTTTGTCTATTCTTTTAAACTGATGCTGTATTTCTCCAATTTACTATTATAATAACCGATGCTATATTCAACTATATTGTTTAGTGTTGAATAAGATATTCTTTCTCTTACAAGTAATGGCTCAGATGAATTAAGGTTCAAATAAGACGTAGCCTGTGCATCAAAACCAACAGAGAAGTTATCTTCAATATCTTTTATTTCTATTTTTTCATCTTCTAAAATTTTATAAATAGATAGGTCATTATTTTGTTTTAATTGACCATACTTATCCAAACTGTTTAATGGATATGGTAAATAATGATTGAACAGAATATACGGCGTATCATTTAATAAATAAACTCTCGTGATCTTATAGGATTTTTCACCAAACATTTGAAATAATTCACTATTTTTATCATGCTCTTCGACGACAATATCTTTTATAAGCTTTTGAATTTGATTCCCTTGTTCTACGAGTTTTTCTGTAAAGTTTTTATTATTAGTAACATTGCTTAATTGTTTGTGATTAATGACAGTTGTGCCTTTGCCACTTTTTTTCTCTAAGTAGCCAAGCGTAACTAATTCTTTAATAGCTGCTCTAACTGTCACTTTACTTACATTAAATTCCTTTTCAAATTCAATTTCGGTTGGTATATAATTACCAATAGTGTATATGCCGTGAATAATTCTATCTTCAATAATTTGTTTTATTTGTAAATATAATGGCCCTTTATCTGATGATAAATTTGTCATAAATCAATTACCTCTCAATATCATTTTTTTCTTCATTTATGACTTTTATTATATCATCAGTATCAAACAATGGTGTATCCCCAGATATTGTATGTGCTAATACACAAGATGCTGTTGAAAATGAAACTATTTCTTGAGGGTCCATATTTGATAATTCACCATGCATCACACCACAAGTGTACGCATCTCCTGTACCAATTCGGTCCAAAATATCAACTTCGAATGCTTTAGAGTAATACATTCTTTTATCTTTAAATAAATAACCTTTGATATTATTTTGATTACTGCCTTGAATCGTTCTTATAGTTCCAGCAATAATGTTTATATCAAATTTATTAGCGACAATCGGTAATAATTCTTCTAGTTGTTCTTCTTTTGTTTCTTTGCTTGTTGTTAAATTCAAAGTATTAATTGCATCTTTTTCACTCATGAGCACGATGTCTGCTTCTGTTAAAATACTTTCATAGTAAGGTTTAGCACGTTGATTACCATTATCTCCCCATAATGAAGGCCTAAAGTTACAATCAAAGACAATTTGAATGTTTTTCTCTTTTGCTATTTTAACTATAGTCAAAATATTATTTTGCGTTAAATCGTTCATGGCTAAAGATATACCACAAATATGCAAAACATCGATTCCTTCTAGTGACTGGGAAATATTATATTTTGATATATCTGTTGTATTAAAACTACTTTGCTGTCTGTTTGTATAAGTTACATTGCTTGGACGATTCCCAAATCCTTGCTCCAAAAAATACATCCCTAAATTATCATTATTTTTAATAACAAAATCACTATGAATACCTAATCTTCTTATTGCCCCAATAGCTGCTGTTCCAATAGCATTATCAGGTACTGCACTAATCAAGCTCGTATCATATCCAAATTGGGATAATAAACTTGTTACATTAACACCTGTGCCAGTAAAAGAGTATTTTAAGTTTTCAGCTTGTCTTAATAGTAGATTATCAGGTACCTCTAATCGCATCATTATTTCTCCATAAGCTGCAATGTGTTTACTCATAAGCATCAACCAATTGTTTTATTTTATATGTTAGCCATTCGACATCTTCTATATTTGTTAGTCCTGTATCTTTATCAATAATAGAAGAATATACATGTGGAATGATTTTAGGAACATTATATTCTAATGCGATTTTTACTATTTCTTCAAAATTTTCTTTTGTAATACCACCTGTTGGTTCTAAACCAAATTCAGCTTCTCCACATGCTTGAGCCACTGCTTTATACTCTTCAACCGTAGCTAAACCTTTCATAGGAAAGAATTTGATTGATGAACCTCCCATATCCTTAATTAAATTAATTGCTGCTTGAATTGGGATGTTCGCTTTCTCGACGCCATCACTACTTACAGGTCCCGTAGAAATATTAACGTACCCGGTTTGTCCTGTAGGAGACACTAAAGCATTAACCCAAGTATTTTCATCGCTGTTAGCTGTTGTTTGTCCAACGCTTGTAAACACTTGATTGATATGTGATCCTTGATAAAATTTGGCAATATCAGCTACCACTTTTGCTTGTCTATTATCACCAGCACCTAGCCCTATTGATATTGCATCATCTACCTCATTGCCAAATTGATTCATAGCTTTCACAGCAGAATTTACGCTATCATAATCTTTTGATAAGACCCCTATCACCACATTTTTATCTGCTGCATAAAATACTTCTTTTATATTTTCTTCACCTTTAGCTAATACATTCAAAGCTACTCTATCTTTATAAAATCTTTCTAGAATTTTCATTAAATAATTCCCTCCAGGATTTCAATAATTGTTTCATAAATAATTTCAATTTCTCCTTGCTTTAATGGTCTAGGATCAATATCGAAAAACCCTTGTTTAACACCATAATCTCGCGTATATATAGCAATATCAGCTGTTTTTAGTTTTTCAGAGAATAATTCTGCTGATAAATTTAGAATAGATGGATTCACATGTACCCGTGTTCTATATATTTCTCTGCCCGCTTCATCTTGAACAATCTCTAATTTTATACCTTCATAATTATTTAATGGTTCTAGTTTTTTTAGTTCATTTTTTTCTTTTTTGGAATTATCTACTTTATCAAAGTATTCATCTAAAGCTTGTAGTAATCCAAAAGTCGACTCTTTTCCTACTTTCATACTGCGTCCAATAAAATGTAATTGAACTTTAACCGATTCAATGAGCGCTTTTTTACCAGCAACAATACCAGTAGTTGGTCCTTGAATTGCTTTTGAACCACTAAATATGACCAAATCAGAACATTGGATGTATTTTTCTAAGTCTTCTTCAGCTGCTGCATCGACAATTAACGGGATATTATGACTTTGTGCTACTTCATATATTTCTTCGACTGATGCCATATTTTTTTGCACAGCGTGATGAGATTTAACATATAAAATAGCTGCTGTTTTTTCACTTATTGCTTCTTTAACATGTTTGTCTCTACCTTCATTTGCATAACCTACTTCAACAGTGCGCCCTCCTCCTAAATAAACCATAGTTTCGATAGGTGCACCATATTGGACATTATGTCCTTTAAATAAAATTACTTCATTTCTATCTATTTTTTCATTATGCAATCTTTGACTCTTACGCTCATTACCCTCAGTAACAATGCCTGCAATAGATAACGCAATGCCACTAGAAGCTGAGTTTACAACGACAGCAGCTTCAGCATTAATTTTATTTGCGATGTATTCACCAGATTTATCAACTAGCTCTGCAATTTCCACATAATTTTGTCCTCCAAATTTCATTGCGTCCATTACGGAATTTGTAGGTGAAGACACACCTAGAATACTCATTCTCCCACTTGCGTTTATGACTTGTTTCAAACCATACTTATAATTCAATGAATTTGCCATTTGCTACCACGCCTCTTTCTTTGATTACTTTATTTGTTGTAACTTTGTGCTCATGAGAATCTATTAGAATTTGTTCTGTATCAGTAACATCAAATATAGTTAAATTTGCTGTTATACCTTCTTTAAATTCCAATAACTCGGGTTTATTTATTATTTCAGCTGGTTTTTCTGTTACTGCCTTGATAATTTCATCTAATGTGTAACCAAGATACAAGAATTTAGTTAGTACATTAGATAAACTATATACCGGTCCTTCTAATCTGTTTTTTTTATAAATATCTGAACTTATACTATCGAAATGTATATTACTTTGTTGAGCTTGCTGAGCAACTTCAAATGAAAAACTGGCGTTACCATGACCAACATCTAATTTCACACCTCGTCTTATCGCATCTTTTAAGACTATTAACGCATTACCTTTTTCATCAAATAAATTATTAGATTTACCATTCAAAAAGTGAGTAATGACATCTCCTTTTCTAAGTAAAGGTATAACGTCCTGAATTTTAGGGGGTGCTGAACCAATATGCGTCATAATTGGTAATTTTAATTGTTCACTTATTTCTACTGCTCTTTCTAATGGAATTGTCCCATTCCCTTTAACCACGCTACTACTTATACGTGCCTTTAACCCGATTATCATATCTTTATATTCTTCAGCAGCTTCAATACACGTTCTCGTATCTATCCATTCTAAATTTGATAATTCATCTATTCTTTCTAGACCAATTTTAGAAATATTTAAAAATGAAAATACATTTGTTTGGCTGCTTTGTGCTCTCTCGTACAATTCACTAACTCTATCTGCGCCACAACTCCCTGCATCTACTATCGTAGTAACACCTTGCTTTACTCCAATCTCATCAATTTCATCTCCATAAGGACTGAAATCTGAAAAAGCATGTACATGTAAATCAATCCAACCAGTTGATACAAAAGAATTTGAACCATCAAAAAGAATATGACCTTTTAAACTATTTTCTTTTGAAATTTTTTCTATTACACCGTTATTGAGCAAAATATCAACTCGACAATTGTCTAAAGTAGCAATATTTTTAATAATTCCTGAACTTTTCACATTAGCTCACCTCTTGAAAAAGATTATAACATTATAACTTTTGTAAGCGCAATCATTATAATGTTATAATCTTTTTTCTCATTAAATAATATGCTACTTACTTTATTTAATTAATAACTTTAAAACGTTCAACTTACCAAAAGTAAAAACACTTTCGTAATATATATATTATTACGAAAGTGTTTTTGCTTTTGATATAATAAAAATTTAGTTTATATAGGATTAGCCGCTAGCTAAATCGCTGTCCAACCGCCGTCTATTTTGATGGTTTCGCCGGTAACAAAATTTGATAATTGTGAACTTAAATATAAGACTGCGCCTGAAATATCTGTTGGTTGGGGCATTTTATGAAATAAGATGCGATTCAATACGTCTTCTTTAAATGCTTCATTCTTAAACATCTTCTCTGTTAATTCTGTTTCTACAAATGTTGGAGCAATTGCGTTAATGTTGATATTGTATTGCGCCCACTCAACAGCGAGTGCTTTTGTTAATTGAATCACACCGCCTTTGCTTGAAGCATATGGCGCTCTATCAAAATAACCAACAAAACCAACTTGTGATGCCATATTTACAATTTTTCCACTCTGTTCTTGTGCCATGTATTTTCCAACAAACTTAGAAATAAAGAACAATGATTTTAAATTAATATCTAATACATTTTCCCAATCATCTTCTTCAATTTCAAATGCAGGTTTACTAATATTTATACCCGCATTATTCACGAGCACATCAATTTTTCCAAATTTTGAAACAATATCGTCTATTACCTTTGAAACTCGATTAATTTCGGTTATATCCAGCGCATAAACCGTATGTTGCCCCCTAGATTCATTCAGTATATCTAACGTTTTATCTAATGAATCTTTATCTCTAGCTATGACGATTACATTGGCACCTAACTGCGCGAAATCAATTGCAATTTCTTGACCAATACCTCGGTTGCCACCAGTTACAATAACAGTCTTACCTTCTAAATCATTAAAGTTTTTTTGCACTATAAATCATCCTATTTATTTTCTTGATCTTTCTTCAAAAAATACATCAATACTTCGTCACGCTTATCAATAATTTCTTGAGACTCACTTTCGCCCCAATCATAAAAACCTTTACCAGTTTTATATCCAAGATTGCCTTCATCAACATGTTTATTCAATGTTTTTCCAGATGCTTTTTCAGTACTTAAATCTTCAAATAAATAATCAGATATGGCACTAAAAACATCCAACCCACCTAAGTCTGCCGTCATTAGTGGACCAACGACAGGATATCTTCTACCTACACTATAGGTTACTGCGGCATCAATATCTTCCTTAGATGCTACACCTTGATCAAGTAATGATTGCGCTTCTCTAAATAGTGCATATTGTAATCTATTACCGATAAATCCTGATATTTCTTTTTGTATAAGAATTGGCTTTTTGCCTATAGCACCAATAACATTTTCAGTACGTGCAACAGTTTCAATATTTGTGTCATCATTTTTCACAATTTCTACCAACGGAACTAAATGTGCCGGATTCCAAAAATGTGTGATAATAAAATAATCAGGAAATTTATAATCTTTTGTTAGTTGTTGTAATGTGAAACCAGATGTATTGCTGGCTAATATGGTTTTTTCATCTAATAAATCATTTAACTTTTCATATAATTCACTTTTAATGCCTAAATCTTCTGGCACAGCTTCTATGATAAAAGTAACGTCTTTCACTACCGCTTCAATATCTGTGTCTAAGGTAATATTATTTTTGATATTTTGCATTTGAACGTCACTAATTAAATCATTTTTATATAATAACAGTACCTTTTTATCAATTTCTGTTTCAGCTCTTTTTAAATCTTCCAAGTTGATACTGTAAACTTTAACTTTATAATTCGCCCAAGCAACGGATAGAGCGATTGAATGCCCCATCGTTCCACTACCTAATACAGCAATATTCTCCATCGTTACACCCCTTTTGACTAAAGTATTTTAATTTATTTATACCAGTAACTTTCCAATTGTTTTATAGACCTAACATAAATAACCCGATTGCGATAATGACTGCTACGAGTGGTACAACGACTGTCATGGCTCCAAAGGCTCCATATGCATCTTTATGTGTTTCACCTGCAATAGAGCGAATCGTCGTCACGGTATATCCACCATGTGGCAGTGAATCTAACGTGCCTGAAGACATCGAAATTGTCCTATGCATCGCATCAGCATTTACACCCATATCTAAATAGTGTGGTGCTAATATCGGTAAGGCAATCGATTGGCCACCAGATGACGAACCAGTTAATCCAGCGATAACCATTACAGCAAATGCACCTGTAATTAATGGAGAACCTGGTAAGTTCGTAACATAATTGATAGCGTCGTTAAAAGCTGGTGTGACTTTAGCGACGCCACCAAAACCTACAACTGCTGACGTATTACCTAACGCAATCAATGCACCTTCAGTACCTTTTCCGACTGCTTTCCAAAAATCTTTAAAATAACTTTTATTCAATAACCATGTTGCGATGATACCACTCGTTAAAGCGACTATTAGTGCGGATTGCTCTAATGTATCATGTAAGAAAAATGATACTAACAACACAATAAATAACGGAATCATACTTAAAAATGGATTAGGTAGTTTATTTCTATCTTCCATTTGATCCCCAGTTCTACTAATAAAACATTCACCTTTTCGTTTTGCTTTTTTAATCATATGCATTAACCATAGGTAACCTGCAACTAACATAAACAATGCAGTGATGATACTAACAGTCCACCCTGCATATGGACTTGTATGTAAATATGGGATTGGGATCCAGTTTTGTATTTCTGGAGAACCAGCTGAAGTCATTGTAAATGTAGTGGAACCTAAAGCTAAAGTAGCCGGAATAAATCTTCTTGGAAAATCAGATTCCTTAAATAAATTTACAGCCATAGGATATACAGCAAATGCGACTACAAATAGACTAACCCCGCCATAGGTTAAGACACCACAGGCTAGTACAATTGCTAAAACGGCTCTTTTCATACCTATTTTTTTAATAATCCAATGTGATACACTTTCTGCAGCACCACTGTCTTCCATGACTTTTCCAAAAATTGCTCCAGTTAAAAACATTAAATACCAAGATGTCACGAAACCAGAAAACCCATCCATATAACTTGTAACAAAATCCATTTCCTTACCTGTAGCAAGTTGAGAAAATAAAGGTAAACCATTTAAAACGCCAACAAACAACGCAGACAAAGGCGCTGCGATTAATAGATTCACGCCTCTCATTACTAGAATAGTTAAAATAACTAACCCACCAACTAATCCTATAACACCTAACATATAAGTATGTCCCCCTTTAGAACATAAACGGTTTTATTTATTTCCTTTATCTCCATACTTTCTTACACGTAATAATGCTTGTTCTGCGTGTCCGGCAAAGTTCTCATAACCGCATAGTCTCGCTGCATACTCACCCATAGCTGCGCTTTGTTCTTCAGATGTAATACGTTGATAAGTCACTGTTTTAATAAATTTACCTACCCATAAGCCCCCTGTATAACGTGCTGCTTTTTTAGTAGGTAGTGTGTGATTCGTACCAATGACTTTATCGCCATAAGCTACGTTTGTTTCTGGCCCCAGGAATAGCGCGCCATAATTTGTTAAATGATTTAAAAAGTAGTCTGGTTCTTTAGTTAGTACTTCGACATGTTCAAAAGCGAGTTTATTCGCTTCTATTACAGCTTCTGCTTCATCTTTCACAATAATCACTTGCCCATAATTTTCCCAAGATTCACTTGCAATATCAGCTGTTGATAACGTTTGTAATTGTCTTTCTATCTCTTTTAAAGCTGCTTCAGCAATTGCTTCAGAAGTAGAAATAATCGCACCTGGAGATGTGGGTCCATGTTCCCCTTGACCAAGTATATCTGTAGCAATCATTTCAGGTTCTGATGTTTCATCTGCGATTACTAATGTTTCTGTAGGTCCCGCGAGTAGATCGATACCGACTCTGCCAAATAGTTGGCGTTTCGTTTCTGCCACAAAAGCATTACCTGGCCCAACAATCATGTCTACAGAATCTATCGTTTCTGTACCTATCGCCATAGCACCCATGGCTTGAATGCCGCCTAGAATATAAATTTCATCGGCACCTGCTTTGTACATTGCATATACAGTTGTTTCTGGAATTTTACCATCTATCGGCGGTGTACAAGCTATAACACGTTTCACCCCAGCAACTTTGGCAGTTAAGATGCTCATATGCGAAGAAGCAATCATCGGGTACCTACCACCTGGAATATAACACCCTACACTATCAACCGGTATATTCTTTTGACCTAATATGACACCAGGTGAATTTTCTGTTTCGAAGTCTTGTAAGGAAGCTTTTTGAGCTTCAGCAAATCTTTGAATGTTATTTTGCGCGAATGCGATATCATCTTTAACTTGTTGTGGAATATCGTTAACAATTTTTTCTATTTCTTCATCACTTAATTTAAAACTTTCTGGACTCCAATTATCAAACTTTACAGACAAATCGCGTAAAGCTTTATCCCCCTCAGCTTCAATTGTTTTAATCGTATCACTTACAATTTGACTAACCTTCTCATCAGATTGTTTTATTTCTTCTTGGCTTTTACCATGTTTTAGTTTATAAGACATTTGAAAATCCCCTCTCCCAGCGATTACGCATGCGATTAAACACAAAAAATAATCTTGCATACGTATGCAAATAGTTCACTTTATGTTATAGTAAGCGCTTTCAAATGTCAAATTGTTTTCGTTGTTTTTCTGAATTTAAACTTCCCTTTTAACTTTCTTTGTTCTATTTCATCAAAGTTATCTTTTAATAGAATTTCAATTGTTTCCTCAATCATGTTGTTCAGTGGCTGCGACCAAGTAGATAATTGATGATTGGGCCAAGACGCCATCCGTATATCATCAAATCCTATCACTTCAATTTCATTAGGTACTTCAATATTCATTTTCTTCACTGCTTCTAATGCTCCGAGTGCTGTAATATCATTTGCGCCAAATATACCTTGGGGTCTGTTGCCATCTTTCAGGTATTTTAATGTCGATTTGTACGCTGTCTCAAAGGTAAAGTCTCCCTCGACCATATCTATATCTTGGTTTCTTTCACTAAAATACTGCTTAAAACCCTGTAATCTATCTCTATTTGTGGATGTGTTATATATACCTGACACATATAAATTGTGCTTGTACCCTTGCTTATAAAAATATTCAGCCACAGACCTTGCTGCATAAATATTATCACTTGAAACTGAATTACAATTTAAAGATTCATCATATCTATTAAATAATATGACTGGAATACTTGAGCTCTTTAACTTTTTCACCAAATCTGACGATAATACCGCATCTGTGATAATGATTGCTTCAACGTTATATTCAATAAATTGGTTAATTTCTTCTTGCTGAATTTCTTCATTTTCTGTATATACAAATAGCACAGAATAGCCAAATTGTTTCAGTTTTTGTGTAAATAATGCTAAAACTTCATGATAGAATGGGTTCTGTTTATCTTTCATAGCTAAACCAATTAATTTAGATTTGTTAGTAATTAAACCCCTAGCTAAAGCATTCGGTTTATAATTTAATTCATTGGCAACTTTTAAGACTTTTTGCTTAGTTTCTTCTGACACACTTTTGCCAGGTGTAAAAACTCTTGAAACTGTAGATTGTGATACATTAGCCTTTTTAGCTACCATTTCTGCTGAAACATTTTTCTTTTTCAACTTTATCACTCCGTCCATATGACTTCATATTTGTATGTAGCACACTATATTTTATAATTCAACACTTTATATTACATTATAGAATAGAAATTTCAAATGTTGCACTATTTCAAAGCAAAAACACTTCCGTAATCATACATAGCATATGAATTTAGCGAAAGTGTCTTTTTATATTTATCTCTAAATTTGTGTGTAGTTATGTTGAAAATAAAATTTATACTTTTCTGTAACGTTTAAGACCAATGATATTTAGTATTGTAAATATGAAAATGAATAGTAACAGTATAACAATATCGAACCAAATAAATTCAAATCCCTGTCCCTTAATCATTACATTGGTCAGCGCGTCACCAGCATATCTTAACGGAAATACATAGCCAATAGCACTAACCCAATTGGCAATACTATCTAAAGGGATAAGTCCAGAGAAAAAAACCTGAGGTATAACAACTAACGGTATAAATTGAACCATTTGAAATTCTGAATTTGCAAAAGTTGAAACAAACAAACCAATAGCTAAAGCAGATAATGCAATAAGTATATTAATTAATAATACCCACCATATACTTCCTACAACCTCAACTTTCAGTAAGTATATGGAATAAAATACAATAATTAATGTTTGTAATATCGCAAACAAACCATAACCTGCTAAATAACCAAAGACAATTTCACTTCTTTTAACAGAGGTTGCAAGTACACGTTCTAAAGTCCCTCTGGTACGTTCTCTTAAAAGTGCTATACCAGAAACTAAGAATACAAAGAAAAAGACAAAAAAACCAATTAGAATTGGAAATATTTTATCAAAAAATGTACTATTAGCATCACCATAAAGGTAATGATTATCTATGTTCAATGCCTCTGTCTGTTGTCCATTGGCTTGTTTCATATTGTCAGGTATCTTTTCGACAATTTTAGCCATGTCTTGCATCTTGTTTTTTTGAATTGCACTCGCTAATAATTGTTTCGTTGAGCCTGTCTGACTTGGATCTTCATTTTTATACGTAACTTCTAAGTTAGAATTTTTTTGTTCAATATATGCATCCAGCTCTGAATCCACAATCGTATCTTTAATTGAGCTAGGTGCATCATATTTTTCAATATCTACTTTATCTGAAGGCAAAGCGTTCACAATTTCATTTGATACTGATACATCTACACCCATTTTTATATTTGTTTCATTATTAGTATCAAAAATAAAATACATCAGTGTTAAAACTAAAATCGGGGCAAATAACATTAAAGCTAACGTTCTTTTATCTCGTAATAATTCTTTAATAACTCTGATAAAAATAGCCTTAAATCTCATTATTGCACCCCCGCTTCTGCTTTTATAAACACTTCTTCTATAGAATCTACTTCAAATTTATCTTTCAATTCTTGCGGTGTTCCTATAGTGAAGAGCTTCCCTTCAACAATTAAGCCGATATAATCACAACGTTCCGCTTCTCCCATAACATGTGTAGTGACAATTACAGATTTACCTTCATTTGCTAAACCATTCAATTGCTTCCAAACATCTTTTCTAAGTTTAGGGTCAATACCGACCGTAGGCTCATCTAAAATAATAAGGTTGGGATTAGCTAACAGTGTTATGGCCAAAGAAAGTCTACGTTTCATACCACCTGAAAAATGAGAAACGACCTTCCCTAATTCAGGTTCTAAATTTACTATTCTTGTATTTTCAGCAATTGCTTCTTCTAATTTCTTACCTTTTAACCCCATCAAATTACCGAAAAACACTAAATTTTCTCGAGCTGTTAATGACTCATATAATGCATCACTTTGCCCCATGTAGCCTATTTCATTCAGTACTTTACGATTAGGTATTTGTTTATTGAAAATTTGAGCCTGTCCTTCATCTAAACTTTCCATACCCATTAAACATTTTATTGTCGTAGTCTTACCTGAACCACTAGGTCCGATTAATCCTAAAATTTCTCCAGCAGATAACTCTAAATTGATGCCATCTAAGACTTTCTTTTTATTATAATATTTTATTGCATTTGTTAACTTTGCTACAAGGTCAGCCATAGAGTTCCCTCTCCCATGTAAATAATTGTTTATAAAACGAGTATATACCTCTCATTTGTAAAATCAATTTAGCACTAAAAAACTGTGCCGTACTTCCATATTATGGGTGTGCGGCACAGTTGAATCATAAATACACTTTTTGCTAATTTATTTTTTAATTAAACATACAATATTACTACTTTGACTTCACTGATTCACTAAAAGCTTGATAGCCTTCTCTTACATTAACGATATGATTAAAGCCTTTAGCTTCTAATATCCCTACTGCTATAGAACTTCTTACACCTGATTGACAGTGAACATATATTTTATCTTCTTTATTAAATGGTAAATCTTCAATCATCAATTTGCCATGTGGAATATGAATCGCTTGTGATAGATGTCCATTCTGCCATTCTTCTTCAGTACGCACATCTAATATGTGTTGTTCTTTGCCTGTTATATCAGTGCTATGAATAGATGATGTCATCGTTAAACTTTGTGGCGAACGGTATCCGCTGACATAATCAAATCCTATTAATTGTAATGTGTGTACCGCTTCTTCTACAATTTCTTTGTCACCTATTAAATCAATGGGTTGATCGTAATTTAAATACCACCCAATTTGGTTAATAAAATTCTTATTGTAAGGGATATTGATTGTACCTTTAGTATGTCCACCATGAAAAGCTTCTTTAGTACGTAAATCAAATGCTAAATTATCTTTATTTAAACTAGGATAAACGTTATATGAATGATATAAGTTCATCCCGAATTGATTAATTTTTTTCATTTGCGCAAAGTGATGTGGTGGCGCGGGTTGATTTGACGTTAATGTCTCAATGAATGTTAGTTTATTCGTTTCATTAAACGCCCAATTGTTCATTTTTTCATAACCTAAGGTAGTCATTGGCACCGCACCTAGTGACTTACCACAAGGACTGCCTGCCCCATGTCCCGGCCATATTTGAATAGAGTCAGGTAAATCTTTCACAGTCTCAATAGAGTGATACATTTGTTCGGCACCAACTTCAGTAGAACCTTCCATTTGAACTGCTTTTTCTAATAAGTCAGGTCTTCCAATATCACCAACAAATATAAAGTCACCGCTAAATAGCCCCATAGGTACTTGGCTACCTCCACCTTCGTCAGTTAATAAAAAACTAATACTCTCTGGGGTATGGCCTGGCGTGTGTAACACTTCTAATTTAATGTGGCCTACTTTAATTTGATCTTGGTGTTTAACATAACGTGTTTGGTCTGGCATGTTTTGATAACTTAATTGATTATCACCTTCACCAGATACATAAATTGTTGCATTTAAACGCTTTGCGACATCACGAATACCCGAAGCAAAGTCAGCGTGTATATGTGTTTCTACGGCATGTGTAATCGTAAATCCTTCACTATCTGCTACTTCTATATATTCCGCTAAATCACGAATTGGATCTATCACTATTGCTTCACCTGTACGTTGACATCCTACTAAATAAGAAGCTTGTGATAAGTGTTCATTATAAAATTGTTTGAAATACATAATACATCCTCCTTTTTAACCGTTACACTCGTACTAAATAAATAAATTATGACTCGCGTTTTCAGTGTCGCCGATATACGTACCTACACCGCCATAGGCAATTTCATCTCTCAACTCTTCTTTTTTAATGCCCATAATATCCATACTCATCGTACATGCAATCAGTTTAATATCTTGATCTATCGCTTGGTTGATAAGTGATGGTAGCGAATCAACATTTTTCTTTTTCATTACATAACGCATCATCACATTACCCAATCCAAACATGTTCATTTTAGAAAGCGGCAATTTTAAAGGGGACTTCGGCAACATCAAATCAAACATTTTCGCAATACCTTGCTTACGCACTTTTGAAGTTTTTTCCTTTTTCAAGGCGTTAAGCCCCCAGAAAGTAAAGAAGATAGTAACATCTCTGCCTACAGCTTTAGCACCATTTGCGATAATCATTGCTGCCACTGCTTTATCTAACTCTCCACTAAACAATACAATTGCAGTGCCCTTAGCTGTCTGGTTAACTTCCATAGCTTTGGGTTGCTCTTTTTGGATAATAGCTTTAATCTCATGCCCATTTTCATTTAAATTTACCAATGTATGACCTGTTTGTTTCACCCAACTTTTAATATCACTAGAGAAACCTGGATCTGTAACAGTAACCTCCATTTGGTCACCTTCTTGAATATTTTTTACTTCTTTACTGATATTAACTATAGGCCCTGGGCATTGAAGATTACTGTAATTAAATTGTTTACGGTCTGACTTAATATCTACCTCTGCACTTTCTACTACTGCTTCACCTTCACTCACATTGTTCTGTGCATAAGCTTGATAACCACCTTCTAAATTGACTACATCATAGTCTTGGTCAGATAAATATTCGCTCACTTTAGCACTACGATTTCCACTTTTACAGTGTATATAGTAAGTTTTATTTTTATCGCGATTAAATGTTTCAATGTTATCTACAGGATGTAGTATGGAACCGTTGATATGCCCTAATTCATGTTCTTCTTCTGTTCTAACATCAATCAGTTGACCATCAGAAGCTAATTTTGCTAATTCTGATTCACTTAAATCATTGATATGTTTTTTGTTATATTTTTTCATATTCATCCTCCTAAAAATACCTATAGGGGTATCATAAAGTGTGTATACACTATTGTCAAATACCCCAGACCCTATTTGACACTTTTAATTTATTCACTTAGTATATAGGTAATTAGTCTTTAATATGGAGGGAAAATTATGGATTACGATAAAAAAATGGTTAACCGTATAAAACGAGTACAAGGTCAGTTAAATGGCGTCATTAAAATGATGGAAGACGAAAAGCATTGTAAAGATGTCATTACTCAACTTAGTGCATCTAAAAGTTCTATCCAACGATTAATGGGTGTCATTATTAGTGAAAATTTAATTGAGTGTGTAAGAGAAGCAGATGAAAATAATGAAGATTCCCAAGAATTAATTAACGAAGCCATTGAATTATTAGTGAAAAGTAAATAATGGATATTCTCACAATAACTATTATGTTGTTTATTGGAATATTTGGAGGATTTATCTCTGGATTAGTAGGTATTGGAGGCGCAATTATTATTTACCCAGCTATCCTATTATTACTACCATTATTTGGCGCTCCTGCATATAGTGCATATATCGCATCAGGCCTTACTTCAAGTCAGGTTTTCTTTAGTACATTAAGTGGTTCAATAAAAGCCAGGAAAAAACCTGAATTTTCTCCACAACTTGTAATTTATATGGGTGGTGGCATGATTATAGGAAGTGTTTTAGGTGCGCTCCTAGCAAATTTATTTAATGCTGCATTTATAAACGTTATATATATTATAATTGCTGTATTAGCGCTAATATTGATGTTTATTAAAGTGAAGCCTTCTTCACAAACTTCTCAATTTAACGGTCCTTTACTTATAAGTATTGGGGTTATAATAGGTATTATTTCAGGTATAGTCGGTGCAGGTGGTGCCTTTATTATTATTCCTATACTACTCGTGGTATTTAAATTACCAATGAATACTGTTGTCGCTAACAGTATCGTCATTGCTTTTATGTCTTCAATAGGAGCTTTCATTGTAAAGTTTATGCAAGGTTATATACCTATGACAGATGCACTATTTTTAATTATTGGGAGCATTCTTTTTGCGCCATTAGGTTTAAAAGTAGGCAATAAAGTGCCAAGCTTTGTACAAAAATGGATTGTGAGTATTTTAATTATTATCGCAATTATGCAACTGATAATCTAACTTAATTTAAAAGGAGGCTTTATAATGAATCATTGGGATGAAAAATTCGACTCAGACAATTATATCTATGGTGAGGAAGCAAACGAGTTTGTGAAAAACATTTTTCAAACTAACACTACAAACAATCAAAATATAGTATTATTCGCAGAAGGTGAAGGCCGAAACGCGATCTACCTTGCACAACTTGGTTACGATGTCACAACATATGATATGTCTAAAGTAGGTATCGATAAACAATATAAGCTAGCACAAGAGACCGGTGTTAGTATAAAAGCAAATTATGGTGACATCACACAACCGGACCTAACAACTCAATCAACATTTGATTATAGTATTAACATTTTTGGTCATGTCCCTACCGAGGGCAAACAAGCTATGTTTAATAATCTTATTCAATCATTAGTCAAAAACGGTCACAGTTATTTTGAATTTTACTCAATAGAACAACTAAAATATCGTACAGGCGGTCCTAAAGATAAGACAATGCTTTATGAAATAGACGAAATTAAGCATTACTTAGCTCAACACGCTATTAGAATTCATATGCTAGAAAAGCTTGAAACATACCGCTACGAAGGGACAAAACATACAGGTCTGTCTTCTGTAATACAAGGTCATATTGAAAAATTATAATTCATTAATAAATGATCATATTCTATTAATAGCCCTTCTAAACAGTTAATAGCATTATGTGGATTGCATAGAAGGGTTTAAATCACTTAAATTCACCCCTCTATATTCCTTGTCTACATAATCTACTATTCAATATAAAATAATTAAAAAATCAAAGGGATACCTAATTCTTACAATTCCAATTAAATAAGTAATATTACACTTAGGCATAAAAATCCTCTAGTTAGGCATTTTCATGCAAATCAACACTGAAATATTTTATATTGTAGTTGATAAATTAAAACTTTGTTTTAATTTTAAATACTTGGAAAGGGGTGTTTTATATGTCAGCAATCATAGAAGCACTAAATAATGCCATCCAAGCAGGTATTGCTCATGATTGGGTAACTATGGGTACAAGCATTGCAAGTGCATTAGCTAGCGGTGTAGACTTTGTTTTAGGTTTCTTAAAATAAAGTCATTTTTCTCACAAAAAGGACCTTCTCTAAAATCACGTGTGATATTTTTAGAGAGGGTCTTAAATTTAACTTCTAAACATTTGTAGTTTGAAAATAAAAAATGGCTGAGACATAAATATATGTCTCAGCCTCAAAGTAATATCTTAACTATACTTTTTCAGTTTGTGCTTGTGCTTTTTCATTGTTTGACGCATGTGAAGAACCGATTGCTTCGATTTCTTCTAGTGTACGTCCTCTAGATTCTGGAACGAATTTTTTCACAAATAGTACGCCGAGTATACAAATGATGCCGAATATCGCAAATACGATTTGTTGAGGGAAATACACTGTCATAATTGGGAATAGTAATCCAACTAAGAAAGAACCAATCCAATTTAATGAAGATGCAGCACCAGAAGCAAATCCTCTAATTGCTAACGGGAAGATTTCTCCTACTATCACCCATGTTAATGGCGCCCATGTAAATGAATAGAATGCTACATAGATACTTAAAAATACCACGATGAGTATCGGATTCGCATTTGGTAAGAACAAATGGATAATTGCCGGTAATATGAAGGATAATCCCATCACAGTACCACCCAACATAAGTAATGTTCTTCTGTTAAATTTATCCGCTATCCAAATGAACAGTAATGATCCTAATACTAAAATAACACCTTGAATAATTGGCCACATTAAAGCTGTACTTGCTGAGCTACCAGTAGCTTGTTCAACAATTAATGGAATATAATAGAATATTGCATTTGCCCCTTGGAATTGTTGGAACGCAGCTACACCCAATCCAGCGATAACTAAATATTTATATTTGCCACTAAATAATGTTGCTAATGATTGGTTTACTTTATTCTTACTTTCTATTTGAATTGTCTTGTTTATTTCTTCAAATTCTTTATCTACGTTTTGGTTATTTCTAAGATTGCTTAAGACTATTTTAGCTTCTTTAAATTTGTTATTTTTAATTAAAAATCTTGGAGACTCTGGTAATTTTAATACGCCCCAGAATAAAATGATTGCTGGAACTGCTGCTGCTCCTAACATTAATCTCCAACCCATTTCAACAGGTAAACCTCTTAAGAAATAGTCTACGATGTATGATAACAACATCCCAGATACAATCATTGTTTGGTTCATACCAGACAATTGACCACGGTACTTGGCTGGAGCCATTTCTGACATGTAAGCTGGCACTAATGCTGATGCAGCACCAACTGCTAATCCAAGAATCACCCTTGATATAATTAAGAAATAACTACCATCATGTGGTGCGATACCTGACAAAACAGAACCAATTACGAAAATGATTGCAGAAATTAAAATCATTTTCCTTCTACCAAGCGTATCAGATAATTTACCTGCTAAAATACCACCAAATATAGCACCTAGCATTACTGATGAAGTAATTAAACCAATTATAAATCCACTGTTAATATCCCAGTCTTCTCTTAAAAATGGTAATGCTCCGGTCATAACACCTATGTCATAACCAAAAAGTATCCCACCAAAAGCGCCGAAGAAATAGATAAAACGATTCGAAACTTTACTGTTTATTTTCATCCCATTCACCCTTTTTTAAAACAAAATATGCCTTACATTACGCCATTTGATTAACGACAATCTACTGTAATTTAATTTATTAATGTATACTTTGAATCAAACATGTTTAATAATATTTCTATTTGCGATGTATTCAATTTAAGTGACAGTACTGTGTGATGACCGCCGCCTTCTTCAATCCAACGTTTCACACCTTGTTCTAATGATGGTTTAACGTCCCATAACACTCTAGCTACTGGTAAGTTAGGTGCAGGTTCATCTAATTGTTTAGCAGTAATTTCATTCACAATAAACTTGAAGTGTGTGCCTAAATCCATCATTGTGACAACTACACCGTCGCCAGCTTTTCCATCAAATACTAATCTCGCTGGATCTTCTTTACCACCTATACCTAGTGGATTCACAACGATTTTAGGTTTCGTGTCTGCAAGTGTTGGATCAACTTCCAACATGTGTGCGCCTAAAATATGTGATTGGTGACTTCTTAAGTCATACGTATAATCTTCCATGAAACCTGTTGCTTCATTTTCTGCAGCAATTTTAAGTAAACGGTCTAAAGCAGCAGTCTTCCAATCACCTTCACCTGCAAAGCCATAACCTTGTTCATTAAGCCTTTGTACTGCTAAACCTGGTAATTGTTTCATACCATGTAAATCTTCAAAGTTAGAAGTGAAAGCAGTATATCCGCCATCATCTAAAAAGCGTTTAATCGCAATTTCATATTTGATTTGTTCTTTAACAGAAGTATTAAATGCAGCTTCACTGTACTCTCTGTAATCAAAGTCGTATAAATCTTCATATGATTTAAATAATTGATCTACTTCAGAATCTGTTACTTGCTTCACATATTCTACTAAATCGCCTATACCAAAATAATCTACTGTCCAACCATATTGGATTTGTGCTTCGATTTTATCCCCTTCAGTAACAGCTACATTACGCATGTTGTCACCAAATCTTGCAACTTTTAAGTTAAAGCTTTCATTATAAGCATTGGCTACAACCATCCATTCGCTTAATTGTTTTTGTACACTTTCATCTTTCCAATGTCCAAAAATGATTTCATTTTTCTTATTAAGACGGCGGTTAATATAACCGTATTCTCTATCTCCATGCGCTGATTGATGTAAATTCATATAGTCCATATCAATGTTTTCCCAAGAAATATCATTGTTATATTGAGTTGCTAAGTGTAGCAATGGTTTTTGTAATAATTTAGTGCCTCTAATCCACATTTTCGCTGGTGAAAATGTATGCATCCATGTAATTACACCTAAAATATCATCACGATAATTTGCTTCTTTCATAATATCTGTAATTACATCTGCTGAAATTGCTAATTTTGTTTGTAATTCAATCTCAAACGGTAATTGTGCATTCGCGTTTAATTCATCCGTAATATTTTGTGCATTTTGTTTAACTTGTGCAAGCGCATCATCACCATAGAGTTCTTGTGATCCGATTACAAACCAGAATTTTTTTGTTGTAGCCATTTTGTTTCCTCCTTAGTTTTGTCCGTAATAGGCATTAGCCCCGTGTTTTCTTTCAAAGTGTTTATCAAGTATTGCTTTAGGTAACGTTTCTGCGAATGGATTTAATTGTCTTGTGAAGATATTCATCTTACATACTTCTTCTAACACTACTGCGTTCATCACAGCTTTCTCGCAATTATCTCCCCAAATAAATGGTGCGTGACCGTGCAATAATACTGCAGGTACTTCATGTGGATTGATATCTTTTTCTTTAAATGTTTCAACAATGACATTGCCTGTTTCATACTCATAATCTTTATTGATTTCTTCAGTCGTTAAAAATCTAGCACACGGAATTTCGCCGTAGAATGTATCTGCGTGTGTCGTGCCCATAGCTGGCACGTTTAATCCTGATTGTGCCCACGTTGTTGCCCATGGTGAATGCGTATGTACGACACTGCCAATATCACCAAATTCTTTATAAAGGACAGCATGTGTCGGCATATCTGAAGAAGGTTTTAAATCTCCTTCAACCACTTCACAATCTAAATTACAAACCACCATATCTTCTTCTTTCATGACATCATAATCTACGCCACTCGGCTTGATAACAAATAATTGTGATTCTGCATCAAAGGCACTCACATTACCCCATGTATATTTAATCAATCCTCGGTTAGGTAATTCTAAATTTGCTTTATAAACTTCAGCTTTTAACGCTTCTAACATGTTATTTGCCTCCTAAATATTTAGCTATCGATTGTTCTATAGGTAAACCTTGTTTTACTTTTTCTACATAGTTATTAAAGTTAATCACTTCTTGCTCCGCTGGTTCCACAGTTACTTCTTCTGTGTTTAAAAATACAACTTCACTTAAAAAGGTGTCTAGAGGTTGTTGAGATTCTTGTGCGGTATAGTATGCTAAAATACTGACACCCCATGCGCCCCCTTCACTTGCCGTATCCATTACGGTAATCTTATTTTCAAGTGCTGATGATAATACTTGTTGCGCGACACCTTTCGTTTTGAAAATACCGCCATGCGCAATTAATTTATCTATATTAATCGATTCATTATTTTTCAATAAGTCCATTCCAATTTTCAAAGCACTGAATGCACTATATAAATGCATTTTCATAAAATTAGCTAAGTTGAAATTATATTTTGGCTCACGCACAAATAATGGATAACCTGTCTCTACGTCTGTGATATTTTCTCCTGAAACATAGTTGTATGAAAGTAAGCCACCAATGTTGTCATCACTTTCTAATGAACGCTCGAATATTTGTCCGTACAACTTATCCGATGAAAAATCAACGCCCATGACGCTTAATACTTCACCAAATATGTTCATCCAATCATTAATATCAGAAGTACAGTTATTGGTGTGAATCATTGCTACTTCACTGCCATCAGGTGTTGTTACTACATCAATTTCTGGGTACATACCTTTTAATGCATCAGATAAGACAACCATTGCAAATGCACTTGTACCGGCTGATATATTACCTGTATTCTGTGCTACTGTATTCGTTGCTACCATACCAGTACCAGCATCACCTTCTGGCGGACACATCACACTACCAGCTTCAAGATTTCCTGAAGGGTCTAATAATGTTGCACCTTCGCTTGTAAGACGACCACCATTTTCACCTGCCAATTTAATTTCAGGTAATATAGCTTCTACTGACTTTTCAAATCCTTTTCCTTTAAATAAGTCATCAGCTGTATTTAATAAATCTGATCTATAAGTTTTGCTATTAACATCTATAGGGAACATGCCAGAAGCCTCGCCTATACCGACTACTTTTTCACCTGTTAAGTACCAGTGCACGTACCCAGCTAACGTTGTTAAATATTCAATTTGATTTACGTGCGCTTCTTTATCTAATATAGCTTGATATACATGAGAAATACTCCAACGTTCTGGAATATTAAATTGGAACGCTTCGCTAAGTAACGTGGCTGCCTTTGCTGTAGTACCATTTCTCCAAGTTCTAAATGGTACAAGTAAATCTTCATTATGATCAAACGCTAGATAACCATGCATCATACCGCTGATACCAATCGACTTTACTTGTTTTAATGTTAAATTATGTTTTTCTTTCATTTCTGTTGTCATTGCACTATAACTTTTCTGTAAACCGACCCAGATATCATTAATTGAATATGTCCAATATCCATCTACGAATTGGTTTTCCCATTCAAAATGCCCGGATGCAACTGTATTTAAGTGCTGATCAATCGCTACGGTTTTAATTCTTGTAGAACCAAGTTCAATACCAATCGATATATCTTCACTGCTTAATGCTTTCTTCAAACCATCCATTTCCAACACTCCTATTGAAACCGTTTTCAAATATACCTTATAATATTTGTCCGTACATGTCAACATTTATTATTTTATGTCCGTACATGTTTCGAGCTATAAAAAAGCTCAAACCAATAGCGTGATTGATTTGAGCCTATCTTTATATTTTTTTTACTGAGTTACGTTCGATAATATATGTATCGATAAGTTGTGACGTTTGTTTTTTATCTGTATCTATCGCGTTAATCATCCATTCTGCTGCTTTTCCACCAAGTAGTTCTTGGGGGTGTGAAGTTGTAGTCAAATCCATCTCACTCAATTTACTTAGTACTGAGTTATCTTCCCCAACCACAGATAAATCACCTGGTATCTGAATGTTTCGCTTTTTCAACCTTTGAATAATCTCGTAAGCAATTTCATCGTTATAACAAACTAAACCAGTAATATTAATCTTTTTATTACAAATATGCTGGACGATCTGTTCGATGACTTGTGGCTTACTTTCAGTATCGAATGTATAAATATGTTCGCCTTTAAAAAGAATATGATTACTTTCAAAAGCATTAAAATAACCTTTCATTCTTAATTTACCTTGGTTATCGTCTATTTTTGTGATTAAAGCAATATTTTCATGTCCTTGATCTATTAAATATTTTGTTGCTAAATAGCCTGATTTCACATCATCGATTGCTATGTAAGGTAAATTCAACTCATCATACTTAGCATTAATCATTAAAATTGGAATATCTCGTTGTTTGAATAATGAATAATAGGACAAGTTCGGGTTATAAACATTACTCTTAGTCGGTTCTATAATAAGCCCCGTCACACCTTGATTCAGCATCATCTCTAAACATTTACGCTCTTCCTCATGGTTATTATTCGTACTTGCTAGTATTAAAGAATAGCCATGTTTTTTTAATACATTCTCAATGCCTCGAATAATACTCGGGAAAATGTAATCCGATAAATAAGTCACGATTACACCTATTTTTTTAGTTTCATTGTTCTGATTTGTATTTAAGTAATTGTAACTCACATATGAGCCAGAACCTTTTTTCTTTTTAATGTATCCTTCTTTGACTAATAAATCCATTGCTTGTCTGATTGTATAGCGACTTAAATTATATCTATCCTGAAATTGCTTTTCTGTAGGTAAGAGCATTCCAACTTGATAGCTTTTGTTAATTATTTTTTCTTTAATTTCGTCCGCTACAATTTGATATTTCGGCTTATTCATAATTGAAAATCTCCTAGTCTCACCAATTTGTCTTAGTATCGCATATTATAGCATACGTCATATTTATTCAATGAATCAAATTTTAAGAAAAATTGAACTTCAACGTTAAATTCATCACATAATCTTAAGCATTTACGTACTTATTTAAATGCCGTGTTTTATACTGCCTTCCCTCTTGAAAAACTACTGTTACACCATTGAAACGTCACTCACTAAAATCTTTTGACTTATGAATTAACTGTTGTTATATTAAAATTAAGAAGGAGATATGCGCTAACATATCTCCCTCACAGACCCGTTAAAATACGGTGGCTGTTTAATTAATGTCAAAATAATGTTTCAACATTTATTAGCCTAAAGTTGGAACGTTATTTTTTTTGGCTATTACAAACTAATATGAGACCGATAATTGTTAACACAACCATTAAGATTTCATAATCAGTCATTTTCTATCCTTTCTTGGAGTAGAGACCAAAACCATAGGCATCACCCCATTTTTAATGAGATTAGCCATCTTTATCCCAACTTGTCTGTAAAAATATTTTACTACATGAACTGCGTCACTCCTATCTTTTCTTCACTTTTTGAAAAATTTAACTATCCCTATATGAATCATTCTAATGAGGTCTTAAAACATTTCTGTATAAGCTTTTAAAAATATAATAAAATCTTTTGACTTATGAATTAACCGTTGTTATATTACAATTAAGAAGAAGATATGCGCTAACATATCTCCCTCACAGACCCGTTAAAAAGACGGTGGCTTTGTTGTTAAAATAACCTTAACTTGTCCAAAGTTGGAAGGTTATTTTTTGGGCTATTACAAACTAATATGAGACCGATGATTGTTAACACAACCATTAAGATTTCATAATCAGTCATTTTCTATCCTTTCTTGGAGTAGAGACCAAAACCATAAGCATCACCCCATTTTTAATGAGATTAGCCACCTTTATTCCAACTTGTCTGTAAAAATATTTTACTACATGAACTGCGCCACTCCTATCTTTTCTTCACTTTTTGAAAAATTTAGACTTCCTCGTATAAAGCGTTTTCATTTTATTAATAAGAAATTGATACATTTTGCTTTATACATGGTACGCTATAATTAATAAAAATATTACTTATTATATTAAATGAATAGATTGTATAAGGAGTGAACTTGAATGAAAAAAGTTTCTATCAAAGATGTAGCTAAAGAAGCAGATGTGTCTTTGACTACGGTCTCGCAAATTTTAAATAAAAAAAGCGACCGATTTTCAGAGGAAACAGTAAATAAAGTCATTGCTGCTAAAGAGCGGTTAGGCTACTTCCCTAATAAAAACGCGCAACAATTACGCGGTAGCAAAACAAAATTAATCGGTGTGTTATTACCTAATTTAACTAATCCATTCTTTTCCACGATGATGCAAACTATGGACGATCATAAACCAGATGATGTCGATTTATTCTTTTTAACAACAAAAAAAGATAAAATCGAAGAAGGTATTATGCATCTTGTCGAGCGAGGCATGGATGGTCTGATTATTGCGCAGATGATTAAAAACCCATCCCGTTTAAACCAATATTTATTAAATCACAATATACCCTACATTGTACTAGATCAAAGTGATGACCATGGATTTACTGATATCGTAAAAACAAATGAACGCAATGGTGGTGAACTTGCAGCCGCACATCTTATTGATTACGGCCACACTCACATATCAATCATTCAACCTTATAATCTGACAAGTAATATGAAAGCAAGAACTGAAGGCTTCATCAAATATTGCGAAGCGCATGGGACACCATCGCCTACAATTATCGAAACTGCTTTAAGTAAAGAAGGTGGATTTGCAATCCTCGATGACATTATAAAGTCCAAATCCAGTGCTATTTTTGCAACAAATGATGAGATGGCTATTGGTATTATGCGTGGTCTAGCCAATAAAGGCTTTCACGTACCAAACGATATTTCAGTAATTGGGTTTGATGATATAGACATTGCAAAATATCTTGTCCCTTCCCTCACAACAGTTGCACAACCGATTAAAGAAATAGGTGAAGCTTCATTAGCTTTAATCACTCATAAGCTGAATCAAAATGATGCAACTTTACATAACGTTGCTTTACATAATGAGTTAATTATTAGAGAAACAACACAACATTTAAAAAAATAAAACACACATAATATAAGACCTAATGATATGTAATTGATTATCTAACTCGAGTTAGCAGCTGTCAATTTTTAAATTATCTTCTAGGTCTTATATTTTTGTGTGTAAATGAAAGCGTGTACAAAAATAGAAATTGATGTTATTATGACGTAGTAAAACGTTTTACTAAATCGTTTTACCTAAAAATAATCACTACATAAATATATATAGAGGTGTCTTATGGATATTATAGCAATTTTAATTGGTCTTGGACCATTACTTGGCTGGGGCCTATTTCCTACCATCGCATCTAAGTTTGGCGGACGACCAGTTAACCAAATATTTGGAGCAACAGTAGGAACGTTGATTTTTGCATTAGGTTTCGCCTTAATTCAAGGTGTCGATTTTCCAACAGGAATGAATCTTATATTTTCATTGATCTCAGGTGTTGGTTGGGGCTTTGGACAAATCATTACTTTTAAAGCATTTGGTCTAGTCGGTTCTTCTAGAGCGATGCCAATCACAACTGCATTTCAACTTTTAGGTGCATCACTGTGGGGCGTCTTTGCGTTAGGAGATTGGCCAGGATTAACAAATAAAATTATCGGATTCACTGCTTTACTTGTTGTGCTAATTGGTGCATATATGACAGTTTGGAGTGAAAAATCAGGACAACAATATAGTAAGAAATTGAGAAATGCAGTTATTTTACTACTTATAGGTGAAATAGGTTATTGGGCCTACTCTGCAGCACCTCAAGCAACTAATATCAGTGGTATGGAAGCATTCTTACCACAAGCAATGGGTATGGTGTTTGCTGCAGTCATTTATGCATTTATGAATATGAAACAAGGCAATGCTTTCTTAGAAAAAGTCAGCTGGAAACAAATTATTTCAGGGTTGTTCTTTGCATTTGGTGCATTAACATACTTAATTTCTGCGCAGTCAGATATGAATGGTTTAGCGACCGGATTCATACTGTCACAAACATCAGTAGTATTAGCTACTTTAACAGGTATTTATTTCTTGAATCAGAGAAAAACACCGAAAGAACTTATCGTTACTATTATTGGACTTGTGATTATATTAATAGCAGCCGCAGTTACAGTATTTATTAAATAAAGTATAGAATGGGAGATTTAATTATGAAAAAAACAAAGGTTTTAAATAGTCATGTATCACATGCAATTGCAACACTGGGTCATTTTGATTTAATAACGATTAACGATGCCGGTATGCCGATTCCAAATGACGAACGTCGTATTGATTTAGCGATTACTAAAGATTTACCACGCTTTATCGATGTTTTAGAGAATGTTTTATCAGAAGTTGAAGTTCAAAAAATATTTCTTGCGGAAGAAATCAAAACGCAAAACTCTGAACAACTTAAACAAATTAAATCATTGATAGGTGACAATGTAGAAATTTCATTTATTCCTCACGAAGAAATGAAACAAAATTTAAATCATTCACTAACAAAAGCTAATATTCGTACAGGGGAAACGACACCATTTTCAAATATTGCACTTGAATCTAACGTGACATTTTAAAGAAAAAGGAGAATATACTATGACAAATAAAGTTGTAATTATTGGTTCTACCAATGTAGATAAAATTTTAAATGTAGATCGTTTTGTTAAACCGGGAGAAACGTTACATCTTCAAAATGCTCAAAAAATTTATGGTGGCGGTAAAGGGGCAAACCAAGCACTCGCAACTGCACGTTCAAATGCCCAAACAACTTTTATCTCTAAGATAGGAACTGAAGGCGACGCAGATTTCATGTTAGAAGATTTTGAACAAGCGCATATGAATACTGACTACATCATGACAACAGATACTGCTCAAACAGGTCAAGCATTCATAACAATTGATGCCAATGGACAAAATACAATATTAGTTTATGGTGGCGCAAATATGGAATTAAATGATACAGATGTAAATAAAGCAGCTGACGCAATTACAAAAGCAGATTATATTATTGCTCAACTTGAAGTGCCTGTTCCTGCGATTATCAGCGCTTTTAAAATCGCACGTGAAAACAAGGTCCCTACTATTTTAAATCCAGCTCCTGCAAGTGAATTGTCTAAAGATTTACTTACTTTAACCGACATTATTGTGCCAAACGAAACAGAAGCAGAATTATTAAGTGGTATCGCAGTTACAGATCGTGCATCAATGCACCAAAACGCCGAATACTTTTTATCTTTAGGAATGAAAGTTGTAATTATCACACTTGGTGAACAAGGTACTTATTACGCGACAGAAAATACTGCTGGTTTGATACCTTCGTTTAAAGTGAAAGCAGTTGATACAACAGCAGCTGGCGATACTTTTATCGGGGCGCTAGCAAGTCGTCTCAATATGACAGACTTTAATATTGAACAAAGTATTACTTACGCTAATAAAGCAGCTTCTCTTACAGTACAAGTTGAAGGTGCTCAAAAATCAATTCCATTAGAAAAAGATGTGTTGAAAGCTTAA
The DNA here is from genome assembly GCF_029531845.1 of Staphylococcus equorum. GTDB lineage: Bacteria > Bacillota > Bacilli > Staphylococcales > Staphylococcaceae > Staphylococcus > Staphylococcus equorum_C. Next base: position 79,309 of record NZ_JAMBPV010000001.1, read on the forward strand.
AGATAGTTCATAATTATTAAACAAGGCGGTCCTCAGAATAATGAGAATCGCCTTGTTTATTTATGCGCTTATTTATATTTGTTTACGAGTGATTTAGGAAGATGACAATAATCGTCAGGGAACCTTGTTAATCTATCTTGATTTTCTCCCGCACTTTTTACGTAATTAGTCAGTAGTAATACTTCTGTTGCAATAAGATGATGATCTTCAATTGCATCTATAAATGCTTGTGCCTCTTTTAAGTGTTTAGCATCTTCGCTGTATAATCCTGTTCTATATCTCAAGCCAACATCTTGCCCTTGCTTGTTTACACTATAAGGGTCAATAATTTCAAATAGGTATCCCATTAAGTCTGTAACTGACACTTTTTCTGGATCAAATTTTGTCTTAATGACTTCTACATACCCATCGTATTCTCCATCGAGTGTATCTGTAATACCATTTGCCCTACCACCTTCTGTGTCTACTACACCAGGTAAGGTTTTAACAAAGGCTTGTACACCCCATAGACATCCGCCTGCCAAGTATACCGTTTCCATTTACATCTCTCCCTTTTCAACTAACAATTATCAATTCAGTATAGTAATAACCACATCCATTTGCAATTACTTACAGTTTAGCCTTTTCAAAGGTGTATGATTGATTTTTTGTCAAAAGGGAAAATAGTGAAGTAGTACAAAGGAGGAATTACATGCCTAAAGTTGAAGAAAGAATGTTAGAAGATATCGAGGAGAAACCTTCAAGATCACAAAGCGATTTAAGTTCTGAAAAGGAAATGCAGCAAAACGCCTTCGAAAGGTTAGGTAAAGACGTTGTAATCATCGAAACTTTAGCAATTATGAACATTATTTTTGCTATAAGTACAATTGGCTTAGTGGCTGCACTTATTTGTACAAATAAAAAGAAATAAATTTATAATAACTACTTTCAAATTTCAAGAATTATAAAATAAATACTATATACCTATGCTCTTTTCATAGTTTTCACTATTAAAGTGATTGCTTTGAGAAGAGCATATTAATTTTTCTATTTCTTCGAATGTACTTTTCATATATAATAAAAACATTGCACTAATTTAAATTAATAAATTGAATATTATCCTTTTTTTGTTATAATGCAATAAGGAGAATTTTGTTCTTTTACTCGAAAATATGAGTATATAAATTATAAATGAAGCATCATGTTGCTTCAATACAACCAACCACTTCAACCATAAATTTTATATTAATAATAATGAAAAGAATAGATTAGAGGAGAATCGAATTATGGATTATAGAGTATTATTGTATTATAAATATACAACACTTGACGACCCCGAAACTTTTGCTACGGAGCATTTAGATTTTTGTAAGGATTTAGAACTTAAGGGTCGTATTTTAGTATCTACAGAAGGTATCAATGGTACTGTTTCTGGAACAGTAGAAGCCACTGATAAATATATGGAACAGTTAAAATCAGATGAAAGATTTAAAGGGATTACTTTTAAAGTTGATGAAGCTGAAGGACATGCTTTCAAAAAAATGCATGTACGTCCAAGAGAAGAAATCGTTGCTTTAGATTTAGAAGACGACGTTGACCCAAGAGAATTAACAGGAAATTACTTATCACCACAAGAATTTAGAGAAGCTTTATTAGCTGATGATACTGTAGTCATTGATGCAAGAAATGATTACGAATACGACTTAGGTCATTTCCGTGGCTCAGTTCGCCCTGATATCACAAGATTTAGAGACCTACCTGATTGGATCAAAGAAAATAAAGAGCAATTCATGGACAAAAAAATTGTCACTTATTGTACTGGCGGTATCCGTTGTGAAAAATTCTCTGGTTACTTATTAAAAGAAGGTTTTGAGGATGTTGGCCAACTTGAAGGCGGCATTGCTACTTACGGTAAAGACCCCGAAGTAAAAGGCGAATTATGGGACGGTAAAATGTACGTCTTTGATGAACGTATTAGTGTAGAAGTTAACCAAGTTGATAAAACAGTTGTTGGTAAAGAATGGTTCGATGGTACGCCATGCGAACGTTATATCAACTGTAGCAACCCAGAATGTAACAAACAAATTCTTGTTTCTGAAGAAAATGAAGAACGTTATTTAGGTGCTTGTACACACGAATGTGCAACTCACGAAAATAATCGTTATGTAAAAAAACATGACATTAGCGAAGAAGAAAAAGCAGCACGCTTAGAAAACTTCAAAAATCTTGTAAGCCAATAATATAAAAAACTGTTATGCATAGATGCATAACAGTTTTTTATTTAACGTTTTACTCGTGTTATCAAATTTTCTACTAACCTTTCAATACTACTATTAATAACTTCTATATTTTTGTCATTTATTTTTTTGTCACCATTAAACCAAATCGGTTTCATGCCTGCATTAAGTGAGCCAGTAACATCATTTTCCCAAGAATCTCCTACATATATTGTATCCTCAGGTTTGATATTTAGCATATGATCCACTTTTAAAAAAGCAGCACTATCAGGCTTTTCACTTCCAATATCTTCAGATATAAATATATTATTTTTCAAAAACCTTATTTAATTCTAAACGCGCTATCTTAGTCGTTTGTTCTAAATTTTTCCCGTTAGTTAATATACCGATATTCACGTATTTTTTCAATTCATTAAGGTAATTGTTTAATGCTATATTAGGTTTAATATGTTCAATAATAATGGCAAAAAATGCTAAGAAATATTCATGTGCTTCTTTCGCTGTAATATTTTTCTTAAAATATTTTAAGCTTTCAATTAATCGTAGTTGCCTGAGTTCATCTAAAGTTATCTCTCCTCGACTATGTTTCAACCAAAATTTTTTATCATAATAAGTGTAAACTGCATTTTCAATTTTACTATGATAACTTTTTAACAAAATTATGAATTTTAAAGCTTGCTCTCCATAAATTTAATTGCTCTATGCGTACAAACTAAAAATATAATATGCGCAATAATCCAACATATATAGCCCATGAAGTGAAATTGAAAAACAGGATTAACTGCCATATAAATTAATAATGGATACAATGCTAAAAATGAAATCATGACACAAGTTAACGCGATATAATAATAATTTCTCCACTTTTTATAAATAAAATAGAGTGAAGCATAAAGTGAAATTGTAATACCTACATGAATTAAAAATTCCAAAATAACATTTGAAGCATTGTCATCTATTAAAAAATCTATATTCAGTAATAATGCCGTTAAGTGCATCGATTTAAATAAATCGAATAATAAAGTAGTCAAAAACAATATAATTGCTAACGTCAAAGCTACGATTAAATGTGTTAAAAGTTTTTTCATAATATCATATTATTCCCTTACATCCATTAGTTAATCAACTTTTAAAATAAATTTACTTACATATAAAAATCCCTGCCTCTATATAAGTAGAGACAGGGATTAGTTTATTCACTTAACTATATTTAATTTTAATTAGACTTTACTGCTTATATTATGCAGTAACCCATTGTGAAGCACCTTCAGATTCGTAAAGATCCATTGCTGCTTGATCTTGTACTGATTCTGGAGCTTCAGTTGGTGATTGACCTTGGTATTCTTCAGGTGCTACTGAATCCCAAGTGCTTTGTAAGAATTGGTATTTACCTGCTGCACCTGATGAAGGGTTAACAGCTTTAAGATCGCCACCTGATTCACGTTCAGCAATTCCTTTTAAGTGATCATTAACTTCTACAGATGAACCACTTGAAGCCTCACTTGAGCTAGACTCATTTGAACTTTCTGAAGATTGAGTTGAAGCTGCTTCTTGTTGTGGTTGTTGAGTTTCTTCAGTTTGTGGAGCTGATTGTTCAGTTGGTTGCTCAGCAGTTGCTTGTTGTGCTTGTTCTTGTTGTGGTTGAGCTTGTTGTTGACCACTATTAGTTGAAGCTTGTTCTGATGAACCATTTGAACCTTCACCATAGCTCCAAGTATAGTTTGTACCATCTGATTGGAAGTTGTAGTTTACGCCATCTTGAGTAAAGTTATGATTATATGAACCCTCTTGTACGGGTGCTTGATTTAATTGTTCAGAGTTTGATTGAGCTTGTTGCGCTAAGTCTGCTTTGTCGACACCTTGTTCTGAAGCGTCAGCTGAATTTCCTGCTGCTGCTCCTGTTACGCCTAATCCTACTGCTAAAGTTGATGCAATTACTGTTTTTTTCATTATTAATAATCCTCCTAAGAGATAATTTCCATTTTATAGATTTAAAATTAATTCGTAATTTCAATCACCACTAAGATGATTTACTTTCTTCAATTAATTTACAAGTCCCACTTTAACATCTATAAATAGCTTGTGGGTTACAGTGAAGTTAAAAAAACAATCGTCTTTTTACGCTCCCATTACACTAAAAACCTTAATAATTTCCAGAAAATTCAACCAAAATCCTTTCATGATAGTTCATAAATAGAATACTTGGCTTTACCTCTATGTAATCTCTATGTAATTAGTGTGACAATGATGTATCTTTACACTAATAGTATATAGTTACTTTTAACTTCATTTTTAATTTCACGTTATTTTAAATATATTATTTTTATTCCTAAATTAAATTTATGACATTGAATTTATTATTAAATGTGATAATATACTATGTTGGTTTAATTTTAATTATTTTTTATATTGTGTATTAACTATGCAAAGCATTATATCAATTTGGAGGAGTTCAATGTTTATCAATGTCCTTTATGAGGATAATCATTTACTTATGGTCGAAAAACCTATTAATATACCCGTACAGGCTGATGACTCAAAAGATGAAGATTTATTATCTATGTTAAAAGATTACATTAAAGAAAAATATAATAAACCAGGAAAGGTTTACCTTGGTTTAGTACATCGTCTTGACAGACCAGTCGGTGGTGCTATGGTTTTTGCTAAAACATCTAAAGCTGCATCTCGTTTATCAAATGAACTAAGAAAACAAAACTTTGACAGAACATATTTAGCAGTTGTTCATGGTGCACCTGCAAAAAACCAAGGTGAACTTAAAGATTATCTCTGGAAAGATCGGAATAAAAACATCGTACATGTGGTAGATTCAAGAAAAAAAGAAGCAAAGCAAGCCATCTTAGACTACAAGATGATTCATAATGCTGAAAAGAAAAGTTTAGTGGAAGTAGAATTACGAACTGGACGCTCACATCAAATTAGAGTTCAATTTGCGAATCAAAACTTACCATTATATGGAGACCAAAAATATGGACAACATATTAATAAACCTGGTCAACAAATTGCTTTATGGGCATCGCAGCTTAGCATAAAACATCCGACTAAAGATGAAATTATATCTGTAGAATCAATTCCAAGCGAAGGCATTTGGTCACGTTATTTGTAATACTTTCATTGCATTCATACTATAATTGCATTTCCTCGGAAATATTTTAATAACAAAAACAAGCACGATCTAGATTAGTATCTAAATCGTGCTTGTTTTATTTATTTCAAATTATTTATTAAATCAAAAAACCTGCCTCTATATTATAGAAGCAGGTTTTGAATACTTTATTTTAAATTATTAATTACTGTTTGAATTATGCAGTAACCCATTGTGAAGCGCCAACTTCATTGTAAAGTTTAACTGCTGCAGCATCTTGTACTGATTCAGGTGCTTCTGTTGGAGATACACCTTGGTAAGCTGCTGGAGCTACTGAATCCCAAGTGCTTTGTAGGAATTGGTATTTACCTGCTGCACCTGATGATGGGTTAACAGCGTTAAGGTCGCCACCTGATTCACGTTGAGCGATTGCTTGTAAATGAGAGTTAACATTTACTGATGAACCACTTGAAGCTTCACTTGATTCTTTTGAAGTAGATTCTTGTTGTGGTTGTTGAGTTGTTTCAGTTTTTGGTGCTTCTTGTTGAGCAGGTTCTGCAGCTTGTTCAGCTGGTGCTGATTGTTGTGCTGGCTCAGCTGATTGTTCAGCTGGTGCTTCTTGTTGAGCAGGTGCTTCAGTTGATCCTCCACCAAAGCTCCAGCTAAAGTTTGTACCATCTGATTCAAAGCTATAGTCTGTACCGTTATGATTAAAGTCTATGTCATATGAACCTTCTTGAACAGGTGCTTCATTTAATTGCTCTGGATTTGATTGAGCTAATTGTGCTAATTGTGCTTTGTCTACGTTTTGTTCTGATGCGTCAGCTGAATTTCCTGCTGCTGCCCCTGTTACGCCTAATCCTAGTGCTAAAGTTGATGCGATTACTGTTTTTTTCATTATTAATAAATCCTCCCAAAAGGTAATTTTTATTTTATTTTATGTAGTTGAATTTCAATTATTTAATTAAAAGATAATTTACTGCTTCAACTAACTCACAAATAATACTATAACATTCATAAAATGTTTGTAGGTTACAGTCAAATTAAAATATACGCATGTTCTTTACATCTAAATTACAGTGAAAAAGTTACTAATAATGGCGAAAAAGTGACGAAAAGCTTTCATGAACGTCTATAAACAGATTATTTTAAAATATAAACACGTAATATTTATGTAATTTGTTTGTCAATTGTGTACAATTCCACCTTATTTTTCGATTTGCAATTTATTGAAAATCGTAATTATAAATTTTTTAGATGATATTTCACGTCTATATCTGTATAAATCATACAAATCAATTAGATAACAAATTAAAAAAGCCATTCAAATTATGGGAATTTGAATGGCTTTTTTAGATTCTACTATTTAGATAGTGCTATTTTAATATGTGCTAAGTGATGTTCTTCGTGCCAAGATAGTTTTGCAACTTTTTTAGCTACGGTTATTTCACCACTATCTTTTAACGTAAATGTTTGTGCTAATTGATCTTCATTTAAATTGTTAGCAATCGCTACGATACGTACGTTCATACCTTCTAGCATCTTAATCGAGCTTTCGATAGGTAAGTCGTTATCCGGCAACATCACCCATTCATCTTGAATAAACGCTGGTACTGTCGGATTATTATCAGTGAGTGCTAACTTCAAACGCTGATACATATTTAATTGAGAGTCAGCAATATGATGTACAAGTTGACGCACTGTCCAACTACCTGCTCGATACTTTGCATTCAACGCTTCATCATCTAGCGAGTCTACAGTTTCTCTTAAGCGTTCAGTATAACCTTCTATTTCTTTCGCCCATTTTTGAATATCATCCAATGTTACTTTATCTGGAACTTCTAATTCTCCTATTGGAAACCTTACATCCATTTAATCACCTTATTATCATTTATTTAAATTCACGCACATTGCTCTTTATCATTATTATTCTCTGTTTCTTCATATTTAAACATTTTATAAAATACTCACAATTTTTCCAGTCATTACAATGTAGATTCTCACCATTTCTTTATATTTCTTCTTAACTAAAGGCATTTTTATGAACTTTTTAATTTTATAGTGAGCACGCTTTAGTGATTTGATAATATAAAATTGAAAAAATAAGAAAAGGAGCACTTTAAAGATGAAACAACATTCAACAAAGAAGAAAAACACCACATTTAAACCGCTTTGGTTAATCATTAGTGTGCTTGCACTTGTGATTATTATGATATTACCAACGCCAGACACCTTACCTTTCATGGCTAAAAGTGCATTAGCTATCTTAGTATTCGCTGTTATCTTGTGGGTCACTGAAGCTGTCACTTATCCTGTATCTGCAGCGATCATTGTCGGCTTAATTATTTTGCTCTTAGGATTTAGTCCAGTTGAAAACTTAACTGAGTCACTAGGTAATCCACAAGCAAGTGGTAAAGTTTTAGAAGGGAGTAGCTTATTCGGTACGACTAACGCATTGAAGCTCGCTTTTAGTGGATTCTCATCTACTGCCATTGCCCTAGTAGCTGCAGCATTGTTTTTAGCTACAGCAATGCAAATTACCAATTTACATAAACGTCTCGCACTTATCGTTCTTTCTATGGTAGGCAATAAGACAAACCGCATCGTTATCGGCACAATTATTGTTGCAATTTTTCTAGCTTTCTTTGTACCTTCAGCAACTGCACGTGCTGGCGCGGTTATTCCTATTTTGTTAGGTATGGTTACTGCTTTTGGCATTTCTAAAAATAGTAAACTCGCTGCTTTACTTGTCATCACGGCTGTCCAAGCTGTATCTATTTGGAACATAGGTATTAAGACAGCGGCCGCTCAAAATATCGTCGCTATCAATTTTATTAATGATCAATTAGGCATGGATATTTCATGGGGACAATGGTTCCTTTATGCTGGACCGTGGTCTATATTGATGTCTATTGTCCTTTATTTCATTATGCTAAAAGTAATGCCACCAGAGGTAAACGAAATATCTGGAGGCAAACAACTGATCAAAAAACAATTACATGAGATGGGCCCTGTCACTGCTAAAGAATGGCGACTCATCGCTATTTCAATTGCATTACTTTTACTTTGGTCTACAGAAAAAGTGCTGCATCCGATTGATTCATCTTCCATTATTTTATTAGCGCTAGCAATCATGTTAACCCCTAAAATTGGTATTATGACATGGAAAGAAGCTGAGTCACGTATTCCATGGGGAACGATTATTGTATTTGGTGTGGGCATCTCTCTAGGTAATGTGTTATTAAAAACAACTGCTGCGCAATGGTTAAGTGACCAAACCTTTGGTCTTATCGGCCTCGAACACTATCCGTTAGTGATTACGATTGCCTTAATTTCTTTGTTTAATATATTAATTCATTTAGGTTTTGCAAGTGCCACAAGCTTAGCATCTGCATTGATTCCAGTATTCATTTCACTTACAACGACATTAAATCTAGGAGAGCAGTCTATGGGCTTTGTACTCATACAACAATTCGTAATTAGCTTTGGCTTCTTGCTTCCTGTGAGTTCTCCACAATCCATGTTGGCATATGGTACAGAAACGTTTACCGTTAAAGACTTCTTAAAAACCGGTATTCCAATCACCGTTATTGGTTACTTGCTTATCGTATTATTTAGTTTCACTTACTGGCAATGGATAGGTTTCATTTAATCACTTTTAATTATTAAAAAAGCGAACGCACAATGATTAAAATTGAGCGTTCGCTTATATTTTTATATCTACTACAATAACTTTCTTGTCTCTAATTAAACGTTTTTCCAAAACCTACAATAATATCTTTATATTGATCTAATGAGTCGACTACGGCGTATTCACCATCACCATGCCACGCATCACCAGAAGGCCCAAATTCAATTGCCGGAACATCATATCTTGAAAAATATCTTGTATCAGCAAAACCATGTTGTCCAAAAATATTAGCTTCTTGATTGCCAGTTACAGATTTTATTTCTTTTACAAGATGTTGAATATAAGGATTATCAATTTCATTTTTCACACTCGGACCTGACATATGCACAGATATTCCATCCTCTGTAACACCTTTAATTTGTTCTAGAATGTCATCTTTATCTTGGTTAGGTAAATAACGGATATCAATTGAAAGTGTACATTGGTCTGGTACTTTGTTGTAAACCTCACCACCAGAAATTTTAGCGAGATTGATTGAGGGAGCATCAAAAATATCTGATGATTGTTTCGCAAAAGGCAAGTCAATTATTTTTTCGTATACTTCATACGCTTTTATAATGGCATTCTCACCTTCCCAGGGTCTACTACCATGTGCTGACTTGCCATTTAATTGGATATCAAATTGTAAAAGACCTTTAGATTGATAGCCAATTCCAATTTGAGTTGGTTCGGCACAAATCACAAAATCACCTAAATAGCCTTGTTCTGTTAAGTAAGCAGAACAATTATGGCCACCAATTTCTTCGTCTGTAACTAATTGAAGTTGAACACTTGTATCACCTAGATCAGCATCTTTAAGTTCAGTCATTGCAACCATAAATGACGCGACACCTGCTTTCATATCAGCAGAACCACGTCCATAAATTTTGCCATCTTTAATTTCAGGTTCAAATTGTGCTTCCTTACCACTCACTACATCAACATGTCCATTTAGAATGAGTCGTTTACTACCTTCACCTACATTACAAATAAGCATCTTATAATCATTGTTAGATATAATTTCAGGTTTGAGCCCCTGTTCTTCCAACCACTGCTTACAATAATCAATAGTTTCATTTGCAACTTCTTGATTAGAGCTATCAAAAGTAATTAATTTTTGTAATAAATCCAATGTTTTGCCCATTCAATCTACCCCCTATGCTTATTTGTGCAAAGTATAGTATATTATCTGAATATTGACAAGATTTAAAAATTTTAGTAACATTTGGTTAACTCGAAATTGAAAAGGGTTTCAAAAATATTTTTTTTAGTTTTTTCCAAGTGAATAACAATTAAGCAAAGGCGCTTATATCTCAATCAACAAAATTGAGTATATAGGCGCCTTTTTGCATATTAAGGGGAGATTATATGACGCGTAATTTAAATTATAACTGGGTAAACGGTGAAAAAGTTGAAACAGACAAAACCATCACCATCGTTAACCCAGCAAATGGAAACTCAATTGGCGAAGTACCAAGTGTAACTGAAGATATAGTACAACAAGCAATTGAAAGTGCGTCCACTGCTTTTGAAACATGGTCGAACTACACTGCTGAAACAAGACAAGGTTATTTAGAACAATGGGCAGTCAATTTATTAAATAAGCAAGAAGAACTCGCAACGATTATGAGTGAAGAACAAGGCAAACCATATGCAGAAGCTTTTGGTGAAGTAGGAGTTTGTGCTAAATTCATTCGTTGGTTTGCTGAAGAAGGCAAACGCATTTATGGTGAAGTCATTCCACCTTCATCAGAGAATCAACGCATCTCAGTTACGAAACAACCTGTAGGGGTTTGTGGTTTGATTACACCATGGAATTTCCCTGGCGCAATGGTCGCACGTAAAGTAGCACCTGCGTTAGCTGCTGGCTGTACTGTAATCGTCAAACCATCAAGTGAAACTCCCAGAATTGCAATTGCAATTTTCGAAGAATTAATAGCTACAGGCATTGATAAAGGTGTCGCAAATATTGTTACTGGTAGTTCTTCACTCATTTCAGAAAAATTATTCGAGGACAAGCGTGTTAGAAAAATGTCTTTCACAGGTTCAACACCAATTGGTAAGAAATTAATGAGTAAAGCTTCTGATCAAGTCAAACGTATCTCGCTCGAACTCGGGGGCAATGCACCAGCGATTGTGTTACCTGATGCCGATTTAGATAACGCTGCAGACGCTATCGTTGATAACAAGTTCGAAAATAGTGGTCAAATGTGTAATGGCATCAACGTTGTACTTGTACACAAAGATGTTAAAGCAGAGATGACACAGAAAATTATCGAACGTGTAAAAACAATTAAAGTCGGTCCTGGTGATCAAGAGGATACTCAAGTAGGGCCACTGATTAATCAAAAAGCAATTGATAAAGTTGAACACTTAGTCGCAGAAGCTATAAAACAAGGCGCTCAAGTTGAAACTGGTGGAGATAAAGCTGATATTTCTACATCGCCCCTCTTCTACCAACCTACTGTCATTACAGGTGTTGAGCGAACAATGGCCATTGCACAGGAAGAAATATTCGGCCCTGTTGCACCGATTATTACATTCGATGACGAAGATGAAGCGGTAGACATTGCAAATGGTTCACCTTATGGTTTAGCCGCTTACTTCTTTTCTAATAATATCAATACGGTTTATAAAATCAGTGAAAAACTAGAATTTGGAATGATTGGTGTTAACGGTACTCAATTGAGTGTGCCTCAAGCACCATTTGGCGGTATTAAAGAAAGTGGCATGGGTCGTGAAGGCAGTCATTTTGGCTTAGACGGGTTCTTAGAATTGAAATATATTTCATTATCTTTACTTAAATAAACTAATAAGGGGTTGTCATATATGAATAACAATATTAAAGGCAAAAAAGTAACTGGAGATATTACAAAGGAACAATTACTGGAATTAGTTAAATCTGACGATATCGATACGCTCATCATGGGCTTTTGTGATATGCAAGGACGTTTGATGGGAAAACGCATCACGGGCGATTTCATTTTAGAAAATGATATATCTGATGGTACACATTTCTGTAACTACTTATTAGGTACAAACTTTGAAATGGATACCAACGATAATTTTGAATTTATGAACTGGGATAAAGGTTATGGTGATTATTTAGCTGTACCTGACTTAAATACGTTAAAAGTTGTGCCTTGGTTAGAACACACTGCGATGGTCTTTTGTGATGTGTACGCCGTAGATGGCAGTGAACCAATTGCAATTGCGCCACGTAACATTCTTAAACAACAAATTGAAAAAGCAGAAGCACAAGGCTTGTCACCACATATGGCAAGTGAACTTGAATTCTACTTATTCAATAATTCATTTGAAGATATTTCAAAACAAGGATATGACAATTTAGAAGCTGCCGGCCACTTAAATGAAGATTATAACTTACTGCAAGGTAGTAAGAATGAACCGATTTATCAAGAAATCAGAAATCAAATGCACTTAATGGGCATTACTATCGAATCTTCAAAAGGTGAAGCGTATAAAGGGCAACACGAAATCAACTTAAAATACTCAGACGCCTTAGATGCTGCCGATCAACATATTATGTTCAAACATGGTATGAAAGAAATCTGTATTCAAAATGATAAATCCGTAACATTCATGGCTAAACCTTACGAAGCATGGACAGGCTCAAGTGGTCATATTCATTTAAGTATGATGGAAAAAGGCACAAAAACGAATGCTTTCTATGCTGGTGATGATGCGGAAGAACCAAAATCTGAAACGATGAAGCATTTCTTAGCAGGCATTATTAAATTCACGAGAGACTTTTCATTAATGTTTGCGCCTTACGTGAACTCTTATAAACGTTTTGCGCCTAACTCATGGGCGCCTGTAAGTATTGCATGGAGCCAAGATAATCGTTCTGCTGGCTACCGTGTTGTAGGTGAACAGAACTCATTACGCTTCGAATCACGTATTTCAGGTGCAGATATGAATCCATACTTAGCCTACTCTGCTTTAATTGGTGCGGGTTTATATGGTATCGAAAATAAAATCGAACTTACTGATGAGCTAGTTGGTAATGCTTATGAACAAGATAATATCGACCGTATTCCATCATCATTACACGAAGCAATTTTAACTTGGAAAAATAGTGATGTAGTAACAAAAGTGCTCGGTGAAGACGTCGCAAACCATTATTTAGAAGCTGCACAATCAGAACAGAATGATTTCGATTCTTTCGTAACAACTTGGGAACGTTCGCGTTACTTCGAACAAAGTTAAATATATTACTGAGGAGGAAAACGATTATGAGATTACAAAACAAAGTATGTATTATTACAGGTGCTGGTGGTGGTATGGGTAAAGTAGCTGCACAAATGTTTGCAAATGAAGGCGGTAAAATCGCGGTATTCGAAAGAGATGAACAAGCCGGCCAAGCGACTGTGAAGGCAATCAAAGATAACGGCGGAGAAGCTTCTTTTTTCAAAGTAGATATTGCCAATGAAACCAATGTTAAAGATGCGATTGCTGATACAATTGAAACCTATGAAAAAATTGATGTGCTATATAATAATGCTGGCGTCATGCCAGAAGCAGATAATTCTGTCGTCAATACAAGCGAAGACGTATGGGACTTAGTCATGAATATTAATGTTAAAGGCATTTTCTTTATGACGAAATATGTTATTCCAGAAATGGAAAAGAACAATTCTGGCTCTATCATTAATATAGCCTCATTTGTAGCTGAAATGGGTTGTTCAGTACCTCAAGATGCGTACACCGCTTCAAAAGGCGCAGTCGTCTCTCTAACAAAATCATTAGCAATTCAATTCCGCCCTAAAGGCATTCGAACAAATGCGATCAGCCCTGGTCCTATAGAAACACCTTTATTAATGGAATGGTTAGTTGCAGATGAAGAAGCAAAAAATGCAAGATTAAACAGACAGCCTACTGGAAGATTTGGCAAACCAGAAGATATTGTGAACGCCGCATTATACTTAGCATCAGATGAATCTGATTGGACAAACGGTGCAAATATGAATGTAGACGGTGGTATTACGGCAAACTACTTCTAATACACCTATATAGATAGAGATCGCACAGTAGCTATTAGATCTCTAGTTAGCTTTAAGGGAGCGAAAATACAAAATCAAAATTTAGAATTGGTTTTGTATTTTCGCTCCCCTTTACTGTGTTTTAAATGAATATCATGACGCGTTTCTTCTATTATATATAGTATTTATTTTAATAACGGGAGTGAGACATGTATTTATGTTCCAGCCTCACATAAAAACAGGGCTGTGCACAATAGCGCCAACCCTGTTTTTCAGTTTATTTATCTAAATATTCACGTTCTCCAATGATGCCTGCACGTCTATCAATCTCTTCCAATTTCCTCGCTTTCGGTATACATAGAATGTAAGCAAAGCATATTGCTATAACACCTGCACTCAATTTACCAATTAAGACGGCTGGTATGAGCGTCGGCTGGAAGTTTGCCGTATATGACAAATGGTCTCCTAATAAGAATGCACCACAGACACCGAATGCGATATTTAATACTTTATCTTTAGGTGGCATATCTCTTACTAACTTGAGCATAGCTAAAATATTAGCAATCGTAGCGATAAAACCAGCACTACCTACTTCACTGAGTCCTACCTTACTACCCACACTATGCAAACCTTTAGAGAAGTACTTACGTATTAAATAAACCATTGGGAATGCACCCGATAACATGATAGCAATATTCCCTGCGTTCTCTAATGCCCTAAAGTTATCTTCACTATCTGCCATAATTGGATCGAATCCCCAGACACCAAAAACTGTTGTGAATAGTCCTGTGAATATTTCTACTACTGAAAATACAAAGACTAATTTAATACAAGAATCTAGTATTTTACCAAAGACAATAAATATCTTAATCATAATATCTGAGAAGAAATAAAGCCCTATGGCTGTTACTACTACAAAAATAATTAATGGTAATAAGTTGATAAACACAGTGGATAAACTGATTTGAAAAACATGTGTTGCTGCGCTCGTTGTATCAATAACTGTACGTATTTTTGTATGACTGAATAAAATGATTACCGTGGAAATAAATACGCCAAAAGGAATGGCCAACAAACCTGATAGAATACCTAAAGCCATGTATTTATGATCTCGCTTATCCAACATCGGCAGACCAAGTGGAATCGTGAACACGATTGTGGCACCAGCCATGAAGCCAACAATCATTGCCATAATCCAACCTTCATAACTATCCTTTAATACATCTGCGAGTTGATAGCCCCCCATATCTGTCGCGAGTATTGATGTTGCAGCTATAGCAGGATCCGCACCAATTTTATCGAAAAGTGGTCCGAAGAATTTCTCTATAAACTGTGATATGAATGGAATAGAAGCCATAATACCTGCTGAGTTAGCAAAGATAGGTCCTATGGTATAGATACCTTCCATAAATTCCTTACCTATACCTTCATTCGCATTCCGAATTGCACCAAAAGCACCTAACACTGCACATACCATAATAATGTAAATAATCACTGTACCAATATGTTCCATGATAGTTTCCCCCATTGTTATAAGCGATAAAAAAGCAAAAAGGTGCCTATTTGATTAATTCAAATAAGCACCTTTGCTTGATTATATGCACTTGTATTGTAATTCTGTTACCCCAATTGCTTAATGATCGCTGAAGCTTCTTTTTCAATAGCTATCTGGTTATCCATACTGTTTCTCCTAAGCTTTTGATAAGCTGCTTCTTCCGTTAAATCAAGTTGTTTCATTAGTAAGCCTTTTGCCTTTTCTATACGTTTACGATGTTCAATTTGCAAATGTGTATCGCTCACTTCTTGCTTGAGTTTATCCATACTATCTGATTGCGACATTGCAATTTCAATCGCTGGCAGCAATTGTGACTCAGATATAGGTTTAACGATATAACCTACGATATTTTGTTGTTTAGCTTCTTCAACGTACTCACAATGACTATATGCTGTCAGGATAAGTATCGGAATATCATGTTTCTTGCCAATAATTTTACTAGCTTTTAAGCCATTCAACTTCGGCATTTTTATGTCCATGATAATCAAATCTGGCCGAAATTGTTCTGCGGCTTCAATTGCTTTTTCTCCATTACCCACTTCTGCGACTACATTGTAGTTTGCTTCCCCAAGCATTTCTACTATATCCATTCGGACAATCGCTTCATCTTCAACGACCATAATAGATTTCATCTCAATCCACCCCTTTGTGTTGAAACTCAACTTTACCTATTGTTCCAATTGAATTACGGCCAATGTTAAATATACCTTCTAAATCATTTTCTGCTATGGTAGTAACAATTTTCAACCCAAATGATGGTTGAAAGGCACTTTCTTCTTCACCCGTATCTTGAACTTCAAGCTTTACGGTATCCGAGTCTTCATTGTAAGCTAGCATTACGTTTATGCTACCCTCGGTTTGATTGTTGAAAGCATGTGTTAAACAGTTCGTAATTAGTTCATTTGCAATCAACGCAACTGAGACTGCAATATTAGATACTAAATTAATATGTTCATCTGTCTGATATGTGATATGTAATGTTTTATTCGATGATTCGTTATAAACGACCATATTACCTATCTTTTTAATCAATTTATCGATATTCACCGTATCCGTCGATGATTCATCTAGAATGACTTCATATACAGAGGCGATACTTAGAATACGATTTAAACTTTCTTGGAAATATTTTTCACTACCATTTGGCAAGCCGCGTCTCATCTGTAACCGCAATAAACTTGCTACGGTCTGTAAATTATTCTTCACGCGATGATGCACTTCTCTAATAGCTACAGATTTAGAAATGAGTTCGCGTTCCTTTTCTTTCAAATCTGTAATATCTTTTAACAGTATTAAATGACCTGTCATTACGCCTTCTTCAAGTAACTGAATGCACTTCACTTGAAAATAGTGTCCTTTAAGCTCACGTTCTTCAATTGTGATAACTCGACCATCTGTAAGCATATCTTTAATGCTCGGGAACAACGCTACGAAATTCAACCCCGCTTCACAATCGACGTCCACTAAATCTCTAACCATTGTCTCGCCGGCTAAGTTATAGTAGCGAATGTCTAATGCGTTGTCTAAATCAAACAAACTTTCTTCAATCATATCCGGTACAAAAATTGGGTCATCACTATTTTGTGAGACGATGTCACTTAATGTTGTTGTCGCCTGCGTCAAAGCTTTTAATCTTTTTTCTTCCATTACTTTGTTGCTTACATCTATTTCCATAATCAGTGTGCCAACAATGACATCTTCCAATTTAATTGGTGTAACACTTTGCTCTACTACTTTACCTTCTTGAGTGATTGCACGGTGTTGTGCAAAATCATCTCCTTCCAATACTTGGAATACAGCGGGTTCAAATTTTTCATATACATTTTCACCAATGACTGAACCTTGATATAAACCCTCGTCATTGGTAGGTATAGCTTCCGCTACTACTATAACTTCTCCATCTTTATTAGTAGGACAATCAATAAACACATTCGCTCTGTTTAAATCTGCAATCATTTGTAAATGATCAGATACTTCTACGATATGTTGTATAGCCTGTGGTGTTAAACTTGTATGCGTTTTACATAAATTATTTACTTCGTTGATAGTTATCATTCCAAACATAGTTTTGCGAATATTTAGATTTCTTATATATATAACTACCATTATGAAATTTTGACGATTATATGTCAATGTATAATGAAATAATTTGAAAAATTATAGTAATTTTTCATCATTATTGCTTAGTCTACGTCGCACTTTCATATGGCTTAACATATGTTTTACTTTAAACTTCCTATAATTAAAACGGGGGGCGGGACAGAAATCAAAATTTGATTTCCTATTCCCACCCCCACAAGACTTCCTATAAACACGCTCGGTTGTAAATTCTTTATTCATCTAACTGCATATATACGATATGCGTTCTTAAATATTCTTCTAAGCCATGTTTGCCATCTGCCCCGCCAATACCTGATTGTTTTACACCTGCATGGAAACCTTGAATTGCTTCAAAGTTTTCTCTATTAATATATGTTTCACCGAATTCTAATTTCTCTACTGCTGTAAATGCTTTTTGGATACTCTCTGTATAGATAGAAGAAGTTAATCCATATTGACTGTCATTTGCTAATTCAATTGCTTCTTCAAAAGTATCAAATTCAACAATTGGCAATACTGGCCCAAAGACTTCTTCTTGAACAATATCCATACTATTTTTACAGTTTGAAATGATTGTAGCTGGATAGAAATAGCCTTGTTGCTCAGGTATCTCTCCACCACATTTAATTACGCCGCCTTGTGATTCAGCTTTTTTAACATGATTGTGCACACGCTCTTGAGCCTTCTCATTAATTAAAGGACCCATGTCATAACTATGTTCTAACGTATTACCAAAATTAACTTCGCTCATTTTTCGAACTAATTGTTGAGTGAATTTTTCACTTATACTGGAATGTACATACACACGTTCAGCACAGTTACACACCTGACCTGTATTAATAATACGAGAATCTATAATATATTGAATTGCTTTATCTAAATTAGCATCTTCTAATACAATTGCCGGCGCTTTACCACCTAATTCTAAATTAACTTTAGTTACATTTTTACTTGCAGCTTCCATTACTTTTTTACCTGCTGAGACACTACCTGTAATAGAAACGAGTGCAACTTTACTATTACTCGCAAGCTCATTACCTACGATACTACCTTCACCATTCACTAAATTAAAAACGCCAGGTGGTAGGCCAACTGAATCTAATATCTCAGTGAATATTTGCGCATTTATAGGCGTTTCTTCTGAAGGTTTAACTACAATTGTATTTCCGGTAATAAGTGCTGGCGCTGTTTTGCGTGCGATCAAGAAGAACGGAAAGTTCCATGGCAAAATACCTGTAGTCACACCCAGAGCTTTTTTATACATTAGAATATGTTCCTTCTTACGATCACTCTGTATGATTTCTCCTTCATATCTTCTTGCCCATTCTGCCATATAATCTATATAATCTGCTGTAAAAAATGCTTCTGTATTAGCTAAATCATATGTTTTACCGCCTTCTTGCATAATTACTTTAGTAATTTCTTCACTGCGTTCACGAATACCTGCTGCAATTTTTTTAAGGTAGTTGCCTCGTTCAATTGCTGGTAGTTCGCTCCATGCATTTTGTGCTTTATCTGCATATTCGATAGCTTCTTTTGTGTCTTGTTCTGAACCTCTATTTAATTTTGCAATCGTTTCTTCTGTTGCCGGATTTCTCACATCAATTGCATCTTCCATGTTTTTTTCAACAAATGAACCGTTAATATAATCTTTAATATTTATCATATTTTACTCTCTCCTTCATGAATCATGGTATTTGTTTCTGGTGTAATATTTAAGCCACTATTCGGACTTTCTCCATATCTTTCGCGTTCAATCTGTTCTAAAGTCTTCCCTTGTGTCTTAGGTGTTAGCACAATGCCAATGACTGCATGAATAACTAAAAATGAAATCATAATTATTCCAGTAATTTTGAATCCAAGTGATGCTAAAATTGTGGGTAGTACAAATGTATATACTGAGATTCCTGCTCGTACTATAAAGTACATCAAGCCTTGCGCTCCGGCACGATAGCGCGTTGGGAATAGTTCGCTTGTCCATAAAGCATAAAAGGCTTGGGCGCCTATACCAGCTGCTGACCCCCATAATAAAACAAATAAAATCAGTGATACCCAGTTCATAGGT
This sequence comes from Staphylococcus equorum, assembly GCF_029531845.1. Taxonomy (GTDB): domain Bacteria; phylum Bacillota; class Bacilli; order Staphylococcales; family Staphylococcaceae; genus Staphylococcus; species Staphylococcus equorum_C. The sequence goes on from NZ_JAMBPV010000001.1 coordinate 99,021, forward strand.
GCAAAGGTCAATATAATCCAAGCAACAATACCCATTGTTGCACCTATACTAAATAGTAATCTTTGACTGATACGGTCTCCTAATTTCATAAACCCAAAATAAGTCGTAACCACGGTACACAGCCATAAAATCGCTTGTAAGATGTTAGCTTGGGCACCACTCAGACCACCAACGCTTTCATAAATGAAAGGCATAAAGTATCCCATTGCGCCAGATGTTAAATTCCAGAATAAATAAATTCCTATGAGTAATAACATCGCCTTTAGATTTACTGGATTAGTAAATAATTCTTTAAAAGCTGATGTCTTTTTAACATTAAATGAAGCTTCTCTTTGCTCTTTTTCCTTTTCTTCTTCCCAAATTTTAGATTCTTCCATACCTTGTCTAATCCACCACGTAATACCCGCAATAATAAACAAATGTAGAAAAATTAATCTTGAGCCTAATAATCCTAATGGCGCTAACATAACTGCTAAAGTAAAAGTAATTGCTGGTCCAATAGACCATGCTAGTTGTGCAGTTCCTACACGTTTTGCTCTTTCTTTTTCTGGTGCTTCTTCTGCAATATACGTCCAAGCTACAGGTACCCCTATACCTACAGCTATACCAACAATAATTGTACCTGTTAGTAACATTGATAAATTAACAGAAAGTATGATAATTAAAATACCGACCATGTATAATAATAAATCGTATTTAAAGATAAATTTTCTACCTAGTTTATCTGTTAATGGTCCACCGATTAATGCACCAATTGCTGCACCTAATGCATTCGCACTTAACGCACTCAGTAACCCCATCTGCCAATTATCAATATTTAAATATGCTTGCCAGAGTGATAAACTACTCGCCGCTGCAATAATTGAACCCGCTTCTATATAATTGGCCATTGCAACTGCGATTGTTGCAAGCCAGCCATTTGTCTTTTTAGGTTTTAAACTCATAACCTCATCCCCATTTTTCGTTTATTTCAAATAGAACATCTCTCTCAATTCGGTTGATTTAGGACTATTATCTTCATTCACTTGCATAATATCGGCCATGTAATCCCACCATTTCCGACAAATCGGATTTTGTGCCATATTGTTATATGCTGTTTTATCGTTAACATCAAGTACTGCAAATAATTCTCCAGTGGCTTCATTTAGAAAAATACTGTAATCATGCACGCCGCTCTCTTTTAATAACTGTTTCATTTCAGGCCATAATTCATCATGTCTGCGTTTATATGCTTCATATGAATCTTCATTGACATACATCACCGTTGCGATACGCGTCACCTATCTCACCTCTACCTCTAAGTATCCTTCTTTGGGTTCAACATTAAATCCTTGAGCTAGCTCCCATAAATTCGCATCTGAAATCGTTTGTTTAATACCACCTTGTGCTTGCGCATACGTATATACTTCAGCTGCTTTTTCAATTGTTTCAATGAGACCAAACACTTCGTCTAAATCATGTCCAGCTCCAAACACACCATGAAACGGCCAAATAACAGACCTTTGATGTTTCATTTTTTCTGATGTAAGTTGCCCTATTTGTTCTGTACCAGGTACCACCCAAGGGATAATACCAATTGCATCTGGAAATACAACGAGACATTCCGTACACATTTTCCATAATGTTTTCGTAAACGCCTTTTCATCTAATTCATGCGTATACGTCATCGCAATCGTATGTGTGGCATGGCAATGTATGATAACACGGTGTGTAGCATCGACTTCTAAACGTTGGATATGATTCATTAAATGCGTTGGCAATTCGCTTGTTGCTACTGCATCATTCACAAAGCCCCATAAAATGTTATAGCTTTTACCATCTGCTGCAATTTTAATTAAACCTAATGCATCTTGTGGATCATCTATAATATTTTTGAAGTATTTTCCTGTACCAGTTACAAGAATATATTTATTCGCTAATGGACGAACTTCAAATGGAAGATTTACGTTCCTAATATTACTGCCGTCTTCTGCTAAATACGGTTGAACCTTAGCATCATCTAAGATCCAAGATATATTGCCTCCATTACGTTCGTCCCAACCTTTGTGATACATTAAATGTGTAATCTTAGATAATTCTTTAACTGCGGGAGAATCTACAAAGTTTTCCAATTAAATTCCTCTTTCCTGTAAAATATTTTCTTCATATTTTTTAATCGGCTCATACCAATCCAGTCCTGGTTCAGCGTCATTTCTACTACAAAATTCATTCCATATCGCACCAAACGGATACATCTTCATTTCTTCTTGCAACGCTAAACGTCTTGTAAAGTCACCGCTCTGTTCAACTTCTTTTAATTCATTGATTGGATCTAATAAAGCTTTAAGCAATGCTTTTTGCATATTTCTAGTACCAATAACCCATGCAGCCACTCTATTAATAGATGCATCGAAGAAATCTAAACCGACTGTTGTACTCTTGAGTAAATCGTTATAAATGAGTTCTTTCGCTATCTCGTTCAATTCATCATCCAATGTAACAACATGATCGCTATCCCATCTTACTGGTCTAGAAACATGTAAACTTAGACCTTTTGTAAATAACTTGAGTGCCGATAATTTGTTAGACACAACTTCTGTTGGATGATAATGTCCGGCATCTAGTAATATTTGTTTATTTCTTGTTAAGGCATAACCCATATAAAATTCATGAGAACCAACAACATAACTTTCAGAACCAATACCAAATAATTTACTTTCTAATGTATCGATATTGTAGCTTTCATCTATTTCTTCTTTGAAAATTTCATCCAAACTCTCCATTAAACGTTTTCGAGGTGTTAGACGATCTACCGGTGTATCTTTATAACCGTCCGGCACCCAAATATTTGTTGTTGAAGGCTGGCCTAATTCTTTACCAAAATATTCACCGATTTTTCTAGATTTTTTACAATGTTCTATCCAAAAGTCTCTAATCGATTTATCCGGATGTGCTAATGTGAATCCATCTTCTGACTTCTCATGACTAAAGCACGTTGGGTTAAAATCTAATCCCAATTCATTTTCTTTTGCCCATTGAACCCACTGCTCAAAATGCTTTGGCTCTATTTCATCTAAATCGATTGCTGCTTCAGATTCGGCATAAATACCATGTAGATTAATTTTATGTTTTCCTGGAATATGTTTTAAAGCTTCTTCTAAATCACTTCTGAGTTCCTCTCCATTGCTTGCTTTACCTGGATGATTACCAGTGACTGATATACCTCCTGATAATTCTTGATTGAAAAGGAAACCTTCTACATCGTCTCCTTGCCAACAATGGATGGAGATTTTAATATCTTTTAACCTAGTTAAAGCTTTTTCTACATCAACGCCTAATGCTTCATATTGTGTTTTTGCTGCTTCAAATGCTTGTTTATTATACGTACTCATAATGAGTGACCCCCTTGAATGTGTTAATATCTTGATTTGCGATATGTTTTAACTCTGGTTTGGCTATCTTTTTCGTATCTGTAGAATGCTTAATTAGCGCTCTAGCTTCTTGGACATTTTCAAATTTACCTGTGCCAATCATTGTTGCTGCTAAATTCCCATATATTGTCGCTTCCGTTGGTCCTGCAATGACGTCGCAATTTGTATACAAGGCAGTAAGTTCATTTAAATATTCATTATTGGAACCGCCACCGACGATATTGATTACTTCAATTGGTTCTTTTGTTATTTCGTTTAATTCTTCTATGGAAATTGCATAAATTATTGCAAGATTCATATAAACACTTTGGACAATTTCACCTAATGTTTGCGGCACTGTTTGGTTCGTCTCGACACAGTAATTTTTAATTTCATCCACCATACTGTCAGGGTTAATAAATCGTTGCTCGTTAAAATCGATATAAACTTTAAAGTCTTGATTTTGTTTTGCTTCCTCTACCATTTCAGGAAATGTGTAATTTTTGGGCCAATCTTTTCGTATACGCTGTATAATCCACATACCTATAATGTTTTTTAAGAAACGATAGGTGTGGTTCATACCGCGTTCATTAGAATAGCCGAGTTCTAATGCTGTTTCAGTTACGATTGGATTTTCTAATTCTTTACCTATTAACGACCAAGTACCACTTGATAAAAAGGCCCATTTTTTCAATTCATCTCCAACAGCACCTAAAACAGCTGATGCGGTATCATGAGATGCTGTTGCATATACATATGTCACAGGTAAATCATCATGGATGTTTAAGTCTGTATTGATTTGGCCTATGTATGTCCCAGGTTCAATCGTATTTGGAAATTGTTCCTTACCTATTCCTATTGATGTTAGTAACCCCTGATCTAACGAATGATCCTTCACTGAGAGTAATTGTGTCGTACTTAAATTAGTAATTTCATTTCTTTTCTTATTGGTAAGTAAATAATTTAAATAATCAGGAATAAGCAAAATATCATGTGCTTTATCTTTTAATTCTTGTGTCTCTTCAAACAGCTGATAAATTGTATTAAATGTTAAAAATTGAATTCCAGTTTTTTGAAAAATATCGTATTTGGAAACTTCGCTAAATAATTTATGCATCGTTGTATCAGTTCGTGAATCCCTATAGGAAACCGCGTTTTGTAAGCGATTCCCTTTATGATCTAAAAAAAGATAGTCTACGCCCCACGTATCTATACTTAAACAACACTCTGTGATGCCCATAGCTTTAGCTTTTTTTAAAGAAAGGATAATTTCTCCAAATAAATAGTCAACATCCCACACTTCTTGTTGATTTTGTGCTGTAAACCCATTGGCGAAACGATTGATTTCTTGTGTTTTAATTTGGTCATTGTCGATATTTGCTAAGATGGCTCTACCACTAGATGCCCCAATATCAACAGCTATATAATGCTTCAACTTATCACCTCTTTGGTTATGATTATAATCAAACAATCCACATAAATCAACACAAAACAAAATATTTTGATAATTAATGTGGTTTATATGTTGTTTTCAGTCTTTTTTTGTGAGATTAAAAGCTTTTTTATGTTATAATAATAACAATATATATTTAGGAGAAATTTATTATGAAGCCATTTGAAAGAAGAAAGTCACTACTAAATCATCTCTATTTAAACAGTGTTGTTTATGTGAATAAATTAGCTTCTGAATTTAATGTTTCAGAAGAAACAATTCGTCGAGATTTAGAAAAATTGGAAAAAGAAGGTATCGTAGAACGTAATTATGGTGGCGCAAAACTAATCAAAACTGAAGAACTTCCTTATTCAGTGAGACACACGCGCAACAAAGATAGCAAAGTTATTATTGCTAAAAAAATTGATCAATTTATACAAAATGATACAAGTTTATTTGCTGATTCTAGTTCTACAATCAATGAAGCTTTAAAACGTTTCGCTATTTCCAATAAACGAATTCATATTATAACAAATGCTGTAAATGCACTATACGAACTTAATCAAACATCTATGGAAATCAACTCAACAGGTGGCAAATTATTAAAACATTCTTCTGCATTAGTTGGTCCACAAACGACAGAATCAATTAATAAATTTCATACGGATTATGCCATTTTAAGCTGTAAGGCCCTGTCTAAAGATGGCATCATTACCGATTCTAATGAATACGAATCGCACATTAAAGAACTCATGATCAATAAAGCCAAGCAAGTTATTTTGGCAATCGACTCCTCGAAATTTGATGGGAACAGTTTAATAAGTTTTGGACACTTATCCAATATCGACTATATCGTGACAGATATTGAATTTGATGACGAATGGAAAAATACCCTCGAAAATCATTCAGTAAAGATAATATAATTTCTCTTTTTAACTTTCATATCTTATAATCAATGAATTAAGAATGAAATTATTAAAATAATAAACATATTATACGATAAGCACTTATCATTCCAAATGCGATGGTAAGTGCTTTTTCTTATGTTAATCACAACGATGTACATAAAACGGAATTGCATTTGTGTCTAATGAGTGTACAACTCTTTGATGACCTGTGCTAAATTAGAGTCAACAACAAGGGAGGGATTCAAAATACAAGCAGAAAACTTTAATATCATTACGGAAATGATTAAAAATCCAAAAATTAAAGGCAAAGACTTAGAAGTGATGTTCAACATGTCTCGCAGACAACTTGGCTATCGAATCCAAAAAATCAATGAATGGTTAACTGAACAAGATTGCCCAACGATTGAACGCACAAGCCAAGGATTCTTCATCGTTGATGATATAATCAAAAATTTTCTTAATGTATCTATTGAACCTATTCCACAGGAAGATGAGCAAGTATATACTGCTTACCAACGCGCGCATCTCATTTTACTGATGTTGTTTAGAGAAGATGAAACATTGTCATTAAATCACTTTTCAATCGATTTGAAAGTAAGTAAGAACACAGTGTTAAATGATTTAAAAAAATTAAAATCATTACTAGAACCATATGATGTCACTCTGAAATATTCACGACAGGAGGGTTATTATTTAGTCGGTAATGAGTTTGAACTTAGAAGACTTTTAACACGCTTAATTGATAAAGTATTTACCTTAAATATTTCAAAAGATGATATTTTAACAAGTTTAGCTTTGCAAGAAGAGAAACTTCAAATCATCGATCTTCAAATCAACAAAATCGAACAATATTTAGAGAATAATTTTATTGATCAAAGCACTGAGACATTACGCTATAAACTCTATTTCATCATGAGAAGAATTCAACACGATAAGATCGTCTCACCTTTTTCAATTGGATACGATGACCTTTCCGACACTGAGGAGTATCAAGCAACTGAAATACTAACTTCAAACTATCCTGATATTCCTCGGCAAGAGAAATTATTTATAACATTGCAGCTATTATCAACAAGTGTGCAATGGTCGGAATTAGATGATGTGAAAGTTTTACCAGAATTAAAAACTGCATTACAAAGCATGCTTGATCAATTTGAGAAAATCACTTTTATCACCTTTGAAGATCGTGAAACGTTGGTTAACCAATTGTTGTTTCATATGAAACCTGCCTTTTACAGAATTAGGTATGAGTTATCTGATGTCGATAGTTTACAGAATAATCTGAAAGATGATTACAAAGAATTATTTCATCTTGTTAAACTCTCTTCTAAACCTATGGAAAAGTTCTTTAACCAACCATTACCTGATAATGAAATCGCATATCTAACCATACTCATTGGCGGTATTTTAAGAAGACAAGATGAAGACATCGACAAAAAAGTGAAAGCTGTTGTGGTTTGTACACAAGGCACTTCAATTTCTCAACTGATGTTACAAGAATTACGAAGTGTGTTCCCCGAATTCATATTTTTAGATGCATTATCACTACGTGAATTCAATCAGTATACGCTCGACTTTGATATCGTCTTTTCACCAATGCACGTGATGACACACAAAAGATTATATATCACAAAAGCGATATTAACTGCCAAAGAAAAACACGACCTTCGTCAATATGTATTCGGTCAACTCAACAATAGTTTTGAGACAGACATACACGCTGAAAAGATGCTAGCCATGATACGTGAGCATGCTGAAATTCATAACGAAGACGTTTTACTTAATGAAATTAAAAACCAATTTGATGATATTCATGCATACGCTTCAATCAAATCGTCTTCAATTTCGTTAAATGGTCATTTGAATTTACAAGATTTGTTGCCAGTACACCATATTCAATTTGCATCTCAAGTTTCAAATTTGGAAGAAGCAATTCGGCTTACAGCTGAACCACTTTCTAGTCAAAACTATATAGATGCAAATTACATCGATTCAATGATTCAATCTTTTGACGACACTTATATGGTTATCAATCAAAATATCGCCATACCGCATGCTGAGAACGAACAAAATGTAAACCGTACGTCTATGAGTATGTTGGTATTAGATGAACCATTGACGCTAAGCACAGGACTTAATGTACATGTCTTTGTGGTTATCGCAGCAACAGATAAATTCAAACATCTAAGACCCTTATTACAATTACGAGATTTAGCACAAGACAATGAAAGTATGCAAAGCATCATACAAACAGATTCAAAAGCACAAATATTTGAAACGATTAAACAATTCTCAAAAATAGATTGAAGCAAAGGGGTTGCGTCATATGGAAGGTTTAACTATTGATGCCTCGAATGTTGTCATTGGTTTAGAGGCCACAACAAAGGAAGGCGTATTAAGTCAATTAGCCGAATTAATGCATAACAATGGTTATGTAAAAGCTTCATACAAAGAAGCAGTTATCGAAAGAGAACAGTCATTTGCTACTGGGTTACCCACAGTTTATTGTTCTGTAGCCATTCCACACACAGATATTCAGCACGTGAATTCAAAATCAATTGGTGTGGCTGTCCTTAAAGAAACAGTTCCCTTCGTCATCATGGGCGAAGTTGAAGAAACAACCGATGTGAAATTAATTTTTATGCTCGCAATGGATAAAGAAGATGCTCAATTATCATTACTACAAAAATTGATGGGCATTTTCCAAAATGATCAAATACTTGAAGCCATTGCAAACGCAACAGATAGCAATCAAGTCGTAAATGTTATTGAACAGGAATTAGCAGACGCGTAATCATTCAATTTATTAATAAAAAATATAACAGGAAGAGAATTTAAACATTAAGTTCTCAAATTAGGAGGAAATTATTATGAAACAAGTATTAGTAGCATGTGGAGCAGGTATCGCAACTTCAACGGTAGTAAATAGCGCAATCGAAGAAATGGCAAAAGAGCACAATATCAAAGTAGATTTAAAACAAATTAAAATTTCAGAAGTTGGCGTTTACGCAGATTCAGCAGATTTATTAGTTACAACTGCAATGACGCAAAAAGAATATGACTTCCCTGTCATTAACGCACGTAATTTCTTAACTGGAATTGGCATTGAAGATACTAAAAAAGAAATCTTAGACGCATTACAAGAATAATGAGTCATTTAATTTAAAATACCGAAATCAACCGTTGGGATAAATATCATAAAAGAAGTTCATGGTTATTAAAAAATGGCGTCTTAATTTATACCAACATCACTTTATATTAAAGAGGATGGTGTAAGGGATGAGTGGATTTGTAGATTTTATTCAAGCTTTTCTAGATTTAGGGGCAACAGTAATCCTTCCAATCGTTATATTTTTACTAGGATTATTCTTTAGGCAAAAAGTAGGTGCAGCATTTAGATCAGGTTTAACGATTGGTGTCGCATTCGTAGGGATTTTCTTAGTTATTGATTTACTTGTAAACAACTTGGGACCCGCTGCTCAAGCGATGGTTAAAAACTTAGGCGTAAGCTTAAATGTTATTGATGTAGGTTGGCCAGCAACATCTTCTATTGCATGGGCATCTGTTATCGCAGCATTTATTATTCCTTTAGGTATTGTTATTAACATTGTTATGTTACTGACAAAGACTACACGAACAATGAACGTAGATATTTGGAACTTCTGGCATTATACATTCATGGGTGCCATGGTTTACGCCGTATCTGATAGCATTTGGCAATCATTAGTGGCTGCAGCAATATTCCAAATTGTCTGTCTGAAAGTGGCTGACTGGACTGCACCAATGATGAGTGAATTCTACGATTTACCTGGGGTCTCGATTGCCACAGGTAGTACGATTTCATATGCGCCAGGGATTTTCTTAGTAAAAGGTTTACAAAAAGTACCTGGCATCAACAAACTACATGCAGACCCAGAAACAATTCAAAAACGTTTCGGTGCATTTGGTGAATCTATATTCGTCGGCTTAGTACTTGGTTTAATTATTGGTTTACTAGCTGGCTATAACGCTGGCGATGTTATTAACCTCGGTATGTCAATGGCCGCTGTTATGGTATTAATGCCTCGTATGGTTAAGATTTTGATGGAAGGTTTAATGCCTGTTTCTGAATCTGCACGTACTTGGTTAAACAAACGCTTTGGTGATCGTGAAATTTACATTGGTTTAGATGCTGCGGTTGCATTAGGTCACCCAGCAGTTATCTCAACAGCTTTAATTTTAGTTCCAATCACTGTATTATTAGCAGTTATTTTACCTGGTAACCAAGTCTTACCATTTGGCGACTTAGCAACGATTCCATTTATCGTCGCATTTATCGTAGGTGCTGCACGAGGTAATATCATACACTCAGTTATTGTCGGCACAATTATGATTGCCATCTCTTTATATATCGCAACAGATATTGCACCGATATTCACAAGCATGGCAGAAGGCACAAACGTGAATATGCCATCTGGCTCATCTCAAATTTCAAGTCTTGACCAAGGTGGTAACATCTTAAATTACATTATTTTCAAATTCTTTAGTTTATTTAATTAACAGATAGGAGCTGACATTACATGAAAGCACTCGTTAAAACTGAACCAGGATTCGGGAATCTAGAAGTCTTAGATAGAGAGATACCTTCACCGAACGCAGATGAAGTAAAAATAAAAGTCCATTATGCAGGTATTTGTGGCACGGATGTGCACACGTATGAAGGTCATTATAAAGTGAACTTTCCAGTGACACTTGGCCATGAATTTTCAGGAGAGGTTGTAGAAACAGGCGCTAATGTCACCGATTTTAAAATTGGTGATCGCGTCACTTCTGAAACAACATATTACATTTGTGGTGAATGTGAATATTGTCAAAGTGGTGATTATAACTTATGTAATCATCGTAAAGGTTTAGGCACACAACAAAACGGTGGCTTCACGCAATACTTAGTTGCACGTGCAGCGAGTGTCCACCGTATTCCTGACAATGTTTCATATAAAGCAGCATCTATGACGGAGCCATTAGCTTGTGCCCACCATGCCGTTTCTAAAATTGAAATACAGCCTGACGATGTCGTAGTCGTTATGGGGCCTGGACCTATTGGATTACTTGTCGCGCAAGTCGTTAAAAGTAAAGGTGCAGCAGTCGTAATCACTGGATTAGATAATGATCAAACAAGATTAGATAAGGCAACAGAACTTAAATTAGATCATGTCGTCAATATTCAAAATACTGATTTAAAAGACTATGTAAACAGTATTACCAATGGTTATGGTGCAAACGTAGTATTAGAATGTTCTGGCGCAATACCCGCTGCCAAACAAGGTTTAGATATCTTACGTAAAAAAGGACAATATGTCCAAGTTGGTATCTTTAAAGATCCACAAATTTCTTTTGATTTAGAAAAAATCATACAAAAAGAAATACGAATGGTCGGTACGAGAAGTCAAAAACCAGCCGACTGGGAACCTTCTTTACAACTGTTAAGCAGTGGTGATGTCAATGCTGAAGCATTAGTCACAAATGAACTTGATATTACGCAGTGGGAAGAAGGCTACAACCATATCAAAGGTGGCGAAGGCATCAAAGTACTCCTTCGCCCTATCGATTAACTTGTTTCAAATAACCATCATTTAGCACTTAAATGATATAAGGAGATAATTATTATGGTAGAACATATGTTAGATTTCATGCTTGGGCCATTGAGAGGTATTACAGATTTATATATGAATAACTTACTTTATTGTAATATAGTCGTTTTTCTTGGTTACTTCGGCACAAAATTTTTAAAAAAGAAAAAAGTTACTTCTGAACAAAATTAATGCGCTTATTATTCAGAAGATAAGAGGTGAAATACTTTGAAAGCTTTGAACCTATACGGCATTGAAGATTTAAGGTACGAAGAAATAAAACCTCCTGAAATTGAAGACAATAACGATGTCATCATTAAAGTGATTGCAACTGGTATATGCGGATCGGACAATTCCCGCTATAAAAAACTAGGCCCTTATCGTGAGGGCATGACGTTTGGGCATGAATTTTCAGGAGTTGTGGAAAGTATAGGCAGTAACGTAAATCATGTGGCAGTTGGCGATGCAGTCACGGGTTGTCCAGCTATCGCTTGTCACGCCTGTGAACAATGTGAAAAAGGTGAATACTCTAGATGTGAACATTTATATGTTATTGGCTCTTATGAACCTGGCTGTTTTGCAGAATTCGTTAAACTACCTGCAAATAACGTCCTAAGATTGCCAGCTAATGTAGACTTTGATACAGCTGCTATGGTCGAGCCTTCTGCAGTAGTAGCACACGGGTTTTATAGAACAAGTATGAAACCTGGTGCAACGGTAGCTGTTATAGGGTGTGGCAGTATCGGTTTACTAGCCATTCAATGGGCTAAAATATTTGGTGCTGCTAAAACGATTGCCATTGATATCGATCCAGATAAATTAGCAATTGCTAAGACGCTCGGTGCGGATTATACAATTAATTCTAAAGATGAAAATTTAGATGACGTCATCGCTACGATTCCTCATAACATAGACGTCGCTGTTGAATCGGCCGGCTCACCATTTACGATTGGACAAGTCTTAACTTTGCCAGCTAAGGGCGGTGAAGTCTTACTACTCGGTATACCTTATTCCGATATTGAAATGGATCGTGTTCATTTCGAAAAAATATTACGCAATGAACTTAATGTTATCGGCTCTTGGAATGGCTTATCCGCCCCATTTCCAGGCGAAGAATGGCATGCGTCCCTTCATTACATGTCTACAGGAGAGATTCAAGTGGATCCAATGATTTCAGATCGCTTAGATTTAGCAAAAGGTCCTGAAACATTTGATGCATTAGTTAATAAAAAGAAACATTTTGATAAAGTGATTTTCCACCCATAATTAAAAGCTAACGTTACCATAATCATTATTTAAAAAAGGTCCTAACACCGATGACGGTATTAGGACCTTTTTAGATGCGTATTTATATTGTGGCGTTTGCCATAACAGATAACTACCTACAGTGAATGACTATTTTAGGCTTTGGCTTTTAATTGATTCGCTACAATTTCTAAAATGATAGAAACAGCAATAATTAAAAGCGTAATCGCGCCGACTTCATTTAAATCAAAGTAGAAATTACTTGCCATAAATAATTCATAACCAATGCCGCCAGCACCTGCTGCTGCGCCCATAGCCACTGCAACACCAAAGTTAATTTCGAATCTTAAAAAAGTCCAAGAAACAATATACGACTTTGTTTGTGGAATGACAACTTGCGATAAAATATGTGTATAACTTGCACCAGTCGCTTGAAGTGCCTCGATTTTCCCTTTATCTAATTCTTCAAATGCTTCTGAATAAGCTTTAACTAGGTAAGAGATAGAGTGAAACACCATACCTATGATTGCTGCGATTGAACCTAATCCTGCTGCTATCGCAAAGATAAGCACCCATAACACGGTTGGTACTGCTCTAAAAACAGTCACAAAGCTTTTTATCGTATAACTTAACCATGGTTTAGATAAATTCATTGAGGTACCAAATGCTAAAAACAATGAAATAATTGCGCCAATAATCGTTGATAAAAATGCCAAGCATAGTGTAATAAATACTTGCCATGCTGCACCAGCAAAATTAATTTGATTGAAAGTTGGCGTTAAAAACATGATTTTCAAATTAGCAAACGTCTCCTGTAGTGCCTGCATTAAATTTAAATCTTTATAATCTAATAGAAAAAACCCAACAAAAGTAAATATGAGTGAGGCTATAATAAATACCTTCAACAAAATCTGGCTCTTATTAGGCTGAGTTACTTTAATTTTTCCGTTTCTTTTTTTAGCTACCAATGTACTCATCGTAAAATTTCCCTTCTAATATAATTAGAGATAAATTCAATTATTAATACCGCGAACACAATTGCTAAAGTAATGAGTGAAATCATTTGATAATCGAGTTGTTTATAATAGAGATCAAATAAATAACCGATACCTGTACCTGTCAGTATCCCTATTAAAGTAGCATTTCGAATATTTGTTTCAACCATAAATAATACCCAACTGAACATTTGAGGTAGACTCTCGGTCAACACAGCTTTAACGACAATGTGTGTGTACGAAGCACCTGTTGCTCGTAGTGCTTCAATAGTATCTAAACTCATTTCATCAATCGTCTCAATAAACGCACGTACTAAAAATCCAAATGAAGTGAAAAAGAGTGCCAAAAACCCTGTCGCTGCATTCGTACCAAAGCTGACCACTAGGATTAACGCCCAAGCAACAACTGGAATATTTCTGCTAATAGAGGCAATCACTTTTGCTGTATACATAAAAAAGCGATTTACTGCCATCACTTTTGACCCTAATATCGCAAATACTACTGCGAAAATTGCTGCTACCACACTGGAAATAAATGATATTAAGATTGTGTCCCATAATAAACTCAGTACTTTAGGTAAATTGCTTAATGTTGCACTTGAAAATAACATGTTACTTAATAACCAACTAAAGCCAATAGGTATGGATGCAATGCCTTCTAGATGATTATATTGTGTAACAACGCTCGCTAATCCAATGAGTATTAAGATGACAATACTTACAGTAATTAATCTATAATGCTTTTTCTTGATGATATTGATATCTTGGATATGTGCTTTTTCCAAAATAGTCACCCCATTTCCTTACATAATAATTTCATCTATACCTGATCCATATATTTGATGTATTTCTTCATCGCTAAGTTGATTTGTTAATTTATCACAAACTACCTTGCCATTATTCAAACCAATAATGCGTTCTGCATATAATTTAGCTATCTCAATTTGATGTAAATTAACGATAATTGTAATACCTCTGTCCTTGCATATGTTATGAAGATATTTCATTATTGTTTGAGACGCATTCGGATCTAAAGAAGCAATAGGCTCATCACATAAAATGATTTTAGGTTCTTGAATTAACGCTCTTGCAATGCCTACTCTTTGCTTTTGTCCACCACTTAAAGCATTACATTGCTTGTACATATGTTCTTCAATGCCTAACTCAGTAATGATATCAATAGCACTTTGTTTTTCTTCTTCTGTATACAATGAGAAAATGCCTTGAATTGGGTTTTTATTTCCTAGTAAACCGTGTAATACATTTTCAAAAACCGTTAAACGTTCAACGAGGTTATAATGTTGAAACACCATACCAATATCCGTTCTAACTTTTCTTAATTGTTTACCTTTCATAGGGATAATATCTTTATCTTCAAAATGTATAGAGCCTTCTGAAGGCTCTATCATTTTATTCATCAACCTTAGTAAGGTTGACTTACCCGCACCTGACGGACCGATAATTGAAACAAATTCACCTTTACGGATTTCTAAATTGATGTTTTCTAATACCTTTTTGCCTTTACTATAGGATTTCTGAATGTCTTTTAATTTCATGATGCCTGGTTTAAGTTTAGCTTCTGGCTTATTTGATTCTTCTAATAACTCTGCATTATCGAAATCAAACACCACGTCAGCCACTTTTTTGTGCTCTTCTTCTCTTACCTTTGTATTCAAGGTCATATAAAAGTCCTCCTGTAAATTTGACTACCGCCTTGCTAGGTCTTATTCATCACTTAAGTTTCTAATCGGGTCGAACCATTTGTCTTCTACTTCTACAAACTGTTCTTTGTCTGTTTTTTCAAATAGTCCTGATCCTTCTTCATCTTCAGGTAAAAAAACAGCTTTATTATTAGAGATTTCTTTTGAAGTTAATTTTTCTTTTATTTTATCCATTGTTTCTTTGTCTAAAGTTTCACTGTTACCTACGATAGGTGCATTCAATACGGGTGTTGATTTTATAATGCCAAATTTTTCACCTTTATATTGCGTAAACGGTGCCTTAGCGTCTTCTTTTACTTTATAAGTAGTGCCTGGCTTATTGGCTTCACCTCTATCTACTTCTACATAATCTGCTACGTTAATATCACTAAATGCTGCAATATCTGCTTTACCATTTAATAAGTTCACTGCTGATCCTTGGTGCGTATTACCAAACATAGTTTCTTTTAATAAGTTACCGCCTTCAGATAAATCTTTCGGTTTTAAATCTTTATATTTGTCTTGTTTTTTAAAGTGGTTGGCAATCAGTGTCGACGGTACTAAAAATCCTGATGTTGATGAAGGTGAGACGAATGACATTTTTTTATTTTCAATATTATCAAGACTATATTTACCTTTTTCTGTTTCATAATCCTTCATATTTTCCGGTTTAGTCGCTAACCAACTATTGTACTTAGCATCTTTCGTCGTTCCTGATGGTCCTGAAGCAACAACAAGTGGTTCGATTGCTTTGTTCTTCTCTTTTGCTTGGATATAACCTTCTGCACCCATAAATGCTAGATCTGCTTTGTTATTCGTAAGTGTTTCAATCGCTACTGTATAATCTGTTGTCAGTTTATGTTTAACTTTTTTACCTGTTTCTTCTTCAATAATTTTACCGATTTCTTCCCTTGCACCTTTTAATTCCTTACCAGATTCATTTGGATACCAAACCATCGTGAGTGACTTTTTATCTTTGTCTCCGTTACCGCCGCCTGAACCACCTGGACTACCTGAAGTTTTACAAGCAGCTAACACTAAAACTGAAATCATTAATAAAATCCATAATTTTTTCATTATTAATTCTCCTTAACTTTTGAGATTAAAGTTTCATCTGACAAATTTAAATTTAGTAAATGTTCGTATAAACCCATATTTACACGTTCACCATACGAACCATGATAATCTGAACCACCAGTAAGTAATAAGTTGTGTCGTTCAGCAATAGTAAGCACTTTTTTTATATCTTCTAATGTATGATCTGGATGATAAAGTTCAATGCCATCTACCCCTAACGCTATAGCTTCTTCGATTGCATCATAACTATCTAATTGTCCAGGATGTGCAATGACAGCAATGCCTTGATCTTGTTTAATTGCTCGAATTGCATCTTTGTAATCGATATATTCAATATCACCTGCAGCAGGTCCATCATTTTTGAATAATTTTCTATATAATTGTTTATATTCTGTCGAATTGTAATCAAAACCCGTGATTGCATCCATAATATGTTGCTTGTAGATGACAGTAGAATCTTGTGCAATATTGTTAACTTCCTCTAATTGAATATTTATGCCTGCACTCTGAAGTGCCTCAATTTGCTTGATAGAGTGTTCATGTCTCTTTTCTTGCAAAGGTTGCGTAATGGCACGTATATGAGGTGCATCCAAGTGATAATTGTAGCCAAGAACATGTACTTTCCTATTGCGTTTGAAATCAAAGGACGATATTTCAATGCCTGGTATTAAATTAATATTCAGTTCTTGTGCTTTTGCTTGTGCCAATGAATATGAATCTGTCGTGTCATGATCCACAATACTTAGCGTTTGAATGCGTTGTTCATGTGCTTTGTGAAGTAGTTCATTAATACTATCTGAACCGTCTGAAATGTGACTATGTACATGTAAATCTACTAATGCTTTAGCTGTCATTATACGAGCTCCCCTACTTCTTTCGTAGACATATCATAGACTTGATCACATAAATTTTCCATAAATTCTAAATCATGGAAGATACCAATCAATGTTGTACCATCCTGTTTTAATTTAGTGATTGCTTCTTTAACTTTTAACTTCGAAGCGTGGTCTAACGATGCTGTAGGTTCATCTAACAATAACAACCTTGGTGATTTTACAATGGCGCAAGCGATATTAAGTCTTAATTTTTCGCCTCCACTAAATGTATTGGGATAGTTATCCCAAAGTGCTTCAGGGATATCAAAATGACGTAACGTCTCTTTTGCTTTTTCAACTGCCTTGTCATAAGGTACAGACATTTCTAATAGCGATTGAACAACAAGTTCTAACGTTGTCGTCCTTGGCATTACTTTTAAAAATTGAGAAACATAACCAATTTCATATTTTCTTAATTGAATTAATTGGCGATCCGGAATTTGATGTAAATCTACTTCACCATCATCTTTGGACTGGTATAATATTTGACCAACTTGTGGTTGGTACGTTCCATATATACATTTCAATATCGTAGACTTCCCGCTACCACTTTTTCCTACGATGCCTAAGAATCCACCTTTTTCTACTTTGAAATTTATATTTTCAATCGCTTTTCGACGTTGATTTAAATGATGTATCTCAAAATATTTACCTAGGTTATTCACAGTTAACATTTACTGCACTCCTTCCATTCTATAATGATATTGACTAATTATTTTTCCATCGACAATACATTCTGTAATGACAGGATAATCTTCGTTGAATTGAATAATGTTTAAGTCGGCCTTCTTGCCAACTTCTATAGATCCAATCTCATCATCCATGTTCACTGCTTTTGCTGGATTAATCGTAATAAGTTTCATCACTTGTGGCAATGGATAACCTTCCACTCTATGCAATTTAAAAACAGAATATAATAATGATGCAGGATAGTAATCACTACAAAGGATAGAGGCACACCCTTCTTGTATTGCTTCTAGTGCACTTAAATTCCCTGAATGTGACCCACCTAATAACACGTTAGGTGCACCAACAGCAGTATACATACCCTTTTGATAGGCGTGTTTAGCAACCTCTAAAGTGATTGGAAATTCACATATTTGCATACCTAATTGATGATTGAAGTCCACCTTGTCAATTTGGTCATCATCATGTGAAGCAATACCAACGCCTTTTTCATGTGCTTTATTTATGAGTTCTTTCATATCTTCTTGCGTGATATGTGCTGTCGCTTGTTTTTCTTTTATTTTCACGTGTACTTCATCTGTACTCAATTTTTGATAACCCTTAATTGTGTCCACATATCCTTGAATATCACGGTATTGACCCTGTCCTGGTGTATGGTCCATAAAGCTTAATAAGTGGATGCTATCTTTTTTTAAATAATTAAGTAAACTAGACACTTGAGTTACAGATTCCACTTCAAAACGCGCATGTAATCTATGACGTATGAGTCGTTGCTCATTCCTTGTTTGATTAATTTCATCAATTAAACGACTTACATTTTCTGGGCGTCTAATTGGCTTATACTCTAAAATGTCTTCGTTATATATGGATAAAGAATGAAACATTGTCGTAATGCCTTGTGAACTTAAGATGCGCTCCGCTTCTCTGATACCTAATTTGATATCCATAAGTGATGTAGGTCTAGGCGCTGTTAAATTTTCAATGTAATCTGAATGAATATCTATAAATCCTGGTGTAACATAACCACCTTTAGCATCGATAACTTCGAATGTATCAGGTAAACTCGTAATATTTTCAATAGGAATGATGTCAGCAATACGTTGACCTTGAATTACTAATGCTGAATCACTCACAATTTTATTTTCACACACTAAATGACAATTTTTGATAACTCGCACAATTTTTCACCTCTTATAAAATTGAATACACAAGTTGTTGCGTATATTCGTGTTTTGGATCTTCTAATATTTGATCAGTCACACCATGTTCAATGACTTCGCCATTCAGCATGACTAATGTCCGATCACACAACATTCTTATAATCGCTAGGTCATGTGATACCACAATCATGCTTACTTGCATTTCCCTTTGAATCGCTTTAATCAATTCAAGAACATCTGCTTGCACTGACAAATCAAGACCAGTTGTCACTTCATCTAACAATAAAATAGGTGGATAATTAGATAATGCTTTAGCTATTTGTACACGTTGTTGCATACCTCCTGAAAAGTGAATCGGCGGATCATATTTACGGTTTAGTGGTATCTTCACTTTTCCCAGGAAATAATCTCCGCGCTCTGTCATCTCTTTAACATTCCTAGAGCCGCTAGCAATTAACTTTTCTGCTATATTACTGATTGACGAAAAATTAATTTTCAAACCATGAATTGGGTTTTGGTATACCATACCGAGCATTTCGTTTTTGATTTGTCCTTGCTTCTGGCTAGATACTGAAAAAACATCTTGCTCACCCTCTTCAAAGTTCGAGATATAACACTGACCTTGTGTTTGATGCTGATCAAAGTACAACATTTTCATCACCGTACTTTTACCACTACCACTTTCACCAACAATACCCAGTATTTCTCCTTTGTTCACATCGAAAGAAACATCTCTACACGCATATACGGATTGGCACGAGGGGCATACATTTTTATGTAAATGCTCTGTATGACCGATACAATCATCGCAACCATCACCAAAGACTTTCGTTAAATTTTCAACTTGCATCACAACATCTTTATTTTTTATCATTTAGATATTGCCTCCTCTTTGTTTAACTGCTCTAACATATAACTTGTATCGTTAGTGATGTAATATGTTTCGTCTGTATCTTCATCAACCAATTCATCCATATAAACTTCTGTGAGACCTGAAGTACGGCACTCCTTATCTTCAAATGACTCTATTTCAAATGGATAATCATCAAACGCTAATGATTCTACTTTGGTAAATGGTGGCACAGCGTATATTTTCTTTTCACGGCCTGCCCCAAGTAAAATCAATCCTTCATTTTGATTCATTTTTGGGTTATCAAAACGGGGAATCGGACTTGGTGCCATAACGTAACGATCTTCAACTAGGACCGGATAGTCTGCGTTCCCTGTTACATGACCATGTTTCATGATTTCTTCAAAAAGTTTTAGCCAAGCACCACTGTATTCTTTATTAGCATGTAATAATTTAGTTTTACGTTCTGATGGCTCTACAGGTCGTAACGGTTCAGGTAGCGGGACTTGTAATACAAGTATTTGTCCTTCTTTTAATGGTACTTCTGGTATACGATGTCGAGACTGTATGACAGTCGCCTCAGCAGTATGTATCGTATCAGTAACCTGCGTGGTATTTTGAATTAATTTTTTAATATTTACTGCGTTCACCGAATCATCTGATCCTTGGTCAATGACTTTCAATATATCTTCACGACCGATAAGAGAAAGTGTTAATTGTAGGCCGCCTGTGCCCCAACCTCTTGCAATAGGGAGTTCTCTAGAAGCAAAAGTAACTTGGTATCCTGGAATGGCAACAGCTTTCAATGTTTTTCTTCTAATTTCTTTTTTGGAATGCTCGTCTAAAAATGCAAAGTTTTGTTTCACGATCCTCCACCCCTTTTTGTTTGTCTCACTCTGTCTAATACAGATTGGAATGTCACATAATGTGGTAACTTCAAATGTGAAATAAAGCCTGTAGACTCTACTGAATCGATATGTAACAATACAAATTCATCATCACATGTAGCAGCGTCACCTTCTGGATGACTTAAACTATAATCTAATACACTCATAGCAATCGCCTTTGTCTCATTTTGACCAAAAGTAATACCATAACCAATATTAAATTCTTGCTCTACATGCCCATCTTCGTTTTTTTGTGACTTAGATACAGGCATAAATGCTTCGACTTCCGTTAACTCAATGTCACCGACAAAGTACGCATCTTCATCTTCAAATGGTTGAATATAAACAGGTTGTTGGCCTACTCTACATTCTCCAATATTAGGATGTGCCGTATTACCGTACCCTCGTATTTCTGCATAGCCAAGTGATGTCACTGCACCCGTTTGCCCACGAGTTAAAGCTTGTAGTCTCTCACTTCTCGAACTTGGAAATTCTATGGTTTTTTTAGTAATATCATCAGGTTCGTCATTACATTCCGGTTCTTTAGTGAATAATCCTTCATCTTCTAAATAATCAATGACTTTAGGTAAAGCATTTAATGGGTAATTTATTGTGTTTGTCGTTGTATGTTGTTTGTATTGATTTGGCTTACCTTCCGTATCTGCCACCGCTATAGAGTCATCAAGTAAACGATGAGTGAAGTCAGGAGAAGCGCCAAGAATCTGCCCACCTGGGATATCTTTGAAACTTGCTGAAACTCTGCGTTCCACAAACATATTTCTCGTATTAGTCACTGTTGAATAATGTAATCTTGGCAATGTAGATCGATGTGCACGTAATAAAAACACCGCTTCTTCCATATTGCCACTTGATTGTTTAATGGCTAGTGCTGCAAGCTTTCTATCATATAGGCTTGCCTCAGACATAATCTGGTTAATATGTTGTGACATCGTTAGTAGAATATCTTCCACAGTTAAGCGGTCACTATCATAATTTGTTTTTTGTTTGTATTGTTCAATAGAAGCTTCAATTGCTTGTTGTCCACCTTTTACCGCAACGTAACCCATTACTTCAGCACCTCCACATTTGTAGTTCTCGGAATAAATACAATATGATTATCTTTATCACAAATAATGAAGTCTACACCCATCGGAAATTCTTCGCACATTTGCGTTCTTTGTTCGATTATTTCAGGGCTAATAGATAATTGTAAGTCCGTGTGATGTTTTATACCTGGACCAGTTAACCTATATAAATATCCAGATCCAATACTTTCTATTTCAATCATCAATGTAGATGATTTTTCAGGAGATAATAACGTACCTTTATTCAATTGTAATAATTGTGCTGTAGATAACAATGTTTCTGTCGTAATCACAAAATCACTCTCAGCGATGATATTTGTTCTATGCGCACCAGTAATCGCACTGATTACTTTGCTTTCTTGATCATTTTCCAAGTAAAATGCGATTTCGTTATCAAATAATGTGTTCGTTGTAGCTATCAAAGCATCACTATATGATGTCTCGTTAATCGTTTCATCACGAAATGTTTCTATTTTTCCTGGATGACTGCTCAAATCTAATAACATTCTATACATTTGCTGGGTAGCTAATATTGTGTCGCTTATCACGTGTATGTCCTCCTATTCGTTCATCATGCTGAAATCCACTTTAGTTTCAAGCAGTGCTTGTGTTTTGATTTGTTCAACTTCTGTTTGAATATTTTCTAATTCCGTTAAAATATCTGCTAACTCTTGTTGGAAATATTCTTTTTTCATACATAAATCAATAAAGCTCATCGCTTCACTGAATTGCATATCTTCACCTTTTACTACACCTAACCCAATATGTTCATCTTTTTTTATTTTCGTTTCTGTAATTAATACTTCACCTAGGTAAAACAAACTATTTTCAGCATGTTCTCTCACTTTCACCATTGTTAAACCTGTTTTTGCTTCTGAAATGATTTGAAAGTCGAAAGAATCTTGATGCTTGTTATAAAATGACACTGCTTCTGCTCTGCCATATCTAATAAATAATGATGTCCATATTTTTTTATTCATCTGTCTGCCTCCCTTACATATTTAATGTTAACTTGTTGCCAAGCCAGTGAACTTTAAGTGTTTGTAAAAATTGTAAAAAAAATAAACCAATTAAAAATTGGTTTATTCGTTATTTAATGATATTTTGTGTTTAAATAAGTCGCTTCTATATTTAATTTTTATTTTTTCTAATGTAATTCCTGTGTCTTGATCCACCGTTTCCGTGTCATACATAATCAATGGCACAAGTTCATTACATTCTAAATACGCTTGTTCACTTATAGTTGGAAAGTTTGTATGTAAAACCATTTCCTCTGCTTTTAAATTTACATGGCCTTTACTTTTAAAATATTTGAATACAGATTGTATTGTTTGGGCCTTTTCACTGATATCTGGAAAAAGATCTGTACGAATATAAGAAATATGAATTGCAGAAGGCAAACCATATACCACTCTTACTCTAGCGATAACAAATATTCTAGTATCTTCTGAACAATTAAGTGCTACTTGATATTTCTTTTGCGTTATTTCATCTGCATAATCTGCAAAAATAACTCTCGTCTCATAAGGTATGCCTTGCAAAGCCATTTTTTCCGAAAAACTTTTTTTATCAAAAATTTCTAATTCAATTGCCGGTAAGCTATCTTTCATAAATCTGCCGACGCCTTGTTTACTATTTAATTGGCCCATTTTTTCCATTTGGACTAATGCAGCACGAATATCTATACGCTTGATGTTAAATTGATCTGCTAATTCATTTTCACTAGGTATTTTTTCTCCCGCTTTTAATCCTAGTTTCAAAAATTCTTTGTGAATTAAACCTCTAATTTCCGCCTCTTTAGATACTTTAAATTCATCAAAATTCATAACGTTCCCCCTAACTGTAAAATACATATTAATACAGTTATAAAATCCTATATTTTAATATCAATAATTGGTATGATTTTACTACAAAAATAAGGCACTTCGTATAATAAAATTACTTCGCTATAATATAAAATACGCTGTGCCTTATATATAAAAATTATATCATGCCTCAATTACCGCTTCCAATAGAATCAGATGGGCGGTCTACAATAAAAATTCCTCTACTTTTCATTTTGACTAGTTACTGTATTTTCATAAAGCCATTCCCTAAGACGTCTCGCACATCATGAATAACAAGAAAAGCATTTTCGTCATGAGCGTTAACGATTTTCTTAATTCTTGATAATTGGTTTTGCGGTACGACGACGTAAAGCACATTCGTCTCTTTTCGTTCATAGCCACCGACACCATTTAATAATGTTGAACCTCTACCTGTTTCTTTATTAATATCCGTACTAATTTCATTATTATAATTCGAAATAATTGTAATTGCTTTTTTAGGATTAAAACCTTCTATTACAAATGCCATACTTTTCTCAACTATAAAGAGCATAACAATGGTATATAGAACATTTTGCACGGGAAGAACGATCAAGAAAGATAACACAATGATTGAATCAAGAATAAACAACGCTTGAGAAGTTTTGATTTCAGTGTATTTATTTATAATTTTAGCAATAACGGAAGTGCCACCTAATGTACTGCGCGCTGATATTACAAGTCCACTGCCGACACCAATTAGCACGCCAGAAAACACTGTATTTATAAAATCAGATTCAAGATGCATATTAAACGCTTCAGTTAGTCCTAAAAATGCTGAACTCGAAATTACTGTAATCAATGTATAAACTGCGGTCGTTTTACTTAAATACTTCCAACCTACCGCAATTAATATCATATTTATAATTAGAGAGGTAATTGCCGGTGATAAACCTAACGTATATTTTAGGTTTAGCGAAATACCTACTGTACCGCCTTCTCCCAAATTAGCAGCTATTACAAACGCATTGATTCCTATACCTATAAGAAATGTTCCTAAAATACAGAAACATATATTTTTAAAATGGATTTTGTATAACATCCCAATAACACCTCTTTCTTTTAATTTGAAAACCACTCATTCCTACTGTTTTATTTCATTTATATTGATCGACTAGACAGCACGACATAAAAAGAAACTTTTCAGTTATTAACCAAAAAGTTTCGAAAGATATAATTTTTATTATTTTTTTAGCACAAGTATATATAATAGTAGAAAAGGTCATTTATTTCAATTGAATAAGGTTAATTTGTTTTATAAATTGTAATTGGATCCGTTGCTTTTATTATTTATTAGAACTAGCGTTGAATTAAAAAGACAAATCAAACAATGTCACTCGTCAGATTTGTCTTTTATATACATATATAAACTGCGAATTGCTTAAAACGCATTCTGATTGAGCCATTGTCCGCCATCCATAGTCATGCAAGCGCCATTGATATAGTCAGCATCATCTGAGAATAAAAATTTAGCCAATCCTGCAATTTCTTCAGGTTGACCCATTCTACCGACTGGCACACTGTCAAGTGTTTGTTGACGTGCCTCTTCAGATAGACTTAATTTTCCTGCACCACCCGTATTTTCAATTGGTCCAGGCGCAATGGCATTAACTGTAATACCGTATTTAGAGCCCCATTCCACTGCAAGTGTTCTCGTCATTGCAAGGACGCCAGCTTTCGCACTTGCAGAATGAATAACGCCCGGTCCAGATCTCCAAGCATACGTCGCAACCATGTTCAAAATACGTCCTTTCTGACCCTTTTCAATCCATTCTTTACCTACTGCTTGTGTGCAATACCACGTACCATTTAATACAATATCTACAACTGAATTCCACGCATTAATTGATAAATCTTCTGCAGGGCAAATAAAATTCCCCGCTGCATTATTCACAAGACCGTCTATCTGTCCAAATGTTTTTATCGTCTCATCTACTGTATATTGCACGCGCTCTGGATCACGCACATCCATGTCTATACATAGTACTTGACCTTCATATTGTTCAATTTCCTTTTTAGCAACTTCAAGTCGTTCTATTGAGCGACCAGTTATGACTACTTTGGCCCCTTCTTCAGCAAATCGTTTAGCCATTGCTTTGCCCATGCCACTACTACCGCCCGTTATCATCATCACTTTGTCCTTCATTTACATTCTCCTTTAAAAAGCTTGATATAATACGATTCAAATAAATTAGTAAGCGCTTACATATTATTGTACATTAATTTTACTGTTTTAGTAAATTATCTTATTTTTGTTTTAAAATGAGTAATTAATAATATTAGAATGTAGTCTGTTGAAAATTTGAAAAGGAGTGAGACAGAAATCTAAAATTATTAAAAAATGTATATAGTTATCAGTCAGTTCCTGCCAATATAACAATTGAGCCCGAGACATGCATGTCTCAGACTCTTCAAAATGTTATTATTTATATTGTACAAAATAATAGTATAAATATTTTACTATAGCCACAAACATTAATAGTGTCCCTAGTGCCACAAAAAACAATCCAAATTCGACTAAAAACCATGGTTCCCGTAATATGCCATCTTGATTGACATGACTAGATAAAACAGTAAATAAACCTCCCATTAAAATTCCAAAAATCATGCAGAAAACACTTGAAAAAAATAATTTTTTACTCATAATCTGTAGATAACCTCCTAAATTTATTAGACAATTAACTGCCTTCTTTCAAGTTTTTATTATCAAATATAGAATTAATTAATAAAAGAAAGCATCACTAGACATTTCTATTTAGAGTGACAGTATGTCTTGCATGAGGTGTAAAGTGTTGCTAGCAATCGCATAACAACAACTTCCATGAAGAAGATCACTATATAGAGATTGGAGGAAAGGTTGTATGGATTTTGGAAATCAAATTAAAACGATTAGAAAAGAACGTCAACTCACACAAGAACAACTTTCCAAACAGCTTAATGTATCCAGACAAACAGTATCAGCTTGGGAAAACAATAGATATTTACCAGATATAGAAATGATTGTGCATATCGCTAAAACATTCCATTTGTCACTTGATGATTTAATCTTAGGCGATGACATTATTAAAGATAAACTCGTTAATGATGGAAAAAGTATCAAACGCATACGTCTAAGTATTGTAAGTATGATTCTATTATTGATTGGTATTACCTGTGCGATACTTTTCTTAGTCATACCCTCTTACGTTTTACAAGACGGTATACTCCATGAGCCTTGGTTCCTTGTACCACTTGGGTTGTATACGCTGATAGGCGGCCTCATCGTAGGACTTATCAATTTAATTTTAATATTCATGAGTCACTACAAACATTCTCGTTGTTAATCATAGCGAGAGTGACACTTTATATTTAAATCAAGGTTACGCTGAGATATCGAATATATAAATGTATCTACTTTTATATATTCGATTAACCTATTTTCATAACAACATATAAAAGAACGGCAAACAATTTTTGTTTGCCGTTCTTTTAGGGTACAGACAGAGTCTGTGACTCTTTGGGCAGTTTTTTGTGCACGCTTTACGCGGGCGCTGCCTCAGCCTGTAGTCTTCAGCTAGTGCTTTTCCCGCAAGCGTCGGCACAAAACACTACTATTTTTATAATAATATAATACCATCAATTATTTATTATCATTCATTGTTTCAACTTATATAAAGGGAAATATTTTCTATAAAAACAACAACTATTTCACTTTAAACGCAGTCATTGATTTCTCTAAATGAGATTTCATAGCATTTACAATAGCTTTCTCATCTTTGTGTGAAAGTGCATTCATTATCTCATTATGTTCATCAATAACTTCAATCATTCTTCCTTGGCTTTTTAATCCTTGCGTTCCAATAAGAATCGATAAGTCATGTTGTACATTATAACTCTTCAGAAATAACTCAAACTGTATAATTTCCATTAAATAGGTATGGAAACTTTTGTCTAATGACATAAATGTATAATAATCATCATTTTGAGCTGCTTTAATTTGTTTTTCAATAATAGCTTTTAAATCACGGATGTGGTCTTCATCTATTATTTGTACAATAAAAGGTACACAAGCAATCTCCAGTGATTCTCTTAACAAGAAAATTTGATCAATTTCATGGTTAGTAAATGTATTTACTTTATAACCTTTTCTCGGTTTAAAAATCATAAGTTGTTCCAACACTAGTTCATTTATTGCTTCCCTAACCGGTGTACGAGAGACATCTAGTAAATTAGATAATTCAACTTCAGTAATAAATTGGTCAAGTGGTAATTCATTATTAAATAATGAACGCTTAACTTGATCATATATTTCTTGTTTTATTGAATTTCTATTAACTTTTTTTAAAGAATCATACATCCTTGAACCTCCTAGAGAATTTATTTAAATAACGAAACTGGGTAAGTAATTAACCATGGCATGTAAGTAACAATTATTAATATTACAATTAGAATAGCTAATTGTGGTGTAACTGATTTAATAATTTTTTTAATATGCACTTTACTTATAGATGATACTACAAATAAACAAACTCCTACTGGTGGCGTTATCATCCCTATAGATAAATTCACAGCCATTACTACACCGAAATGGATAGGGTCTATATCTGTTGCCAGAATTAATGGTAAGAATATAGGCGTAAAAATAGTAACTGCACTTATCGTATCTATAAATGTACCTGCTATTAATAATACAATATTTATTACGAGTAATAGTAAGATTGGATTATCTGCAAAAACGCCTAACATGGACTGTAGTTGTTCTGGAACATTATTGAAGGAAACAAACCAAATAAATATTGCGGCACTTCCTATTAAGAATATGATACCAACAGAAGTCTTAGTACTACTAATTAATGCTTCATACAATTTCTTGAAATTCAACTCTCTATAGACAACACTACTTATTATTATGGCATATAAAACTGCAATCACACCAGATTCTGTAGCGGTAAATAAACCACTAACAATACCACCTATAATAATTGCTGGCATTAATAATGCCAAAATAGCATCTTTAAATCCTAAGAGTATATCTTTTAAAGGTGGAAAACTATCCATAGATTTATATCCTTCTTTTTTACCTACAAAGTAACTATAAATCATTAATCCAATCCCCATTAAAATACCAGGAACAACTCCTCCAATAAATAAATCACTTATAGATTGGTTTGCCATAACACCAAATAAAATAAATATAATACTGGGAGGTATAATTGGCCCCACAGTTGCAGCCGAAGCAACTAATGATGCAGAAAAACCTTCATCATATCCTTCTTTTTTCATTAAGGGTAACAACATGCCACCTATTGCAGCTGCTGCAGCTATCGCTGTACCTGTTAACGCAGCAAAAAACACGCTCGAAATTATAACAACCATTGCTAAACCACCAGGCAATGGTCCAATAAGCAGTTTAGAGAATTCAACGATTCTTTTAGACATACCGCCTTTTGACATTATTTCTCCAGCTAATACAAATAGAGGTATAGCTAAAAGTGAGAAATTATTTATACCAAAATACATTTTCCTAGGTATAATTTCTAAAAATTCTACGCCGGTCCATCCAATTCCTATAATAGATACAGTCATTAAAGAAAATGCAATTGGCATTCTGATAATTATAAGTATAAATAACAATATAATTAGAAGTAATATCATGATTTATCACCTGTCTTCCAAGTAAAATAAATCATCAATATGAAACATATTGGCATTGGTATATACATAATCCATCTGCCAATTGGCATAGACGTCATAACTTGCCCCGCGCTTATACTTAAATATACTTGTAAAATACTATAATAAAAAATTATTAATAGTACGATTGTAATAACACTTTTCACAAAATAATCTAGTGCTTTTTCTAATTTTTCAGGTAACTTTTCAAATAAATCAACTTGTAAATGCTCTTGATTATACATTAATACTACTGCTCCAAATAAAATACTGTACACAAAAAACAACATTAAAAGTTCTTGTGACCAAAAAATTGAAGTTTTAAAAACAAAACGTGTAAGAAGCTGCAAGAATATAGTCAAGATCGATAAAATCATAAAAACGGTCATTAGGTGAGTAAGAACGGTTATAAATTTCTTTTCTATTATATTTAATTTATTCATATTTATCCCCCTTATTCGCTAAATTGGTGAATTATGGATTTAGGTACTTGATCATTGATTTCTGACTGTACATCACTAGTATTCTTTTTAAACTCATCTCGATTTACTTCAGTAATAACCATGCCCTCGTCTTTTAGTTGTTTTTTTATTTTTTGTTCTTGGTCCGCAATATATTTACGTTGATATTTCGTTGATTCATCAATACTTTCATTAACTATTTTCTTCTCTTGCTCAGAAAGGTTCTTATAATAATCTTGATTCATTAGTACAACTGCAGGTGTGTAAGTATGATTTGTTAAAGAAATATATTTTTGTACTTCAAATAGTTTTTGAGATGCAATTGTTGGTAACGGGTTTTCTTGTCCATCTACAACGCCTTGATCTAATGCTGAATATAATTCACTAAAGCTAATCGGTGTGGGTATTGCATCTAAAGCTTTTAAATGCTCATTCCATACTTTTGCAGATTGCACTCTTAGCTTAAGATTTTTCATATCTTCAGGCTGCTTTATTTCCCTTTTATTATTCGTAAAATGCCTAAACCCAACTTCCCAATACCCGAGACCTTTCATATCTTTAGATTGCGCTAATTTCAGTAAATCTTTTCCTGGTTTGCCATCGAGTTTAGAATACACATCTTCTTTATTTTCAAATAAATAAGGTATACCAAATATGTTCATTTCTGGCATTGTATTTGACAAGCTACTATCAGCTGCCACAGTAGTCATTTGGATTGAGCCAGTCATGGTTTGATCTACTAACTCATCTTCATTACCCAAGCTTCCATTTCCATAGACATTAACTTTTAACTCACCTTGAGATTTCTTTTCAACTAATTCTTTGAATTTTTGTGAAGCTATATTATATTGGTGTGTATCTGCACCAGTGTGTGCTAAACGTATCGTTTTTACTTCTTCATCTTTAGTTTTATCCTCACCACTTTGACAACCGCTTAATATTAAAACTATTAATAAAGAAAATGAAATAAATCTTTTCATAAAATATCATCCCCTTAAAGGCTCATTAAGAATATAAATCTATTCTTCTATTTCTAAATACGGGTATACTTTCACGTATTTCATGAACGAGCTCCACATCTACTTCTGCAAAAATTGTACTTTCACTTTCTCCTACTTCTCTAATAACGTTTCCTCTCGGATCCACGATCATAGAGTGTCCCGCATATGTCGTTTTGCCGTCACTTCCACATGAATTACAAGCTATAACATATACCGCATTCTCAATTGCTCTAGCAATATTTAAGTGCCTCCACTGATATAATCTTGAATCTGGCCATTCTGCAACAACAAATATCACTTTAGCTCCATTTACTGCCATTTGGCGTGTTGATTCAGGAAATCTTAAATCGTAGCAAATAATGCCTCCCATATCTATATCCGTTAATTTGAAAGGTTGTGGTAAAAATTGTCCCCCCGCCATGAATTTTGGCTCGTCTAGCATTGGAACCAAATGAATTTTATCGTAATCATAAATGAGTTCACCGTTCTTATTAAAAACAACCAATGTATTATAAACTTCACCTTGTTTTTTATTCGAAACTGATCCTGCAACAATGTTCACATTATATTCTTTAGCTAAATTTGAGATGAATTTTATAGTTAATTTAAGATTATCGTCAGCTTTATCATTTAAATTTTCTAAATCGTAGCCGTTATTCCACATTTCTGGTAGTACAACAATGCTTGTAGTTTTTAGCAATTCCTCACTAAATAATTGCGCTATTTTATTTTTGTTTTTTTCGAAATTACCTAAAGCAACATTAAATTGAAATAATTGGACGTTGATCATAGTTTTTTCACCTCATATTCTAATCTAATAGATTTGTTATTAGATGGATCTACTAACTCAGCTTTAAACGCATTAGGATATTTAAATCCTCTAACCAATGGAACTGTACCGCAATAAACAACAGCATTTTTTAAATGAGCACCATCTTTATTTAACGAATCTATTAAATCTTTATAAGGTAAAATACTGCTCACTTTATCTTCTTGATATAATTCCCAATCCCCATCTACGAATACGAATGACCTTAGCTCTAATTCATCCCAGTGTTCGTGCACATCAGCAAAATTCCATACAGTGCTTGCAATTGGCTTTGCACACAATTGTTTAGACTTATGAATACTCACAGTTTCTAGTTCACGATCAGTGTGATCACTACCAAGCGTCACATAGCGCTTATCACCATTAAATATAATAACAATTTCTGCTTCTCCACTAGATTTATCACCAATAATTGAAATGGAATTATTTTGTCTAAATAGTAAAGGATCTAAAGGATAAATTTCAGGTACTGAATTAGGTTCAGGTACCCCTAGTTCTTTTAATTCAGCTATATGCTCCTTTGTCTTTTCAATATTTCTTCCTGAATATCCAATGCAGTAAGCATTCTCAAAACTTAAATCTACTTCTTCATAACCTAATTTAAATTTCATATTCACACCCCTTTTAATGTATACATTATACAGTGTACATTAAAAGAGTGAATATTTACAATATTTTTATAATTTTAATCTCAAAAATATTATCTAGTCATCACTAAATAAACAAAATTTCTTCTTACTTACGAAAATTAGCTATAAAAACATTACAAAATATGATAAGTTCTTAAATTTTATGTAAATATAGCCTCAAGCAAAAATATAAATGATACATTGATATCGAAATACGATATCGATTTCCGATATATTGATTAGAGAGGATGGATAAATGTGGAATCAAAATTAGAAAGACGTATGTTTTTAGGATTTATTTATATTCACATATTGCATCATGCGAGTGAACATCCTGTCTATGGCAGTTGGATGATTGAGGAGCTTCAAGAACATGGTTATACGATGAGTGCTGGTACGTTGTATCCCCTCCTACATAGCATGGAAGACGAAGGATTACTCGTTAGTGAGAAAAATGTTGTAGCAGGCAAACAACGCAAGAACTATACCATCACTTCTTTTGGCAAAGAAATGTTAGCAAAAAGCCAACAAAAATTAAAAGAGCTTGTTGGCGAAGTATAATTTATAAACTGGGAGGTTACGCTAATGAAATATCTTGAAGTCTTTTTGGTCGCGCTAAGATTAGGTTGTACGTCTTTTGGTGGGCCAACAGCACATCTCGGTTACTTCTACGATGAATACGTCAAACGTAGGAAGTGGCTCACAGAACAGCAATATACAAATTTAGTCGCGTTGTGTCAGTTTTTACCTGGTCCTGCAAGTAGCCAAGTAGGTTTTGGTATCGGTATAACGAAGGCAGGTTTACTTGGTGGTGTCATTTCATTTATTGGCTTTACATTGCCTTCAGTTATTGTATTAATGCTATGTGCCACGCTGCTCCTTGCTTACAGCAATGATTTAGGTTGGACGCATGGCTTGAAATTAGTCGCAGTGGCCATCGTGCTGAATGCCATTATTGGCATGGGTAAGAAGCTTTTGCCTGATGTAAAAACAAAGCTCCTTGCGCTATTCACTTTAGTTATGGCAATCACAGTAATTCATCCTATGTCACAATTAGGTGCATTAATTATCGTGGCGTTGGCTGGATTATTACTCTTTAAAGAAAATGATGAAAGTAAGCCCTCAATAAAAATATTCAATATTCCTAAAATAATTGGTGTCATTGCACTTACACTGTTTTTCAGTTTTTTATTAATTTTACCTATTATTAATTACTTCACAGCTAATTCATGGGTAAGTATGATTGATCATTTTTATCGTTCAGGTGCACTTGTTTTTGGCGGTGGCCATGTTGTTTTACCATTATTAGAACAGGCATTTGTCGCAACGGATATGATCAGTGCGAACGACTTTTTAACAGGATACGCTTTAACACAGGCAGTGCCGGGTCCATTATTTACCTTTGCCACATATATCGGTACCGTAATGTCTGGCATTCCAGGTGGTATTGTCGCAACAATCGCTATTTTCTTACCTGCCTTTTTACTATTAATTGGCGTTTTACCATTTTGGGAACACGTGCAGGCGAATCGCTATGCTAAATCAATGTTAAAAGCGGTCAGTGCGGGTGTAGTTGGTATTCTAATCGCAGCACTGTATGATCCTATTTTTACATCATCCGTAAATTCACATATGGATTTCGCATTTGCTGCTATATTATTTGTATTGCTAGCCTACTGTAAAGCTCCGTCATGGTTAATTGTAATTTTAGGTTTAGTGCTTGGCATAACGTTTTATTAAATTGATACTTTGTACTGTGTATGGCCAAAGTACAGCATATTCATCATCTCGAAAATGAAATCTTAAGAAACATCGATGTTCGCGATTATAAAGCAAT
This sequence comes from Staphylococcus equorum, assembly GCF_029531845.1. Classification (GTDB taxonomy): domain Bacteria; phylum Bacillota; class Bacilli; order Staphylococcales; family Staphylococcaceae; genus Staphylococcus; species Staphylococcus equorum_C. Next base: position 133,194 of record NZ_JAMBPV010000001.1, read on the forward strand.
TATTTTAGACAAAGAACAGTCATAAGATATAAAAAACTGAGGTGCGTCGTATAATACGCATCTCAGTTTTTCATTCTATATTCATAATTATTTCCTAGGACATAATTATGGTATTATTCTTCGCTACCAAAAGGCACATACTTAACTTTTATATCTTCTGGCAAACCTTCATATTTATTGAATAGAGTTTTATATTTATCGCTGGTTGGTGTTGCATGATGTAAATAATGTTCAAACGGTAGTTTCTCCATCGTATAGAAATCCTTATCTGGATCTGTTTTTACTTCTTGTTTCAAATTTGAGATTCGCGTCTCATTTTGATAAAAAACGTAGCAAAAACCACTTAAATAAACAAAACCAAACATGATCGCCATCCCCACAACTATATTACGCCACAACGTCTGTATGACGTTGAGCTGAACAAACAATATAAGCAAAATGATGCTATAGATTACATACACCGTATAAAAATTTCTTGGACCGAGTGGTGATACAATGACTAAAGGTGCACATACAAGTAGAGTTGAGGCTAGGAGTAGATATAATGTATAACGTATTTCCTTTTGCCCTATCACTATATGTATTGCATAAATCATTGCACTTAAAAATACAATACAAATCAAAGTATTGAGCAGATTTGCTATTGCGATTGAATGGAAATTTTGTAATGCGAATTGTTTATATATGAAAAAGTAATAAATAGGCAAGATCAATAAACCAGTAACTGTCAGCCATATTTTTATCTTGGATAAGCTATGTAGTGCTGTACTTCGATATAACATAACTAACACAACAGCAATAATCATAGATATAATCACAATTTGATTGAAAAAGACCCAATCTGGGATTGTCGTAGTCACCGTATGGAATATTTTATCGAATAATCCTGTTTCACTCGATATATTCTGATAACTGCTGCCCTCAAAAAATATTTTACGATAATTTGGGTTTAAAAACATGATTACTGTGCCAGACACAGATAATAATAAACCAACTATAAATTTAGGGTTTATTTGTCGATAAAGTAATAAGTTCAAACCTAGAGCTATCACTAAAATCATACTATTAAAGAGCGTTGTATTTTCCATAAAAAACTGCCCAATAAAACAAATAATATAAAACACAATATTATTTACAGGTGTAAGCCCTCTTCGTTCGAATAAAACTGTAACAATGAACCATAAAATGTATAGTACACACAATGTTGCTGGGACATAATTATAAAAGCCTGCAAACCATCCATAAGTTTGTTTGTATATCTCACTTGGTATCGTAACCATAAGTATGAAAGCTATTAAATAATATATTGGTTGTTTCGTATTATGAGTAAAACGAACAATGATATATATCATTACCGTGCTAATCAACGCGTAAGATATCCATCTAAACCAATCTAAACGGACTGCTATCGTTTCTAAAATATTACCCAAATAGCGACCATTTAAATTCGCATATTTTTCCTGCCACATTTGCACACCATATTGACTATACCAATCCCAATCATCATGAGTTAACGGTAAAAAGAACGCCATAAAATAGTAAAATAAAAATAGTACAGTAACTATCAGGTACATCTTGTTCAAATTAAATGATTTCATATTAATTTACCTCATGTTTGTTTAAATTCGTCTTATGTATAATAAATAACGGTCTCTGTTTCACTTCATAATAAATTCTACCTATATATTCTCCAATAATACCTAAAGAAGTCAGTTGCACACCACCTAGGAACAACACTGCAAAAATAGTAGTGAAATAGCCAGGCGTGGACACACCATAACTCAATGTATAAATTAAATTGAAAGCAATATAGAGAAAGCTCATCAAACAACTGGACATTCCTAAATAAATAATAATACGTAACGGTCTATTATTAAAGGAAATCAATCCATCTATACCATAATTTAACAATGAACTAAATGACCATTTAGACTCTCCTTCTTCACGTTGAACATTTTGATATTCAATGACTTTAGGCTCAAAGCCAATCCATGCAAATAATCCTTTTGAAAATCGATTGTATTCCCCTAATTTCACAACTTCTTTAACGGCACGCTGACTCAGTAACCTGAAATCTCCTATGCCATCCTTTAAGGTAACATCTACCATTTTATTAATCATTAAATAATACATTTTAGACAGATGCTTACGTAACCAACGTTCCCCAGTTCTATCCCTTTTAGCCACCACTTGATCTTCACCATTCCTAAAATCTACAATCATTTGTGGAATTAATGACGGCGGGTGCTGTAAATCTCCGTCTATGATTATTAACGCCTCAGCTTCCGTACTTGCTTCCAACCCTGCATACATCGCAGACTCTTTACCAAAATTTCGTGAAAAAGAAATGTATTTCACTCTACTATCCAATTCAGATAACTGTTGAATTATTGCTAATGTTTCGTCTCTACTGCCATCATCTACAAAAAGCAGTTCATATGTATAACCGTTAATATAACTATCATGTTGCATAATTTCTGTTAATTTATCATAGGTTTGTTTAATTACAAACTCTTCATTAAAGCATGGTATCAATATTCTAATCATTAAAACAGCGCACCTCTTTGAAATATATTTATATAAAATATCTTATATACAGTATTATACAATATAACAAATCAGAATGTATCAACTATTTTCTACATTCTGATTTTATCGAGTGCGCTATGTGTATTACAGTGCTCATTTCATTTGCAATATCATTGATACTTTATATATTTAACCATCGTAAAATCAAATAACTTCTTGTGTAATAATTTGATATTCAATTTATTTATGTCATTTTAAGGGTAAATGTTAATATAAAATATTCGTGAATCAGAAAAGGAGGATCTTTTTGTCACATATAACAATTAAACCTGCCTACCCTGAATTACAAGAAGGTGGGTATTTTAACCTATTAGCAATTGATGATATGGCCAAAGTCTTTTTCAATACAGAGGATGAATCTAAACTTGAACAAGGCATGCAAAGTTTATGGCGTCAAAATAGCAGTCGCTTTAGCTATAACAACACGATGATTGCTTTTGTAGATGGTCAACCCGCTGGTGCTATCTCTTGTCTACCTTACGATACACTTGAAAGTCAGACACTATCCACTGTCGAACAGATAGTAAAAATACAGAAACTGCAAATTGTGCCACAGTTCATCAATAACTTTAAAGCAATAGTCGCTTTGGTTAATTTAGATGAAGGTAGTTCTGGAGAATATCATGTAAGCATGCTTGCTACACTCTCTCAATTTAGAGTTATGGGTATAGGCAAAAAACTGCTCGCTTACGCTGAACAACTTGCTCTAAATAAAGGCTATAATACTATTTCACTAACGGTAGAAATTAATAATACTTCTGCTCAACGCTTGTACGAGAAACAAGGTTACGATTATGTGGGTGAAACTGGCGAAGGCGGTATTAAGGTATATAAAATGCGTAAATATCTTGGTTAATAATTACCTGGTAAAATATGAAAAACACGCACTTCTTTTACATACGAAGCGCGTGCTTTATTGTTATTTCTAGACGCCCGGCATTGTTCCGACAGACAACCCGATGACTAACCCTACTAATGTATACGGTTTTAGTATGAATGTTTCATGTAAAACATTTATGGTTTTGTAGTGTCTTCTTTATTAATACGTACACTATCAATGGGTTCTCCTAGCTCTTCTGAACCTTGAGGCACATGGTATGTTAGGACTTCAATATATGAATCTTTTATATTTACTTTACTAAATGTAGGCTTGTTGTCTTGAATCGATTTCGCAGCATAATCTTTTTCACCATCGAGCTCATAAAATTTACTGCCACTCGAAGAATTTAAAGTAATGTAAACTGTGCCATCTGGATTTGTATAAGATTGCGGTGCTCCACCATTTTCATCCCACTGTACTTGTGGGTCTTTACCTTTCATGATATGCGAACGACTATAAGAATGATCATGACCACCTAAGACAAGATCAACATTATATTTTTCCATCAAAGGCGCAATGTGATTACGTCTATTTTTAGTTGCTAGCGTGTCTGAATGTTTACCTGCAGAATATGGATTGCGGTGTGTTAAACCAACAATCCATTTAGGATCCTGATCCTTTGTATCTTTGATTGCGCGTTGTAACGTTTCTTCATGACCTTTAAAATCTAAGCTTTCCGAATTCAAACTTACAAACAAAGTATCATTATGAGTGTAGTAAAAATTGGAACTTGCTAAGTTTTTTCCATCATCTTGTAAATTTGGTAAATTGAAATGTTGCGAAAAGGCTTTGTTCGCTCTATCGTGATTTCCTAATGTAGGTACAACTGTAAAATTCTCCATACCTTGTGCTTCAATAAAGCCACTATAAGCCTTTTCATCCCAAGGTTCATTAACTTGATCACCTAAACTCAATAAGAAGTCAGGATCTTTGTTTAATTTATCCATTTGATTTACTGTGTTTTGCCATCCTGCATTATCTTCTTCCAAATTACCTGAAGCACCTAACTGTGAATCAGCTACTGCAATAAAGTTAGTTTCGCCATTGTTATTAGTATCAAATCGACGTATTGCTGATTTCTCTCCAGTGTCACCGTTATAAAAACGATACATATATTCTCTATTTTCTTCTAAATTGGATAGTGTAGCTTGTGTATAATTCATATCTGGTACATCTTTATTTAAAAATAAGTCCGTATTATCCCCCTGATGCGTTTGTCCTTCAATACGTCTCGAATTAGAAAAGTCTCCCGCTTTGTTTGCTTCTGCAATTTCCACATAACCTTGTTCATCTGATTCATGGTGCCAAGTGAGATTTTTTTCTGAATTATCTGCGCCAATTGTTAAAATTGGATAGCGATGTTTATTTGATTGTTGCATTTGAGCCTCTTGTTGAGATTCGTTAGCTGATTTTTCAGTATTGTTTTGAGATGGCTGTGCCGTTTCATCTAATGATTGTTCAGTTTCTTCCGTTTCAGTATTTGTTGCTTTCGCTGATTGGTCCATCTTTGTATTAGTCTTTTGAGAATCCTGTTGTTCTGTAGATTTATTAGGTGATTGATCTAAACTTTTTTCTATAGTTGTATTATTAGTATTTTAATTTATTACTTTTGTTTCTTCTTGTTCAGTATTTCCTGGGTTATGATTTGATGCTATATACTCATTGGAATCAGTTGTGTTTTCAGTATGCTTTTTGTTTATTTTCTGGCCTTGTTCTTCATTTTGAGTCTCTTGATCAGTAATATTTTGCTCATTTTGTTTTTGCTGTGCTTGATTTTCATCTGATGGATTTATGCTCGTCTGTCCATTTTGTTTTACTGCATCTATGTTATTTTTAGATTCATCATTTGTTTTTGTTGTGTCTTCAGAAGGAATGTTTTTATCTTCTGTCGACGTTATATTTTGTTGTATGTTGTCATCTTTATTTACCGATTGTTCAACATTATGTATTTGCTCGTTTGTCTCTCCTGAGGTGTTAGCATGTGCATTTGAAGATGCAATTATAAATCCTGCAACTGATAGACTAAATAATATACCCGATGACTTTTTCTTCATAAAACCTATCCACTCCCAGTTTAGTTATGTGTTTATTAATACTATTCACTCCCTTCAATTTATCAAAATAGTATTAATTCAAAATTAAATAGAAGTAAATGTTTATGTGGAATGCTTATTTAGACCAGGTTATTTGCTATTCTTTTAAATTTTGGTTATAGTATTTTTAAATAGAATAGTTCTCTTATTAAGAGCGAGTGGAGGGATTTGGCCCTGTGAAACTCCAGCAACAGCTCTAACGAGCGATGTGCTAACTCCAACAGTTCCTTTTATGGACTGAAAGATGAGAAGATGTGCGGAAGCTCTTCTTATCTAAGAAGGGCTATTTTATTTGTAAAAAATGAAAAGGTGGTATTTTTTATGAAATCATTGCACGAATTATTCACGGAACTCGACTATTGGGAAAACTACAAACCAGTCAATATGCCTAGTAGTATGAACAAAGCACAACATGTTCAATTACTCAAAAGACAGATTGTTAACCGTATCGATATTTATAAGTATAAAGACGTTATATTAGAAAATGAAAGCTAATATTCACTTCACAAAAAGCCCCTCGTCATAAATAATGAGGGGCTTTATATATACTAAACAAAGCATTAGATGATTCTAATATTACTAAACCACAAGTAAGCAACATTTTTATTTTGTGATTGTCATATAGTAAACATAAAATACAATAAGAACTATAAAACACATGACACATAATCTATATGCCACCCATTCATTATAATCGATCGTTAATCTCGCTAACACACTGAACATTGTGGCTAACACCAATCACACCACAAATAAATACACTATGTTATTAATCTTATTTTTAGAAACTTTGTGAGATTCTATTGACGCTATAATTTTAATGTTTTTCGTTTTTATAATATAAAAAGATAAAATCAACGACGTTACAAAACAAAGTAAACTAATAATAATGTCTAAATTCATTAATTAAATTAACCTCCTTGCTATTAATTTGATTATCAATTTGCAGGGATGATAAATTCACCAACATCAGTCCTCTGTTAATCTAAATATAGCATTCAATTGACAACACGTTAATGTTCATTTATTAATCTTACACGTACAATTATTATAATTTATTTTCAAAATAAAAAAGAGATTAAACAACTTATGGTTGCTTAACCTCAAATATATTTCTTTTCCACTTTCACTTTAAAACTGCATTTATTTATATTCTTCTATCAAGTTCTTATAATGCTCACTCAACGCTTTGTTTTCGGTTTCTTTAAATTGTTGGTCTGGGCGTAAGTTGGGATCTTTACCAGTATGGTCTTTCGGTGCGAAGCCTGATGCTAAAGTGACATCTTCTTGACCTTCAAATTCGTATTCGTAGACCTTACCCTCTTCTGTGAAAATGTATTTTGTCACTGGCTTACTTAAATCTGCAACTTCCTTATAACCTTCTACATTAGAAAGGTCTTCCGCTTCTTCATCAAAGCCTGATTCGCCATCTTTAGGTGTATAGGCAACAGCGCCAGTTACAGCATGTAAATCGAATGCTTCAGGTCCAGGTTTGCCTGTATTATTGATTTGAATTTCTCCCTTTTCCGTACCCGCATACCAATCACCATCAGAAATACTACTTGTACTAAAATAACGATTGGAGACTGCCTTACCGTCTTCTTTTTTATCTTCAGCTAACCAATCTATCATTTCTTCTTTTATTTTCTTCTGCTCTTTATCAGAAATTTGAGTCTTATTTGATGCTTCTTTTTTACTAGACTCTTGCGCTACTGCTTCTTTTCCAGTCGATTTATCTGTCTCAGCTTTTTCATTACTACAACCTATAAGTAATGCTGTACAAATAGATATTATTGATAAAGCTTTAATATATTGTTTCATAAAACAAGTCTCCTTTTTCAAAGGAAAACCGATATACCTAAGCTATAAAATTAATTACAGCTTAGGTATCGGTTTTAATTATATTTAATCTTTTTGAATACCAAATTCATCTACTAATTCTACGCTACGTTGTTCACCTTTACTGATGTCACCGCGCAGTTGATAAATTTTAACTTTCAATTGATCGCCTTCAACTTCATATACTGAGAAGTTCTGAGCTGATGAATCTCTGTTATTTTCGTGTTTATCTTCAAATGCATCTGTTTCTTGTGGTTGTTCACCTAGTTTGAATAGACTGTTGTAATGATCTAAATCTTTCTGAGTTAACCAGCTTAATTCTGGTCTTACTTTTTTAATATGCTCTAATGAGCGATCATAAATGCTGTCATATTCTTTCGTACCGCCAGTGTTAGGTAATACATAAACTGAACCATCTGGATCGTCATAATATTTCACGCCATCTTCGCCAACAAATTGTTCTGTATCTTCTTTCTTCGCATTCACAAAACTATTTTTCGTTGATGTGTGTTCTAATGGATGTGTACGTGATAACACGTGGTCGTGACCTTGTAATACTAAGTCAACGTCAAGATCATCAATTTCTTTTGTTAATTCATCTCTTACTTTCTTCACATCTTCATCTGAAAGTGCATGATATGATTTAGAATACATTGGTTTGTGTAAGTTTAAAACAACCCATTTTGCCCCATTGTCTCGCGCCTGTTTAATATCTTTCTTAATCCATTCCATCTGTTCATCACCGATGGCTTTTTCATCTGGATTGTCTTTTGATTTCTTATTGTCGTTCGTATTCGCTACTACCATGTGTGCCCCATTATAATCAAATGAATAGTACGAACCGCCATTAACAGCGTCATTTTCTTTTGGTACGTTCATGTGTTCATTGAATTTATTCAATAATTTTTTGTCTTCTTCATTCAATGCATACTCATCATGGTTACCTGGTGCTGCAGCAACTGGTAATGACATAAATGATGGTCTAGATTGTTTATATAAATCTTTCCATTCATCTTCAACTTCAGCAGTTTCTACAAAGTCCCCTGTATGCAGTGCGAAGTTAGGATCACCTGCTGTTTGAATTGCATTTTTCAATGTATCAGCCCCAAATGCTGCTTCATTTCTTACGTTCTCATTCCAAAAAGCATTTTGTGTATCTGTATATTGTACAAAGCTAAATGGATCGCCTTTATCACCGGAAGTCTTGAATTTACCTATTTCACTTTTCTTCCCGCTTTCACTACCAACTTTGTAGTAATATTGCGTATTCGGTTTTAAATCTTTAGCGTGTGCTTTGTATGTATATTCTTTTTCTTTAATTAAATCTGTTTTGCCATGCTTGTCGCCACTCGTCCATTCAGGGCCACCTGCATTTTCATCAGTATAATAACCATTTACTTTAGATTTACCATTTTTTTCAATAGGTTCGCCTTCATCATCTTTGGCAACATCTTTATAGATGATATTGCCATCTTTATCTCTTTCAAGATACTTAGAGTCTACTTTTTTAGGTTTAGCATCAAATGATTTTGCGTCTTTAAAATCTTTAGATTCTGAAACCCATACTTTAGAATCTTTGAACTTATCTGTGGTATACCAACTAAAACCCATTTCTGATTTGGTGTCACCTTTAAAATTTGTGATTACACGGTTAGGGTTGTTGTTCTCTGGAACCTCGGCTACTTTAGGTTTTTTATCCAGTAATTCAATATCACCGCTTTTTTCGCCTTCTGTTGCACTACCTGAACCACTTGCTTCAGCTGTTGGTGTTGAAACTGTAGTAAATACTAAAGCTAGACTCATTACAGTACTTACAGCAATAGAACGATACTTATATGCCATCACACGTACCCCCCAATAGGAATTTTTAATGTTTCATTCACTATTTTAGCAATGTAGTATTAATTTAAAGTTAATGCTATATGGATTTTGTAAATTTTAAATTACTATTTGAAATCATTAAAATATAAAATCCAATATTTTTAAGATTATTTAAATTTCCGGATAAATATTTTGGATTGCTGTATATAATGCGTCAGAAAAATCATACATGGTAGATGTCCAATTGTCAGTATTTGTTCTAGAAACAGCACTCAGGTCTCCATTCTTGAAAAATGCTTCTCTTAAAGCTCTCGTTAATTCGAGTTGAATACCTGTGCTATTCTCTTCACTATTTATAAAATTGTTGTCACTCAACCCTCCTATATTTTCTGGAGGCGTTTCTACCACAAAACCGTATCTTTCAAGTTGATTTTGAATTTCATCTTTTAATGTAGATTTTAACCCGCCTAAATAAACAATTTCTTCATCACCTTGAGCACCATGAATTGCAATTGTTGCTTTACGATCTTTAATCATATGATTCAATGTTGGGTCATCATAACGTGTGGAAGTAACGTGTAATTGTGAATTATTAGATGGTCGAATACCTTCAAAAGAGAAGTAGTCGTAATCACCTTCATTAGCTAATAATTTTGTTAATTCTGAAGTACCTTGTTCTATACCACCACCATGAGCTGCTACCACAAGCACTTCACTGCCATTATCTTTAGTCTCTTTTTTCCAATCTACGTTTTCTACTGTGTCATTTTCCAATTCGGTCATTGAATTATAATAGTCAGTGGTGTTTGTCTCAACTGCTACATTACTAGAATATTTAACTTCGTTTGTTAATGATGCCGACATTTTATTAATTGTTGTTTTAGATTGGTTTGTGGACAATGTTACGGTATTGGGTGTAGTTGTATTTGTTTTCATAGATGCTGACTCAGTTGGTGAGACAGATGATATGGGCGCTCTTCTCGTTTTAATTGCTGTTGCGTTTTGAGTTGATGATTCCGCTGTAGCCCTTGTGTTGTTTGTTTCTGTTGTTGTTTGTGCAGTTGACGCTGACGATTTAGATTTTGGGCTTACAGTTTCTGAGCTTGAGTGAGATTGTTTTATCGGTTTGGGTGGTATTTTAGTTTTTGATGTCATGGGAGCATTTGTAGTTTTAAAATTTAATGTGTCCTCTGGTTTTTTCGCAGTTGTTTCATCATAATCTAATCCGCTCATTATAGGTTGATTAGATGTAGAAGTTAATTTTTTTGTAGTCTCTTGGGGTTGTTCTGTTGGTTTTTCGATTCCTGTTTGTTTTTTGATCTCTATTGGATTTTCGATTTCAGTTTGGTTTTTGGCCTCTGTTGGGTTTTCAATTTCAGTTTGGTTTTTGGCCTCTGTTGCGTTTTCGATTTCTGCTTGCGTTGCTGTAGTCTGGATTTCGCTCTTCGTTGATCTACTCGCATGTGCCTGTTCATTTTTTAAATTGATTACGCTTAAAGTTATTGCCACAGTCACAATTCCAAAAGTCACTTTACTTACTGAAAAGGTACGAAATCTAAAAACATTGTTCATGTGTATTCCCCTTAATAAATATTTATTTTAGTATAATCATAACCAATAATTCTATAAAAGCAATATTTTATTATATACCATGCAACACTTGTGTTTATCATTAGAATTTAAAAATTAAATATATATAATACCAACCACACAATATTGGTATGCGTCTATATTACTTTGTCTTTCTCTCAACATCCAACTCAATCGTGAATTGTGGTTTTTTCTTTTTTAAATAAATAATCACCATTTCTAACAGAAGCTAGGCAATCAACCCGGCGACGTTGAGCTTCGAATACGTTGGGTGCATCAAGCACGATAAAGTTAGCTGGCTTACCTTCATTTAAACCATAAACTCCCTCAATCTGCATTAATTTGGCGCCATTATAAGTAATTAAATCAAAATTACGTGGGAAATCTTCCTCACGCATTAATTGAGTAGCATGTAGACCATTGTCTAAAATATTCATTAAGTTACCTGAACCTGCTGGGTACCATAAATCAACAATCGAGTCTTGACCAAATGCTACGTTAATATTGTTATCTACGAATTCCTTAACGCGTGTTAAGCCACGACGTTTAGGATAGCCATCTTGTCTGCCTTGTAAGTATAAATTTTCAGTAGGACAAGATACAAAGTTCAAGCCAGATTGATGAAATAACCCCATCATACGGAATGCATAAGCATCATCTGTTGAACCAAATGAGCATGTATGAGAGGCAGTCGTTGATTGACCATAGCCTTGTTTCATCGCTTCAGCATTTAATATCTCTAAATAACGTGCTTCAACATCATCTGTTTCATCACAGTGCACATCAATTAATTTATTGTATTTAATAGCTAGACGTACGATTTCTTTAACCGCCTTTGTGCCATCTTCAGGGCTCCATTCATTATGAGGTATGCCTCCGACACAATCTGCACCTAATTGTAATGCTGCTTCCACCAAGTCACGACCTGTTTGGCCTTTTTCTTCAAAAGAGTACATACCATTTTGTGGAAAGGCAACAACTTGTATCGTGATATTATCTTTGAGTTCATCGCGTACTTCAATCGCTGCTTTAATACCTGTTAAATTAGGATCTGTACAGTCCGTTTGAGCTCGAATATATTGTGTACCATAGCCTGCCACATCGTTAACTGCCTGTCGCATGCGTGATTTCATTTCTTCTTTAGTTGTACCTTTTTTATAATCATTCCATAAATCAATCGCTTCGAATAATGTACCTGATTCGTTTTTTATTTGTGGATCTTGACCAGTAAAATAATAATCTAAGTGTAAATGAGCGTCTACATATGGGGGTAATACTAGCGCACCCTCTAAATCAATTACTTCATCGGCTTCGCCAAAGTTGTTTCCAAAAGATGAAAACTTGCCGTCTTCTACTAAAATCTCGGATGCATAATCGTGTTTATATATTGTTGCATTAATAAATTTTTTAAACATTTATAAAACCTCCTCCATCTATATTTACCATAACTACAAAATGAAATGTTAATCGACCCATTGCAAATGAGATTAAATCGAAATCAGTCACAAAAAGCACTTCCATATATTTGTTTATGGAAGTGCTTTATTTTTAAATTCGTTTCACTTTAATCTCATATTGTACTTACAAGATATAACTATCTGTCACCTTTTAATTCTCTTTCTTTTAATACATAACTTAATAAATCTAACATGACACGTGCTGCAGTTTGACCTGTCATGCCAGTTTGGTCATACATCGGAGCTACTTCAACTAAATCAAATCCAATAACTTCATTATGTTTAGCTACTGCTTTTAACAGCTCGTTCACTTCATCATATAATAAACCTCCAGGAGAAGGAGTCCCTGTTCCGGGAGCTATTGATGGATCTATACCATCTATATCAATTGTGATATACAACTTCTCTCCTTTAGGAATGAGTTCTGCCAATTTTTCTGGTCCTTTTTCTCGCATTTTTTTAGGAGATAAAATTGTTGCACCATATTCATGTGCTGCATCAACATCTTCTTTTAAACTACTACTAATACCACGAATACCAAATTGATAAATATTTTTCACATGGTCCATTTCAGATAATCTTCTAATACAACTACCATGACCATATCTTTGGCCAGATCTGTGATCAGCCCAGTCTAAGTGTGCATCAATTTGTAAAACATGGAAAGGTCCCAATGCTTCAAGTCCTTTACCTGTTGCAGCTGTTATTGAATGATCTCCTCCAATAATTACAGGCATAGCATCTTGTTCAACAATTTTACTTAAAGTTGCTTCTGTATTTTCATGACTTTGCATAAGATCGCCATGTACAATATCTACATCACCTACGTCAAAGACTTTCCACTTTGGTCCTAAATAAGTAATGTCATTTTCGATATCGTAAGCTCCGTCTAATCCAAAACTATATAAAGTTGAACCTTCCCTAACTCCTCTTGGTCCCATTCTTGCGCCTGATTTCCATTGCGTTCCCATATCATTAGGTACGCCGATAACTGCGACATCAGCTTTAAGCTCTTTTAATTTTTCAATACTCTCACAAACTGGATATTTTCCAAAAGTGCAAATACCTGTAAACGGTAGATTAAGAGTTTGTTTTTCTTCTGGATTCATCATATTAAATTCCCCCTGTTTTTAATTATTAAGTCCATCTCGTTTTCAATGATTTTTCACACATTGTTAACATCAAAATGATAATTGAAACTATTCCAAATAATAATGGTGTTAGCATGCCAAGTGCTCCTGCTAAATGCTCATTATTAAATAATACTGAAAATGAACTATAGATAGCTGTAGATATTGCAATTCCAAAAGAATAACCTAATGAACTGGCCATTTTATAAATACCTGAACCAATACCGACTTTATCATCACTCACATGTTCTAATAGCGTATCTATAGAAGGCGTTGCATATAATCCAATACCAATACCTGCAATTAGAAATCCTATAAATACAACAATGAGGTAAGGAAGATTAGGTAAAAATGTTAATGCTCCAAAACTCATACCAACACTTGCAATAATAATCGAGAAAAACATCGGTTTACTTGGCCCCATTTTCTGATGCATTTTTTCTCCTACTCTAATCATTAATAGGAGTGCAACAATATTACCAAGTGTTAACAATCCTGTTTCAAAAGCAGTAAATCCTCTACCAATTTGAATATAAGTATTAGCAACAACAATTGTTCCTGCTATACCATTCTGTAAAAAATTGGTTAAAACTGCACCAGTAAATGGTTTTGATTTAAACAATTCAAAATCAATAAATTGATGCGATTTTGTTTTTTCGTAAAATATAAATACTAACGTTAATAGGATAGAACCAATAAATAATGTAACTATAGTAAAACTTGTCCAACCCAAATCTTGCCCTTGCGTCACGATGACATTAATAGCGAGCAAGGTAAACACGAAAATTACAAAACCGACAATATCAAATTTTTCTTTGTTTACTTTTGATACTTTTGTTTCTTCAATATTTTTCAATAAAAACATGGCGATCATAGCAACGACAATTGATAGTATAAATATCATACGCCAATCATAGTAAGTTGCTATTAATCCTCCAACAAATGTCGTTACGCCGCCCCCACCCCACGAGCCAAATGACCAATAACTTAAAGCTCTTTGACGCTCACTTTTTTCAAATGTTGTTTTAATTAAAGCTAGAGTCGCCGGCATGATTAAAGCAGCTGACAGGCCTTGAAGCGCTCTTGCAAAAATTAATAAGATAGGTTCTCTAGCAACTATGACTAATAATGAGCCAATGATGCTGATAATCAAACCAACATAAGTTATTTTCTTTCTCCCAATTCTGTCTGCTATACCGCCACCAACTACAATGAATAATCCACAAAACAATGAAGTTAGACTCGTGGAAATATTCAAAACACCTGTTGAAACTTTTAGGTCTTTTTGCATGGTTGGAATGATATTAATCATTGATTGTGCAAAAAGCCAAAAAGTCAATATTGCCAAAACCATTCCTAAAATATACATATCGGTCTGTCTTTTAGTTTTCATGGCAATCCCCCTTTATTTGAAGGTAACTTCAAATTAGTTGAAGTTTAGCACCATGATTAGAGCTCCGCAAATATATTTCTGAATAATCTGATAAATTAAAAATGAAATGAATTCACAATAAATAGCACTACAATAACCTTTATGTTCCTCGAATAACTTTAAGATGTTACCCTGTATAAAATTTATTTATGAGTTCATTTATTTTTTTATATCCTTTCAAAAAATAAAGCGATAAGTAGATAACTACTTATCGCTACTTTCATCTAATGTAAAATAACACTTACAAAAATTAATGAAGTTAATAATATCAGAATTTAATGCTTCTTCTCGATATAACAACCAAGTACTTCTTGTAATACACTCACCATTTTTAAACTTCAAATCTTTTGTGTAAAAAGTATCTTCATCTAAGATACAAGATCGTGGAACAATTGAATATCCCATACCTATTTGAACAAATTTTTTACATATTTCAATCTTATCAACTTGGGAAATATTCCTAGCATATGTATCATAACGTTCCTCCCACCATTCATTAATTGATTTAGAAATAGAGTTTTCTAATTCTATGTAGGTATTATAATTTTGGTGTGATTTATAAACTATACGATACTGTTCATGTAATTTTTTTAGGTTTATTGGTTTTTTACTAATAATTGTTAATGGATCTTGCTTTAACAACATTTTCTTTCCATGCCAATCGTATTCACCAGTTAATATCCCAATATCTATATCATGATTTTCCAATTGTTCTAGTATCTCAATACTCCATCCGCTCGTCATATTCATATATACTTCTGGATGATCTTGAGAATACTGCTTTATTAATTCTGGCATGGTATAAATTGCAAAGTTTGTATTTGCGCCTAATTTTAAATTACCTTTTAATTCTTCATGTATTTCATTAATACTTGATTTTAAATTTTGAATCTCAGATAATACTTTATTTGAAAATTTAACTAAGTGCTCACCTTCAGCTGTAAAATTAAATTCATTTCCCACTTTATTAATAATTTTAATACCAAACTCTTTCTCAATTTTCTTTATTCTATACGATAATGATGGTTGGGACATAAATAATTTATTTGCTGCTTTAGTAAAACTTTGTTCTTCGTTGAGTAACGACAATATTTTATAATCATCATCTTGCACATGAAAACCTCCCATTTTCAAATCATTACACATCATTCTACAGTATTATTACACTATTTTCTCTTGCTAGATAACTCACTAAAATCATTAATCCTAATTCAAGATATTCAAAAAGAATTTATTTGGTATTTTCCATTACCATTATCCAGATTAAACTTAATATTAATTTACCCTATCTTAACAGTCCCTTTGAATTAGCTTTGTTACAATATAATTAAAATTGAAATTTAAAGGGGAATGGTTTTGAAGAAATTAACTTGGTCATTTATCACATCTATGGCATTAGCAACTACAGTCATAGCACCTAGCACGCTTCACGCAACAACGACAGAAAAGGATGCACAAGAAACTAAAGATGATTCAACAAAAAGTTTAGCGATTCACGATATCCAAGGCGAAGGTCATCAATCACCTTATGATGGCAAAAAAGTAAATAACATAGAAGGCATTGTTACATATCAATATGAATTAAATGGTGGCAAGTATTTACATATTGAAACACCTGACGATAAAAAGGATAATAATCCAAATACATCTGAAGGTCTTATCATTTATACTGGGAATCAAAATTATGATGCTCAAAAAGGTGACTTAGTTAAAGTTACAGGCACTGTCGATGAATATTACATCGATGGTTATGGGGATAAACAAGAAACTGACTTACCAGTAACTCAAATAAATGCACGTGACGATAAAGGTGGCAACATAGCTATTGAAGAAAGTAACCAAAAATTGCCCGACCCGTATGTGATTGATAAAGTACCAAGCAATATTTCCGCAAATGATCACTTTCAGACATTTGATCGTGAGCAATATGCAATTGACTACTGGGAATCACTAGAAGGTATGCGTGTTGAAGTTGGCGACGTCAGAAGTGTTGGTCCACAAGAACACGGCGACCTTTTCACTGTCTTAGACGACGAACCTGCTGAAACAAACAATAGCGGTGTACGTTTAAAAGAAAATGATCAGCATGGTGAACGTATTCCTTTTAAAATGTATGATAATAATGAAGCACGTGATTTTGATGTAGCAACAGGTGATAAATTTAAAGGTCCGATTATTGGTCATGTGAATTATGGATTTCAAAACTACAAATTAAATGTAGATTTAGATGACATGAAAAAAGCACATGTCGAGGGCGACACTGAGCCAAAACCAACTTCCATTGAACCAAGTAATCAAAAGCTCAATGTTGCATCTTATAATTTAGAAAATTTCTCTAATAATTCATCATCTACCACAGAGGATAAAGCAGATAAAATTGCAAATGGTATCACAGAACATATGAAGAATCCTGATATTATTGGGGTGACTGAAGTACAAGATAATGACGGACCAAAAGAAGGCGGACCAGAAGCTAATAAGTCTTATGAACGTTTAATTAAAGATATTGAAGAAGCTGGCGGGCCAAAGTATAAATATTTAAATATCGACCCTTCAATGAATGAAGACGGCGGACAGCCTGATGCGAATATCCGTGTTGGTTTCTTATATAATCCTAAGCGTGTTCAATTTGATAAATCTATTGAGTCTGGGGACGCCGACACAGCAATCTCATATAAAGATGGCGACTTAACATTAAATCCAGGTCGCATTGATCCGAATAATCCTGCCTTTGATGATTCAAGAAAACCATTGGCTGCTCAATTTAAATTCCATGGAGAACAAGTCATCGTATTAGCGAATCATTGGAATTCTAAAAACGGTGATACGCCCCTATTCGGTAGTCAACAACCACCCGTATTAGAAAGTGAAAATCAGCGTGTGGAAATTGCGAAATCAGTCGGACGATTTGTAGAACAAGTCCAAAAAGACAATCCTAATGCGAATATTGTATCCGTTGGCGATTACAATGATTTCCAATGGTCAAAACCATTAAAAGCATTGGAAAGCTTTAATATGAGCAATATGATTTACGATTTACCTGAAAGCGAACGTTATTCATATAACTATCAAGGTAATTCACAGGCACTTGATCATATATTCGTTTCAAATAATTTGAAAAACCATACAGAACTGGATCCAATTCATGTAAACAGTGATTTCACTGATATGTCAGGCCGTGCAAGTGACCACGATCCACTATTAGCTCAAATTGATTTAAAACAAGCAAAGAAAGATAAAAAAACTAAATAGGCACAAAAAATCGACAAAATCATAAGACTTTGTCGACAGAATGGAACGAGGATGCCATGCATCACTCGTTCTTTTTCTATTTATAATAAGACGTCATTGCTCAACTAAATATACTTTTTCAGAGTAACAACGTACGCTATCCATTTTTTCATCTAAAAATTTATTCCATTTTACATTTCTGTTTAGCTCACTGTGTTCATTTAAAATTGCTAATGGCACTTGCAAGTTAAGACAACGACCAGAAATATTAAAACGCGTGACACCTGCTGGGACAGTTTCTCCTCTATTGACGATTGTTTCGATTTCTTGAAAATGAAGCGGCTGGTATTTCATCAAAATATGTTGGCTAGGTACGCAAGTATTATCACTCTGTGCCATACGTTCCACATCATAAGTTTGACTATAACTCGCCACGACTTTAGCCCATGCGTCTAATTTCTGTTCTCTTAAATCTTCTACATATAAATATTGTTCGTCATAGCCTTTGCACATTGTAATAAATGGTGTGGTATTTTTAATTTCAGTCGTCCATGGCAAACTTTTATCTTGTTGCAAATGTTCCCACCACTGACCAATAGGCACTTTATGGTTCCATGTACTAATTGAGTATTGTGTCTCATTAATATCTTGCACTGGTACAACATAACATCCAAGAGCCTTAAGACTCGTAAAACGATGCACACCATCGATTACCATATATCTACCTGATTGTGTTTGTGTAACTAACACTGGATGTCTCATAATTTGATCCGCTTCAATGCTCTGCTTTGTTTTTTCTAAACGCTTCGGCTCAAATGTTTCATGTAAGTCTATTTGTTCAACTGGTACAAGTTTTAGTGCTTTATACATATGTTCCATTTTAGTCCTCCTTATTGATCAGATAAATAGATAAATGTCGGATGTGGATGACTTAAAAAATCATGGTGAGAAATAGACCAACCATAAGCGCCAGCGTAATTAAATATTACGACATCCCCAGTTCTTACAGATTTTACTGGTGTTTCTTTTGAGAAAAGATCTTTGGGCGTACAGAGTTGACCAACGAATGTCACCTTTTCATTTGCAACTTCCATACGTTCAAAATGATAAGGATTATGGTCAATATGACATATTTCACAAGGATGATTGTGTTGCCATGATACTGGCAGTCTGAATTGCTGCGTGCCCCCTTTTAAAATAGCGTAATAGGCACTATGCACTTGCTTGATATCAATGACTTCAGTCGCATAGTAACCAATATGCGCAACTAAATAACGACCACACTCAAAGTTCAGCGTAACGTCATTCATCTCTTCTTCATTAATCACGTCTTTAAAGCCCTCAACAAATTTCTGCCATTCAAATTGTTGGTTTAAGTCTGCATAATTGACTCCGATACCTCCACCGATATTGATATGTTTCAGTGGAAATTGAAAAGCCTCTGCCCATACTTTGGCTTTGTGAAAATAGAGTCGCATGACATCTAAATGTAACTCTGCATCTAAGTTATTTGAAATAGAGTGAAAATGAAATCCTTCTAAGTTGATATGAGGTAGTTCAAGTGCCACTTTGATTGCTTGTTCGACTTCATTTTCTGATATACCAAATTGTGTTGGTCGTCCTGCCATGTGTAACGTCGCATTGGGAAAAGGTCCTGATAAATTCACACGTAATAAGACATCCATCTGTTCGTTTTTGGTATCTAGGATAGCGTTTAACCTTTTTAATTCATATATACTTTCCACATGAATACGTTGAATGCCTTGCTCGATTGCAAATGCTAATTCTTCGTCAGTTTTTCCTGGACCACCAAAAATAATACGTTTCGCTTTTTTATGTGTTAACGCTTTTTGTATTTCACCTTGAGAAGCGACTTCAAATCCAGCAACAGATTCGCTCATCGTTGCTAAAATTTCATCTTCACTATTGGCTTTCATCGCATAATACATCTCACAGTTCTCTGGTAAGGACGAAACGATTTTATGCACATGCTGACGTAATGCGTTTAAATCATAAATATAATGACAAACAGGTACGCCACTTTGCTTTATCTCTTTAATTTTGTCGGATATTTGTGTCACGTTCTGCCCCTCCTTTAAATGAGGTTAGTTCTGATTTTAAATTTCGGTATAACTTGCCACGATCGTCTCCGAGTACAAACGTATTAACACCACGTTGTGCCCATTTATCTTGTTGTTCTTTATTTCTTGGCAAAGCACAAAAGTGTTTATGATATGTGTTTGTCACATCATGTATATAACCTAATGCTGATTGTACGACCTCACTGCTCGTTTCCCATGGCATGCCAAACGATTGAGATAAATCGGCAGCACCTTCAATAATCATGTCTAAGCCTTCAACTTGTACAATTTCTTCTATGGCACTGATGCCTTCTTGATCTTCAATCATAGCCATGACAATAATTTTGTCGTTTGCGTCCGCCATATAATCCGTTAAAGGAATTTCACCAAACTTGGCCATACGTCCACCATTTAAACTGCGCATGCCTTGAGGATAATAACGACTTAATTCCACAATATGTTCTACTGTCGCTTTATCTTTAACGTGTGGGATAATAATACCTCTTGCGCCCATGTCCAACACTTTGATAATATCTCGATCAATCGCTTGTGTGACCCTGACAATGGGGGTGATTTGCGCTGCTTCAGCTGCACGAATTAAATGTTCTAACTTTTCATCGTTAATGGCAGCATGTTCAGTATCTATAATTACAAAATCGTAACCACTTGCTGCGATAATTTCAATAACAAGTGGATTCGGAATCGAATTGAAAATGCCATAGACTTGCGCCTCTTGTGCTAATTTATCTTTGAGGGATAACGTCATCATGATGAATCACTCCTAACGGGTTACTTACGTGATGTATTCTTATTTCCGTATCCTCTAATAATCTTCTTGTCGTTAATTTTTCTACTTGTATCGTTTTTTCAAACAAATCAAAGTGTTCATAATTAGGTAAGTTAGGATGCATTTGACGATACTGTTCAATTTCTTCGTATATATACATCCATTGTTCGTGTTCGCTCAAATGATAGTGACGTTCAAAGAACATAATAATTTCAGAAATGTTAATAAAGAAAAATGCGTCTAAAGCAAAATCTCTAACTAGCTCCACGTCTTCTGTTTCAATAAATGAATTACGATTTATTTTCTTATGTTCTTCTGGAGTGTCTTTTAATTGAGGATTTTGTGCATCGGTACTCAGTAATGAACGTTTAAAGCGAACACCGTCATGGAAATCTTTAATTGCTACACGAGTTGGCCAACCATCATCATGAATGAGCATCATGTTTTGCGCATGTGATTCAAGCGCAATCCCATGGTAATAAAGCATATGGATAATCGGTTGCACTGCTACTTTGATAAATTGTCGAACCCAAGCTTCTACACCATATTGTGTAATCCATCGCTGAATAAGTGGATTTTGTTGTTGGTCCAAACTATAAATCGCATTAAATGGTATCGCATCTTCCGTTTCAGTTAAATAACTGTGTAAGTTCTCTCGCCATATAACAGATACTGCACCATAAATGGCTTCACGTTTTGATTCAGATAAATTGTCATTAAGATATGACATACCTAATATTTCACCTAAAAATACAGTTTTTAAATTTTCATTTAGATAGCTATCTTGTTCATGAATATACTTTAACCAATCTGTAATTTGCGCTGCGTTTTCAATCGTATGTGGCGCTAATACGCGTTTAGTGGACGTATTCGTAATGCTTAAAGGCACTTTAATATAATATTTAGACGTGTCTACAGGTGATAAAGTACGAATCGATTGTTGCGGTGTATAGTATTCTTCCGATTCACCTAGTAATATAAGCTCACCATTCATCCATTGTTCAGCAAGTTCATTCGCAATAATGTGATCAAATTGCCAAGGATGCACAGGCAACCATTCATAGTCATCTAATGATTTGTCTAACGCTATTAGCACTTTTTTAAACTGCTGCACAACTTCCTCACCTAATTGTTGTTGAAGTAAGTGCTGCAATTCAATATTTTTAGAGACAGTCTGTTCAATATATTGTTTTGGAATTGCGAGCCACTTCAGTGTGAATGTTGGCTGAAAATCAGGACCATATTGCAGGTTATCTACAAGCGTAAAGCCGAGACGTGATTTATAACTTGGGTGATAGGGATGGCCTTCCATCGCATAAGATTCAAGTGCATCGAACGTTAATTTAACACTACCCGCAGTCATCTCTTTATGTCGCATAGCTTGTCTATCTTTTAGTTCCGTTTGTAGTAATTCATTAATAAACGCCTCAACTTTTTCACTATTTTTATCAAATGTATATATGACTTCTCGTAACATTGTGGCGTAATCAACCGTTATGTCCATATCACCATCGTCTGTAATTCGCCATATAGGTGACGTGAGCTCTAGCCTTTGAAAGCTGTCTAATTCTCTCACTTCAGTACGATAGGTGACGTTGTCCGCTTCAATCGTTACAGTCGAAGTATCACCTTGGTGTGTTACCTCATATCGCACAACATCTTCATATATAATAGAAGTTACAAGTTGATTCATAATGCGTTGTTTTACTTGTTGCTCAATATTGTGCATCATGTTGTCGTGCCTCCTCTTCCATAAACATTGGGTTCGGTATATTGGTATAAAGTGGATTATCGCCACAATCTTTTATTTTGCTCATAAAGTTCGCTTTTGCTGAAAATGTTGGGCTTTCGTATAGGTCATCTATATAGACTTTCATTTGTGTTGATGTGCTTGTGTCTTGAGACCAATCCAATAATTTTTTACGGACTGTTTGCCATAACGTCGTTTCACTGCCCACACGTTTTCCCATTGTAGCGACCAAATGTCCTAAATGGTTTACAATAATGTAGTATTTAAATCGATGCCAGGCCGCTTCATTACTATAAACAACTGGGCTATCACTTCGTACTATATTGGGGACAATCTGTGCACGTTTTGCGATATCTTCTGCTATACATACGCCTTCTAAATCTCTGACGTAACATACTTCCGGATGACCATCTGTAAATTCAATTAAAGTATTTTGTACATGTGCTTCTAAACTAATGCCAGTTTCAGATAGTAATTCAAGCATTGGATATAAGGTAATGTCTAAGTACGCACTTAACCATTCTTCATCTGACAAACCACTTTGAGCAATTATGTCCCCTAACTTCGAATCCGGCTCATGTGGCATCGTTTCAAATAGACTGGCTAACACGTGAATTTGTTTCTCCGAGTGATAATCTTCAATACCTTCACGCACGATCATTGCAGTGTTTGCTAATAAATCAAAAGCACCGCCTTCAGACGTGTATTTCAATGCACGATAACCTTCTTCAAACATCAGTTTGAAATGTTTTGTTTCATAATCTGGTTTTATCGACGCGATTACACTTGCAGCATCAATCGTTCGTTCTACTTGTTCATAATCATTCGTTCTTACGAAGTTTGTGATTTTGACATTTATCGGTAATTTCAAGTAAATGTTAAGTTTTTTTGAAAATACCGTGCGAACAGAAGACGTCGGATAGACATCATATCCGCTGACACCGATATCTTTAATTAAGCCGTCATGCATCCATTGTTTAAACTTAGCGTTGTCTTTTAATACGGTCATTTGATATGGGTGCATGGGTAATAATGTATAACCTGCTTCTATGTCAGTTATATCTAACTGTGCCAACTGTAATACTAATTCATTTACTACTGTGGCTCTGCCTTCCACATATCGCTCAAGCATGATAGAACGGTCAACTTGTATGTAATACAGTTGAAATTGTGCGTGACACTCCGGCGCATAATTCAATAAATCTTCTTCGCTAAAGCCGACAGAACTTTTGGGCGTTGGATGAAACGGATGTCCTAAATAAAGGGACTGTTCCGAAATAATATAATCATCTTCAGTTTGTTGTTGTTGCGCACGTGTTAAATAAAGTGCTGTGCGTTTTACACTATTATTAATATCTTGATAAATCCGTTGTAGTATTACTTTTAATCCACTTGTGTCTTCATCTTCAGTTTGTTGAGCCAGCATCTCAAACAAGCGTTCTATCACTTCCATTGGTGCTAACTGTGAAGATGTGCCATTGTCTTGTACACACATCACTGGGTGGTATGAGTGATGTCCCATTGCCGACCAATAATTAAATTTACCTATTAACGTTTTATATGGCCCGAGTATGAGGTGCCACATGTTTTGCTCTGGTTGCGCGTTATACAAATTTTGTTCTCTAAAATATACATTCAATATACGTTCTACAGCTGCATGTTCAGCTGTTTCAATATTCTGATTACTTTGCACGTTTATTATTCAACTCCCATACATTCATTGTTAATTTATAATCTTTCACAGCATTTAATTGCGAAGATAATAAGACAACGCAACTGCTTATAAATATGCCGCCCATCACGATAAACGTAATCGTAGGGTTATAGCTACTTGTAATCACAGCGCCTAGCATACTGCCTGCAACTTGCCCTATAACTAACATACTGTTAGTGGAACCAACGAAAGTTCCTTTTAAATCTTGGTGGCATGCCTTAACAACGACATACATCACACTTTGAATTAATGCACTATATGTGAATCCTTGTATCACTCTAAAGATGATTAACATCCACAGTGTACTGGACAGACCTTGGAATATGACACTTAAACCACAAATGAGCGCAGTGATTAAATAGACATATTTGACATAGTTTTTATCATTTAAGCTTCCCCATAATGGTGCACTTAAAATAGAAGCAGTCCAAAATGCAGATTGAACGAGACCAACTGCTGCTTTATCATCTAAAAAGGTCTGGTTTACGCCAGTTGTTAAAGGCGCAAGTGCGGTCATCATTCCATACATTGCCAGATTGGCAAGCATACCAACAATAATGAAACGGCATGTCACTTGAGAACATAGTAAACATTTAAACGATTGTCTTACACCACAACGAATAGGTTCTGGTTTACTACTATTATGCTGATGTGTGGTTTCTATAAGTAATTTAATGCCCACTGCACAGACAATAAAGGTCAAAATGGCAATCACTAATAATAACGACTGAAAGCCAACAATACTTGCTGCTACGCCGCCAATGAGTGGTCCTACTAGAGAGCCTGCACTAATGGAACTTTGCAATTTCCCAAGTACTTTACCACGCATTTTTTCAGGTGCTTCGCTCGTCGCAAATGCATTAGAAGCATCTACGACACCGCCAAATAAACCTTGTAATAATCTGACTAACACAAACTGCAGTGGCGTCGTACAGAGTGACATCAATAATAAACAAACTGCTAGACCTAATAATGCACGTAGTACCATCCATTTCCGGCTTATTCTATCGCCAAGTTTGCCCCACATCGGTGACGAAATCATCGTTGTGACAGCAGGTGCTGCAATCGCAATCCCACTCCATAATTGAATTTCGGTAACAGATAAATCCTTAAGTGATGCAATATAGATTGGCAACAAAGGAACCAGTACGGTCAGCCCCGCTATAGAAATAAACTGGCTCAACCATAATATGCGAAAGTTCCTATACCAAATCGCTTCATTGTTCATGACGCATCATTGGGTTTGGTATCGTCCCAATACTGGATGGCATACTACCGCCACCTGATTCTTGTTGATGTAACAGGGGCAAGAGTACGCGTTTAAAAGGCCACGTTTGCTTCTCGAACAAAATATGTTGCACTTGTGCTTTATCCGCTTTCGAACAATCCATTTGATGCACATGTTTTGAAAGCGATGATTTAATTTTATTCATTAAAACGAGTTCATCCAATCCAAAAACGTGATGCAGCATATCTACAATCGCATACAAATTCACTGATACTGCTAATGTTTGAAAATACGTAAAGAACGTTTCTATATCTTCATTAATTAATGTATTTGGAGAATTTTTGCTTATCGCATATTGTGGAATATCAATGTTATTTTCATGCATCCACCGTGGATAAATACGCACTGTATCATGATCTCTCAATATAAATTGATCCACATGTCCTTCTTTAAATAAAATTAAAATATTTTGTCCATGTACTTCTGGTAAGACACCATTTTTCATAAATTTAAGCATAATATGAAGAAATTGGTCTATCATCTCATCAAATAATGCTTCTAATTGCTGACTTTCCATTTGAGCTTGCTCTATGCCAAGAATATCTTCATATAATGTTGCATCATGTGCTGCTAATGCAGCCATCGATACCAGTTGTGACGATGGCTCTGCCACTTGCTTAGGATAACTTCTAATCTGTGTTGTGAGGTGGCCTATTTGATCTTGGAATATATCTTTGTCTGCATTAATAAATGATAACCACTGCTTTTCATTACACAGCCCTACCTTCGTTTGTAAAGTGCTGTCTTGATGAATAATTTGGTTTAATAATTGCTCTGCCTTTTCACCATTTAATAAGTAACGTGTCGGCGTTAATCTCAATGCACCTAACGACTGCATTGAAAACGGTACTTTAATATGTTGAAATGGGCGATGAATATCAATGAGCGAACGCATAGATGATGATGGCAGAAACGTGCCGAACTCATAATCTAGTGGCACAATAATATGCGCTGCGATTTCTGCTTGAAACATTTCGGGAATCACATGTGTCATTTGCCAAGGATGGACAGGAAATACCATATACTTTTCCAAAGATAAACCTGCTACCTCAAGGATGTGTGCTAATGTCTCCTCGTCTTCGATTGCCAATGCTTCATTGAGTAATCCTTCGTTTAAATACTCACTCTTTAAAATGTAATCACGATGTATCGCAACCGTTTTTAAAGAAAAAGTTTTAAAATATTCGGGTTGGTATTGTAAATAATCTTCTTTACCTAAACCTCGTTTTTCTTTAGCTAAAGGATGAAATGGACGATCCTTTAAACTCGCAAACTGTTCTGATTTTATAAAAAGATGCTCTGATAATGTTAATTCTTCTAATTGTGTTGTTAGCTGGTTCATCGCAACTTCAAGACCTTCTCGAAAACGTGCTGTATTCAACTCACGGCTCGACGGTGCATTCATTTCAACTAATATATCCCATAACGCTAAGGCATTGATCTCATGTTGTTGATCATTTTCTTTTACGAAGACAACCGTTCCTTTTAACCTATAGATATTTAAACCACTATGATAAACAGGTATATAGAGCGTCTTGTCTTCGTTGCCATATTTCAATGTTATATCTGAGGCATTTTGCAATGCTTCACTTTTTGTCAAAAGACCAAAGACATCTTCAAATAATAGACCATCCACTAGATCTCTTAAAATAGTAGTGTGCGCATGATTTTGTTGATGATTCGCTGTGACTTCTATCACTGAACGACACTCCTTAATATAGACTTAATGTTGTTCCGATTTGCTGTTGCTTAGCTTCTTTATAAATATAATAAGCGCTTGAAATATCTTCAATTGCCATGCCCATTGGATTTAATAAAATAATTTCATCATCATTTTCTCTTCCAGGTTTGGCACCCGTTAATAATTCTCCTAATTCAGCATGTAATGCCTCTCTACTAAAGCGACCTTCTAATACAAGTTGATTAATTGTCTTTTTCTCTCTATTTGCTTGCGACCAATCATCAACCAAGACTTTATCTGCTTGTGTAAAGACTTCTTTTTTAATATCCATAATTGAAATGTTGCTAATAAACGTGCCTTTTTGAATCCAGTCGTATTCAATATACGGTTTGTCCGTTACTGTACAAGTAATGACTACCTCTCCATTTTCAACCGCTTCTTTCGCTGTTTTAGCTTGAACAAAGTGAATATCTGGACGTGCTTCGGCCCATTTTTCAATAAAATTAGCGCTGGCTTTTTCAAATTGATCAAATACATATACTTGTTTAATATGATCAAATTGCTCTAACATACTTTGCAATTGTCTATCACCAATTAGACCACAGCCAATAATTGTTAATGCTTCAAATCCTTTTTTCGCTAATTTCTGAGTCGCAATGACCGAAACAGCCGCCGTTCTCATACTACTAATTAAGCTCGCTTCCATCACTGCAATGGGATAATTTGTTTCAGGATCATTCAAGATAATGACACCACTTGCACGTTCTATCTTACGTTCTGAAGGATTGTCATGTTTACTACCAATCCATTTAATGCCTGATACTGGGTCTTGACCGCCAATATGGCTTGGCATTGCAATGATACGATCTGCAATATGCCCCTCTTTACCATTTGCACGTAAATATGGCTTTAACGGTTGCACAAAATCTTGATTTGCGTGGGCTTTTAAGGCTTCGGTTAATGCATTTACATAAACTGCTGAATGATTACCTCCTGCTTGTTCAATATCTGATCTATTTAAATACAACATGTCTTTATTCATCGTGTTAGCGCTCCTCTTTTGTTTTTTACATCATCAAACCATTCATCTGAATAAACTAAATCTAAATAGCGATCCCCTCTGTCAGGTAAAATCGTCACAATCGTTTTATCTTTATCGATGGAATCAATGACTTTTTCAATCGCTGATATAATTGAACCTGTCGATCCACCAGCAAAAATGCCTTCATAACTAACTAAGCGTTTACATCCAAGTGCTGATTGGTAGTCATCCACATGGACAACTTGATCTATTTCTTCTTTGTTTAAAATTTCAGGTACTCTACTTGCGCCAATACCTGGTAATTCTCTATTGGTAGGTGTTTCACCGAAAATAACTGACCCTTTCGCATCCACAGCAATAATATGTGCATTCGGGTGATATTCTTTAATCTTTCTACTCATGCCCATAATACTGCCTGTCGTACTGACTGGAGCCACAAAATAATCAATTGGGGTTTCTATTTGCTCTACGATTTCTGCACCAGCACCATGATAATGTGCTTTCCAATTTAATTCATTTGCGTATTGATTAATCCAATATGCGTTGTCAGTTGAATCAAGTAATTCACGAACACGTTGAATGCGCGTCATTAAATACCCACCATTTTCATCCGCTTCGCTTACCATATCTATATTTGCACCATAACTTTTAATAATTTTTAAATTTGTTTCTGAAATTTTTGGGTCTACCACACATGTTAGTGTTAATCCTTTTATCTTAGCGATCATTGCTAGAGCTATACCTAAATTTCCTGAAGTACTCTCAATTAAATGTGTACCTTTAGTAATTATTCCTTTTTTAAAACCATCTTCAATTATGTATTGAGCTGGCCTATCTTTCATACTACCGCCTGGATTCATATATTCTAATTTTGCGTAAACCTTATGTTCCGGGAACAGTTGCTTGAGCTGTATCATTGGCGTTCCGCCTATACATGAAAGTAAAGAATCATGACAATGCTTAGGTTCTTGTCTCACTTAAATTCCTCCTAAAAATATGGTTATGGATAACACTACATCACTGATAACGATTATCATTATCAGTAAATTGTATTCTAGGTATCCTTTCCAAAAATGTCAAATCTTTATTTAATTTTTAAAAAAATTTAAAATTTTTGTTGACATATAGTTTGCTTTATAAGATATTAGAATTGATAATGATTATCAATTCGAGTTGGAGGTTTTAGGGAAATGAAACATTTAACAAAAGTATTCATTACTGTTTTAGTAGCCGTTATGGTGTTAGCAGCTTGTGGAAATGGGGAGTCCGAAAAGTCATCGGAGTCAAAAGAAGATAGTAAAACAACGAAGATTAAACATGCTATGGGGACCACTGAAATTAAAGGGAAACCAAAACGTGTCGTAACATTATATCAAGGCGCGACTGATGTATCTGTCGCACTAGGCGTCAAACCCGTCGGTGCCGTGGAATCTTGGACACAACAACCAAAGTATGATTACATAAAAGACGACCTAAAAGGTACAAAAATGGTAGGTCAAGAACCTTCACCAAACTTAGAAGAAATCTCTAAATTAAAACCAGATTTAATCATCGGCTCTAAAGTTAGAAACGAAAAGCAGTATGAACAACTTTCTAAAATCGCACCAACGATTACGCACGATACCGTGTATAAATTTGAAGATACAACGAAAATGATGGGTAAAGCACTCGGTAAAGAGCAAAAAGCTGACGAGTTATTGAAGAATTATGACGATAAAGTTGCACAATTCAAAGAAGATGCGAAAGCTAAATTTGGAGATCAATGGCCATTATCAGCTTCGGTTATCAACTTCAGACCAGATCATGCGCGTATTTATGCAAGTGGTTATGCTGGAGACATCCTACATGACTTAGGGTTCAAACGACCAGAAGCGCAACAAAAACAAGTTGATAAAGGTAAAGACATCATTCAATTAACATCCAAAGAAAGCATTCCACTTATGGATGCTGATCATATATTTATGTTCAAGTCTGACACTACTGATAAAGACGCAGAGTTAACTAAGAAAACAGAAGCAGATTGGACATCAAGTAATCAATGGAAAAACTTAAATGCAGTAAAAAATGATGAAGTATCAAAAAATGTAGATGAAATCACGTGGAACATGGCTGGTGGTTACACTTCATCACTTGAGCTCATTGATGATTTATACAAAAAATTAGATATTGAAAAACAATCTTAATCAATAAGGAGTTAACTCATGTTACTTAAACCGCGGTATAAATTAATGCTTTCTGGTTTATGCCTTATCGTTGTAACGATTTTAAGTTTAATAATTGGAAACACGCTTGTATCACTTTCACAGTTGGTACAAGCGTTGTTCCACTTTAATAGCAATAACGATATACATATTCTACTTGCCGAATCACGCGCATCAAGAACAATCATTGCTCTACTTACCGGCGCGGCGTTCTCTGTATCTGGTCTGCTTATGCAAGTATTAACACGTAATCCAATCGCTTCGCCTGGCCTGTTCGGTGTTAATTCAGGTGCCGTGTTCTTTGTGATTTGTGGCTTAACATTTTTTAAAGTGCAATCATTTGAAGCGCTCATAGCTATTTCATTTATCGGGGCAATTATTGTAACTGTTCTTGTCATTACACTTGGCATGTTTAAACAAGCGCAATTTTCACCCAAACGTGTGATATTGGCTGGTGCAGCGATTTCAGCATTATTCGGAGCATTTACACAAGGCATTTTAATTATGAACCAAAGCAATTTACAAAGTTTTCTCTTTTGGCTAAGTGGCTCTGTTGCTATGCGTAACGTGTGGGAAGTGCCTTGGGTTATTCCAATTATTATCGTGTTTCTGCTCATTGCCTTTGCGATGTCGTCACATATCAACATCTTAATGACGAGTGATGAAATTGCTTCTTCTCTCGGTCAAAAAGTCAAATTAACAAAAATGTTTATAGTATTAACTATTAGCGCACTTGCCGGTATTTCGGTCGCACTTGCAGGGTCTATTATGTTTATCGGCTTGATTGTACCGAATATTAGTAAAAAATTAATGCCAGCTAACTATAAATATTTGATACCATTCACTGCGGTTAGTGGCGCTATGTTAATGACGTTGTCCGATATTTTAGCTAGGACAATTATTCAACCACTCGAGCTTCCTATAGGTGTTATCACAGCAATCATCGGTTCAATCACACTTATTTATATTATTAGGAAAGGAATCCAACGTATATGAATGAGACAATCCATAAAAAAGATACCAAACGTCTAGTCATTGCTGTTCTCATATTGATTATTTTTTCAATACTGAGTTTAATGCTGGGGTCTACTTTTATATCGTTAAATAGTATCCTTTCTTATATTATTGATCCTATATCGAGCCCTGATCAATTCACTATCGAAGTGTTGCGATTGCCTAGAATTGTATTGGCGATTGTAGCTGGTGCAGCACTAGGCGTAAGTGGTTTGATTTTACAAAACGTACTTAAAAATCCTATCGCTTCTCCAGATATTATAGGTGTTACAGGAGGCGCAACATTTGGCGCAGTGGCATTTATTGCGTTTTTAGGTGATATCAGTGTCCATTGGTTACCGACGTTTTCGCTCACTGGTGCAGCCATTGTCATGATGATTCTTATTAGTTTTCAAAAAAAGGGTGATATCCAACCGACGACTTTAGTTATTATTGGTATCGCACTTCAGACATTGTTTATGGCACTTGTAAATGGCACGCTTGTACTTACAAAACAACTTGCTGCTTCTAAAGCTTATACTTGGCTTGTCGGTAGCTTATCTGGTGCTACATTTGAAAACAGTTTGATATTGGGATTATTTATACTATGCACTTTGCCATTGTTGATTATTGTGCTTCCGAGAATGAAAGTATCCGTAATGCACGATAATGTGGCCACGGGTTTAGGCGTAAAGGTTAATCAAACGCGACTCATTCAAATGGTTATCACAACGATACTTGCTGGTGCAGCGATTAGTTTCGTGGGTAATATTGGCTTTGTTGGTTTAATATCACCGCATATTGCCAAAGCTTTGATTAAAGGGAATTATTTAAAGCGTTTATTGATGTCAGCCGTCTTTGGCGCACTTTCAATCGTCATTGCTGATCTTATAGGCAGAACAATATTTCTACCAAAAGAAGTACCAGCCGGTGTTTTCATTGCTGCATTCGGCGCCCCATTCTTTATCTATTTATTACTGACAGTTAAAAAATTATAGTGTTATATTAAAGATAAAGTCTTCAACTTTGTTGGCAGCTTTTTGTACACGCTTTCCGAGGGCACAGCCTTAGCCTGTAGTCTTCGGCTGGTGCTTTATTAACTAGTCAGGAGCCGGCCCAAATCACTGCCATTTTCAAATAAAACAATCCAATTTATTTAATTTAAACAGTTCTGTAGTTTATAATATTAAATAAACCAATATATAAAATAGATAGCATGTTTAGTTTGTGAACTTGTTGAAGACAAATATTGTCTAGATAACAGAAGATCATTAATAGACCCTGAAACTTTAATGAAATTATTACTTATTCAAAGTCTATTTGTTACAAGACCAATGAATGAATATTCAAGGGGGTTTTTAAAATGAGAGAATTAGTAGGAAAATGTTCTGTCTGTCAAAAAGATATTTATTGTTTAAATGGTTTCTTGAATGGTGAATATAATGACAATCATTTGTATTGCTTTGCCTGTGCATCAAATGTTGAAAGATAATAATTTTTTATATTATAACAATTTAAATGGTACTAAGTTATAATTGTGTTATGTTCGTTAACACCAGGAGGTTAAATTATGCCATTAGGCTCAGCCATAGCTCTACTTTGTGCATTTTTTGTTATTTTCTTTTTACCATATATGGAGAAGAAAGATAAAAAGAAAAAGTGAAGTTCTGTTATAAAGATAAATTATGGAAATTCACTTATAAAAAAGCAGTCACAAATTTAATGATTTGTGACTGCTTTTTGAATTCATCTATACTTGTCAGATTTTGAAAAGTGCTGACATCCAAGGAATAGTATGATTGAGGATGCACACTATAAAATAGGTGGTCAAACACGTTCAATATCATAATTCTAAAACGCTATATTGCATTAGTGAGATAAACTTTTAACAAAGTTACTACTTTTGTACGCTTCTGTTAAAAGTTGTCCGTCGTTTGATACATAAAAATATTTTTCATCAAGTGTAGACACCTCTGTCGGGAAAAGCCAATACAGCTTACCTTTTTCAAAGGATTTGTCTTGTTTGATACATAAATATCTACATTCTGATATGCTCATATATTGCTGCCTCATTTCAAGATAGAAGTAGCCCTGTATTATTTAATAATCGTATTATTAAATACAAAACTAGGTTCTGCACCTAAAACGATAAGGAATATTTGTGAGTAAGCTACAAATTGGAATTTTAATATCATTTCATTAACATATTCGAATTCATTATTTTGTTTAACTTTTTCAACTTCTCGTTCATATAACTCCAAAACAGAGTCTCTAATTAAAATAGGTCTGTTATTTTGAATAATTTCATTGTTATTTGAAAACATGAGTAGCCCTAAATATTTATAATGAATACTTAATTGTCTTGTTAAACTTGCTATATATTCTAATTGTTCATATAAGTGAGGAGATTCTTCTCTCAAAGCTTTTAAATCTAATTTAAATTGTGTTAGTTCATCCATTTCATTAACCATTTTTATCACTTCTCCAATTCCCATGGTTTACTTAAATCAAGAGACTTAAGTAATGTTTTACTTTGTGCTCTTCTCGTTTTACGCACTTTTGCTCTTTCTTCACCATACATAAATAATGTTTTTTCATCTTTAGTCTGTGCTGTAATTTTAGGTACTTTAATTGATTTTTTGTTTTCATCTAAGGCTACAAAAGTAAGAAAAGCGATAGCAGCAATTTTTCTTTCTGCTGTAATCATATCTTCCGAAATAACCTTACAAAATATCTCCATAGATTTTTCTCCTGTATAAACTACAGAAGATTCTATACAAACTGAATCAGACTGAGTAATAGGGTGTAAAAATTCTACGCTATCTGTAGATGCTGTAACACATTCTTTAACTCTTGCATGTCTTCTAGCGGACAATGTTGCATTATTATCAATTTTTTTCATCAACACGCCACCAAATAACGTGTTGTAATTATTTAAATCATTAATTAAGACTTGATCGGTACTGACAATTTTACTATCGCTCGGATATTTATAATTTTCCATGAAAAACTCCCGTTCTATAATGTTTATGTCACAAATTATAGAACGGGAGCATATAAATAGAAAATATCCTTTTTTTATAAGGGCATAAATTCTGTGAATGGCCTTGTGTTTAATGATGTAATAAGTAATTTTCTTGTATGAATTTAATCCAATTTTTAGTTAATGAATCAACTATGATATCTTTTCTCCAAATAATGGCAAGCTCCCATTTCATTGAGGGTTCATTAATACTGATAGCTTTCAAATCTTCATCCAATAAATCAAGTATTCCTTCAGGTAGTATACAGATACCCATATTATTTATTAACATTTCTTCTATAAAGCTCCACTGGGTCGTTTCAAAAATAATATCAGGGTTAAAACCATAGTTTCTGCATGTATTTTTAATTTTATCGTTTAAGTAAAAATCAGAATTAAATAAAATAAATTCTTGATGTTCTAAATCTTCAATATCAATCGTATTTTTATCAGATAATGGATGATTTTTATGAACTACGAGTTTTAATTTTTCTTCTAAGAAAGTGAATGTACTGAAAATTTTATGATTCGTCGGTAAGACAGTAATACCCATATCCAAATCACCATAATATATATCATTTTCAATTTTCTTACTTCCATTTTCAAAAAGTTGAAACGTTACATTAGGATAAGAATCATGGAACTGAGAAATGAGTTTTATTAATCTTCTAATATTAATAATTGTAGGAATTCCTATTTTTAAATGCCCACTTTTCAATTCTAGAAGATTACTTAATTCATTAGGGATATTCTCATACATTTTTAGCATTTCTTTACATTGAAAAAAGAATGCCTCCCCTGCATCAGTTAAGTATATTTGGTTTTTATATCTATTAAATAATGTTACTTCTAATTCTTTTTCTAGTAATCTAATCGTATTACTAATTGTCGGCTGTGTAATGAAAAGTTTTGCTGCTGCTTTTGTCATACTTTTTTGGTTTACCACTTCAACAAAGTACTGCATATGTCTAAGTTCCAATAAAATCACACCTTCTTTTTATATTATGAGTGTAGTCTGCTATACTTCAATTATTTTTATATTTTATAAAGCTGAAACTTTTAGTGTTCTTGTTAATACTGATTTTAGCATGTATTGGAAATATAACACCAAGGTTTATTTTTATATCATGTTATTATTTCCGAGGAAATAGCTGAATCGCTATTTGTCATCATGATTTGATTAAAAAAAGACCGTTACCACATTTCGTGATAACGGTCTTTTTAAATATATAATAAATTCCAAGTTTTAATACTACGTTAAAAGTAAATATAAAATTATTTCACGACTCCTTTTGTAAGCATAATATTACCATATATAGCTGTTTCACCTGTTTGAATAATCGTATGACAGTTTTTAGATGTCTTATAAAAATCAAATCGCTCTATATAATTTATATCTTTTTCACTAATTAAGTTTTTATAATCTTTCCAAATATTTGGTTCTTGATCTTTTTCTACAGGAGACATTAATTGTACAGGGGTTTCTATATAATCATCTATAGGCATAAGCTCCATTATTGCAACTAATAATTCAGTTATATTCAATCCATCTGCACGCACTACTCTTTTACCGAATGTTTGCGCAGGATAATTTGCATCTGCCAGCAGTAATGTATCACCATGACCCATTTCCATTAAACTTTTAACTATATCTGGTGATAATATCTTAGGAATACGATTTAACATATACTAACCTCACTTACCATATTTTGGTCTTAATGCTACTAATTCATCGATACGTTCTTTGGGTAATTCACGTTCACCATCAATTGATCTAGTAATGAATGTTAATTTTGCAATATATTCTAATCTTTCCATATTTAGATACGCATTCATTAAAGTATCACCCCATGTTAACGCCCCATGACTTTCTAATAATACTGCTTCATAGTTATCAAAATATGGTTCAACAGAATCAGGTATTTCTTCTGTAGAGGGACATCCATATGCTGCTAATGGGATTTCAGGCATTGCTATTACTACTTCTGGCATAGTTGCCTTTTTAAGTACTTCTCCTTTAATAGCAAAACCAGTTGCATATGGGGGGTGTGCATGTACGACACCATTACATTTTTTCATTGCTTTGTAGCATCTCAAGTGCATTTTCATTTCAGATGATGGTAAAACACCTTCTTTAGCTTCTAATATATTACCCTCTAAATCCAATTTAACTATACTATCAGGAGTGATATAACCCTTACTTGTAGCTGTAGGAGTAGCCAGCACTTCATTTTCAGATAGCCTAGCTGATATATTTCCGTCATTTGCGGCAACAAAGTCTTTATTAAATAAATTTTCACCTATCTCACACATTTGTTCTCTTAACTTCTTCTCTTTTGTATCCATGGTTTTTTCCTCCATTTTCATTTTCTATCCAATAACGTTCTATTTCTTCGAGTGTTTTTCCTTTTGTTTCTATAGCTTTAAAGTGTATATAGAAAATTGCCACTAATGATAATAGTGCATAAATTAGAAATACGTTATTACCCATCCAAACTAAAAACATTGGGAATGTTAGTGAAAAGACAAAGTTTAAGCCATATTGAGCAAATGTAATAATGCCCATACCTAAAGCTCTAGCTCTTAATGGGAATATTTCTGGAATATAACTCCAAAATACAGGACCTAAGCCAATACCAAAAGAAAATACAAAAATGAATAAACTAATAATTGCTAACACCGCATTATCTCCAAAAAATGCCATTCCTAAACAAGAAGGTATTTGTCCAATCATTGAGTAAATTAATAAACTCTTTCTACCTAATCGATCTATCAAAGGTAATGAAATTAATGTACTTAAAACAAGAGCTATACCAACACCGTAATTAGCTATAATCGAAGCGTGTGAAATACCTACATGTTCAAATATTTCTGGAGCATAATAAATTGCGGCATTAATACCTGTAAACACTTGAAATATTGTCAATACAAATCCTAGCATCACTATAGGTCTGAATTTTTTAAATAAATCAGTGAATTTAGTAGATTGATGGTTTAAACTTAATTTAATATCTTGAATCTCATTTTCAACTTCTTCTTTGCTATATCTAACTTTAGACAAAACTTTTCTAGCTTTATCTATCTTGCCGTCGCGTACGAGCCAACGAGGACTTTGTGGAGATATAAACATACCTACTGCAAATATAAGCGCCGGTATAACACCTAAACCTAAAGTCCATCTCCATTCACCATTTGAAAAGTTAGCTGCACCTACCATATATGATGCAAGTATACCTATATTGACACTTAATTGATAAAGTGATGCCATAAAACCTCTTATTTTAGGTGGAGCTAATTCAGATAAATATATTAATCCATACATATTAGCAATGCCTGCTGCAATTCCGAGTATAAATCTAAAAATTAGTAACGTGCTTGTA
This sequence comes from Staphylococcus equorum, assembly GCF_029531845.1. Taxonomy (GTDB): domain Bacteria; phylum Bacillota; class Bacilli; order Staphylococcales; family Staphylococcaceae; genus Staphylococcus; species Staphylococcus equorum_C. The sequence goes on from NZ_JAMBPV010000001.1 coordinate 171,195, forward strand.
TTATCAGCAAGTGCACACCCAATAGAACCTATGATAAATATAATCCCGCCCCAAATGAGTAAATTACGACGCTCAATTTTCCGTTCGAATATAGTTGCTGCTATAATAGACGGCAATGCCCCTAGAAGTAAAAAGCTAACTACTAACCCTTTTTCTTGAGTATTCAAACCGAATTCTTTAGTAATTCCAGGTAACGCCAATGCAATCGCACCTGAATCATATCCATAAAGTAATCCTGCAAACCCTCCCAATACAGCAAAGACATAAACTATTTTAGGGATTTTACTTGATACATTTTGTTCCATAAAAGCCCCCCTTTTTTATAACATTTCTATCTTGTTAAATTGCTTCATTTCAATTGAATTAGAAATGATGTTAGGTATATCTGTATATTCAATTAAATTTAACGCAATGAGTTGACTTAAAATATTCCCAAATGAACTTGCTTCAATTGGTCCAGTCAATATATCTCTCTGCGTTTTTTGAGCTGTTAATTCACAAAGTAATTCATTCTGTATACCGCCTCCAACAATATGTATGTTAGAAAATTGTTTTTGAACCACATTTTCTAAATTAGTAATTACTTCTTTATATTTTTCAGCCAGACTATTAATAACAACTCTTACAAAATCACCTACTGAACTAGGTGGTATTTTATCTTGTTCAATAAAATGATTTTCAATAGTTTTATGCATATTACACTTATTCATAAACTCTTTTTTATCAACATCAATCGTTTCGTTAAATGACGACCGCTTAGCTTTTTCAACTAGTTTTTCATGGCTATACATTACACCGTTTTCTGCCCAATGCCTTTGGAGCTCTTGCAAAATCCACAAGCCATTAATATTTTTTATTAGTTTAGTTTTTCCATCTACTGTCCCTTCGTTAGTGAGTTCTAATTCAAATGCTTTTTTCTTCGTAATGGGTTCCTGAATTTTGACTCCCATAATTGACCATGTACCACATGATAAAAACACTGAATTCTCCCTTGTTACTAATAATGACGCCGCTGTGTCATGACCAGCACTAGTAATAACTTTAGTATTTTTATAAACTTCTTCGTTGAGTTTTGAGTTCTTAACCTCTCCTAAAATTTTTACGTTTTCAATCTCTTGCTTGAACCAATGTTTTGGAAAATTTAATGTATCAATTATTTTTCTGGACCATTCATGATCTTTGTTTAGCAAACCACTCGTACTAGCTATTGAATAGTTCGTTGCTTTTTCTTTTGTTAAAAAGTAACTAAACAAATCAGGCATAAATAATATTGTTACTGCCGCATCTCTTAACCAGGGATAACGTTTTAAATCTGCATATATTTGGACAATAGAATTAATCGTAGTTGGATAAACACCTGTTTCTTCGAACAACTCTCTTTTTGATAAAAGTTTATATATTTCATTTTCATACTTTTCTTTCTGTTCATTTCGATAATTACGAGGTAGCATTAATAAATCCCCATTTTCATCTAAATAACCATAATCAACGCCCCAAGTATCGACAGATACACTATCAACATGAACATTTTCTTTAGCTAATATTTTCATACCATTTTTTATTTCTTGGTATAATTTGGGAAAGTCCCAATAGAGAATCCCATTCATTTCTACAGGTGTATTAGCGAACCTGTATATTTCATTTAACTGGATGGTATTCTTATGAAATTCTCCTAACACCATTCTTCCTGAACTTGCTCCCAAATCAAATGCAATATGATTTGTTTTATTCATGGTTCTCACCTACTTATATAATGGTCCGAAATTTTTACACGCTCTAAAATCTGCTCCTTCTAATGACTCTGTTCCAAAAGCAGACCATACTTTAGGTCTGAATATGTCTGCTTCATCAATATTGTGCATATTAATTGGTATACGTAACATAGATGCTAAAGTTATTAATTCTTTACCAATATGTCCATAACTAATTGCTCCATGATTAGCACCCCAATTATTCATAACATCATAAACAGATTTAAATGCCCCTTTGCCTGTTAATCGAGGAGCAAACCATGTCGTTGGCCAACCTGGATCAGTACGTTGATCTAGTATTTGATGTACATCGCTAGATAAATCAACAGAATAACCTTCGACAATTTGTAATACTGGACCAAGTCCATCAACTAAATTTATACGGCTCATAGTCATCGGCATATTACCTTTTGTTAAGAAATTGGTTGAAAATCCACCACCTCGGAAGTATTCACGGTTTGCTGGTACTAATTTCGTATGTTCAATACAGGCATCTACTTCTTCATCTACAATATCCCAGTAGGGTTTCATAACTGGGTGTCCATCCTTTCTTTGTTGCCCTGTTCCATCCAATGTTGTTGAACCAGAATTAATAAGATGTAATACACCATTTTCAGCTTGTCCTTCTAATTTTTTTCCTGTAACACGTTCTACTGCTTCAGAACTCCAGTAAGTTCTTACATCAGAAAAAATTTGTGCTCGGTTTGTTAATAAATAATTAAATAACATGGACACACCATTCAAGCTATCATTTTCAGTGGCGAAAATATGTGGTGCTCTTTTGCCATTCCAATCAAAAGAAGTATTAAGTATCGTTTCTAAGAAATCACCATTAGGATAATAATCAGTCCATTGTCTTTGTCCTTGGAATCCTCCAACAATTGCATTGTGACCTTCTGCTTCTTCTTCAAATCCTAAGTCAGCTAATTTTTCGTTACCTATAAGTAAATCTTTACAAATAATCGTCATTTTTATAACAAATTCCATTTGCTCATTCTTAGCTTCTTCACTGATTGGATTTTCTTTTGAATAAATGTCTTCAGATACTTCGAATTTTTCTTTAGTCCATTTTAATGCTCTTTCAAACTCATAATTATCATATATACCCTCGTTCATTCTTCTAATAATTTCAACAGACTCAACCTGTTCATTACGCATACCTAAATACTTTTGAAAGAAGTCTTCATTTATCATGGAACCTGCAATACCCATTGCTACATTCCCTATAGAAAGGTAAGATTTATCCTGCATAATACCTTTAGCTAACGCGCCTCTACTGAACAATAAAATTTTGGATTTTACATCATTGGGGATGAAATCATCAGCAGCATCTTGTACATTTTCACCGTAAATACCAAATGCTGGAATTCCTTTTTGAGCATGCGCCGCTAAAACAGCAGCTAGGTAAACACCTCCTGGTCGTTCTGTTCCATTCAACCCCCATATAGCATGAGGTATGTCTACTCTCATATCCATTGTTTCTGAACCGTAACACCAACATGGCGTCACAGTGATAGTTCCGCAAATATTTTCTTTATCAAATTTTTCCTTACTTTTGCTAGCCTCAGAAACACCACCGATTGTAGTATCAGAAATAACACACTTTACAGGTTCTCCATTTGGATATTTTAAATTTTCTTGAATAAAAGCTTCTACAGATTTTGCCATATTCATAGTTTGCTCTTCTAAAGATTCTCTTACGCCTTTACGTCTTCCATCAATTGTCGGTCTAATTCCTATCTTTGGTAAATTATTAAACATATTTGACAGCCCCTTTTTCTTAAATTAACTACATCTTATGACAGCGCTACCAAAAAGTAAATAAAAAACAACATTTTAATTTTGATTTTTCTTTGTTTGTTTATTTTTAAGTATAATTTCTATATAATGTATACAAGGAGTTGTTTATAGTGAAAAAATTTCAAAGGTATCAAGAAATCATAAATATTCTGAACTCATACAGACATGTTGAAGTTAAAAATTTAGCTGAAACTTTTAATGTTACAGAAGAAACAATTAGAAGAGATTTAGAGCACTTAGAAGATCAAAATGTCCTCACAAGAACTCATGGAGGTGCAACTTTAGCTAGTAGAAATGATTTATCATATTACTATCGTTCTACTAAAAATTTAAAACTAAAAAAGACTATTGCTAATAAGGTTTTAAATTTACTAAAGGATAAAGAAACCATCATGGTAGATTCCAGTTCAACGGCATTAGAATCAATTAGGTTACTTTCAAGTAAAAGTTATTCTCCAAAAATAATAACAAATTCTGTGAATTTACTTTATGAATTTTCGGATACAAACTTAAGTTTAGTATCGACCGGAGGTAATCTAAATAAACATTCAGGTACCTTAGTAGGCGCTCAAGCAATAGAAACGATTAAAAATTACTATACTCAAGCTATTTTATTAAGTTGTAACACTATGAGTAATAATGGTTTTAGTGTAGGAGGAGAAGAAGAAGGATTAACTAAAAAAAGTATGCTTCAACAAGGAAGTTTGGTTATTATGCTTGTAGATTCCACGAAAATATTGAAAGATGTTACTGCATTTTTTAAATTTGCAGATTATAACCAGGTCGATATAATTGTTACAGATAATCCCACATTACCAGATGAGCTCATACCATTTATTGAACGCCATAAAATTAAGGTCATTTAATTTTATGGTATAGCTTATTTTATGAGATTTTCCTCTATGCAGTCATAATTATTAAGTTTCTCATTAAGATACCGAATGAAAATTATATTTTACTCATGAAAGTTATTAATAATTCTTAAGAATATATTTTTAATCCTACTATACTTATAACTTAAAAAGACCGTTACCACATTTCGTGATAACGGTCTTTTAATTTCTGAATTGCTGATTAATATGAGTGGAGTACCATAAACAAAAGCTACTCAAAGTTCAATTTAAAGTTAAATCTAATTTGTGTATCGTTGAGTCGATAAGCTTCATTTAATTCTGGACCACAACTATTAGAACCAATGCCACTTTGAGCATAATCAATATAGAGATACGTATAATCTTCAAGTTCTAATTGATCTTTATGTGTCGTATGCGTTAACTGATTTAATGAATAATGTATTGTATTAAAGCTGAACGCTTCCCCACTTGATATAAAAACAGCATTATGACCATTTGAAACTTTAACAAATGTAGTCTGATTATGACTTCCTGATTCTTGAGGTTTGATGTGGTTACTTCCATTATCTGTCACTGTCGTTTTGAAATAATCTAAATATGTTGCAACACCTTTATCTTGATAACTACTATAAGGTCCATTTCCATAATATTCGACTTGTTCATAGTCACTTGGTAATGTCATAGCTAAACCGAAACGTGGTAAAAATGGGGCTAATGTATCTTTCTCTAAATCATAATTTACATTAAGTGTACCATCGTTTTGAATCGTCCACGTAAGTGTCCCTGAAAGCACAGGGGGAACCGCTTCATTAATCAACGCAATGTCAAAAACAAGACTGACGTCACTATTATTTTCAACGATTTGGTAACCATGTACTTTCGTAATAATATCTTTATATCCAGCGTATGCCCAACCTTGCTTAACATTGATGTCATTATCTGTTGGTGCACGCCATAGGTTATTTTGTGTTTTCTGATTCATAATAATTATGCCATCATGCGCAACTGTTTTTAAACTCGCGTCTGTTTTATCAAAAATGTATACCCAATCATCAATAGCAACGTGAATTGTACGAGCCTCGTCTCTGCATGCTAATGATAATGGTTTGGAATTCTGATACGTCATTGATTGTTGCTGATATACGATTTGATCATATCCTAATTCAAAATGAGCGGAACGTAATGCATCTGCATCTTTTAATTTGTAGCGTAACATCACATCACTGAGTTCATTTATATTAACATAGTCACTTAAATCAATCTTTTGCGTCGTATGGGGTGCGAATTTAGTAAAAGGAACTTCAAACGTCTGACGCGTTCCATCTAAATATGTAGCAGTTGCCTCCACGCTTAAATAGTTTTCTATATGCGTGAAATCAAGTTGGTTACGTAATGTCAGTTTATAGTCATCCCGCTTTATTACTTTTAAAGGTCTATGTTCATATTTAAATTCATAATATCCTTCGTGAGGGATGCGGTCGGGAGAAACAATACCGTCTACACAGAAATTACCATCATGCAGACGTTCGCCGAAATCTCCACCATATCTAAATATTGGCTTACCCTCTTTCAAACCTGTCTGAATGCCGTGGTCACACCATTCCCATACGAACCCTCCAATAAAGCTATCGTATGCCTCAACGAGCTTCTGATAAGCATGAAGATCTCCAGGTGAATTTCCCATGGCATGCGCATATTCACACAAAATAAATGGTTTATCTAGATTCAGATTATTTAAATATGTCGTTTTAATTTCTTCTGGAGATGGATACATTCTACTAATCATTTCAACGTTAGATAAATCATAGTCTTTTGATTTATCACGATGTAATGTACCTTCATAATGAAGTGGTCGTGTAGTATCTAATACTTTCGCACATGCCAAGCCTTTAACCATATTAACCCCAAATCCAGATTCATTACCCATTGACCATGAAACAATTGAACTATAGTTTTTCAATGGGATTATTGACGCTTCAATGCGCTCGATAATTGCAGTTTGATATTTAGGGTCATCCGTAATGATATTAAAGTATTTAGTGTTCTCTTCACCATATAAACGAACTACGCCATGTGTTTCTAAATCCGCTTCACTCATGACATAAAAACCATATTGATCTGTTAATTCATAGAATAAAGGTGATTTCGGATAATGTGCAGTACGAATTGCATTAAAATTACCTTGTTTCATAAGTTTTAAATCTCTCATAAATTGAGCTTCATTTATCGTATATCCTGTTTTCGGATCACTATCATGATGATTCGTGCCACGTAATTTAATAGATTGCCCATTAATATAAAATTGATTATCTCTGATTTTAACTTCTCGAATACCAATTTTTTGTGTAATGGCTTCTTGTTCAGTTGTAATTACTAACGTATAAAGTACAGGACTTTCTGCTGACCATAATTGTGGTTTGTTAACTGTAAAGCTATACTGTTCCGAAGTTTGAGCACTGCTTACCAATTCGCCATCCGGGCCATATAAGTGTAGTTCAACTTGCTCTAATGCTTGTTTACGTGCTAAGTTCACGTCTATAGATGCCTTATGCAAATCATCATTCAAATGTGTTTCGATTTTAAAATCCTCTACACGTGATTGCGCTCGTTTTAAAATATAAACATCTCTAAAAATGCCTGAATGTCTGAACATATCTTGGTCTTCAAAATATGTGCCATCTGAATATTTTAATACAAGGACTTGTATCGTATTTTGTCCATCATACACAAATTTTGAAATATCAAATTCTGAAATAGCATGGGATATCTGGCTATAACCTACAAATTGATTATTTACCCATACATAAAATGCGCTATCTACACCTTCGAAATTCAAATGATAATCACTATGCAGCTCATATGAACTTAACTCAAAAGAACGTGTATAACGTCCGCATGGATTGTACCTCGGCACATACGGCGGATCAAATGGAATTGGATATTGTGTATTAAGATATTGTATTTGATCATAGCCATATAAATTCCATACTGACGGCACTGGCAATATATCCTTTTTAATCTGTTGAGGCAGGTTCAAACATGCTTCTAGAGAATTGAAATATTCAAAGTGCCAATCACCATTTAATAATGTCACATTTTTTGTATTATATCGTGTTTCTAAACGGTAGTCAGACTCCCCTCGTTGGTATGGTATATAAAATGCACGTCTTGGCATCAAGTTCACATGCTGAATCTCCATATTTTCATGAAATTGTTGTTCTAACATAAATTGACATCCTCTCTATTTAATATTCTCTCTATATTCTCTCTGACGTTTATATCGGAGTGTTTTCTCAATATCATTTAAGAAGTCACCTTTTAAGTGGAAGGCTCTATGATATAAAAATGCTGTTAAACTAACAAAAATCAACGGTGCGACAATAATCATGATACGCAGACCATTAACCGTGGCCTCTGATTGTGCCTCATTCGGTGTATAACCTAATACAGATAAGCCGATACCTACAATTAAAGCTGCAACCGCTTGTGATGCTTTAGTTAAAAATGTATTGGTAGAAGTGATCACACTCTCATTACGTTGGCCAAACTTCACTTCACCATAATCAATCACATCTGCAAGCGAAACTGTTGTAATACCAATCATAAATCCTGAACCTACACGTAACATACCTGCGCCTATAATAACTAAAATGGTACTTTGTGGCGCCACGAAACCTGACACTAAAATAATAACTAAACCAGTTATGATAAGCGTAATAGCTGTATTAAACGCTCTAGTTCTACCGACCCATTTAATAAAACGTGGTAAAAGTAGTAAACCAAGCATTTCACACAGTATCATTGAATTAAAAATTGAAAATAAATGTTCCGCATTCACTACATATTTAAAGTAATAAATGATAGAACCATTGAGCGTTTGTAGACATAAATTAAAAGTTAATAAAACACCCATGATGGCAAGTAATTCTTTGTTTTTAAATAAAATACGACCAATATCTTTAAAATTAACTTTAATACCTATTTGTTTTTCCATTTCATGATCTTCAGGTACTTTGAAGACTGTTACACCTATCGTAAAGATAAAAACAACACTACAGATTACGGCAAAAACAAAAATGCCTACCGAGTCACTACCACTACCAAAGACGTCTCCTAATTTATGTATAAAGAACAAACCAAAAGTACCTACAATAAATGCAGCTAAACTTGCGAAAAATCTAGGAATGACTGAAATCTCTTCACGTTCTCTAGGATTATGCGTCAAGTTCGGTAACCAAGACCAATACGGAATATCCATCATCGTATATGTCATTCCCCAGGAAATATACATAATCGATATATAAATATACATAGACGTTTGTGATAAATCTAAATTCGTAAACAGCAAGACTGTAACAATAGCATTAGCAAGCGTACCGATAACGAGCCACGTCTTGAACTTACCAAAGTTATTCCGCGTATTATCAACAATCATCCCCATAATCGGATCATTGATTGCATCCCAAATACGTGCAACAAAAAGCATAACTCCGACAAATGCAGGAGATAAACCTACAATATCTGTGATATAAAACATTAAGAAGAGACCAACAATATTAAATATGGCATCCTTCCCTATTGCGCCAAATCCAAATGCTAATTTTTGCTTTCCAGTTAAATATCTATCCATCTTATCCACCTCTAAAATTTCACTTTTTAAAGCGCTTACATATATGTTAATGTCATTTTATCAATTTAAAGTGCGTATAATGAATAGCATAATGATGATGTTGTATGGCAAAATGTTGCATTTTTTAATTATAATGTGATTATATAAGTTTAAAGAAGTACAATATGATGAATTGAGAGGTGTATTATGCAAGTTTTATGGAAGAAATTCAGCAAAAAGTTGATTGACGCTAATTTAGTAGAATGTGGTATTGAAGTTGGTGTGCCAAACGTAGGTTACAATTATACAGTTTCACAAACATCCGTAATACATATCGTGACTCATGGTGAAGGCATTTTTAAATATAATGGAAAAAGTTTTAATTTAAAAAAAGGCGATATGTTTTTAATAGAAAAAGGCATGGAAGTTGAATATAAGCCTTCATTTTCTAAACCTTGGACTTATTATTGGGTAGGTATTAGCGGTAAACAGATTCTAGATTATTTAGCACGCAGTTATATCGTTGATGATCACGTCATTATAGATAAAGACACTTCTGAAATTAAAAAAACGATTCATAATATCTGCAATCTCTCAAAAACGATTGAGTCTAGCAACTCACATGATATTTTAATCATGCAACATATATACCAATTAGTTTATATGCTTCAAGAACAGTTTCCTAAAAATTTCTCAGTTAACGTCAATATTGTTAACGAAGATATCCAAAAAGCAGTCGAATTTATCAATTCAAACTATCACAAGAATATTAGTGTCGTTGATGTTGCGCAATATGTTAATGTCACTCGCAGTCATTTATTCAAGCTGTTTAAGAAGAATTTAAATTGTTCTCCCAAAGCATACTTAACATATATCCGTATGTATCATGCATCTCAATTACTTATACATACGAATAATATGATATGTGAAGTTTCAAGTAAAGTTGGATATAAAGACCCTTTGTTATTTTCTAAAAATTTTACAAAGCACTTTGAAATTAGTGCGTCTGAATATCGAAAAAATTTTTCTTAGCTTAATATGTTTAAGTTCTTTGATATGTGGAAACATAGTAATATAACATTTTAAAGGAGGCGTTTATTTATGAGTAAGTTTGACGAGTATAAAGATCAAGCAACAGATAAAGCTAAAGATAAGGCCGACGAAATTAAAAATGACGATGAGAAAAAAGAAGAAGTGAAAGATCAAGCAACAGATAAAGCTAAAGACTTAAAAGATAAATTCTAATTTATGAAATATAAGAAAGACACTTCCACTTAGTAGCGGAAGTGTCTTTCTTATGCTTTTATATAAATGAACCGATTTTGAAAAGTGTTGCCGCCTGACGAAATAATATGACCCCTAACCAGATTATAAATCACCTGTTAGAAATTGTGCTTCACCGTTAAAGAAGCTCCAGTTTTCATCGGTATTTTCTACTAAACTAATCATAATATCTTCTTTACGAATCCCTACTTTTTCATGTAGCGTATTCACTAAATTTTTGTAGAACGTCGTTTTTTGTTCTTTTGTCCTCGGTCTTGAAACGATAGTAAATACAATCACGTCGTCCGTTCTTTCAACGCCTAAGCCTGTATCTAATATTTCCATTTCATAGTCCTCATGTTGATTCACAATTAAATATTTATCACCTTTTGGTGCTTGAAACGCATCTAACATCACGTTATATGTGATATCTAAAATACTTTTGATTTCCTCTTTTTCTCTACCTTTGATCATATCTAATTTAATTAATGGCATATAAATTCTCCTTTTAAAATAAGTTATTTATCTTTATTTGAATACCCGACTTTTAACGAAATATATACTACGACAAACATTCCTAGAAAACCATATAACCATATCGATAGCATCTCATTAACAAACATTAATTATTACCTTCTTCTACATTATATTTTTGATTATCTTTTGGCTTGATGATAAATGCAGCAATTGTAATTGTTGCGATACCGATAAATGTTGCTACTGCACCTGCTGACATTGTACTTGGAATAATACCACCGAAGTAAATGACTAAATATGACCCCAGTCCTACAAACATTGATATTTCTGCGGCTTTAGCTGGTGCTTTCTTCTTGGCGTATATGGCATGTAAGATAGGGCCTAATGTACCCGCTGCGATACCTGATATTCCAATCCACATAATGTCACTCATATGTTTTGGAGGTTGTAAGACAAGTAAAAATGATAATAAACCTACAATTGGTACACTGATTTTACTTATTTGAAATGCAATTCTATTCGCTTTTTCATCACTAATATTAATTATTTTTCTTTTAACTAAGAATTTCAAGAATATATCATTCGCAAATACTGTAGAAATAGATACAAATAATCCATCTGTTGTCGACATCGCTGCAGCTAAAATGACCACTCCAAAAAGTGCTACAATCACTGCAGGAAATGCCCAAATGATATAGTCAAGCAGTGCTAAGTCTGATGTTTCAACACTATTACCCAATGCGACACGAGCGAATATACCACCGAATAACACGAGTAGACAAAGCCCAGTAACAATAATATAAGTATTGATCATTTTTCCTAAATCTTTTTCATTTTTTAAACCTAATATTTTATTAAATAAATGTGGTGCAGAGGCAAACGCCCACTGTATGACGATTGCACCTAAAACCATGGCAAAAGAGTTGAAATGTACAGATTCTGGATTAAATACTTTAACTAAATTTTCATTTTGGTTAGATAAATTATTTGCGATACCAGAAAATGTACTTGTAATACTCCCTTTCCAAAAAATAACGATACCTGAGATAAATACACCAAGACCTGCAATCGCCATAATGATAACTTGTATCGCATCAGTATAAATGTCTGCAAGTGCACCACCAACGTATACGTATAGTACGACAATAACGGCTATAAAGACGAGTCCGCTAAAGTAAGACATACCAAGTAAATATTCAAAAATCCTTGCGCCTGCAACAAATTGACTGGCTATATAAAATATATTAAAGAGAAGGATAACGCCAGTACCTACACGCATAATATCGCTGTCGTAGAAATCTCCTAACCAATCTGGAAGGGATAAAGATTTTTGAGTTGTATTTAATTTCCTTACCTTTTTGGCAACCATTAAGACACCCGTGGGTCCACCGATAAACATAGCTAGAAATAGCCATAAGTTATTAAGACCCCATTCATAAGACCAACCTGGGTAACCTAAAAAGGTGGCTGCACTTAAGTATGTTGCTGCAAATGATAGTCCGAGCACTCTTGGCCCGATGTTGCCGCCACCAGTGGCAAAATCAGCGATATTTTTCATCTTTCGTGAGCTGATATAACCCACGATGACCATGACTATCATAAATAATATGAAGCCTATCCATGTATAGAGAGAAATTTCATCCATTGTTCTTTACTCCTTTTTTATTAATTTATATAAGAGTATTCGCTGCACTCTTGTTTTTTGCTGGATGATTTTCCTTTATTGTTTTTTGGTCTTTACCGAACATATTTTCACGAAGTGTTGTGCCTTCGTATTCTGTTCTATATAGACCTCTTTTTTGTAATTCAGGGATAACATGCTCAACAAATTCTTCAAATGTACCAGGTGAATAACTTTGAGCGATATTAAACCCAGCTGCCCCACCTTCAACTGTCCATGCTTCAAATTTATCAGCGACTTGCTCTTTCGTTCCAATAAATTTAGCTGTGCCATTGCCAAGTCCATGGTTTTTCACAGCTTCTCTGAGTGTCCATTTATGGTGTGGGTCTTTGGTATACATATTAAGATTGCCTTGCATCGCTTCCGTCTCAATATCTTCTATATACTGATCTGGGTCGTACTCTGAAAAATCAATTCCTGTATGTCCACTTAGCAATGATGCGGAACCTTCATAGCTGATATGTTCTGTTAATGCTTCATATTTTTGATAGGCTTCTTCTTCTGTTTCTCCGATAATTGGGAGTACCATAGGAAACACTAAAATATCTTCCTTACTTCTGCCATGCTTTTCAGCTCTTGTGTGTATATCATCTACATAGCGCTTCAATGATTCTACTGAAGTATGTTTTGTAAACACAGCTTCTGCATGTTTAGCAGCAAACGTTTTACCTTTTTCTGAAGCGCCTGCTTGGAATAATACAGGTGTTCTTTGAGGTGACGGTTCAACTAAATGAGGGCCAGGCACACTAAAGAATTCACCTTCATGGTTAATTTCATGCACTTTATCAGGATCTGCGTACGTATCAGTAGCTTTATCATTAATTACAGAGCCGTCTTCCCAGCTTTCCTCCCAAAGTTTATAAACGACTTGGAGAAATTCATCTGCTTTGTTATATCTTAAATCTTTTGGTAATCGTTCTTTCAACCCTAAGTTAATCGCTTCACTTTCTAAATAAGAAGTAACGACATTCCAACCTAAACGACCATTGGTTAAATGATCTAATGTAGATAATTGTCTGGCTAAACTATATGGTTGTGCATAGGTAGTAGAGATTGTTGGTGCAAAACCAATATGCTTTGTCACTGCAGCCATTGCAGAAATAATCGGTATGGGATCGTGCGCAGGCAGTTGGACTGCATGCTTAATTGCAGCATCACTCGATTGATTATAAACACTATATGTTCCTAAAACATCTGCAATAAATATAGAATCAAACTTACCTTTCTCTAAGGTCTGCGCAATATTTATCCAATAATCTAATTGATTATGATGTGCACCTTGGTCTTCGTTATGTTTCCATAATCCAGATGAATGTGGGGATGGTGAGTTTTGAACAAATCCATTAAAATGTATCTGCTTCTTCGGCATATATTTTTCCTCCTAAATGTAGTTTCGTTGTGCTTAATAGTGACTGTTGAGGAAATTTTAAAATTTAATTTAATATTTTTTGAATTACTTTAGCCATTTCCTAAGATGAAAATTCCCAATACATAGAATTTTCAGATAATATCTATGCTAGTAAATATAGCGAATATTACATACTTCGTCAACACCAAATCAGTAAATACTATAAGAATAGTCGGATTAAATCGGTAAAATCCTTTTGTTCATTTGAATCGGTTTATGAATGTGAATTAAACTAAGTGAAACTTAATCATTGGGGTATGAAAGAATTGGATGAGAATATAATAGATATACGTAAAGTAAAATCCAGGAAAAGATAATTCACCTATTTCATAATTTTAATGAACATATGACTGCAAGTGTCTATTTTCTAAATTACAGTAATTGAACACTGTGTTTAATTATTATATGTTTAACTTGCGATAAGAAATTATAGTGGATGGGAGTTAGATAAATATGAGTAATGAAGTATTAATAGTTGGCGCTGGTCCTAGTGGTTTAGCCATGGCGATTTCATTAAGTAATCAAGGGATTCCGTTTAAAATTATTGATAAAAATGAAGGTCCTGGAACCGCTTCACGTGCAATGGCTATACAGGCAAGAGTGCTTGAATTTTATCAGCAATTAGGTTTCGCAGATAAGATTGTAGAAAAAGGATTTTTAGTAGATACTATAAATTTATATAAAGATAATAAGGATGTTGCAAACATACCTGTAGGTAAAATAGGTGAAGGCATGAGCCCTTATCCATATGTTTTAACACTACCTCAAGACGTCCACGAAAGAATACTCGTTGATGTGTTAGAAAAACGAGGTGGACAAATTAGTTGGAAGCACGAACTATTAAGTTTTGATGATGATGGTGACGTTGTAACAACTACCATAAATACACCTGAGGGAGATATCACAAAAACATTTGCCTACATTTGTGGTTGTGACGGTGCCGGTAGTGTTGTTAGGAAGACGCTTAATATTGATTTCCCAGGCGGAACATACCGTCAAATGTTCTTCGTCGCTGATGTAGAAAATGATACTGCATTAAAAACGGCATCCATGGGCTTCTATGATAACTACTTTTGTTTAGGATTCCCTATTAGAACTACAGGACAACTACGTCTTATTGGTTTAATACCTGATGATCTTGTAGTAGAGGGTGACGGTCCTCAATCACTCACTCCTCTAATTCCGCATGTTGAACGTATCTTACCCATACAAATAAATAAAGTGAATTGGTATTCACCCTATCGTTCCCACCATCGTGTTGCTGAAAAATTCAGACTAGGCCGTGCTTTCTTATGTGGAGATGCTGGCCATATCCATAGTCCTGCTGGTGGTCAAGGTATGAATACAGGTATAAGTGATGCGCTTAATTTAGCTTGGAAACTTGGAGCAGTTCTAAAAGAAAAAGCCGCACCAAAATTACTAGATACCTACGAACCTGAACGTATCGAATTCGCTCAAAGGTTAGTGAATACGACAGACAAAGCTTTTCAAATCATGACCAATAGTCGTATGGTAAAAAATTTCGTCATCCCTTTCTTTGCACCTAAATTATTACGTTTTAACACTTTAAAACAATTAATATTTAAAACAATTTCTCAAACTAATTTAAACTATCGACATAGTGAATTAAGTAGCGGAGAATATGGTGACATTAAAGGTGGAGACCGCTTACCATGGGTGCATACAAGTAATATTGATAACTTTGAACCATTAAAATCTTATGATTGGCAACTTCACACGTATGGTAAAGTTACGCAAGAACTCAAACAACTCGCTTTTGAAACTGGTGTTCCGCTGTATGATGTACCTTGGAACAGATCAATCAATGCGAAAGGTATTAAAGAAAATTCAGTATTTCTAGTACGTCCAGATAGTTACGTATCCGTAGCTACAGGCCTCCAAAATTTAGAACCTATAAAAAGTATGGTTCATAATTATGATATTTATCGTTTAAATTAACTTAGATCTTGAAAATCATGTATCGGAAATGCATTACTGATTTGCTTTGCAAATCATTTCGAAGATGATTTTTAATTTGGTAAAGTAAACAAGAATCTCATTCATCAAATAAGATGAGTGAGTTTTTTTCGTACTAGTTCAAGAAATCAAAATTTATCGATATTTGTGTTTGCTAGTTACAATGGTATAAAATAAAAAAGAGATCATTAAGTAATATACATAAGAATTATGAACAATTGGACGCAATTAGTGCGGATATTCACACATTGTCAACTTTAAAAATAGAAAGGATACTTATTGAATAATGAATAAATTACAAAAAGATGGTTATTCAAGATATGATTTAATGAAAAGTTTAAATTATGAGGGTATTGAACAGGATTACAATGAAATATTAGAATACTTTGCTGGCTTACCTGAAGATGATTATGCCCCTAACCTTAATAGATATAGAAGATACTCTAGAGCAATCGTTTTACCTGGAACAGAAGATGTTTTTTGGCTCCCTACGATTGAAAGAAACGGCGTTGATTATTCTGCGTATTTTCAAGGGAAGTTTAATCCAGAACATTCTGGCTCATATAGAGAATTCCATTCTATTGATGAAAATATAAGAAGTAATAAATTGTTGAACGATATTATTATAGCCAATTATCATGAAACATTTTGGAACGAAGAAGATAAAATCTTACCGATTCATGTGGGTGTGCATTTCGTTAAATTGTATGTAGAAAATGACGGAGATAAGGCTGTTTCTTCTCCGAACTGTTTACATCAAGACGGAGAGCCGTTTACGTTTGCTCATTTAGTCGAAAGAAAAAATATTATTGGTGGAACAAATGCTATCGCTGTACCTGAAGCTGCTGGAAATGATCCCAAAGAAACTGATGAAAACAATATAATAGAAGTTTTTGAAATGGAAAACCCTTTAGAATCCTATGGCGTTTACGATCCTAATGTCAGTCATTATGTGAGTCCAGTTGAAAAAGGTTCAGAACAAGGCACAGGCCTTAGATCTGTTATATTAATTGATTACCAACAAACAGTCGTTGCAGATGTCGATGAATAATATTAAAACCCCCTGCTTTTATAAAAGCAGGGGGTTTATTTATGCTGAATCTTATTTTTAATAAAGTGAATACTTTAAGCTGTCGCGTAATCTTTTTTACCCAAGAATGTTACAAGTAATAACATAATTGTTGAAAGTGGTAACCCAATTAAGATTGGATGCAGACCAAACGGATGACCAAGTATTTGCCAAATTACTGCTGAGCCAAGTCCACTCCACATTGCGACGTTACCCGCAAGTTTGGTAGGTTTTTGCCAAAACAGACCGAAAATCACTGGCGCAAGCAATCCTGAAACTGTCATTGCAGTGCCTGTTACCATCAGATTTACTAATTCTGGAATCATAAGTGCTAATACTAAAGAAATAACAGCTACGATTAATACTGAAAGTTTACTATATAATAGCATTTTATGTTGATTATGACTTTTCACATTTGGTTTTATAATATCATTTGCTATAGATGAAGAACCTGCAATAAAGAAGGAATCCGCGCTAGATATTACCGCTGCTAATAAGACGATAATCATTATGAGTACTAATGGAAATGGGAACACTTCTTGAATGACATTATAATAAACTAATGGTGTTTCTGCTATGTCCAAATTCAAACCAAACTTAGCATAGACACCTATAAACACTGTCATTGCACCTAACGCTACTGCAATAATCATAGAAATACCATAACCATTTCTTGCAGTTTTCAAATCTTTAGCGGCCCAAATACGTTGCCACACATCTTGTCTGATAAATTGATAGAACGCTAATGTTAGCAGATAAATTAAGATTTCATTCGGTGTAATATTAAGGTAATTTAACATATCGCTTTGGTTTTGACTGCTTGCATTGGCTTGAATATCACTCCAACTACCTGAGTAATAGATAACCACAAAGAATAACACAATAACACCGATTGTAAGTATTGTTCCTTGAACAACGTCTTGCCAAACGACAGCTTTTAAGCCGCCTAGATATGTTTTTATAGTCAGCAAGATACATCCTATAATAATACCCGCTGTCATATTTAATCCTATTGTTAAATTCAAAATAGAAGCAATTGCAACAAACTGCATACCTGTCATCGCACAATATGCAAATAAGAAACTGATAACAGTTGGAATACGTGCTGATTCACCATAACGAAGCGCAGTATAATCACCGATTGTCACCATATTATGCTTTTCACCTAATAATCTAATACGTTTTAATAAAAAGAATGCAAGTACAATAACAGCGGCCATCATAGTGATATGAATCCACTGCTGTCCCATACCTAATGTATAACCATTCTCCATATAACCTAACAATGTCGCGCCGCCTACACCAGTGCTGACAAATGTTAAAATCAGTGGCCATAATGTTACCGTTCTACTTGCCATATTATAGTCATCATAAGTTTTAATTTTTCTTTGTATGTATACAGACATTGACAGTAAAAAAATAAAATAAATAATGATCGTAAATCCTAAAATTAATTGTTCACTACTATTAAACACTACACTATCCCCTTGTAAATATATTTTTCACAATGCCTTTAGTTTATCGTGACTGCTTACATGAATCAAACTATATTTTAAGTTTTTGTTGATGTCATTAGACTTTCTTAACCAAGTTGAATATAAAACATTGTCCCCCCCTCATCAGAATTTTTAGCTAACACGTAGATATTGTAAACTAATTATTTATTTTGATTTACATTTATATAGAAAGAGCTTTATTATAAACAAGAGAAACTAATAAAGCCTAATCAAATGAGGAGAATTAATATGAAATTAGCTGAAGATATTTTACAAGGGGAAACATTAACTAAAGATACACTACTAAAAATATATGAAGATTCTAACGTAGACACATTAGATTTATTAAACGAGGCTTACATATTAAGAAAACACTATTACGGTAAAAAAGTTAAATTAAACATGATTTTAAATGCAAAAAGTGGTATCTGTCCTGAAGATTGTGGTTATTGCGGTCAATCTAGGGATATGAAACAAAAGCAGCGCTATAGTTTAGTGCCAGAAGAACAAATCGTTAGTGGTGCCAAAGTAGCGCATGAAAACAATATAGGCACTTATTGTATTGTTATGAGCGGTAGAGGTCCAAGTAATAAAGAAATTGACCATATAAGTAGAACTGTAGAAGAAATAAAATCAAATCACCCACAGTTGAAAGTATGTGCATGTCTTGGATTAACCAATGATGAGCAAGCTAAAAAACTCAAGGCAGCTGGTGTCGATAGATATAACCATAATATAAATACAAGCGAAAACTACCATGAAACAGTTGTAACTACACATACTTATAAGGATAGAACCAATACTTTAGAAATTATGAAAGCAAACAATATTTCACCATGTTCTGGTGTCATTTGTGGTACGGGAGAATCAAATCAAGATATTATTGATATGGCGTTCGCCTTAAAAGAAATTGATGCCGATAGTATTCCTATTAATTTTTTACATCCTATTCAAGGCACAAAGTTCGGAGAAATGGATGAATTAACTCCTATGAAATGTTTAAGACTAATTGCTTTATTTAGACTCGTTAATCCATCTAAAGAAATTAGAATTGCTGGTGGTAGAGAGGTTAATTTACGTTCACTACAACCTTTAGCTTTGAAGGCTGCAAATTCAATATTTGTAGGAGACTATTTAATTACTGGAGGACAGCCAAATCAACTAGACTATAAAATGATTCAAGATTTAGGTTTTGAAATTGACTTTGGATACAATGAACTGCAAGGAGAATAAAACTTTATTTTAATAAAAAAAGACTGGGAATGAAATCAAAAATATGAAATTTGATTTCATCCCCAGTCTATAACTTTAAAATCCTTTAAAATCCTTTAAAATATTAACCTCAAATCTGTACGCTAACTTAGATCATGATACTTCTTAACCAATCAGCTCACTAAGTTTTTCCAAACTTCTAATCAAGACAAAGCAACACTATATAAAACAAACCACAATACTATAACAAAATAATCGTTTTCCTAATTGTTTGAATTTACATTAATATGGTATTATTTTTATGTAATAAAATATGCATAAAAATTAAGGAGGCTAATATGGAAGAATATTTACTGTTATTAGGAGCTGATCAATTCCTTAGAGAACGATCATATGCCGGTGGGAAATCAATAAGAGATTTTCAGATATGGACAGCAATAAAAGGTTCGAAATATAAATACAATGCTTATTTTGATTTTTGTATTGATGCAGACCCCTTAAGTTATGAGGATATAAAAAATGAAATAGACTATTATAAAACACAAGGTTATGAACCTAAATCTATAGTTCCTTTAAATGATTGGACACTTAAAGTAGCTAATAAGTTAAACAAAGACTACGGGTTGCCTTACCTTGATGATGAAGTCGTAGAAGCTTGTAGAAATAAACATCTAATGAAGGAAGTATTTGAAAAAGCTGATATCCCTACTCCAAAATCGAAACTTTTTGAAACTATTGAACAATTGAAAGAATTGATACAAACATTTGAGTTTCCCGTTATTATAAAACCTGTAGATTTTGGTGGTAGTGGCGGCGTTTACTTAGCTAATAATGAAGCAGAATGTAAGGAAGCTTATATGAAATCTCAAAAAGTTATGGCTGCTTATGCTGATTCTTTCAAAGTTTCTAAAAATACGTTTCTTATTGAAGCATTTATCGATAGCAACGAGGAAGTGTCTGTAGAAGTCTTATGTGGTGAAAACTTCTATGAAGTAATCACTGTCACAGAAAAATATTTATCTCCAAGACCTTGGTTTACTGAAATGGGGCACTTAGTTCCTAGCCACAGATATAAAGATGAAAATATTAAAAAACTAGCAATACAATCATGTAAATCTTTAGGAATTAATCGTGGGGTAGCTCACATAGAAATAAAAATCAAAGACAACAATCTATACGTCATTGAAGCCGCAGCTAGACCAGGCGGAGATGCTATTATGGATTTAGTTGAATCTTCTTACAGCATTAACCCCTATCAACTACATATTGCAATGTATATAAACAACAAACTCAAACCTCCATTCACATTTAGACCAAACAGCACATCAGCAATAGCTTTCATGAAGGCACAAAAAGGAAAAATAACAAATATCAATTTCCCAGATATATCAAAAGATACCGAAATTAAGCGTATCAGTTTATTAAAAAATATCGGTGATATCGTAAGTGATCCTGAAAACTGGAGCAGTCGTGATGGTTTAGTGCAATTTGGCTGGCCCGAGCTACCAACTACTAAAATATATAAACATATAAATAAAGCTAATGATTTAGCAAATAAAATTTTTGATAGTAGTGATGATTATAATGAATAATTACTTAATCATTACGGCTTTATATAGATTTATCTGTGGTGGATTAATTCTAGCGATTAACTGGGAATTAGCCAGTCCTGAATCTACAAGTGATTTAGCGATTTCAACTATTCTCTCATTCGTTCCTGCAATATTCGCTCCATTTTTAATCAATTTATTTTTTAAAAATTATTCAGGCAGTAACCTTACAAAATTATCTTTTTTAGGAATATTTTTTATAGTTATCGCTATCACCATGCTTTACCAAAACACGCTTTTATTAATACTTTTGAATTTTGCTTTATGGATTGTATTTTTTCTATTAGAAACAAGTTTAGAATTGTGGTTTTCTGAATTAGTAGAGAATAAAAATGAAGAATTTATTAATAAATATAGTTCTCTTTCAATGACAGTCAATCAAGTTGCTTTAATGATAGGACCTTTGTTTATTGCAGTAATTATGAAATTCATTGCTTTATTTTGGATTTTTTTAATATACGGGATAGTCTACTTCTTACTTCACTTAGGCATTAATAAAGTAAAATTGATGACACATGATGTTACCTGTGAAACTGCACATACTTCAAAGGAACCTGTAAAAATAGTTCATTACTTAGTTGGCATGCTTATGTGGCCAATATTAGGAACTATCAATTTTATGTTACCTACATTTACAGTATATAAAAATCGAGAGATACACGAAGTAGCATTATTAGATAGTGCTTTAGGCGTTGGTATGGCACTTATCGGTATTTTACTTAGTAAGTATCTGTCTTATAAATGGATGAATATCTTTTTAATTATAAGTATATCAATATCTGTTCTATGGTATTACTTCGAGGATACAATAATAATAAAACTGTTATTAATGCTATGCTTTGGTCTATCTTTTGGTGGTGCAAGAATCATATTCAGAAAAATAATCGTGACAGAATACGCAAGTCACACTGTAAAAAGTGTTTATTCCCTGGGAAATGCACTCGGCCTATCCATCCTTTCTGTTTGTATTTATCTAGGTATGTTGAATTTGGATTTTGTTTGGTTACCCTCATTCATTTTATTAACTATATTACTTATTTTACTTAAAACTCAATACCAAAAAGGAGATCTGTAGATGAAAACTCAAATAGTTAAATCATAAAATTGATTACATGAATAAAGAGGTCCTCAGATTTAACTATTTGAGTTTAATTTCAGGTGTCGTTAACTTCATAATATCGAAATTGAACAATTATGTTTTTTCTCTTTTTAGAATAAAATTCTTAACAAATTTATATTTTTTCTGGTCGTATTTCGCGTATGAGTAACTTAGCACACTAAATGTAGCTGCACCCAGCAAATTCACAAATAAATCTTTCATTGTGTCATGTATGCCAACATCAAGATAGCCACCATTAACAACATTTTCAACACGATTTCCCGACGCATCTCTACTCTCTATAACGGTTTTCTCAATATTATCAATGCGGTGTACAGTATTGTGCTCATTAGCCAAAGTTGCACTATTCACTTTTTGAACCACTCGATCTTTTTGCATGTCCATACCCATACCCTGATCAACTGTGTATTCAAAGAACTCCCACATCACACCAATCGTCATAGAAAAACAAAAAGTAACTATTGCAAGAAACAGTGGATTTAAATTGATTCCTTTCACATTTTTGTTAAGTAAAAATACCAGCGAAAATCCAATACCTGCAGCTAAAAATCCATTAATTGAATGAAGCATTGTGTCCCATAGCCTAAAATAACTGTAAAAATCTCCAAGTTCACCTAAAATTGTGGAACTAAAAATAAACAGAATAATAATAAATTCAAGTAAGTTAGGAATTTCAATTTTCAATAAATGTTCAGTAAGCTGTGGAATCATAAATAGAACAAGCGTCAAGACAAGAGTGAAAATCACATCCCATCTTTGGATAAATATCATTTCATTGATAAGGTTTAAAATAACAATTAAGCGTAAAATAACATATATGGTAATTACTTTTTTATTTGCCGTTTTCGTGCTACTTGTAAATATTTTTTTAAAACTATTCATAAACAACATTCTCCAATACTTATAGCGTATAACTTACAACCAATGAAATGATATGTAAGGAAGATTTCCCATCATCGCTTTCTTCAATTAAGCCATATATTTACATACTTTTTTATCTTTATACTCATAGCTTTGACATCATAATACTTATATTATTTCATAATAAGATTATGTGTCTTAAAAATATATAACACAGTAGCTGTTAATAAAGTTAGCGCGTTTCTTAAACTATAACATTACAAGGGACATAGAAACGAATAAGCTAACCTGTTAAAAGAAGATAGGTAGCAATTTCAAGCGAATCATCTTTTCTATTATTTTATAAGCAATTCATTTTTAGAGTTATTGTTTGATATGTTTCTACATATATTTTAAAAAATAATGCAAGTGCCAGGTCATACGTCATCTTAGTTTTTGTTATTAACAGCATTAATTGCATCAACAAGTGTATATCTAAAAGCATGCTTTTCCAATTTAGCTATTGTTTTAATTGTACTCCCTCCAGGAGAAGTCACCTCATCTTTCAATTCAGCTGTATGTTTATCAGAAGCTTGAGCTAATTTTGCAGCACCAATTAGCATTTCAGTAATAACTTCATAAGACAGCGCCCTATTCATACCATTTAACACAGCACCATCTGATAGCCCTTCAATGAAAACATCGACCATTGCCGGGCCACACCCTGAAAGTGTGCTAAATATACCTAATTCATTTTCGTTCACCTTAATAAGATTACCTAAAGGTTTAAAGACAAATTCAATCGATGCTTCATCAACATACTGATTATGCGCATAACCTAAAATACCCTGATTTATTTCTACAACAGTATTGGGTAATAAACTAACAATAGGCTGTTCTTCCGGAAAAACACCTTCCAATTCTTCGATAGTAAACGATGGTACGACAGAAACGATAATTGTATTTTTATTAGTTATCTCACTCAAGTTTTCCAAAATTTCTCTAGCGTCACTCTCGTTAACCATTAGAATGAGCATGTCACTTTTTTCTAAGTCATTATATGTGTGAATCACATTTGCATTTACACGCTCTGCAAGCATTTTTGCTTTATTACTTTTACCAGATTTGATATAAATTTCATTCATATTTAAGTGGTTTGATTTATAAAACCCTTTTATCATTGCCGATCCCATACTACCTGCACCAATAATTCCTATTTTCATATTTAAACGCCCCTTTTAAATGCTTAGTATTTAAAATCCTTGTTTCCTTCGTATTTTTAATTTATTAAATGAAAATTCACTCAAGAACGTTGAAGCAATCAGTATTATTCCTCCAATTATTTGTAAAGCTGTAAATTGTTCACGTAAAATAAGACTCGAGATAAAAATTGCGACTAATGGATCTATATAGCTTAATAATGCAATGTTTTGACCATTTAATTTTTCCATACCAGAAAAGAATAACCAAAAGCCAATACCAGTATTAACAATTCCTAAAAAGAGAATAAAAGGTATTGCAGCAATTTGTGTGTGAATTTCAAACCCACCATCAACCCCAAACACGAAGGGAAGTAAAATCAATGCTGTTATAGCTAATTGAAAAATGGTTAAATCCATACGGCTACCTTGTTTAACAAATTTATTAGTAAGCATTAAACAGGCATAACAACTCCCCGCAAGCATACTAATTAGAATTCCTAACACATCATTCGATCCAGGCTGTAGAAAACCGTTACTTAAAATAAATATCAGCCCGATAAGTGAAGCGATAATACATAACACACTTTTTTTACTCAATGCTTCTTTTAAAATGAATGGAGATAGTAGTAACACAATAATCGGACCAAAATAATAACCTAAAGTTGCATTCGCAATACTCGTATATTGATATGATTGGAATAAAAATACCCAGTTACCTGCTAATGCAAAACTAGAGATAATAATGAGCCATTTATAATACTTCAAAAATTTAAAATTTAGTTTTTTATTACGTATAATGTAAAACAACAATAAAAATGTACATCCAATAAAACTGCTGAGCATCGCTATTTCTACGGATGTTAAATTTATTTGTTTAATGATAAGGCCTATCGTTCCAAATATGACCATTGATGCTATGAACTGTATTAATGCTTTCATAATTGCATCCTTTTCAATACGTTTAATGTCATGGAAAAATCATTCCTCCTTCATTAATTAAATGTTAGCAAGGTATTGTGATTTGTGGAATAAGCGCTTAGTATAATGAGTATAAACTGTGAGTTAAAGGGTGGGATAGTATGGAAGTGGATTACTTAGAAGATTTATTTTCTGTAGTTGAATCTAAAAGTTATAATAAAGCTGCATTTGAAAGAAATATAAGCACACCTGGCATTAAGAAAAGAATTGCTCAAATAGAACAATATTTTGGCTATAAAATATTTGATGCAACACCAAGAGGCGTTAGTTTAACAAATGAAGGGTTAAAGTTATATGAAGGCCTTAAATCAGTAAAACAGCAAATTGATTATTTAAAAAACCAAGATACTGACGTTTTAAAAGTAGGTATTATTTCAAATTTCCCATTAGACAAATTGCATAAAATGAACAATCAAAATGAGCGTATCAGATTATTTCCAGCCAACAGTACAGAGGAATTAATAAATAATCTTCAACAACATAAATTAGACCTGGTAATAGGTGAACAAATTGAGTTACAAGAAGGTGTTTATTATGAATATTGGTTTGAAGAACCCTATGAACTTGTATTCTCTAAGCAACACGCATTAAATGAAATAAATCATATTGATGCAGAAGTCTTAGCTCAGCAACATTATTATTTATTAGAACCACCGGGTGATACATTTAATTTTAAAAATAATAATATCAATCCGCAAAAAATGGATTTATCCTACGTCAAAGATAGAGAATCAATTTTAAACTTTATAGCTACAAGCGAAAGTGTAGCCATCTGTCCACAGTCATATATGGAAAAGGTTAACAGCGATATGTATACTCACATTAAACTTCCAAACGCTTCGCGAACGATAGGTATTTACTCAAAAAAAGAAAAACACATAAATAACTTTCACAGTATCTTGAAAGAAAACACAAAATAAAACTATTATTTATAGTGCTTTGTTGCTTCCATTTATATTCTTTTGGAAATTCGTCATTAATATTAATGAGAAAAGAAGAGTCTGGGACAAAAACACATGTGTTATCCCCAAGCGTTATTTGGCAGTAGCTGACTGAATTGAAAATGCGCTT
This sequence comes from Staphylococcus equorum, assembly GCF_029531845.1. Taxonomy (GTDB): domain Bacteria; phylum Bacillota; class Bacilli; order Staphylococcales; family Staphylococcaceae; genus Staphylococcus; species Staphylococcus equorum_C. Next base: position 197,613 of record NZ_JAMBPV010000001.1, read on the forward strand.
ATATTAAGCTTTTTTCAGTTCGAGTCAGCTTTGCCGGGGTGGGACAACGAAACCTCATTTGAAAATTAGGTTTCTGTCCCACTCCCTTCAATCAATTTATTTAACTAATGAGTATGAGCCTGAGGGGCAATTTCACAGCTTCCCCCTGAACCATAATTATTAGGTTCTTTATTACCAGTGCTAACTAATATATATAAAGTATATAGTGCTATTACTCCAGCAACAACTGCACCAAATGCACCAGCTAATAATGAAGCACCAATCATGCCACCACTACCTGAGCTGGCAACTGCTAAAACACCTACAATAAATACAACAGTTGCCACCATCGCTATGAAACCACTGATATGCGAGACTATTGCAAGAACCATCGTACGATTTGTATCATGTAAACGCCTGACCATAACGGTAAATGAAGGAATAATAATTGCAATTGCGAAAACACTGCTTAATAAACCTGCTGATACTATTCCTAAAAGCGAAGATATTACGAAGTTAATCCAAAAAGGATGCCAAAAGTTAGGACGAGTAGATCTACCATTAATGTCCAAAAAACGCGTCCAAAATTCTTTATAACTTTGAATAACTTGATTTTGTGAATTGTTCATATAATTTCCCCTTTAGTTTGATAGTAATAGTATACGAAAATAAAGATGTATATAGCAAATAGCTTTAAAAATATGTATTAAATAATTAGCTTAAATTTTAAAAATTTTATTTTCTTTTTATTTATATAAAAATACCTATTATTAGTCAAACAGACGAGAAATTAGATATTATGGAGAAATTGATTAATAGATTATTAGTTATAGAACTTATAAAAATTATCAATTACCTATTTTGATGTAATATTTAAAAATAAAATTTATAAACCATAAAAAAGAACTGCACATCATCAACGACATACAGTTCTCATTATCTTAAATCTAATCAGACGATTCTTGTTTTTTACTTTGATTAACCATGAAAATAACTTCCTTGAGCATCAATCATTTAGAACCACAGGTCTGCGAGCAGTTCCATCGATTGTTTTCTTTTTTCTGGGTCATAAGTATAAGTCACAACGATGAGTTCATCCGCTTCGGTATCTTCCGTAAACTCTTCCAGTTTATTACGGACTGTTTCAGGTGAACCAACGGCTTTGATGCTAAACATACCTTCCATCATTTTTCTTTGCTCTTCTGACCCTAATTCGTCGGGATCGACAGGCGGCTGTAACTTACGCTGCTGACCGGTTTGCATATCTCTCATCATCTGAATCGTTGTTGTCCAAATTTTTTCTGCTTCCTCATCTGTTGGTGCTACAATGACATTAATTCCCGCCATGACATAAGGTTCATCAATCTGAGAAGTCGGCGCGTCAGTCTTGAAGGTAGAACGGTACATATCAATTTTTTGTTTATAATCGTCAGGCGTAAAATGCGTTGCAATAGAATATGGCAGTCCGAGCTGTCCAGCAATAGATGCACCATTTAAACTTGAGCCCAATACCCAAATTGGTATATTTGTACCTGTACCTACTGTTGAAGTTACAGGTACACTGTTGCCTAGCCCTTCGTCACTGAACCAGCCAATGAGGTCAAAAATAGAATTTGCAAAAGTCTGCGCATCACTATTAGAACGTGTAATCAGTTGAGATGTCTTTTGATCCGTCCCAGGTGCTCGTCCGAGCCCAAGATCAATTCTATCTGGATGAAGTTGTGCAGTCGTACCGAAGTTTTCAGCTAACTGCAACGGCGAATGGTTTGGCAACATAATACCGCCCGATCCAACACGAATGTTCTTTGTTCGTGCTGCAGCCATTGCAATCAGCTGTGATGTAGAACTCGATGCAAGGTTTTTCATATTATGATGCTCTGCAAACCAGAGTCTCTTGAACCCAAGATTATCTATAAGCTCTGCATTATCCATAGATGCTTCGATTGCTTCCCTGACTGTCTGATTTTCTGAAATGCCTACAAGTTCGAGGACACTTAATGGTATATGTTTTGTCATTTATTTAGTTCTCCTTTATAAACCTTATTGAATATTGATGGTTTTCTAATTTGATATAATGCCTACGCTTTTATATTTAATACATATATGAGTATTACACAATTAAAAAATACTCTGCTCATTCCATCATAAAACACCCGGCGATATAATGATAATTTACTGTTTATGGCGTGTAAGAGTTTAATGGAAAAACCATATAAATAGTATTTTCACCATTAAAGTTAAGTAGGCTTCATTATCCAGTTATTTCTCGGGAAATAAAAAAATGAAAACACTACTTTTTCGCAGTCTTTTCATCTTATTAAAGTTTTATAATCCACTAATAAAAACTCAATTTATTTTGCTTCGTAATAGTTTTCTCCAAGTATGTTCGAGATAGTGTATTTCGATTTGTCCAAGCCTTTCTCTATGAAATTTGGAACATCCTTTTCTTCGATATCGTACATTACTTCAATTTCTTTGGAAAATAAACTTGATTGTTCATTTAAATATAACGAGAACTTTGGCAATGGATTGGGTTTTATATTTTTAACAGCGTCTAATTTCTCTAGTGCATCTATATAAGTTTCTAGTGAGCGAGCCCCTACAATTTTTGTTCCTTGGTTATCTTTATTAACGATTACTATTGTTGGGAATCCACGTACGCCCAATTGACTCACTAAGTTAAAATCTTCCGCAAGTAGATTTTGTCCTATATCACTGTTTGCAATGTTTAAAATTGAGTCAACATCTATAGTATTGTCACCTTTATATAAATCTTCAACAATATGCTTAAGCACTGCTTTATCTGAAATATTTTTATTAAAAACAAAAACAGCTTCTCTAACTAATCTAGTAAATTTAATTGCAGCCGCAGGTGAATCTACATGTTGAATTGCTTTATAGAGTCTAGATACAGGAAATGAAGATTGAACAGGATCTATTTCCATTATTGTGCCATCAATAGGCATGCGTGAATAATTCCCTACTTCTTGCCAGTGTGGGGTAACATCTGCAGGCTTGTAGATACCATTCGCTGGATCTATAGGGCCATCGCCCCATGCTTCTAATAAGCCTCCCATAACCATTTGGAAATTAAATAAATGACCATATTGTACAAGTAATTTATTTAGCGTTGGTTCAAATGCCCAGCAGTGTGAACACATAGGATCTGTTACATAATACAAAGTTAAATTCGGTGCGCTCACATCAAAATTTATTGTTTCAAACTCATTTTCCTCACTTGGTTTACATATACCAGAATACATATCACATACCATATTTTTTTCCATAGCGATAACCTCCAAAGTTTAAATATAACTAATATAGCTTTATAATACGTATTAATAGCGATAATAAGTACCAACAATGGTATATTAATGTTGGATATTCAACACTAATGACAAAGTGTTGGGAGAAAATGAGGGAGTCAAATGCTAAAATCAAAAACAGACTTACGAGTTATTAAAACCAGAAAGTCAATTATGCAAGCATTTATTAAGCTTTCAGATGAAAAAGATTTTAAAAATATAACAGTAAAAGATATTACGGAAGAAGCACTCATTAATAGAGCAACATTCTATTATCACTTTAGTGATATCTACGATTTACTAGATAAAGTACTTGCTGAAGAATTATTGATTAATTTAAACTATGCATATTATGAGCAAAGTAAATTAAATGAGGCCACTATTTCTAATATTTTTAAAACAATCGCAGAGTTTCAATTATCGTTAAATAGAAGATGTCACAGAAGTTATCCAGAAACAATTGGCAACATTATACAAGAACACGTTGAAAGGGTTCTTTATAAATTATTGCTAGAGGTGAATTTCGAGGATGACGATACACGACATTTGGCTGCAACAATGCTAAGTGCAAGTATATATCGAGCTTCTGAAAAATGGTGTCAAAGTTATAGCGATATTCCTGCTGAAACCTATATCAATCGTGTGATTCCATTCATTCTTTCTGGCTTAATATCTCGTGACAAAGAATAAATGAAACGAGGCGCTTTAGATGGAAATTATAATTATTATATTACAAATTATTTTAGGCATATTTTTCATAATGACAGGTTCTAAAATATTATCCGGAGCCATGAAAGCTGATTTTTCGCGACTTGGTTACCCACCCATTTTCAATCAAATCACGGGCACATTTGAGCTGCTTGGTGGTTTAGCAATGCTAATCGGCATTTTCTATGGCATGTTCGCTTTCCTAGCTAGTATATTACTAGGCGCGACAATGTTAATAGGCGCGTTATCTCTCGTATTTTTAGGAAACGACCCTATTAAGAAGGCAATCCCAGCAATCGTATTATTCATTTTAAATTTAATCATATTTATCTACTATGTGATGTCAGACTTTGTATAATAACTACTGAAAGTCAATAACCCTCTTAGCGCGTTTGTATAGAAAACGTTAAGAGGGTTTTTCTTATTTTAATCAGTTTTCAAATTAATATTATTGAAGTCATGAATTACGATTGATCACATAAAATGCTTTATTCTTTTTCAAATAGCTTTCAATAAATTTAAACATATCTAAGTTTACCTCATTTAATTTCTCGTTCTTTAATGAGGATAAATATATTGAGGTATGAATTATCAAATCTGAATTGGAAATATAAGGTAACTCGAACTTTCTACACATGCTAACAGGAACAAAAGCAAAATTTTTTCGTTGTTTTACTATCGATGTGATAAAGGCATCATCAACATAAGTTGAATTATGGATATTCATATTCATTGTTATTAACTTACTTTTTGTTAGATTATTATAATCTTGATTATGAGAAGGAAACACAAAATTTTTGATAATGTCATTGTTATAAATAAAATCAAAGTTTGGACTATTATCAAATTGTTTAGGATACGTAATAACAATATCTTCATCAATAACAGGCTGACATTCAATTTTAGGGTGGTTTATTGGGATTGAGCTTAAAGCAAATTGAATATCATAATTAATCATTTTCTGAATAATCGCCCCCATTGTGTCAATTTCGCAATTAAACATATATTGTGGATTGTGCTTTATATACTCATCAAATATATATGAGATCAAACGACTATGAGAAGCTGTAAAACTAATAGTTTTATTTTTGGTTTGCTCATTTCTGTAAATTAATTCTTCCGCTTTGTTGAGCTCGTTAAAAATATTGTTTGCTGACTTCAACAAAATACTTCCATTATCAGTTAAAAATACATTTCTCCCTTTTTTATAGAATAACTCTACATTTAATTCTTGCTCTAATTTTTTTATCATCATACTTAAAGCAGGTTGACTAACCTTTAACTCATTAGCAGTTTTAGTATAATTTAAATTTTCTGCCACACGTTTAAAATACTTTAAATGTAATAATTCCACGTACTCACCTTCTAACTATAAGCTTAGGCTTATATATTCATCAATATTATATATTAGTGTATATGAATAATGGCATTTATAGTAGAGATTGAGGTGATTTTTAATGAATATAGCAATTTACGGAGCCGGATCATTAGGAACAATTATGGGAGCGTACTTATCTTCAACAAACGAAAACGTCGATCTCATTGATACCTATGATGAACATGTTAATACTTTAAACAGTCAAGGCGCTACTATAGAAGGAACAGACAATTTTCATATTTCGGTTAACGCGCTAAAACCTAATGAAATTAATCAACAGTATGATTTGATTTTATTATTAACAAAACAAACTTATAATAAAGATGTATTGCCAGTCATCAAAAATATTTTAAAAAATGACGGCATACTGTTATCTCTACAAAATGGAGTACCCGAAGAAGTTATTCAACAATATATTCCAAGAGAGAACATTGTTGCAGGATCAGTAGAATTTGGTGCTACTTTCAAAGCACCTGGCGTCTCAGAATTAACAACAGATTATAATGCGTTTAAAAATTATGCACTTCAAATTGGTGAATTAAATGGTGAAATCACATCTAGAGTTAAAACGTTAAAAAGTCTATTAGATTGTATTGGTAATGTCCATCTTTCTGATAACTTGTTAGGAACAAAGTGGTCTAAATTACTCATCAACAGTACTTTCAGCGGTCTATCAGCAGCATTAAATTGCACATACGGAGATATTTTAGACAATCCAGATGCCTTTGAAATAGCAAGACATGTAGTTGATGAATGTATCAAAGTAGGTCATGCCAATAATATAGAATTTGCTACTATAAGTGGCTACGATTTAACTGAATTTGAAAACCAAAAAAATGCAGAAAAACTAAACAAAATGATGCAACCTAGCAGAAAGCTAGCAGCCAGTATGTTACAGGATTTAAGAAAACAAAGACAAACTGAAATCAATTATATTAATGGCCTTGTAGTTGAGGTAGGAGAAAAGCACAATATATCTACTCCTTGTAACCAAAAAATTGTAGAAATTATTTCACAAGCTTCAAGTTCAAGTGAACTTCCGAAATTTGAACATTCATTACAATTGTTTAAAGTATTGGCATAATTATAGGAGGAGACTTATTATGAAAAAAGAAGATTTAAAAAATATAGTCACAACACCCGTTAATGCACCTGCATTCTCCCCAACTAACCCATTTTTTAAAAATAGAGAATACGTCGATGTAATGTATGAAACTGATATAGAAGCATTAAAACGTGTCGTTCCAGAACCTTTGGAAGTTACAAGTAATTTAATTAAATTTGAAATTATAAACATGCCTGATAGCACAGGCTTAGGTTCTTACATGGAAGCAGGTCAAGTTATACCGGTGGAATATAATGGAGAACAAGGCGAATATTATTTAAGTATGTATGTTAACAACCAAGCTGCAATTACATCCGGACGTGAAATTGCGGCATTTCCAAAAAAATCAGGACAACCTAATTTGTATATAGATAATGATGTGCTTGTAGGGACTTTAGATTATGGTTCTTTGCGTGTAGCTCAAACAACGATGGGTTACAAACACTTCCCTATGGATGCGGAAGAAGCCAAAAATATAATCGCTCAACCTCAATTTATGTTAAAACAAATGCGTGATTATAATGGAGAAGTTGAAAAGAGTGAATTAACACGTAGTCAAATTACTGACTTTCAAATACTAGAAGCCTATCGCTCACCAGTCAGATTACAATTATTTGAACATGTCATGGCACCACTCGCTGATTTTCCTGTGCGCAAGATAGTAGATGGGCAACATATTATTGCAAATCTATATTTAGGACGTCCAAAGCAAATTTATGATTATTTAAATTAATATGGAGGTATACTTGTTGTTAAAAAAGATAACTTTATTCTTTGGTGTCAGTATGCTAACTTTATATTCTTATGTGAGATTAAAAGAGAAGCGTAGTTTTAAAAGCTTTCTTTATGAGCTTGTCATTAGAAAAATAAAAATGAAAAAACCTTATTTAAGTGAAGAGAATGCTAAAAATGCAGTTAACAAAACGAAACACACAACTGCTGGAGCATTTAAAGGCACAGATTATAAATTTACGAATAATGTTCACATCAAAACTGTTCAAAACTCAAAGATTTATATAGTCAATGCGCAACCGAATCCACAGCAAAAAGTGATTTTATATGTACATGGTGGCGCTTGGTTTAAAGATCCTTTCAAAACGCATTTTGAGTTTGTAGATACACTTGCAACAGAATTAGATGCTAAAGTAATTATGCCAATTTATCCTAAAACACCACACGCCACATACAAAGAAACATTTAATTTACTTGAAGAAATTTATAAGAAAATGATAATAAATACCGATAATACGCATCAACTTATAATTATGGGAGACTCAGCAGGCGGACAGATTTCATTATCATTTGCTCAATATATTAAAAAACTAGGATTAACCCAACCTAGTCATATCATATTAATCTCACCCATTCTTGATGCTACGTTATCTAATCCTGAAGCTTATGTCTATGAAAAGAAAGACCCAATGTTAGCTACAGCAGGAAGTAAATATATTATCAATCTCTGGGCTGGAGATACTCCACTAACAGATTGGAGACTTTCACCAATGTTTGGAGATTTAGAAGGTTTAGGTCATATTACACTTTCAATTGGCACAAAAGAAGCGTTATACCCAGATGCGCTTAAATTCTCTAATATGCTTAATTCAAAAAACATAGCTCATGGCTTCTTACCTGGTTTCAATTTATATCATGTCCATACGATTCTAGACATACCAGAAAGAAAGCAATTTCTTAATAACGTAAAACAAATAATTAAGAATAAATAAAGAAGTGGGACAGAAATATCCCATTCTCAAATTAAAAATAAGCCACTTTCGTATAATAAATCTACTCCAACATAACTTTAAAATGAAGGGGCTTATGTATAAAAATTATAATATGAATCAGCTAACACTACCAATGGAAACTGAAATTTTGATCCCTAACAATGATATCGTACATGCAGTTAATCAAATTGCTGAAACAATTTCAGAAATAGAATACTACGGATACAAGAACCCAACATACTACAATCGAATTTCAAAAAATGAGAGTAAGGCTGATCAGTTTTTAATATGGATTTAAAATCCAAGAGCTTGCTCGATTTACTTCTCTCTACAACTATAAAAAAAGCTGTGAAAAAATCTTAGTATGTTTTATTTTATATACTAAACCAAAGTATAATTTTCAAAATCCTTACATTGTAGTATTCTTATGAGTCTTTCACTTTTAATCCACGATAACGATTAAGCGTTGCACAGAACTCCTGCTTTCTCGGTAAGGTTAAATTTCCTGGGTGCCCATTAAATGGAGAGAGTGCGTCTAGACCATGTTGCTCTATAAAATCATAGACCTTGTCAGCCGCTTGAGCTAAGTGTCTTGCTCATTTAATAGATGGTTTTGGTATTAATCAATCATGTCCGCTAAACACTGTGTTTAGCTGTTATCTACCAATTGTTCCAAACCTGTAATATCAATAAGTTCCTTACCATATAAAAGGGAATACAAACATTACTAAAACAGATACAATAATAATCAAATACAAAAGAGGAAGCATTATAATCAAATGCTTCCTCTTTTGGTTTATTGTTGCTTACTTATCTCCCATTGATAAGGGTCTGGTAAACTGCTCCAATCTTGCTCTATTTCATAACGATTTAACAAACATGCATCGAGTTCACGTTCAATTTTTTCAGTATCTAAATCTGTACCGATAATGACAAATTGTGTATTTCGGTCTCCATATTCAATATCCCATGTTTCTGCCACATCTGTTCTTTCTTGCAAAATCTGTCTTTGTTGTTCTAATGGCATCGCAGCTACCCAGTAAGTCACTGGACTAATGTTACAAGATGACCCAGCTTGTGATAATAAACAAGCGACTTCATTATATTGAGCGAACCACACGATACCTTTGGAACGCACAATATTATCTGACATATTTTCCAACCATGTATTAAAACGTTTCGCGTGAAACGGTAATCTTCTTGAATAAACAAAAGAACTAATACCATATTCTTCAGTTTCTGGTGTATGTGTCGCATGGCCACCTTCAGTTAATTCTTTAATCCATCCTGCAGAATCACTCGATTTTTCAAAATCAAAGCGTCCCGTATTTAAAATTTCGTTTAATGCTACCTCTGCATTCACCGTTTTAATTAATTTCGCTTCAGGTTGTAACTGTCTCAGTACATTTTCAAGTTTCTGTAATTCATCGTCAGGAACTAAATCTGTTTTATTCAATACCAGTACATCACAGAATTCAACTTGATCGATTAGTAAATCTGCAATCGTGCGTTCATCCGTCTCATCGGCACCTTGATCTCGGTCAATCAACAAGTCTTCGGAATTAATATCATTAGTGAATCGGTTCGCATCTACGACTGTCACCATTGTGTCTAACTGACATATCGATGTTAAATCAATGTCGAGTTCGTCATCTATGTATGAAAATGTTTGGGCAACGGGTACAGGTTCTGAAATACCTGTAGATTCAATAACAATATAATCTATATTTCCTTTGTGCACGAGGCGTTCCACTTCTTTTAATAAATCATCTCTCAAAGTACAACAGATACAGCCATTTGATAATTCAACGAGTTTTTCATCTGTTCTGGATAAGCCGCCGCCTTCTGCAACTAAATCTTTATCAATATTGACTTCACTCATATCATTTACAATAACTGCTATTTTACGTCCCTCTCGATTTTTTAAAATGTGATTGAGCAACGTAGTCTTCCCTGAACCTAAATAGCCACTTAAAACAGTTACCGGAATTTTACTCATTAGACTAACTCCCCTTTTATAAATCGTAATAATTACGTTTTATAATGTAACGTGAATTATAAGTAAAGTCAATATTATATTTTTAAGCGAATTTGCGTAAAATATAAACCTTAATATATTATCTACCTATTGATTAATTTTTCAATTAAACTTTCTATTTGTCCGTTAAATATACATAGATTGTTTCTTTCTATCTGTTCATTTTGGTTACTCGTATTTAGCCACACAGCCTGCATGTTAACATTGAGCGCACCACAAATATCATTTTTCCAAGAATCTCCTACAAATAAAGTTGCTTCAGGTGTAACATTTAGGGCTTTGGTAACTTTTAAAAATGCCTTAGCATCTGGTTTTTCTACACCTATTTCTTCAGATATAAATATATTATTCTTGAAGATAAAATCAAGATTTAAATTTTTAATTTTTTTAGTCTGTTCCCGAATTTTGCCATTAGTTAATATGGCAATATGTATATCTTTTTTTAAAGTTGCTAAAAGTTCATTCAATTTTGGGTTCATTTTTATATTTGATATTAATATATTGAAAAACATTTGAAAATATTCATTAGCATCTTTATGAGAAATATAAATACCAAAATCTTCTAGCGTTTTAATTAATCTTAATTCCCTTAGCTCATCTAACGAAATCAATCCAGCATCATGTTGTTTCCAAAAATAATCATCATAGGATCTATACAAAGGTATAAAATCATCATATTCAATTCCTTGAATGATTTTATAATTATCAAAGGCTTTTTTATTAGCGTCTCTCCATAGTTCATCAAAAGGAAACAAGGTGTTGTCCAAATCAAACATGATTAACTTTAAATCTTTATCCATGACTGCCCTCCCTTAATATAACTCGTTCAAAACTCTCGCTTACTGATATAATATAAATAATATCTTTTATATGAATTTTATCATAAAGTTTGCGTTTCAAAATACAAACTTTATGAACTGTACTTATTTTGTCTTTTTTGTTCGTATGTTACTTTTAATCTGGTTAATCAATATAATTGAAAATAAATTATGAAATTTAATGAGTACGAATAAGTATATAAAATTAAAAGTGCTAACAACGTTACATTTTGTTGTCAGCACTTTTAATATTTATTTAGCATCTTAGTTACTTATTAAAATCGTAGCATTATAAATCTATTAACTGTTTCATTTATTGTTCCTTTTTTCACTCTAAACTAATATTTTCCCTTCTTTTTTCGCAATATGCTTAACCGCTTCGGCGACTTGGTGAGCGACGTTTTTATCTAGCGCATTGGGAATGATGAAATCTGCTGCTAACTGATCTTCTCTTATTGAGCCAGCAATTGCTTTAGCTGCCGTTATTTTCATTTCTGTTGTAATATCACTTGATTGTGCATCTAACACGCCTCTAAATATTCCAGGAAACGCTAATAAATTATTGATTTGGTTAGGATAATCCGAACGTCCTGTTCCAATTATTGTAGCTCCAGCTTCTATTGCTTCTTCTGGATATATTTCTGGGGTAGGATTGGCTAATGCAAAAACAACCGGGTTATCATTCATTGACTGTACATGATCTTTTGTTAACGCTTGGGGACCTGATACACCAATAAATACATCTGCATTTTGAATGACATCATCCAATGTGCCTCTAGATCCTTCAGGATTTGTATATGTTGCAATGTCTTGTTGAGCGCCGTTCATCCACGTTTGTGATTTATTTAAGACACCTTCTAGACTGACCAGCGTAATATTATTATATCCTGCTTCTAATAATAACTTAGCAATCGCAATACCTGCAGAGCCTGCACCATTAATAATGATTTTTGTAGAATAGTTCTCTTTTTGAACAAATTTAAGTGCATTGATTAATGCTGCAAGCACAACTATTGCCGTTCCATGTTGATCATCATGAAATACTGGAATATCAAGTTCTTCAATTAATTTTTTCTCAATTTCAAAGCAACGTGGTGCAGATATATCTTCTAGATTAATTCCAGAAAAATTAGGTTCTAACGCTTTTATAATAGATATAATTTCTTCAGTATCTTTTGTATTTAATGAAATTGGAAATGCATCTACATTTGCCAGCTTTTTAAATAAAATACTTTTCCCTTCCATAACTGGTATAGCAGCTTTGGGTCCAATATCACCTAGTCCAAGTACAGCCGTACCATCCGTAACTACAGCAATCATATTACCTCGTGCTGTTAACGAATTTACTTTTGACTCATCTTCTGTAATCGCCTTACATACTTCAGATACACCAGGCGTGTATACGACACTCAAATCCTGTTCATCATTAACTTCTACTTTACTCGTAATCTCTATTTTTCCTGAATGTTCATGGTGTAAACTGATAGAATCTGTAGTTTCATTTCTTACTGACATATTTATTACCCCTTATTTAGTATTATGATTTAACTTAATATTTTCAACAAAAACGTGGCCATGATGACTGTTGATACGCCGCCTATTCTGGTAGCAACTTGTGCAAATGGCATAAGTGCCATACGTTTAGATGCTGACAATATAGCTACATCTCCTGTGCCACCTAGACCACTATGGCAACCCGTCACAATAGCGGCATCTACTGGATACATTTTCATTAATTTACCTACAAAATAACCAGAAACAATCATGGTTAATACGACTGATGCACATATCACAACATATGCTGGTGTTACAATTTTGACGACATCTTTTAAAGGTATGTACAACATTCCGAGACCTACCATTAATGGCCAAGTCAAACTTGTAGATACAAATTTATATAAATTATGTGCGCCATCTTCCATTTTATGTGGCATTACCTTCAAACATTTAATAATCGTTGCAAATAGAATCATAATAACTGGCCCTGGCATGCCTATGAATTTTTGACCAAGTGTACCGACAATAAAGAAACTACAAGCAATGAGTAAACCTGCTCCCATAAGTGAGAAATCAATTACTTTTTCTTTCTCTTCTTTATCATTACTCATTTCATCTATGTTTTCAGATTTAATTAATTTTCCATTTCCTGAAAGCTTTGTATGCTTTTCTCCTACACGCATCATTACACCTGCAGTAACAACCGCAAATATATTACCAATTACTGCTGCTGGAATCATTTGAGAAACGAACGATTCAGCTGATCCTCCCAATATAGATGAGTATGCAATTGACAACGGTAGAATACCTTCACCAATACCTCCACCAATAATAGGTACAACAATATAAAACAATGTATGCTTAATATCATAACCAAATAATAGACCGACTAATAAACCTGCAGATACTGCCAGAATAGTCCCCACTAATAAAGGTACAAACATACGTGTGAATCCTTGAATTAGCACTTTACTATTCATGCCTAAAATACTTCCAACAACTAAACAAGAAATATAGAAATATAAAAAGTTAGATGTCTTCATTAAACTCGTGACCGCTTCCATAGAAGATGTGTTAATAACATCTAAAAACACTAAAACAGATGGCACAAGTAATGCTAAAATAGCAGGTCCACCGATATCTTTTAAAATCGGCAATTTTTGACCAAGATCTCCTAGCAAGATACCCAAAATCATGATTACTGCAAATCCGCCAATCATATCTGTTGGTAATGTATTATATACGGACGCAGCTAATATAATTGCAGCTAGTATTAAGTAAAGTGGTAATGGCAACACACCCACTTTAATATTAACTAGCCTTCTTCCTAAACTTTTAAAGCTGCTCTCTATTGGTATCTCATCGTTAGTAAGCGCTTTCAAATTTGCTTTCGTATTCATTATTAACCCCCTTGTTACGTATAAACCTATTTTATTCATAGACGACATAAAATTATAGTTTATGAAATTTTAATAATCTTTTTGTAATTAAAAAAACCGAATTAAAAGGAATTTCATCCTTTTAATTCGGTGGCACTTCACTATAATTCTATATAACTATTTAAATACTGAAGATTATCCTTTTTGACCTTATAGAAATTGATGGGCCGACCTATACCATAATTTAAAGATTCCTCTAAAACTTCTATATCCGTTAAAAACTTTAAATATTTTCTTACAGAAACTCTCGAAATATTGACGTGCTTTGAGATGTCATCTGTAGAGAATTCATTTTCTTCAAAGTATTTCATTTTATCAATAATCACTTGTAACGTTCCTTCCGTCACGCCTTTTGGTAATTTCAACTCTGAATCACGCTCAACAATTTCCTTGTTGAGAAATTCAGCGTCAATATCAGTTTGATTAATGCTACTTGTTTTATTAAAAAATGTTAGTCCTTTTTTATACCTCAGCAATGATTGTTGAAAACGCTCAAAGTCGAAGGGCTTAATTAAATAATCAACAGCGCCGTAACGAAATGCAGTTTGAATATCCTCGACATCAGAAGCTGCTGTAATGAGAATTGCGTCTATTTTATAACCTTGCTCTCTTATATATTTAAGAAATGTTAGTCCATTTTCCTCAGGCATGTATATATCCAGCAATAATAAATCAATTTCTTTATTTTCTATATGTTTTATAGCTTCTTTAACATTTGAAGCAATATCAACTGAAGTTTGGTCATCTATTTTTTTAATAAATTGTTGATTTATTTGTGCAACCATTGGATCATCTTCAACAATTAAGATATTTAACATTTATAGTCCCCCCTTTTCTGAATAATTTATAACGACTGAAAATGTCACATTGCCTTCTACATTAGAAGCTACATTTATTTCCCCGTTAAGTTTCTCTACGCTTTGTTGAACAAGGTGCAACCCATAGCCTCTATGCTCCCCTTTAGAAGAGTAGCCTTTTTCAAAAATTTGATGCGCTAATTCACTTTTTAGCCCTAAACCTGAATCCACAATATCTATAATTAATGCGTTATTTATATATTTCAAATGTACATCGATTGTTTTCTCTCTAACAGGAGATGCTTTTAAAGAATCTATACTATTATCTATTAAGTTACCTATAATCGTAATCATTTCATGAGTAATATATGACTGCTTTGGTTCAGGAATCACTGTATGGCTGTTAATAGACAATTTAATATTCTGTTCTCTCGCCAAACTTAATTTGCCAATTAAGAAGCCAGCTAACACAGGATCTTTAATCTTCGACGTAATACTACCATTCTCTTGGCTGCCTAGTTCAACAATCTCATGTATATACTGTTTTAAATCCTCATAATGTTCCATTTGCAGCAGGCCAGAAATCACGTGCAACCTGTTACTAAACTCGTGTGACTGCGCACGTAATGTATCAGCATATGTCTTCACACCTACTAACTGTTCTGAAAGTTTGTTCACCTCTGTCTTGTCTCTAAATGTTGAAATTGCACCAACAATTTCATTATTTACAACCAGTGGCACTCTATTAACCAAGATCTTCACTCCATTAATATTTTGTTCCTTGTCCAATTCTGGTTTACCTAACTCGAGTACTTTTGGTAGTTGTGTAGACTCCATATAATCATCAATCTTCATGCCAATTGGATTGCCTTTTAAATTTGCCTTATTAAATATATCCATCGCTGATTTATTCACTAAATTAATCTTACCTTCTTTATCAACAGCAACGATACCTTCATGAACAGATTGCAACATCGTGTTCCTTTCTCCAAGTATCTTAGCAATATTCGACGGTTCTAAACCAAGTAAAATCTTCTTAATATATCTAGACAGTAAATATGCACCAATGGCACCGACAATAAGTCCAACAATTGACCCAATGATAATTTGCTTATTCCCATCTGCAAGTGCTTCAGAAACACTTTTCATCGGTACACCAACGGCAACTACTCCAACTTGCTTACCATCAGCATAAACAGGTGTAAATGACCTTAATGATTCACCGAGTGTCCCTTTAGAAATCGAAGCACTCTCTTTACCATGCAGTGCGTTTGTTTCATCGCCACCTTTAAAATGTTTACCAATTAACCTTTCATTAGGATGTGATTTTCGTATTCCATTCATATCCATCACAACAATAAAACTCACATCCGTTGATTGTTGTATTTCAGATACATATGTTTGTATTCTGTTATCATCGTCACCTTTTTTCAAAGTAGATTGAACAATATCAGACTGAGCAACCGTCTTACCAATTACTTCAGCCTTCTCTTCAGTTGTTTTATGTATAGTATCTTTAATTGTCTTACTAATCAATACACTTGTAATAAGTAATGAAAATAACACTACAATACATACCACAATAACGATCAATGTACTTAACTTTAGCCTCTGTTTCTTCAAAGCCCTAAACCGCCTTTAATTATTAAAATTTATACATATAATTATTAGAAATATATCATACTTTCTAGAATTAATTAGTATAAGTTTTAAATATGAAATTTAATAGAATAATAATATAATTTGAAAAAAGACCGTAAATACGCCCTTAAACAAGAGTTTATCTAAAGTATTGTGTGGGCTTAACTTTATGTTTTATTTGCTAAATTACGTTTTAAAACTTAAACTTAGCTTGAATGTTAGGAGAACGATTTTTAAATTTTTAATGGAGTGAAATGCATGAATGACAGGATTGAACAATTCAAAAATATCATTAATGATTCTCATAAAATCACGTTTTTTACAGGGGCAGGTGTATCTGTCGCAAGTGGCGTCCCAGATTTTCGTTCTATGGGTGGGTTATTTGATGAAATTTCAAAGGATGGCTACGCGCCTGAATATTTATTAAGTACGGATTATCTTCAAGATGACCCAGTAGGATTTGTTGATTTTTATCATAAACGTTTACTTATAGCTGATAAGCAACCGAACCTTGTTCATCAATGGATTGCTCAATTAGAACAAAACAAACGTTCATTAGGGGTTATTACCCAAAACATCGACGGTCTGCATTCTGATGCGGGTAGTCTTAATGTAGACGAACTGCATGGTACGTTAAATCAATTCTATTGTATTGACTGCCATAAGGAATATTTCAAAAATCATATTATGGAGCATCGTTTACGCGAGTGTAAAGCGTGTGGTAATCCCATTAGACCTGATATTGTACTTTATGGGGAATTATTAAATCAAAATACGATATATAATGCACTGGATAAAATAACAGAAGCTGATACTTTAGTCGTCTTAGGTTCATCACTCGTAGTCCAACCAGCAGCAGGACTTATTTCGAGCTTTCAAGGACAGAACCTAGTTATCATTAATAAAGACCCTACACCTTATGATAACCACGCAACTTTAGTCATTCATGACGACATGGTCAAAGTGGTTAACGAACTAGAATATGTAGAGTGAGTTATGTAGTGAAGTGAAAGCATTTATAAAAAAGAGAACGCGTTTTATAAGACGCGTTCTCCTTTGCATTTATTTTTAGATAAGTTATATTTCTATACCATTTCGTTGTATTACTTGTTTATACCAATCAAATGATTTTTTCTTTTTACGTGCTAAAGTGCCATTGCCAGCATTATCTTTATCAACATAAATCATACCATATCTTTTACTCATTTCACCCGTTGATGCTGATACTAAGTCAATAATCCCCCAACTAATATAACCTAGTAGTGGTACACCATCTTTAATCCCATCATACATCGCTTGGAAATGTTGTTGCATATAATCAATACGATAATCGTCTTGAATGGTTCCATCTACTTCTACTACATCTTTCGCACCTAAGCCATTTTCTACGACAAAAAGTGGCTTCTCAAATCTTTCATATATTTGGTTCATCGTAATTCTTAAACCAAGTGGATCAATAACCCATCCCCAATCACTCATTTTTAAGTAAGGATTTTTAGCAGAGACAATAATATTGCCTTCATTTTTTTCCACTCTTGAAATATCAGCAATAGATGTTCGAGATGCATAATAACTAAACGCTACAAAATCTACAGTTTCTTTCAATATTTCCTTATCGCTTTCAATATCAATATTAAGACCTTTAGCTTTAAAGAATGAATCCATATAATAAGGATATTTTCCTTTCGCTTGTACGTCTACAAAGAACGTATTGGTTCTCTCATCATTCATAGACTGCCAGACGTCTTCTGGGTTGCAACTATAAGGATAGAAACTGCCGCCTGCAATCATACAACCAATTTTCGCTTTTGGTGTGATGCGATGACAACTTTCGACAGCTCTTGCACTTGCGACTAACATGTAATGTGCTGCTTGATATAACACTTCTTCTTTATTTTCAGTTTCATCAAAGGTTAAGCCACCACCTGAAAATGGACTATGTAACACGACATTGATTTCATTAAATGGAATCCAGTAGTTCACATATGCTCCGAAGTGTTCAAAACAAGTTTCTGCAAATTTCACATATAAATTGATTGTTTCTCTATTTTTCCAACCATTGTATTGCTCAACGATGCCCATTGGAATATCAAAATGCGCAAGCGTTACGAGTAACTCCATATTATGCGCCTTACATGTTTTAAATAAATCAGTGTAATAATCGATACCAGATTGATTTGGTGTTTCTTCATTACCATTCGGATAAATTCTACTCCATGAAATAGATGTTCTAAACACTTTCAATCCCATTTCAGCAAGTAACGCAATATCCTCTTTGTAGCGATGATAAAAATCAATACCTGTATGACTTGGATAATATTCTGTATCACTTAATTTAGATTGTTTATTCCCTAGTTTTATCTCTTGTCGATTAGCGCCATGAGGGATTAAGTCTATATTACTTAATCCTCTGCCACCTATATCCCATGCACCCTCAGTTTGATTTGCTGCAATAGCACCACCCCAAAGAAAATCTTCTGGAAAAGTTTTTATAGTCATTTTTTAACCACTCCTAATATTGATGTGTGTGCTTCAACGTCTACGTTATCGAATGACGTAATTGAGTCATAATCTTCAGTATTTGTAATCACTAAAATTGTTGTAGGGTCATAACCCGCTTCAATAATTTCTGCTAAATCAAATGTTCCAATAACATCGCCAACATTCACATGATCCCCTTGTTCTATTGCAGATGTGAATGGTTTTCCTTCTAACTTCACAGTATCAATACCCACATGAATTAATACTTCAACACCCTCGTCACCTGTAATGCCAACAGCATGTTTTGTCGGGAAGACTGAAGTTACTGTACCGGTTACTGGTGCATAAATCTTGTTTCCTGTTGGTTCAATTGCAATACTCTTTCCAATCACCTCTCTACTGAATACATCATCTTGAACACTTGCAATCGGTTTGATTTCCCCTTCAATTGGGGATGCAATAGTAGTATTATCTTTCGTTCCTAAATCTAATAAGTCATCTTCTGATTCTGGTATATCTTCAAAACCAATCACTAACGTTAAAATGAATGAAAGCACAATTGATAAGACCATAACCACAATAATCCACAAAATACTCATAGGGTTGTCTTTATCTATAAATTGTACACTCGTAAACAATCCAGGTGCTGCCATAGAATGACTCGCAAGTCCTGCAAGTCCTGCAACTGCACCTGCTACAAATCCTGTTATAACTGATGCAATCATTGGACGTTTTAATCGAATGGCTACCCCATATAATGCAGGTTCAGTAATACCAGCAATAATTGCTGATGACGCTGCTGCCAAAGCTGTTTGACGTAATTCTCTATTCTTCGTTTTGAATGCTACTGCCATTGAAACCCCACCAAGAGATAAGTTTGCACCAATCTCAGATGGCATAACCATACCTTCTTTACCTGTTTCTGCAATTGTTTGAACGATTGTTGGTGTGAACACACGGTGCATACCTGTCATAACTAATAACGGCCATAACGCACCAACAATTGCTACTGCTAAGAAGCCTAATTGACCATGGACAAAGAATACAATTTGAGCTAGTCCTGTACCAATTAAAATACCAGCAGGTCCAACAATAATAATCGCTATAGGCGCTGCAATTAATAGGATTAACATTGGTTTTAAAAAGTTTTTCATGACAATTGGCGTAATATAATCCGCAAAATCTTCAATGTATTTCAGCAACCATGTCATGACAATTGCTGGAATAATGGTATACGTATATTTCACAGACATAACTGGAATAAATGCAAATGTGGCTTCTTTACCTTCAGCTGCTTTCTCCATAATCTCCATAAATACTGGATGGACCATGACCCCAGATACTGCCAATGCCAAGAATACATTACTGTTAAATTTCCTAGCGGCAGATACTGCAACAAGTATCGGTAAGAAGAAGAACGGTGCGTCACCAATCGTATTTAAAATATTAAATGTTGAACTTTCCTCTGATAACACACCCGTCATACTTAAAAGCATTGCTAATAACTTAATCATTGACCCACCAATGATAGCAGGGATTAATGGAGACATCGTACCAATGATTGCGTCTAAAATATTAATACCAACTTGTTTAATTGTTAATTTTTTCTTTTCAACAGGCTCGTTACTTTGATTATCCCCACTTACACCTAATTCTATTAACTCAGCATATGTTTTCGAAACGTTATTCCCAACGATAATTTGAAATTGTCCGCCTTGTTTACGTAAACCCATGACTCCATCCAAATTCTTTATAATTTCATCATTTGCCTTACTTTCATCCTTTAGCACAAATCTCAAACGTGTCATACAATGCGTTAAATTCTTAACATTACCACTACCGCCAATGTTTTTTAGTATTTCATCAGCCAGCCTTAGATTATTTGCCATTTCTATCACTCCCGCCTTATTTAGAACAAAAAAACGAGACCTAAACCACAAATAGATACACTTATCCCAAGATAAATTCATCTATTAATGGTTTAGGTCTCGCCTGCCGAACAGTCACAATCCTAAACAATTAATTGTTTATTTTGTTTTATTAACACTAAATATAGCACATAATCATTAATTGTCAACGCTTTCATTTCTAGAAATTAATCTTTGTATATGAATGGTTAAGTACAAGGCTTCGTCTTTTGTCATTTCATATTGATACTTTTTCATTAAAAATACTTCGATTTTCTTCACACACTTAAACGCATTTTTATACTTCTCTTTTACAATATCGTAAAGTTCAATTTCACTCGTATTGAGTGGGTTCTCCGACAGAATACGTTGTGCAAGAAACTTTAAATGTGTCACAAATCTGAAGTAAGTTAAGCTTTCTTCATCAAAATCTAATCTAAAGTGATACTTCACTAAACTTAAAATGTTCTGTACCATTTCAGTTACTTGATTATAATCTGCTAAGTTATTATGCTCTGCATTTAACAAATGAATTGCGATAAAACCCGCTTCATCTTCTGGTAATTTAGCGCCTGCAATTTCTTCAATCCAGTCCAAGCCACGCATCCCAATCTCATACTCAGTTGGATAGAACTTTTTTATTTCCCATAATAAGCCATTTTTTATTGCCATACCTTCTTGTTGACGCTCAATCGCAAAGTTAATATGATCAGTGAGTGCAACATAAATCGTATCACTTAACTCTTTATGATATTCGATTTTTGCAACTTCAATAATCTTCTCAACTGCTTGCACAACCTCAATTGGCACTTCAATTAATAACGTTTTGAAACGGTCTGATATTTCTTGGTTACTTAAATCAAAAATTTTATCAATCTTTGATTCTTCTACAATATCCCCTTCTTGTTTCTGAAACCCAATCCCTTTACCCATAACAACATGTTCCTGGTTGTTTTGAGTGACACTGATAACATTATTATTTATGATTTTATTTATTTTCATATGACACCCCTTAATGTAGTATATTGTGCCATATCGGTAGAATGAATATCAACTCTGTAAACGCTATGACCACTGTGCCATTTTCTATTATCAAATTAATATCTTTATTAAACGACCGAATTGGATGTTCAGTCATAATTTCATGGGAAGTCATATTCATTGACCTAAAGTATACTTTAAGGTCTATTATGAACAATGAAGAATATCAATAGAAATATTCTGAAGTACGAATAATGGAGGAATTAATATATGTTAAATGTTAAAGCTAGAGCTGTAAATAGTCCAGATTCTGATTTTTATGCTACGGAAATTAAAAGACGTGATCTTGATACAAACGATGTTTTGATAGAAATTAAATATGCAGGCATATGCCATTCTGATATTCATACTGCACATGGAGAATGGGGACCTGTTAATTATCCATTAGTGCCAGGTCATGAAATCGCAGGAATTGTTAAAGAAGTCGGTTCTGAAGTCAGCAAATATCAAATAGATGACCGTGTCGGCGTAGGTTGCATGGTAGACTCTTGTGGAGAATGTGTTCATTGTCAAAATGGCGAAGAACAATACTGTCTAAAAGGAAACGTCGGTACATATGCAGGTACAGACAGATATGGTGAACCAACTCAAGGTGGATACTCAACACATATCGTAGTACATGAAGATTTTGTATTACGTATTCCTGATAATATTGGTTTAGATGCTGCTGCACCTTTACTTTGTGCTGGCATTACGACTTATTCACCTTTAAATCATTGGAATGCAAATGAAGATAAAAAGGTAGCAGTTATAGGTATGGGTGGACTTGGACACATGGCTGTTCAAATTGCACATGCTATGGGTGCTGAAGTAACTGTATTATCAAGAACATTAAACAAAGAAGAAGATGGTTTGAAATTAGGTGCTTCACATTATTATGCAACAAGTGATGAATCAACGTTTGAAACACTTGCAAGCTCATTTGATTTAATTATTAATACAGTAAGTGCTAATCTGAAATTGGATGATTACCTTAAATTATTAGCGTTAGACGGCACCATCGTTAATGTTGGGGCACCCGCAGAGCCTATATCATTACATGTAGCAAATTTAATTGGTCATCGTAGATCATTTGCTGGTTCAGCTATTGGCGGTATAAGAGAAACTCAGGAAATGTTAGATTTCTGTTCAAAACACAACATTGAACCTCAAATCGAATTAATTTCAGCTGATCAAATTGATGATGCCTATAAGAGAGTGTTAGCTTCAGATGTTAAATATCGCTTTGTAATTGATACAAGTACTATGTAATATTTTTGAAAGGGAGTGGGACAGAAATCTAATTTTTCTAATAAAATTTCGTCGTCCCACCCCGGCACAGCTGACTAGAACTGAAAAAAGCTTGATATAAGCGCATTTTCAATTCAGTCAGCCACTGCCAATATAAAAAATGACAGATATTCTTGTAATCATCATGACCACGGCGGAAAAGTCACACCAAATGGAGATATTTTTATAAATTTTGTCTAATTGTTATTTTTCTTCGGGCGGACTTAGAATTGATTTGAGTGATTTTTATTCCATTCCATAAAATATTCATATTCTTGAGTTTCTTCTTCAAAATCTTTAGATATAATTTCAAAATTATGTTTTAGATAAAATTTAGTAGCTCTAACATTCTTCTCATATACATATAACTTCAGCATATTATAATCAGTTTTTAATTTTTGCAGGAACAACTTTCCTATACCTTTATTACGATAACTAGCATTGATAAAAATCCCTGCAATATAATTTTCATATAATCCAGCAAACCCAACTATTTGATTATTCTCGTAGTACACATAAATGGTTGAATCAGGAAACATCTTTTTTACTCTATCTAGATTTCCAATCCAATAATCACGATTTATAAAACTATGAGCATCTAAATTCGAATTTAGCCAAATATTTGAAATCATTTCTTTTGATTCAGAGTCTAACATGGCTAGTTTTTTTATCATTAACAATGCTCCCTTCAATTAAATCATCTTATTATTTTCCACATCTTCTAAGATTATTTTAAAATCAAACATTCCTTTTTAAACGACTATTTTCATTATAACTAAGTAAAAACAAACCATTTGCTAGTATGAAAATCAAAGCTATTATCACATACAGTGTGTGTAGTGATATGGTCTCCAATAATAATGAAGCTGAATAACCAGCAATTGGTATAGTACCCCAAGTAAATAAATATATAGTAGAATTTACTTTACCTCTTATGTTTTCAGGAACAATTTCATATTGAACTGTGGTTCTTAAAACACTTCCAAAACTTCTACAGAGATATCCTAAAAATACACCTAAGAAAAATAAATATGATTTTGAAATAAGTAATAAAAATGGAATACTTAAAATGAGGTTTACTACTCCTATTGATTTTTCAAAGCTAAACTTTTTAATCATTATATTAGGAAGTACCGAGCCAACTATAGCTCCAAATGAAAGCAATCCTATTATAATTCCTGCTAATTTATTACTTAACTCTAAATATCTTACTAAGTATAAAACCATGGTATTTGTAAGTATTGTCATTGAAAAATTAATCCCCATTGTAACGATGATTATCAAAATGAGTTTTCTATTTTTAAAAATATATTTTAACGAATTGAAATTAATATTGTCACTATTCTGATTAACATCTTTTTTATACGAATTTACATCCAATCTTCTTAATTTGTAAGTATAAATTAAGAGGTTTAGCATCTGCAAAAACAGCAATATAAACATAGCTACAGTTATACTATTAGTTAACGTAAAAGTTATTATTGGAGATATAAAATTAACTACTGATCTAACTAATTGAACTAAACTATTAATAGAAGTTAAATCTTCATTAAAATAATCTGGAATTAAAACGCTAGTATTAATTTCTAAGACACTTGAAGATAAACTCATTACAACAATAATAATAAATACAATCGCAAAGTCATTCATGTTACGCAGTACAGTGAAAATAAAAATCAAATTAAACATGATATAGACTAAATATGTGAATATGGGGACTGTCACACTAGAAAATTCATCAATAAGATAGCCTGAGAATTTACTAAATATGATAAAGCCTATTGAGTAAGTTGAGGTGAGGAACACTATTTTAGAATCAGAGAATTGCCACGACGTTATACCGATCAGTGGTATGAGATAAATAATCATGTCATTTATCAATAATCGATTAAATTCAGTAAAGATAAAGTTATTGCGCATTTTTCAACTTTCTCGAATACATAGTCTTAGAATGTAACTTTTCGAAAAACTTTATTATATCTTTATATAGAATCTTTGAGTCTATACTCAAACGCTTATAAAGACCGGCAGCAACCTCATCAATAGCTTCATTATTTTGTTCTTTCATAATTAATCTACTCATGCTTCTTAACATGTTATCCCCTCTTTTAACACGAAGTAAAATTACAATTTTATTTTATATCGATTTGTGTTGTTCATCAACAATATTATAATTTTAATTTCTATTGAATGAGCAACTCCCTTCATAAAAAAACACTTTCGTTTGAATTCAACGAAAGTGTTTAAATTTAATTCTATCTTTATCATCTATAACATAAAATGAAGATAAAAGACCTAATAGTTATCTCTATTCAAAATTTAATTTCCAATTATATAGTAATTAATTTCAAGAATAATGCACAGAATGCTTATCTTTATTTTATTGAAGTAGCTACTTTATTAACTAAATCATTCAGGTTATTTATATTATTAACTCCTATTTCATTTAACCAATCTTTCGCTTTTTCATTTCCTTCACTATAACCCTCAGTAGCACCACCCCATGTGGCTCTTCCGCATAACACACCGTTAAAAGTAGAATCGGACTCACTAGCAAATCTTAGTGTTTCTTGGAATAACTCCGGTGCCACACCAGCGCTTAAGAATATAAAAGGGAGTTGGGTTGCATTTGATTGTTCTTTAAAATAACTACTTGCTTCTTTTTGAGTATACACACTTTCATTCGTAGTGTAACCTCCCACATAATTCATATTAACAGGCACTTCGACTTTCAAAATATCTACATTAAACCTTGATTCACTATACTTTTTCATCGCGTTTATAACCTTTTTAGGTTTAACTTTAGCAAATTCACTGCCTTTTTCATTACCAATTGTATCGTCGTAAGTTAAAATTTCTAAGAAAAATGGAATGTCTTCCCCTACACATTCACTTCCTACACGTTCAACAAACGCTTCTTTTTGAGTATTGATATTCTCTGATTCATCAACATCCACATATATTAACAATTTAATTGCATCAGCGCCTTGTTCCTTAAGTTTTTTCACTGAACAGTTCGGCACAAGGTCTGGGAGTCTTCCACCCTCTTGCTTATCATAACCTGTTTGCTCATATGCTAATATTAACCCGCAAGATCTATCTCGTTTTTGCGCAGCACTGAGACCATATTCAGGATCGAGTAATATACTGGATGCAAAAGGCGTCAAAGATTCCGAAACAATACTTTTGAAACCTGAAATTGATTTATCTGACGCAGAAGAACCTAGCATTCTTTTTAAAGCTCCTCTTTGATCAATCGCTAATGCCGTAATAATACCTTTTTCATTAGTTAATTTGTTTAAACTTTTCATTATGATATGCCTCCTTGGATTAATTCAGATATTTTAACTTCAGATTTCGCATTTTTTAATTCTTTAATATAGTTTTCATCTATAAGTTTTCTAGATAATTGAGATAAAATTTTCAGATGTTTACCTTCATTATTTTTAGGAACTAAAATGCTAATAATAAAATCAGTGTTTTGATTATCTAATGATGGCCATTCAATACCATTATTTAATTGAACAATGATTAATTTGGCAGAAAAAATGTGTCCACTAGCAACGTGAGGTATGGCTATCCCATTTTCCATTCCAGTACTGCTCTCTTCTTCACGTTTTTTCAACCCTTCTAAAACCTTTTCTGATTCATTTGATATTTCCAATTGAACTGCTTTATTGGCAATGTATTTTAATATTTCTTCTTTAGTTTCTATGTTTTTATTTAAAAAAACTTGTTCTGGTTTTATTATGTCCTCTTGGGTTTGACCAACCTGTTCTTCATCAATCGTATTTTCATTACTCTTTTTTTTGTTTTTGAGTATATGTCTTTTTTGTTCCAGAGACATCAATAGTCCTGAAACCAAAGCTCCAATAACTATGGCAATAATCCAAAATATTGGGTGTGTAACCACAGGTAACACTATAAAACCACCATGAGGCGCAGGTACTTCTACTTTTAATAAGTAAGTTAAAATAGCAGCAATTGCAGACCCCATCATTAATATCGGTATAATAGTTAGTGGTCTCTTCGCAGCAAATGGGATAGCCCCTTCAGTAATATGTGTTGAACCAAGTAAGAAGTTCACGTACCCCGCGCTTTTTTCTGAGTTCTCATAATATTTTTTCCCAAATATGACTGAAAACCCTGTGGCTAGGGGTGGCACAATACATGCAGCTGAAACCCCAGCCATAAACAAGAAATTGCCTTGGGCTAATAATGCTGTTCCTGTTACATATGCAGCTTTATTGATTGGACCACCCATATCAGCAGCACACATTATACCTACAATAAGACCTAGTAAAATAGGGCTTGAATTTTGGAATCCCGATAAGAAATCCATCATTGCTTTATTAATAATTTCCATTGGTACTGACAGGTACCACATAATAAATCCAGCAATAAAAATTCCTAGAACGGGTAACAGAAAAATTGATTTTAAGCCATCTAATGATTGTGGTAATTTCTTTAATAATTTTTGGAGTAATATAATTACACCACCCGCTAAAAACCCTGAAACGATACCACCTAAAAATCCAGTTCCATTATGGTCCGCAATCATACCTGCTATGAAACCAATCACTAGCCCTGGTCTATTTCCTATTGATTGTGCAATGTATGCACTCAAAATAGGTACCATCAATCCCATAGCCAATCCACCAATAGTATTCATTTGTTCTGCAAAAACATTATATTGATCTGATTTCGGATCAGCTGAATAAATACCAAACATAAATGATACGGCTGTCATTACACCACCTGCTACGATAATTGGTAGCATATGTGAGACCCCGTTCATCAAATGAACATATATCTGATGCCAAAAATTAGTTTCCTGTTTTTCTTCTATTGAATTATAATTTTGTTGCTTATTTCCTTGATAAGTACTAACATCACCGCTTATAGCTTTATCTAATAACAAGTTTGGTTGTTTAATCCCTTTAGATACAGAAACATTAATAATTTTCTTGCCAGAAAAACGATGTATGTCTACATTTTTATCTGCAGCAATGATGATCACTTCTGCATCATCAATTTCTTTTTGCGTAAATTGATTTTCTACGCCTTTTTGACCATGTGTTTCTACTTTAATTGTTACACCCTTTTCATCTGCTGCTTTTTCCAAAGCTTCAGCAGCCATAAAGGTATGTGCTATACCAGTTGGACACCCTGTTACACCTAAAAATTGATATTTCATAATTAGCCCCCTTATTTAGTAACGCTAATATCATTAACAGTAATTTTATTCATTAACTCAGTTATATCGCAAAGATCACTCAATCCTGATTTGAAAGCTGTAGACGATCCCACTGCAACAGCTTTTTTAATTGATTCTTTTGTATTTACTTTATTAATATATGATTCATAAAAACTTGCTAGCATTGCATCTCCAGAACCAGCGGTATTGATGACATCCCCTTTAGGAGCCTTACAATACAATGCTTCATCACTATTTATAAAATATGCTCCATCGCCACCTACAGAAACTAATACATTTTGACAACCATCTTGTATCAATGATTTTCCTGCTTTAACAATATCTGCTTCATAGCTCATATTTAATTCTGGAAATAATTTTTGTAACTCATCATCGTTTGGTTTAATTAAGTAGGGTTTAAAGGACATGAGTTCTTTAAGTATTGGATGACTAATATCTAAAACTAAATTAAAATGTTTTAAACTTGATAACTTGGCAATTTCAAATAAAATATCACCATCTAAGCCTTGTGGTAAACTTCCAGAAACAAATAAAGTATCTTCAGGATTAAGTAACTTTATTTTTGAAATTAATTCCTTTGATTTTTCCCTACTAATATTAGGACCACTATTAACAATTTTATATTCACCTTGATTAGACATTAAAAACACATTGATTCTTGTATTATCCCTAACCCTTACAAAATCAGTAGAAATTCCCATTTTCAAAAGTTCATCGTCGATAAATTTTCCACTAAACCCTCCTAAAAATCCCGTTGCTACAGAATCCTCATTTAATTTTTTGAGCATAATTGATATGTTTACTCCCTTGCCATTAGGCTGTACCTCATCATAAATACTACGATTAACAACATCTGGCTGAAAGTCTTTCATTTGAACAAACATATCGATAGCTGGATTCAATGTGCATGTATAAATCATTTTTCTACACCCCATTTATTCTTTCTTATATTGTGGCATCTATTAACATGAAAATGTTTACACATTTTGTGATATAGTAAAATTATTATGAAAATCTTTTCTTATGGAGGTTAATTTTGAATTTTCAACAAAAAGTCCAATATCATTACGATAAATTAAGTGAGAGTGATAAATATTTAGTAGAATATATTGAAAATAATTACTCAGAAATTATGGACATTTCTATAATAAAATTAAGTGAAAATGCTAATATATCAACTTCTACAATTGTTAGATGCATGAAGAAGTTAGATTATAAGGGATTTACAGATTTCAAATATCAAATTGCTTCTGAAGACGCTAATAAATTTTCTGAGCCGTTAAAACACTTGGAACGTATTGATTCTCAAATCCAAGCCGCCATTGTTAAAAATCAAGAAGAAGTTGATAAAACAATACGTTATCTGAATTACACCATTATTGAAGACGCCATATCGGCAATTAAATATAGTAAAAAAATTTCTATTTTAGCAAGAGGATTTTCAGAACATATCTCTAATGAAATGACTATTAAATTACAACTTTTAAATAAACATACGGAAGAACATAACGATCCTAATATTATTAAAATTAAGGCAGAATCATTTAACCAAGACGATTTAGTGATTTTCATTTCTTTAAATGGTGAGACAGAAGAACTTATTAAAGCTGCCAAATTATGTAAAAAGAACAATGTAAAGACGATATGTTTAACAACAAACAAAGATAGTCGTCTTTATAATTTATGTGACATCAATTTATTAGGTTTTAAATCAGATAAAACTTATATCCCTACTTATGAAGTACGTTCTCGATTGCCTTTACAAGTGTTATCTCGAGTTCTTCTTGATGCGTATACGATAAGAAATTGAGATGTCTAATATATTTCATAGAAAAAACACTTTCGTTGAATTCATTTTAGTATGAATTCAACGAAAGTGTTTTTTCTTATTCTCATATTTGGGGGTCAGTTCAGTCATAGTGAAAGATTTTTATATTTAATTGAAAATAATTATTATTGTGCAAGCATACTTTATCAAGTTTAGATGAGTTGAAATATAAAATATTATTATTTTGTATACGCTTCTACATATCGGTTGATAATATAATTTTTAACACTCATTATTTGATTTTTTTAATTTATTACTTCTTTTAAAACTATCTTTCTCCGACACATAACTGATTGAACTAATTAACTTTGTAACATGCTATATTTTCTTCAAAAATTCTTGTTCGGCTTTCTTCATTTTTTCTGAAAAATCTTTGTAATCTTTAACTTTCTTAGGGATAGAGAGACCAAGTTTAATTACTTTTATATCACCACGCATTTGCACATTATTTTCATATTTGAGTCCCTGATTTAAGTACAATACTTGGTAATTATTTTCATAATTATTGGGATAGAAATAGTAAGCAATTTTAGCATCAAACCTAAACATATAAGCTAATACTTGAAGAAAGTCTTTATTCCCAATGTTTTGAATAGGCTTATATTTAGCATCTCCGATCACTCGATTTCCATAATTACGTCCAATAAAATCTGGATAAACTAACCCTATTTTCGAACCATCTTCTCTACTAAATAACCTTTGTGCACCACTGCCCGACTTATTTTGAGGATGATAAAAATCTATATCGATCAATGTATGAATGTATTCTTCCCATAACCATGCACCATCAAATAGGATTCCATGAATTTTCTCCATGCCGCTTCCAATATAGTGCTTATGTTGTTGTAAAATAATTAAGCAAAGTTTCTGTAATTCTCTATATTCCTTAAAATATGCATGTCGGATAGGCCGCTTATTATTTAGCGTTACCACTTTATTCTTATCCATATGATTGTAGCTCATAGTAGCCTCACGAATTTTTTTCACTTCAGTTCTCACATTACTTAATATACCTACTCCTTCTTTTCTTTTTTTAATAAATTCAATTGTATGTCTAATTAACTGAAGAATGTAGTTATCATATGAAAATTCTCTCTGTGAATAAGCAATATTTCCTATAAAAGGTGTGTTTTTTTTGATATGTTTTTGAATATCGATAGTACCTTTTAAATTATCATTGTTATATTCATTTCTGACATATACTTTGAACAATCCTTTGCGCATAGCTTTCTTTAAATAATACGGAAAAATAAAAATAAATAGATCAATAATTTCATTGTCCTGATCAATTATTGTATTTAAATCAATAACATATGGTATTTTCAAAACATTTTCAATTAGATATTGGAAAAAATAATCCTTTTGTCCTTCTGAAAAACGTGATTCAATCACTAAATTCTCTTGGTCACAACCTAAAAACCCCATAATATTACTAGAACGATACTCTTCATCTTCTTTTTTAAGTATCATTTGATCGTCAGTTATTCCTTCCTGCTCTTTTAAACTATTAGGAAAAACAAATATGCCTGCGTCCTCTAGTTCAGATACTGTCTTATCTAATATTGAAGAAATTACATTTGGAATTTCGCTAAAATCACTAACCAACATGGATGAATTGTCTTTAATTTTAAGCATTTTCATCCACAGAATCCAGTTCTAAATGCGAGTTATTATAAGCCACTCTAAACGATTCCATAATCTCTTCTTCATTAAACATTCCTCTAATATAGTCTGACAGCAAAGGCTCTAAAAAGTCTTCCCATAATTCTTCAAAGTTTATTTCTTTTAATTTTAAGAAATAAGCAGCACCTATATGATAGTTATTATCCAATTCATCTACTTGTGAAATTGCATGATTAAGGTTAGTCATACTGACAATAGCTTCCTCTTTTTTATCACCCAATACTTCTAGCATTTCAATATTTTCATTTGCTTTAATTTCAATAAATCTAAATCTACGTCTCATAGCAAAATCAAAAGTATCTACTGAGCGATCGATATCGTTCATTGTTCCTATAATATATACATTATCAGGGATATAAAATTTATTCCCCTCAGATTCCATATTCGAATACTGTGTTTTTACAGCTCCAGTTATTCCTCTATAGCTAGGATCAATTGAAAAAAATAATTCTCCAAATATCTTTGATATTTCTCCTCTATTTATTTCATCAATTACAAATACAAATTTCTTTTCATTCTCACTATTGACGTATTCAATGTAATCTTCATATTTTTCTTCAAATTCAGCCGAAGAACCATTGTTTTGATCACTTATAGCTTTTTCACAAAACGTTTTGAAGATTCCAGGTTTTAAATTAAATCCCATATTTCCATCATGAGATATAACAGGCCTGATCCCTTCGACAAAATCTGTATAATCGTAATTTGGGTGAAATTGCACGAACTCAAATTGTTTTGAAGACTCTAGGTTTTCGTTAGATGTCCCAATTATCTTAGACGCTATCGCTTTAGCTAGATAGCTCTTACCTGTTCCAGGAGCACCTCTTAGTATAATATTTTTAGAATTTAATAATTTATCAGTTATCTCTTTCACGATTCCACTTTCTAACATTAGATCCACCTCGGCTTTATAACTCATATAATCTTCATAAAATTGTTTGAAATATTCGTTCGGTGGATTATTTGAAAATAAATCCATATCCTCAATATTATAACTTTGTCCTGTTTCTTGTTCTTTAAGATCTATTTCATCCCACAATGTAAATCTAGCGGTTGTCATTTTATAATTTTCAAAAGTTGTTCTAATATTTGCCCATCTCGTATTAGAAAATTCATAACATATATATGGAATTTTACCACTGCCATTACCGTTTTTCCTTCCATATTGACCACTATTAAATAAGTGGACATGAAAATATACACCATCCATTTGCACAGAGTTAAAATCTTTAATTTTAGTAACTTTTACTTCATCAAGACCTTCAGACTTTATTTCAGTACTTTTATTTTCTTTATCTGTAATATTGATCTGACTCTGTTCTACAAAATTCAGAAATAAATTTTTGAATAGTTGATATTTCTTTTCTTCAGAATTTAATATAAATTGATAAAATTGATCAATATTGCTCCCATTCTCTTTATATTTAACAACTAACTGTTCATAGTCATTTAACAATTTAATAATATCGTTTTCTATAGTTGCTGAGTCAGGCATATTATTAATACTATATTCAAATCCACTGATTGTAGTACCTTCATAACTACTTCCTAATTGCGTATTAGACTCTAGATCAATATCAATAGGGTTACTCACTGGAGTTTCTAGTGTTCTATAAAGTGCTTTTGATATTTTTATTATATCCTGTTCTTTCAACTTTTTTTCTTTAAAATATGTAGCTCCTTGGTTTAATGTCAGGAATACTTTTTCTCCATCGGCTCTAAATAAGAAAGCAACATAAAATCCCTTAGTAGTAGCTTTTGTGACTTCTTTATTCATAATAGC
This sequence comes from Staphylococcus equorum, assembly GCF_029531845.1. Taxonomy (GTDB): domain Bacteria; phylum Bacillota; class Bacilli; order Staphylococcales; family Staphylococcaceae; genus Staphylococcus; species Staphylococcus equorum_C. The sequence continues at coordinate 231,252 of NZ_JAMBPV010000001.1, forward strand.
AACCCAAGGTACAGAGGCAAATTGCCCATTCCCAATACTACCTTTAATTTCATATCCTTTTAAATCTTCTATATTTTTTAGCTCTTTAACCATTTTGTTTTTCACTAGATCTCCGACAGGTGCCCCTTCAAATTCACCGGATTCTTTTTCTTTAACGTATGTATTACCTATCTCTTTAATTAATTTTGATAGTGTCATTAATAATTACCCCGATTCATAAGTAAAAAGCTTGTGTGTTATGTACTAACTTCTATAGCTGTGCCCTACCTTTTATTACTAAATATAATTGAATTTCATTTTTATTATTATACCATCAAATTTTCTATAAATGTTTTAACTATGACTTCTGAATAATTGATGTATTATATAATAATACGTCAAAAGTACAAGTGTCTAATTAACTATTTCTTTTAGTTTAATAGAGTCCTCCAGATTTCATTATATATTCCTTTAACTCCAAATATAGTCTCTATTTTAAATTATACACAGCCTATTTTTCGTTTTATTTATGCTAAGCTTTACAAAAACATAACTGCAATTTCTGTAAACCTCATACAGCATGATACGTTCAAAATACCTTTATGAAGCGGCTGAAAAAACCGCATCATTTATGATACGCTTCTCCCCTCATTATCTTAAACGCGCGGTAGACTTGCTCGATTAAGATGACGCGCATCATTTGGTGTGGAAAGGTCATTTTACTGAATGACAGGGCATAGTTGCTACGGTCTAAAACCTCTTTGTGTAGACCGTTTGATCCGCCAATAATAAATGTAAAGTCGCTTTGACCGCGTGTCATGCGGCTTTCTATTTCTTTTGCTAAGCCTTCTGACGTCAGCATGTTTCCTTTAATCTCTAAAGTAATCACTGTGGATTGTGGTTTTACTTTTGCTAGTAAGCGCTGACCTTCTTTCTCTTTAACTTGCTCTATCTCTTTGTCACTCATATTTTCGGGTGCTTTTTCATCAGGTACTTCAATGATTTCTATTTTAGAATATGCTCCTAACCTTTTTTCATATTCTGCTATAGCTTGTTTCCAGTATTTCTCTTTTAGTTTACCTACTGTGAGTATCGTAATCTTCATAGTTTTCCTCCAAAAAATTGTGTAGTAGTTGGTATTTATTATACTTATCCACAGGTTATACACTTATGCACACTATTCCCTCTTATTATAACAGGAATGCATACGATTTTTTAATAATGTTTACGGTTTCTACACAAAAATAAGTGAACAACCTGTCCGTTTGTGGATAACTCTGTGTACAATGTGGGTATTTCCCTGTGAATTGTGCACACATCTGGATAACTATGTATAATTCCGTGGATAAGTTCGAGGTCGTCTTACATACTTATTCACAGGATTTACATTATCTTCATACTATCTTTGCTGAATCCTTACTACATACCCATTCCACCGATTGTTATAATTATCCGTCAATTGCATATAGTAATTTTCAGTTAAGACCTAGGGTTGTATGCCCATATATTCCTTCTTTTATTGAGTAAATTTTCCTATAAAAACCCCTCCTATTAAATGTATTTTAATTCATATATACTAGCAAAATATAAAAAACCGATACCTCCTAATGAGATATCGGTTACTTCGCTTTAATGTTGACCATGGATTACATTAGCTAAAGCTAATGCATTAAGATAATCTAAACTTCAAAGAAGTTAAGATTATCTATAGTGTATATATCGGTGTTGCTTTGGCTTTATCAGTATCACACAACAATACTTCTTTGTTTGTGTCGATGTCGTGTTCATTGAGGACTTGTCCGACGCTCATGCGTGCCAAGTCTTTCATGTTATTGTCTTGTGATAAATGAGACAGGTAAATGCGTTTCGTGCTACCTGTGATGACGTCTGTCATTGCTAGACCTGCATCTTCGTTTGAAACGTGTCCCATATCACTAAGTATACGTTGTTTCGTCTTCCAAGGATAACCACACATGCGTAACATATCCACATCGTGATTACTTTCAAAGATAAAAGCGTCGCTACCTTGAATCATACCTTTCATACGGTCGGAAACGTAACCTGTATCTGTTAAAATCGTGAATTTCTTATAATTATTATGGAAAATGTAGAATTGTGGATCTATCGCATCATGTGAAACATTGAACGATTCGATATCAAATCCAGCAATTGATTTTGTTTCATATGGATTAAAAATGAATTTCTGATCCATTGGAATCTTACTATCTTTCTTTTCAATGGCTGTCCATGTCTTTTCATTCGCATAAATCGGCAAGCCATATTTACGCGCTAACACACCTAGTCCTTTAATATGGTCTGTATGTTCATGTGTAACTAAAATCCCATTTAAATCTTTAATTTGTTTGTCTATTTGACTAAATAGTTCTTCCATTTTCTTACCTGTCAAACCCGCGTCGACAAGAATACTACCTTTATCACTTTCCACATAAGTGGCGTTCCCTGTACTGCCACTCGCCAATGCGCTCATACGTATCAAGCGATTCACCCTTTCTAATCTATTGCTTATATTGCGATGGGGCAGTCTCCGGTTTATGTGCCATCAATATGCCCTCTGTCTAATTATTTATTATAATAAATTGATTTATCTAAGTTTTTGAGAATATGAAACCAGCTCTTTATCAAAAATTAGCTTAAGCTATCTTCAAAATTCTAAGTATATGATACGCTTTCGAACCATTTCATACTTCTTTAATAACTCTCATTAACAGTATTTAATTTTAACATACTTTTCGGTTTCAGCATGTCCAAATTGTTTATTTAGATAGTAATCTATCTTTTAATTTCCATTAATCACGTTCTAAAAAGTTATTTAATAATTATACGTAACTTGTAAAAATTTGGACAAGACGCCTGACGAAACAACATGAGTCGAAGACTACAGGCTGAGACCGTGTCCTAGGCAAGCGAGTCTAAAGTTTTTTATTCAAACATCATAAAAACGCACACCTTAGTAAAAAGGTGTGCGCGATAGTTTATTCTCAACTTATCCACAGTTATCCACAAGATTATTCTTCAATAATTTTCGGACTGTCTGCTACGGCTTCTACATAATATGTCTTAATCTTGTCGCCATGTTTTACTTTGATTTCCCAATTGGCTTCAAGCACTTGAACGTTCGGCTCTTTGACAACAGTATAGTAGCCTAGTCGTGCATTGGTTACTTCGTCATTGCGTTTGAGATAACGATTATAGTAAAGGTCCTCGATGGCACTTCGCGCTGTGTTCACTTGCTTTTTATCGTTATTCGTACCTTCTGAAGGCTCGATAGACTTCATAGCAGTTTGTTCATAACTTGAAGATTTGCCATCTTCAACATTAAATTCTAATTTCGCTCTACTATTATTCATAATTGGATAATCATTATACGTCTGTTCAAAGGTAACTTTTTCATCATCAATATGACTCATTTCATAATCTTCACCTTTATACACGCTGCCTTTGACATACGATTTAAGGTCGGTGAATTGGTCATTGCTGATATTAATCGGGTCGCTAATATCACCTTTGGCAACTGCGCCTGAAGACTCGCTTGTGATGCTTGGACGTGTCTTCGCATAAGATGAAAAATCATTCGATCTTGCTGTCAGTAATTGCATTTTCAAACCATTCACGCTTGGGAGATTTTCTGGAATTTTAATTTCTTCTTGCTTAAAATTCACTCCACTTTCGTCTTCACTGTCATTAATTTGTGATTTATTAACTTTATCCACGTAAATAATAATCAGACTAATGTTGACTAGAATAAATACTATAATAAATAATGTTTTTGCGCGTTTCCAGTTCATTTATTCTAGCCCCCCATCTTTGTATGCAAGCCAATCACCTTTATACTCTACATACCATTGTGGTTTGAATTCACTATTACGTTGAATTTCGATGTCGCTACCATCATCTTTGTGTTCCATGTTGTAACCAATCGTCATATTTGTTACTTCTTCAAAGTCGATTTCAGGATTATTTGCCAGTTCTGAACGCACCGTTTCAGCTCCTGGTAAATCTATTTCATCTTCACCGCTATCTATTGTGACATTAGATTTTAACAATGCACGTGCATAACTGAAGACGCCTTTATCGCTCCATGAGACTTTAATATTATTCAACTCGTCATCATTGAAGGTTGGACGGCCGTTTAAGAACATTTGGTATGTCAGTTCGCCGCCTTTATTATCTGTGCTGAAGAGTCTGTAATCATCTGTGAAGCCACCATGTCTGTTGATGTAATCATAAGTACTTGGAATACTGTCTTGCATGTTTGTTGAACGATCCTCATCTTCTGAGAGATTCGTGTAACGATATTTTTCATTATCTTCACTGTAGTTGGCGACACCGGTGTTGTTATTGTATGTCGCTGTACCGCTTTTCGTGCTACGTACGACTACGGAGTCATTGAAGAGTATAGAATTCATCGTATCGACACTGATGCGGTTGTAAATCGTGTGGTATGATTTCAAACCTTTAGGTGCCTTTGGTGCAAAGATATGCGTTGCTTTATCGATGGTGTCTTTATTCGTAATAATCTCTGTATATGGTTTCATACTTTTTTGTTGTTCTTTCATTTTTTTAGCAAATGAACTCATCTTCGCCGTCGTCGTCATACGAACGACATTATGACGATCTTTACTAATTGCATAGAGTTTTACTTTGCCATCTTCATTGTCATCAATTAATAGACGATCAAATTTAAAGTTATTTGGTACTTTGGCATCGATGTTCAATGCTTGACCTAAATAGGTTGCTAGTGGCATATCATAACTGAAATCCAATACTAAAAATTCATCGCTTAAGTCTGGAATAATCAAATTATGATTACTATGCATTTGTTCGGCATGCAGTACGCGCTGGTTTTTCAAGGGACTGATAGTCTCTTCGACGTTGCTACGTGTCGCTTCCATACCTTCTGTATCTTCACCATTAGAGTGAATGATTTGATACGGGGCCACGACTTTACTCATCCCTTGATCGAGCGGTTTACCTATCGTATTTGCTTTAGCATCTTTATTGCTACTATCTTGTTGATCTACATTCGCTAAGTCTGGCGAGAAGTTCCACGTCATGTATGTCAGCACAGCACTCATTAATACTAAAAGGTATAGGATGATGGATTTGATTAACTCTTTACTCCGCATCCCAATCACCATCTTCTAGTACTTCACATGGCAGTGTAATGAAGATTGATGTTCCTTGTCCTTCTACACTGTTTGCCCAAATGCGACCATTATGTGCTTCAACAATTTCTTTGGAAATGGCTAAGCCTAAGCCTGTACCACCCATTTTACGTGTACGTGCTTTATCCACACGGTAGAAACGGTCAAAGATTTTATCTACTTTATTAATTGGAATACCAATACCATTATCTTTCACTCGTATCGTCATACGATTGTATAACGCGTTCTGTTTCACGTGAAACTCTACACGTTTATCGCCACGAGAATACTTCATCGCATTGGTAATAACATTATCAAATACTTGTGTCATCTTGTCTGGATCGATTTCTGTAAAAATCGTATTATTTGGAATTTCACGGACGAATGTCGTTTCCTTATCGGACATTTCGTGACGGTTAATAATTTTATTGATAAACATATTAAAGTCTATGATTTCTTTCGTAATTTGATCGGATTCGTTATCCATTTTAGATAATTGTAATAGATCGTTTACGAGACGAATCATACGTTCTGTTTCTTCACGTGTTACGGATAAGAATTGTGGTGCGAGTTCTTTATCTTCCCAAGCACCGCTTTCTAAAGCTTCGATATAACTGTTCATAGATGTCAGTGGTGTACGTAATTCATGTGAGACATTTGCTACGAACTCACGACGTTCGCGTTCTACTTGTTGTTGCTCTGTAACGTCATGTAGTACGGCAATGTAACCTGTCACAAATCCTGTTTCTTGTACGATTGTACTAAAGTTAACGCGCGCAATAATGCCTTCGTTTTCATTAATATCTAATAAGAAGCTATCATTATTCTCTTGAATTTCATCTAAAGAGAAATCTTCTTCTAGTTTAAGGACATTTAACATGTAGTCTCCGATAATGTCTTCTTTTAATGAGCCCATCATCGTCAACGCCATGTCGTTTACAATACGCACTCGACCACGGCGATCCGTTGCAATAATACCGTCACTCATATGGGTGATAACTGAGTCTAAGCGACGCTTCTCACTTTCGGTATTCGCTTGCGCTTCTTGTACACGTTTCGAGAGATTATTAAAGGCAAGTGCCAGCTCCCCAATCTCATCGTTACCGTATATTTTTACGCGTTGGGTATAGTTACCTTTAGACATCTCTGCAGCTTGGTTCCGCATGTCTGTAATTGGCTTCGTAATCGTACGCGCAATAAAGAAACCAAGGATAACAGTAATTAATAAGGAAATCCCTGTACCAACGATAAAGATTTGGTTAATACTGCTAAGTTGTTTAAATACATCGTTAATATCCGCTTCGATATAGACATTACCTATCGTTCCGTCGTTTGATGTTTTAACTGGTAAGTTATACACCCACACACGTTGTTTCCCGTTACCGTAATCTTTTAATACGGTATGGCTATTAATTTCGCCTAAAGATAAGGCTTTTTGGATAGAGTTATCATTCGCTTTTTGATTTATTAGACTACGCGTAGACTGCTTTGAAGTCGCCATAATAATCTGATCTTTATCAATAAAGCGTATTTCTTCTATTTCTTGTCTATTGGCATACTCATTTAATAAGTTTTGAACTTCTTTTTGAGCATTAACGGAATTGTCTTCGTCATAGACTTTTTCTATATTAATTTCGATTTGTTTCGCGTATTGCGAAATATTATTTTTAAATGTTTGTGTTAGTTCTTTTTCTAGACTATTGGTAAAATATAAACCGATAATTTGCATACCGATTACAATGAGCAACACATAGACAATAACAAGTTTCGTGTGTAAAGACTGAAAATATTTAAGCCATTTCATTTATAAGCGTCCCCTAGTCATGTTGTTGGAGGAAATATCCAACGCCACGACGAGTCACAATATATTCTGGATGAGATGGATCGTCTTCGATTTTTTCACGTAAGCGTCGAATTGTTACGTCTACTGTACGCACGTCACCAAAATAGTCATAACCCCAAACAGTTTGCAATAAATGTTCACGTGTCATTACTTGACCCATATGTTTAGATAAGTAATGGAATAATTCGAATTCTCGGTGTGTTAAGTCAATTTCTCCGCCACGTTTTTTGATAGAGTATGCATCAGGATAAATAACAATGTCTTTAATAGAAATTTCATTTGATGCATTATCCACTTCTTGTGCTGGTTGTGAATAATGACGACGTAAGTTTGCTTTCACACGTGCGATTAATTCGCGTGTACTAAACGGTTTCGTTACATAATCATCTGCACCGAGTTCAAGGCCTAACACTTTATCAATTTCTGAGTCTTTTGCAGTAAGCATGATAATCGGCATTTCAAATTTCTTACGTACTTCACGACATACTTCCATGCCGTCACGTCCTGGTAACATAATATCTAATAACACGATGTCGGGTTCTTCTTCATATATTAAATCAACTGCATCGTCACCGTCGTATGCACAAAATACTTCGTAACCTTCTTTTTTTAAGTTAAATTCTAAAATATCAGCAATTGGTTTTTCATCATCGACTACAACAACTTTTCTAGCCATATTTATAAACCTCATTTCTAAATTGTAGTACGTTCTTTTTTTAAAATTCTACGTATTTCTCTCTAGTATAATTTACCATTTATGTCATATTAATTCTATTTTCTAAATAGAAAATTATATTTGTATATTGTAAAATTATAACATTGTTCGTATTAAATGGGTACTTATCGATAAATCATAGATGCATCAAGTGTAAACAATATAAGTGTATCAATCGAATTTCTTGCCTATAGCCTATATGTAGTTTGCATTTACCTTCATTTTAATCAACATGTAATACGCATGCATCTTCCATACAAAAATCAAAAAAGTGATACATATAGGAAGTAACGGCTCATGTATTCATGTTACAGCGGAGAATGATTCCTTCGCTCTAATTTCTACATGTAGCGTCGCTTATTTATATGTATCACTTATCATTTTTAGATTGTTTTCGTTTTTTTAACAAATAGAGACAGTATAAATCCAATTATTGTTAAACCTACTATAAAGAAGAAGGTATATTGGATGCCGTGCGCAAGAACAACTTCTTGTGCAGCATTCGGGTTAGTTGAGCCGAATGACTTCATTGCCGTGGTATAAATTGTAATGGCAATCGCTGTACCGGCAGAACCGCCTACTTGAATTAACGTTGTAATCGTAGCTGAACCATCTGCATAAAGATGATGTGGGAGCTGATTTAAAGCATTTGTTTGTGCTGGCATCATGACCATGGATATACCAAAGAATAATACCATGAATGCGAGAATGATTGCCCATACAGGTGTAGAAGCTGAAATCATGAACGCAAATGAGATTGCTGAGATAAACATCAGCACGAATCCTATAATGCCAAAGTATCTCGCACCAAAGCGATCAAATAGCGATCCTATAACTGGCGACAATACTAAGTTCACTGCGTTACCCGGTAATAAGATTAAACCGGCAACAACAGAACTAAATAATAGCGCGCCTTTTAAATATAGTGGTAATAAAATACCTGTAGCCAATATACATAAAATCGTTATGAAGACCATTGCCGCGCCTAATATAAACATTGGGTACTTAAATACGTTTAAGTTAAGCATCGGTGAATCGATTTTAAACTGACGAACGATAAAGATTGCTAATCCAATGACACCAATCGCTAATGGCGCCCATACGATTGCATCTGTAAACGCCGCTTCTGCCATTGAACTTAACGCGAAGATAAGTCCTGCAAAACCAACCGTCGATAAGAAAATCGATAGAATATCAATTCTAGGTTTCGTAATTTCACCAACATTTTCAACGTGTGAAAATGCCATCAATAATACGACAATATATAAAATTGCGCTAATCCAGAAGATGAAGTGCCAACTTGATGCTGAAATAATAACACCTGATAACGTCGGCCCGAGTGCTGGTCCTGCTGTGATAACAAGTCCCATAATGCCCATCACTGCGCCACGTTTTTCAATTGGGAAGATTAACATCAGTACTGTCACCATAATCGGTAACAAAATACCTGTACCTAATGCTTGAATAATACGTCCTAACAATAACAAACCAAAGTTAGGTGCAAGTGCGCCTACGATGACGCCTAATAAAGATAATAATATACCTGTAATAACTAGAGACTTTGTATTAAACCATTTGATTAAATACAAAGACGCAGGAACTAAACAAGCCATGACGAGTAAATAACCTGTCGTTAACCATTGTACGGTTGCTGCTGAAACTTGAAAATCAGCCATGATATCTGTTAAAGCCATATTTAATGCTGTTTCACTAAATAGACCCATAAATCCGCCAATCATTAATACGAGTGCATACATTTTTGGATTTTTCACTAATACTTGTGTTGCCATTTGATATACTCCTTTTTATGGTAAACGAAGTATAAGTATATTTTAGAGATATAAAATGAGTGTTGTCTTGAAGTAAACATTCAAGAGTAAACCAATCTTTCTTTGTCGCTCATTTTTATTAAATTCATCTCCACGCTTTACTACTTATTCCTATATTTCCATTTCATTATAGTCTATATAAATTGAACATCGGTTTAGTATCACCCAGGAAATAAATTAATCATGATGATAACAAACAACGTCCGCTCAATATGAACTTACTTACTGTACCAAATATTTTTAATTATTGTCAACCTAGTTGACAAATTTATTTTTAAAAAATTAAGCATCAAACAATTGCTTCTGTTGTCTGACACCTAAGTATCTATTTAGTATTTATTTCAATATCTTCTAAATGCCAATCTTGTTGTAGTACTTGTTTAAGTTGCTCTATTTGTCTGCTACCAATCACTGTTTCCATATGTTTGATGACTTGTGATTTATAATCCTTATAGTGTTCATAACACTGAGCTCCTAATTCAGTTAAGACAACGCGTTTTTCTTTTTTATTATTGGGCACAGCTTCAACTTGAACGACACCTTTGTGTTCTAATTGTTTAATTGCTTTATGAATAGCTTGGCGCGTAAGATGGATTTTTCTTGTGAGTTCGGCAAAACTTGGTTTTTCATAGTTTATTTTATTAATAAGATACCATTCTGAACTACTGAATTGAACGCCCTGTATGCGCTCTGATGTTATAGTATTTACCTGTTGTCTTAATTCACCATGCCGCTCACTAATTAAATCTATAAGATCTAATCCTTCTATGCTTTTAACATTTGCCATACTTACACTCCTCATATTGATTTCATATGATGCTATATCAATAAATCTTAATCCTCAGTCCGACACCAAATTGCTTTTTATGTTGAAAATTGAAATTAGTCTACCATATGCTCATTTATCATAAGCAATTTTTTTATTAAATTCAAATTAAGCTCATTTTATAGCTTCTATATGTAATAACACTAGTATAATCAAATGATAATTAAAAAAGCTGAGACATATATACATGTCTCAACCTCAATCATTATACTGGCAGTGGCTGACTGTATTGAAAATGCACTTATACCAAGCTATTAAAGAACTACTACTTCATTTATGAAGCCAAGTAGTTCTTATGCAAGAGCTTCAGCGCTTGTATTCCATTTTACAGTCAGCTTTGCCGGGCCAGGTTCATACGACGAAATCTTGTTAAAAACATTAGATTTCTGTCCCACTCCCAAAAAAAATGCCCATCCTATTGGATGGGCATTATACGGTCTCGACGGGAATCGAACCCGCGATCTCCTGCGTGACAGGCAGGCGTGTTAACCGCTACACTACGAGACCTAAAAAATGGTGACTCCTACGGGACTCGAACCCGTGTTACCGCCGTGAAAGGGCGGTGTCTTAACCGCTTGACCAAGGAGCCTGTCTTAAGCACAAGTTAAATTATACCAAGTCTCTAGAAGGAAGACAAGCTCTTTTTTTAATTTTATTAGTATAATTTTCTATATTAATTGTATAAAGTTAGTAATTTAAGATTTATTTTGAAAAAACTGCTATGAAGCCATTAATGAAAATGGAAAAAACTTTAAATTCATTCAATAGCGTACAAATATTTTTAATTTTAAACCAAACTATTAAAATTAAAATCTTTTTTGTTTTCAAAACTTTTTGCTACACTTGTGTAATAAAATATATTAGGAGGCTTATCCTTGGCAAACGTATTATTTATCAACTCAGGATCACCCGGACATTTTAATCCAACTATTGCAGTATGTAAAGAACTCGTTGAGCGCGGTGAAAACGTCGTTTATTATATATGCGATAAATATAAAGATAAATTAGCTGGCACAGGTGTAGAAGTACGTACGTTACCTACTGATGCTATACTCGACCGTTTTAGATCTTATGGTCAACATCATTTATATAATGTAATGAACGGTTTATTGAAAACTGCGGATATCATTGTGCCTCAAATTTTAGAAGAAACACAAGATGAGCATTATGATTATATGATTCACGATTCTATGTTTAGTTGTGGCCATATCATTGCGCAAAAATTAAATATCCCTTCAATATCTTCTATTGCATCATTTGCGCATAGCAAACAAAGTTTTGATGCATTTACAGAAAAATTAACAACAATGGTTGATGCCAATGAAATTAAACAAGCCGATCAAACATTTAATGAATTGAAACAACATATTGAATCTACATATAATGTTGAGGTACCTTCTCGCTTTGAAGTGATGAATAATCCTGGAGATTTCAACTTATGTTATGTAATGAAAGGTTTCCAAATGAATTATAACCTGTTTGATGCACAGCGTTGTGTCTTTACTGGTCCTTCAGTCATTCAACCGCAACCCTCTGGCTTTATGGATGACATCGATCAAACACGACCAATCATTTACATTTCTTTAGGAACTGTTTTTAATCAAAATATCGCTTTTTTCAATAAATGTTTTAAAGCGTTAGCAGACGTGAATGCATCGGTCGTAGTTTCTATCGGTGAAACAAATCGCATCAAAGATTTCGATGAGATACCGGACAATTTTATAATTAAAAGCTATGTACCACAAACTGAATTATTACAGCACACAGCGTTATTCTTAACACATGCGGGTATGAATAGTACTAATGAGGCTATGATGATGAACGTGCCTATGCTAGCCTTCCCACAGAGCGCAGACCAACCTGTGGTAGCCAAACAGATTGCAAACTTAAATGTAGGTCATCACATTGATGCTGATGCCTTTACACCTGTACAATTAAGCTGTGCTGTATCAGAAATGTTAGAAAATCAAATGTATTATCAACGACATATCGAAAAAGTAAAAAACGTACAACCTCTCGACAAAGCGGGCTATGCATATGCAGTAGACCAAATACTCGCTTTTCGCAATGAAGTTTGCCAATTAAATTAAATAGCAGTTATATATAAATAAAAATACCTTGTAGACGCACCCTAAACGGGAACTCTACAAGGTATTTTTTCATAATTAGGCTAGAAGCCTAACTTGTTATTATTTTCCTACCATAAAGATTTTAATAAGTTTGTTTGGTTACGGTCTGGGCCTACTGAGAAGATTGAAATCTTCACATCACATAGCTCAGAAATACGTTCTAAATATCTACGTGCATTTGAAGGTAATTCTTCTAATGAACGACAACCTGTAATGTCTTCAGTCCAACCTGGTAGTGTTTCAAAGATTGGTTTACAACGATTTAAGTCTTTCAAGTTTGCTGGATATTCAGTGATTTCTACGCCATCTAACTCATAAGCTGTACAAATTTTCACTTCTTTAAGACCAGTTAATACATCAATAGAGTTGATTGATAAGTCTGTGATACCACTTGCACGACGAGAATGACGTAATACAACTGAGTCAAACCAACCGATACGACGTGGACGACCAGTTGTTGTACCGTATTCACGGCCAACTTCACGGATGTGGTGACCATCTTCATCGAATAGTTCTGTTGGGAATGGGCCATCACCTACACGAGATGTATATGCTTTACATACACCGATTACTTTAGATACGAATGTTGGACCAACACCCCCACCTACAGTAACGTTACCTGCTACTGGGTTACTTGAAGTTACATATGGGTATGTACCGTGATCAAGGTCTAACATAACGCCTTGAGCGCCTTCAAATAATACTTTTTCTTCTGCTACAAACGCATCATCTAATACTTTAGCTGTGTCCACTACGAAAGGTGCGATACGTTGCCCTGCTGCGTAATATGTTTCAAAGATTTCATCAAAAGTTGGACATGCTTTGCCGAACATACCTTTGAAGTAATCATTTTTATATTCAATGTTATTTTTTAATAATTGTTCAAATGTTTCTTTGTCTAATAAATCTGCCACACGGATACCGATACGTTGCGCTTTATCTACATAAGCTGGGCCGATACCTTTTTTCGTTGTGCCAATTTTATTATCTCCACGGCGTTCTTCTTCATATTCATCTTGTTTTAAGTGATAAGGTAAAATAACTTGTGCACGATTAGAAATACGTAAATTATCTGTTGAAATACCTCGTTCATTTAAAGCATCTAATTCTTTTAATAGTGCAACTGGATCTACGACTACACCATTACCAATCACTGATAATTTTTCTTTATAAAAAATACCAGATGGTACTAAGTGCAATTTATAAGTTTCTCCACCAAATATAATTGTGTGGCCCGCATTATTACCGCCTGAAAAACGTGCAATAACATCTGCTTGTTCTGCTAGAAAATCCGTAATTTTACCTTTACCTTCGTCTCCCCATTGTGTCCCAACGACTACTATTGATGACATATGAGCACCTCCAAGTTTTTCTCAATTAACCAATGAGTATTCTACCAATACCACAACGATATTGCAAACAAAAATCGAACATTGATTTTTCGTCATTTTTCTAACCCCCATCAATATTCAAACGTTGCAATAAGTCCGATAAACATAGTAATACCAAGTTTTTCATTATAATTTGCGTTAAAAAAAGATACATACTTACATTAAGAATTACGAATAAAATCCAAACAAAAACCGTACAATAAAACATATATTTGTATTATTGTACGGAAAAATTAATTTTATCTTTTTTCTAACCCATCATATCTGCATGGGCATAATCTATATCTGTAAACTTATTATATTGCTTCATAAAGTGGAGCTTCACCGTTCCAGTAGGACCGTTACGTTGTTTGGCAATAATAATTTCAATATCACCATTATCATCATTCGTTTGTGGTTCATAATTCGTGTCATCATCGTCGTCTTCATCTTCGCCTTGATTGTAATAATCATCACGATATAGGAAGGCAACGATATCGGCATCTTGCTCAATCGAACCAGATTCACGTATATCACTCATCATTGGTCGTTTATCTTGACGTTGCTCAACGCCACGTGATAGCTGACTTAGTGCGATAACAGGGCACTCAAGTTCTCTGGCAATTGCTTTTAATGTACGAGAAATCTCAGAAACTTCTTGTTGTCTGTTATCTGAAAAACGTGAACCACTACCTGAAATTAATTGTAAATAGTCAATCACTATCATGTCTAGACCATGCTCTTGTTTCAAACGTCGACATTTTGAACGAATATCTGTAATACGGATACCTGGCGTATCATCGATAAATATCTTTGTACGCGATAACTTACCTACTGCAATTGTAAAACGATTCCAGTCTTCTTCAGTCATTGCACCTGTTCTTAAACGGTTAGAATCGACGTTGCCCGAACTACAAATCATACGTGTCGCTAATTGGTCCGCACCCATCTCAAGCGAGAAGATGCCAACTGAATAATTACGCTCATTTGTAGCTACTTTCTGCGCAATATTAAGCGCGAAGGCAGTCTTACCTACAGAAGGACGGGCAGCTAAAATAATCAAATCATTACGGTTAAACCCTGCTGTCATCTGGTCTAAATCACGGTACCCCGAAGGAATACCTGGTGTCTGACCACTGTTTTGATCTAATAATTCTGCTGTCTCATATACTTCTCCAAGTACGTCTCTAATGTCTTTAAATCCGTCACTTTCACGTGTGGAAGATAATTCTAATATACGACGTTCAGCGTCGTTCAGTATCGTATCTAGTTCCAGTTCATCATTGTAACCATCATTCGCAATACTATCAGCTGTTTGTATTAATTTACGCTTGGTTGCGTGTTTAAATACGATTTCTGTGTAGTACTGAATATTACGTGTGGTTGGCACATTACTAGATAATTCAGCTAGGTATTGTGGACCACCCGCTTCATTCAATCGTCCTTCTTGTGACAATTGATCCATGATTGTTACCACGTCAATATCTTTGTTGTCTTCGTTGAGGTTCATCATGGCTCTAAAGATGTGTTGATGCGCGCCTCTATAAAAGGACTCAGGAAGTAATACTTCCTGAGTTGTGTTGATCAATTCTGGATCTATGATAATGGCACCTAAGACAGACTGCTCAGCCTCATTACTGTGTGGCATTTGATTTTGTTCATACATTCCATCCATTACGATTACACCTCATATCTCAATCCGTTATTATTGTTCAACTGTGTGTACACGAATTGTACCTTCGACTTCTTTGTCTAATTTAACTGGTACGTTTGTGTAACCCAATGCATGGATACCATTTGGTAAGTCCATTTTACGTTTATCAATCTTGATGTCGTGTTGTTTTTGTAACGCTTGTGTGATTTGTTTCGTACTTACTGAACCAAATAATTTGCCACCTTCACCTGTTTTAGCAGATACTTCGACTTCAATATTACTTAATTGTTCTTTTAATTGTTTAGCGTCTTCAATTTGTTGTTGACGCTCAGCTTCAGCTGCTTTATTTTTTTGTTCTAATTGTTTTAAGTTACCTGGTGTTGCTTCCACCGCATAATTTTTCTTTATTAAGAAGTTATTTGCATAACCTACTGGTACGTCTTTAACTTCGCCTTTTTTACCTTTACCTTTTACATCTTGTGTGAATATTACTTTCATGAATTTTCACTCCTACTCATTTGTTCTGTTATAGCTTGTTGTAATTTTTCGATTGCTTCATCGACAGTTACATCTTTCATTTGCGTAGCTGCATTTGTTAAATGACCGCCACCGCCAAGTGCTTCCATTGTTAATTGAACATTTACTGCACCAAGTGAGCGGGCAGACATACCAATGAGATTATCTTCTCGTCTCGCTATTACATATGAAGCCTCTACACCATCTAAACTTAACAGTTCATCGGCAGCTTGTGCAACTGTAACAGGATGATAGATTTTGTCATTGGAACCATGGGCAATTGCTACCCCATTTTCTTGCAGTTTCACTGTTTGAATCAACTCAGTACGATTGATATACGTATCGAGATCATCTTTCAAGAAATGCTGTGTCAATATCGTATCGGCACCATGTGCACGTAAATAACTTGCGGCATCAAATGTTCTAGAACCTGTGCGCAATGTGAAATTACGTGTATCTACGATGATACCGGCAAACATAACTGTTGATTCTAAGCGTGTCAGACGTTGTTCTGTCGGTTGATACTCTAGTAATTCTGTGACAAGTTCAGCTGTCGAACTTGCATAAGGTTCCATATATATAAGTAATGGACTAGAGATAAAGCTTTCACCACGTCTGTGATGATCAATCACGACTTTACGGTTTGCTTTATTTAAAATATTTTCATCAATTACCATTTCAGGTTTATGCGTATCTACGATGACTAAGGTTGTCTTAGATGTCATAATATCCCACGCTTCATCAGAAGTAATGAAACGATCTTTTAGTTCTGGTTTTTCATTCACCGCATCCATGACACGACGTAACGTTGGATCGATATCTGATTCATTTAATACAATGTAGGCATCCAAATTATTCATCATTGCAAAACGAGATACACCAATTGCTGCACCGATTGCATCTAAATCAGGACGTGTATGTCCCATAATAATTACTTTGTCGCCTTCCATCAAGATATCTTTTAAGGCATGTGAAATCACTCGTGCTCTCACACGCGTACGTTTTTCCATTGGGTCAGTCTTACCACCATAGAAACGTACATTACCATTCATACTCTTAATCGCTACTTGGTCGCCACCACGACCGAGTGCTAAATCAAGGCCTGACTGAGAAAGTTCACCCAGATCAACGAGATTTTCAGAACCTTCACCGACACCAACACTTAATGTAAGTTGAGCACGGTAACCGACACTCTTTTCACGAAGTTGACTTAAAATACTAAAATTAGATTCTTCGATATCTTTTAAAATACGCTGATTTAAGTATGCCACAAATTGATCAGAACTATAACGTTTGAAATAAATGTTATATTCTGTCGCCCATCTACTGATGACGCGCGTAACCATAGAGTTAATTTCCGACCTTTGTGTATCATTCATATTTTGAGTAATCTCATCGTAATTGTCTAAGAATAGTGTTGCAATAATCGGTTTAGATTCTTCGTATAATTCTTGCGTTTGGATTTCTTCTGTAATATCGAAGAAGTATAAAACATGTTCTTTTTCAGAATATCGAACGCGATAGTGATATTCATTTTCTTTAATTTCAATTTCTTGTGTTTTTTCTAATTGTTTTAAGATATTAGGATATACTTCGTTAACTGGGTCGGAAATCACATTACGATCTAATCGTTCCGACATAAAATGGTTCATCCACTCTATGTTTTCATTTTCGTCTAAGATAATCATCCCGATAGGTAAATTCTTAATTGCGATGTTGCTACCTTCAGAGATATGACCACTCAGATCATCTACATAGTTATCTAGTTTTTGCAAAGCTTGTCTTACCAAAAATACTGTCCCTATAATTATAACCACTAAGACAATCGCAGCGATGCCTGCCATAATTTGGTTAAAAACAAACCATATTACAACAAGCGCAATTGCTGTGAGCGCCATTATGATAAATGGCAAGAGCAAGGCTTTTTTAGTGGATTGACGATTCATTTTTCCACCTCAAATCATTTTTTAATGATACGTTTTAAGTTAATACATAAATCTATAACACCCAGGAGACTTACAATATGTGTAAGTGGCATTAGAATTGTCCCTATTACCATTAAAATCACAGTAATTGTGAGCGGCATTGATTTTGCCTTTCCGAAAAAGTGAATCACACTTAATCCCTGAATATACATACATAATGATAACACAATTTCGAAGTTTAATACGATACTTTGGAACGTACTCGGTTCGACGGCAAACATAACACACAGCAGGACAATCATATACATCCATAGCAATGTGCGCTTCATTTGCCACGCATATAATGGTTTGAATATTGGTGTAGCAATTTTGCATTTACGTAAAATTGGAAAAGTAACTAGTAAATTGATTAATATAAGTATAAATACTGCAATGATTACATAACTTGGTAATTGAACTGATAATTGACGGAATGTTTCTTCAAACATTTGTTTATAATCTGAACCGACACCTGCATTAGAAATATAATAATGTATTTGATCTTTCGCAGGTTTCATCAATGTTGTTGACGTTGGTATTTTATCAAATGTTTGTAATGCCATAAATGCAATTAACGAGATCATACTCACGTATGTAGTTGTAATATAAAGTATACGTTCTTTAGATGTACGTTCTTTTAATAATTGGCCAACAACGAAACTCACTAAGAGCACGAGGACCATGATACTTAATACGAATATATTACCTAATAAAGTTGTTAATACAACCGTTACGACTGCTGTTAAACCAAATGATTCTACAGACTTATGCCATAAAATAATGCCTGGAATTGTCGCAAACAAACTTAACACAAGTCCAAGCGGTGGTAATATATGTAAAGCTAAAGCTACTACGATTAGTGTGATTATACTAAGTATAGTTGCCTTAGGATATATTTTTGAAAACAAATTCGCCACTCCCATACTATTTTTGACTATAACTTTTATTTTAACCTCTTTAAAACTTTTATACAATTATTGCCAACTCATTTCTATAGAAGTTAAAAATACGCTACACATTCAGCCAACCGAAGATAAACTAACATTCATCATTTAAGTTGATACTAGCTACAGAAACATCCCCTATTACTTCACAAAATAATAGATATTTCCACGCATTTCCCCATAAAAAATAGGACATACAATAGCGGTCAGTCTACCTTGTATATCCTAAATAGTTATCTTGACTCTGTTCTGTCGTCCTAAATTTAATATTCTATAATACAGTTACTCTCATTTACGCTTGATCTTATAAACTTTTAAGAAATGATATAAATTAGGTGCCCAATCATTAAAATTAACTAAAAATCCATCATGTCCTACATTGTCAGGTACAAAGAAATGTTTATGGTATTTGAAACGTTGGCCAACTGCATAAACAAGATCATCTGGGTAAAGTAAGTCATCCGCAAAGCCCATCGTCATCATTTTAGTATCCAG
Organism: Staphylococcus equorum; assembly: GCF_029531845.1. GTDB lineage: Bacteria > Bacillota > Bacilli > Staphylococcales > Staphylococcaceae > Staphylococcus > Staphylococcus equorum_C. The sequence goes on from NZ_JAMBPV010000001.1 coordinate 250,681, forward strand.
TCTGCTGAACACTTCGTCCACGTCATCACGCCCTCTATCCACATCGTGGCTGTCTAAGACATCAAGCAGTGTTAAATAACATGAATAACTAAAATGCTTCATAAACTTATCACCTTGGTGTTTTTGATATGCAACAACTTGATCTGGCGAGAAGCGATGTTCATAACTTTTAGACGAACGGTATGTTAAGAAACCGAGCTGTCTTGCGATACTCATACCTTGTTCATGATCTAAATGAATTGCTTGTCTCGCAATTTCATTAAATGCACGACTATATGAAGATGTTCTCTGTGTCGCAGCAAGTATAACTGCTTTATCAACATCAAATTTACGGTTATATAATAACTCTACTGCCTGCATGCCCCCTAAAGAGCCACCTATTAGTATATTGATACGCTCGAAGCCTAAACGCTCAATACCTAATTCAATTGCACGCACAATATCACGCAAAGTCACTTGTTGTGGAAAATCCTCATCCGTAAGTGCAGAACTGGAACCAAATGGGCTACCAATTACATTGAAAGTTAAAAACTGATAATCGTTAATCGGCATATAACCACCATCAATAATACCTCTCCACCATCCAGGTTGTTCGCTTGTGCCATACGTTAAGTGATTCCCTGTCAAAGCATGACATACCACAACAAGTGGTTGACCTGTTAATCCAACATGTTCGTAACGTAATTTTAAGTTTGAGATTGTTTCTCCTGACTCTGTTGTAAATGGTCCTAATTCTAATGTATCAACCGTATAATTCGTCATGACTTACCTCCTACTTAGTAAAAAAACTCCTCACTATTCAATAAGTAAGAAGTTGAAAATTACTTATCATTCGACTATATCGTTGGTTTTAGCACCGTACTTTATTGAGCCGGTTGCTGAAGCATCAATGGGCCAAATCCCTTAGCTTCTCGAAATAAGATTTAATTTTAATTGTATTGCACTACATTACTACTATTGATGTTCCAACAATCAATCCGTTCCAAAAAAGTCGGAATTTTCTAATTATTGTCATTCTAACGGATAAAACGATTTACATCAATGAAATAATTAAAACACCCATCTTAATGCCGCCATAATGATAATGCCGCCTATGATTGTAATTGTTAAACTACGTGTCATAACTGCAATCACTACTGTTGGGACCATCGTAATTAGAAATGGCACATTGATATTATAACCCATCATTCCATCTTGCTGTTCAATCAAACCATCAATAACTAAAGCAGTAAATAGCGTGATTGGTATAAACGACAACCATTTTACGACTCTTTCAGATAGATGGATTTTAGATATAAGTAAAAACGGTATAATCCGTGTAAACCATGTCACAATACCACAAAGCAATATAATAATGAGCATATGCGTAGTTGTTGTCATCGTTCCATCACCACCCCGAGTCCAGCCGCTATAGTAGAAGCAAGAATAATTGCCACGTAAGATGGCATAAAGAGACTTAATAGAAGCATCATGACAATTACAGTTATAATTAATACAAAATAAGTCTTGATACGAGACCGTTTAACTGATTCAAACTGTGATACGGCTAAAAAGATAAACATCGCAGCAATAGCGAAATCTAACCCTAACGTTTCTGGGTTGTTTATGTATTTTCCAAAAATAGCGCCCATGACACAAGCAAACGTCCAAAACAAATAAGCTGTGATATTTAAACCATGTAACCAGCGATCGTTAATTTTTTCTCCTTTAAGATGTGGCGTAATTGCTACACCAAATGTCTCATCTGTAATAAGCGTTGAAAGCCCTATTCGATTTAATAAGCCGTACGATTGATAACTCGGTGCAAGTGTCATACTCAATAGAAACATTCTAGAGTTTACGATAAATGCCGTTAACACAACCGCAGAAATCGGTGTACCAGCGGTGACTAATGCACAAATAATGAATTGTGCAGCGCCAGCATATACGAGTAAACAGAGTAAGATAATTTCAAGCAAACTAAACCCTGAGGCTACAGCAACAATTCCAAAAGACAACCCTACCCCAGCGTATCCTAATAATGTAGGAACACATTCTTTCACACCTTGTTTAAAAGTTACATGTGCTTCCATCACCTCACTCCTTCCATTTTTAATTTTAAAAAACAATAGCTTAAGTTTAATATAAATCAGGAGTTTCATTCAATAACTTTAGTGGTCAGTTTGTGTGACGTCATACAACCCTCTGTTTAAAATAGTTGTTTTAACAGTATTTTAAACATGTCATTATTTTATGGAATATTTTAGACTGACCTTATATTTTCTACATAAAAAGCGTCAAGACTACTTACATATTTTTATAAATTCACTTATTTTACACCTCCCCTACCCCACCTCGAGATAACTAAAAGCGCGTAGCAAATGTCTTTGCTACGCGCTTTTAATCATACTTGTTTAAATTTATTTTACAGGACGAATCTCTGTTTTACCGCCCATATATGGAACTAAAGCATCTGGTATTGTAATAGAACCGTCTGCGTTTTGATAGTTTTCAACGATTGCTGCAAATGTACGTCCAACTGCTAACCCGCTACCATTTAGTGTATGCACTAATTCTGGTTTAGCATTTTTATCACGTTTGAAACGGATATTCGCACGACGAGCTTGGAAGTCAGTCACATTTGAACAAGAACTAATTTCCTTATAATCATTATAGCTTGGTAACCAAACTTCTAAGTCATATGTTTTACTAGCTCCAAATCCAATGTCACCTGTACATAGATTCACGCGACGATAAGGTAACACAAGTTCTTCTAAAATCGCTTCTGCATGGTTTGTCATTTCTTCAAGTGCATCCCAAGAATCTTCTGGTTTTTCAAAACGAACCATTTCAACTTTGTTGAATTGGTGTAGACGAATTAGACCTCTTGTATCACGTCCGGCTGAACCCGCTTCACTACGATAACATGCTGATTGTGCGGTGAATTTAGCAGGTAAGACATCTGGAGCGATGATTTCATTACGGTAATAGTTTGTTAATGGTACTTCAGCTGTTGGAATTGTGTATAAACCTTCTTTTTCAACTTTAAATAAATCGTCTTCAAATTTAGGTAATTGACCCGTACCATACATTGAATCTGCATTTACTAATTGTGGTACCATCATTTCTGTATAACCATGTTGTGTTGTATGTTTCGTTACCATATAGTTCATTAAAGCTCTTTCTAATTGTGCACCTTCACCAGTTAAGAAAACAAATCTCGCACCTGATACTTTAGCACCACGTTCAAAGTTAGCCATTTTTAAATCTTCTACAAGATCCCAATGTGCTTTTTCTTCAAAATCAAAGTTTCTTGGGGTCCCCCAGCGTTTAAGTTCTACGTTTTCTTCATCTGATGCGCCAACAGGAACATCATCCTGAATTATATTAGGAATGCGAGACAATTTATCATTAAGATCTCGGTCTAGTTGATTTAAATCGTCATCTAAGACTTTAATTTCATCTCCAAGTTTACGCATTTCAGCAATAACGTCATCTGCATTTTCTTTATTACGTTTCTTCTGAGCAATCTCACCACTTACTTTGTTACGTTGCGCTTTCATTTCTTCAGCTTGGCTAATTAATTGGCGACGTTTTTCATCTAATGCTAAAATATCGTCCACTACTTGAGCATCCATACCACGCTTTGTTACTTTTTCTCTAAGAAAATCAGGTTCATTACGGAATAATTTAATGTCTAACATGTCGAATTCATCCTTTCATATTTTAAAAATGTTTGGATAATAACACAAAAAAGACCACATCCCCTTTACAAGGGACGTGGTCTACGTGTTGCCACCCTATTTAACAGCCAAATTAGACTGCACTCTCCATAAATAACGGCCAAAGCCGATTGTTCTTCTAATAGTAGGTAGATTCACACTAACGTTGATTACTTGTTCACACCAACCACAAGTTCTCTGAAATCAAACACTTAATACTACTTAGCCTACGAACAATAACTTATTAACTTGTTTTAAATATAGCAAATAACCTTATGTTTTTCAAGAGTGACAATGCTAACGTCTATTATATCTCATTCATATACGCAATATCATGTAAATATTGCGATACCGCTTCGATATCTTTATGAAATTGTCTATCTTCTGTGATCGAAGGTATTATTTGACGTAACGTTTGGTATTTTTCATACGTTTTTGGTGATAGCTTATCAATATCTTTATATTCTACAGCTTGTAATGCAATAATCGTCTCTATTGCTAAGACACGTCGTGCATTCTCTATCATCATATAACCGTGACGAGAAGCAATCGTTCCCATAGATACATGATCTTCTTGGTTGGCTGACGACGGTATAGAATCTACACTAGCCGGATGTGCAAGTGTCTTATTTTCTGAAACTAAACTTGCTGCCGCATACTGCATAATCATTGCGCCGCTTTGTAAACCTGGTTGTGGACTTAAAAAGGCAGGCAAGCCATTATTCAATTGTGGATTCACAAGTCTTTCTAGACGACGTTCTGAAACATTAGCCAATTCACTCACGCCTAATTTTAAGAAATCTAAAGCAAAAGCAATCGGTTGTCCATGGAAATTACCGCCTGATATCACAAGCGTTTCATCATCTTCATCAAATATAAGTGGATTATCATTTGCTGCATTCATTTCAAATTCTAGTTTTTCTTTAACATAATTGAACACTTGGAAACTTGCGCCATGAATTTGTGGAATACAGCGTAAAGTATAAGCATCTTGAACGCGTATTTCACCTTGTGTCGTTGTTAACTCAGAACCTTCTAACCAATCTAGCATACGTGCAGCTACATCAATTTGTTCTTGGAAGTTACGTGCTTTATGTACCTTTTCATTATAAGCATCTGTAATACCATTGAGTGCCTGATGTGTAAGTGAAGCAATCCATTCTGATTGATAACCTAGACTTTCTGCTTCTATATAGTTAATTACACCCTGGGCAGTCATCGCCTGTGTACCATTGATCAGTGCTAATCCCTCTTTTGCTTGTAATTCCAATGGCTTACGATTCAAGTTATTTAAGACGTACCGACTGTCTACCTCTTCCCCTTGGTAAAAGACGTTGCCCTCACCTATCAAGGCCAATGCTAAATGAGATAACGGTGCTAAATCTCCAGAAGCACCAAGTGAACCTTGCTGTGGAACTACTGGCACAATTCTATTATTAATGAAGTATACGAGCTGTTCTACCAAATCTACTGTAGTACCAGAATGTCCTTTAAGTAGGGTGTTTAATCTTAATACCATCATCACTAATGACACTTCTTCTGAAAATGGATCCCCCATACCACATGCATGAGAACGAATAAGATTAACTTGTAATTGATTATATTCCCCTTCATCAATACGCACATCACTGAATAAACCAAAACCTGTTGTAATACCATAGACTGTCTCTTTATTTGCTATAATATTCTCTACTGTTTGACGGCTCTGCTTCACCCGTTCAAAAGCTTCTTCAGTCACTTCCACTGTATCTTTCTGATACAAAAATTTCCTGATATCTTCAATTTTAAGCATTTCCCCATTTAATTGTAATGTCATTTCTCCATCTCCTTGCTTATGAGTTTAATTCAATTAATTAGAGTATACGCTTACATTTTCGGTAGAACAATAGCTTTTAACACATCCGTAACATGGTATCAAATCACTGATTTAATAGGGTAAAGGAGCTAAATGCTCCTTTTTAGAAAACTTAATAATTTCTTAACAGCTTTACCTATTGACTTAAATGCCATGCGGGTTTATTATTTTCTATTGTATTAAAAAACAGCTTAAAAATTCCCAAAACAAAAACCCTTCAATAGACAGCAATATTTTGCATATATAATTGAAGATTTTAAAGTGGCTTTATGATTACTTTCGTAATTTTAAATGCTCACTTTTACGCATATTATTCAAAAATGAAGCGCGTTAAATGATCATGAATTTTAAAAGGAGGTTTCAATATGGAAACTTTATCATCGGTAAGCATTCCTAAACGTGAAGATGATACACATAAAGGTGATTATGGCAGAATCCTTTTAATTGGAGGTAATGCAAACTTAGGTGGCGCAATCATGCTTGCAGCACGTGCATGTGTTTATAGTGGCAGTGGGCTAATAACAGTAGCTACACACCCAACGAACCATGCTGCATTACATTCTCGTTGTCCGGAAGCAATGGTCATTGATATTAATGATACAAAAATGTTAACAAAAATGATTGAAAACACAGATTGTATCTTAATCGGCCCTGGATTAGGTTGTGATTTTAAAGGTAATAACGCAATCACATTCTTACTACAAAATATTCAACCGCATCAAACGCTAATCGTAGATGGCGATGCTATAACGATTTTCAGTAAATTGAAACCTGAAATACCTGCTTGTCATGTCATTTTTACACCGCATCAAAAAGAATGGGAACGTTTAAGTGGTATTCCTATTGAGGAACAAACATATGAACGTAATCGTGAAGCGGTAGATCGTATTGGCGCAACTATTGTCCTAAAAATGCATGGTACGGAAATTTATTTCAAAGACAAAGAGTATAAATTACCAATCGGTACGCCTGCTATGGCAACCGGAGGCATGGGTGATACACTGGCTGGAATGATTACGAGTTTCGTCGGGCAATTTGATGACACTCAGGAAGCTGTCACAAGTGCAACATACGCACATAGCTTCATTGGTGAACAGTTAGCAGAGAAAATGTATGTCGTGCCACCATCAAGACTTATAAGCGAAATTCCACATGTAATGAAATCATTAGAAAGCTAATTTATAACTAAAAAAGACCTACCTTAATGAGGTAGGTCTTTTTATATATCTCTTTAATCAAAGATTATTCTTCTTCATTGTCGTCGCTATCCGCATTGTCGATATCTTCGTTAACACGATTCATAAAGTCTTCTCTTACTTCTTTACGGTCATCTTCTTCAGAGTTGTCATCTTCAACTTCTGTATGGATACCATTGCCTGGTGTGTTATCTTCTACAACTGCTTCATTATTGGATGACGTGTCTTGTGTTTCAGAATCCGTTGTTTGAGCATTTGTTAAACCTAATTCATTTGTTTCAGATTCTTCAGTTGCTTCAACTTCTTCTTCCTCTTCTTCGTCTACTATAGCTACAGTAGATACAAAATGATTATCATCTAATTTGATTAATCTCACACCTTGGGCTGCACGTCCATTTTGTGAAATATCATCTACATCGATACGAATAATAACACCAGAATTTGTTACAACCATCAAGTCTTCTTCTCCTGTGACTGATGTTATACAAACAATGTTACCATTACGCTCAGTAATCGTAGCAGTCTTAATACCTTTACCGCCACGGTTTGATAATCTGTAATCCCCTACAGGTGTACGTTTACCGTAACCATTTTCAGTAACTACTAGGATTTCATCATCTTGTTCCGCTTTAGTAACATCTAAGCCGACAACTTTATCGCCTTCTCTAAGCGTTATACCTTTCACACCTGCTGCCGTACGACCAAGTGGACGTAATGCAGTTTCATGGAAACGAATTAATGATGCATGTGCAGTACCAATAAGAATGTCAGTTTCACCATCTGTGAGACGTACTGCAATCAGTTCATCATCCTCTTTAAAGTTGATAGCAATCTTACCGTTTCTATTTATATGTGAGAAGTTGCTTAACGCAGAACGCTTAACTCTACCTTTTAGCGTGGCAAATACAAGGTAATTTTCTTCACTTTCTAAATCTTTAACGGCAATCATTGTACTGATTGATTCATCACTATCTAGCTCTATGGCATTGACTACTGGAATACCTTTAGACTGACGTGAGAGTTCTGGAACTTCGTAACCTTTAAGTTTGTAGACACGGCCTTTATTCGTAAAGAATAAAACGTGATCATGTGTGCTCAACGTTACAAGTTGACTAACGAAGTCTTCTTCAAGTGTGTTCATACCTTGTACACCACGACCACCACGATGTTGTGATCTATATGTTGAAACAGGTAAGCGTTTAATATAGTTATTATGACTTAATGTAATAACAATTTGTTCTTCAGGAATTAAGTCTTCATCTTCAATGTTATCTAAGCCGCCAAGCTGAATTTCAGTCTTACGTTCATCTCCAAAACGGTCACGCACATCAATCAGTTCATCACGCACGATTTGTAAAAGTTTTTCTTCATCAGCAAGAATTGCTTTTAACTCTTCAATATAAGCAATTAAATCATTGTATTCTGATTCAATCTTATCGCGTTCTAAACCAGTTAAACGTCTTAAACGCATATCTAAAATCGCTTGAGCTTGACGTTCAGTTAACTTAAATTGCTCTTGTAAGCTTGTCATCGCAATTTTGTCGTTATCTGATTCACGTATCACTCTAATGATTTCATCAATATGATCTAGTGCAATTCTTAAACCTTCTAAAATATGTGCACGGTCTAATGCTTTTTTCAAGTTGTATTCAGTACGTCTTCTTACAACTATTTTTTGGTGATCTAAGTATTCAACCAATGCTTCTTTAAGTGTGATAAGTCTTGGTCTACCATTTACCAATGCAATCATGTTTACACCAAATGATGTTTGTAATGGTGTTTGTTTATACAAGTTATTTAAAACAACACTTGCGTTTGCGTCTTTACGAACATCAATTACGACACGTACACCTGTACGTAAACTTGTTTCATCACGTAAATCTGTAATACCTTCTATTTTTTTATCGCGAGCTAATTCAGCGATTTTTTCAATCATACGCGATTTATTGACTTGATAAGGTACTTCAGTCACTACGATACGTTGACGTCCGCCACCGCGCTCTTCTATTTCAGCACGAGAACGCATTATAACTGAACCACGTCCAGTTTCAAATGCACGACGGATGCCACTTTTACCTAGAATTAAAGCACCTGTAGGGAAATCAGGCCCTTGCACATCTTCCATTAATTCAGAAATAGTGATGTCAGGGTTATAACTTAAACTTAATACGCCGTTAATAACTTCTGTTAAGTTATGCGGTGGAATATTAGTAGCCATACCAACAGCGATACCCGAAGCACCGTTAACTAATAAGTTCGGGAACCTTGATGGTAAGACTGACGGCTCTCTTTCATTACCATCATAGTTATCTATGAAATCAATTGTATTTTTGTTAAGGTCTCTCAACATTTCAAGCGTGATCTTAGACATACGTGCTTCTGTATAACGCATCGCAGCAGCGCCATCGCCATCCATTGAACCAAAGTTACCTTGACCATCAATTAAAGGATATCGATAGCTGAAGTCCTGTGCCATTCTTACCATTGCTTCATAAATCGATGAGTCACCATGCGGGTGATATTTACCCATTACGTCCCCAACAATACGTGCAGACTTTTTATATGATTTGTCAGGTGTCATACCTTGTTCATGTAATCCGTATAATATACGTCGATGTACTGGTTTTAATCCATCTCTAACGTCTGGCAAAGCACGTGAGACAATAACGCTCATCGCATAATCTAAGAACGATTCGCGCATTTCATTGGTTATATTTCGTTCATTAATTCTTGATTCAGGTAGTTCAGCCATCAAGATATCCTCCTTCAAAAATTCAGTTCATTGTATTAGAAATCTAAGTTCGCATAGACTGCGTTATCTTCAATAAACTGTCTACGATTCTCAACAACATCGCCCATCAACATTTCAAACACTTGGTCAGCTTCTATAGCATCATCTAGTGATACTTGCAGTAACGTTCTGTGTTCAGGATTCATTGTAGTTTCCCACAATTGATCCGCATTCATTTCACCGAGACCTTTGTAACGTGAAATCGACCATTTTGGACTTGGGTCTAGCTCTTCTTTAAGTTTATCTAATTCACGTTCGTTAAACACATAATATTTCTGTTTACCTTGCGTCAATTTGAAAAGTGGCGGTTGCGCAATATATACGTATCCCGCTTCTAATAACGGTCTCATAAAGCGATAGAAGAATGTTAATAACAATGTTCTAATGTGCGCGCCATCGACATCGGCATCTGTCATAAGGACAATCTTGTGATAACGTGCTTTACTCAAATCAAATTCTCCGCCAATTCCTGTACCAAATGCAGTAATCATTGAACGAATTTCATTGTTGTTTAGTATTCTATCTAATCGTGCTTTCTCAACGTTTAAAATCTTACCACGTAACGGTAAAATCGCTTGTGTCTCTGAATCACGGCCTGATTTTGTAGACCCTCCGGCAGAGTCACCCTCGACGATAAATATTTCACTTCGAGATGGATCTTTACTAGAACAGTCTGCAAGTTTACCAGGCAGACTTGAGATTTCTAAAGCAGATTTACGGCGTGTAACTTCACGTGCTTTTTTAGCTGCAAGACGTGCATGAGATGCCATAATACTTTTCTCAACGACAATACGTCCGACTTGTGGATTTTCGTATAAGAATCTTTCAAATAGTTCAGCGAATAATTTATCAACAACTTGACGCACTTCTGTGTTACCAAGTTTCGTCTTAGTTTGTCCCTCAAATTGCGGGTCGCTGTGTTTGATAGAAACGACCGCTGTTAAACCCTCACGTGTATCCTCACCTGAAAGTCGTTCTTTATCTTCTTTGATTATTTTACTGTTTATACCATAGCTGTTTAGCACACGAGAAAGTGCACGTTTGAACCCTTCTTCATGTGTACCACCTTCGTATGTGTGGATATTATTCGCATATGTTAATAAGTTCGTTGCATAACCTTTGTTATACTGTAATGCAATTTCAACTTCAATATCATCTTTTGATTCATGCACATAAATAGGTTCATCATGAAGTGGTTCTTTCGTTTCATTCAACATTTCTACGTAAGATTTAATGCCGCCTTCATAGCGATAAGAATCTTCTCTAACTTCCTCTTCACGTTCATCTCTTAACGTAATTGAAATACCTTTATTCAAGAAAGCAAGCTCTCTTGTACGTTGTTGTAATGTTTCATAGTGATATTCTGTAGTTTCAGTGAATATTTCAGAATCCGCTTTAAAACGAATTACCGTACCAGTGGCAGTATCAGTTTCTCCAATAACTTTCAAATCGAATTGCGGTACCCCTTTTTTATAGGCCTGATGGTAAATTTCGTTATCTTTGTAAACGTACACTTCAAGATCTTCAGACAACGCGTTAACTACGGATGAACCTACACCATGTAAGCCACCAGATACTTTATATCCGCCGCCGCCGAATTTACCGCCAGCATGAAGCACTGTCAAAATAACTTCTACAGCAGGACGTCCCATTTTTTCTTGAATCCCTACTGGAATTCCTCGTCCGTTATCAGTAACTTTTATCCAATTATCTTTTTCTATAACAATTTCAACTTCGTCGGCATATCCAGCAAGTGCCTCATCGATACTATTATCGACGATTTCCCATACAAGATGATGCAAACCTCTTGCTGAAGTTGACCCTATATACATACCTGGTCGTTTACGAACCGCTTCTAGACCTTCTAATACTTGAATCTGACCAGCACCATAATCTTCCGTGTTGTTCACATCTGACAATGCTTCCACCTTCACTTTCTATTACTTTATAATTTCGCCTTGGTTAACGCGATAAAGTTTAGCGTTCTTCATAATTTCATGCTCTATACCGTCGACTGATGTTGTAGTGACAAAAGTCTGCACTTTATGTTGAATTGTGCTTAATAAATGAGACTGACGTGAATCATCTAATTCACTTAATACATCATCTAGCAATAAGATAGGGTACTCTCCTACTTCGATATTCATTAACTCGATTTCTGCGAGTTTTATCGATAAAGCTGTAGTCCGTTGTTGGCCTTGAGAGCCATACGTCTGAGCATCCATACCATTTACATTGAAACCTAAATCATCTCTGTGAGGACCGTATAAACAAACGCCTCTATCTTTCTCACGTTCCATATTGTCATTGAGTAAAGTTAAGACTTCTTCTAAGCGTTCTGTCTCACTTTTCTCTTCATCGTCGAGTCTTATACTAGGCAAATATTTTAATGACAACGTCTCACGTTCGTCCGTTATCCCAGAATGGATAGGCTTAGCTAGTGATTCAAGTTCTTTAATAAAATGTTCACGTCTGAGCGTAATTTTGAGTGCATATTCTGCAAATTGTTGATTTAAGACATCTAGCATTGTGCTGTCTGTCTTTTGACCATATTGCAGCTGCTTCAAATAATTATTCTTTTGTTTTAAAATCCGCTGGTACTGGGACAAATCATTTAAGTATACTGCAGAAATTTGCCCAAGCTCCATATCTATAAATCTGCGTCTAATTTGTGGTGACCCTTTGACAATATTTAAATCTTCAGGCGCAAACAATACGACGTTCAAGTGACCAATGTATTGAGTCAGTCTACTTTGTTCCAAGTGATTAATTTTAACTTGCTTACCCTTTTTGGTTATAAACATCGTTAAAGGCATTTCACCGTATCTATAACTAAGTTCACCTTCTATTTTAGCATAGTCCATACCGAAACGTATAAGTTCCTTATCGTTGGACGTTCTATGACTTTTAGCCAACGCTAATGTATAAATGGATTCAAGAAGGTTTGTCTTCCCTTGTGCATTCTCACCAATCAATATATTGACCTCTGGATGACAATTAAGGGTAACTGAATCATAGTTACGATAATTTTCTATCTGGAGTGTCTTTAATCTCATTCTTCACCTTGTTGTAAAATAACAAATGAACCGACTTCTGGTATGACAATGCTATCTTGATGGTTTAACTTTTTACCACGACGTGTTTCACGTTCATCATTTATCAAGACATCAAAATCTTGTAAGAACCATTTTGCTTGTCCACCAGATTCGATAATACCTTCTGTCTTTAGAAATTGCCCTAAAGTAATGTCTCCATCAACGATTACCTCTTCAACCAAATCAATCACTCCGTTTCTTTTAAGCTCACTAATATATTATACCTTTTTTCACGAAAAATTTCATGCAAAATACAGTGTGGAAGCGCATTCTTCCAACTAATTTTTACTTATTTTTAATAATTATCTACAAAGCCCTTTATAGCGATTGTTTTACACGTAATATTATATCAAATTTTAAGTGATTTTATTCCATCTTTTTGATTCTCTGTTAGTAAATTTCAAATTTGATACGAAATCAGATACGCATTTTTGATGTGTAAGATTTTAAATGGCATTTAAAGCGTGTTTTAGACGTGTTTTAAAATTCCATGAAAATACCCTAACAATTAACAATAAATGCTTATATTTAATCGCTCAGTGCCTTTAAAAATGAAATATAACGCTTAAAATAGTTCTGAAATTTGCGCTTGTCTTAAAAATGCTCCTGCTTTATTTATATACACGCATATAGACTAACGATTACTTTTGAATTAAAAAATAAAAGAAAAACCCCAGACAAAATAGATTGTCTAGGGATAAATTATTAAATTCTAATATGTTCTGATTGGTAAAATTAATTGTGTTACCGAATCATCGTCTTTTGGTTTTAAAATAAATGGTTTCATTGTGCCAAAGAATTCTATTTCTACTTCGTCATTATCGATTGCTTTCAATGCATCCATCATATATTTTGAGTTGAATGAAATCTTCAAGTTGCCACCATCAACGTTACTAGCTTTAACGTCTTCATTTACGGTACCAATTTCAGGAGATGTTGAAGATAACTCTACTAATTCATTACCAGTACTTAATTTAATAACGTTATTACCACCTTCACGTGCTAATAGTGATGCACGATCGATTGCATGATAGAATTCACCGTTATTAATGCCCAATTTAATTTCGTAATTCTCTGGGAATAAACGAGATGTATCAGGATAATGCCCTTCTAATAAGCGTGAAATAAAGTTCACATTACCAACTTTGAATAGCACTTGATTTGATGCAAAGAAGATATCAATCTCTTCTTCACTATCTGTCATTATTTTATTTAACTCAGATAATGCCTTACCTGGAATGATGACATTTTTATTTTCAGACTCGTCTTCTAATGCCACTTTTCTTACGGCCAAGCGGTGCGAATCAGTAGCTGTGCATATTAATTCATTATCTTGTATAAGCCAGTTGACACCAGTCAGTACCGGGCGTGTTTCTGAGGTGGACACTGCAAAATTCGTTTGTGCTATCACGTTTTTAAGTACTTTTACAGATAATTGAATCGCATCATCACGAGAAACTTGTGGTAGTAATGGATATTGATCTGGATCTAAACCACTTAAGTTAAATTCAGAATGACCTGAAGTAATTAACGTTTGAAATTGTTCATTTGTAGAAAGTTTTACTTCTTTACCAGGTAACTTTTTAATAATATCTACGAAGAAACGACCAGGGAGTACAACTGATCCAGTTTCTGCAACTTCTATAATGTCTTCACCATCAACTTGTTTAGGTATAGTGATTTCGATAGATATTTCTGAGTCAGAACCAGTAAGTATCACTTCGTTGTTTTTAACTTCAATTTTTATACCAGTTAATATAGGTAATGTAGTTCTTGGTGAGATGGCTTTTAATGTGTCATTTAATTGAGCAATAAAATAATCTCTTCTTATTGTGAATTCCATCTAATTTTCAAACTCCTTCCAGTCGTTTATATATAAATTATATAGGTTTTAAAACAGTAGTAATAGTAGTAGGGCTTGTGGATTAGGGGATAACCCAAGCTAATTCAGATATGACATCATTTAACGACTGTGGATAACTTGTGCACAGTGTGTATGACTTTTACACATTATCCACAATCACCAAAATTCAGCGCTAATAAGTTATTCCTCAATTTTCCCACAATTAATCTGTTATAGTACAGTTTTTTTATTGATTTCTAATTTCTTTTTCTAAATTTTCCAGTTCTTGTTTAAAAGTTGGATCACTACTTACTTCTTTTGCTATTTTTTCATGCGCATGGATAACAGTCGTATGATCACGGCCACCAAACTCTTCACCAATTTTAGGTAATGAGAAATCAGTTAGCTCACGTGATAAGTACATTGCAATTTGGCGCGGATAGGCAATCGATTTTGTACGTTTTTTAGCACTAAAATCTTCAATTCTCACGCTGTAATATTGTCCAACTATCTTTTGAATATCCTGAATCGTAATTTTTTTCGATTTTGGTGCTTGAATAATATCTTTTAACGCTGCAGCAGTTAATTCAGTCGTAATTGGTTGGCCTTGAAGTTTAGAAAATGCTAATACACGAGTGAGTGCACCTTCAAGTTCACGAATATTGGACTGGATTTGATTAGCAATATAAGTTAATGCTTCAGTTGGAATATTTAAATTTTCTTCTCCAATTTTTTTCTGCAAAATAGCCATTCTTGTCTCGTAATCAGGAGGTGTAATATCAACGATTAACCCCCATTCAAAGCGAGAACGTAAACGATCTTCTAATTTAGCAATTTCTTTCGGTGGTCTATCACTCGAAATAACAATTTGTTTGTTTGCTTGATGTAACTCATTAAAAGTATGGAAGAATTCTTCTTGTGTTTGCTCTTTATTTTGGATGAATTGAATATCATCTATTAATAAAACATCAATATTACGGTATTTTTCTCTAAAACGCTCAGTTTTATTATCACGAATAGATTTAATAAATTCATTAGTGAATTTCTCACTAGACGTGTAAATAACTTTAGCATCAGGGTTGTTTTCTAATACATAATGACCAATTGCATGCATTAGATGCGTTTTTCCTAAACCAACGCCACCATAAATAAAGAGCGGGTTATAGGCTTGAGCAGGTGCTTCGGCAACAGCGAGACTTGCTGCATGAGGAAATCTATTGCCAGGCCCGATCACGAAAGTATCAAAAGTATTGTGTGTGTTGAATTGTTCGCCGCCGATGACAGCTTCATCTACACCCGGTGTATACTTTTTCTTTTGTGGAAGCTCTTGGCTAGCCTGTTGATTTTCACCTGATTTTAAACTTTCTAACTGATCTTCAGAATAGAAAACTGGCATAATTTCATGACCGATTGCCTCATATAATGCAGTTTGAATAATTTCAACATAATGCGTTTTTAACCAATTGGCAACAAATGGATCATCGATAACAACAATGGCTTCATCATTTTGCAATGAGTAAAGCTTAGTATCTTTAAGGAAAGTTTGATAGCTAGGATAACTTACTTTCTCTTGAGCCAAGGTTAGGACTTTTTCCCAAATTTCTTTTTCTGACATATGAATAAACTCCAACTTTCATAAATTTTAAAAGTTATACACAAAAACAACAGGCATAAATAAAACTAATCACAGCGTGTTGATAATTATCCACAAGTTACACACAATCAGTGGATAACTATTTATTGGCTATGATTTATACACAGCTGTTTAGTATATAATTCAATAAATTAAACCCTGTATCTATCAATATTTACATGACTTATCCACACAATTATACTTTTTAACAATGACCAATGTCAAATGGCTGTGAATATGTTGTTAAAACGTAGATGAACTTGTTAATAACATATGTATTATCCACAAAAACAGAAAACGCAACTGTGCATAAGTGGATAACTTTGAGGAATAAACAGTATAGCAAAAATATAAGCATTTGTGAGCTTGGGAAATAATTTATAAAAATTGTATGGAAAATGTATAACGAAAAATGAAGAATAATACGGATTATTTTTTAGATAGCAATGTTTCTACTATAATAGGGGAAGATAGGAAATTTATAATTCAATACTTCCTTATATGCAATTAAATTTGGAAGTAATTTTTATTTGCCTATAAATTGGAAAGACTCAAATTGATGCTTGCTTTATAAAATATATTTTGTTATATTGTAGAAGTTGCTTGAATTATGACTAGAAATTAATAACAGTTAAATCAAGACTTAAGAGCAGAAGCGTATATTAATTTATCTATTATAATAGTTAGATAACCGAATAAAGATGGAGGTGTTTTTGCATGGTAAAACGTACTTATCAACCAAATAAACGTAAACATAGTAAAGTTCATGGTTTCAGAAAACGCATGAGCACAAAAAATGGTCGTAAAGTTTTGGCGCGTCGTCGTCGTAAAGGCCGTAAAGTACTATCAGCATAAGATCACTGACTCATCAGTGGTCTTTTTTTTGGTTTTAATGAAGGAAAATGGCAGGAAATTACGTTAATTTTCGTTAGCAATTTAAGAAAATTAATGATATAGATTAAACATATATTTAAAACATAATACATCTAATGAAGAGATAAGTGAGTGATGGTTGGTGGAAAAAGCGTATCGAATTAAAAAAAATGGTGATTTTCAATTTATTTATAAAAAAGGGAAATCAGTCGCTAACAGACAATTTGTAGTATACACAAAACCCAACAAAAATTTAGAGCATTTTCGCTTAGGTATAAGCGTTTCTAAAAAAATAGGTAATGCCGTGGTCAGAAACCGTATTAAAAGAGCTATTCGTGAAAACTTCAAAGTACATAAAGAAGATATGCTACCATTAGACATTGTGGTAATAGCGAGGAAGCCAGCTAAAGATATGGATACGCTACAAATTCAAGCAAGCCTTGAACATGTGCTGAAAATAGCAAAGGCTTTTAATAAGCGCATCTAAGTAGGGGAGGGGAAGTAAATATTTAGACTACCGTTAGTCTAACCTCACACAACCCTAAGACTAACCGTGTATTTTTTCAATCAAGATGTTCGCTTTTTGATAGGAAACTCTTTACAATATTATAATGATAAAATTTAGACAATAAAGGAGGCGAGATGGATGATGGATTTAGATACAATAACGAGTATATCCACGCCGATGGGCGAAGGTGCGATAGGTATCGTACGTTTATCTGGTGCTGATGCAGTCAATGTTGCTGACAAGTTATTTAAAGGAAAACAAGAACTTGCAGATGTAACATCTCATACAATTAACTATGGTCATATTATTGACCCGGAATCAGAAGAAGTTATAGAGGAAGTAATGGTTTCTGTGCTACGTGCACCGAAGACTTTTACGCGTGAAGATATTGTTGAAATCAACTGTCACGGTGGTATTTTAACAATTAATAGAGTGCTTGAATTAACGATGAGTAATGGAGCACGTATGGCTGAACCAGGGGAATTTACTAAACGTGCATTCTTAAATGGACGTATTGATTTATCCCAAGCGGAAGCAGTGATGGATTTTATTCGTTCTAAAACCGATCGTGCATCAAAAGTTGCAATGAATCAAATAGAAGGCCGTTTGAGTGATATGATTAAGCGACAGCGACAATCCATTCTCGAAATCCTTGCACAAGTCGAAGTTAATATAGATTACCCAGAATATGATGATGTAGAAGACGCTACTACAGAATTTTTACTAGGCAAATCAAATGAAATTAAAGCAGAGATTAATAAATTATTAGAAACTGGTACGCAAGGTAAGATTATGAGGGAAGGCTTATCTACAGTCATCGTTGGTAGGCCTAATGTTGGTAAATCTTCAATGCTGAATAATCTAATCCAAGATAATAAAGCAATCGTTACAGAAGTGCCAGGAACAACACGAGATACATTAGAAGAATACGTTAACGTTCGAGGCGTACCATTAAGGTTAGTAGACACAGCAGGTATTCGTGAAACCGAGGATATTGTAGAACGTATAGGTGTTGAACGTTCTCGAAAAGCATTAGGTGAGGCAGACTTAATCTTATTTGTATTAAATTATAACGAAGCGCTCTCTGAAGAAGATCGTAAACTTTATGAAGTAATCAAAAATGAAGATGCAATTGTTATTGTAAATAAAATGGATTTAGACAAACAATTAGATATAGATGAAGTTAAAGAAATGGTAGGAGATATGCCCTTAATTCAAACTTCTATGTTGAAGCAAGAAGGAATAGATCAATTAGAAATACAAATTAGAGATTTATTCTTTGGTGGCGATGTTCAAAATCAAGATATGACGTATGTATCTAATTCAAGGCATATTTCGTTGTTAAAAGAGGCTAGAAATACAATTCAAGACGCAATAGATGCTGCAGAAGCAGATATACCAATGGATATGATTCAAATTGACTTGACGAGAACTTGGGAAATATTAGGTGAAATCATCGGAGAATCTGCAAGTGACGAATTGATAGATCAATTATTTAGTCAGTTCTGTTTAGGGAAATAATAAGGAGGAAAATAGTATGGCTCAAAAATATGATGTAATAGTAATAGGAGCCGGGCATGCTGGTATTGAAGCGGGACTTGCTTCAGCTCGAAGTGGTGCAAAAACGCTTATGTTAACAATTAACTTAGATAATATCGCTTTTATGCCATGTAATCCATCAGTTGGTGGACCGGCAAAAGGAATCGTAGTGCGTGAAATAGATGCCTTAGGTGGACAAATGGCTAAAACGATTGATAAGACCCACATTCAAATGCGTATGTTGAATACGGGTAAAGGCCCCGCAGTGAGAGCATTACGTGCACAAGCAGATAAAGTATTGTATCAACAAGAAATGAAAAAAGTAATTGAAGATGAAGACAACCTTGATATTATGCAAGGCATGGTAGATGACTTAATGATTGAAGATGATGTAATTAAAGGCGTACATACTAACATTGGAACAGAATACTGGGCAGAGGCAGTTATTATTACAACAGGTACATTTTTACGCGGTGAAATCATCTTAGGAAACATGAAATATTCAAGTGGCCCTAACCATCAATTACCATCTATTTCATTAGCTGATAATTTAAGAAATCTTGGCTTTGAAGTTGTTAGATTTAAGACGGGTACACCACCTCGTGTAAATGCGAAAACAATTGATTATTCTAAAACTGAAATTCAACCAGGTGATGATGTAGGTAGAGCGTTTAGTTTTGAAACTACTGAATATATCTTAGATCAATTACCGTGTTGGTTAACATATACAAATGCTGATACACACCAAGTGATTGATGATAATTTACATCTATCAGCAATGTATTCAGGAATGATTAAAGGAACTGGTCCAAGATATTGTCCATCAATTGAAGATAAATTTGTGCGTTTCAACGATAAACCACGTCACCAATTATTCTTAGAACCAGAAGGACGTAATACGAATGAAGTTTACGTTCAAGGATTATCTACAAGTCTTCCAGAACATGTACAAAGACAAATGGTAGAGACAATCCCCGGTCTAGAAAAAGCTGACATGATGCGTGCAGGATATGCAATTGAATACGATGCGCTCGTACCTACACAATTATGGCCAACGCTTGAAACTAAAAAAATCAAAAACTTATATACTGCTGGTCAAATCAACGGTACATCAGGTTATGAAGAAGCAGCTGGACAAGGTATTATGGCTGGTATTAATGCAGCAGCTAGAGTACAAGGTAAAGATGAAGTTGTCTTAAGCCGTTCTGATGCATATATCGGTGTATTAATTGATGATCTTGTTACGAAAGGTACAAATGAACCTTACCGTTTATTAACATCTCGTGCAGAGTACCGTCTATTAATAAGACATGATAACGCTGATTTACGTCTAACGGATTTAGGTCATGAATTAGGAATGATTTCTGAAGAGCGTTATGCACGTTTTAATGCAAAACGCGACATGATAAAATCAGAACAAGACCGTTTAGGTAGCATCCGAGTGAAACCACATGATCGCGTTCAAGAAATTATCGAAGCACAAGGTGGTTCTCGCTTGAAAGATGGTATTTTAGCATTAGAACTATTACGCCGTCCTGAAATGACTTATGATTTAATTCTTGAAATTCTAGATGAACCACATGTACTTCCATCAGATGTTGAAGAACAAGTAGAAATTCAAACAAAATATGAAGGCTACATCAACAAGTCATTACAACAAGTTGAAAAAGTAAAACGTATGGAAGAGAAAAAAATTCCGGAAGACTTAGATTATAGTAAAGTAGATAGTTTAGCGACGGAAGCGCGTGAAAAATTAGCAGAAGTTAAGCCATTAAACATTGCGCAAGCTTCTCGTATTTCTGGGGTGAATCCAGCTGATATCTCAATTTTACTTGTTTTTCTTGAACAAGGAAAAATCCAAAGGGTGAAAAATTAAGATGAGTGTAGAATGGTTAACTAAGCAACTCAGTACACAAGGAATAGAACTTTCAGAACAACAACAACGACAATTTCAAACGTATTACCAAATGCTTGTTGAATGGAATGAAAAAATAAATTTAACAAGTATCACTGAAGAACATGAAGTGTATTTGAAACATTTTTATGATTCAATTGCGCCAAGTTTTTATACGGATTTGACTAAAGAATTAACAATTTGTGATATAGGTGCTGGCGCTGGTTTCCCAAGCATTCCTTTAAAAATTATTTTTCCGAATTTAAAAGTTACAATTGTAGATTCGTTAAATAAACGTATAAACTTTTTAAATCAATTAGCTGAGGCTCTAAATCTTGAAAATGTAAATTTCGTGCACGATCGTGCTGAAACATTTGGCAAAGGAGTCTACAGGGAGTCTTATGATATCGTAACTGCACGTGCTGTTGCTAGACTTTCAGTATTAAGTGAATTGTGTCTACCTTTAGTTAAAAAGGGTGGTCAATTCATCGCTTTAAAATCGTCTAAAGGTGAAGAAGAATTAGAAGAAGCACGTTTCGGTTTAGGTATTTTTGGTGGTAAAGTTCGAGAAACGATTTCATATGAATTGCCAGAAGAAGCAGGCGAGAGACAAATGATTATTATAGACAAGAGAAGTCAGACACCTAAGAAGTATCCTAGGAAACCAGGAACACCGAATAAGTCTCCATTGCTTAACAAGTAAATGCAAATCAATACAATTAATTTAGAGGGAGCGCATGGAAAATGAAGAAACCTTTTTCTAAATTATTTGGTTTAAAGAACAAAGATGACATTGTTGGTTATATTGAAGAAGATCATAATAATAGCGTTGAATCTATTCATATCGAACGTATTGTGCCAAACCGTTATCAACCAAGACAAGTATTTGAGCCAAATAAGATAAAAGAACTCGCAGAATCAATAGAAGAACATGGTTTGTTACAGCCTATCGTCGTACGTCCAATAGAAGAAGATATGTTTGAAATTATTGCTGGTGAACGTAGATTTAGAGCGTTTCAATCACTTGGTAAAACACACGCAGAAGTCATTATTAGATATTTAGATGATGAAGAGACTGCTGTGGTTGCACTTATTGAAAATATTCAACGTGAAAACCTATCCGTCGTTGAAGAAGCGGAAGCATATAAAAAGTTATTGGAAATCGGTGATACCACGCAGAGTGAATTAGCTAAAAGTGTTGGTAAAAGCCAAAGTTTCATAGCTAATAAATTGCGTTTATTAAAATTAACACCTAAAGTCATCGAACGTTTACGTGAAGGTAAGATTACTGAACGTCACGCTCGCGCAATGTTAAGTTTGTCAGAAGAAGATCAAGAAATATTGGTTGAAACTGTTATTAGCCAAAAGCTAAACGTAAAACAAACAGAAGCTCGAGTGAAACAAAAAGTTGGCCCTGAAAAGGTGACGGCTCAAACGTTTGGATTTGAAAAAGACTTAACTGACGCACGTGATGCTGTCGGTAAAAGTCTTGAAAGCATTGAAAAAAGCGGCATTAAATACGAACATCAAGCTAAAGATCACGACGACTATTATGAAATAAAGATTAAATTATACAAACGTTAATATAACCAAAATAAAAAATCTTGGAAATAGATCCTCGATTAAATAATTGACTGTTAGAATCCTAATTGGAAATCTAACAGTCTTTTTTATGTTTGAATTTTATTAAGTTAATATAAAAATTCCATTGTAATATTGTGATAAATCGAAAACTGTGATTAAATTAAGAAAACGCTTACACATTATCTAAAGGGGGGATGATAATATGATTACGTTTATCGTGTCTATTATTTTATTAGTTGTAGGTTATTTCACTTATGGTAAATATATCGATAAGATGTTTGGAACGAAAGTGGAACGTCCGACACCAGCATTTCATCAAAGGGACGATGTTGATTACTTACCAATGAAGACATCATCTAATTCACTGATTCAATTATTAAATATTGCAGGTGTTGGTCCTATTTTCGGACCAATTATGGGGGCACTTTATGGACCTGTAGCATTTATTTGGATTGTCGTAGGGTGTATTTTTGCAGGGGCGGTTCATGATTATTTAACTGGGATGATTTCAATTAGAAATAAAGGGGCCCATTTGCCTGAACTTGCTGGTAAGTTTTTAGGAAAAGTGATGAAACACTTTGTTAATATTTTTTCTATTTTATTATTACTTTTAACAGGGACAGTATTTGTTACAAGTCCGGCATTATTATTACATAATTTATTAGACGGACGTATTGCATTAGGAATCATTATTTTTGTTATCTTTGTTTATTATGTTCTTTCTACTATTTTACCTATTGATAAGATTATTGGCCGTATTTATCCAATATTTGGTGCATTATTATTAATCAGTGCAGTTGGTATAGGTTTCCGTCTTATTCAAACAGGCGCACCAATTCCAGAGATTAATTTAAAAAATATGCATCCTGATGGGGCATCTATTTTCCCATTATTATTCTTCACGATTACTTGTGGAGCTTTATCTGGTTTCCATGCGACACAAACGCCAATTATTTCTAGAACAACGAAAAAAGAAAATAATGGTCGTTTTATCTTTTACGGGATGATGATTGCTGAAGGGATTATCGCTATGATTTGGGCAGCGGCTGGCATGAGTCTATTTAATGGTTACAATGGCCTTAGCGATGTATTAGCGCGTGGCGAAGCAGCATTAGTAGTAAGTGAAGCTTCTCATCTATTATTAGGTTCTGTCTTCGGGACAATCGCAGTGTTAGGTGTAATTATCTTACCAATTACAAGCGGCGACACATCTTTCCGTAGTGCAAGAATGATTATTGCGGATTACTTAAATTATGGACAGCGCAGTATTGTAAAAAGAATTATCATAGCAGCACCATTATTTGTAATTAGTTTCGGTTTGACCCAAGTCGACTTCACAGTACTTTGGCGTTATTTCTCTTGGGCTAACCAAACTACCGCGACTATCGCTTTGTGGGTCGGGGCTATGTACTTACTCATGGCTAAGAAGAATTTTTGGGTTGCAGCAATACCTGCCGTGTTCATGACATGGAATATATTTACTTATATTCTCAGTCAGCCAATTGGTTTAGGATTAGATCTTACTTTAAGCTATGTGTTAGCATTTGGCCTGACGATACTATGGGTTCTGTACTTTGGTTATCAATATAAGAAAATCACTGCAGGTGAGGGGTTTGAATTAGATCATCAAATTCAATATCAGCAACAAACGACTTAATTGTTATATTAGCAGTAGCTAACTGATGTTTAATTGGGGGCGGGACAGAAATCAAATTCAATTTTTGATTTCTATCTTGCCCTTTTTTGTGCTGTCTAAAGGTAGTCTAACAAACGTTGATATTATAAGGCGTAAAAGCATTTTGACAATTGAAAAGATGCATATGTCAAAGAACTTTGGTAGTCTTATAATGATTTCCATATTAATCTCTAGTCAAAGGAGCACGACAAATGAATTTAGGTTCTCAAATTAAGTATTTTAGACAACGTGATCACCTATCTCAAGAGAATTTAGCAGAAAAATTATATGTTTCACGACAAACAATTTCTAATTGGGAGAATGATAAAAGTTATCCAGATGTTCATAATTTACTTATGCTCAGTTCATTGTTCGATGTTTCTTTAGATGATTTAGTCAAAGGAGACGTGGAGATTATGGAACAGAAATTAAAGCAAACAAACTTTAACTTTTGGTCGCATTTAATGGTGTGGCCAATGTTACTAGCAGCGATTTTATTTGGTCCAGCAATTTATTATTGGGGAACAGTTGGCATAGTCATTGAGGTTGTACTATTTGTTATTGCGATGTATGCTTCAATTAGAGTGGATTTAATTAAGAAGTCTAATAATATTCAAACTTACAATCGAATTGTAGCTTTTATGAATGGTGAAGACCCTAATGAGGTTAATACTACAAAACTAAGAAATGCCCTGACATTTATATATAGTTTCGTTTTATTCGTAGGCGTTTTTCTTATCGTTACGTTATTGAGTATGTATTTTTTAAAATAGAAAATGGAGTTAAAAGTATCTTTCAAAGTTTGAGAGATGCTTTTTTATGGAATCCATTTTATATTTCAGTCACTTTTTTAATATAATCCATCAGTTTGTGTGTTTAATAATTCGTGGAGCAGTAGCTTTATACCATTGATAACAAAGTATGATAATTAGGGCTAAATCAACAATGTCTCCACCATAATACATCCACATGCTGCCTATTTCAGCTTCTATTCTTGGGACGCCGCTTGGAGGCGTTGCATAAATATATTTGGATAGTACTTTGTGTCCGGCTAAAGCTAAAATCAATACAACCGAGCGATAGAGATGGCTATAGCGATGCGGAGTAATATCGGTATAAATAATCGATATAGTAAATAGATAACCTGCTAAAAATACATGTAAGTGTATTAAAATATAGAAAAATAACGATTGGTGCATGAGAAGATATAAATCCGTAGTGTAGAGTACATAAAGTCCGCCAATATTTAGGATAGAAGCGGTAACAGGATTACTAATAAATTGTATTGGACGACTTTTTAGAACACCGGTAATGTTTCTGGCATTTTTTACATTCAATGATCTCAATAATAAAGTCATCGGTGTAGCGAGTACAAGAAGAAGCGGAGCTAACATGCCTAATAACAGATGTCCGAACATATGACCAACAAAATTAGTATGGGCAAACGCTGCTAAAGGCCCTACCAAAGAGATGGCTACACAAAAAAGGCCTAATCCCCAAAAGAAATAGCGATATATAGGCCATGGTTTATACTTTCGGCTGGTTATTATTGCGGCCAAAACATAGAGAAGGGATGCTGTCATAAGCAATATAATCACAGTAGGTTCAAATGCTGTACCTCCAATTTGGATGTGATGATGCATATAGATTTAGGTTCCTCCTTCTATAACGTGTTTATTTTTTTGTGTTTGCATAAAGAGTATTGTCCCAATAATAAGAATGATAACTGCAGTTAAGTTCCAAACGATGTCATATGGAAGAATATAAACATCGTACCGGATTTGATGTAGGCCAAGTAGCTTGTGCTGTACAAGACCATCATATAGTTGGAAAAAACCAACGCCTAGTAACATGCCACTGATCCAACGTTTCATCCAAAATGCATTTCTTCTACGAAGGTCAGCTACTAAAAACATTGCGGCAATTGTAGCAAACCAACTAAACGCATGAAACAGCCCATCTGAGAATAAACCAGCGGCAACGGTAGATTTGTCGTAAAAGTGATGCCACGCTAGAAGTTGGTGGAAGACGACTTCATCAAAAAAGGCTACTAAACCTAATCCGAAAAGAAACCCTGAACCTAAGTTACGTTTAGAGTGTAAGATACGTTTGTTTTTCAAGATTGGCCAGTCCTTTCTATGTAATATAGAATCATTTGTAATTATTTCCCCTCTTTAAGAAATAGATAAACTTGTAAGTGTTTGGAGTTCAGAGTATTTAGAGAAATAGGACTGAATAAGTTTTTTAGTATTCATAAACTTAAAAAAGCTCTCTTTTTAAAATTAAAGAGAACTTTTTTTATAAAATGAAATGGTTATTCTTTCTTATTACAACTATCTTTAGATTTTTTCATATCAAATTTATGACAGGAACTGTATCGTTTCTTTAAACATTATTTACAGGGATCTTATGATTCGCCATTTTTTCAAAAAAATTAATAATAAATGAATGATCTTTTTTTCCATTCCCATTAGCAATCTCTGAACTGAATATTTCTTTAACTAAGTTTGTGACAGGTAGAGGAACGCCTATAGCATTAGCGGATTGTTGTATATTCCCTAAATCTTTGAAGTTTGTTTCTATTTTTCCTCCAGGTTCGTAATTTCCACTAATTATAGAAGGCATTTTAGCATCCATTATTGCGCTACCAGCTAGTCCGCCATTAAGTGCTTCAAAAAGTTTATTTAGGTCGATGCCTGATTTACTCGCGTAAACGCAAGCTTCTGAAAGAGCTGCAAGATTGGCGCTTACTATTATTTGATTGGCCAATTTAGCTGCAGAGCCATTGCCATTTTCTCCAAAGTGAACGATGTTTTCTCCCATTGCTTGGAATAAAGAGAGTGTCTTTTTAAAATCACTTTCTTCTCCTCCAACCATGATTGAAAGTTTTCCTTCTAGTGCCATAGGTTCTCCACCGCTTACTGGTGCATCTAAGAACGCAATTCCAAATTCTTTTAATTTTTTGGCACATATTTTGGAATCTTCTGTAGATACAGAACTCATATCAATAATAATAGTGCCTTGTGTACTATGCTCAGCTAGACCTTCTTCGCCAAATAATACTTGTGTCACGTGTTGTGATTTAGGTAACATCGTAATAATGATTTCACTATTATTGGAAATTTCCTTAAGTGAGTCACATGCATGACCGCCAAGCGCGTTTAATTCATTAACTGCACTGGTATTAATATCAAAAAGGTAAGTTTCAAAACCCTTTTGAATTAAATGGAGTGCCATGGGTTTCCCCATTATGCCTAACCCAATAAAACCTACTTTCATATGAATCGCTCCTAATCTTATTAAGTTTAGTAAAATACGTGATTAAAAATTTTTAATCATTTATTCATCATTTCAAAATACTAAAATCTTATTCTGTAACTATTAGTTACTTATAATTGGCTGTAGATTTAGTTTCGCATAGTTTCCAAGATTTTTAACGACTTGGCTGGTATCCATGTGAGCTTCACCAATCTCATCTTCTAAAATAATCCAACCTTCATAGTCATTATTTTTTAAAATATTTGTGCATTTTGTTAAATCTATATTTCCTTCACCCATGTTCTTCCATATCAAATCCTTTGAAACATCTTTAAAGTGAACATGTTTTATCAAAGGTAATGCTTCTTTTATTATTTCAGGTGCATTCATGCCACCCATTGCAATGTGGCCAGCATCAGGTGTATATCCCATATATTTAGGATTTAAACCGTTAAAAAGAACTTCATAATCTTCTTTATACTTCCAGTAGGATGTTTCATAAGAAATCGGATGCATTGAAGTTGTTATACCGTGTTCTTCGTATGCGCGTTTTCCAAGTTCATTTGCACCTTTAATTATTTCTTTTTGTCTTTGTAGTAAATTATTACGATTTTTACCACTTCTTGATGGCACATTCATAATAGCACCAGGGAAATGTTTAAGGTATTCAAAAAAATGATTTTCAAGAGACTTTTCCTTGTCAGAAGCAAACCCACCCTCAAAAGCATGAGGTATTGTTAGTGCTGCCAATTTTAATTTTCTACGGTCTAGTTCTTTTTTTAATTTTTCTGGTTCATTTCTATATTTTCCTAGTAAAGATATTTGTACATCGATACCCACAAGTCCGGCGTCCTCGACATCATTCATAACCTGATCCATTTTATCTGCTTCTACATCATAATCTAGCACCCAAGTTGAACCTTGGCATCCGAAATTAATTGACATAATTTTTCCTCCTAATAAGTAAAATAGTTAAATTTAAATTAATGACAGAACATATTTATATTAAGTAATTATAAATTAATGAAGTCATTTTAGGTTTTTAAAAATTAAAATGAAAACGCTATCAATATATTTCAACCCTAACACCAAATTTTCGTTTGTCAATAAATAATTGAAAACAAACGAAAAATAAAAAAATAAAAAGAAATGATTTGAAAATAAAAACAAACTATAATAAGATGGCACTTATATTTGTAAGCGATTTCATTTATCGAAAAATTTTACTATCAAGGTAATTAAATTTTTAAAAATAATATTAGAACAATTACTTAGGAAGAGGGCGATTAAAATGTTTGGAGAAATATGGCCACTAATTGGTGTAGTTATAGGAGTAAGTATTTTACTTATATTAATCATTGGATTAAAATTAAACACTTTTATCGCATTAATAATTACATCTATGATAACGGGGATTATTTTAGGTATTCCAATAGATAGCATTGTAGAAACAGTAGAGAAAGGCATGGGAGATACTCTTGGAAGTATTGCTATTATATTTGGTTTAGGGTCTATTTTAGGTAAATTATTGTCAGATGGTGGTGGTGCGACAAGAATTGCTGATGAATTGATAAATGCATTTGGTGAAAAATACGTGACATGGGCAATGTTGATTGCATCATTTATCATAGGTATTTCATTGTTTTTAGAGGTAGCTTTTGTATTGCTAATACCACTTGTTTTCACATTAGCAAAAAGAATGAATATTTCTAATCTTACGGTCGGATTACCGATGACGATTTCAATAGCTATAACACATGGGTTTTTGCCACCTCACCCAGGACCAGTAGCTGTATCACAGGCACTTCATGCAAATGTAGGCCATGTACTAATGTACGGAATGATTATAGGCATTCCGCTAACAATTATTGTTGGATCATTTTATACAAAATTAGCATATAAAATTGCGCCAACTGCATTTTCAAAAATGGGAAAAAGAGCTAGTATTGGAGAAATTAGAACCTTTGAAGAAAATAATATGCCCAGTTTTGGGTTAAGTTTATTAACTGCATTAAGCCCTGTAATCTTAATGTTGTTTGCAACAGCAGTGCAATTGATAACTGGTCATGAAGATGGTAAGGCTAATGGACTCGAAGGTTTCATTTATTTTATTGGTTCCTCAACCACGGCTATGCTTATAGCAGTTATTTTTGCGATTTATACTATGGGGATTAAAAGAAAGCAGTCTATGAATCAGATTATGACAACTGTTTCAAATGCGATTACGCCTATAGCTATGTTGCTTCTTATCATCGGTGGTGGAGGAGTGTTCAAACAAGTGCTTATTGAAGGGGGCGTAGGAGACACAATATCTAAACTATTCCAAGGAACTGAAATGTCTCCTATTATTTTAGCATGGTTAGCAACAGCTATCTTACGTTTAGCGCTAGGATCTTCAACCGTTTCTGCACTATCATCAGTAGGTATTGTATTACCATTGATAGAATCTAGTGACGTAAATATTTCACTTATTGTTCTAGCTATTGGTGCTGGAAGTGTCTTTTGTTCACACGTCAATGATGCAGGATTTTGGATGTTTAAAGAGTATTTTGATTTAAGTATGAAAGAAACGTTTTTAACATGGTCATTGCTAGAATCATTGCTATCTGTATTAGGCCTAGGATTCATATTAATTGTGAATGCTATTATTTAATTTAAATTTATACTTACGCATACCTTTATAAAGTTTTATACATTATAAAATATCAAAGTAAAGATATAAATGAGCAGTCTATCATAAAAAGATTAACACAATTTAATAAATTTAGTTATAAGTTATGTTGGTGACGAAATTCTACAGAAGTAAGACACAAAGCCTTGTCAGCATTTTTTAAAAAAATAAAAAAGAGCAAATAGTGATAATCTCAAGCGAACATAATATTTAATATTACACATAAAATATAATTAATAAAAAAAAGAAATATATCCAGAAAAGAGAAAGCGTTTACAAAAAAGTTGCGAGGTGGTATATTTACATTAATTTGGTTAGTTAAATTAACAAACCAACCAAAATAAGGGGGAATCGCTAAAAGTTAACGTGTAAAAATAACTATACATATTACTGGTTTGGACATTCTAATTTATGAATAGTTGTTTTGTTAATCATCTATGAGCAGGCATACATTAAAAATTAATGGGGTGGGGATTATGTCCGATAGTTATGATTCTAAACAAAGTGATAAGAATGAACGATTAGGTATGTCAGAGAAAATTACTTTTGGTATTGGGGATTTTGGAGCAAATTATAGTTGGACCTTTATTGCATCTTTTATAACAATTTATATGACTGATGTAGTGGGTATTGCTGGTGCTGTTATTGGTACTATCATTCTAATTTGTCGATTTGCAGATGGGTTTTCGGATTTATTTATGGGAAGTATTATTGACAATACAAATACAAAAATGGGTAAGGCAAAGCCATGGGTATTTTGGACTGCTCCTATATTAGGTATTTTAACCTTTTTATTATTTAACGTGCCACAATCACTTGGAGATACTGGAAAAATAACTTATATATTCGTAGTATACTCCTTGATATCAGTCGTTTTTTACACTGCTAATAACGTTGCGTATTCTTCACTTGTGTCGTTCATGACAAAGAATGAAACTGATCGTATTTCATTAGGTAGTATTCGCTTTATTTTCTCTAATCTTAGTGTATTATGTATCACAACATTCACGACGTTTTTAGTTTCTGGATTTGGAGGTAATCAGCAAGGTTGGACATATACAGCAATAATTTATGCTGCATTATGTGCTATACCATTAATGATTACAGGTTATTTTGTAAAAGAAAGAAACGTTGCAACTAAGCAATATAAAGAAACAAGTAAAAATACAAATGACAAGGCTAACAAGGAAACAAATAAACGTATACCGTTTACCTTAATTCTTAAAGTGTTAATCACAGAAAAATACTTTATTATTGCGATTATTCTTTATTTACTTTGGTACTTACGTCAAACAGATAATAGTATGAGAATTTATTACGCTACTTATATATTTAATGATCCAAACATTATGGCAATTTTAAGTATTGCTACTTTGGTTCCTACAATTTTGGGCTTACTATTTGCAGCTAAATTTGCTGAGAAAGTTGGGATTAAGCAGAGTATCATTATTGGTATAATCATCTCAATCATTTCATATGTTGTAATGGCTGTATTTTCAGAGAATTTAACTATGCTAGTTATAGGACTAGCTATTCATGGTGTTGGATTAGTTCCATTTACCGCTGCATTAAGCGGTATCGTTGCAGATATTGGCGATATTATATATTGGAAAACAGGTGTTCCAGTACAAGGATCCGTGTTTAGTTTAGCTAGTGCTGGGATGAAGATTGGATCAGGACTACAATCAGCTATTGTGGGGTGGTCATTGTCTATCGGTGGATATGTTGCAGGGACAGCAATGCAGTCAGAAAAAACAATTTTTGCGATAAAAGCGATGCAAATATACTTCCCATTAGCTATGGTCACATTAATTTTAATTTTTACATTCTTTTTAAATTATGAAAAATTCATAGGAAAAGTTAAGAAACAAATAAGAAATAATGAAGTGGGCGAACTGAGAAATAAACAAATATATAAATAAGCGGAGGTTATATTATGACAAAAAAATTATATGTAGCTAAAACAGGATCAGATTTTTCAAGTGGGAATAAAGAAGAGCCATTGTTAACAATTAATAAAGCAGCATCGCTCGCATTACCAGGTGATACTGTAATTGTTCATGAAGGCACATATAGAGAAGAAATAAACGACATAAATTCAGGATTAAGCGAGTCTCGCAGAATTACATTTGAAAGTGCAAAAAATGAAAAAGTTACTATAAAAGGCTCTGAAGAAATAAACGATTGGCATCTTGTAGAAGGAAATATATGGAAAGTAGAAGTTCCTAATCAATTATTCAAAACATTTAATCCATTTTCAGTGAAATTATTTGGTGATTGGCTTGAGGTTGATAATGATCAGACTTTAGGGCAAGTATATTTAAATGGTTATGCACTATTTGAAGTAAGTACTTTTGATAGATTGAAAAATCCACAAAGAGTCGAAAAAGTATTTGATCATTGGACTGAAAAAGAAGTTGATTTTGATTACGCTGGTTTATCAACATTTTTATGGTATGCGGAAGTAAATGAAGATAGTACTACAATTTACGCTAATGTTCAAAACTATAATCCAAATGAAGAATTAATAGAAATCAACGTCAGAGAACATGTATTTTCGCCAAGTCAAACACATACTAATTATATAACGATTCGTAATTTTGAATTAGCGCACGCTGCAACACAATGGTCTCCACCTACAGCTAAACAAACTGGTTTGATTGATACGAATTGGAGTAAAAAATGGATCGTAGAAAATAATTATATACATGATTCAATGTGTAGTGGTGTTTCAATTGGTAAAGAGATATCTACCGGACAAAACTTTAGTTCAATTAGAAAAGATAAACCTGGCTATCAATACCAAATAGAAACAGTTTTTAGTGCTGTTAACGCTGATTGGAATAAAGAAACGATAGGATCACACATTATTAGAAATAATAAAATTAGCGATTGTGGACAAAATGCTATTGTGGGACATTTAGGGTGCGCTTTTAGTGAAATATATAATAACCACATCTTTAATATTGGTAATAGAAGAGCTTTTTTCGGATATGAAATTGCTGGTATTAAACTACATGCGGCTTTAGATACACAAGTTTATAATAATTACGTTCATAACTGCTCTTTAGGTATGTGGTTTGATTGGCAAACTCAAGGAACAAGAATTAGTAAAAATATATTCAATGAAAATACAAGGGATCTTTTTGTAGAAGTGACAAGCGGACCTTATCTCGTCGATAATAATATATTAACCGCTGATTACGCTTTAGATAATCATGCACAAGGTGGTGCTTACGTTAATAATATTATTAACGGTGAAATGGTTCATAGATTGATGCTAGATAGATCAACGCCTTACCATGTGCCACATAGTACATTAATTGCTGGGTTTGCTCCAGTTTATGGAGGAGACGATAGATTCTACAATAATATATTTATAGGGAAAAATGCTGTAAATAATATTGGAACGGAATTATATAATGATTATACAACATCTTTAGAAGAATATAAGTATATGGTCTCTCAAGAAGAAGGAGATCACCAAGCTTATCATAAAATAAAACAACCTGTTTTTATTAACAATAATGCTTATTTCAATAAAGCCAAACACTTTGAAAAAGAAGAAAATAATTTAATAGATGAGAACTTTAATCCTGCGTTATCTTTAGAAGAAGAATCAGAAGGTCTATATCTTAACATTTCATTACCAACATCATTTTTTGAAATTAAAGGAGAAACCCAATCAAGTGACACTTTACCTAAAGTAAGACTAGTAGACGCAGACTTTGAAAGTCCGAATGAAATGCCAATCAGTATTAATACTGATTTAGTAGAAAATATGAGAACGGCTACTACACTATTAGGACCAATTGAAAGTTTACAAGCTGGTGAAAACAAAGTGTTAATTTGGAAACGTGCTGAAATTTAAGAATATCTAAAGGACTAAGTCATTATTATACAGATAAAACGCACAAGATAATTAAAGTACTCTATCTTTAATAAATGTGATACTACCACAATTTGAAGCACCCCTAAAAGTTAGACTTAAAAATCTAAATTTTAGGGGTGCTTTTTCATTTATCTGAAACATTGTTAGCTCAGAGGCTGACTATTTTAATTTTGGTTTTTGAGTTTATGAAAAGACTTCTTTTAATATTTTTTTACTTGTATCATGCCTATCTTCTGTCATAAGCCTGTTAATCAATTTAGAATATTGGATATTTTTAATGTTCTTCAATTGATTTGCTAATTGCCTTTCATCAGACGGTACTTCAGGGAAATTACCTAATTCAAATATATCAAAATAAAAACCAATATCATTTTGATAATTTTTATCATCTTCTTGAAGCAAAAATATAGGTTTGCTTAAGTGAGCGTAATCAAATATTGTCGATGAATAATCTGTGATCATTGCGTCAGCTATAATATAAAGTTCTTGAATATCTATAAATTCATTATAAAAACAGTGTATTCTAGAACTTAAATTATTATATTTATTTCTCAACTTACTCTCGTTGGGATGAAGTTTGACGATGATTTCATAATCTTTCGGTAAATAATCGAGTAAAAGTCGTAAATCCATATTTGTTAAAGATTCTCTTTCACCGTTTCTCCATGTTGGACAATATAAAATGATTGTTTTATATTCAAAATCTTTAATCATATATTTATTTAAAATTCTTGTTTTTTCAAAATCATTATTATGTTCAAGAAGATATTCATTTCTAGGAGCGCCTAAAGTTAAAATATTTAAATGGTTATTTTTCTCTAATTTAAAAGCTGACTTTAATAGTAATTTGTTGATATCTGAGGAAGTAAATAAATAATCCCATTTATTCATACGAGGTAAAAATTGTTTTAATTGTAATTCTTTATCTTGATTGTTTTCTAAATCGTTAACCATTTTTTTGAGTGGAAAGCCATGCCAAGTTTGTATAAATACTTGTTTATCATGCTTATATACTTTGTCCCATGAATTGCCATTCATAAAGACATACTTACATCTACGGAATAATTTAACGTATTGATCTGTTCCAAACCTCACTGGTATAAAACCGTGATTTCTAATTTCAATATCTACCAATGAATTGATGGAGCTCACAAAAATCTTTTTCTCTTTATAAAGTTCTTTGATTTTCAATGCAATATATTTAGGATCTCCGCTAAAATCATTACCATGGAAGGATTCTATAAAAACCTTAGTTTCCTCAGGCTCAATTTTATCTAACACCTTTACTTGTAGCTTGTTTTTTCTATAATTATAAAAAGATTTCATTTTCTTGAAGAAATAATTATTAGTTAATAAATACTTAAGCATTTTATTCTTTTTCAATTTTTCATATAAATCTCTTTTACTATTTAATTTATTAAGTTTAGTGTCTGATTGAACTATATTATATTTTATCTCTTTATTCTTACTTAAAAAAGCTTGTGGATTCTCATGTTCAGCGATTTTACTAATGTATTCATCTATATAAGAATCATTTTTAAATTCATCTGTTAGATATGTTACATCTTTAATTCTATCTTCACTGGTATATTTATGATTTAATAATGTTAATAATTTTTTACTGTCTTCAACAATATCTTTTTGTAAAAACTCAATACAATGATATTTACTATATATTTCTTTTAATACATGGTCTCTACCAGGATAGATGAGCGCTCTATTTCCTAACATGATAGTTTCTAAAATAGAATAGCCTAAAGTCTCATAATGCGATGTAGAAATATAAATGTAATTGAGCGGTTCCTTTTCATTAATAAAAACATTATGGTCTAAATTATAATATCTCACTAAGTTTTTATATAAATTTTCTGAAGGACCATATCCAATAATGTATAAATGTATATCTTCATAATTTCTGTTATTAACAATATAATTCATTAGTTTTATAATATAAGATATATCTTTTACACCATCTTCAAACCTAGATTTAATTAAGAAATTTCTTTTTGTATTAATAGGTTTGTCGCATATATCTACATGTTCTGCATTTACGTATTGATTAAAGACAGATTTAAATTTATATTTCTTTTGGAATTTTTCTTTAATTGATGGTGTACTAACTCTAATTGAATCTATAGCGTCTAAACATAAATCAATATCATCATTTATATATTCCAATGGTCCATGTATTTCGCCAACAATTTTTATGTTATTCTTTTCTTCTTTAACTGATCGTGCGTATTTAAATAAATCCTCTCTAGTTATAATTAATATGTCTCCATTGGCTAAAGCTTTTGGGTTATTTAATTGAAAAACTCTAAATTTCGCATAATCAATGTCTTCATGTATTATTAATTTCGTAATTTGATTAATTTCAAAATTATAATAGTTAAAATAGTTTACAGTGTGACCTTTATTTAAAAACGCTTTTATTAAATTAATATTACTTCTAGAAGTGCCCCCTTTTGAAAAAATATTAAACCCCACTATATTAATATTCACGTTATCCCTCCATATTTCAGCATCCCCAAAATTAAATAAAAAGCATTGATAATACCTATATTTAATATCTATATATTATGTGCGTGTAAATTATATGTAAATTTTGTGTAATTACACTTTAAGCATATCATAACAACATTTATTGAAATATGATATATAAAGTGTTTTTGAAATTTATAGTTTTGATTAAATCCTATTATTATTTTATACAGAAGCAATGTGCTTTAATGAATGATTGTGATATTATGGAATAATTGTTTTTTTATTTAATTTCTTTAAAAATTTTTATTAAAATCATAGGAGATATTAGTTTATGAAATATTATGAAGAAATCCCTGTTATAAGAGCTGTAGCCACGATGTTAGTTCTTTGTATACATTTAACTGCTCAATTGTATAATTCAAATGGCATCATAATTGATCCCATTTTGTCATATTTTAACCAAATATCGAGATTAGGAACACCTATTTTCGCAGTAATCAGTGCATTTTTGCTTACAAGTTCAACTTTGAATAGAAAATTTAGTTTATTATATTTTACCAAATCAAGATTCACTAAAATCTTGATACCTTATATACTATGGACAACTTTATATATAGTATTGAGGCATCTTTTTACTAATACATATTACCCTCCAGGAACGCCTATAATAAAATACTATATACTTGGTACAGCTGAAATACATTTGTATTTCATTTTAGTAGTAATTCAATTTTATTTACTATTTCCATTTGTACACAAATTCAAAAAGGGGCTACCATTAATAATTGCATATATCGTTGCCACCATAATAAATATAATTTGGTTGAGTTATGGTAAAGGTGAAATTACATTCCAAAATGATTGGCTAAACTCTTTTGTTAATAGTAAAGCATTTATATTGAACTGGATTTCCTTCTTTTTCCTTGGTATTTGCTATGCGAAACATTATAAAGAAATTAATAGTTCAATATTAAAATATAAAATTTATTTCAAAATAATAGGAATGATATTATTTGTTGATTTAATAATCAGTATTGATATTACAAATTTATATGGTTCAAGTAGTATAGCTAACATAATTTATATACCATTCTTTCTTGCGCTATTAATTATATTGTATAACCATATTAAAAATTATAAGTATTTAACAAAAACTTTAACAGTTATAGGAAATTATTCTATGGGAATATATTTGATTCATGTTTTATTAATTATGATATATAGACAGTACCCTTATGCAGATATTGTTAACAATCCATCTACATTTGTTATTTCTTATATCTTTATATTGTGTCTTTCTGTGATATCTATTCATTTAATAAGTAAATTGCCTTTTTCGAGCTATATTGTACCGATTCCGGCTAAAAAAACAATTATTAATAAGCGTATTCGAAATGAGAAGACGTAGTGAAGATTTAAAAAAGGAATTATTAATTAGTAAATAAATGTATAAAAGCTAGTGAATAGCAAGATGAAGAGGTTATTTTTGAAGCTTCAATATGGGCATTAAGATGTTTAAGAAGGAAACAATTTTCGGGACCACAAATCCAAACACCTACAAACAAAAAATAGATGTAAAAGTATGCTTTGGATGTCTTAAGACTATTTTAGGTTTTATACGCATGTCACTTCGAGCTACTAAAAACTTTACTATATATGTAAGTGGATTTTCTTAAAAGTATGTACGTGTTAGAATATAAAAGTTGGTGTGTTACTTTTGTGTTTTTTATTGATAAGGAAGGAAGCGACATATATTAAAAATTCTATTTATAGCATTTGTAGCGCCCACTTATAGTAGGTATGAAACTCATGTTTTCATATTAGCCGAAAAAGCGTGATAAATAATCAAGCGACGATGGATTCAGCTTACCGAAAATAACCTGGTAACTGCAATTAAATAGTTACCGAGATCTATGTTTAGCAGGTGAGCACTCTAATTTGTAAATACGTTGAAACACCATATATATCTTGTGTTTTAAGAAAGTAGTAAAAATTGTTGAAACTCATAGAATAAATAATTCAAAACGACTTAAGAAAATTATCATATTTTAAATTATGTTGAGCAAATTTAAAATTGGTAGTATAATGTAAAATTCCAATTTATAACAAGCAATTAACGAAGATTTAGTAAAAACATGTTACAGCATTTCAAAATGTAACAATTTTCGGAGGATAAATAATGGAAACAGTTAGATTATCAGATGCACAAACTGAAGTTATTAAAAAAGAGGAATTTTACGAAAATACTAGTATTAATAATATAGCTGGTATCATCACTATTAAAGAAGATTTGAAATTAGAAACAATAGAAAATGCTATGAACAATATAATAAATCAAAATGATAGTTATAAAATAAGGATTACGAAAGTAAATTCTGAATATAGACAGTATGTTGATGAATATAAAAGAAAGCAGTTTGATTATATCGACTTTACTAATGATAAAGAAGGTTATGATCAATGGATTAAGCAACAAGTCAAAAAGAATATATTTGCAACGGACAGTGAATTATTCGAATTTACGATATTAAAACTACCTGACGCAAATATAGGTATATTCTCCTTACACCATCATATTATTTCAGATGGATGGAGCACAACATTAGGTGGAAATGCTTTATGTGAATATCTAATTTATGGGATTCAAGAAGAAACTTCTGAATTTTCATATTTAGATTCTGTTAACGATGAATTAAATTATAAAAACTCACATAGGTTTGAAAAAGATAAACAGTTCTGGTATGAAAAATTAAAGGGTATTGAAAATAATGAGTTGTTCAAAAATAAACTTGTAACTAATGGTCAAGGAAGCAGACAAAGTTATGTTTTATCAGAAAACTGTACACAAAAAATCAAAGAATTTTGTGAAAGTAACAAAATGAGTATTAGTAATTTATTTTCTGCTGCTATGCTTATTTTAAAACATAAAAAAACTGCATCAAATAAGAATTCAGTCGGTTTATTAGTACATAATAGAAATGAACCGTTTGAAAAGAACATCATAGGGGTATACGCAAGGATCTTACCGGTTATAGTAGATATTGATAAGAATGCCTCAATTAACCATTTTCTAACAACAGTAAAAACAGAAACTTTCAATTTACTTAAACATCGAAAATATTCTTATAAAGAAATAGTGGAAAATAACGGAAACAAAAAAGGGTTATTAGACTGTACAGTTTCATTTCAAAAAACACAATATAACTCTGATTTTGTAGAAAAAGGTTATTCAGATGAATGGTTTAGTTCTGATACTCATAATGTTCCGTTAGGACTAAATATAAGTAATAGAAATGGGAACAGCATGATAGATATAGATTATAATTATCAAACAGATATTATGAATGAAGCTGAAGTTATGAATTTGCATAAAGATATCATGGGAATTTTAAATGTCGTAATAGAAACTCCAAATAAAGCGATTAAAGATATAGCAATTTATACAGATAGAAGTCAGTAAAGCATTGAATGCTAGATCGTAGAATTTAAAACATAGACAATTATAAAATTTGAAAAAGAGTGTTCAGAAAATAATCATTTTCTGAACACTCTTTTTAATTATTTAACTAATAAAGTAATTGAACGCAGTTTGTTTTATATTTTCTTTGCTAATATATCTTTACGCAGAGGTTGGATCACTCTTTTTTACAACCTAAAAAGCAAGTTCATTTTAATTTTCGAATAAAAATTAATTGTAAATATTTATGTTTACAATTAATAATCATAATCAATGTTTTCTTTATAAAACTTCATATTATAAATTTAATTAATATGTTATCATAGAAATCTGACAATTAATAATTATTAATTTATGTAAATGTTACAATATGTATATAAGTTCGACTTTATAATATGTTTTTGTTGTGATATTTAAAATCTTATTTTACATAAACTTACCAACTGATCTACTTATTATCGAACATATTTTTATATACGTAACGATTCAATCAATTATTATATTGCTTCCTGAACAACCGATTAAGCATAAAATGAAACATTTAAGTATTATTTACAACATTTTAAACAATAACTCGAATGGAAGGATGACATGTAATGAGAAATAACGTTTTAGATATTAGTTCTTTAGAAATAGACCATGTACTTGCAGGAGAAACCGAAATATATATTGTGCCAATCGTTGCCCCAGTATTGAGAAAAGGATATTCCAAAGGAAATGCTGTTGAATCTTTCAAACAAATCTTAGGTTCCTCTAAAATTGTGCAATCTTTTGATGTGACGATAGATCACAATGATGAAAATGAGCCTTTTAAAATATTTGAAGATCGAGAATACTGTGTTACAGACCTAACTTCCTTACATAATATAAAAGAAAATAAACGCCTTGACTGTAATTTTGGTTTAAGGATTTATATACCACATGAAAATGAATTTAAAGTAAATGTTATAAATAATGATATCTTAAAAGAGCTAAACATGCCTGATTTTGATATTTCTGATATAAGTAAAGGCTTAAAATTTGAAACGTTACAACCATTGAAAGACGCGATTATAAAACAAATTCAAAATAAAAATAAGCGTGGTGCTAAGCAAAAATTGTCTAATGAAAAAAAGAAAAAACAAATTATGTCTATTAACAAAAACGAAGATTTTTCAGACGTTCAATTTTTAAAAGATAATCTATATAGCACGCTCGATTCACTTATAGATAAAGTTTATTTAGATGATGAAAATTTAGAATTTAGAAGTATTGTCGACGATAAAGGTTATAATGAAAAAGTATTGCCAACTTACCAAAAGCTTGAACAATTAACTGAAGATGACTTTAATAAAACAAAAAACGACAAATTAGTAGTCTTACAAAAAAAGAGAGAAGATATTATAAACAGTATATTCAATCAACTTGTTACTGATTTGTGGAGCAAAAGTATTGAAGCGGATAAAACGCGTAATTATAAATCAAATGATTCTCAATATCATAAATCTTACACACAAATAGAAAGTAAATTCCAAGAAGATTTAGGAGTTATTCCAAATAAAGTTGAAGAACAAACCAAAAAATTAGAAAAAGAATTTGAAATAGGTAAAAATGAACGTAGCGAAAAAGCACGCCGAGACATGGAAGAAAAAATAGAAAGAGAAGAAAGACCTATTTTAACAAACCGCATTCGTGAATATGAAAAGACATTATCAAATAAAGCAAAAAATTCCTATAATAATCAAATCAAAGTATTAGATGCTAGTGTTAAAAACAACTATGATTTGCATGTTTCTAAAATTGTAGATGACATTGTTCAACATCATCAAGAGACGATTGATACTAAAAAGTCGGAACTGCAAAACATTATGGAAAAAGATGTAGAAGCATTAGTTCAAAAAAGAAGTGAAGATGTCGATAAACTTAGAGGCGAGATTAGTAAGTTAGAACAAGACCTAATTCATAACGAATCAACATTTAACGAACGTTTAGATTTAGCAGTGAATCAAAAAGTAACTGATTATGAATTAAAAGACTCACAAATGACAGATGAAATTAATTGGTTAAGAGTAGAATTAGAAAAATCGAAAAGAGAAAGTACTGATAAAGACGAATCAATCCGTTCTAAAGAAATGGAACTTCAAAATAATAGAAGTCATTTAGACCGCTTAAATCAGCAATTAGAACAGAGTAACCAAACAAGTTTAAGTATTTCAGCACGTGCTATGGAAATTAAACAACAAGCCTTAAGTTTTTCAAATAATGATTTAAATCAATCGAATTTTAATAAAGTTGTTGAACCGCAAAACATTGATATAGGCAACTTATTAGACGATGGTGTTGAAAAAGCAAAGCGCTATGAACGTAGAAAAAAACCAACATTCTTCACTTGGTTAGGTGGTCTCTTTTTATGTGCCTTGTTAGGTTCTGGTACTTTATTTGGTAGTCACGTAGCCAATGCACAAGACAGCACTGCAGACACGCAAACTAAAGTTCAAAATTCACACAAAACAGAATTGCCACAAAAGAAATAATAATGTTTAGAAGCACCTATTGTTAACAAAATAGCAGCCCCCAATAGATAAATGAGCTAGCTTAATAACGCGGATCAATATTAAACAATATGGGAGTGGAAACAATGAACCAACAAAAATTAGAAGAATTGAATCGACTTGCAAAGGGTACAGAAAAAGAAAAAAAAATTGCACTTACCTTTGGTTATCAACCAATCATTGAAGAATTAAAAAAAGATGATAATAAAGAAATTTCAGATTTTGCGCAAACGATGGATGCAAACGAAGATTTGAAATTATATAAAAACAATGTTCAATACAAGCGCTCTAAAGAACAATTTCAAAAAGATTTAAAACAAGCAACGCAATATATG
This sequence comes from Staphylococcus equorum, assembly GCF_029531845.1. Taxonomy (GTDB): domain Bacteria; phylum Bacillota; class Bacilli; order Staphylococcales; family Staphylococcaceae; genus Staphylococcus; species Staphylococcus equorum_C. The sequence goes on from NZ_JAMBPV010000001.1 coordinate 293,496, forward strand.
TATGCTACGTTAATATTAATCGGTATCGCTGTAGTATCTATATTTATCGCTGTGATTATCTTTTTTGTTAATCCAGTTACGACTGTGACACCATTTATTACAATTACAGTGTTAGCGATGTTAGGTTCACTAGTTACAGTTATACTTTCTAAGCGAACTGGAGTTTCCTATAATAATAGTAAGCAATCACTAGCAAAATCGGTATATTTACTCAATATTTCACGATCTAATTCACAATCGTTACAAGCACAAATCAATAATAATGAATAAGTAAATCTAAAAAGTTAGAACACGATATATAGTGTGATTTTAACTCCATGAATAGAATTTCTAGTGAGCAATTAGCTAGAGGGATTTGATTAAGCATTCTTAAAAAATTATTAATATTTAACTTAAAGTTGAAACTAGAACATAAGTCCTAGTTTTAATAAATGACTGTTAATTTTTAACTAAAAAATTAGCAGTCATTTTTTTATATTCAAAGTAATTTTAGACGCATTTGTCTATATTATATAGTGGTCAACGAGAATCTCTGATATACTCAAAACTTGTATTTCTTTTCATGTTTACACCCATTTAAATGGAGATATATCATAAATCAGTATAATGGGTGGAACTAAAATATTAAATTCTATATCGAGCTATTTAATATTATGCTATTTTTATTCAGAACGTTAACACATTAGAATAATTATTTCTAAACATTAATTTGTGGTATAGTAGCCCATATTGATTTGTATTAATTAAAACAATTAACTTAAAGGATGATAAAAATGAAAGTAGCTGTAGTTACAGGAGCAAGTAGTGGTATTGGATACGAAACAGCTAAAGCTTTAGCTAAAAAAGACTACTGTGTTTATGCCGCCTCAAGAAATTTAGAAAATATGAAATCTTTATTAGCTTATAATGTGAAAATAATACATCTAGATGTGACAGACCAAACTTTAATTCATAATTTGGTTGATCACGTCCTTAACACAGAAGGGCATATAGATATTTTAGTTAATAATGCTGGATATGGATCATATGGTGCTGTTGAAGATGTATCAATTGAAGAGGCAAGAAAACAATTTGAAGTAAATTTATTTGGTTTATCTGAGCTAACAAAGGCAATTATACCTTCAATGCGTCATCAAAATTCAGGAAAGATTATAAATATATCATCTATCGGTGGGCGTACGCCTAACAATTTTGGATCTTGGTATCATGCTTCAAAATACGCTTTAGAAGGGTATAGCGAAAGTTTGCGCTTAGAACTGTCTGATTTTGGGATAGACGTTATAGTCATTCAACCTGGTGGTATAAAAACGAACTGGGCTCCAATTGCAGCTAATCATTTAGAAACATCTTCAAAAGGTGGCCCATATGAATCGAAAGCTTCAAATATGGCACAATTGATGTATAAACAACATCAATCCGGCATGTTTTCTCATCCTTCTGTTGCTGCGAAACGTATTGTTAAAATTATAGAAAGCAATCATACAAAACCACGTTATACGGTTGGATTGATTGCCAAACCTATGCTTTTTTTACATGCTATATTACCGGTTAGAGCATTCGGTTGGCTACTTAAAAGAAAGATTTCTAAATAAAATTGAATGACCCATTAAATTTTGGGTCATTCAGTTAACTGTTGTTGCAATCGGCCTGTAACTTATTAAAATAAAACACAAAAATATATATTTATCTTAAACTTAGGGTATAGATAAATAAGCAAATATATTGTATTTTTACACACGGGATATTACACTTAAATAAACATCGAAATGAAGCGTTGCAGTTTTTTAGATATTTTGATTCGCAAATGTAGTTTTTAATACATAAAAATAAAGACACCAAGACGATTTGTTTTCAATCCAACAATAGCAATATGTAAATAGTTTATAAGCATTAAGGATTTGTAAAATGCGCATAATGTAGGAGGGATTCAAATGGTTATTCGTGAAAATAAACGTATCAAAGTCAAAAGATTGAATGAAACACGTTCTAGTGGTATTTCTGTGATGATTGAGGAAGGCGGATTGGGAGCCGATCAATACTATCAAATAGAAAAGCACAACACAGAAACTTCAGAAGAGCATTTACACCAATTTGAAAATGAAGTTCGTGACAAGAGTGACATTGAACTTATAGATTTGTTAGTTGTAAATGCAAAAGAGAATACAAATACAGATTACAATGAAGCGTTGGGAGTAATTCAAGAAGAGATACTGAACCGCATGAAATAGCGGTTAATTTCATTACAATTGAATAATAAAATGAGCATATGAAGGCTATTGATAGAGGGTGATTATAACTTTATCAGTAGCCTTTTTAGTGAGAGAGGGGTCTGAAGCACGTCTAGAATATTAGAAATATCAATGACAACACAAAAATAGGAGCGGAACAGAAACCCAAAATTGAAATTTGATTTCGTATTCTCGCCCCTATAAGTAAGGTTGACTAGATATTAGACTACTACTGTGCAATCGTTAATTTGTACTCATAGTATGCTGTATTTATGTTAACCATTTAATTCTAATGGATTAGGTCCAATTCTCTTATTTTCGTTTAATGCATCAATACGTTCCATTTGATCAGCTGTTAATGAGAAATCAAAGATATTAATATTTTCTTCTATTCTATGAGGTGTAATTGATTTAGGAATCGTCACGACACCATGTTCAATATTCCATCTAATAACAACTTGTGCTGGAGATTTTCCAATTTCTTCTGCAATCGCATTGATTGTTTCATCTGTTAAAATCTCCGCGTTCATTAATGGAGACCATGACTCCATGTATATAGATTCAGTATCTAAGTATGTTCTCAATTCTTGTTGTGTAAAGTAGGGATGAAATTCGACTTGATTGATGACAGGTTTAATAGAAGTTTGTGATTTCAACACTTCTAAATGGTCAATATTGAAGTTACTTACACCAATATTTTTAACTTTGCCTGATTCATATAAAGCCTCCATACCTTTCCAAGTTTCAATCATGACAGACTCATCTGTGCCCGGCCAATGAATGAGATAAAGATCTAAGTAGTCTAGACCTAAGTTATTTATAGAAGTTTGATATCCTTTTTCTACATTCTCTTTGCCAAAGCTATCAAACCAAAGTTTTGATGTGATAAATAAGTCTTCTCTTTGGATATCTGCTGCAACGATACCTTCTTGGATACCACGGCCCACCATTTCTTCGTTTCCGTAAACTAATGCGGCATCAATACTGCGATAGCCGTTAATAATTGCATGCTTCACTGCATCTTTTGCAGTGTCATCATTTTCTACTCTAAAAACGCCTAAACCAAGTTGAGGCATAGCATTGCCATTATGAAAATCAATATATTGCATAGTTGTTCTCCCTTTTCTGTTTTTGATTTAAAATTATTTTCAAATAATGTTTATATTAATTATATTACCGCTGATTGATTAGAAATGTAAGTACGCACTTTAAAGTAACCTAGGTATCTATTTTATGAATAATCATATTTTTAATTGATTTTTAAGATCGCTGTGATTATAATATAGGTATAAAAAATGCTACCATTTAGTTCACCAAAGCCCTCACTATTGGTTAGAATAGTGAGGGCTTTTTATGGTGTGGCTTACGTCATCGCCTATTGTTTTTCGCCACGCTTACGAAGCCATTGCGTAAACATGGCAATGATGCAACCACTGATGATTGTGGCTAAGACATTTATAAAAAATACTCCCATTCAGCTCACCTCCTCTCAACGTCTAAATTGACGCCTGAGAGATAGGCGACATCCATATTATATACTAGGAATTCTACGCTTTTATCATATGTTTGAGCTTGTCACTTTATCTTCAAATATTTCCTCAATTATACAAATTACAACGAATATCATTCTCAATTTATTTAATTTCTTCTTAAAATAACATATACATTGTATTTGAAAATCATTATACTTAAGAACATGTTTATTTTTAAATCAACAAGGAGTTAGGCAAAATGAGTATCATTAAAAGAGTATTTCGGAAAGAAGATTTATCCCGTTATCAAAATAAAGATTCAAATTTAGAACGTACACTTCGTGTGAGAGACTTTTTAGCATTAGGTGTCGGAACGATTGTATCGACTGCTATTTTCACACTACCAGGTGTTGTTGCTGCAGATCATACAGGACCAGCTGTAACACTTTCATTTTTAGTATCAGCTATAGTAGCGGCCCTCGTAGCTTTCGTATATGCAGAGATGGCTTCAGTGATGCCCTTCGCAGGTTCGGCTTATACTTGGATTAGTATATTATTTGGCGAGTTTTTTGGTTGGATAGTAGGGTGGGCGCTCATTGCAGAGTATATTATTGCAGTTTCTTTTGTAGCGTCAGGTTTTTCAGCCAATTTAAGAGGGCTTTTAGACCCCTTCCATATATCATTGCCAAACGCATTATCCAATTCACTTGGAACTAACGGTGGCATAATGGATATTATTGCAGCAATTGTAATTATTATCACAGCACTGTTGTTAGCGAGAGGTGCATCAGAAACAGCACGCGTACAAAATATCCTCGTTGTGTTAAAAATATTAGCGATTTTATTATTTCTTATTGTAGGTTTATCTGTTATTAATATTGGAAACTACATACCGTTTATTCCTGAATATAAGGAAACAGCGGCAGGCGCCTTTGGTGGTTGGCAAGGTATTTACGCAGGCAGCTCGGTTATTTTCATTGCTTATATCGGTTTTGATTCTATTGCAGCCAATTCTGGAGAAGCAATTAACCCACAGAAAACAATGCCTCGTGGTATCTTAGGATCACTACTCATCGCAGTTGGATTATTTGTTGCTGTAGCACTCGTATTAGTGGGTATGTTTGATTACTCAGCATACAAAGATAATGCAGAGCCAGTAGGTTGGGCATTACGTATGAGTGGACATGGCACAGTTGCTGTTATCGTGCAGGCTGTCTCAGTCATAGGTATGTTTACGGCACTTATTGGTATGATGCTTGCCGGTTCACGCTTACTTTATTCATTTGGCCGTGATGGCATCCTTCCGTCTTGGTTAGGAAAGTTAAATAAGAAGAATCAACCTAATCGTTCTTTAGTTATATTAACGATTGTGGCAGTAATTATCGGATCTGTATTTCCATTTGGATTTTTAGCGGAATTGATTTCAGCAGGTGCGCTCGTCGCATTTATGTTTGTGACAATTGGAATTTATGCATTACGTAAAAGAGAAGGTAAAGATTTACCAGAACCAGCATTTAAATTACCATTTTATCCTGTTATGCCGATATTTATATTTATCTGTGTATTTGCAGTGTTTTGGGGATTAAGCGGACAAGCCAAATTCTATACATTGATTTGGTTTATTATTGGTATTGTATATTATTTATTTTATGCCATTAAAATGAATGGTCAACAGAAATAAATAGCTAATTATTGGTAAATGTGTAAATACATATTTTACCTCTAGGCTCTATAAAACACATTACAAACCCCCTTCACTAGTAAGTAGAGTGAAGGGGGTTTATCAGTTTATCTAATGAAGTAATTTGTGTTCTAAGTGTAGTTGTTTTTTCAAGTGAACAACAGCGGAAAAACTCAGCTTGAATATGGCAACATACCCTAAATTTTGTTTGTGAAATAAACTCTAAAAAATTTTAAGTTGTTCTGAATATATTCGTTTTGTATCCACCAACTTCTAAATCGACTGAGAACATGTATCCTGCTATCGGTTCTTGACTTCTTTCATACTCATTTAATGGTGCTAATGCCGTAGTCATAAATAAAGTTTTTAAATTTTCTCCTCCAAATGCACAAGATGTAACGGTAGAAGTTGGTAAAGTAATACTGTTTGTCCATTTTTTCTGGAAAGGATCGATTTTTGCTACTTGGCCTCCTTTGAATAAAGCGACATACAACATGCCTTCCTGGTCTATAGTCATGCCGTCGGGTAAGCCATCTGATTCTTTAAAAGTATAAACAGTCTCTTCATTTGAAATTTGACCGGTTTTTGAATCATAATTAAATTGACTAACTGCTTGGTTAGCAGAATCAATATAGTACATAATGTTTCGAACAGGGTCCCAATCTAGCCCATTAGAAAGTGTTACTTTCTCTTTTGCTGTTTCAATATAAGAAAAATCCCTTTCTACGCGATAAAGCTTTGCGATTTGGCCATGAAATTCAGTTTGAGTGCTATCTTGGCTTTCTTTAAACAATCTAAAGTCATCGTTGACTGTACCTGCCCAAAGCCTACCTTGAGGGTCACACTTAGCATCATTTAAAAGTATTTTGTTATTTAAATCCACTGGTTTGAAAACCTCTTTTAATGATTCTTTTTCTAAATCATACAGATAAAACCCATCTTTCATAATCACTATAAGTTCATTCTGTGAATATTTTGCAAGTGACATTGGAGATTTTTGAAGTTGGTAAAAAGTATATTGATTAGATTGAGGATAATATGCACGAATTTTATTTTCTACATTGTCTATCCAAAATAAGCATTGATTTTCGTCGTCCCATAAAGGGCCTTCTGCAAAAGTTGATTGTACGCTTTCTTGTAGTAATTTAGCTTGCATGATGCTCCTCCTAATTTTTTCTATAAAAGTGTCTTATAGGAAAATCACCTTATAGTAAACAGATTGTTGATATATGAAAACACCTAAAAAGGTTTCTAATCTTATATTATCAATATTTAATCTTGAATTACCAATATTACTAGGTAACACATAGCAAAGTTGTTTATAATTTTTCTAATAGAATTTCGTCGTCACACCCCGGCACGGCTGACTAAAAAATGGAATACAAGAGCTTCAGCTCTTGCATAAGAACTACTTGTCTTCATAAATGAACTAGTAGTTCTTTAAAAGCTTGATATCAGCGCATTTTCAATTCAGTCAGCCACTGCCAATATAACTACATAACAATGACGAATAAAAAGCAATTAATAGGTTATTAAACCCACCCCAAATTGGGTTGGGTTTCTATTTCACTTAATGTGATGAGCCAAAAACGTTAAGTGAAATAACACCGATTAAAATTAAGGCTATAGATAAAATGCTCATCAAATTAACGCTTTCTTTGAAGATAATGACTGATACCAATGTTGTTAAAACAAGGCCTAAACCAGCCCAGCTAGCGTAAGTAATATTTAAAGGTAAATGTTGCAATGTTTTACTAAGAAAGTAAAAACAAACACCAAATGAAATAATGGTTCCTAACGTGGGATAAAGTTTTGAAAATCCGTCTGATGTTTTTAAAAATGAACTTCCTACAACTTCTGTAGCGATAGAAAGTATTAAATATAAATATGGCATATATGTTTCTCCTTTTTGTGTTATTTAATCAAGCATATACGCTATTCTTTAGTATTTTAAGTCTTGTATTTTGTTAATGATTTGCGAGGTATGTAAGTATTTAGTCATAAATTCTATATAAGTCATCAAAACGTAATATTAAAAATACTTATAGGTATCAGTTATACTATGTTTATATAAATAAAAATATAAGGGGGAAGTATGAATGAAAGTAGGTATTATTGGTGCACATGGGAATATCGGATTACGTTTAGGGACAATCCTTACTGATCTCGGTGTTGAAACTGTAGGATTTATCCGTAAAGAAGAACAGGCAAGTAAGCTTGAATCGATGGGTGTGAAACCTGAATTTGCAGATATTATTGACACGCCTGTTGATGAATATAGCAAATTATTACAAGGCATAGATGCGCTAGTATTCTCTGCGGGCGCAGGAGGTGCTGGTGAAGAAATCACTAAAAAAATTGACGGTGAAGGCGTCGAGAAGATGATTAAAGCTGCTAAAAATGCTGGAGTAAAACGTTTTATACTTGTATCTGCATTTCCAGATGCGTTGAGAGACGAAAATATGCCAGCTAGTTTTGAATTCTATATGAAGATGAAACGCAAAGCAGATGTAGATCTTGTGAATTCTGGACTCAATTGGACAATTATTCGTCCAGGTACTTTAACAGATGAACCTGGGAAAGGACATGTGACAATTGGATCAGCAATAGAATATGGAGATGTATCTCGAGACAATGTAGCAGCCGTCATTGTAGAGTTATTAAACAATGATGAAACGTCTCAATTAATATTGGAACTTACGGATGGTAATGTTCCAATAAAAGAAGCTGTAGAAAATCAAAGACGTCCACTCGAATGATTTTCAAAAACACGCTAATACAAGGTAAATTAAATTTATACTTCAATTCAAGTAAGTATTAAGTCTAAGTAGTAAATAATTTTATATATAAACATGAATTAAATACGAAAGCTTTTGAATAGCCTTAATAGAGCAACATGTTATTACATGTTGCTTTTTGTGTAAGTAAAAATACGTATTAGGTAACATATATAACTTTTTAATTAATAAATACATTTGTTATAAGCATAGTTAGACCAAAGTAAATATAAAGCGGTCTAACTTTATTTTTTTCTAATATAGGGCATTGAAAATATTGTAGTTATCTTATTCTTTGAAACTTCTGACTTGTCACGATTTATGTATAAATATCATGAACTTATGATAGCCGCATAAATTAGTGCAATTATTTCTATCATATTTTTAATCTCTCAGATATATTTGATAGTTTAGTTATTGACATTCTTTTGTAACTTAAAGCCAAAACAAATATTTTAAAAAATAAATTATAATTAAGTTAACATGATTCATCTAATATAAATACTGCCATGTAATTCTCACTAAAAACTTGCTCTGTGAAAGTGTCCACTATATATTATTTCAAATAACAATCTCTTTAGGCCTCCATTTAAGTCGATATATTTTTTTGAAAGTTGTTTTTTTAATACAAAATTAACGCTATATAGTATTTATGTATAAAAATATAGTTCTCTTAAATATTTAATTTTTTCATAAGATTAAAACTTTGACTTTTCAGAATTTTTGGAGTAATCTACGTTTTTGGCACCGTTTACATACTATATAGAAAGAGGTAAGCAAATGGATATTGAAGTGTTGAAGGATTATGTTAACAATGGTCAACTTTCAGTAGGCATTGAATTTGGTTCGACAAGAATTAAGACTGTAGCAATTGACCCCGATTGCAATACAGTTGCTACAGGTTCTTATGAATGGCAAAATCAATATGAAAATGGCTACTGGACCTATTCAATGAATGATGTTTGGATAGGCATTCAAAAAAGTTATAACGAAATGGCTCAAAAAATTAAAAATCAATGTGATAAACATATCACTAAATTGTCATCTTTAGGCATTAGTGGGATGATGCATGGTTATTTAGTTTTTGATGAAAATGATGACTTATTAGTACCTTTTAGAACATGGAGAAATAACAATGCGAACGAAGCTGCTAAATTATTACGAAATGATTTTAATGTAAACATCCCTGAACGTTGGAGTATTGCCCAACTTTATCAATCAGCTTTAAACAAGGAAGCTCATATAGCCAAAGTAAATTATATGACAACGCTAGCAGGTTATGTTCATTGGTATTTAACAGATAAAAAAGTATTAGGTATCGGCGATGCATCTGGTATGTTTCCAATTAATACTGATAAAAAAGAGTTGCGCGAAGATTTAATGGAACGATTTAACACACTATTTCAAGGATTAGGCTATCAACAAGATATCAAAGATATTTTGCCAGAAGTAATTGTAGCAGGTGAGTCAGCAGGATATTTAACAGAAACAGGTGCTAAATTGATTGACCCTAATGGCCAACTGAAATCAGGTTGCCCAATGTGTGCTCCTGAGTCAGACGCAGCTACGGGTATGGTTGCTACGAACAGTGTCGCTCCTAAAACAGGTAATGTTTCAGCAGGAACAAGTATCTTCTCCATGATTGTATTAGAGCAACCAATCAAAAATGTATACCCCGAAGTAGATATAGTAACAACTCCCGATGGTTATGATGTTGCTATGATTCATGCGAATAATTGTACTTCTGATATCAATGCATGGATTGGACTTTTTGAAGATGTATTTAGAATAATGAATGTGAAATACGATAAAAATGAGTTATTTACAAAGTTATTTGAAAGCGCTTTTAATGGAGATGAAGATCTAGGAAAACTATTATCATACGGATACATCTCAGGTGAATTTATCACAGATGTAAAACAAGGCTATCCAATGTTTTTACGTCATGTTGATAGTGAATTTAATATAGAAAACTTTATGAAAACACATATTTTTAGTGCATTTAGTACTTTGAAGATAGGTATTGATTTATTAAAAGAAAAAGAAAATATTCAAATAGACAGCATGTTAGGTCATGGAGGTATTTTTAAAACAGAAAAAGTAGCGCAATCGTTTTTAGCAGCTGCATTAGAAAGTTCTGTTAGTGTGATGAAGACAGCAAGCGAAGGCGGTGCATGGGGGATAGCTGTTTTAGCACGATATTTGGTAGAAGAACAGCAGAATAATTTAACCGATTATTTAAGTATCCACGCTTTTAAACTTACTGAGCAATTTACTATAGAACCTAACGAGAATGATATAAAGAGCTTTAAAAAATACATTCAACGTTTCAAATCATCTCTTCAACTGGAACAGCAAGTAGATGAACACGCTTAATTTAAGTGTTAGTTACAGTGAATAAAGCATATTTTAATACGTAGGAGAGATTAGTGTGGAATCATTAAATGCAGATAAGCCGAAGCAATTTTTAGGTTTACCCAGAACTTTGATTTGGGGTTATGTTGCAATAGCCATCTTTATGACAGGTGATGGAATAGAACAGGCCTTTTTATCTAAGTACATTGTTAATATTGGATTTGAAGCCCATCAAGCTTCGACCATTTTAACGATTTACGGCTTAGTAGTAGCAATCGCATCATGGCTTTCTGGTATTTTAGCAGAAATTTTCAGTCCTAGAAAAATTATGATATTGGCCTTCATTATTTGGATTGTCTTTCATGTTGGTTTCTTGACTTTAGGTATAGAACAACATAGTTATACAATGATGCTCATCATGTATGGTATCCGTGGCTTCGCATATCCAATGTTTATTTACAGTTTCGTTGTGTGGATTACATATTCAGCACCACGACATCGTTTGGCTTCTGCGATGGGATGGTTTTGGGCCATGTACTCTGTTGGTATAGGTTTCCTAGGAACATATATACCTAGCTTTTCAATTCCCTGGATTGGCTTTATGGGAACATTGTGGTCATCGATAATCTTTATTTTAATCGGTGGATTGATGGCGATGTTCTTAGTTAAAGATAAAAAAGGTAAAGACAAGGAAGCTGATAAATTAACACCAAAAGAAATGTTAATTGAATTTGCTAGAGGTATTACCATTTTGAAAAATCCTCAAATAGCAATTGCAAGTGTTGTTAGAACGATTAATCAATTAGCCCTCTTTGGCTTAGTCGTTATTATGCCGATTGTATTTACAGACACTGTAGGATTTACAACATCAGAATGGTTACGTATATGGGGCCTCATGTACATTGTAACTATTTTCACTAATCTATTTTGGGGTGTTGTTGGTGATAAAATCGGTTGGGTTAGACAAGTCCGGTGGTTTGGATGTATAGGTATGGTTATTTCAACATTAGCCTTTTATTACTTACCTATTTGGACAGGACCTAATATTTGGATTGCTGGCAGTGTGGCTGTTGTGTTCGGTTTTGCTGTTGCAGCTTTTGTACCGATGTCTGCGATCTTCCCTATTTTAGAACCTAATCACAAAGGTGCTGCGGTCTCCATTCATAATTTGTCCGCAGGCTTAAGTAACTTCATTGGCCCTGCTATTGCAACAATAACAGTTCCTATAGCAGGACCTGAATTAACCATTTGGACATATGCAATTATTTATTTTATAGGATTTATTTTAACGTTCTTTATGAAAGTTAACCAACCTAATCATTAATTAAAGAAAGGTGATATATTATGACAAACATTTTAGAACAATTTAAATTAGATGAAAAAGTAGCAATCGTAACAGGAGGCGCTATGGGGCTAGGTAAATCAATGGCTACAGCATTAGCGCAAGCAGGTTCACATATAGTTATTGCAGATATTAATATAGCAGTAGCTGAAGAAACAGCTGAAGAAATTAAGAAAAATGAAAATGTTGAAGCAATAGGAGTAAAAGTTGATGTCACAGACCCTGATGCAGTTAATAAAATGGTCGAGGATGTTTTAGAGCAATTTGGTAAAGTTGATATTTTAGTTAATAATGCGGGGATGACAATTAACGCAAAAGCAGAAGATATGTCATTTGAGGATTGGAATAAGGTCATTAATTTAAACTTAAATGGAATCTTTTTAGTAGCACAAGCTGTTGGCCGTGTCATGATTAAACAAGGATATGGTTCAATCATTAATACATCTTCAATGTCAGGTTTAATTGCTAATAAACCTCAAGAGCAAAGTTCTTATAATGCTTCAAAAGCTGGAGTTATCATGTTAACGAAAAGTTTAGCAATGGAATGGTCAAAATATAATATAAAAGTTAATACTATTGCACCTGGCTACATGAAAACAGAACTAACAAAACCATTCTTTGATCAAGGCGGAGAAATGATTGAAGATTGGATGGGCTTCACACCAATGGGGCGTCCTGGTATGCCAGACGAACTTGGTGGTATCGTTGTTTATTTAGCTTCAGATGCATCTTCATTTGCGCAAGGTAGTGTATTTACTATTGACGGTGGTTATACGGCACTTTAATTCAACTCTTACGGGACAAGTAATAGTGGAAGACTACAGGCTGAAGCGGAGCCATTGGAAAGCGTTAACAAATTAATTTAGACAGTAAAAGGTAGCTCATAGAGTTGCCTTTTTATTTGGATTGACGTCTCAAGTAAATATAAATATTATCGTTTTCATTTATAAACCGATACAATTACCTTAATTATGGTTAAAGGGGAATTTACAATGGATATTAAACTGATTGTTGCGGACATGGATGGAACATTTTTAAATAAGGATAGCCAATTTAATAGTGAATCGTTCCAATTATTAAAAGAAAATTGCGAGAAACACAACATTCGGTTTGTGTTTTGTACGGGTAAACAGTGTGAGCGTGTCGAGAGTATTATTGGGGATTTAGCACAAGATACGTTTATCGTAGGAGATAGCGCAACAAGAATTAAATTTAACGGTGATTTTATTTATAATGCCACAATTGAGAATAAGAAAGCTAAAGAAATTATTCAAGTGATTAAAGATATAGATCCAACGCAAACAGTACTTGCATGCACCGCATCAGGTGCGTATGTCTTAAAAGATACACAAGAATCAGAGAAGAGATTGGTACATGGCTCGTTCCAAAATGTAATTTATATTAATAATTATGATGAAATTGAAGAAGATATTTTGAAAATTTCTGTACACGATGCTACGGGTAAGTGTAAAGAGACTGCAAATCAAATTAAGCATTATGAGTCGGAGGTTTACATCATCGCATCTGATGAAGAATGGATAGATATTGCAGATTTAGGGGTTAACAAAGGAACGACCATTAACCGAATTCAAAGTTTACTGCAAATCAGCCCAGCAGAAACAATTGCATTTGGTGATGGATTAAATGATATTGATTTATTTAAAGCAGCGAAATATAAAGTGGCCATGGATAATGCTTACCCAGAGTTGAAAGCAGAGGCCAATTTAATAGCCATAAATAATAATGCTGATGGCGTAGTACAAACATTGAATTTATTATTAAATTTTAAATAATAAAAATATATAATAGTTTTTAACATTAAGTAGTTGCTTATGTGATATTATCTATCTAGTGCATATGTTTTTTAAATATATGAAGTATATAAGATGGAGGCATAGAACATCATGAGTACGAAGCAACAATCGGGCAACAAATTAATCTTAGCTATTGTATTAAGTGTATTAACGTATTGGCTGTTTGCTCAATCGTTTATAAATATATCTACCCCAGTGCAACAAACATATCAAACAACGCCTGGTATTATTAACTTATCAGTGAGTATCACATCTTTCGCAACTGGTATCTTTATGGTGGGCGCAGGTGATGTGTCAGACAAAATCGGCCGACTCAAAATGACCTATTTAGGTATCATTTTAAGTATTATCGCCTCATTATTAATTATTATTTCTGATATTACGGCACTGCTTATTATAGGAAGAATCATTCAAGGTATATCAGCAGCCATACTCTTACCTGCAACAGTAGGTGTGTTAAAAGATCAATTTGAAGGTAAGGATTTACGTAAAGCGATTAGTTACTTAATGATTGGTACTGTTGGAGGCGTAGGTATTGCTTCATTGGTTGGTGGATTTATCGCTACATATATCAATTGGCAGTCTAATTTCATCTTGTCTATTATCATCGCTATCATAGCATTTGTGCTATTACTTGGTACGAAAGAAGAAGCAAAGGAAGTTATCGATAAGCGACCATTCGATTATATAGGTATGTTGATCTTTGCCGTTTTAATAGGGAGCATCACCTTATTTGCAACGCAAGGCTTTGAACAAGGCTGGACGAGTCCTTTTTCAATTATTTGTGCTAGTGTATTTATTATTTCTGTAATTGCATTTTACTTTTTTGAACGTCGAAAACGTACCCCATTCATTGATTTCGCATTATTCCGTAACCGCGGGCTCGTTGGGTCCTCTGTGGTTAACTTCGTGCTTAATACAGGTATAGGTACGACTACGGTATTTAATATATATGCTCAGACGGAATTGGGCTTAACGCCGTTTCAATCTGGTTTAGTTACAGTGCCGTATGTCATCATGGCAGTGTTAATGATTCGCTTAGGTGAAAAAATATCACTGCGTCATGGCGGTAAACCAATGTTACTTGTAGGGCCATTATTTCCTGCAATAGGCATTATTTTCATTAGTTTAACGGTATTACCATCTGACTGGTATATCGCAGCTGTGACATTTGGTTTTGTTATTTGTGCTATCGGTAATGGTTTATGTGCGACGCCTGGTTTAACTGTAGCTATTTTAACGATTCCAGATGAAAAGATCGGTCTAGCTTCAGGCCTGTATAAAATGACTTCTACACTAGGCGGGGCGTTTGGCATTGCAATGAATACTACAATATTTGCGGCGGTACAAGTGACACATAGTGCAAGTGTCGCAGCGACTTGGTCTTTGATGGCCGGTATGACTTTAATGATCATTGGTGTGATTTTAGCGCAGATTATTATACCGAAAAATATAAAAGCTTAAACAGTACGCGAAAAAGGGAGTGGGACAGAAATCTAATTTTTTCAATAAAATTTCGTCGTCCCACCCCGGCACAGCTGACTAGAACTGAAAAAAGCTTGATATAAGCGCATTTTCAATTCAGTCAGCCACTGCCAATATAAAAATTGAGGCTGAGACATGTGATATGTCCCAGCCTCTTTTTGATATTATATTTTACAATTGGTTACCTTCATTGGGAATAGGATGATTCTTGAAAATTTTAGCTAAATGTATTGTATTATAGGCGAGCATTTCGACATGTTTTTTAGTAAATTCATTAACGTGCTCAATGTCTAAATAAGAAGGGCCTGGACCTGCTTCGCCAACCCAATAAGCGTCAACATTTGGAGGTATTGTTAAGCCAATATGAGATAGGGCATATAGGATTGAGGCCGCGGCATTTTTTGCGCCGTCTTCATTACCAGTAATAATGGCACCGCCCACTTTATTATAAAAAATGGATTGACCGTCTTCATTGGTTAAACTTGTACTTCCATAAAGGCGTTCAATGGCAAGTGTTGCGATACTACTTTTCTCACCTAACCATAAAGGTGTACCAATAATTAAAATATCTGCATTTTTAATTTTTTCTAAAATGAGGGGCCATTCGTCGCCGTCACCCATATCATCAGAGATGCCATAGGAAATATTATAATCACTTAATCGAATCATCTCACTATCTACATTTTCTTTACGATAGATGTCAGTGACTTCCTTCGCTAACCCTTCTGTATTGGATATTTCATCGCCATGTTTTAGCGATGCATTTAAAATAATTGCTTTCAATGTCATAACTTAACCTCCATTTTTATCTTTTCACTTTGAATAATAGAGAGAAGTAATAACTCATTTTATTGTATTAGGGCTAGTTGTTATATAAAAATGGGTTATAAAATTTTTTAGAGCTTTGTTCAGAATCTTTTTCGCAATAATACCAATTTTTACAGTCATAATTAGAATCTTTCATTTGTTTTTTAGCATCTTCTAACGTTTCTGGTGGGGTAGCTAATAAATTATCTCCCTTTTTCCAATTAGCAGGTGTGTTATCTCCTGTTTCATCAGAAATCTTAATCGCTCTAGTAACACGTAAGAGTTCATCGATATTACGGCCGGTAGTCATTGGATAGTAAATCATAGCGCGGACCACAGCATCGTCATCGATAATGAATACTGCTCTTGAGCTTTCTGTATTACCCGATTCAGGTGCCAACATACCATAGGTTTCTGATATCACCTTGTTGGAATCTGAAATTAGTGGGAACTCAATTTGTACATCAAAAGACTCTTCGATGCTGTTTAACCATGCCACATGTGAGGCAAGACTATCTACACTTAAACCAACCAGTTTCACACCTAAATCTTGAAATTCCGAATACTGGTTTTGTAACGCTACAAACTCCGAAGTGCAAACTGGCGTAAAATCAGCTGGATGTGCAAATAAAATCATCCAGTCATTTTTGTAATCATCTAAAGTTATTTCCCCTTGTGTGGATTGCCCTTTAAAAAACGGGGCTTTTTCGCCAATACGTGGCAGACGTTTTGTGTCGGAATGTAAATCTGAATTAAGTGGCATGTACATCACCTACAGTTGAAGAATGGTTGAAAAACTTCACTTGCATTTTATTTATATTTAAATTAAATAAGGGGTTAGTTTGATCACCAACGATTTTGAATTCTGTCTTAAGATAAGAATTATTTTTCGCAAATGAATATTTCACTATATATTTATCGCCATCTTTAAAATACTCGTATTTGTAAAAAGTAGTTACTAAACGTGTGAGTTTTTTTAAGTATCTATCTTTTATATAACGATTTACACCAAGACGTCCGGTTTTTATATATAGGTTTTTTCTTAAAAGAGATAAATCTTTAGAGCATAATAAACTACAAAATAACTCTGGGTCTTTTTTAATAATACTTTTTATAAAATCTTCTATACATTGTTCAATTTTCATAATTATCACACCTAAACTTTGAATTTTATATCGTAGCTTTGGAATTGAAAATTTAAAACTGCAATGGAAATTGTTAAAAAGGTTAAAAAAGTCGTTTATACAAAAGGAATATATTGAGTCGTTTATTTATAGACACGAATTTTTAAAATAATATCGTAGATTGAGGAAATGTGCTTATTTTTATAACATTATAAAATGTTCAGTATAGTGTATATATTCCACTATTTTAATATATTAAACTTTTCGCAATAAATACGTATTATATTAATTGTTTTGTGTAGCAATTAAAAATGCTCCCCAATTCTTTGTGAATTGGGGAGACATTATTTATTAGATGAAATCTTTGTTTTGTTTAAGGTTTTAAAATCACTTTAATATTATTATCTTTTTTCTGATCGAAAATTTCATAAGCTTCTGCCGCTTTATCTAATGGCATAGTATGTGTAAGAATGTCAGTTGGATCAAATGTACCTTCGCGAATCATCTCGTATAATTTAGGCATAAGATGAATCACTGGCGCTTGACCTGTCTTAACTTGGACATTACGGTTGAAAATCAAATTGAGTGGGAAATCATCAGCTGGCGTGGCATAGATACCTGTTAATTGAATCGTACCGAATTTACTTACAGCTTCTGCGGCAGTATCAATGGGACTGATTGTGCCACGTTGTGCAGAATCCGGACTCAAGTCACGTTCAGATGCTTTGACTTGTCCATCCATACCTACACAATCAATTACGATATCCGCACCGCCATGTGTAGTATCACGCAGTAACTTACCGATTTCTTTTTCTTTATCAAAATTATAGATTTCGACTTGGTTATATTCTTTGGCATGTTGCAGTCTGTGCTCAATATTATCTACAGCGATGATACGTTTCGCACCTTTAAGTTTTGCGAATTTTTGTGCCATAAGGCCAATTGGACCACAACCTAAGATGACAACTGTATCACCTGATTTAACACCAGAATGTTCTACACTCCAATATGCAGTAGGTGCGACATCAGATAAAAATAAAACATCTTCATCTTTCATATCATTATCTGGAACGATAAACGAAGAAAATTCTGCATAAGGGACTCTTAAATATTCAGCTTGGCCGCCCCAATGGTTACCATGCATACTGCCGAAACCAAACAAACCACCATTATCCATTTGCCAATTCGCTTGCTCTTGATTTGAATTATCACACTGTGATTCCATTTCGTGATTGCAATAGTAACAATCACCACAGCCTATATTAAAAGGAATCACTACACGATCACCTTTTTTGAGTTTTTTAACGTCTTTACCAACTTCTTCAACAATGCCCATTGGCTCGTGGCCAATGACAAACCCTGGGTCCATCATTAAATCACCTTGATGATATAAATGTAAATCAGAACCACAGATGCCCGATGCTGTTATTTTAATAATAGCGTCTGTTGAATCTTCAATCTTTGGGTCATTGACTTGCTTAACTTCCATTTGTTTTTGACCTTGAAAAGTAACAGCTTTCATAAATAACGCCTCACAATTTTCATAGAATTTCTCGTGATCAAGTGGCATAAATATAATCTGTTTCTTTCAATATATTCCCGTCGCCTATATGACTAAACTTTATGGAAGTATAAAGAAGGAGAATGTTATAGTTTGTTTGTTGAGTATTGAAATAAATATGAGTGATTTGGTATGTCAGGCACAAGTAGACAAGCAACATTTGGAGGTATCATGTGTAAATGACTTAAGACTGTAGAGTAAGAAAATCAGAGAAAGCGATAAAACAATCATTTTTGTAATTACTGAAAGAAGTACATTTTGAAGATACCAACGTGCAACACATTATTGTTTTAGTAGATATTAATCGAGCTACATTTTATGCGTGTTATGTAGATAAATATGATTTATTAGAAAGTATGGAAAATGAAAAAATAGATGCGCTTCAAACATTATAGGAATGCGGTAGAAGCACCAAAAGCACTGAAGAAATTATATATAAGAGAACAGTTGGGGTAGCGAGCACCTATGAATTAGGGCGATCGGGTTATCTATGGACTTTCTATTCATTATTTGTATTATAACATCATAGTGTAGAGGGGTGAAAGATGATAGGCTATCTAAGACTTTTGTTTAAGTTATATTATGTATAATTACATGTTAATATTACGTAGATTGAAAATATGGAGGTTAAGTTAATGGCAGAGTATATATTATCTGAAGCGCAACGTGAAATTATTCAATTAGAAGAATATTATGAAAATACTAGCATTAATAATATAGCAGGAATTGTTAATATTAAAGATAATGTGAAAATATCAGAAATTGACAAATCGCTAAACAATTTAATAAAAACACATGAGAGTTATAGAATTAAAATTAAAAAAGTGAACTCCGAATATAAACAATATATTGATGAATATAAAAGTAAAGAATTTGATTATATTGATTTTAATAATAATCAAAAGGGTTTTGATGAATGGGTTAATACACAGGTGAAAGCAAATATATTTGCTTTGAATAGCGACTTATTTAAATTTGTGATTTTAACACTCCCTAAAGGAGATGTTGGAATATTATTATTACAACATCATGTTATTTCAGACGGATGGAGTATGACTATAGCTGGAAATACATTATGCGAATCTTTAATTTACGGGAACGAAAATAAAAATGAAAATTTTGAGTATACGTATTTAGATTGTGTTAAGGATGAAATGAATTATAAAAATTCATCAAGGTTCGAAAAAGATAAACAATTCTGGTTTGAAAAGACAGAAAATTTAGAAGATAATGAGTTATTTGAAAAAAAGCGGGTGAATAATGCCCAAGGAGATAGGCTGAATTATAGATTATCAGACACATACACACATAAAATAATGGAGTTTTGTGAAAGTAACAAATTAAGTATTAGTAATTTGTTTTCTGCTGCTATGTTGATTTTAAAATATAAAAAAACTTTAGCAAATAAAAACTCAATTGGAATAGCATTACACAATAGAAACAAGCAGTTTGAAAAGAAAATGACAGGGGTTTATTCAAGAGTCTTACCTATAATAGTTGAAATTGATAAGAAATCATCTATCAATGAATTTTTAGGGACAATGAAAAAGGAAACTTTCAAAGTATTGAAACATAGAAAATTCCCGAATAGTTATATAGTAGAAAATAGTGGTAATGCAAAAGGATTGCTAGACTTCGTGGTTTCGTTTCAGAACACTCAGCACAACCCTGATTTTATAAAAAAAGGTTATTCGGAGGAATGGTTAGATTCCGGCACAACCAATGCTCCATTGGGTCTAAATATAAGCAATAGGCATGGAGAAGATAAGTTAGAAATAGATTACGATTACCAGGTAGACGTTGTTAGTAAAAAAGAAGTTGTGACATTACACACAAACATTATAGAAATTTTAAATGTAATATTAGAGAATCCAAGACAAAAAATTAGTGAAATAGAGATCATTACAGAAGAAGAAAAGTCACTCATTTTACATGATTTTAACAATACACAAGTAGCACTAAATAATAATCAGACATTTGTTGAATATTTTGAGCAACAAGTAGAAAAAACACCAGAGAAAAAGGCAATTACTTACGAAGGTAAAAGTCTGACTTATCAAGCGTTGAACGCTAAAGCGAATCAAGTCGCGCATCAATTGCGACATGAAGGCGTAAAACCGAATCGTCTTGTAGGTATAATGACAAATCGACATTTAGAAATGATAATTGGTATTTACGGTATTCTAAAAGCAGGCGGTGCTTATGTACCAATCGATCCAAACTATCCAACTGAACGTATTAATTATATTTTGAATGACAGCAATCCCCATACGTTATTAACAGATCGAATTTTAGACACCTCCATTGAATTTAATCAAACAGTTATAAATTTAATGGAAAATATAAGCACATCAATACAACCAACCGAGGATCTATCACGCGTCACAGATGTATCTAATTTATTATGTGTTATTTACACATCTGGTACAACAGGTAAACCCAAAGGCGTTATGGTACCTTATAAAGGTGTGATGAATAATCTTAATAGAAGAATTAAGCGATTTGATATTAGTAGTGACGATAACATTTTATTCAAAATGCCATTTACCTTTGATCCGTCAATATGGGAAATATTTGGATGGGCCATGGTTGGTGCACAAGCAACGCTTTTACCTTCCGGTGAAGAAGGGGATCCAGAAACAATTACTTCATTAATTCAAACATCTAAGGTAACGATAGCTGTATTTGTACCCTCTATGTTTAATCCATTTATCAATTACATTAAGTCGACAAAACAAGCACACTTGCTTTCTAGCTTAAGCTACGTCTTAGTTGGTGGTGAAGCAGTGAAACCAGAATTAGTGAATCAATTTAATGAGGCGATTGGTAAAAAAAATAATACACAATTAATTAATGTATACGGCCCTACTGAAACTACGATTGATGTGACAAATTTTGATTGTGAAAATAATGTTATCTATGAAGCTATTCCAATTGGTCAACCTATTGCGAATACGCAAGCGTATATTATGAACGAAGATAATAATCTCATGGGCATTGGTACGCCAGGAGAGCTTTGTATCGGGGGTGCAGGTGTAACTGACGGTTACTTAAATCGCCCCCAATTAACGAAAGAAAAGTTCATTGATAACCCATTTGGTGAAGGGAAATTATATCGTACAGGTGATTTGGTGAAATGGCAGGAAGACGGAAATATTACATGTTTAGGGCGTATCGATGACCAAGTGAAAATACGTGGTTATCGAATTGAACTTGGTGAAATTGAAAGTACTTTACGTCAAAATGAGGACATCATAGATGTGGCGGTCATTGCCAACCCAATGGGCGGGGAAGAACTAGCGATTTGTGCTTACTTAGTTTCAGACAAACAAATACCGTTTGATGATATTAAAACAAAGTTAAGTGCAAAATTACCGAATTATATGGTTCCATCATACTTGGCACAAATCGAAAAATTACCAGTAACATCTAACGGTAAATTAAATATAAAACAATTACCTGAAATTAAAATTGAAAGTAAATCGTATGTTGCGCCTAGAAATAATACAGAAGTGATGCTTACTAAGATATTTGAAAATGTCTTGAATATTGAACGTGTAAGTATTGATGATAACTTCTTTGAAATGGGTGGTCATTCACTTAAAGCAATTAGCGTTATAAATGAAATTGAAAGTGAAATCGGTGTTCGTTTACCCTTAAAAATTATGTTTGACTATGAAAAAGTGATACAACTCGCAAAAGTGATAGACGATTATGATAGTGATGCGCATACACAAAGTATTCCACAAGCTGAAACAAAACCGTATTATTTGGCATCTTCACCACAAAAACGGTTATATATTTTAAATGAAATGATAGATAATCAAACGGCGTATAACATGCCAGGAATGTTTGAAATCCAGGGTTCAGTGGACGTTAAACGTGTTGAAAACACATTTCAAAAACTAGTAGAGCGCCATGAGGCGTTAAGAACGCACTTTGAAACAATTAATGGTACACCAGTTCAAGTACTCGAAGATGATATAACTATTAGTGTAGACTATGAAGACACATTGAATGTTGATTATGACACGCTTTCAAAAGATTTTGTGAAACCGTTTAATTTAGCAAAAGCACCTTTATTAAGAGTAAAGCTAGTGAAAATTGCTGCACAGCGTTATATGTTGTTGTTTGATATTCATCATATTATTTCAGATGGTTTCTCTATTACCTTGTTTATGAAAGAATTTTCAAAATTGTATCAAGATCATCCATTAGAAAAACTAAAAGTGCAGTACAAAGACTATAGTGAATGGATGCATTCTCATGACTTAAGTAATCAACGTGCGTTTTGGTTATCTCAATTTGAAGATAAAGTACCGGTTTTAGATTTACCCTGTGATTATACAAGATCAGATCAGCAAAGTTTTGAAGGTCGAACAATTACTGTAAATATGCCTAAGGAAACAAAAATTGCGATTAGCCAGCTATCACAAGCAACAGGTAGTACAGATTATATGATTTTACTAACATCTTTTATGACTTTACTTCATAAGTATAGTCGTCAAGAAGACATTGTCATTGGTAGCCCAATTTCTGGCCGAATACATAAAGACACTCAAGGTGTATTCGGTATGTTCGTTAATACCCTTGCGATGCGTGGTTATCCAGAAGGTCATAAGTCATTTCATCAATTATTAGCGGAAATTAAAGACTTATCATTAAAAGCTTTTGATAACCAAGAATACCCGCTAGAAGCATTGGTAGAGGAAGTTGTAGACAAACGTGATTTAACACGTAATCCATTATTTGATGTGATGTTCACCTTACAAAACAATGATTACTCAACGTTTACAGTCAATGATTGGTCAGTTAACCAAAAAGAACTATCAACTTCGAGTGCCAAAGTTGATTTGAATATGAGTGTAGTTGAGGACAATGGCTATAAAATTTCATTAGAGTTTTCAGATAAATTATTTAATCAAGCGACCGTAAAACGTATGTTAGAACATTATTTAGAAATTTTATCTAATAGTGTTCAAAATCCTGAACAAAAAATTAGCGATATAGAAATGATTACAAAGGAAGAAAGAAAAACGCTACTTCATGACTTCAATGACACACAAGTAGATTTAAATAATTCACAAACATTTGTGTCACGCTTTGAAACCCAAGTAGCGAAAACGCCTAATAAAATGGCGGTCACTTACGAAGGTGAAAGTTTGACTTATCAAACATTGAACGCTAAAGCAAATCAAGTCGCACATAAATTACGACACGAAGGCGTCAAACCGAATAGTCTCATAAGTATAATGACTAATCGTCATTTGGAAATGATTATTGGAATTTACGGTATATTGAAAGCAGGCGGAGCCTACGTACCCATTGATCCTAATTATCCAAGTGACCGTATCAATTATATTTTGAATGATAGTAAGCCCATAGTCCTGTTAACGGATCAACCTATCGACCATTCTATTGTATATAACGGTGTGATCATTGATGTGACGGATCAAGCGATGTTTGAAGAGTTACCAACCGACAATTTACTCAATGTTACAGATGTATCAGACCTGATGTATGTTATCTATACATCGGGGACGACGGGTAAACCCAAAGGGGTGATGGTTTCAAACGAAGGTGTAATGAACCGCCTTAACTGGATGATTAATCAATATAATATTGGTGAAAAAGATGTAATTCTTTTCAAGACTCCTTTTACCTTTGATGTTTCTGTATGGGAAATTTTCGGCTTTTCGCTGGTTGGTGCGCAATTAACCCTATTACCTTCAGGGGAGGAAGGTAACCCAGAAAAAATAAACTCCTTGCTTCAGATATCCGGAATAACAATCGTTCACTTTGTACCCTCTATGTTTAATGCATTTATTACTTATATTGAGTCAACGAAACAAGCGCATTTACTTTCTAGTTTGAGATATATTTTAGCTAGTGGCGAAGCATTGAAAACAGAATGGGTGAATCAATTTAATGAATCAATAGGTAACGAAAACAGAATACAATTAATTAATTTATATGGTCCGACTGAAACTACTGTTGAAGTGACGCATTTCGATTGTGAGAATAATGTTATCTATGAAGAAATACCAATTGGTCAACCAATTGCAAATATACAAGCCTATATTATGAATTCAGACAAGAATCTCATGGGCATTGGTGTACCAGGTGAATTGTGTATTGGCGGTGTTGGTGTGACAAGAGGATATTTAAATCGTCCTGATTTAACATCAGAAAAATTCGTCGACAATCCATTTGGTGAAGGTAAATTATATCGTACAGGTGACTTAGCGAAGTGGAGTGCTACAGGTGATGTAGAATATCTCGGTCGTTTAGATGAACAAGTGAAAATCCGTGGTTATCGCATTGAATTGGGTGAGATTGAAAGCTTATTACGTCAAATCGATTTTATTTCTGATGTTGCAGTAGTTGCTAAACCAATGGCAGGAGAAGAATTAGCGATTTGTGCTTACTTAGTTTCAGACGAGCAAATCGATTTTTATGATATCAAAACGCAGTTAAGTGAAAAATTACCAAATTATATGGTCCCGTCGTATATGACACAAATAGATGGACTTCCTTTATCTTCAAGTGGCAAATTAGATAAAAAACAATTACCTGACATTAAAGTTAAAAGTAAAGCTTACGCTGCGCCGACGAATAATACAGAAGTGATGCTTACTCATATATTTGAAAATGTCTTGGAAATTGAGCGTGTAAGCATTGACGATAACTTCTTTGAAATAGGTGGTCATTCACTTAAAGCGATTGGTGTTATAAATGAAATTGAAAGTGAAATCGGTGTTCGTTTACCCTTAAAAATCATTTTTGAAAGACCAACAGTTTTACAATTGGCTGAAGTTATAAAAAATAGTACCAACGATAAGAATATTCAAGATATTCCAAAAGCTGAAGATAAGCCATTTTACTATATATCTCCAATACAACAGCATATATATATTAAATAAAATGGTAGATAGCCAGACGACAGCATATAATATGCCTGGAATATTTGAAATTAAAGGTAATGTAGATATTGAACGCGTACAATATGCGTTTCAATCTTTAATTAATCGACATGAGACGTTAAGAACGCGCTTTGAAACGATTGATGGAGAAACTATTCAAGTAATCGAAGATAATACACAGATTAGGGTAGACTATGAAGAAAAATCAAAAATTGATTATGACGTACTGTCAGAAGATTTTGTAAAACCGTTCAATTTAACACAAGCACCATTATTAAGAGTTAAAGTAGTGAAATGTGATGAACAACGTTATATTTTATTATTTGATATCCATCATATTATTTCAGATGGTGTATCTATCAATAATATTATTAAAGAATTTTTAAAATTGTACCAAGGTCATACTTTAGAAAAAATGAAGCTACAGTACAAAGATTACAGTGAGTGGATTAAAAACCGCGATTTAAGTAAACAACGCACGTTCTGGTTATCACAATTTGAAGATAAATTACCTGTTTTAGATTTACCTTTAGATTACTTAAGACCAAAGCAACAGACTTTTGAGAGTAAAACAATCGCTGTAAACATGCCAAATGAAACGAAAATTGCAATTAATAGACTTGCACAAACAACCGGCAGTACTGACTATACAATTTTATTAACATCATTAATGATTTTACTTCATAAATATACTCATCAAGAAGATATAGTAATTGGTAGTCCTGTTTCGGGACGTACACATAAAAATACTGAAGAAGTGATAGGTGCATTTTTTAATAGGCTCGCGATGCGTGGTTATCCAGAGGGTAATAAATCATTCAATCAATTATTATCGGAAATTAAAAGATTATCATTAAAAGCTTTGGATAACCAAGATTATCCTATTGAGAAATTGAAAGATGAAGTGATGGAAAAACATGGTTTAACACGTAACACATTGCATGATGTAGCGTTTGCATTTCAAAATTTTAATAATCAATCATTTAAAATAGATGGTTGGGAAATTGAAGAAAAAGAAGTTTCTGACACAAATGTTAAATTTGATTTACACATGATAATTGAAGGCGATGAAGCTTATAAAGTGTCATTAAAATATGCGAATGAATTATTTGATCCAATAACAATTCAACGTATGTTGAATAAATTTATAGATATATTGGATAGTGTTACAAAAGACCCTGAACAAAAAATAAGCGAAATTGAAATATCGAACAAAGAAGAAAAACGTGATCGTGATAATGAAACGCAAGTTTAATATACATCATTTTATTAAATAAAAAGAATGTGCAGAAAATGACAGATATTCTTGTTAAATGCATTGTAATATCATAGAGTGTGGAAATGCAAAATCAATATCTTATGTAAGTAGAAACTGTTATTACACTTGGATGCTATGGTGCAATATTCTGGATGTGGTTGGCTGAATTATTAGGTACAGCTACAAAATATGTAGTAGTATTATTAGCAATGAAATTCTGTTTATGACATTATATATATAACTACTACTTTTATTGAAATAGTAACGAATTTGAAAACAATTTGGATAATAGCAAAAAGTGAAAATAGGACTTAGATTTAATGAGAATATACGCATATAAGTAAAACTTGGTAATTTTCAAATAATATATACATTATTTTTAATGTGAGGAGGTGATTATATGACAGCTACACCTTTGCTTTTGAAAGTGCTTGAACTGATTGAAAAGTCTTTTCTATAAACATAAGTTATTGTTTTGATTAAAGTTGAATATTCCTATTTTCATTAGAAAATGAACGCTATTTTATTTAGTAGTAAATGAGCCCTTACAGTATATAACTGAAAGGGCTCGTGCTGCTTCTAATCTTTTTTAGTTGGTCACTTAATAAGTTAGCTTCAAGTTCAGCAAATACACTCATCATAGTAAAGAACATCTTGCCCATTGCATCTTTTGTTGTATGTCCAAGACGATCTAGTTTATAGACTTAAATAACCAAGAAAATCTTCTTAATAAATTAAATAGATTTTATATTGTTGGTTAAATTAATGGTTTAGATATAAAAATGGACTGTTGTTTTCAACAGTCCATTTTTAAAAGTATATTTTTAAAGGATTAATTTATAGGTGTTAATAATACGTTTTAACGGGATTTAAGTTCATCACTTGTCATCCATTTATGATTTTTTACCATCTTGTCATTTTCAGTTGATTTATAATCAACTACATAAACAGTTGTCTTATTTACATTGTCTATTTTTGCTTCTGCGCCCTTCATACCAGGCATGTGGTCAGCTTCTAATTTAACTGTATCACCTTTCTTAAATCCATTTTCAGGGGCATCGGCAACTTCTTCGTTAACGACCCATTTATGGTTTTTCACTTTTTCATCGCCATTTGTAGGTGTATAGCTTACGACATAAGCGTAAGTTTCATAAGCACCTTTCACAGTACCTTGGGCGTTTTTCATACCAGGCATGTGTCCTGCTGCAATAGTAACTTCATCACCTTTTTTAAATGTACTTTCTTCTGTGCGCTTCATATCCTCTGGAACTTTACTTTCACTTTTATGTTCCATATGTTCCTCGTGTTTTTGATCTTTAGAATCTTTTTCTTCTTCACTGCCATTTGAGCAAGCTGATAATACGAGCCCTGATGCTAATATAATAAAGCTTAATTTTTTAATCATAATTTAAACCCCTATCATTTATTTTAATTTTAAAGTAAAAGCGTTAATTGCTACGATAACTGTACTTAAAGACATGAGTATTGCACCTATAGCTGGTGATAATATTAAACCAATAAAAGCTAATATACCTGCTGCAAGAGGGACAGCAATCACATTATATCCTGCACCCCACCATAAATTTTGAACCATTTTTCTCATCGTATTTTTAGAAAGAGTTAAGAAATTAATAATATCGGATGGATTACTTTTAACGAGTATGACATCACCTGATTCAACAGCTACATCTGTTCCTGCTCCAATTGCCATACCAATATCTGCTCTAATAAGACTAGGTGCATCATTGATACCATCGCCGACCATCATTACTTTACTACCATTGTTTTGGTAATCTTGAATAATATTTTCTTTATCTTCAGGCATTAATTGTGCATGTACATCACGAATACCTAATTCTTTAGCAACTGTTTGCGCCACTTCTTTATTATCGCCTGTAAGCATGACTGGCGTAATATCTCTTGATAATAAGTCTGAAACCATTTGTTTTGAACTTGCTTTGATTTTATCGCCTTGTGCAATAATACCAATTACTTGTTGATCATGAATTAAATAACTAACAGAGTTACCTTGTTGAGCTAGAAGTGTAAATTGTTCTTTTTTATAATCGAAATTGTTTTTATCCAGGTAAGAAGCATTCGTTATTTTAAGTGTTTTATTATCAACTTTCCCTGCTAATCCTACACCTGGAATATTATTAACTTCTTGAGGGCTAGAATATGAAATGTTTTTCTCTTTAATAAAATCAATAATACCATTAGCAAGTGGATGATTAGAGCTACTTTCTAATGAAGCAAACAAACTCAATACTTCTTCATTGTTTAACTCGTCTGTAAAACTTTCATAGTGATTAACCGAAAAATTGCCTTCAGTTAGCGTTCCAGTTTTATCCATCATGATGTAATCAATATGTTGAGCGATTTCTACAGATTCTCGGTTTTTTATGATTAAGCCATTATGAGCGCCTATAGAAGTAGAACGTGCTGTAACTAATGGAATTGCTAATCCCAATGCGTGTGGACAAGCAATGACTAATACAGTTACGAGTCGTTCAAGTGCGAAATCAACGTCTTTTTGAATTAGCATCCATACAATGAAGGAAATCAAACCAATACTTACTGCAAAATAAAATAAATACCCCGCAACTTTATCTGATAGTAATTCAGCTTTTGATTTATCATTTTGAGCTTGGTTAACAAGTTCCATAACTTGAGATAAGTAACCATTTTCACCAGTAGCTGTCACTTTAACTTGTATTGTTCCTGAACCATTGATAGAGCCGCCAATAACATCGTCATTATGCATTTTAGAAACTTTTTTTGATTCACCAGTAACTAATGATTCATCAATTGATGTCTGACCCTGAATAATTATGCCATCTGTAGGTATACTTTCACCAGCTTTAACTTCAACGATATCATCGATATTGATGTCTCCAATTTTAACTTCATGACGTTGATCATCGTCCGTAATTTTAATTGCAGTATTAGGTAACAGTTCTGCCATTTTTTTCAATGCATTCCCGGCATTACCTACTGCATTCATTTCAATCCAGTGACCTAATAACATAATTAAGATTAATGTTGCTAATTCCCAGAAAAAATCCATTGTATGAGTCGATGAACTACTAAAGTTATTCATATAAAAAGCGTATAAACTATAGATATAAGCTACTGAAATACCTAGAGCAACTAGTGTCATCATTCCAGGTTTTTTAGTTGAAATTTCATCTCTAGCTCCTGATAAAAATGGCTTGCCTCCATAAAAGAATAAAATAGTAGCAAGGATTAATACAATCCAATCTGAACCTGTAAATGAAAATTGAAACGGTAATTTAACGCCCATCATCGGCGATAGAATAATAATAGGTATCGCAAAAATCAAAGAAATAAAAAATTTACTTTTAAAATTACCATGATGGTGATGTGCATGGTCACCATGATTCTCATGTTCTTGATGATTATGATTTTGGCTTGTTTCTTTATTATTCACAATATCCCCCCTGAGTTTACTTTCTAGTAATAGGATAGTATGAGTGTAACATATACGGGGTAGGGGTATGAATCTTTTTGCTTTTTCTTGTATTTTTCAGAGTAAAAATAGTGAAGGAACTAATATCGTATTATGTAATAATAACTTTCAAAACACTACTTAGAAATTATAATTAGTGTTTTGAACTTATATAAAAATTGTTATTTTAATACTCGGTAAACTGTAGAATGAGTCACTCCTGTTTGATTAGCAATCTCTTCGCTTGTATGTTTCTGTTTATTGACGATTGCTGGTAAAAAATTACCATTTGGCACACTATATGCAGTTTTTGCCGGAATAGGCACAGCGGCCACAGTCTTAGCGGAAATGATTGTATTCGGAGAACCTACTATCCCGATGAAGATATTACTTATATCTACACTACTAGGTGGTGTTATCGGATTAAAATTAATAAGTAGCAAGGAAGAATTATCAGAATCTAATGAACAGGGAGAGTTTGTATAGTGTCTTGGTTAGCGTTAATAGTCGCAGGGTGTTTAGAAGTAGTGGGTGTATATAATGTAAAAAGATTAGGAGAAAAACAAAAGTCAGCTCTTTATTATATGATTTTATTTTTTGGATTAAGCTTTCTGTTGTTATCTTATGCAATGAAAGAAATTCCAATGGGTATGGCTTATGCGATTTGGACAGGTATTGGCACTGTAGGTTCTGCTGTAATGGGGATGTATTGGTTTGGTGAACCAAAAGAATGGAAAAGGATGCTATGCATTGCGATTATTTTAATGTCCGCCATTGGTTTAAAATTAGCTGTTTAAAAGTATTGTCTTTTCCGGTCAAAATGAGGGTTAGAGCGAAAGTTAGTTCAAATAGACAATTTTAGTCACGAGGATAAAATTATTATTAAAATAAAGGGTATTTAATAGCTTCATTATCAGAAGTTTTCAATATTCGTTTCTCTGTAATTTTGGGCAGTATAGCTATGTTTTTAGCTACTACTTACCTTCTGTTTTATATAAAGAAAAACAGAGTGTGCAGAAAACAACCATTCCAACCTTTGATTGATTAGGAAGAATGGTTGTTTTTTATTCACTTAAAGGTTACGAGGCTTTCAAATGCAAAAAAGGTAACATGTAATAGCATGTTACCTTTTTTGCATGTCAACGTATGTGATTGCTTAATTTGGTTTTTAATTCTAAATTTTAATAGGGAAAAGTAATTCAAAATCATCGAGAAAGTTTATGTTTTAATAATTTATTAATTAATATATTATTTTCATTATT
Organism: Staphylococcus equorum; assembly: GCF_029531845.1. Taxonomy (GTDB): domain Bacteria; phylum Bacillota; class Bacilli; order Staphylococcales; family Staphylococcaceae; genus Staphylococcus; species Staphylococcus equorum_C. The sequence goes on from NZ_JAMBPV010000001.1 coordinate 325,054, forward strand.
AATATTATTTAACTTCAGTATTATAGAGTCGATTTCTGAATTGCTTAATTCTGAATCATAAGTAATTTCGATTGGTTTTAAATTATTGTTATTTTCTTTAACCCCCTCAATCATAAGGTTATTCATAACTTCTTCTAGCTTACCAGGTTGCAATAAAATATTATTCCCCATTATATTCCCACCTTTTTAAAATATATAGTTTTATATTACCCCCTTTTTAATCACTCTATACACTGTAGATCGACTTACGCCAGTCTTTTAGCAATTTCTTCACCTGTGAGCTTCTGTTCATCATACAAGAACTTGATTTCACGTTTTTTGTGATCTGGTAATGAAGGTCTTCCGCCTTTTCGACCTCTGTCTCTTGCTACTTCTAATCCTTTTTTCGTACGTTCACTTAATAAGTTAGCTTCAAGTTCCGCAAAACACTCATCATGGTAAAGAATATCTTGTATATTGCGTCTTTTGTTGATACATTTATATCAATAATATTTAAATCAATGCTATTTTCATCCAACCATTGAGATAACTCAATTAATCGTTTCGTTGTACGTCCAAGATGATCTAGTTTATAGACTTAAATAACCAAGAAAAACCTCTTAATGTTAAGAGGTTTTGTATCAAAAACGAACGTTTTAAAAGCTTAATTTAAGAGATATGTGAACTAATAAATTAAAATGATTAGTTACTAACTGCTACCCGGATTTCTTTGCTTACTATATATTGGGGTTGATAGTATCAAAGAATCGAATCAATCTTTGTCTATAAATAGTGAAGTGAAAGTTAAAAAATCATTATTTAAAGCCTATAGTAGAGGATTAGTAATGGCTATTTCTCCATCAAATATTGTTTTTTGGATAGGCGTATTTGGAACTGCCTTAACAACAGCTCTAAATAATGTTAGCGGCTATCAATTTTTACTTGTTGCTTCAGGAATTTTAGTAGGAATCCTAATTCATGATATTCTTTTAATGGGGGCAGTCAGTTATACCAGAAAATTTGTTAATCAAAGTTTTATAAAATGGACATCTATTATAGCTGGTATCTTATTAATAGGATTTAGTTTTTATTTTGGTTACTTATTTCTCCACGACCTTAAAAAGCTCTTATAGCTAATTTTTATTGTTTCAAAACCAAACATTGTCTTAATGACGATTGTTTACGGAGCTCGACTTACCTCATATTTTTGAGTTAGTACATTAGTTTTAAAACGTTTTATTACATATAATCTGCAAATCTATCTCTAAAACGCATATGTAAAATTGACCCCACACTAAAGATTAGAATACAAAGAAACACATTATACAATGCTAATTCCCAATGCGTAATAAAATACCATTCGTGATGCAATATGGCTGCCCTATATCCTCCAGCTAAAAAGTATATAGGATTAAATTGCATGACTGCTCCAACTATTTGATTATTTGGTAAATAAAGTATAGAAGAGACGAAAAATATCATTCTCATTAAAGCTTGTAGAATTAAATGTATGTCTCTAATTAACATACTTAATGTTGAAGCTAATAACGCTATAGCGTTGGTTAAAACTAACGCATAAAATAAGTATATAAATAATTGTAAAGTATATATTGAGGGCTTATACCCTCCAATGAAACAAACACCCATAATAATTAATAGTAGAAAAATATGACCATAGAACTTACTAAAAACTACATAACTAGGGATAATAGAAAGTGGGAAATTCATTTTAGCTACTTGATTAAATTTTGAAGTAATGGACTTACTACCTTCTAGAACACCTTCATTTACGAAAAACCACATACTAATCCCAACAATAAGCCAATATATAAATGGGACACCTTCCATTAACTTATTGCTTCTTAGAGCTAAACCAAAAATAAACCAAAAAACCGCAATTTGCATAGTAGGGTTAATTAATTCCCATGCCATTCCTAAATAATTATTTTTATTAGAAATTCTTAATTGAAATTCGGCTAATCTTCTTATTAAATATAAATTTTGCAATTGTTCTTTTAACACAAACCATATTGAATTCATTTAAGCCTATCTCACTTTCTAGATGTAATGTTGATCTTGCAAATAAATTAAATGTAATTCCAAAAAAATCTTATTTTGTATTATAAATCTTATTATTAATTTTAAATTCATTATGCATATATTTTTAATATTACTAAACTTTACAATAACTTAATAAAAGACACAACTATTTAAATATCCTACTCTTGAAATTAAATAATATACTAAGTATATGTATTAAAAAAGACTTCTATATATAATATAATCGGTAATTATCAAAAACAATAAAGGCGCTTCTTTTAAGAAAGAGGCGCCTTTATTGTTTCAAAATTTGTATTAACAAACATATTTGTAATTGCGATTTTGAACAAACTGTAAATAATTTAAGTTAACTTTTCATGTAAGCTATTTTTTATATCAGCCTTATAAATCAATCTTAATGCAATAACCATTAAAATTAATGCGATAATTCTTTTTGCATCAAAGTGAATGACCATGCCTTCAAATAAACCAAAATGATCGATGATCATACCCATTGTTAACTGTCCAATAACAGCAGAAATATTTGTTGCTATAACACCTATTTTGGGAATTGCTACAATTGTTAAAAATAGATAACCAACACCAAACCAAACAGCACTCAATTGCCATTTAGGCGCACTAAAGAACTCTAAGAAGTTTCCTTCCCCAAAAAATAAAGTAATAATGAATAAAATCATACCACCTGTTATAAATGTTAAAAAGGCACTTTCTAACGTTCCTGCTTTTTTACTAAAAGCCCCGTTTACTGATGATTGTGTGCTTAAAGTGATACCAGCTATTAAAGCTATGACGACTAAAGCTACTTGCATTTTATACTCCTCCTAATAAATAAGTGTTAATGCAACTATCATTAGTATAATTGCCACTACTTTTTCAATTCTTAATGGTCGTTTTTCACTGCCTAGTATGCCGTAATGTTCTATTAATGCACTCATAATCATTTGGCCAACGACAACGCTTCCCATTGCTAGTCCAACACCTATCATAGGAATGATGAAGACTAAAACAGTTAAGTAAATAACGCCTAATATGCCGCCAGTTAATTGCCATTTAGGTGCTTTAATTACGTAAGATAGTTTGCCTTTGCCTAAAAACAATAATGCAATGCCTAATATGATTGTTCCTATGGCAAAATTGTATAAACTACTTTCCAATTCTCCAATAGAATCACCTAAAACTGCATACATGGCACCTTCGATACTCAAAAATATACCTGCTACTATAGCAAGGATATAAAATATAAATTTATTCATGATTTACCTATTTTCCTCATTTCGCGAATTATCGAATTATAATCAATAAAAAAAGATCTCTAAAGATCTTCTTTTATTAGATTGGCTAATTCATTAATACTTTCTTCGTTTCTTCTATAATAAGTCCATTGACCATGTCTTTCGGATTCTAATAGTCCTACTTGCTGCATCATTTTTAAATAATGTGAGACAGTAGAGGGGGACATATTGGCTTTTTCTTGTATATCTCCTACACATACGCCTCCTTTTTCTTTTAAATATTCACCTGTATAAATATGTCCAAAATGTTCACTTGGATGTTTTAGCCAAACTAAAATATCAACACGACTATAGTTACTTAATACTTTAAAAGTTTCCACTAAATTTTTCATAACACATATACTATTCGAGAATATTCGAAATGTCAATCCCAAATTACTTTTTAATATTAGTCTTCCTAAAGTAAATAACAAGTTAAGTATAGTTGTTAAAAAAAGACTTCCATTTTTAAGAAAGTCTTTTTAATGCTTCAAAATTAATTTTTGTCTTAATAATAAACCCTTACCGATACTTGTTATTAACTATCTAAATAGCTTTTAACTTTTCATTAAAGCTTTTTATTTTTTCAGCTCTTAGATTTGTATAATATTCAATATCTTCTTCTCTAGTCTCTAAAGGAAATATATTATAAATATCTTGATAAAATTCAATACTTGATTTATTACGTTGGCCTTCTAAAGATATTCTTGTACTATCAGGCTTAGTAGTTGATAATTCATAATTAGGTATCACACTATGGTACACGTTTACTATTTTGCCATCTTTTATCAAATCTGATGTATTTATAAATTTAACTTCTATATGATGTTGATGTGATAATTCACTAGTTAACATTGCTAGCATCACATCACAAAACATGATGGTCATAACGCCTTTATTTTCAAATGTAGATGTTACTTCTAGTTTTTCAATACAAAATTTTTCAGTTTCTCCAAAATCCTTGAATCTGGATTTGAATTCTTCATTTTCTTCACCATCACATCTACTAACAACACTCGTTGAAATATAATCAAATGATGTATCTTTTAAATAATAATAAGAACTTCCATAATCTATTAATCTATTGTATGTGAAGGCATTTGTTTCTTCATATTTATTTTTACAAATTATATTAAATGGATTGATAGTACTATCCTTTACAATCATATATTACGCTCCTTCTAAAATTTTTGTTTATATAATAGATAGTCATCACAGCATCCATTATTAAACGATTATTTAAAAACATAGAAAAACACCCCACATAAAAATGTGAAGTGCTAAAACTGGTATGTTTGTGACTTAAAATAATATTTCAACAAAATAAAACGCTCTCCTTATTAATATAATTTTGATATTTTATATTCAATATCCGACTATATCAAAGTTCAACATTTAAAGAAATATAATTGATTCATTCGAATTTAATTATAAGTAGATTAAAAATTTTTTACTGAAAAAGTAAATTAAAAAAGACTCCCTTTCAAAAGGAAGTCTCTCTATCATTTCAAAATAAAATATAGTTTTAAGAATGAATTTTTAATTATGTGCTTTTACATAATGTTCTTCAACATCGCTTGGTAGTATTTCAGGAATACTTTCAGCAAAATTTTCATCCCCATTTTTCAATGCTTCTTTATAATACCAACGTTTAAACTCAATCATGTTTAATGTGTTTTCTAATTCTTTAATTTCATTTTCAATATGAACTTTTTGTTCTTCAAATAAATTTAATCTTTTATTATAAGTTGACGGTCCTTGCTCACACCACATCATAAATTGCTTAATATCTTTGATAGAGGTACCAGATTTTTTAAGACACTCTATAACTCTTATTGCTTCAAGAGCTTGATCATCAAATTGACGAACGCCTGATTCACCTCTCATTAAATTGGGTAGTAATCCTTCTTTGTCGTAGTATCTCAAAGTAGATACTGGCAATTGAAATTTCTCAGATACTTGTCCTATTGAATACATTTTAACGCCTCACGATTTTTAAAATTTTATTTTTTATACTTGACCTAAAGTTAGGTTTAGGTGATAACGTACTAAATATAACATCAATAATATTAACTAGCAAAGCGATTTTAAAATATTCAAAGGAGTGTTAATTATGCAAATGGAAAACTTAAACTTAACTGAAGTATGGGATAAAACATTTTCTAAAAGTGAACAAGTAACACATAGTAAGATTACTTTTATTAATCGCTACGGTATTACGCTTGCTGCCGACCTTTACAAACCGTCTAACAGCGACAGTAATAAATTGCCAGCACTTGCTGTGAGTGGTCCCTTCGGAGCAGTTAAAGAACAATCGTCAGGTTTATATGCACAAACAATGGCAGAAAGAGGGTTTATTACGATAGCGTTTGATCCTTCATATACGGGTGAAAGTGGTGGTTTTCCACGTAATGTCGCTTCGCCTGATATCAATACTGAAGATTTTCAAGCTGCTGTAGATTACCTTGAAGCACGACATGATGTGAATGAAGAAAAAATTGGTGTCATTGGTATCTGTGGTTGGGGTGGTATGGCGATTAATGCTGCTGCAGTCGATACGAGAATTAAAGCAACAGTAACTGCTACAATGTACGATATGAGTCGTATAAATGCGAAGGGCTATTTCGATGGTGAAGATAGTGAAGAGCAACGTTTTGAGAAAAGACAGTCATTAAATGCACAAAGAGCAAAAGATTTTAAAAATGGTGATTATAAATTAGATGGTGGTTTACCAGATACTAGACCGGAAGAAGGACCACAATTTGTGAAGGACTATTTTGACTATTACAAAACAAATCGCGGATATCATAGTAGATCAGTAAATTCAAACGAGGGCTGGACAGTTACCACACCATTATCTTTTATGAATATACCATTACTTCAATACAGTAACGAGATACGTAATGCCGTATTATTAATTCATGGTGAAGAAGCACACTCTACTTATTTTAGTGAAGAAGCATATAAAAATTTAGTAGGTGACAACAAAGAATTAATGATAATTCCTAATGCTGTTCACACTGATTTATATGACCAAACCAATATCATACCATTTGATAAAATAGAAAACTTTTTAACAAGCAATTTATAAAAATTATTCGCTTATATTACAGGGTATAGTTATAATCAGAAACTATAAAATTTAAGGTGTCATCACAAAAGGAGCTTGATTATGTTTGAAAATATCTTGAGCGAAAATATTTGGGGACATATTGTCAGTGAAAAAGAACCTGTATTTGAAGAAATTAACAAAATAGTAGATTCTAACTCAAAAATTATATCCAAATTAAATAATGAATATCAAGATCATGATTCAATAATACAGTTATTATCAGAAATAACTGGACAAAAAATAGATAATTCTGTCGCCATCAATTTACCATTCTACTCAGATTTTGGAAAACATCTAGATATTGGGAAATCTGTATTTATTAATTGTAACGTTATGTTTACAGATTTAGGTGGCATTACTTTAGAAGACCATGTGCAAATTGGACCAAGAGCCAATTTGCTCAGTGTTAATCATCCGATTGATCCCGAGCAACGTAGAGGAGTAATTGTTAAACCAATTACTATTAAGAAAAATGCATGGATTGGTGCAGCGGCTACTATATTACCGGGTGTCACTGTTGGTGAAAATGCAATTGTTGGTGCGAATGCTGTAGTGACAAAAGATGTACCGAAAAACGCTGTTGTGACGGGGAGTCCAGCTAAAGTCGTTAAAACTATTTAACTAAATTTAAGTTATATGTAATCATTTATGATAGAAGGTGTTCCGTTCACCTTAATTAGATTAATATTTGTGTCGGTTAAACGGAATGCGACACGGAATGGAGTATTATATGAAAAAACCTTATGTTATTATTCACACTCATACGTCACTTGAAGGGAAAATTCATGCTATTAATTTACCAGAATTTGAAGCTGCAAGTCAGCAGTATCAAGAAATAGCATTGGATCCAGAGAAACAGGTAATGAATATTCAATGCTATTTAAATGGGCGTATCACTGTCGAGGATAACTTTACGCACTACCGTAAACCCGAATTGAATGAGCAGGCAGATACAGTGCCTGAAGGTGATTTTATTGCCGTTACTGATGCACCCAACTACTTTGTTGCAATTGATCGTTCTGGCAAACTAGCTTGGACGGATAATGTCGTTGAGTATGGTAATGTAAAATCTCACGTTATCTCAATTTTAACGGAACAAGTCAGTAATGCTTACAAAGATTTTTTAAGACGTATGAATGTTTCTTATATTATTGCTGGTGAGAAAGACATAGATCAAGAACTCGTCTTGCACAAGTTATCAACCCTCTACAATGTAGAACGATTGATGATAGGCGGCGGTGGTATACTGAATTGGTCTTATCTTCAAAATGGTCTTGTAGATGAAGTAAGCATTATTATGTCGCCTATTGCTGACGGCTCAACGGATGAACAAAGCCTTTTTGCAGCCAAAGAACATCTTTCAAAAGTTTCCCCAGTAGCATTTGAACTTATGGAAGTTAAGACTTTAGAAGAAAGTGTTGTGTGGTTACAGTATAAAGTTAAACCAAGCTATAAGTCCTAAAAACTAATATAAGCTATTGTTACTGAAACGCGTGCTTCAATAAAATTGTATAAATCTCAAGAAACATAAATATTTATAGTTGCTATTACACCAATAATAAACTCCCTCCAAAGTAAACACATAAAATGTGAAAAGCTTTGAAGGGAGCATTTTTATGTTTAGAAAAAGTATCCTTTGATAAGTAATACTACATGTGCTAATTTACCACTAAAACTATATAATAAGACTTTATGGCCATTACCAATTTTCTTATTATCTATTCCTTTAACTAAAGACAACGAGATTGATGATAAAGGTGTATCCGCAGAATGTTCAAGACTACTTAAAGCTCGCTTTATCGAAAAAACCACTTCAGTATTCAACCAACCTATAATTGTTACCAAAGCCTCAACGACGCATATGTAAGTGAATAGAAAATGATAGTTCTAAAGATTAATATAATGAGCTTAACGACATTTCATGATAGATTCTAATATAGATACATAATGAAATACGATAAAAATCATTTATGATTAACTCGATCAAAGGGGAAAACAACTATGGATTTTAGAGATTTAGAGATAATAAAAACATTGGATGATGAAAGAAATGTTACAAGAGCTGCGACAAAATTATATGTATCTCAACCTTCGCTAAGTTACAAAATTAATACACTTGAACAAGAACTTGGAGTGCCATTAATAATACGTACTAAGAAAGGTATTAGATTCACTTCTCAAGGGAGCCATCTCGTTCATTATGCTAGAAAAACATTAAATGGATTTAATAAAATGAAAGATTATCTTCACAGTATAGATAATGAGGATGAGGGAGTCATCAGGCTCGGTGTCTCGCAAAATTTAGCTAGATATGATCTGCCTGAACTACTTAGTAGTTTTACGAATGATTTTCAAAAAGTTCAATTTAAAATTGTTACTTCTTGGAGTCAGTCTATCTATAAATTAATAGAATCTGATGAAGTTTCTCTTGCAATCGTAAGAGGCGATGTATCTTGGAAGGGTTATAAAACCCTGTTAAATAAAGAACCAATATGTATAATCAGCAAAGATGAGATTGATTTAGAAAAATTACCTTCCAAGTCTAGGATAGCTTTTAAGACTGATACAAGATTACAAAATACTATTGATAACTGGTGGAAAGAATCCTACAATGAGCCTCCGAATGAAGCGATGTTAATTGATAACTTAGAGTCTTGTTTAAAGTTAGTAGAAAAAGGCATGGGTTATGCAATTGCACCAAATATTGGCGTCAGGGAATATAAAAACTTAAATATTGTACCTATTAAAAATAAGGAGAATGAAATAATTTATAGAGATACTTGGTTATTATATAGGGAAGAAGAGGATTATCCCTTAATGCAAAAATTTATTAGACATATTAAAGCGTATTATAAGGATAATAATTAAGAAAAAGAGAATGTCATAAAAAAATTTTATGATGATGAATAAAATATATGTATTTTCCTTCTTATATTTTATTAAGTAATCTAAAGAGAGATACTTTTAGATTACTTTTTTTATGGAGGGATATTTTTGAAGAAATATGACGTAATTGTAGTTGGAACAGGAAATGCTGCACTAAGTTCAGCAATATCAGCAAAAGAGAATGGTAGTGAAGTGCTTGTATTAGAAAAAGCTCCCGAAGAAAAAAGAGGGGGGAACTCAATATTTACTGATGGCGCAATCAGGTTTGCTTACAATGATTTGCAAGGAATAAAAGAAGTTGTCACAGCACTATCCGAAAGCGATTTATCAGAAATACAAATGCCTGATTATAATACTGAAGATTTTTATGAAGACATTTTAAAAGTAACTAATGGTGAGAGTAATCCAGAATTAGCAAAATTTTTAGCAAACGAGTCATTTGAAACTATTTTATGGATGAAAAAACAAGGAGTAGAATTTCAATTAAATGAAAATCAGTACTTTGAAATTAATGGAAACAAAAATTTTTGGGGTGGCTTACCCATAAAAACAGTGGATAAAGGGATAGGATTAATGAACGCTTTATTTAAAAGATCCCAAGAACTAGGTATCGATATTATATATAGTGCTGAAGTTAATAAAATCGAAATGAATCATAATAAAGTATCAGCAGTAACTTACCTGGATAATAATAAGCAAAGGGTAACTGTAAATACTGAGGCTATTATATTAGCATGTGGTAGTTTTGAAGCGAGTAAAGATAAAAGGGTTAAAAACTTAGGTGAAGAATGGGAAAAAGCAATCGTTAGAGGTACTGAATATAACACAGGTGACGGAATAGAAATAGCGACAGAAATTGGAGCTAATAAAGCAGGTCACTATGATGGTTGTCATGCTCATACTACAGATTATAACGCTCCTAAGGTGGGTGATTTTTCAAAACCTGGTGATATCTATAAAAAATCATCTTATCCGCTGGGCTTAATCATTAATAAAAATGGAAAAAGATTTGTAGATGAAGGTGCTGATTTTAGAAATTATACTTATGCAAAATATGGAAAAGAGACTTTGAGACAACCTGATCAAAAAGCTTTTCAAATTTTTGATTCTCAAGTCAGCTCTATGTTGAGAAAAGAATATAATTTAAAAGAAGCGACTAAGATTGTAGCGAACACATTAGAAGAACTAGCTACAAAAATGGATATCAATCCTAATGATTTTGTTGAAATGATTGATGAATATAACTCTAGTGTTCAGGATGGAGACTATAACCCAAGTGTGAAAGATGGTAAATCTACAAAAGGTATTAGTCCAGAAAAGACGAATTGGGCTTTAAAATTTGATCAGGCCCCTTATTATGCGTTTCCTATTACATGTGGTATTACTTTTGCATTTGGCGGTATCTCTACAAATACTAAAGCTGAAGTTTTAGATGAACAAAACAATGCAATAGCTGGATTATTTGTAGCAGGAGAAATGGTAGGGGGATTGTTTTATCATAATTATCCTGGAGGATCTGGTTTAATGTCTGGTTCAGCTTTTGGTAAAAGAGCTGGAAAATCAGCTGCGGAGTATGTACAAATGAACAAAGTAGATAATTGAGCATAGTTTTTATATATTGTATAAAAACACAAGTGCTGTTACGCTTTGTAATAGCCGAATTGGCTAGGTGTTGCAAATAAATATCCATTAGCGACAAGCGTGCATAATGAATTCTATAGGAACCAGTTGCCCTTGATTGCTCTGGATGTTTCAACGCAATATGAAATAATGTGGATGCAAGAATGTCATTAAATAATCTGATTATAGTAGCATACATAGCTGACATTTGACCGTTATAAAAAATCAGAATTTTCAGTCAAAAAATTGCTGGATTTAATGAGTGATTATGCTCCGTTTAACATTTTTAATTAGAGTATAATGCGAATTTTTGTAAACGCTTTCAAAAAGGGGGATTCCGATGAAAAGATGGGTTATTTTAATCATTATTTTTTCAATTGTATTAGCAAGTTGTGGCAATGACAATAAATCAAGTGCATCAAACAAGCAATTTCCTGATGAAACGGTTGAAATTGTTGCACCAGCTTCTCCAGGAGGCGGCTGGGATACTACAGCGCGTGCGATACAAAAAATCATGATCGATGAAGACTTGACCAAACAAAACGTCAATGTGATTAATAAACCTGGAGGCGGTGGAGAAATAGGGTGGCAATATTTAAAATCACGTTCACCCAATACGATTTCTATCAACTCAAGTTTATTATTATCTAACAATGAATTAGGATTAAGTGATTTAGGTGCCGATGACTTTACACCTATTGCAATTTTAGCAACTGAGTGGATTAGTTTAACTGCATCTAATCAATCGAACTTAGATTCTGGTAAGGGAGTAATGGAAAAATTAAAAGATGATCCAGAATCCTTAACTATAGGTGTTGCACCAGGTTTAGGCAACAATGATCACTTAGCTTTTGTACAGGCAGCTAAGGCGTATGGCGTTGATGTAGATAAAATAGATTTCCTTGTATATAAAAGTGGAGGAGATCTACAAACCGCTTTATTAGGTGGACATGTAGATGTTGCCTCTACTTCTGTCTCTGAAGTAAAAGAACAACACCAGACTGGAAAGTTAAAAATGTTGGCAGTGACTTCTGATAAACCAGTTGAAGGTATTGAAGAGGTGCCTACATGGAAAGAACAAGGCATTGATGTCGTCTTTCCACATTGGCGTGGTGTGATGGGGCCGAAAGATATGACGCCAGAACAAATTGCCTATTGGGATGAAACTATGAAAGATGTAGTGAAATCGGATAGATGGCAAAAAATAAGAAAGAATAATGATTGGGAAAACTACTACAAAGACAGTCAAGAAAGCGAGAAATTTTTAAAAGATCAACGTAAAAAATATAAAGAATTAGTCAAAGATTCAGGAATGAAATAAAGGGGGAGTATGAATGTCGCGACTTGTCTTTCCAGTATTATTAATATTATTTGGTGTTATTTATTTAGTGTTGACTTTAAATATACCTAAATCAAATATTGGCAATCCAAATAGTCCAATGTATTTTCCAATGTTAGTTGGTTTATTGCTTCTGATAATGAGCATTGTTTATTTCTTTCAAGAATTTAAAAAACGTCACGAAACATTTACGGCATTTTCTCAATTATTAGAGAGAAAAACGTTTATACGTATTGTATTAACCATTGTGCTTACAATAATATATGCTTTAATATTCGAACGTCTCGGTTTTTTAATTTCAACAATTATATTTTTAGGTGCCATTATGTTCTTAATTAACGGATATAAAAGATGGTTACAAAATATTTTAGTTACGGTGATTTTTTCTGGCATTGCATGGTACACATTCGCACAATTATTGAATGTCAGTTTACCTTAAGGAGGGTGATTTAAATGGGGATTGATGCAGGTAGTTTTTTAGAAGGATTATCAACTGCGTTTCATCCGATGAACCTTTTATGGGTACTTATCGGTGGTTTTCTAGGTACAGTGGTAGGTATGTTACCTGGATTAGGACCTGCGACTGCGGTTGCAGTACTCATACCTGTGACATTTGGTATGGAACCAGTAAGCGCATTGATTTTAATGGTTTCAATTTATTATGGTGCCATGTACGGTGGCTCGAGAAGTTCGATTTTATTAAATACGCCAGGTGATGGCTCAGCCATTGCAGCTACATTTGATGGTTACCCAATGACCAAAAAAGGAGAGGCGGGTAAAGCGCTAACGATCTCAGCTATCGCTTCATTAATCGGAGGTATTACTGCAGTGTTTGGTTTTATCATTTTAGCCAAGCCGCTGTCTGATTTCGCTTTAAAATTTGGTCCACAAGAATATTTTTTACTATTCTTATTTACACTTTCAGCTATTGTAACTTTATCATCTGGGCAGATGGTTAAAGGGTTTATTGCCACGAGTATAGGTTTAATTATTAGTACGGTAGGTGTTGATTTACAAACAAGTATTTATCGTTTCACTTTTGATATTCCTCATTTAAGTGAAGGTATCAACTTCTTAGTCGTTATCATTGGGGTATATGCTGTAGCAGAAGTATTATATAATTATTTATATTTACACGCATTGAAACCACCTAAAGCTGATGTAGGGTCAATGAAATTATCAAAAGAAGATTGGAAAAAAACAAGAGGTGCTATGTTTCGACAAAGTCCCATTGGATTCCTAATTGGTGTTTTACCAGGAGCAGGCGGCTCTATTGCGGCAATGCTAAGCTATTCAACCGAAAAACAAATATCTAAAAATGGTAAGAATTTTGGGAAAGGTCAAATAGAGGGCGTAGCTGCACCAGAATCTTCTAATAACGCTGCTTCAGTAGGCGCTTTAATACCGTTATTAACGATGGGTGTACCAGGGTCAGGGACAACGGCTGTAATTTTAGGTGCGGTCGTTATGTTAGGCTTACAACCAGGACCATTATTATTTGCAAATGAGCCTGAAATAATATGGACACTCGTAAATAGTATGTTTATCGGTAACATATTCTTGGTTATTTTAAATATTGCTTTAATAGGCTTGCTACTAAAGATATTACGCACACCACCCAAAGTTTTATATCCACTTATTTTGGTGCTAGCGTTTATAGGTACATATACATTAGGTTATAGTATAACTGACTTCTATATTTTAATTATTTTCGGTATTATTGGATTAGTTATGAAATTATTAGACTTTCCGCTTGCACCTTTGATTTTAGCAGCGATTATAGGTTCAGATATGGAACAAAATTTCCGTAAAAGCTTAATAGTTAGTAATAACAATGTAGGAGATATATTTTGGGGATCCCCAATTAGTCTCGTGTTAACATTGATGACTATTTTAGCGTTGTTTTATCCGCTGATTATAAAAGGATTTAAAAGAATGAGACTGAAAAAATAACATAAAGAAACTGTTCGTTTTACCAGACAGGGAACCATTAAATTAGAAACTCAACAAAAACTAGGCTGCTAATCTCCTGAATGTTATAGGAGATTAGCAGCCTAGTTTTTTTTATTTTCATTCTTTTGGCCTCGGCTATTTTTGAATTTTTCTCTCTAATCTAATTGGGATTGTTTGTTATTGCTAATTTAGAATATATATTTGGGGGTATTATATAAGTAATAGTCGTCTAAATACTTACCACTAGGAGGTTAGTGTATATGTTTGAAAATATATTATTACCTTATGATTTCGAAAATGATTTTAGTGCTATTCCTGACCATTTAGCAAAAATGGTTGATACAGATTCAATTGTTACAGTTTATCATGTTGTTGAAGAAGCTAATTTTGCAACTAATTTAGAAAATTATATTGAACATAAGAGTGATATTATTAGAGAAAAAGAAAGTAATCTTGCTCCGTTTTTACACGAATTAGATGAAAAACAGATTCAATATAAAGTAGAGATAGATTTTGGACCTGTTAAAGATACAATCTTAGAAAAAATCACTTCTGGAGATAGTAATAAAGGTGACTTCGATTTAGTAATTATGAGTAACCATAGAGTGAGCTTGAATATTAAGCATGTTTTAGGAGATGTTACACATAAGATTGCTAAAAGGAGTTCTGTCCCAGTATTGATTGTGAAATAAGGATAAAAAGTAGGACAAGCCTATTAAAATAAACATCATACCTGAATGTTTTTAATATATACTGACCTAAAAACCACTATAATTTTATAAAGATATATGCCCCCTTCAAAGTACATGCTGAAAAAGTAGGGGTTTTGAAGGGTTTTTTAAAATTCTCTAATCTAAGCGCACCTTTAGCAAATTTATTTATTAATTTGCTATGTAAAATAATAAATTTTTGCATAATTTTCAAGAATGATGGTATATTACATGTAAGGGCTTACATTTATTTCAAAGGAGAGGTTTCTCAAGGGGAAAATGATAGATAAAATAGCCGGATTAAATAAGGATAGGAGTCGCAAGTATGAAAATTATTCCGTTTTCAGATTTGAAAGACATCATTAATGAAGGTGATGTGATAGCCCTAGCAGCATTATCAACGGCTAACTTACCAGCTGAGATTCTCAAAACGTTAGTCGATCAACATGATGAGTACCAAACACCTAAAGCCTTCACTTTTATGTTAGCAAATGATATTAGTGATTATCGTGGTGACAGTTATGATTTAGATTCTTTTGTATCAAGGGGTATGATCAAACGATTAATCACAAGTATTATTACTGGCTCACCTAAGACAATCAATGCAATGCGTAATAATGATATTGAAGCCTATTACGTGCCTCAAGGTGTTATTACAACGCATTATCGTAGTAAAACATATGCTTCACCAGGAACAATTACTAAGATTGGGCTTAATACAAATGTCGATCCTAGATATTCTGGTGGCAAAGTCAATACACGTACGACAGAGGATTTAGTATCTTTAATTGAAATCAAGGGAGAAACATATTTAAATTATGATTTTCCAGAAATTGATGTCGCATTGTTACGAGGTACATACGCCGATACAGAAGGTAATATTTATATGACCCATGAAGCACATCTTGGAGAGGGTTACAGCGTTGCAGCGGCTACACATAAGCATAAAGGGAAAGTTATTGTGCAAGTGAAAGCAGTAATCCAAAGTGGGCGTTTCAATCCGAGTGACGTATTTATTCCGGGTAAACTTGTAGATTATGTTGTAGTTAATAGTAATCCGAAATATCACAGACAGGTTGTCCAAACACAATATGACCCAGCACTTTCAGGACATTACCAGATTACTGAGATGCGAGAGCCATATATAGCATTAGGTACCCGTAAAGTGATTTTGAGACGTGCAGCTCAATATTTACTTGAAGGAGACGTAATCAGTATTGGTTTTGGCATTAATAATGAATTGTCGAATGTTTTAGAAGAGGAGCAGGCCAATCATTTAGTTCAAACGAATATAGATACAGGTGTTTTTGGTGGCTTGATTAGTAGTGGTAATTACTTTGGTATGAACTACAATCTAAGTGCACGCTTGAGACACGAGTTAACATGGGATTTTATCTATAACGATGGCATAGATGTTGCATTCCTAAGCTTTGCTGAAGTTGACCAATATGGCAACGTTAATGTGTCTAAGTTTGGAGACAAAATGAATGGTTGTGGCGGTTTTATCGATATTAGCCAATCAGTTAAAAGGATTGTTTTTTCAGCTTCAATGGTTGTTGGGGGTCAACTAAATTTTGCGAATGGTGAAGTTCAAGTGGAAACACAAGGGAAAGCACCTAAATTTGTAAAACAAGTTGGCAACATAGATTTTAATGTTGAAAATGCACAAAAATTAGCGCAGGAAGTTTATTTTGTTACCGAACGCGCAGTATTTGAACTGACGGACAAAGGTATTAAATTAATTGAAATTACACCTGGTTTAGATTTAGAACGAGATATTTTAGCAAATATGGAGTTTCAACCAATCATTTCTGACGAGATTAACATAACACAGAGTGATATTTATCAAAAAACATGGGGAGGTCTGTCTCAGGTAATTAAGTCGGAAGATCGTATTTAAATTAAGGGGGAGAAAAATATGAATTACGACTGGATTAAAACGAGAGCAGTATTTGATGAGGCAAAGCCAGCAATTATCGATCCGTTTAAAGGTACTGAATGGACATATCAAGATTTAAATAAACGTGCAGAAAATTTAGCAAATCATTTACAAGATCAAGGCATAGAACGCGGGGATGTCGTTGGCATTTTCTCGCCAAATGATGTAGCCATTCTAGATTTATTATTCGCTACATTTAAACTTGGTGCAGTATATTTACCGATGAATTGGCGCTTAAAAACACAGGAAATTGAAAGTGTGGTTTCAGATTCTGATGTAAAATTGATTTTTTATTCACAAAAGCATTTATCAAGTTTAGAAGGTATTGCAGATGAGCTGTTGTACATGGATGTCGATTCAAAACAATATGATGATATGGTCGATCCAAATAATCACCGTCCATTCAAAACGGTGCATGTAGAAAAAGATGATTTAGCAGCGTTAATGTACACAAGTGGTACAACAGGACTACCTAAAGGCGTTATGTTTACGTATGAAACTTTCGTCAGTAATCCAATAAACACGGCGCTCACTTATAAAATAAATTCTACGTACAAGACAATCGTTTCGACACCAATGTTTCATGTATTAGGTTTTAATGATTTGACGTTACCATTGTTAATGGCGGGTGGCACGCTGATTATACAACGTTACTTCAATGGTGAAGCATTGAATGATCTCATGGCTCATTACAAACCCAATTATTTAATACAGATACCTACGATGTACTATGCGATGTTAGTTGCTGAAAATTTTGACCTTAAAAACTTCGATAACATTGAATTCTTACTTCAAGGTGGCTCAGCGCCATTACCTGCTGTGCAAAAGAAATTTAACAGCATGGGTTTATCTATCGTTAATGGTTACGGTTTAACGGAAGCACCACTCACAATGGTTAACACGCCAGAAAATGGCGCTGGAAAGCCTGGTAGTATTGGACAACCCGTCATGTTCGTGGACTATCGTATTTTAAATGATCAATTTGAAGATGTACAAACTGGAGAAATTGGTGAATTAGCTGTAAAAGGTAATAATGTCACACCAGGTTATTGGAAGAAACCTGAAGAAACAGCGAAAAACTTCAATGATGGATATTTTTTAACAGGAGATTTAGCAAAAATAGATGAAGATGGCGATATTTATATCGTTGATCGACGTAAAGAAATGATTATCACTGGCGGTGAAAATGTGCTGCCTTCAGAAGTAGAAGCGGTCTTAGCAACACACCCATTAGTAGCACAAGGTGTGGTAGTGAGCTATGAAAGTCCAAAATATGGAGAATCTGTCTCAGCAGCAGTGGTACTGACAGAAGATGATCCAGACTTTGAACAAAAATTAGACGCACACATGAGAGAACACATAGCTGGATATAAGATTCCGAGAATGTATTTAAAATTAACAAATATCCCGCTGAACTCAACTTCAAAACCAGATAAGTTAGAGTTACAGAAGAAGATGAATACCAAAGCTGACAAAGCGCGTCAACAAGATGATGAATTAGCTTAAATAACTTATGCTTTTATAAATATTTTAAAATAATAACTATAAAATTTTTTGACAAACTTTGTAAGCGCCAACATTAAAGTGGAGGTTTTAATTATGCCAACAAAAGAAGAAGTAATCAAAGCATTATATCCAGAAGACATTTTAAGTATTGCGAAAGATTTAACTGAAGGAGAAGTTAAATTATTAAAACAACTTAATGATATGTTAGAAGAAAAATATAGAGATTCAGTTAATGAGCACTGGTTAAATGCCACTGAACCAGAAGACTATTTTGAAGAATTGGGCAAACTAAACTACTTTCAAAACCCGTTACTATTTGAAGGTCGTGAAGGGGAAAAAACGCCTAGCCAATTATTCCAATTCTTTATGTCATACACAATCGCTAAATTTGATGTATCTTTAGCAACTTTACTAGGTGTACATCAAGGTTTAGGTCATAATTCGTTTTGGTTTGGCGGCAGTAAAGAACAACAAGCTTATTATTTACCAAAATTACAATCACATGAATTACGTACATGCTTTGCATTAACAGAGCCGGAACATGGCTCTGACGTAGCAGGTGGATTAGAAACTACTGCAAAACGTGAAGGTGATGAATGGATTATTAATGGTGAGAAAAAATGGATCGGCGGTGCAAATGTCGCCGACGTTATGCCAGTATACGCAGTAGATGTAGATACTGGTAAACCTAAAGGCTTTATTGTCGAGCCTAGTCAAGAAGGCGTAGAAATTGAACTTATTGAAAATAAAATTGCACTTCGTATCGTTCCTAATGCCAAAATTCGTTTGAAAAATGTGGTCGTCAAAGAAGAACAAAGGCTGCAAAATATTAATAGCTTTAAAGATATTGCGAAAGTATTATATTCTACTCGTGCAGGCGTGGCGTACATGGCCACAGGCGCTATGGCAGGCGCATTAAAAGCTACGACAGACTATGTAACGCAACGTAAACAGTTTGGAAAAGAAATTAGTAAGTTCCAATTAATTCAAGAGAAATTAGCCATGATGCAAGGCAATCTAGCTCAAGCAATGGCGACATGTGCACAACTTGCACGTATGCAAGCAAAAGGTGAATATGATGAAGTCGCAACTTCAACAGCTAAGATGATGAACGCCTTGAGATTAAGAGAAACAGTAGCAATGGGTCGTGGTGTGCATGGTGGAAACGGTATTTTAGCAGGAGAGTACGATATTGCAAGATTCTTTGCAGATGCCGAAGCAATCTACACATATGAAGGCACACATGAAATCAATGCACTCGTAATTGGAAGAGCGCTCACGGGAGACTCAGCATTTATTTAATATAGAGCATGAATGATTGAAGATATAGAAAAAACAATTTGGAGGTTTTAGTATGACGATAAGAAAAGCAACTGTGTTAGGTGCAGGCACGATGGGTAGTCAAATCGCTGCGCTCCTTGTCAACGCAGGTTTAAAAGTAAAATTATTAGACATTGTGATTGATGAGAATGAACCTAATAAAATTTCCAAAAAAGCTTATGAAATCATAACCAACCCAAAGCGTCCGCAACTATTTGATTTAGCCTTTGCCTCAAATTTATCTTATGGCAACTTTAATGAAGATTTGGTTGAGCAAGATGACGCTGACATTTATATTGAAGCAGTAAAAGAAGAAGTGGATATTAAGCATCAAGTTTGGGATAAAGTGAAAAAAGTAGCAAAGGATGACGCTATATTTGCGACGAACACATCAGGTATTCCAATAGAGTCGATTGCAGATGTATTTGAAGAAAAAGAGAAATCACGATTTTTCGGAATGCATTTCTTTAATCCACCACGCATTATGAAGTTAGTCGAAGTTATCCCAAATGAAAAAACGTCTGAAGCGGTAGTGGAACGCGTGCAAGCATTTGCGGAAGATGTATTAGGTAAAGGTGTCATTGTTGCAAATGATGTCCCAGGGTTTGTGGCTAACCGTGTCGGTACGCAAACGATGAATGACATTATGTACAGAGCAGAGAACCAAGACTTTTCTATTACAGAAGTGGACGCTTTAACTGGCCGTAGTATTGGACGACCAAAAATGGGAACGTATGGTTTATCAGATTTAGTTGGTCTTGATATTGCTATGACTGTAATTAAAGGCATGCAAAGCGTGCCAGATGAACAACCATTTTTCCATGATGTAAAACTTTCGGAAAAATTAGCGGCAAAAGGCGCGTTAGGTAATAAAACGAAACAAGGATTTTATAAAAAAGTAGATAAAAAACGTTTTGTCTTTGATTCAGAACAAAATGACTATGTGCCACCGCAACCACCACAATTAGAGATTTTAGGTAAATTTAGTAAAGACTTGGCTTCGAACTTAGACGTTATTTTTAATGCACAAGATGATGCGGGCGTATTTTTATGGGAAACATTGAGAAATAATTTCTATTATTCCGCAATTAACGTGCCTAAAGCGGCAACAGATTTTAAAGATATTGATCGCGCCTTAGTATGGGGTTTTAACTGGAAACAAGGCCCATTCCAATTGTGGGACTTAATGGGATTCGAACGCGTGAAGTCACGCATGAAAGAAGAATTAGGCCTACTTCCAGATTGGATAGAGCAACGCAATGAACCATTTTACAGTGAAGGCGAATCTATTGAACGTGTTACACCAGTAGCAGAGTATATTGACCAAGAAATTTGGGAAAGAGCAGATTCAAACTTATCAGTAGCGAATAAAGACCAATTGCTATTAAAATTACAAAGTAAAAATAATGTAATTACTGGCGGATTCCTTGATGATTTATTAGAATCTATTAACAAATTGGAAGATGAAGACTATAGTAGCATGGTCATTTATGCAGGTGGAAACAACTTTAGTGTCGGCGCGAATTTGTATCAAATGAAAAAAGCACATGAAGAAAACCAAGTGGTCTCTGAAGTAGGTGCCATGGTCGAAAAACTACATTATATTTTCACTAGACTGAAACACGCGCTGAAACCAGTTGTTACTGCAGTTCAAGGCAGAGCGTTAGGTGGTGGTTGTGAACTTGTGCTTTATTCACCGATTGTGGTAGCTGCAAGTGAATCTTATATTGGTCTTGTCGAGACAGGCGTAGGCTTACTGCCAGCTGGTGGTGGACTCGCAGAATTAACAGATAGAGTATTGCGTACAAATCATAAAAATAATGATAAACAAGATTCAATTACTAAAATATTAATGCAAGTTGGTTTCGCAAAAGTTTCAACAAATGCATATGAAGCAGTGAAATATGGTTATCTGAGAGAGACAGATACTGTGATATTGAATACTGAAAGACGTGTTGAAGTTGCATTAAATAGAGCGCGTTACGAATCAGAAACAAATTATGTACCTACACCAAAATCACAATACATTGCTTTAGGCAAAGACTTTAAGGCATTAGCTGAGGGTCAGTTAGATGCACAACGTATGGGTAACTTTATCAGTGACTACGATTATGAAATTACGTTAAAAGTGGCAGAAGTATTAGCAGGCGGTGACATTCCTCGTAACACATACGTGAATCAAAGATATTTACAAACACTTGAAAAAGAAAGATTTTTAGAGCTCTTACAAAATAAAAAAACGTATGACAGAATTTCACACATGTTAGAAAAAGGAAAACCACTACGCAATTAATAATTGAGAGTAAAAAGAAAGGGTGAACTTAAATGCGAGATGCATATATTGTAGCTTATGGACGTTCAGCAGCTGGTAAGGCAAAGAATGGGGCAATGGCTCACGAAAGACCAGATGAAGTGGCAGCGAAAGTATTAAAAGGTGTATTAGAAAGAGTTGGAGGTTCATTTAATCCTAGCATGGTAGAAGACGTTATCGTCGGCAATTCATTTCCAGAAGGCTTGCAAGGACAGAATATTGCAAGAACGATTGCATTACTTGCAGGCATGCCAAATGAAGTGCCAGGACAAACGGTCAATCGTTACTGTTCATCAGGTCTTCAAACAATTGCGCATGCGGCAAATCAGATTAACGCGAATCAAGCGGACATCCTTGTAGCTGGCGGTATTGAATTAATGAGTGCAGTACCGATGGGGGGTAATGAACCAACCAACAACCCAATTTTACAAGATGAAGATTCAGGTGTTTCTTATCCAATGGGGCTTACTGCAGAGATGGTAGCAGAAACTTACAATGTATCTAGAGAAGACCAAGATGCGTATGCAGTACAGAGTCATCAACGTGCCACAAGAGCACAACAAGAAGGTAAATTTGATGACGAAATTATACCGATTGAAGTGAATAAAGTCACTTATGATCAAAATGGTCCAGTTGTGTCGAAAGAAGTATTTAAAGACGATGAATTAATCAGACCAGATACAAATAAAGAAACTTTAGCTAAATTACCTACAGTGTTTAAGGCTGACGGTACAGTGACCGCAGGCTCCTCGGCCCCCTTAACAGATGGTTCAGGGTTTGTTGTAGTCATGTCTGGTGAAAAAGTAAAAGAATTAGGCGTAAAACCAATCGCACGCTTCATTGGTTTTAAAGCGGTGGGTGTAGACCCTAAATTAATGGGTATTGGTCCTGCTTATGCGATTCCAGAAGCATTGAAATTAGCAAACTTGGACGTCAAAGACATTGATTTAGTTGAGTTAAATGAAGCATTTGCATCTCAAACATTAGCCTCCATTAGAGAAACAGGTTTAGATATTGAGAAAACCAATGTTAATGGTGGTGCAATTTCGCTAGGACATCCGCTTGGAGCAACAGGCGCGATGTTAGTAGGCAGATTGCTTTCTGAAATGAAGAAACAGCCAGATACAAAATATGGCATGGTCACGATGTGTATCGGCGTCGGTATGGGTGCTGCTGGCATCTTTGAATATGTAAGATAAAAGTTAAAAATGTAATAAAAAACCCCTTAAGCGTAAGAAAATGCTTAAGGGGTTTTGATATGAATTTAATTCAAATTGATAAATTGATGTGCATGTTGATCTGTAAGTGGTTCGGGCCATTCGATTGCTAATGACGCCCAGTTTTTCCCACCATTTTCAGAATAGAAAACACCTTTATTATTAGCAATATAAAATATACCATCCTTTTCGGTAACGGCTGAAATTAAGGCGCCTTCTGGCGCAGGTAAACCTTCATCAGCTTCTGTCCAAGCACTTTCATGTTCTTTATCAACATAGTAAATCGTTGAAAACGTGTCATCATCATAATTATGTGCGTTAATGGGCGAATTCGATGTAGCAATGACAATATTATGGGAATTGTTAGAATTAACCGCTAATCCATAGCCGTATCTATACTTTATACCATCAATGAATGTAGTCCATGTTTGACCATAATCATCACTTTCAATAAATGTATCTCTACCACCTTCTAAAAAAGCATCTCCTAAAACGCCGTACAATTGATTTGGGTAATCAGGATGGCTCTTAAGCACATGAATATCTATAGGTAGAACATTATCAGTGCGAGGGCTCTCCCAATGCTGACCGTAATCGCTAGATTGAATAAATCCACCGGCTTCGATAGTCAGATTGATTGTTCCAGGAGATTTAACATTTGTATCAAACCATTTTACATGATGTGTATATGGTCTAGGTGGGAAAAACCATTGATCTTTATCCTGTATATGATCAAAATCTGTAAGGAGTTCAAATGTTTGCCCCTCGTTATAGGAGATGAAAAGCGCACTTGGTTCCGTGCCAACAATTACTGTGCCAGAAGATTTACCAGTATCAACCACTGTCAATGCTGTAATAGATGTCATATGGATATCATCTTTCTTAAATGGGCTATTGTAAGTGAACCTTGTGCCTATAGGAGCCCATGTATCACCTTTATCGGTACTTTTCCATAAGCCACGATCAAACGTGCCACAATATAATATATTACTGTTCAAAGGGTCTTGAGCTATCGTAATCGGGTTAGTACCTTCTAATTTAAATGTTGTATGAAGGCCCTGTGCATCATTTTTAATAAGTAATAATGCATTGTCATAAGTGATTGCGAATTGAGTCATATTTATCACGCTACCTTTGGGTAAGTTTATGATTTATAGTATCGTATCAGACCTGGTTAACAAAAAAGTTGAGTTACAAATACCTTAGATAATTATGCTATTAGAAAGACAACGGAAAATGAATTAATGTTGTTTTGTTCATAGCTATAGTAAACACATACTAATAAACATCACGTTGGTAGCGCTGATTTTTAATTAAGTCTCTTAAATAGTCTTCTGCAGCTTCTTGGCTGTAATTACCATGTTTAATCAGTACATTCACTAATGCTTGATGGACACCTGAAGCCATCTCATCTTTATTTCCACATAGATAAATCGTAGCGCCTTCTGTCATCCATTTATAAAATTCAGCACTATTATCTTCAATACGATGTTGGACATAAATTTTAGTTTCAGTATCTCTTGAAAAAGCTAAATCTAATTTACTGAGTACGCCGTCACTAAGCCAGCCCTCTAAATCACTCTGATAAAGGAAGTCTGTATCATAATTTTGGTTGCCAAAAATAAGCCATTGTGCGCCTTTAAGATCTAGGTGTGCACGTTCTTGCAGATAGGCTCTGTAAGGTGCAATACCTGTGCCCGCGCCAATCATGATGACAGGCGTTGTTTCTTCATAAGGGAATTTGAAGTTTGGATTCTTTTTAAGATAAACAGGTATATAATCACCAGGTTGTGTACGTTCAGCAAGTTGAACGGAACAGACACCTAAACGTTCGCGACGATGCGCTTCATATTTCACGACACGTACGGTGATGTGTACACTATTGGGGTTAACGTTATTACTACTTGCGATTGAATATTCTCTTGGCGGTAACTTTCTTAATAATTGCGGTAGCATTTTGGGTTGAAGTGCTACGGGTGAAAAATCTTTAATTAAATCGATGACATCTCGACCATAAATATAATCTTGAATCCAATCGCTTTTTTGAACATTACCGTTCAACATTGGATTGCTGAATAATTCAGCGGCACTTTTCATTAACGCAGGTGTTATTTTTGAAATTTCAAAGTAATGTGTCAACGCATCTCTTAATGTTAATTGTTGTTCATCTTTATCAACATGGATCAGCGTTTCAGCATCCCAGCCTAAAGTATCGATAAAGTGTTCAACTAGGGCAGGGTCATTTTCAGGGATCACTATTAAACTATCTCCAGGTTCATATGATTCGTCATAACCGTCAAGTGATAATTCAAGATGTCTCACTTCACGTGACGCCTCTGCTTCAGTTAACACATTATTTTTTATCACTTCAGCTTGAAATGGGTCTGTTTTGGAATAAGACCCATGTGGTTCTTCTATTGTAACCGCATCATCTATCACATCATTTGAATCGATGTTCGGGGAAATGTGCGTCAATAGCTCTAACATATCTGCAATCCATTGTTCTGAAGTTTCTTCAAAATCAAAATCACAATCTACTCTCTCAGCTAATCTATGACCACCAAGTTTACCAAAGATTTCATCAAAATCTTTACCTGCCTGACAAAAATCCGGATAATTTTGATCTCCAAGTGCGAGCACTGAGAAGTTTAACCCGTCTAATTGTGGTGCTTGATCACTGTGCATAAATTCATGGAAATCTATCGCACTAATTGGAGGTTCACCCACGCCTTGTGTAGAGCATATGATAAAAAGGTAACCTACATTTGTAAGTTCATCTTGCGGGAATTCATCCATCTCCCATAAATGAACGTTTAAATGATGTTCCTTTAATTTCGCTTCAAATTGATCGGCGACTTCTTCAGCATTCCCTGTTTCCGTGCCAAATAAAATATTCACTTCTAATGGTTCAGCTGATGTTCTATTATCTTGTTCTTTATTGAAAGGGGTATTGGTTTCATTTAGTTGCAAATCATTCACCTCGTCTTCTTTTATTGTATGAGGTTTGTGTAAACATCATGTACTTGAATCATAACATCATTGGTTTACTTTATTAATTAATTGAAATAGGATTAGTGTTTTTGATTCTCTGAAATGATTTTGTTTATTTCATTAACGTCTCTTTGTGCCCATCTACTTTCAATAAACCAAATAATAAAATAAATCATTGTATATACGATAATGACCGAGATATGGAGTGTAAACCATCCTAAAATATATAATATCTCGTTGTTTTATAAAGTGAATTTCATCATTATGTTTGCCTGTAAATGTTTTTCGGTTGGATTATTGTTTGATGTATTACACGATATCTGGTAAGTTTTCTGTGTTTTCGTTAGATTGTATGATAACTTCATCTTCGGATAATTCATTGTTGTATTTAACTCTCACCTTCATATGCAACGCTCCTGTTAAGTTAAGTAAAACAAAGATTAACATTAAAAGTACTTACATAAATACCCCCAAATCATTTTGGGTAAGAAATGATTTGGGGGTATAATTTATATATTTTAAAAGGAGATGTTGAGATATTAGAAGGGCTCAATTTCTTAATATCTTTTATATTATAATAGCTAGGTTTTTTTGAGTTTGGAGATATTCGTGTATATCTCATTAAATTTTAAAGGTTTGACCATTACGGTGTAATAGCGAATGCGCGTACAGGAAATCCTGGTGCGTCTTTAGGTTTAGGACTAATCGTGTAAATAATAGCGCCTCGCGTGGGTAGTTGATCTAAGTTCGTCAACAATTCAACTTGGAATGTATCTTCTCCTAGGACGTAACGTTCACCAACGATATCGCCATTCTTGACTACATCTATCGAAGCATCTGTATCAAATGTTTCGTGACCAATGGCTTTCACTTGTCGTTCTTCGAGCAAGTGTTTTAAAGCATCTAGGCCCCAACCGGGTAAATGAAGGTTACCATTGCTGTCTCTATTCTCGAATTGTTCGGTGTCTGGCCAACGTTGAGACCAATCACTGCGTAAGGCGACAAACGTACCAGGTTCTATCTTGCCATGACTTGCTTCCCATTGTTCTACATGTGCGCGAGTTAAGATAAAATCTGCATTATCTGTTACTTCTTGTGAAAAATCTAAAACAACAAGTGGTAGGGCAAGTTCTTTTAAATCTAATTCATGTAAATAACGTGTGTTTTCTACAAAATGAATAGGCGCATCAATATGTGTGCCATACTGGCTTACAATATTCCAATTTTGAACATAAAAGCCATCGTCTGCTACGTTAAATAGTGTAGAAACTTTAGCGCGTTCAAATTCACTAAAACATGGAATGGTTTCATCAAATGTGTGGGTCAAATCGACCCACTTTGATGATTTCAAATGTTCTAATTGATTCCATAAGGGATAACTCATGTGTATCACCACCATTTTTAATCGTTATACTGTTGCTGTGTTTGTTGGTTTACGTAACTTATCAACAGCATTTACTAAGACACTTAATGCTTCTTTTACTTCATCTTCTTTACGTGTCTTCAAGCCACAATCTGGATTGACCCAGAATAGCGAACGGTCAATTTCTTGTAAAGCACGATTGATCGCTTCTGTAACTTCTGATTCAGTCGGGATACGTGGACTATGAATATCATATACCCCTAAACCAATACCTAAATCGTAAGTAATATCTTCGAAGTCTTTAATTAAGTCACCGTGGCTACGAGATGTTTCAATAGAAATCACGTCTGCATCTAAATCGTAGATTGCATGTATGATTTGTCCGAATTGCGAATAGCACATATGCGTATGAATTTGCGTTTCATCAGCCACGGAAGATGTTGCAAGTTTAAACGAATGCACAGATTTATTTAAGTAATCTTCGTGATATTTTGAGCGAAGCGGTAAACCTT
Source organism: Staphylococcus equorum (assembly GCF_029531845.1). GTDB lineage: Bacteria > Bacillota > Bacilli > Staphylococcales > Staphylococcaceae > Staphylococcus > Staphylococcus equorum_C. Next base: position 353,144 of record NZ_JAMBPV010000001.1, read on the forward strand.
CTCTTAAAGCAGGTTCGTCTACTTGAATAATTTGGATGCCTTCATTTTCAAGTGCTAACACTTCTTCATTAATAGCGAGTGCAATTTGATCTTGTACTTCTTCGCGTGGTAAGTCTACACGTTCAAATGACCAGTTTAGAATTGTTACAGGTCCAGTGAGCATACCTTTTACAGGCTTGTCTGTTAAACTTTGTGCATAAAGCGTCTCTTTCACTGTAAGTGGTTTAGCCCATTTCACGTCGCCATAAATGATAGGTGGTTTCACCGCACGTGAACCGTATGATTGTACCCAGCCGAATTTAGTAACTAAGAAACCTTGTAGCTTTTCACCAAAGAATTCGACCATGTCATTACGTTCAAATTCACCATGGACTAAGATGTCTAAACCAATATCTTCTTGAATTTTAATCCAACGTGCAATCTCATTTTTTAAGAATGATTGGTAATCTTCATCTGAGATGCGGTTGTTTTTCCAATCAGCACGGTATTTACGTACTTCTTGAGATTGTGGGAATGAACCAATAGTTGTCGTTGGCAAATCTGGTAAATTAAGACGTTTATCTTGTGCTTGTTTACGCACTTTAAAAGCAGATTGTCTTGAAGTACGTACGCTATCAAAATCGTACTCTAGGTTTTTAAATGATTGATTTTGGAAACGTTCATAACGTGCTTTCAATTCATTATATTTTTCAGCATCATTGTCATTAAATAAGCGTCTCAAAGCATCTAACTCGTCTAATTTTTCAGTAGCGAAACTTAAACCTTCTGCTATTGATTCTTCAAGTGTTTCGTCGTCTAATGATACAGGAACGTGCAATAATGACGCTGATGGTTGAATAACAAGCTCATTTGTATAATCTTGTAACGTGTCGATGAGTTCTTTTTTAGCTGCGATGTCGGCAGCCCAAACGTTACGGCCATCGATAATGCCTGCATAAAGTGTTTTGTTTTTATCAAAATCACCAGCTTTAATTTGTTCAAGGTTAAAGTTATGATCATGAACGAAATCTAGGCCAAGACCCTTAACAGGTAGGCTGTTTAAAAATTGTAGGTTAACGCGTTCGAAATACGTTTGAATCACGATATGATTTTCTAAACCAGCATCAGCAAAATACTCATATGCTGCTCGTGTAATACTTTCATAATCTGCGCTGTCATCTGTCACTAATGCAGGTTCGTCGATTTGAATATATTCCGCCCCAGCATCTTTTAATGATTGTAGAACTTCTTTATATAAAGGTAACAGTGTGTTCACTTTTTCTTCAAAAGATTGGTCGCCGCCTTTAGATAATTTAACAAATGTAATTGGACCTACAATGACAGGATGTGCGTTTACATTTAAAGATTTTGCGTAGTTAAAGCGTTCTAATAAGACATTGTGATTAAGTTTCGGTTCAGCATGATCCCATTCTGGAACGATATAGTGATAGTTTGTGTTGAACCATTTGATTAAGGCACTTGCAACATGTTCTTTATTACCTCTAGCAATATCGAATAATAAATCATCATCTATATTTCTACCTTGGAAACGTTCAGGAATAATATTAAAGAGTAAAGATGTATCAAGGATATGGTCATAAAGTGAAAAATCACCGACAGGAATACTTGATAGATTGTAATTTTTTTGCAGTAATAAATTTTCTTTATGCAAATCTGTTAATTGCTGATGTAATGTATCCAAATCTAATTTTTTAGACCAGTAACCTTCGATTGCTTTCTTCCACTCTCTTTTTCTACCTAATCTTGGAAAACCTAAGTTTGATGTTTTAATAGTCATAATATTGCCTCCTGTTTAGTTGAAGTAATTGATTTTGAATAAGCTGCAAGTTCTAATGTGTAATCTGCTTTTTGGAATGGTGTAATTAAATACAAGCCATTAAAGTATTCATGTACTGTGTCGATAAGTTCTTTGGATAATTTAAGGCTAAGTTCCTTTGTTTTTTCTTTATCATCTTTAACGGCTTCAAATTGTTCTAAAACATCTTCCGATAATTTAATACCAGGTACTTCGTTGTGTAAAAATATTGCGTTATTATAACTTGTTACTGGCATAATACCGATAAAGAAGGGGACATCTAAATGTTTCGTTGCTTCATAGACTTCTTTTATTTTTTCAGTGCTATAAACCGGTTGTGTAATAAAGTAGTGCATACCGCTTTCTAATTTTTTTTCTAAGCGTTTTACTGCACCGTCTAACTTTCTTACATTTGGATCAAAGGCACCTGCGATGTTAAAGTTTGTCTTCGTCTTCAGCGCATCACCATCTGTGTTGATACCTTGATTGAAACGTAACGCAATTTCGGTTAAACCTTTGGAATTTACATCATATACGTTCGTCGCGCCGGGTAAGTTACCGATTTTAGAGGGATCACCTGTAATGGTTAATATTTCATTGATGTCTAGTAGTGATAACCCTAGTAAATGAGATTGTAATCCGATAAGATTACGGTCGCGACAAGTGATGTGTACTAATGGTTCGATGTCGTATTGTTGTTTAATAATACTTGCTGCAGCGACATTGCTAATTCTTACGGTTGCTAAAGAATTGTCTGCTAATGTGACCGCATCGATATTGGCGTCATCAAGTTTTTTGATATTTCTGAAAAATGTGTCTGTGTCTAAGTGTTTCGGTGTATCTAATTCAACTATAATCGTCGGACGTTGTTTTACTTTTGATGTTAGATTCTGAGATTGTTTTGATTTAGATGAAGTACTCGTATATTTTGTGATCGGTATTACATTTTTTTGTGCTACAGGTTTCAAATCAGCTATGGATGATTTAATGAATTGAATATGCTCTGGCGTTGTACCACAACAACCGCCAATGACACGAACGCCTTCGTTGATAAGTTTTTGTGCTACATTGCCAAAATACTCGGCGTTATCGCTGTATTTGAATTGGCTATTTTCTATATCAAGCAAACTTGCGTTAGGGTAGCATGATAAGTATGCGCCTTCGGGTAATTCAATATGTGAGAATGACTGTTGCATATGATGGGGGCCATGATGACAATTTAATCCCACAATATCTGCACCACTTGCCGCAACTTGTTGTAATGCAGTATTAATTTCTGTACCATCTCTTAAATAATTTGTATTTAAAGCAGTGAGTTGCGCAATAATCGGTATATCGTGTTTACGTTTCGTCGCTTTTATAATATTTGTAAGTTCTTCTAAGTCGTAATAAGTTTCAAAGAGCAGCCCATCTACGCCAGATTCTACTAATGTATCCACTTGAATTTCTGTATGATATTGAATGGCAGATAAACCTAAGTCTTCTTGTTTAACACCTCTAAAGCCACCTACAGTACCTAATATGAATGTGTCATCTTTTGCAACTTCTTTTGCGATATTTACTGCAGATTGATGAATTTCTTTCACTTTATGTTCTAAGCCAAAGTCTTTTAACTTTTCAAAATTTGCGCCATACGTATTGGTTTGTATAATATCTGCGCCAGCTTCAATATAAGAACGATGAATGTGTGCTACTTTCTCTGGGTGTGTCAGGTTGTAAGCCTCTGGACAAGTGTCTAGGCCTTCTGAGTAAAGAATGGTGCCGATAGCGCCGTCAGCTACTAATATGTTGTTCTTCAGTTTGTCGATGAGTTGACTCATTGAAAGCCTCCTTAATTGCGTAATTTAAATCTAAAATTAATTCATCTGCAGATTCTAAACCAACACTTAATCTAAATAATCCAAATGTAATGTTACGTTCTTCGCGTACTTCTTTAGGAACTGCTGCATGTGACATTGTAGCTGGGTGTGAAAGGATTGTTTCTACGCCACCTAAACTCACAGATACGAGTGGTAATGATAATGCGTCTACAAATGCTTGTGCTTTTGTTTCGTCTTTTAATCTAAAGCCCAGTACTGCACCACCATGACGTGCTTGGGATAAATGTAATGCATCATTTCCTGGGTAATATACTTCAGCAATTTCATCGCGCTGAGCTAAGAATTCATAAAGTTGCTGAGCATTTTCTACGGATTGATTAAATCTCACAGGTAATGTTTTTAAATGTTTGGCTAAAGTCCAGCTATCGTGGGCGGATAATGCTGTTCCTGTGCCATTTTGTAATAAATACAGCGCATCTGCTACGCTTTTATTGTTAGTAATTGCTACGCCGGCAATAATATCGCTATGACCGCTTAAGAACTTCGTTGCACTATGAACAACGATATCTGCACCAAGCGCTAATGGCGATTGACCAAGTGGTGTCATAAATGTGTTGTCCACTGCGAGCAAGAGTTGATGCTGCTTGGCGATGTTAGCTGCACCTTTAATATCTGTAATTTTGAATAATGGATTAGATGGTGTTTCCACGTAAATCAATTTCGTATTGTCTTGTATTGCGTCTTCTATTTCATTTAGGTTTGTCGTATCTACTGTTGAAAATTGAATGTTAAAGCGCGTTAATATCTGTTCGGTTAGCCTGAAAGTGCCACCATATACATCGTCAGGTAGGATAACGTGATCTCCAGCATTTAAAGTAAGTAATACTGCTGAAATTGCGGCGATACCTGAAGCATAAGCAAATGCGTGACTGCCACCTTCAAGCTTGGCTAGTTTTTCTTCTAATAATGCTCTGTTAGGATTACCACTTCGTGCGTAGTCGTATTTTGCATTGCCACCTAACACTTTTTGATGAAACGTAGAAGAATCATATAAAGGAGGGTTCGCCGAATCATAATCTGTACCTCTATGTGCATCGAATATTACTTCTGTCTCTTTTGATAAACTCATGAAATCACTCCTTGGTTAGATTTTTGTAATGCTTGTACGATATCTTTCTCAATATCTTCATAATTTTCAATTCCGATAGATAGTCTAAGTAAATGTGCGTCAATGCCACGTTTGTCTTTTTCCTCATCTGGCATATCGACATGGGTTTGTGTATATGGAAAAGTTATAAATGTTTCAGTACCGCCGAGGCTTTCGGCGAACAAACAAACTTCTAAATGTTCTAAGAATTTATCAGCTTTATAGGCTTTGTTTAAACGTAAACTCAACATGCCAGTACGTCCGCTATAAAGAACTTTATCAACTGCGTCTAAGTTACTACATCGTTCTGCGAGTAATTTGGCATTATATTCTGAACGATCCATTCTGATGTGTAGTGTTTTTAAGCCACGTTGTAGTAAATAACTATCGAAAGGTGATAGTGTAGCACCAATCATATTGTGTAACTGGGCTAAATGTTCTGCTAGCGTATCGTCATTCACTGTGACAACACCAGCAAGTACATCGTTATGGCCGCCTATATATTTTGTAGCAGAATGTAAGACAATGTCTGCACCATCTTCGAGTGGTGTTGAAAGATAAGGTGTTAAAAATGTATTATCAATAATTGTTAATAAATTGAATTTGTTACTTAAAATATAGTAAGGATCGATATCAACTTCTATCATTTGTGGATTAGATATAGGTTCTATAAATAGTGCTCTTGTATTTTCAGTAATACTTTGTTCCACTTCTTCATAATTAAGGAAGTCTACATATTTGAAATGAATACCGTACTGTTGCTCGTAAAAATCAAAGAGTCTAAATGTGCCACCATATAAATCGAAAGATACCAATATTTCGTCACCAGTCTTGAATAAGTTACAAATAAGTTGAATTGCTGACATACCACTTGAAGTTGCAAATGAAGCGGTGCCACGTTCTAGCTTGGCAAAGGCTTCTTCGAATGCTGAACGAGTTGGATTTTTCGTTCTTGTATAGTCGTAACCAGTCGATTCTCCTAGGTGAGGGTGTTGGTATGCTGTTGATAAATAGATTGGGTTTGCAACTGCGCCTGTATGATCTTGTGACAAAGCAATTTGTGCTAGTTCAGTATTTTTCATAATAGATAACCTCCTTTTAAAAATAAAAAAAGCTTCCGTCCTTTAAACCCGAATAATCGGATGTAAAGGACGAAAGCTTAGCTCGCGGTACCACCTTTGTTTGTTACTCTATCACTAAAGTAACCTTATCCAGTACGCCAAATTGTTGAATAGGCAACATAGACTGAATAGTGCCATCGTATCTTCGTTGGAATTAAAAAACTCATCTTATATGAATAAAATGAGTATTAACGAAATATACGACGTGTGGATTTAATCCAGTACGCCATTTAACAAAATGTTAATACTGTATCGCTATAACGGGCGATCCCGTTGACACCTCATATTGGTATCAACACTCAAAGGCCATTTTCAAACTTTCTTTCCGTGTCTTCTTTCAGCGAACAAAGACTCTCTGTGTCAGCAGTGTAAGTTTTACTTTCCCTATTACTGTGTTTCGTATGTGCAATTCGTATTTGATATACCTAAGATTACACACCAAAATACTTTTTGTCAACAACTTATCTGAAAATTTAGATTAAACTAATTAATTTTTATGTATATTTACTGTAATGAGAGTGATGATATACTGTGAATATATTAAATACGTAAAGATATATTGAATGATGAAAGTAGGTGTACAAAAATCGAAAATTCAAAAGATCATAGATTGCAATTAGAAGAAGATGCTCAAATTCAACAAGTTAGTGTAACGACTATTAAAGCAAACCCTTATCAACCGCGTAAAACGTTTGATGAAGAACGTTTAAATGACTTAGCAAAATCGATTAAACTTCACGGTATTTTACAACCCATCGTATTAAGAAAGACAATTGCTGGTTATCACATTGTAGTAGGTGAAAGACGTTACCGAGCAGCAAAAATAGCAGGGTTAACAGAAGTGCCTGCTATTGTTAAAGCGTTAACTGATGAAGATATGATGGAGCTCGCCATTATTGAGAACTTACAACGAGAGGATCTCAATGTTATTGAAGAAGCAGAAAGCTATCGTCAACTAATGGATGATTTAAAGCTAACTCAACAAGAAGTTGCACAACGTTTAAGTAAATCTAGACCGTATATTGCGAACATGCTGCGTTTGCTACAATTACCAAAAGACGTTTCGAATATGATAAGAGAAGGTACACTATCAGGAGCTCATGGACGTACTTTATTAATTGTAAAAGATGCACAAAAAATGCGTCAAATTGCCAAGCAAGTCTCCCGGGAGTCTTGGAGTGTTCGTTATTTAGAGCAGTACGTAAATGAAAATTATAATGAAAAAAGTACAAAGACCAAAACACAGAAAGCAGCTTCGAAACCTAAGTTTATTCAACAACAAGAAAGACAATTGAAAGAACAATACGGTTCAAGTGTTTCTATCTCTACGCATCATAAAAAAGGACACATCACTTTTGAGTTTAAATCAGAAGCGGAATTTAAAAGGTTAATCCATCAATTAAATAAAAAATATAATAATGAATAAGAGCGCTGAACAAAAATTGTCTCAAGGAAAAACACCTATAAAAACAAACCAAATGCTTATATAGCATTTGGTTTATCTACGTTCTGAGTCGGAATTTTAGATTTCGTCTTTTTAATTTATTAATGTCCAAAAACTGATTATTTTTTATAGACTAATTTACCGTCACAAATCGTTGCTTCAATTAAGTTGTTATCAAGTGTTACATCTTCCTCGAGGGGATTGCGGTTCAGTATGACAAAGTCTGCAACATGACCAACTTTAATTGTGCCTTCGTAGTCTTCTGTATGATTTAAACGTGCTGCATCTGCAGTCATCTTTTTATATGCGGAGCTACGAGATAAACGTTGGTGCGCACCAAGTATCTCACCGTTTTTAGTTTTTCTATCAACAGCAATCTGAATAGATTCTAAAGGAGAAATTGGTGTCACTGGCGCATCAGTATGCAAAGTAAACACCATGTTTTCATCTTCTGCCCATTTCACCGGGTCTAAATTTTGCGCTTTATCGACACCTAAAAAGACGTCACGGTGTAAGTCACCAAAATAATAAACATGGTTTATAAAGAATGATCCTCCAATATGATGCTCTGCCATTTCTTTAATATCTGAACGCGTTACTGTTTGTAAATGTTCGACTCTATTGCGCAAAGCGTTTGTTTTATAATCTACTGTATCTTTATATGCTTCTATTACAGATTGAGCTGCATCATCACCATTTGCATGCGTAATAATATTAAAACCTAATTGCTGAAAATGTTTGAATTTTTCTATCATCACTTCTTGTGACATTAAAGGTTTAGGTGGTGTTGCGCCATCTAAGTAAGTACCTCTAATAGAAGCAGTTTGCAATTGTATTGAACCGTCATTAAAGAATTTAACGCCACCTAGATGACTCATACGGTTACTTTGTTGTTGAAAAGTACGATCGAGTGTTTCAGCATGGATGTCTTTAAATTCAGGATGTTTTTCCAGTAACTCATGTGTAATCACCCAGCGTGTACGGATACGTTGAGGTGTGTTTAAGAACGTTAATATACCTTCATAATCTGTGTAGCCATTACCACCGATGAGTAAATCAGAAGTATTCGTGATACCATTTTTTACATAATCATCAATTGCTAAATTCATACTATAAGCGAAACTATCTGCTGTAGATTTAGGCATTGCTTCTCTTAATTTAACAATCGCTGGCAATTCAATCAGTACACCGTTGACATAGCCCTCAGAATCTCGTTCGTAATAGCCGCCTTCTGGATTATTGTCTGTTAGGTTAATCCCCATAACTTCAAGTGCCTTAGTATTTACAGTAGCCATATGACCAGAGTAATGCATAATCGCAATCGCAGTATCTTGTGAAACTTGGTCTAAATCAAAGCGATTAGGATGACGTTGTTCGGCTAAAGCTTTTTCATTATAACCATAACCTATCAACCACCCGTTGTTAGTTAAGTTATGCTTATTGTCATTAAATTTATTAACTAAATCTGTGATGTTTAGAATGTCAGAAGCAGCACAATCCACCATTAATTTTGTTGATCCATAGCCTGTCGGATGACTGTGCGTATCTATAAATCCAGGGGTAATCCATTGTTGTTCCAAGTCTAGTGCACTATCATCTTCAACGATAGCTTCTTGTGGCATAATGTCGGTGATGACACCGTGATTTAATATTAGCGTGCCTAAAAATGGTTCGTTCTCTTCCATGTCCAAAATCATTGCATTTACTATTTTTGAGATTTTCAAAGTAAAGCCTCCTACGTATCTTTTGTACCCATTACATATACTAATCTTGAAAAAAAGTAATATCAATTGATAACATATTTTTAAATTAAATTTATTAGTTTAAAATATAACTTTTCAAGTATGATAAATTTTAAATTCATGTTATGTACAGTTATTTATTTTGGAAATAGCAAATAGTTACAAATTTATGAATGTTGAATGTGAATTTTCTGTGAAATAAGTTTCAGTTAATTGTAAGTAATTAAAGTTCGTATAATAATGTATATGTATAATAAATTAGGAGGGCCTATATGTTAACTCAAGAAGAGATACAAACAATTAAAGAAACAGTGCCATTACTAAAAGATAAAGGACAAACGATTACATCAATTTTTTATAAGAGACTCTTTGAACAACACCCAGAATTAAAAAATGTATTTAATCAAACAAACCAAAAAAGAGGCTTACAATCTTCAGCACTTGCAATGGCTGTATTAGCAGCAGCTGAGAATATCCAAGATTTATCACCAATCGTTCCAGCGATTATGCCTGTTGTCTACAAACATTGTGCATTACAAGTCAAACCCGAACATTACCCAATTGTTGGTGAAAATTTAATATGGGCTATTGAAGAAGTGACTGGTCTTGAAGACGAAGATCCAATTATTCAAACATGGATTAAAGCTTATGGAGAAATTGCTGATGCGTTTATCGGTTTAGAAAAAGAAGTTTACAGTAACATGGCTTGGGATGGCTTCAAACCATTTGAGGTTATTGAAATCACTGAAGAAACTGAGATTATTAAAGCCTTTACAATTAAATCAGAGGATATTGATTTAAGCCAATTTGTTCCAGGACAATATATTACTGTAGATATTACGAGTGAAAAACTACCTTACCAAGCTAAGAGACACTACTCTATCGTTGATGGTGGGAAAGACTTCTTAACATTTGGAGTTAGAAAAGATGTTACTGAAGAGCATGAAGGTGAAGTATCAACAATACTACATGATGAAGTGTCAGTTGGGGATACATTAAGCTTATCTGCACCAGTAGGTGGTTTTGCTTTAGCGAATAAAGAAAACAAACAATTATTCTTAGGCTCAGGTGTGGGTGTTACACCGCTTGTTTCTATGTATAAAGAAGCAGTTGACGCAGGTTTAGAATCAACATTCATACAATCAACATCTAATGCGCAAAACGTTGCTTTTGAAAACAAATTAAACGATATTTCTAATCAGTCTTCACTTGCTCGTTTTGACACACATTTCCGTGATCAAGACGGCTTTATCGAAGTAGCACAACTACAGCAATATGTTGATAATGAGACAGAAATTTACGTTTGTGGTGGTGGTTCATTCTTAAAAGCAATGATTTCTGAATTACAAACAATCGGTATACCAATGGATAATGTTCATTTCGAAACATTTATTCCAAGACTTAGCTTTTCAGCATAATTATTAGATTAAAGTGAATTTATTTATGAAGTAGCGCCAATGACATTTAATTGTTATTGGCGCTTTTGTTATTTGGTTTAAAAATTAATTATAGTCTTATAATAATTAAAATATAAAAAATATTTTTAAAAATAAGAAATGTTGATATAACGTGCGCTACAACGTTGTTAATGAAAATTACATTATGATAATTATTATTTAAAAATAATTATCAAAAACATTTTAAAGACGCTATGTAAAGCGCTTACATATAGTGAAATTATACTGTCTTCAATGAGAATTATTGTTTAAAAGCACACTTGACATAAAAAATTACAATGGGTAAAGTATGTATCATAATTATTTTCGAATAATTCTAAAGACTGAAAATTATATGAATTTTAAACATAGAACATTAAAGAAAAGGGGATGAACCCGTTAATGTCAGAAGAAAAAATAACATATGAGCACTTTAAATCGGGCGCTTTTAATTCAATAGATATTTCAGATGAAACAAAAGGCGCACGACAGGTTATCGAATGGGCGTATGAAACATATGGTGATTCAATTGTTTATGCTTGTAGTTTTGGTGCGGAAGGCATGATTTTAATTGATTTAATCTATAGTGTTAAAAAAAATGCTGAAATCGTATTTTTAGATACGGATCTCCATTTCCAACAAACATATGATTTAATTGATAGAGTGAAATCTCGTTATCCAGAACTGAATATCAAGCTTAAAAAGCCAGAATTAACGCTAGATGAACAGGCAGAGCAATTCAGTTCAGCACTTTGGAAGAATGATCCTAATCAGTGTTGTTATATACGTAAAATTAAACCACTGGAAGAAGTGTTATCAGGTGCTACAGCTTGGGTTTCAGGATTGCGTAGAGAACAATCACCAAGTCGTCAATTTACAAATTATGTGAACAAAGACGAAAGATTCAAATCAGTGAAAGTGTGTCCACTTATTCATTGGACGTGGGATGATGTATGGCACTATATTAAAAAACATGATTTACATTATAACGAACTACATGATTTTAATTTTCCGAGTATTGGATGTATACCGTGTACATCAGCTGTTTCAACTTCTGGAGATTCAAGAGAAGGTAGATGGAGTAATTCTAACAAAACAGAATGTGGTCTTCATACGAGTGAAAAATCATAATTCAGATCAAGATTCTTTTTTTTACTCCTAATTCTTAGTATACACATCGGATATCTAAAGAATGGAATAACTATTTATTCCATGAATATATTATACATAATATATAGAGCGTTTTTTAAGGTGTTCGATAGGGTTGAAAAGGTTAATTGACCATTTTACAAAAGGTATAAAAACTAAAATGAGGTGAACTTGTGGTGAATTTATCTGTATCAAATAGTCCATTTAATGAGAATCAAGCAGACCAACTCAATCAGATCGTTAGCATTTTAACTACAGAGCAAAAAGTTTGGTTGAGTGGTTATCTATCAGCATATCAAAACACTTTAGTCAGTGATGCTGAAGCTCCACAGCAAATAGCAGAATATGTATTAAATAGTGAGTCAGAAGCCAGTGTTGATAGAACTATTACAGTTCTTTATGGCTCAGAAACTGGCAATGCACAAAGTTTGGCAGAAATTTTTTCAGATCGATTAGTAGAACATAAATATACTGTGAAATTAAATGCAATGGACGAGTTTAAACCCAAAGAATTGAAAAAAGCAGAAGATTTATTTGTGATTTCAGCAACACATGGTGAGGGCAATCCGCCAGATAATGCACTTACGTTTCATGAGTTTTTACATGGTAGAAAAGCTCCAAAATTAGAAGGCTTACGGTATTCTGTACTCGCACTTGGTGATGAATCCTATGAATTCTTTTGCCAAACAGGTAAAGATTTTGATGCTAGATTGTCAGAATTAGGCGGCGAGCGTTTAACAGAAAGACAAGATTGTGATTTGGATTTTGATGATCAAGCAGAAGCATGGATGAATGAAAACATTGAAAGACTTAACCAATCATCAAGTCAAAAGGAAACAGTGATACTGACAGAAACAGTACAGGCTACAAAAGAAAAGCACTACTCTAAGTCGAATCCGTATGAAGCAGAAGTCTTAGAAAACATTAACTTAAACGGCCGAGGTTCTAACAAAGAAGTGAGACATATTGAATTTTCACTAGATGACTATGGTGAAACATATGAGCCAGGCGATTGTTTAGTCGTAGTACCACAAAACAACCCTAATCTCGTGACATTGCTTATTGAAACTTTAGGTTGGGATGCTCAAGATGAGATTACTATTAATTCGAATGGTGACACGCTTACGCTCGAGTACGCATTACGAAACCATTTTGAAATTACTAAATTAACAAAGAACTTAGTGTTAAAAGCAGCAGCACTATTTGAAAATACTCAGCTAACCGAGCAAGTGGAAGATACGGCATGGATACAAAGTTACATAGAAGGCAGAGACATAATCGATTTATTAAAAGATTTTCCGCCAAGTCAATTTGATCCTCAGTCATTACATCAATTGTTAAGAAAGTTACCACCGCGAGAATATTCTATCGCAAGTAGTTACCAAGCAAATCCAGATGAAGTGCATATTACAGTCGGGGCCGTAAGATATGAGGCGCACGAACGTGAACGTGACGGTGTTTGTTCCGTACAATTAGCCGAACGCTTACAACCCGGAGACAGTATACCGATTTATTTGAAGAAGAATCCTAATTTTAAATTTCCATTTAGCGAAGAAACACCCATCATAATGATCGGTCCAGGGACGGGAGTTGCACCATTTAGATCATATCTTCAAGAACGAGAGGAACTTGGGTTAACTGGAAATACATGGTTGTTTTTCGGAGAACAGTACTTTACTACAGATTTTTTATATCAAACGGAGTGGCAAACTTGGTTAAAAGACGATGTATTAAGCAAGTTAGATGTGGCATTTTCTCGTGATACAGAAGAAAAAGTTTATGTGCAACATCGTATTGCTGAACAAAGCGCAACATTTTACGAATGGATAATGAATGGCGCTGCATTATATATATGTGGTGATGAAAAACAAATGGCTAAAGATGTGCATGAAACGATTCGCTACGTATTAGAACAAGAAGGTGGCATGTCTGAAACGGATGCCGAAGCTTATCTTACGCAAATGAAAAAAGAAAAACGTTATCAAAGAGATGTTTATTAAAAGAGAGGCAGGGGTTATATATGGCTGAAACGAATGTAAGTTTTTCTGACAAACTCGATGAATTAGAACGTATCAAAGAGAACAGTAATTATCTTCGTGGCACGATTGTTGAAGGTTTAGCAGATAGAATTACTGGTTCAATTACTGAAGATGATACAAAACTTTTAAAGTTTCATGGCAGTTATATGCAAGATGACCGAGATATTAGAGATGAACGTCGTAAGCAAAAATTAGAACCAGCATACAGTTTCATGATTAGAGTACGTGCGCCAGGTGGTGCGTCAACTGCTGAGCAATGGATTGCGATGGATGATATTGCGAATACTTATGCCAATGGAACAATCAAACTTACGACAAGACAAGCATTTCAATTTCATGGCATTTTAAAGAAAAATTTAAAAAAATCTATGCAAAGTATAAATCAGGCATTACTAGATTCTTTAGCAGCTTGTGGTGACGTGAATCGTAACGTGATGTGTAATCCGAACCCGTATCAATCTCATGTACATAGTGAAATAAATCAAATAGCGAATGACATCAGTCGACATTTATCGCCTAAGACTCAGGCTTATCATGAAATTTGGTTAGATGGTGAGAAAGTATTAGATACGAGTGATGCGGAACCTGAGCCAATATACGGTAAAACGTATCTTCCACGTAAATTCAAGATTGGTATCGCAGTACCACCTTCAAATGATATCGATGTTTACTCACAAGATGTTGGTTTAATTGCCATTATAGAACAAGACGAACTCGTCGGTTTCAATGTAACGATTGGTGGTGGTATGGGAATGAAGCATGGCAACACTGCTACCTATCCTCAAGTAGGTCGTCTGATTGGCTATTTCCCTAAAGCAGAGGTCGTGGACGTTTGTGAAACAATATTAACGATTCAACGGGACTATGGTAATCGTGAAGACCGTACGAATGCACGTTTTAAATATACAGTAGATCGTAAAGGCGTAGAGTGGGTTAAAAATGAATTGAACGAACGTCTTGGGTGGCAATTAGAAAGTGAGCGACCATACCATTTTGACCATAATGGAGATCGTTATGGTTGGACAGAAGGCAGCGGTAAATGGCACTTCACGCTATTTATACAAAACGGACGTGTCAAAGATACGGATGACTATAAATTAAAGACTGCGTTAAGAGAAATTGCCCAAATTCATAAAGGTGATTTTAGACTAACCCCTAACCAAAATTTAGTTATTGCGCATGTCTCTGACAGTGAAAAGCCCAAAATAGAAAAAATCATCTCAGAATATAGTCTAACAGATGGCGAACATTATACAGGATTAAGACGAAATTCTATGGCGTGTGTTGCTTTCCCAACCTGTGGTTTAGCGATGGCTGAGTCCGAACGTTATTTACCATCACTTATTGGAAAAATCGAAGAATTATTAGATGAAGCAGGTTTAAACGAAGAAGAAATTACGATTCGAATGACGGGTTGCCCTAACGGTTGTGCCAGACCTGCATTAGCAGAAATTGCATTTATAGGTAAGGGACCAGGAAAATACAATATGTACTTGGGTGGCGGCTTTACAGGAGATCGATTAAATAAAATTTTCAAAGAAAATATAGCAGAAGCTGAGATTTTAGAAAGCTTAAGACCGATATTAATCCAATATGCTAAAGAAAGAACCGAGGGTGAACATTTTGGTGACTTCGTCATACGTGCAGGCATCGTAGCTGAAGTTAAAGATGGTCAAGCATTCCATAGTTAATAATTTGAGAAGGTGGTGGCAAGATGGGCAAAGTATTTTTAGTAGGAGCGGGTCCAGGAGACCCTGATTTAATCACAGTAAAGGGATTAAAAGCAATTCAACAAGCGGACATTATATTATATGACCGACTAGTAAACAAAAAATTATTAAGTCATGCATCGTCTACAGCAAAGTTTATGTATTGTGGCAAAGACCCTAATCGTCATTCTTTACCACAAGAAGATACGAATAAGTTATTAGTGAATTTTGCGAAAAAAGGTCAAACCATTACAAGGTTAAAAGGTGGAGATCCTTTTATTTTTGGAAGAGGTGGAGAAGAAGCAGAAATTTTAGCGGCGCATCAAATTCCGTTTGAAATTGTGCCAGGGATTACATCAGGTATTGCAGCACCTGCATATGCTGGCATCCCTGTTACGCATCGAGATTATAGTTCATCTGTTGCCTTTGTCACAGGTGTGATTAATAAGAATATAGATAAAGATTCCTATTGGAAACATCTTGCACTCGGACCGGAAACGCTGTGCATTTATATGGGCGTCAAAAAATTGCCGGAAATTAGTGAACTATTGATTAAACATGGACGTCCTAATGATACGCCAGTTGCATTGGTTCAACTTGGTACATCTGAGAATCAAAAGACAGTGGTTGGTAACTTGATGAACATTGTTGAAGTTGCAAAAGATATTGAAAACCCAGCAATGGTTATCGTAGGTGAAGTGGTCAAATTAAGAGAACGTATCAGTTGGTTTGAAGCAGTACAATCACAAGCGCCACTTGCAAATTTAACATATCAATAGAGGAGGTCTTAGTATGCGAGGTGTCTTATATGTCAGCCATGGCAGTAGGGTAGATGAAGCTGTTACAGAAGCCGCGGACTTTATTGAATTAGTTAAAAAGCAAATCGATGTGTCTTTACAAGAAACATGTTTTTTAGAATTAACAGAGCCCAATTTGTCACAAGGTTTTCAACGGTTAGTCAATAAAGGAGCAACTGAAATTTCTGTGATACCAGTACTTTTATTAAGTGCAGGTCATTATTTCAAAGATATACCGAAAGAAATTCAACAAAATCAGGAAAAATATCCACATGTCAAAGTTTCTTATGGAAAACCATTAGGGGTTCAACAACGGTTATCTGGAATATTACAACAAAGAATTGAAGAAACACATATGACACCAAGTATAGATGCGAAAGTATTGATTGTAGGTAGAGGAAGTTATAATCCACAAACACAAAAAGACCTTTCAACAATCAAAACACAGTTACAAGATACAAATAACGAGTTAGATATCGAAGTATGTTATTTGGCTGCGTGTGGACCTTCATTTGAAGAAGCACTTCAAGATGCAGTCAACAAAGGGCATTCACAAATATTTGTTGTTCCATATTTATGGTTTACAGGTATTTTAGAACGTCATATTGCAACAACTATAGACGGCTATAGTGTAGAGAATGACATTGTACTGTGTGCCCGTCTTGGCAACCATAATCAATTACAAACAGCACTGAAAGAACGTGTAGAAGAAACATTTGAAACTGTAAATCAGTAACAGTCTTAATTATTCAAGATAGTAAGGAGTGACATGATGTCATTGATTCCACTCATGATTGATATTACAAATAAGAAAGTCTTTGTAATTGGCGGCGGTAAAGTTGCTGAACGAAGAGTGACTACTTTAGTGAATTATGCCAAGGATATTCATATTATCAGTCCGACTATTAGCGAAAATTTGAAAGATATGTTTCAACGTTCGGTAATAAAATGGAGTGAAAAATCATTTGAGGTTAACGATATACAGCAAGCAGATTTAATTGTTGTGGCGACCAATGACGCATCTACAAACCAATATGTACTACAACATAAACCGAGTCACGCAATGATAAATATGACTGGAGCGGCGACCGCAGGTGATGTGGTATTTCCGAGCATATTACAACGAGGCAAGCTGACACTAAGTATTTCTACAAACGGGGCAAGTCCAGCCCTTACAGCGGAAATACTCGCTGAATTTCAACAACGCTTTACTAGTCATTATGAAGCGTATGTGGATTTTCTATATGAATGTAGACAACGCGTTAAACAGAGTGCGTTATCTTCATTAGAAAAGCAAAGGTTTTTAAAATCGATTTTAGCAGATAGTTATTTGGAAAAGGATAACCAAAAAGATGTGATGAAATGGCTCGATTCACTGAACTAAATACAATTCGGAAGGAGTATGACACATGTATAAGTTATTTATCTTTGCACTTGCAGGATTTCTCGCACAATTGATAGATGGTTCTCTAGGTATGGGATTCGGTGCATCTTCTTCCTCAATATTATTAACTTTTGGTATAGCGCCAGCAATCGCCTCTGCAACAATTCATTTTGCTGAAGTTGCAACAACTGCTGCTTCTGGCACAGCACACTGGAAGTTTGAAAATGTACACAAGCCAACAATGATCAAATTAGCAATTCCAGGTGCAATTGCAGCATTTATTGGAGCGGCGTTTTTAAGTCATATACATAGTAATTTAATTAAGCCATTTATTGCTTTGTTTTTATTAACTATGGGTTTTTACATTTTATACCAATTTTTATTTAAAAAAGACAACCATATACAGAAAGATTCAAGTAAAATAAGTCGTTTTGCTATGATTCCACAAGGCGCATTTGCAGGTTTCCTCGATTCAGTTGGTGGTGGTGGCTGGGGTCCGGTCAATACGCCATTGTTATTAGCTCAAAAAAAGTTAGAGCCAAGATATGCAATTGGTACTGTGTCTGCAAGTGAATTTTTTGTGGCGCTTTCAGCATCAATTAGCTTTATTATCTTTCTAGGTTGGAGTCAGATTAATTTAGGTTTAGTGGTTTCATTGAGTATTGGTGGCTTAATTGCAGCACCTTTCGCAGCTTGGCTTGTTAAAATTTTACCGATGAATATCTTAGCAGTTTGTGTAAGTGGTTTAATTATCTTTACCAATAGTAGTTCTTTAATCAGCGTTTTTGACCCAGCACCAGTAGTATCCATAACAATTAAAGTATCACTTATTGTCATTTGGATTATTTTAATTACGTATGCATTATATCAAAATAAAAAAATATCATTTTCAATTTCGAAAAATAAAGCAAACACGAATGAACTAGATTAAAACATAAAGGGAGTGTATAAGCATGACATTAACAACAGAAACGGTTACAAATACAATTGAAGCACATGGTGGGAAACTCATTAGTAGAGAAGCGGATGAATTACTAAAAAAGGAATTATTAGCTGAGTCGCAATCGCTATCTGCGATTACGCTAAATCCATGGAGTTTGTCAGATTTAGAGCTTATTGGTATTGGTGGATTCAGCCCCTTAACAGGATTTATGAATGAAGCAGATTATAAAAATGTAGTAGAAGACTTACATTTAAGTAATGGCTTAGTGTGGAGTATTCCAATCACTTTACCTGTAACTGAAGATAAAGCGAAGCAACTAGACATAGGAACGCGTGTCGCATTATATGGTGAAGACGACCATTTATATGGCGTACTTGAATTAGAGGAAAAATATAAATACGACAAAGAGAAAGAAGCGCAATATGTATATGGTACTACGGACGTTGACCACCCGGGGGTAAAGAAAGTATATGAAAAAGGTGATGTTTATCTTGCTGGGCCAATCTATTTATTGGATCGACCAAAGCATGATGAATTTGTAGATTATCATTTAGATCCCTCTGAAACAAGACAATTATTCAATGACTTGAAGTGGAAGACAGTAGTAGGATTCCAAACAAGAAATCCGGTACATAGAGCACACGAGTACATACAAAAGGCAGCTTTAGAATCTGTTGATGGGCTACTATTGAATCCATTAGTTGGAGAGACAAAATCTGACGATATTCCTGCAGCTGTACGCATGAAGAGTTATGAAGTCATTCTTGATAATTATTACCCGGAAAATAAAGCACGCTTAGTCATTTACCCAGCGGCAATGCGCTATGCAGGTCCACGAGAAGCGATATTACATGCGACAGTCCGAAAAAATTATGGCTGCACCCATTTTATTGTTGGACGTGATCATGCTGGTGTAGGTGACTACTATGGTACTTATGAAGCCCAAGAACTTATTTCTAAATATGAAGCAGAATTAGGAATACAAATTTTGAAATTCGAACACGCCTTTTACTGCAAAACTTGTGAAAACATGGCAACAGCGAAAACATGTCCTCATGATGCTTCATCACATTTACACCTGAGCGGTACAAAAGTCCGTGAAAAGCTTAAAAATGGAGAATCATTACCTAAAGAATTTTCAAGACCAGAAGTAGCAGAAGTATTGATTAAAGGCCTACAAGAACAATAATTTAAAGGAGCGAAGTGAATGAACACATCTCAGCATATTACATGGCATGAATCAGAAGTTAAAAAAGAAGAAAGACAAAGCCGTAACGACCACAAAAGTGTTTTGATTTGGTTTACTGGATTATCAGGATCTGGCAAATCGACTGTTTCTGTTGCATTAGAAAAAGCATTATTTCAACGCCAGATACATACTTATCGATTAGATGGAGATAATGTTAGACATGGGCTTAACAATAATCTTGGATTTAGTCCAGAAGACCGTACAGAAAACATTAGACGAATTGGCGAAGTAGGAAAGTTAATGGTAGATGCAGGATTAATCACTGTTTCTGCATTTATTTCACCTTATCAAGCGGATCGTGAAACGGTACGTAGTTTATTACAAAAGGATGAATTTATAGAAGTGCATACATTATGCAGCCTCGAGGAATGTGAAGCGAGAGATCCTAAGGGACTGTATCAGAAAGCTAGAAGTGGTGAAATTGCTGGATTCACAGGTATTAGTGCGCCTTATGAAACGCCAGAAACACCAGAAATAGTTATAGATACAGAAAAAGATAGTATCGAGCAATCTGTAAATAAAATTGTTAACTATTTGGAGCTGCATAAATATATTTAACAGATGAACCAAATAGTGTGGTGCGTTGGTTAAAGCATTTAAAAAGATAAAACACGAAAGGGGAATATGGATGGAAGTCTTAAATATAATTGCTTATAGTTTGCTTATTATATTTATCTTAGTAGTGTTTTGTGGTGTTTTCCTAGTAAATAAAGGACAGGATAGAAGTTATTTTATGCTAGAGTTAAAAATGCTTGTAATGATATTATTCACATGCTTTATCGGCTTAGGCATAACATTAACTATTTTGGGTTATTTCGGAAAACTATAATAAAATAAATGACGTAAGTGTATTTATAATTGATCAGTATCTGTATTTAATGTAGATAGTTTTATGGTCATGTTAAATTAATCATGTTATAGTATATGAATTAATTTCTAATAAAATCTTTCTTTGTGTCTACAACAAAATGTAATCATAGCGACATATCGGAAGTAAGGAAGGTTTCAGACATGAATAAATCCATACAAGATATATCTAAAATAGAACTTCATTGTCATCTCGATGGTTCTACAAGTATAGAGTTAATCAAGCAACTTGCTTCTGAACAAAATATAGTTTTAAAAGAATCGCATTTACTTATAAGTGAAAATTGTGAAAGTCTAGACGAATATTTGCAGTGTTTTGATGAAATATTGAAAGTGTTGCAGACAAAAGATAGTCTCAAAAGAGCTGTCGTAGATGTGGCGCAACAGGCGAGCAATGATAATGTAAAGTATATAGAAATTCGCTTTGCCCCGTTATTGCACACTGAACAAGACTTGTCGTTAGCAGATGTATTGGAAGCAGTTGAAGCGGGTGTCCAACTTGCAACAGAAACATTGGATATCAAAATTAATTTATTGATTTGTGCAATGAGACAACATGAAGTGACCGTTAATGAAGCGCTTTTTGATTATCTTAAACAGAGCGATAGTGATGTGGTACGTGGGATTGATTTTGCGGGGCCGGAAGCAGCATTTCCACCAGAAGATATTCGTACTACAATTCAATACGGTTTAGATAAAGGGTTTAATCTCACTTTACACGCTGGTGAATGTGGTTGTATGCATAATGTTATTGAGTCTATTAGATTAGGCGCAAAACGTGTTGGTCATGGTGTGGCCATTAACGAAAATGAAGTTGCGTTACAAGAAATTAAGCGTAACGATGTGATGTTAGAAATGTGTCCGAAAAGTAATATTCAAACGAAAGCGATAAAGGATTTAACAGAATTAAACATACCTTATTTGCTAGAACAGGATATACCTTTTATTATTAACACGGACAATCGCACGGTTACACAAACTTCATTAAATGAAGAATATGCGTTACTGATGAAACATCAATTGATTTCTGTCGAACAAATTGAATTTATCAATTTAAGAGCGATTCAATATGCCTTTTTGTCTGATATTGAAAAAGAAAATTTAAAAGCAGTGATGGTATAATATAAAAAAAGAGAACTTCCAAAAAACTGGAAGTTCTCTTTTTTGTATATCAGATTATGAACGGCCAGTTGCAATAAATAAACTCGCATCTTTATTCATAAATATATTTTTACCTTCATAAAATGTGTGTGATTGAATATGCGTTAAGCCTAATTCGGTAAAAAGTTGTTGGATATCTGATTGTTCAAAGCCATTATAAACTTTTGGATGATATATACTTTCATTTTTATCAAAATCAACAAGAACTAACAGACCACCAGAATTTAATTTCGCACGTAACGCTGTTAATAATGCTGTGTAATCACCGCTGTGTAGTAATACTAATGAAAGAAAAATTACATCATAGGTAGTATTGATATGTGTGTCTTCTGAAAGAATGTCACCTACGTGCGCGTGAATATGTGTTTTGCCTAGTTCAGAAATTTTGCTTTCAAACACCTCAATCATTTGAGGTGCAGCATCCATCATTGTGACTTCATCAAAATGGTGATCTATATTTAACGTAACTAGACCAGTGCCACCGCCATAATCTAATAGTGACTGATATGAAGTGTTTTGGAATACCTTGTTCACTTCTGCAGCAATTGTTTCGGCAAGATGTATTCTACTAGGGCCATCGTACTTTTGGGCAATTTGGTCAAAACGGTCTTTATTCAAGTTAAAACTCCTTTGTTGAGTGAAATTATTATAAAAAAATCATTTGTTCCTATAACGGTTATTATAGACATGTTAAGTCGTTAATAGAGTTTATCACAAGATGAAAAGTAGTACAATGCATATTATTTAAGGCAGTGTATTGAATAATATAATCATACATATAACAGGAATAAAATTAGGTAAGCCTAAAGTATGATTGAGGCTATGTTAAAAATCTGTTTTACTGGAGTTTATCAGTCATAATGAGGTGAAGTCATGAAGCGATTTTTAACACTAGCGCGTAGGCGTTTAGAAGGTTTGGATTTTAGTATGATTCTCTGTTTTATCATACTCGGTATTATAGGTGTAATGATGGTTTACAGTGCTAGTATGGTATCTGCATCTAAAGGCGCATTAACAGGCGGCGTGCCTCTCGAAAGTAATTATTTTATGAAAAGACAATTGCTTTTTTTGATTTTAGGTATAACTATTATTTTATTTATCGGTAGTTTTGTTAACATTAATAATTTTAAAGAGAACAATGTACAGAAAATAATGGTTTTAGGTACTTTGTTGCTATTGCTAATTACATTGTTAATTGGCAAAGAAATTAACGGTTCCAAAAATTGGATTAATTTAGGTTTATTTAGTATTCAATCTTCAGAATTTTTAAAGCTAACTTCAATTTTTTATCTGTCTTATGTGATTAACCAACGTGTATCAAGTCGAAGAGATTACCGATTGAAACATCTCATCCCACCACTGGGCGTGATTGGGATAAGTTTATTGCTTGTCTTAATGCAAGGGGACTTGGGTGGCACTTTATTAACAGTAGCGATTATTGCTTGTATACTGATTTATTCAGATTTAAAAAATAAGGTGAAAATTCAAATCATGGCAATCGCAGTGATTCCAATTGTATTTTATAGTATCTATACTTTAATTTTTGATGCTAAAAACCTTTACAGATTAAGACGCATTCAAGTAATGCTCGATCCATTTAAATATGAAAAAGATGATGGGTATCAACTGACAAGTGCTTTAACAGCAATTGGAAATGGCGGATTTACTGGAAAAGGTCTAGGTAATGGTATTGCTAAACTAGGTTACTTACCAGAACCGCATACTGATTTCATTTTCACTGTTATTTCAGAAGAATTGGGTTTACTGGGTGTATTATTTATATTACTGATTTATGGCTTTATTTTAGTTAAAGGACTCATTTATGCAAATAAAACCACAAATCAATTTTATAAATTAATTTGCGTCGGTGTCGTGAGTTATTTATTTATGCAAGTATTCATTAATTTAGCAGGGGTCTCTGGCATCATTCCTTTAACGGGGGTAACATTGCCGCTATTGAGTTATGGTGGATCGTCTATATTGAGTATTAGCATCGCCTATGGAACGTTATTGGCAGTAGCTAGAAGAATTAATAAGGAAAGGAAATTAAACTAGGTGAGCGACTATTTAAAAATGATTTTAATAAGTTTGTGCTTATTGATACTCAGGATATGTATACATATAGATTTAACTGATCCGTTAGATAATTTTATTTATCAATGGTTACATGGAACGATTAACTCTAATGGTGTCGTTGTGTATCTTGAAATAATTTCTAATATATTTAAGCCATTGCATTGTTTAGTCATGATATTGGTGCTCTTAATACTCGTATTTATTTCTAATCAATTTAAGTTTTGGTGGTATGGATTTTGGTGTTTCAGTGTATTGTTTATAGGTACATTTTTCAAGTATATGATTCAACGACCACGACCTGATATCAGTATAGATGGCTATAGTTTTCCAAGCATGCATGTGTTAAGTGTCTGTTTACTGGTGAGTCTCATACTATTGTTGAAAAATAATAAATGGCTGACTAGCATATGTATATTATTAGTCATATCAATCATGATTTCTAGAATATATCTGCAAGCCCATTTTTTCACAGATACAATAGGTAGCTTACTCGTTATAGGGACTATGCTTCAAGCTTTGAAATTGGGTAACGCAACTTCAACTAATAAACAATAGGTGATATTACTATCTCTGTATAAAAACACCTCTTTATCAGGTTGTCGACTAAGACTTCTACTTTGTTAGGAGTTCTTTTTGTGCATGCTTCCCGTGGACACAGCCTCAGCCTGTACTCTTCGTCTAGTGCTTTATTAACGAGTCAGGAGTCGGTCCAAATCACTGCCGTTTTTTATTTAATAAGTATAAAAACAAACCTAAATTGTTATTGATATGCCCCCAAATTTGGACTTTAAAAAGCTGAATTTGAGGGGCATTTTCATAACAATGAACGAATCAAAAGAAAATTAAAAGGCTTATCTCCTACAAAAATTAGGAAACAAGCCTTTGAGATTATATACGGAACCAAAGAACAAGTTTTGAGCTCTAGTACATATTTAGATATTTTTTAATATATTGTCACTAGCATGACCTGAAATTTATTCTTCCATTACTTTATTTATAATTTCTGTCGCATTTAAATTTAATATATTACTTGGTGTGACTTGGTCAATGTTACGATTAAACATCGTTTTTAATTTTTCTACTTCTTCTTTTTCACCAGCTAAATAGAGCTGGTGCCAGCCTTTTTTCTTAGCGTTTTTCTCAATAGTAACTACTAAACTTTTGAACCAACGTTCTTGATTAGCTTTCACACGTTCTTTATATTCATCTCTTTGCGCGCCGCCTTGAGTTAAATCATCACCTTGTGGTCCAGAATGTTCTCGCCAATCATTAGTATCTAAATCTAAAGTGTAATAATCTTCGTCTACAATCGTACCAATTTCAGTTTCAATAACACGTGCTTTGTCCTGTTGTAAAACTAAAATACCAGTGTAAGGATGGCTTTGTTGTAATGATTTTAGCTGATCTAATTTGGGTTTTGTATCCCATTTAAATTCTGTTTCTATAGAAATGTTGACGTACTTTTCGAATTTTAATGTCTCATCGGCAGTCATAAATAAAATGAGTCCTCTTTTTAGGTTAGGTTCAGCGCCCTGTATTTCAGTTTCTACTTTTTTGATAATGTCTTTTGCTTGGTTTTTTTCTTCGTGATTGTCACTGTTTTTTGTTTTGTCTGATAAGTCTTTCAAGGCATTTTTTAATTCAATTTTCCACTTTGTTCCTTGTTCAGGGCTAGTATTTAAATAAATTGAGAATACTTTCTGATTTCGTGATTTACCATCGAATTGTTCCAAGTTATTAAGTTCTTCTTGTAAAAGCATTATATATCACCCTTCATAATTCTACATACTATATATTTTGCCTTTTTTATAGAAGTTAAACTTTATATATTGTCAGGTTGTATTAAAAAATAAATATAAATTATTAATAGTAATATTTTACAACAATAAAAGTTAATTTTAAGATTTCAAAAGTGTTTAAAAGCGTTTACAAAGGGAAAATTAACTATAATATTGGAAAATGATAATTTGAATTGAATATTCACACGAATAAAAGGGGGGAGTATATATGGCTACGCTACTATTTCTTGTAACGATACTTTTCATATTAGTCATTTACTTACTTGTTAAGCTAAAATATACGAAGGATTTTAAAGCTTCAAAAGGTAAGCGTCACAGAGAAAGACGAATTGAAGAGTTTGTACAAAGTGCCTATAAGTTAGACAACTTAGAAGCGATACATCAAGGGCGTGCACATCTCGAACTCATTTATAAACGTAAAACGGTAGACGTAAGAAAAGATCAAGTTATTTTTGTTGAAGATGAAGCGCAAGAAAAGGTTGAAACGCAATTTGAAATGACAGATGACATGGTCAGAGATGAATTGTTCGATTTAATGTTAGAGGATACTTATTTTTATATAACTGAAAATCGATATAACAGACTAATGATTAAAGCAAAAAATTAGTATATCAATAAGTGGAAGTATTGGAAAGGGATGATTCTTATGGCACCTGTTGTGAAACCTTATACAAATGACTCGGCATTAGTAGCGGATGTGAAGGCTTTAAAAGATCGAGGTATTGGAAGCCAAGATATATACGTCTTATCAGATGATAAAAATCGGACTGAAGAGGTTACTGAAAATATAAAAGTTACAGCAGTGGATTATAATAAAGTTGATATCGATGAAGATTTTGATTCGAAAGCTGAAGAATTAAGAGAAAAGCTTAGCATATTAGGTGTGCCTTCTAGTGAGGCAGACACTTGTGAGGCGGATATGAAAGAAGATAAAATAATTTTAATCGTTACTGATTTTAGAGTCAAAGGCCTATTATAAACTGTGTAAAGGGTGGTGCGTATGACCCTACTTAAAATTAATAATTTAACAAAACGCTTTGGTAAATTCTACGCCTTAGATGGAGTGGATTTAGAACTCAATGAGGGTGAAGTTTATGGCTTTATTGGGCCAAATGGGGCTGGAAAATCGACGACAATTAAAGCGATATTAGGTATGTTGAAACCAACACAAGGTACCATTGAAATTTTTGACAAGTATGCGCGGAAAGATGCAGTAGCTGTGCATGAAGATCTCGCTTTTGTGCCTGGTGATGTCAATTTTTGGCCAAATTTAACCGGTGGAGAAATTATTGATTTCTTTCTTAGTCTTCATCCCAAAGCAAATCACGATAGAAAAAATGAATTAATTAAACGCTTTGAATTAGATACTACTAAAAAATGTAGTGCCTATTCGACAGGGAACCGTCAGAAAGTAGCGTTAATTACTGCGTTTAGCATTGATGCAAAATTATATATTTTAGATGAACCTACTTCTGGTCTTGATCCTTTAATGGAAGAGGTTTTTCAAGCATGCATAAGAGACATTAAAAGTAATAACAAAAGTGTGCTACTCTCGAGTCATATTTTAAGTGAAGTAGAAAAGCTGTGCGATCGAGTGGGTATTATCCGTAAAGGTAAAATGATAACTTCTGGGACTTTAGACGAGATGCGCCATCTTACACGTATGCAATTTACTGTAGAAAGTGGACAGCAATTAGCAGTGTTAACACAAGTGACGGGTGTGCATAACGTTAGACAAGAAGATAACACATATTATTTTGAAGTCGATTCAGATAAAATTTCTGCTGTAATTGAGTATCTAAGTCGATTTGAAATTAAAAAGTTAGAATCTATGCCGCCAACACTAGAAGCAATATTTAAACGATATTATGAAGCAACAGATGAAGTAGGTGAATGATATGAAACAATCATTTTACCAGACCTCAAAGTTATTTTATTTTTATGTAAAAAGAAATAGTAAAAAAATGGTTTTATGGGTAGTTTTATTAACTGCTTTAACGTTAATGATCCCCCCTGCTTTTGAGTCGATGTACCCGAGTCAATCTAAGATGAGCCCTATTATAGAAATGTCGAAAAATCCTGCGATGCAAGCGATGCTTGGACCAGCTGATTTTGATTATGTAAACATTGGCGTGCTTTTTACGCATGAAATGATTTTATTTACAGCAGTAATGGTAGCAATCATGAATATTTTAATTGTCTCTCGAGACACACGTGGTGATGAAGAAGATGGTAGAACAATCATTTTAACTGCTTTGCCGATTGGTAAACAAGCACCATTGATGGGCCATTTACTTCAGACTTTATTACTTAATGTCAGTCTAATGATATTATTCACTTTAGGTCTTGTGTTGTTAAATGTTGATGGCATAGATATAGCAGGTGCATTCCTATATAGCTCGGCTTTAGGTGTATTTGGTCTTATGTTTGCTACGTTGACCATGTTAGTTGCCCAATTTGTATCATCAAGTAGTGAAACGACTGGTGTGAGTATCGCTTTATTGTTAATTATGTATTTGGTTAGGGCGTTTGGAGATGTAGCAAATGAGACGCTATCTATGTTTTCACCAATGGGCTGGTTGTCTAGAACCTATGCTTTTTCACAAGATTATTGGTGGCCAGTGTG
This sequence comes from Staphylococcus equorum, assembly GCF_029531845.1. Taxonomy (GTDB): domain Bacteria; phylum Bacillota; class Bacilli; order Staphylococcales; family Staphylococcaceae; genus Staphylococcus; species Staphylococcus equorum_C. The sequence continues at coordinate 381,448 of NZ_JAMBPV010000001.1, forward strand.
GTGTATTTTAGGTCTTACAGTTGTCATTGCTATATTTGCCTTTGTGTTAAATGGGTTACGTGATATCGAGGCTAAATTATTACCACAGAAAAAAGGGAAGCAATATGCGAAATGGTACATGAAGTCGCCACTAGGTTTACAAATGCGATTGCAAAAAATGAGTTTTATATATTTTGCTATTGGATTATTTGTACTTGGATTGTCTTATGGCTCTATTTTTGGAAATTTAGACGACTTTTTTAAAGATAACCCTTTATTACTGTCTATGTTAGAAAATCCAAAAGGAGATTACGTTAAACAATTTTTACCGCAACTGATGTTAGTGATGGCGATAATCAGTACGGTGCCTACGCTATTAGCTTTATTTAAAATAAAGAAAGCGATAGATAAAGGATATGCGATGCTTGTATTAGCGAATCCGCTTTCGCGTATCAAATACTTATTGAGTTTTCTAATTATCAGTGTGGTGAATGCGGTAGTGATGATTTTTGTCGCAGGGTTTGGTTTGTATGTTGGCCAATACTATTCAATGGATACACCACTCGACTTTGGGATGGTTATTCAATCGGCTATTATCTATATACCAGCTATACTTAGTTTTGTTGGTATAGGAACTGTCGTAATTGGTTGGGGTATAAAGTTAACGACTTTAGTCTATGCTTATCTAGCTTATACTTTTTTAGTGAATTATTTAGGTACTTTATTGAATGTGAAAGATTGGATGAAAGATATCACGCCATTTGAACATATTCCGAGTCTGCCTATAGATGATTTTACAAGTGGACCAATTGTAATGCTTACGCTTATTTTCATTATACTGTGTGTCATAGGTGCAGTTGGATTTAACAGAAAAGATATATAATTACTCAAATAAAAATGATGTTGTATAAAGTATGGATTGAAAGAGTTGCCAAATTTTGGTAGCTCTTTTTCGTTATATCAAATACTATTTCATATTCACTTGCCTAGGATAAAACCACAGTCGATAGCCGTCGACTCGTATTGGATTGTTTGGTGCGAGACAAGTGTCTTCTATATTCTCGATGAGATATGGATTATTGCTAGAAATAAAAGTTCTATTTTTTAATTCAATGGAAACGAAAAATAAAGAAAACGCATAATTAATTATCACTTATAAGGATGTATTATCAATTCAAATAATTTGTTAAATATTTAAATGTAGACTTTGATGATTTTTACGTTATAATAGATTATAATAATTACAAACAGATAATTATTGTAAAGAAGAGTGAATTAGTGGAGGTGCACTTAACATGAAACGTGTAGCATTATTATGTATGTCTTATGGTACGCCATATAAGGAAGAAGATATTTTACCTTACTATACACATATCAGACATGGACACGAACCAAGCCATGAAGCATACATAGATTTGAAAGATAGATATGAATATATTGGTGGCGTATCACCTTTAGCAACAACAACAGAAAAACAAGCTGAAACATTATGTCATACACTTAACTCAATGACGAGTGACATAAGCTATGAATTATATATAGGGTTGAAACATATACATCCATTTATTGAAGATGCGATAGATGACATTAGTGCGGAAGGTATAGATGAAATCGTCAGCGTAGTTTTAACGCCGCATTATTCTTCATTTTCAGTAGAAATGTATAACCAGCGTGCATCTCAATATGCAAATGAGAAAAATATTAAAGTAACTACATTGGATCAATTTTATAAAGAAGAGAAATTCATTCAATATTGGGTTGATTCAGTAAATGCACAATTGAATTTAATACCTCAGGAAGCGCATCAAAAAACAGCAATCATCGTTTCGGCTCATAGTCTTCCAGAAAAAATATTGGAACATAATGATCCTTATCCGAGTCAGCTTGAAGAAACAGCCCAGTTAATCCAATCACGAATTGGACATAATCATGTTTTTAACGGTTGGCAATCTGAAGGTAACACTGGAGAACCTTGGATTGGGCCAGATGTGCAAGATTTGACTCAAACATTACATGAACAATATGATTATCAAAACTTTATATACGTTCCGTTAGGTTTTACATGTGAACACTTAGAAGTCTTATATGATAATGATTATGAATGTAAAAAAGTTTGCGATGATGTAGGTTGCAATTATTATAGAGCTGAAATGCCTGGCTCAAATCAATTATTTATTGAAGGTATTGCAAATGCAGTCATCAATAACTATAAAAGTAAGAATCACTTAACTGCGGTAAAATAAAGGAGATAATATAATGAGTAAAAAATTAACAGGCTTGTTTGGTGCACCAGTAGGAGATAGAGAAAATAGTATGACAGCAGGTCCTAGAGGTCCGCTTTTAATGCAAGATATATATTTTATAGAACAAATGGCACACTTCGATAGAGAAGTTATTCCGGAACGTCGTATGCATGCAAAAGGTTCTGGCGCATTTGGTACATTTAAAGTAACAAATGATATTACACAGTACACTTGTGCAAGTATCTTTTCTGAAGTTGGCAAAGAAACAGAAATGTTCGCTCGTTTTTCAACAGTAGCAGGTGAACGTGGTGGAGCAGATGCAGAACGTGATATTCGTGGATTTGCATTGAAATTTTATACAGACGAAGGTAACTGGGATTTAGTTGGTAACAATACACCAGTCTTCTTCTTTAGAGATCCTAAATTATTCGCAAGTTTAAATCATGTTGTTAAACGTAACCCGAAAACGAATATGAAAGATCCCCAAGCAAATTGGGATTTCTGGACTTTACTACCAGAAGCGTTGCACCAAGTAACTATTTTGATGACTAATCGTGGCATTCCTAAAGGTTTCAGAAATATGCATGGCTTTGGTTCTCACACATATTCTATGTACAATGATAAAGGTGAGCGTGTTTGGGTGAAATTCCACCACAGAACACAACAAGGTATAGAAAATTATTCACCTGAAGAAGCTGCACAAGTTATAGCGCATGACAGAGAATCTTCTCAAAGAGATTTATTTGGAAATATTGAAGAAGGCAATTTCCCTAAATGGAAAATGTACATCCAAGTAATGACAGAAGAACAAGCACGCAATCACAAAGATAACCCATTTGATTTAACAAAAGTTTGGTATAAAGACGAATACCCATTAATCGAAGTAGGAGAGTTTGAATTAAATAGAAACCCTGAAAACTATTTCCAAGATGTTGAACAAGCTGCATTTGCGCCAACAAACATCGTTCCAGGGTTAGATTTCTCTCCAGATAAAATGTTACAAGGGCGTCTGTTCTCGTATGGAGACACTCAAAGATATCGTTTAGGTGTGAATCATTGGCAAATTCCTGTTAACCAACCAAAAGGTGTAGGTATAGAAAATATCTGTCCATTTAGTAGAGACGGACAAATGCGTATTCTTGATGATAATCAAGGTTCACAAACACACTACTATCCAAATAGTAATGGTGCCCTTGAAGACCAACCACAATACAAAAAACCAGGCTTAGATATTCAAGGTCAAGCATATGAATATGATTTCCGTGAAGATGATGATAATTACTTTGAACAACCAGGTGAATTATTCCGTCGCTTGTCACCAGATGAACAGCAAATATTATTTAATAATACGGCTAATGAAATGAGTCCAGTTACTGATCCGCTTAAACACCGTCATATTAGACATTGTTATAAAGCAGATCCAGCTTACGGTCAAGGTGTAGCAGATGCTATGGGTATTGATATTAACACTGTAGACTTAGAAGTTGCAGACTAATTGAAAAGGTAGGTAATCGAATGATATTAGATAATATTAATCCAGAAGATTTATTTCCAACTGAGAAACAAGGGCCTTCCGTTTTAGGAAATATGGAATACCCTGTTCAAGGAGAAATAAAAGTATACGAAGCGGCTTATGTCGCAACAAATGAACGTCTTATATTAAATGTTGATATGGATGGCCAGTTTTACTATAGAAACATTAGATATGACGAAATTGAAAATATTGAATTAGATGATAATGTATTAACGATGCGCTTTAGCATTGGCACATTTTCTTTAACAGATTTAAATAAAGAAGATGCTGAAAACTTTGTCGCTTACGTAGAGCCTAAAAAACTTTAATTATTAATTTGATTTCAGTAGGCTATATCAATTATTATAAAACCCCTTCGCAACCATTTAAGTGGTATTGCGCAGGGGTTTTACTGTTTAAAATATTTGGTTTTCTTAAGTTGCTTATAACGCAGTAAGTCCACCATCGATTACGAATTCGGAACCTGTAGAGTAACTCGCATCATCTGAAGCTAAAAAGATGACCATATTAGATACTTCTTCAGTCAAAGCAACACGACGCATTGGAATGGTCTTCGCGAATTGTTCGACTGCTTCTTTAACACCTTCTTGTTCAATCATGGGTGTCTGGATTACACCGGGATGTACTGAATTCACACGTATATTATATGGTGAAAGATCTCTTGAAGCAGCTTTAGTCATACCGCGAACTGCAAATTTTGTATCTGTGTAGCCAATTGCACCACCAACAAGTCCATTCATAGAAGATATGTTAATAATGGAACCGTGCTGTTGCGCTTTCATAGTTGAAGCGACTGATTTCATACCTAAAAATACAGACACTTGATTGATATTTACAATTTTCATATAACTTTCTAAACTGAGTTCTTCTAAAGGCGTGTTATAAGTAATACCAGCATTATTTACTAAGACATCTATTTTGCCCCATTTTTTGATTACTGTATCTACAACATTTTGCCAATCTGCTTCATTAGAAACATCATGTTTAATAAAAAGTGCATTTTCTCCAAGTTCTTGTGCAACCTCTTGACCGAGGGTTTCATTGATATCAGTAATCACAACTTTTGCACCTTCATGCAATACCTTTTCAGCGTGCATTTTTCCCATACCCTGTGCTGCACCAGTAATAATTACAACTTTATTATCTAATCTGCTCATAATTTAACGTCCTCCCAGTATCAATGCTTTATTATTATATAATTTACCAGTAAATACATTAAAAGTTAACTATTTAGCATTAAGTATTTTACCGCTAAACTAATTTTGTATATACTACTCTTATATCAACGTATTTAGGGAGGCATATCATGGAAAAGAATAATTTTTTCGAACTCATTCATACTGCTGAGTTATTTAATGATGCGACAATGACACTTTTTATGAAACAATTTAATATGAATGTTAATATTTCACAAATTATTGCCTTATCTAAACTTAAAGAGCATGGTGCACAAAAGCCATCAGCTCTCGCACAATCGCTTGGCTATACTTCAGGTGCAATAACCGGTTTGACAAACAAACTCGTTAAAGAAGGTTATGTAGTAAGGGCACATCAAGAAGAAGATAGACGTTCCATTTTAATTACTATTACTGAAAAAGGGTTGAATTTGTTAGAAGAAGCACAAAAACAGGGTCAAAAAATGAGAAATGAAATTTATTCAGTGTTAAATGACGATGAAGTAACACAACTACTTAATATTCAGAAGAAACTTTATAGCCATGTAAAACAATTGAATAAATAAGACTTTATACGTATAAAAAAGAATGAGCAAAAATATTCTAATATTAAAAAATGAAAGGGTGATTTTAATGGCTAGACTAGATGATAAAGTAGCAATTGTGACAGGCGGCGCAGGAGGTATTGGTTCTGGAATCGTGAAGGCGTATGTTAAAGAAAATGCTAAAGTAGTTATCGCTGATATTGCTGAAGAAAAAGGGGGATTATTGAGCGAAAAATTAAAGAGCCAAGGCTACGAAACATTATTTATTAAGACAGACTTAACAGATAAAGATTCATTGCAAGCTTGCGTAGATGCTACAATAGAAAACTATGGGAAAATTGACATATTAGTTAATAATGCACATGCATCTCGCATGAATGCTTTTTTAGATATTACAGAAGAAGATTTGAACTTATCACTTAATACAGGATTCTATGCGACATTTTATTTATGCCAAATGGTTATACCTTACCTGAAAGAAACGAAAGGTAATATTATCAACTTTGGTTCAGGTGCTGCTGTAAAAGGTGATAAGAACCAAGGTGCATATGTCGTAGCAAAAGAGGCGATTCGTGGTATTACACGTGTGATAGCTAATGAATTTGGAGAATTTGGTATTAATGCTAATATCATATCGCCAATCGCTTATTCTGAAGGCGTTGATCAATGGCGCAAAGATAATCCTGAATATTATGATAAGGTGGTTCAAGGCATTCCGTTGCAAAAATTTGGAGATGTTGAAAAAGACATTGGCCCAGTAGCAGTATTTTTAGGAAGTGAAGGCGCGCAATATATCACAGGGCAAACGGTTATGGTAGATGGCGGTAGTGTTAAATTATACTAAAAGCATAACGAAGTACTTGTATATAAATTGAGCTGAAATAAAATAATTTATTAAAGAGAGCGAGACAGAAATCAAATTTCAAATGTTGATTTCTGTCTCGCTCTCGTTTCATATTTTGAAAGTTTTAACGTTTGATAAGTGCTGTGAGTTCGCCTTCAAATACTTTAACTTCTTCATGATTAAAGGTTGTCATTAATACCGTCAGCAAGCCTTGGTCTCTTTTACCAGCCTTTATATCAATAACTTTTATCACAGTATGTAATTCGTCGTCTGGAAATACTGGTTTAATAAATTTAATGTTATTCATATGTGTACCTGCAATGACATCTTCTCCGTATTTGCCTGTTTCAATCCATAATTTGAAAGAAATGGCTAGTGTCTGGATGCCAGAAGCGATGACACCATTAAATCTTCCTTGTTGCGCTTTTTCTTTATCTAGGTGCATATATTGTGGGTCAAATTCACTAGCAAAATTCGTAATTGCTTCTTCACTTATTTTATATGGTTCAGTTGTAAATTCTTCGCCAATGTGAAATTCATCTAGTTTCATGATTGTATTCTCCTTTAGTATGTTAAATTGCTAATATTTCTATTGTACTGAGAAATATTGAAAATTAAAATTTATTGAAATGAAATCCAGCTATTTTACCAACTAATATATCATTGTACCAATTATAACTAAAGATTCGAACTATCATTTCACTAGTTATATGCGTTGTAAGACAATTGAAAGCGATAGATTTATTATGGGGCTAAAAGAATCTTGGAGTGGTATATTTACACTAGTGGGTATGATTAATAAGCCATTAAAATAGAAATAAGGGGAGAATATTATGAAACTAAAAGATAAAGTAGCGATTGTTACAGGTGCAGCATCTGGAATGGGTAAAGCGGTTGCGGAATTATATGCTAAAGAAGGTGCGAAAGTTATAGTAGCGGATCTTAATTTAGAAAAAGCGGAAACAGTTTCAAAAGAAATTAACGAAAATAACGGTATTGCTCAAGCTATTGAGGTAAACGTAGTTGAGCAAGAAGATATCAATAATATGATTGATACTGCTATAGAAGCTTACGGTACTTTAGATATTTTAGTCAATAATGCTGGTGTTATGGATGGTTTTGAGCCAGTGGGAGATATTTTGGATGAGCGCTGGGATTTAATATTCGACATAAATACTAAAGGTGCAATGAGAGCCATGCGCAAGGCGATGCCAATATTTTTAGAAAAAGAAGAAGGCATTATTATCAATACGACTTCTACAGGTGGGTTAAATGGTGCGCATGCGGGCGCCATTTATAGTGCTTCTAAACATGCACTCGTAGGTCTTACAAAAAATACTGGTTTTATGTATGCGGAAAAAGGCATACGTTGTAATGGAATCGCACCCGGGGCAATTGAAACAAATATATCTGCTTCAATCAAAGATATTAATCACTTTGGAGCTGAACGTACAAAAATAGCACAAAGTGCGATACCTAAAACAGGCCAAGCAGAAGAAATTGCTAAAGTAGCATTATTTTTAGCTTCTAATGACTCGAGTTTTATCAACGGAACGATCATCACAGCAGATGGTGGATGGACTGCAGCATTCTAAAATAAAATTGGCATCGTATTATCCTCTTGTGGATATAAAGAATTGCCATTATTTCTTGGGAAATATAAGAACTGTAATTATAGATTATTTGTATATAGTTAACCCTCTTAACAACATGTTAAGAGGGTTTTTAAAACTGTTTTTGAAGTATGAATAATTGATGGTTATTGATAAGATAGCTATTTCTCTTTTTTATAAAAGCTTATTCATAAGCTAAGTACGGAAAAAAACCTTCAAGAAATTTTTCTGTAGCTGGCATGAAATATGAGCCAAAATGATAATCAGGATCTAGCGTTGTAATAATCCAATGCCCATGTTGTTTAGAATTTTGTTCATACAGCACGGCGCCACCATTTTTTGAGCCAATTAATATTTCAGCATCTTCTGGTGGCCAAAACACACCATGTTGATGCCACGTGCAATCATTTAGCGTAAGGTAACGTGCGAATAATGAATGATTCGGTGCGGATAAAAGTAAACCACTATCGGCATGATCTTCTAACCACCACCAAAAATTAGTGGGTCTAAATTCCCAATTTTGATTTGGCAACCAGTCATGTGGTTGTGGTCCGAATGCGACAACAGTACCTCCAGATTGTGCAAAAGCATGAATTTTGTCGACACTTTTTAATAATAAGGGCTGGTTTAACTGTGAAGGCACGATTAATATATCAAGCGTGCTAATGTCTGTTTCTAAAAAATCTGGATGGTAAATTAATTGCTCTATAAATTGATGAAACTTAGGTTCGTGGAATGTACGATAATGTGACTCATTTCCAGAGTATATAACACCTATTTTATTCATTAATTTTGCCTCCTTGTAATGACGCTATTTCTTGTTTTAGCCAAGTTGTAAATTGACTAGAAATATAATCGGTTGTTTTATTCTGCGCTGTGTATCCTAAAAGTGAACGGCCCGCGTGCATAAAGAGGGTGCCTTCTGTTGACACTCTATCTACATAGGTCACAACATGTCCGTTGCAAAATGTTAGATGTGTTTCGTGTTCAGGTTGCGTTTGGTAATAGCCTCTCGCAAAGAAACCAGCTACACCTTTATTAAATGTCATGTCGTCATTTTTGACGTTGGCATATATAGGAGAGTCACTGTTTGGATCTAGCGAATAATCACTGAAATGATGAATGTGTTCAGGCATAAACAAAGCAGTTTTAGGCAAAAAAGGTTTAAATAAGTGTCCAAAAAAGACAATAATTTTTTTAGAGTTCAAATAATCATTTATCAAACATTTATGACGATATAAATATTCTTGATCTACAAAATTAGAAATGATAATTGCATCAAATTTAAAAATGTCTAATTTGTGAAATTCATATTGAGGTATATACTCTACAGTTATTTCTTTGTCTATATCATTTTCTTTGTTAATACCAAATGCATGCTCAGGGTCGATGTGACCAATTAAATAAGTCATTAAAAACATCCTTTTATAATTAATTTGTTTTCGAAATAACATTTTATGGTAATAATTAATTTTTAAATTTAAATTCAATTTCAAGGTTTTAATTGAAATTGATAATCATTATCGGTAAAATAGTTTATATATTATAAAATACGCATAAATATAAAATTTAGCAAGGGAAGTAGAAAAATGAATGCAATCGCATATTTAGCAATAGACATCCAATTTTCGAGACTTACAGAATTAGATCATCAAAGAGGACTCGTTTTTTTAAATGTATACGATTTACCAAACACTAATTTAAATACATTTGATGGCGTAATTATTTCAAACCATATTGATGAACCTTATCTTTTGGCACATGACGACATATTAACTGATTACATCAACCAAGGCGGAGTGATTTTCACATTAGTGGAGAAATCTTTACCTTGGTTGAATTGTGTGTCGAGTTGGGAAAGGTCCCCCATCCCATTAAAAGACCGAGCTTTAGAAGTGAAAGCAACGGATAATGGACTTTTTGAGAACATTAAAGTGAAAGATTTGGAATATAGACGAGGCGTGCGGGGTTTCTTTTCAAGAGGTTATTTTGAAACCGTTCCTGAGCAAGCCAAAGTGTTAATAACGGATCAAGAGCAAAAACCAATTGTTTATGTAGACCGAACACATAAAGGAACGATATATGCGGGTGCTGGCACTGATATGTATCGTATCTATACATACGAAGACAACACTTCAAATCAAATGGGTCTACAGATGTTAAAAGCCATACGCACAGAAGCATCAAGAATTAGGGAGGATTATCAACATTGAATATTGCTTTAATCGTTAATGGGACACCATATCAGAATAGGTTTTTAGAAGAGCAAGAATTTAAATATTTATATAATGACGTCATACATATTAGAACATTAAATACATATGATTTAAGTTGCTATGACACGGTTTTACTATCGTGTCGGTTAGATATTCAGTTATTAAAAAAACATAGACAGTTATTTTTAAATTTTTTAAAACAAGGTAAGCGTCTAGTGATTTTTGGAGAAGTATTAGATCAGTGGTTTCCTCACATACATTGGGAAGATTCTGAAGTGAATTTCAGTTGGTGGGTTCGACCCAACGGCGACCTCCCGTTAAACCCTGATTATCAAACACATAGTTTATATGAACACTTGAAAGTGGATGATATGAAGTGGCATTATCACGGCACGTTCGATCCACCAAATGGCGCGAAATCACTATTAAATACACCAGATGGAAGATCTATTTTTTATATTGATGATGTTAATTTCAATGGCGAGTTAATCGTAACTTCGTTAGATCCAATGTTTCATATTGGACTTGGATTTATTAATCAAGCTAAGCCGTTTTTACATGGTTTAGGACAATGGCTAAGAACAGGAGATAATCAATAATGAAGCAAAAATATAGTGCCATAGCTGGAATTGTATTATCAGCTACATTACTTACAGCATGTAATTCAAATACGACAGTTACGAATTCAGAGGATAAGGAATTAACGAAAGAAGAAAAAATAGTTAAAGACCAAACGAACCGAGAAGTGAAAATTAAAAAAGATCCAGACAGTATTGTAGTAGGAGGCATCTTACCGTACTTTTCTACTTGGTTTGTAGGAACGAATTCTACGAAAGAAATTAAAGGCATACATCCTAATGCGTATAACGCTGCAGAAAATTCTATACTTTCTAAAATATCGCCTGATATTAAAAAAGCATCTACAGAGTTTGTGAAAAATGGAGATGTGAATATAGAAGAATTATCTAAAATCAATCCAGATGTTTATTTTGAAAATGCTACTGAAAAGAAAACCTTAGATAAAGTTGCAGAGAGTGGCATACCAACCATGGGACTAGAAACAATCAAGGTAGAAGACGCTGATCCTTTAGCTACGTTTAACAGCTGGTTAAAAGTCACTTCAGATGTTAAAGGTGGTAAGACGAGCGATAGAACTGAGAAATTCATGAAAGAGGGAGAAAAGTCTCAAAAAATGATTGATGATGGCCTAAAAGACACGAAAAAATCAGAGAAACCCAAAGTTCTATTCTTACATCAACACACAGATAACTCTATTGTTGTTGGTGGCGGTAATTTCTTTAGTGAAAAATGGACAGAAGCAACTGGTGGTATTGATGTTGTTGGTGATGATGGCGTCGATGGTCAAAAAGAAGTTAATATGGAGCAAATTTATAAATGGAATCCAGACAAAATCTATATTACGAACTTCACTGAGACTCAACCTAATGATTTATTGAAAAACAAAGTGTCTGGTCAAGATTGGAGTCAGGTAAAAGCAGTTAAAGACAAAGCGGTCTATAAGGTGCCTTTAGGTATCTATCGTTGGTTCCCACCAAACGGAGATGCACCGTTAATGCTTAAATGGATGGCGCAACATAATCACCCAGATAAATTCAACTATGACATGAAAGATGAAATCAAATCATATTACCAAGATTTTTACGACTATAAATTATCAGACGAAGATGTTGAGTCTATTTTACATCCTTCATCTGATGCTGCGAAGTATTAAGGAGTTAACTAATGAAGAAATCAAAAATATTATTATTAATTGTTTTACCACTTGTGGTAGCAATTATTTCACTCGGTGTAGGAAGAGTTTTTATAGATCCTATAACAATTATTAAAATTTTAACATCACAAATTATTCCTATAGAAGAAACCTGGGCGCCAGTACAAGAAACAGTTGTGATGAATGTTCGTTTTCCAAGAATATTATTAGCCTTATTAATAGGGGGCGGATTGTCTATTTCTGGTGCGAGTTTCCAAGGCATGTTTGGCAACCCTTTAGTTTCGCCAGATATACTTGGTGTTTCGGCAGGAGCTGGATTTGGAGCTTCCCTAGGTATATTGTTTTTTGGTAACACATTTGGCGCACAAATATTGGCTTTAGCATTTGGATTATTGGCGATACTGTTTACATTCTTTGTAGCAGGAAATCAAAAAAATTCTCCAATCTTTATGTTTGTACTCGCAGGTGTCATTACATCAGCACTATTTAACGCACTTATTTCATTAATGAAGTTCGTAGCTGATCCAGAAGAGAAATTACCTGCAATTACGTATTGGTTAATGGGAAGTCTAGGAACTGCAACTTATAAAGATTTATATGTTGCAGCGCCGATTATCATCATAGGTGTGCTCATACTATATACACTAAGGTGGCGACTCAATTTACTCACGTTACCAGAAGATGAAGCTAAATCTATGGGGATTCCTGTTGTAGCTTTAAAATGGGCAATCATTGCAGGTGCGACTATAATCACAGCAGCTACGGTAGCTGTAGCAGGTATAGTAGGATGGGTTGGTTTAATCATTCCGCATATTGCACGTATGTTTGTAGGTAACAATAATCAATATGTGTTGCCTGTGTCACTCGCTATTGGTAGTACGTATCTGTTAATTATTGATAATTTGGCTAGAAGTTTAACAGCTACTGAAATTCCATTATCTATCTTAACTGCAATTATTGGCGCACCATTTTTTGCATACTTATTACGCCGTATGGGAGGTTCGTGGTAATGCATTTAGAAGTAAAAGAAGGCAACTTTCATTATAAAAACAAACCTTATTTATATAAAGAAAATGTGAGTTTTAAATTGGCTCCTGGCGAGGTCTTATCGATTTTAGGCCCTAATGGCGCAGGAAAAACAACATTGTTAAAATGTATTATTGGACTGTTAGATTGGACGGATGGCGAAACGTTTATCGATGATGTCTCGTTAAATGGCCTGAAGAAAAAAGAACTATGGAAGAAGATTGGTTATGTGCCACAAGCTCAAAAAATGACTTTTGGTTACACGCTTTTAGAACTTGTGATTATGGGAAGAGCACCATTTATAAGTACTTTAGCACAACCTTCAAAAAAGGATGAAGCGGCTGCAATTGGAGCACTAGAAACAGTAGGAATTAGCCATTTGGCCAATCAGTCATGTAATGAAGTTAGTGGCGGAGAATTACAATTAGCACTCATCGCAAGAACACTTGTATCAGGTCCTGAATTATTAATACTGGATGAGCCAGAATCTCATTTAGATATTCAAAAACAAATTACGATTTTACAAACCATACGTAAGCTGTCTAAAGAACAGGGGATATCGTGCATTATTAATACACATTATCCAAACCATGCGTTTTATCTATCAGATAATGTGATTATTACTGGAAAAGAAAAAGGCATCGTCTTTGGTGAAACAACTGAAGTAATGACTGAACAAAGAATGAAACAATTCTTCGATGTTGATTTAAAGAGACTATATTATGAAGATGAAGAAGTACAACTTGAAACGATGGTTCCTAAAGATTTAGGAATCCAAAAAAACAAGATTTAAGAACAGAAATCATCATAACAATTCAGTATACAAAAAAGCCCCATTCTATAACTTTAGAATGGGGCTTTTTTGTTATTAACTCGGTTTGGGTATATCGACAAAATCTTGTTGTGCTAATGATACTGTTTCCCCTTGTTGGTGCATTTTTTCAATATGGAACTCTCCCCAATAACAAAGTGAAGAAAGTAATTCTCCTAGTGTTTGACCATAAGTTGATAATTCGTATTCAACTTTAGGCGGGATTTGATCATATACGATACGGTTGATGATGCCGTCATGCTCTAGTTCACGTAATTGCTGTGTTAACATTTTTTGAGTAATCGTTGGAATGGCACGTTTTAATGCAGATGTACGCATCAACCCGTTATTTTGTAAATGACACAAGATGACAGGTTTCCATTTTCCGCCGATGACATCAATAGTTGCTTCGACGCCAATATTATAAGATTTGCTCATTTAATTACCTCCTTATAGGTACTCAAAGGTGCCTATAGTACTTTAAAGTGCGTACTTCCGCTTTTGATACGTGTAGTTTATATTAACACATACACAAAACAAGAAGGAGTCAAAAAACATTATGAGAAAAAACAAATTTGCTATATTAGCGTTAGCAATGTCTGCCTTTGCAATTGGAATGACTGAATTTATTAGCGTAGGTCTATTGCCGCTCATTAAAGATGCGTTTGATACTACGATATCATTAGCAGGATTAACTGTATCTTTGTATGCTGTGGGGGTAACAATAGGAGCACCTGTACTAACACCACTGACAAATAAAATGAAACGGAAGCATTTACTATTAATGATTATGCTTATTTTCATTGTTGCGAATACACTTGCTGCCTTTGCTACCACGTTTAGTATGTTGCTAGCAATGCGTGTACTATCGGCATTAATGCACGGAGTGTTTATGTCTATCGCCACAGCAATCGCAAGTGATTTGGTAACACCTGATAAGCGTGCAAGCGCGATTGCAATGATGTTTACAGGTTTAACCGTTGCTACGATTACAGGTGTACCATTAGGAACATGGATTGGTCAGCACTTTGGTTGGGAAGCCTCGTTTATTACGATTGCTGTGATTGGATTACTCAGTTTAATCATTAATATATTTGCAGTGCCGAGTAATTTGAAAGAATATGATCAGGCATCGGTAAAGGAACAATTAAAAGTATTTAAAAACAAATCATTAATGATGGTTTATTTCATTACTGCACTCGGTTACGGTGGCACTTTTGTAGTTTACACGTACCTGACTAGTATACTTACAGATATTTTGAATTATAGTGATGAAGCGGTGGTGATACTGCTTGTGATATATGGCGTAATGGTTGCTATTGGCAATACACTTGGAGGTAAATTAACAAATAATAAGCCAACAAAAGTACTTATATGGATATTTTTAATTCAAGCGCTTGTTTTATTGCTCTTAGGTCTAACTATGACACATTATTTCTTGGGTACGATAGCTATACTTATTATGGGTCTTTTCGCGTTTATGAATGTTCCAGGCCTACAATTGATTGTGGTACTTTTTGCAGAACGTAAAAATAAGGCGACGACTAACTTTGCTTCTAGTTTAAACATTGCTGCTTTCAACATCGGCATCACATTAGGAGCGGTAATCGGAGGATACGTACTCAATCATTTTTCTCTTGCAGTGACACCATATTTTGGCTTTGCCATGGTGATGATCGCTAGTATCATGATGTATATCGTTTATAAAAATGAGACAGAAGTACAAGTAGGCATACTATAAAAATTTGTAGATGCCACTTTTAAAAAATAGCGTGATGAGATAAATGAAAATGACTTAATTATATATTTAAAAATGTAAAATTCCATAAAACAGTAATTAATTTTTGTATTAACAGCTTTTAAGATTTAAACTTTTAAAATGATTAAAATTTTTAAAACAAATCGAAAGAAGTGAATATTTATGAATACAAAAGAAGTATTATTTGAAAAGCTGGAAGCCAAGGAATCTGAGATGATTCAACATCGTCGTTACTTACATCAACATCCGGAGTTGTCATTTCAAGAGGATGCTACAGCACAATATATTAAAGATTTTTACAAAAATAAAGATGTGACAGTTACTCAACCTGTTCTAGGAAGTAATGCAATTATCGTAGAAATCAAAGGACAACAACCTGGCAATATAATAGGATTACGAGCTGATTTTGATGCGTTACCAATACAAGAAGAGGTAGATGTACCCTTTAAATCAATAAATGAAGGTGTTATGCACGCATGTGGTCATGATGCACATACAGCGTATTTGTTAGGATTAGCAGACGCACTAATTGAAATGAAAAACGAACTTCCAGGTACAGTTAAAATTATTCATCAACATGCTGAAGAAATGCCTCCCGGCGGCGCACAACAAGTGATGCAATCAGGTGCGTTAAATGATTTAGATGAGATATATGGTATCCATGTAGCACCTGTCGCTGGTACAGAGGTGATTGGATACAATAAAGGTAATGCTTTCGCTGGTAGTTCTACATTTACTTTAACGATAAATGGTTTAGGTGGCCATGCTGCTAGTCCTCATAAAACACATGATGCTCTGATTGCAGGAACTAATTTTGTAAACACACTCCAAACAATAGTGTCTAGACGTATCGATCCTTCAGAAATGGGTGTGATTACTGTTGGTGCGTTTGATGCACCTGGTGGAGCGAATATTATACAAGACAAAGTAACAATCAAAGGAACAGCACGTTATCTTAATGATGACTTAGAACAATTTATGTATGAAGAGATTGAGAAAGTCGCAAAAAGTGTAGCAGTAGGTTTTGATATTACGTATGATTTAGATTACCAATTTGGTTATCCTGTGCTTTACAATCATCCCGCACAAACAGAACAAGTAGTAGATATTCTCACAGCAAGTAAAGGTGACTATTTTGAACATCTTGTAGAAATACCAGCAGTTTCAGGATCTGAAGATTTTGCGTATTATTTAAAAGAAATACCAGGTGCCTTTTTCATCGTTGGCTGTAAACCAGAGCACAGTGAAACGCCATATATGAATCACCACCCTAAATTTGAAGTGAATGAAGATGCATTATTAGTTGCAGCAAAAGCAGTAGGTGAAATTGCAATTAACAGACTTTCTGCCACAGATTAATCTTTGAAAAGTGATAATGTAACTATTTTATCTATATTACTCACAATCATTGGTACATGGATAAGTGCTGGAACAGTAAATTTAGAAATTTTTCAAACTTTCTTATATACGTAGCCTCGTAACTTTTTTATTGCATTTTGGATTGAACTACTCGTAGCACAATCGATAGCGAGATTTGCAATGAAAACACTATATGCTAAAAAAGCGAATAGTTAACAAAGCATCTTTATCAATCGAAGTTAATCTATTAGAACATAAAAAACACTTTCGAAAGCATTCATATTTAAATGAATGTAACGAAAGTGTTTTTTTATTATCTATTATAATGAAGTTTTTAATCAATTATCTAATTAAATTGTTCTGCGTGATGGTTTGCTATCATCTTTAAGTTTAGCTGATAATAATAGTGCGATGACTGATATACCAGTAGCAACCATGAATGTTACGTTCACACCATGAATCATACCTTCTAGACCTTCACTAGGAATAGCTGAAACAGACATTAACGTAATGAATAACGCTGTACCGATTGCACCGGCCATTTGTCTGAACGTATTGTTCATGGCAGTACCGTGAGCAATAAGACTATTCGGTAATTGGTTAATCGCTAGCGTCGTCATAGGCATCATAACCATTGCTAGTGATACCATACGCACTGCGTTGGCTGTGGCAAGGTAAGTAAAGGTTGTATCCGCTGTGAGCATTGTAAATGGTATCGTTGAAGCGACTAAGACGAGTAAGCCGATACGAGCGAGCCATTTGCCACCAAATTTATCAAATAAATAACCTGTAATTGGGTTCATAATACCCATAACGACGGCACCTGGTAATAATACTAAACCAGATTCTAATGCAGAGAAATGAATCATATTTTGCATGTATAACGGTAAGATAATATTTGATGCGATTAATACACCAAATACGAACATACTTAATGCTGTACCTAAAGTGTAAATACTGTAACTAAACACTCTAAATTCAAGCATAGGTTCTTTGAGTTTCAACTGGCGACGAATAAATGTAACCAATGTAATGATACCAACGATAAGTGGTAAGATGAATTGTATACTGCCCCATCCTGCTTCTCCAACAGAACTGAAACTATATAAGAGTCCGCCAAAACCTAGTGTAGATAGAATGACTGATGCGATATCTAGTTTTGGATTTGAGGTTTCTGTCACGTTTTTCAATAGGAAGATTGAAGCAACGATAATAACAACTGCGATTGGGAATACGACGTAGAAGACACTTCTCCATGAGAGATGCTCTACTAAAATGCCTGATAGAGTAGGTCCAATCGCTGGCGCGAATGCAATGACTAATCCGAATAAGCCCATTGCTGTACCACGTTTTTCTACAGGGAAAAGTAAGAATAAGATTGTTTGCATAAGTGGCATCATAATACCTGCACCTGCTGCTTGTAAGACACGTCCGATTAATAACATTGAGAAATCTAGTCCGACAGCACAGATTAAAGTACCTATGGCAAAAATGCTCATGGCGGTTAAGAATAACTGCCTTGATGTATAACGTTGAATTAAAAATGCTGTAACAGGTATCATAATACCGTTTACTAACATAAATATTGATTGTAACCACTGTACCGTACTTTCAGATACTTGTAGGTCTTTCATAATAGGGGGTAAAGCTGTACCAAGTAATGTTTGGTTTAAAATTGTAATAAAGGCCCCTGATAGTAATACGATAAATAAGGGGATTCTTTTTTCTACATGGAATGCTCCTGTTTCAGTCAATAGACTCACTTCTTTCATAAAAATTGCACATCTAAACAGTGTAACACTAAGCCCATTTCAAATCTAGTGGGTGAACTTAAAAAGTGGAAAAATACATTTGATAATTGATGAACAGGCACGATTTCTCGAGCTGTTCATCAATTATTTTTGAAAATAGTGCGTATAATTTTCGCAATGATTCACATATTTATAATGTTATGAATGAAATACTACACGTCTATTATAGCGAATGTCAAAATAAACTCTAGTTATATGAAGAAAAATGTAAATGGATATGAAAAACTTAGAGTTAACATGAATTATTCAGCTCAATTCTAGGGCTCGAGAAAGTGCTTGGTAGAGGTGTTTTTTTAGGATTAACAACTATGAAGAAAAATGGTGTTGGGAATATATTTTAATTATTCTGAATTTAAAATATATCTATCTATGGAACACTTTTGATATAATAAATAAGTGAATAAATCATTTAAGTTATAATCATATCTATTTACATGTAATAAGTTTAAAATTATCATTAAATTATTGGAAAGTATTTGGATAAGCAATCAGTGATCTATACATTTAAAGTACAATTTTACAGATTGTAGATGTTCGAATTAAAGGAGAGTAAATAATGAATAAACAAGATTTAATCGCTCCAGAAACTTATAATATTGTGAGCGAAATCGAAAAATTTACAGCAGATCAATCTAAAAAAGCTGTAATTTTTGAAAATGAATCAGGAGATAATAGAGAAATTACATATAGCAACCTTATCAAAAATGCGAATAAAGTTGGTAATATGTTTTTAAAATATGGTTTGCAAAAAGGCGACAAAGTTCTCATCATGATGCCACGTTGCATTGAAACATATGAGGTGTATCTTGCTGCCTTAAAATTAGGTATCATTATTATTCCTAGTTCAGAAATGTTACGTACGAAAGATTTACAATATAGAATCACGCATGGTGAAGTAAAAGGAATTGTAGTTATTTCAGATGAGCTCGATGAGTTTAAAGCAGTCAAAGAATATGACTCGTTAACTAAGTTTATCGTTGGCGGTCAAGAAGATGGTTGGATGTCAGTTGAAGACGAAAAAGAAAATTCAACTGATCAATTAGAAATCACTGAAACTTCTAGTGAAGATATTGCTTTGTTATCTTATACGTCTGGAACAACAGGTAACCCTAAAGCTGTTGTCCATTCACATGGTTGGGGCTATGCACATATGCAGATGGCGCCGAAACATTGGTTAAGCATTAAAGAAGACGATATTGTTTGGGCAACTGCTGCACCAGGTTGGCAAAAATGGGTGTGGAGCCCATTTTTATCAATTATGGGGTCAGGTGCAACTGCATTCGTATATAATGGAAGGTTTAATGCTGAAAAGTATTTACAGTTACTACAAGATAATAAAATTAATGCGCTTTGTTGTACACCGACTGAGTATCGCTTAATGGCAAAACTTTCTAATTTAACGAATTATAACTTAGAACATTTGCATAGCGCAGTTTCTGCAGGAGAACCATTAAATAGAGAAGTTGTTGAAAAATTTCAAGAAAACTTTGATCTTACAGTAAGAGATGGTTATGGACAAACAGAAAGTACGCTGTTGATTGGATTTTTAAAAGATACAGAGAGCCGTCCTGGTTCAATGGGTAAAGCAATCCCTGGTAGTCATGTAACTGTCATTAATGACGATGGCGAACTTTCTGAAGTAGGTGAAGTAGGTAATATCGCAGTGCCGTTAGACTTACCTGCATTGTTCAAAGGTTATTATAAAGACCCAGAACGTACAGCAGAACCACAAAATGGTGACTACTTTATGACGGGTGATTTAGCTAAGATAGACGAAGATGGTTATTTCTGGTTTGAAGGTCGTAAAGATGACATCATTATTAGTTCTGGCTATACAATAGGGCCGTTCGAAGTTGAAGATTCACTTACGAAACATCCTTATGTAAAAGAATGCGCTGTTGTTGCGAGTCCACATGAAATTAGGGGGAATATCGTTAAAGCATTTATTATTTTACAAGATGACGTAACTGGTAATGAAGACACAATCAAAGAATTACAAAACTACGTCAAACACGACGTTGCACCGTATAAATATCCAAGAGCTATCGAGTTTGTCGAAGACTTACCTAAGACCAACTCAGGTAAAATTAGACGTATTGAATTAAGAGATGCAGAGAAAAAGAAACAATCATAATTGATTAAACTTTAAAATTCATAACACACAAAAAACCTGGCAATATCATTGAGCAATTTTGATGATATTGCCAGGTTTATTATTTTATAAAATGATTATGTTTAGCATAGTTATTTATATAGTATTTATTGGGTGCTATTATTTACTTCCTTAGCTTCTATTCTAGATATGTTGGGATTCGGATAGCTTATTTAAAGCAATAAAAAGATTGGAAATGTCTTTATAAGAAATATGAAAAGATATTTAAAGATGCTATAATAATTATTAAAGAGTTTTTATTAAAAGATATATATAATTCACCGATTACAATAAACTTTTAGTTACCTATAAAAATATGAAAAGAAATTATTATGTAAATCTAATATATTTATGATAAAAACTAAAGGAAATATATAATTAGTGAAAGGGAGATGTAAAATTAGTGAATCATTCTAAGAAATATGAATATGATATAAGTATTCTTATACCTATATTTAATGCGGAACATTTTATAGAAGATACAATTAACTCTGTCTTAAACCAAAACACACACAATGTTGAATTTGAAATAATATTATTAGATGACGGTTCAACAGATGGAAGCAGTAATTTTTTGGAGGAAGTAGCCTCTAAGTATGATTTTATCTCTTACTATAGTCATCAAAATAGTGGGGTTTCATATACTAGAAATAGAGGGATTAGCTTAGCAAAAGGGAAATATATATTATTTTTAGACGCAGATGATTTCATAGGAGAGGACACTTTGAAATCAGTCTTTTTTGGTTTTGAAAAGTATGAAAAAGAGGCAGACATTTTAGTTTACCCACTTCACCAAAAAAATGGGGATAAAATAAATGCTCATGTAAGAAACAAAGCCTTCACAAAAAAAGGAGATGTAAATGTCTATGACATTAGTGAATATCCCTTTTTAAACCAATGTACAATGAATGTGGTTATTAAAAACGATGATTATACGCAATTTAACGAGCAATTAGTTTACGGTGAAGATGCTTTATTTAACACGAATTACATACTGAAAAACCGAAAAGTTATACATATAAAGGAAGGCGGTTATTTTTACAATATAGGCCATAATTCTGCGGTTGATAAAAATAAAAATCCTGTTGATATACAAGATGATTTATTAATTTTATTTGAAAATTTAATTGAAACAGCTCTAAATATCTCTAATGAAGTTCCTGTTTATGTACAAGGGATTATTTTATACGAACTAAATTGGCGATTCAAACAGTCCACGCTGTTCCCAAATCATTTAGATTCTGAAGCATACCAAAAATGGTTTGAAAGAATGAAAAAAATATTCGGATATATATCAGTCGATACCATATTGGCCAAGCCATTGATGGACTATTATCACAAGTTATATTTTATTAAAACGTTCAAAGGAAACATTAAATATAATCAAAACTTAACCTCTTTAAATTTTGTCGCTGAAAACCAACAAATTGCGATGTTAAACAAAGCGTTACTTGTCTTTAATAAGATTAAAATTATTGGGCAAGAGCTTAAGCTTAGCGGCTATATTAAAGCGCCTTTATTAGATATGGTTAATACAGTTTCTTTAGTGTTGAAAGATAAACACAACCATGAAAAAATCATTCCTATCTATAATTCATCAGCTAACTATTATAAAACACGTATGTCTGTTGCTCAGTTTTATGATTTTAGTTTTTCTATTCCTGTAGATGAAGTGAATAATTATGAGTTTGTTGTTAATATTGATGGTAAAAAATTACTGACGAATCATTGGTTTACTAGAAATGTAATTTTTAAAACTACACTAAATTCAAAAGATATTGTTACTAAAGATAAAATTATATCTTACACTGATAATCCGTTCAAAATCCATATTAAGAAAAAGTCTGCACAAATTGAACGTCGTATATTAAAAAAACATAATTTAAAAATGAAATTAAAAAACCAAAATGGTTTAAAGAGATTTCAACAATTCAAAAAGTTTTTTGAACCTTATTTGAAACGCAAAAGAATATGGCTATACAATGATCGAATAGGGGTTCTTGATAATGGTTATCGTCAATTTATGCATGACGTCAATAAAAATGATGGGATAGAACGTTACTACGTTGTTAGAGAAGATGACTTGAAAAAAGAGGGCTTTCCAAAAGAGAATGTTGTCGTTTATGGAAGTTTGAAACATAAAATGCTATTTTATTATGCAGAACTCATACTCACTTCATTTAAAGAACACACAGAATTTTCACCATTATCATTCCGAGCTTATGATCTGTTCTTTGCAGAATTTAAATTTCAAATTGTGTATCTGCAACATGGTGTACTAAATGCTCATACTCCTTGGTTATATGGTAAACATGTAACCAGTTTTGACAAATTCGTTATCTCAAGTGAATATGAAAAAAACAACTTACTTCATAATTATGGCTATAATGAAGATGATTTATTAGTTACAGGAATGCCTAGATTAGATGACATAACTGTATCAAAAAAATGCAATAAAATCCTTATAGCTCCATCTTGGAGAAAAGCACTAACTAAAGAAGAAAATCGACAAATTAAAGTAATCGATAAAGATACACTTGAGCAGTCTAACTTTTTCACAGGAATTCATAAATTAATAAACTCTGATGAACTTAATAATATATTACAACAAAATAACTACGAACTTGATATTAAAATGCATCCAATTTTTGCAAATGAGTCTTCATTATTTCAAACTGAAAAATCAAACATAAATGTATTAGATTCAACAGATGAATTTAATATTAGCGAATATAAATTATTTGTCACTGATTTCTCTTCGTATATGTTTGACTTTATCAAAAGTAGAACTCGTATTGAATTTTACTTCCCAGACTACAAATATTTCTTAAGTGGGAATCACATCTATAATAAGTTAGATTTTGATGTATCAAAATTTGGCAATTTAAATACTGAAAGCTATCAATTAATAAACTTTATAAAAGAAGAAATAAAAAATGATTTTCAATTAACACAAAAGCAAGAAGAAATATATGAGGATTTTTATGTTAGTTTTGATACTACTTCCCATAAAGATGTTTTATATAAAGAATTAATAAAAGTAGTAGAAAATAATAGTAAGAGTGTTAATTAAATGAAACATACGGAAAAAATATTTTTTATCATAATGACTATCACTTTAATTAAGGTGTTATTTCCAAGAGATAATCAAAACGACACCTACCAATTAAAAGAGGAAAATACACAATGGGAATCAACTATAGATTTTTATTAACAATACGTAAAGGTCTAATTTTTCAACATGCTTATAGCAACCGTTATTAAGCTGAAATATGATTTTGAAACGATTAAAGGACTCCTTGTTCAAAAAGGAGTCTCCGACTTTGTTGGCATTTTTTTGTGCTTTTGTATTAGGGCATAGGGTTTGAATAAAATTTGTGTTTCTTGACAATCACGAATAATAAGTATATGTTTATAATATTAAATAAAAATAAATATAGTCGTTGAATACTGCTTTTTCACGAGGTTAAAGCTTTAGCAAGCTGTTAATAATAATATTGGCAAATTGAAAAAGTGTACGAATAGTGTTAAAAAGTTAAAATCATCCGTCATATAAGATTAAATGTAACATTTTAGATTATAAAAAATAATAAGCGTTCATATATAA
Organism: Staphylococcus equorum; assembly: GCF_029531845.1. Lineage (GTDB taxonomy): Bacteria > Bacillota > Bacilli > Staphylococcales > Staphylococcaceae > Staphylococcus > Staphylococcus equorum_C. The sequence continues at coordinate 405,854 of NZ_JAMBPV010000001.1, forward strand.
GGTAGCAAAACAAATCACTTTGTTAAAAAGTGCGTTGTAATGAAGCCGACAATTGTAATAAATCATGCATGATTTATTGTATATTGTCGGCTTTTTTTAATGAAAAAATTACCTAACATAGCAAGTTATAAATCAAAGTAATTCAATCTGCTAACACTAAAATTAATGTCAAAACAAAGGAGAACCCACTATGCTCACATCGCTTAATGTATCAATACTGTTAATTATATTTTTTATCACGGTCATCATTTCTGTATTGAGTGGAATAATATTTTTATATTCACGTATACCATTGGCGTATGTGCGTATACATATATTCTTAGTAGCATTACCACCGCTTGTAGCGTTTATCGGGCTGATAGGCGCGCCGAAAAATATAGAGGTAGGATTTTGGTATTCAGATTTTCTAGCATGGTTAATGGCCTTTTTCGTCTTAATCATTGGCTTAATCATTCAGCGTTATTGTGTGCAGTATCTAATGGGTGATCGAAGTTATAGAAAGTACTTCACTTTATTTACCATTACCACTAGTTTTGCTGCAATGGCTTGGTTAACTGGTGACTTGCGTATTATGGTTATCAGTTGGGGTGTAACTTTACTTGGTTTAACGATATTAATTAGCCTAACGAGCGCATGGAAAGTGACGAGAGCGGCTGCAAAAGTAACTGGCAAATTATTTTTGTTAAGCTGGGTAGCATTATTGTTGGCAGTAGTATGGATTGCATCCCTAACTGGTGAATGGCAATATACAGCAATTTTCACAGACGCGAATTTAGCTCAAATCAATGCGTGGGAAAGTTTTGGTATTAATATGCTCATTATATTAGCGGTTATGGTTCCAGCTGCACAATTTCCGTTTCAAAGATGGTTAATAGAATCAGTCGCAGCACCAACACCAGTGTCGGCAATTATGCATGCAGGTATCGTGAATGCGGGTGGTATTATATTGGCAAGATTCTCACCGATATTTAATGGTGATATTGCAACGTTCGTCTTGTTATTGTTTGCGAGTATTTCTGTACTGATTGGTGCAGGTATAAGTTTAGTGCATGTAGATTATAAACGTCTTTTAGTTGGATCAACAATTGGGCAAATGGGCTTTATGTTAATCCAGTGTGCAATAGGTGCATATATTCCTGCGATTATCCATTTGATTTTACACGGTTTATTTAAAGCGACGCTCTTCTTACGTTCTGGTTCAGCAGTACGTCACTTTAATGTACCAAGTCGTGCTAGTGAGAGAATGTCATACTTATGGATTGTATCAGGACGTGTATTAGCTTTAGCGATTGGTTTAGGTTTTTGGCTTACATCTCCTGGAGAAGGCTACCGTTTAGTGAGTGGGCTCATCTTAGCTTGGTCATTATCTGTATCATGGACACAACTTGTTGCATTTGGAGAAGGGAAATTCGGACGTATCATGGGATTATTGATACTCATCGTCGTTGGCTCGGTATACTTTATCGTTCATCACTTCTTCGCTAGTGCCTTACATACGATGACTTTTAATAGCGTTCAACCACCTATGCTTATCGTTGTAATTGTAGCTCTAATGCTCTTAATTGGTAGTTTAATGAGTACATGGGTTGCACGTAATCGTTCATCGGTTGCATTTTCAATATTATATATGTGGCTTGTACGTATCGGCGATGCAAAAGCTGAAACCGTAGAACGTCATCCAAACTATCTTAAAACATACTTAACAAAAGGAGGACACTAAAATGGGAGAATCAAACAGAGCGACAGATTATGCTTCGCATAGCAATGTTTATGATATTCGGACACTAATTGAGGCTGCAAGTAAGGTTATTGTCCCGTTATCACCCATTTCAGTGTTTGCGGCAAGAAGTCCGTGGTCTGGGTTAGAGGATAAAACGTTTGATGAAGTTGCACATTGGCTCAAACAAGTGCGAGAAGTAGATATTTATCCTGCGATAGCGAGTATATTAGAAGCTAAGAAACAAGGCGAAATAGACGAACGAATAATAGAGGAACGATTTCAACAGTGGTTGGAGCAAGCGGCACTCGCAATTCCAAGAGAAAATGCGATGAAATTTGGACTTAATGCCTTAAAACTACACCCTTTAAAATCAAATCAGCATATACAAGGGCAAGTCGATGTATTGGCGCAACAGTTAGAGGATTTAGATTTATTAAGCGATGCCAAAGACTCGATGGCGTTATTGTCTACGTATGTAATGGATGAAAATAATAACAAATTAATCGATACTGTGGATTATCATGTTATTAAATGGTGTAAGTTATTTGTCGATGATGCACAATCAGGGTGGACAATGCCTAATCGTGAAAAAGGATTGTTTTATTCATGGCAACGTTTAATCCAATATGATCCAGCGTTAACGAAGCACCAACGTGCTCGATTGAAAACTTTACCGGATGACGCTGAGTCATTACTTAGAACAGCATTGTTAAAACTAGGCATTGTTGAGGCGGATATGCAAAGCTATTTAGAGAATCATTTATTATCATTACCAGGTTGGGCAGGCATGATGTTATGGCAGCATGAAAATAATAGTAAAATGGAGTCGTTATTATTAGATTACCTTGCGATTCGCTTAGGCATGGAGTGGGTAATCATGGAGCCATATTTATCTGACATGCCTACAAATGACACATTAGAGAATCAATCTATTTCGTTAGCGGATAGTATTTTGTCATGGTTACAATGGGGTGGCTTTACGGCACAACAATGGGGAAAATTAACAACACAAGAACAACAACACCATGTGCTGTTTGCGGCTCAATTTAATGATCAATTACGACGTAAATTGTTGTTAGAGGCTTGGGAAGCCACATATAATCAGCAATTAAGAAAGATTATTGCACCTGAAAAACAGGAGCAGTTAGAGAATGACACAGCGCTCGCACAAATGGCATTTTGTATAGATGTGCGCTCTGAGCCATTTCGTAAACAAATTGAATCAGCAGGTCCTTTTGAAACGATAGGTATTGCAGGTTTCTTTGGTTTGCCAATTGCGAAAAACGAGCTTGGAAATCAACATAGTCATCCATCTTTACCTGTAATGAATAAGCCACAGCATAAAATCAAAGAATATACACAGGAAAAAGAACCTACTATATTCAGACAACGTAAGCATGTACTTGAATCGGTCACTTATACGTTTAAGAAAATGAAACAAAATGTGTTGCCAAGTTTACTTTTACCGGAACTCAGCGGTCCATGGTTAACACTACAAACATTTACTCGCAGTTTCATACCAAATCGTGTAGGAAATGTGATTCACAAGTTCTATGCAGGCTGGTTACAAAAACCAGAAGATACAGCACTTACACTTAATCACCATCATCGTAGAGAAGATGGGTTGCCGGTAGGATTTACAGAAGATGAGAAGATAAACTATACACGCCAAGCCTTACGATTAATGAACTTGACGACAGATTTTTCACCTTTAGTAGTTATGTGTGGTCATGGTAGTCAAAGTGCGAACAACCCATACGCTGCCTCGTTAGATTGTGGTGCATGTGGTGGTGCAGCAAGTGGTTTTAATGGCAAAGTATTGGCGCAACTATGCAACTTGCCAGAAGTGAGACAAGGGCTAGCACGCAATGGTATTCAAATTCCAGAGACTACAGTGTTTGCAGCTGCAGAACATCAGACTTCTGTGGACGTGTTAGAATGGGTTTATTTACCAGAATTACCAGAAGCTGCGCAAAAAGCTTATGATGCTATTGAAGCAGCAATGCCGAACGTCAGTTATTATGCTAATGAACAACGTTTAGCACAATTGCCAAATAATAACGTAACGAAGAAAAATCCTGTTAATGAAGCACATCGCTTATCAAATGATTGGAGCGAGATAAGACCAGAGTGGGGATTAGCTAAAAATGCTTCCTTTATTATTGGAGAACGTGAGCTAACAAAGCACAGTGACTTACAAGGTAGAGCGTTCTTGCATAATTATGATTGGAAAAACGACCAAGATGGTAGTATATTAGCAAATATTATTGGTGGACCTGCAGTTGTAGCGCAATGGATTAACTTACAATACTATGCTTCTACAGTTGCGCCACATTATTATGGTAGCGGTAGTAAAACAACACAAACTGTGACAGCCGGCATTGGTGTTATGCAAGGAAACGCGAGTGACTTGTTAACAGGTTTACCTTGGCAATCCGTGATGTCATCAGATGATAAAATGTATCATTCACCTATACGTTTACTTGTAGTAATCCAAGCACCCGAAAACTTTGTGAAAGAACGCTTGGAAGCGGATAAAGCATTCCAACAAAAAGTACAAAACGGTTGGGTGAGATTAGCAACGATTGATGAAGATGGCCAATGGCATGACTGGTCCACGGATTATTAAGTTGTATTTGAATGTCATGTAATCGAAGGTCTATAAAAATATTGATATATTATCGTGCTTAATTTATTAAATAAAATATAAATGATTTCCCGGGTGATATTGTAGAACTATGGAGAAAAGTATGCAAAAATGATAATGTTATCTTTATTCAAATAATTATCTAACTTAACCTCATTTTGGTTCTACAGGAGATGCATACTAAATGAAAACAACCAAAGGCACTTACGAGTCTGAAATCAGCAAAGCAATTACACAATGGGAAAAAGACTTCCTTGGCCGTGGCTCTCTTTCTGTAAAGACAGATATATTGCGCGATATGATTATTGTGAGTTTACAAGGTGTATTGACACAAGCAGAGTATAAAGTTTGTGAAACTAACGAAGGATTAGTAACAATTAAAAGAACACGCTCAAAACTTGTGGAATCTGGTATTGAAGCACTTGATGACATTGTATTATCCATTACTGGCGAAGAAGTCAAAGGTTTTCATACAGATTTAAGTTCTCGCACAGGAGAACGTGTGATGATTTTTAAACTTTATAATAATCTTGAAAAACAATTTAACGACTAATATTTATCAGTTTCAACCTAATGCGTACAATAACCAAATGAAAACGAGTGATGGTTTTATAAATCGTATTTGTAGTATTATTACTGACTGGTGTTAGAGAATCATAATTTTTAATTATGGTTCTTTTTCTTTTGTAATGTTTAATAGTTATAAGGAACATCAAAATTTTGAATTCTAAACTAAGATGATGAATTATTATAAAATATTAGCTTATGTAACAATGTTTTTTGTAACAGTGAAAAGTCGAAATTCAGACTGTCGATTGCGCTAAGACACTAAAATATTTTTGGTTTTTCAGATAAAAGATGCGGAAATGCTTTGAATATGTGCAAAATTTTAATAAACTATTATAAGGTTGCAGATATTTAAGTTAGCTATATAAGTAATAAGCCTTTTTATGACGTGGCATAAAGCAATTAAGGCATAATTCTAATATGAATGAAGTTGTTATGATCATGGAGCGGAAGGTGGATTTGTTTTAAAGAAAATTTAGTTATAATAGAATGATAATGTGTGTCGTACTAAGGAGGAAGTATAGTTGAATCAAATCAAAAGCATCCTTTATTCATTAATTGAACCATTAACAAAGCCAGAAACTTATCAAACATTGATATCGAATATCATTATGATATTTGTTTATATCGTTGTGGCTTGGATTGTCTTACGTTTCATAAATAAAGGAATAGCGCAATTCTTTAAAATACAAAATAAAGGTAAAAAAGCGAATAAAAAACGTTCGAAAACTTTAATAGCATTAGTTCAAAATGTAGTAGCATATGTGGTATGGTTTATAGTATTGACTACAATTTTAAGTAAGTTTGGTATAAGCGTTGGAGGCATTATTGCCAGTGCTGGTGTTGTTGGTTTAGCAGTTGGTTTCGGAGCACAAACAATTGTTAAAGATATTATCACAGGTTTCTTCATTATTTTTGAAAATCAATTTGATGTAGGAGATTATGTTAAAATCAATAGTAGTGGTACTACAGTAGCAGAAGGTACAGTACAGTCAATTGGTTTACGTTCGATGCGAATTAATACGATTACGGGTGAGTTAACCACATTACCTAATGGTAGTGTGGGTGAAATTACAAACTATTCAGTAACGAATGGTGAGTCAATGGTAGAAATACCAGTTTCCGTCGAAGAGGATATTGATAAAGTAGAAGAGATATTAGTGGAACATTTTGAAACAATGCGTTCTAAATATTATTTATTTATATCAAATCCAGAAGTAGTTGGTATTAACTCCATTACAAGAGATGAAATTACGCTGTGGATTTCTGCTGAAACAATACCAGGAGAAGGATTTTCAGGTGCACGTATTTTAAGAAAAGAGATTTTGAAGGTATTTAAACGACATGAGATTAAAATACCGAAACCTATGATGGTGCAATATGACGCGAATCAACAAAATAATGCTTAAGATGTTCGGAGGTGTGACAGAATGACATCAAATTACGGTTTAAATGATATTGTAGAGATGAAAAAACAGCATGCATGTGGCACGAATCGTTTTAAAATCATTCGTGTAGGTGCAGACATCCGAATAAAATGTGAAAACTGTCAAAGAAGTATTATGATTCCAAGACAAACTTTTAATAAAAAACTAAAAAAAATATTAGTGTCCCACCAAGATACTGAAAATAAGGAGAATGAATAATGGCTTTAACAGCAGGTATAGTTGGTTTGCCCAACGTAGGTAAGTCTACACTTTTCAATGCAATCACAAAAGCAGGTGCACTGGCAGCGAATTATCCTTTCGCGACAATCGATCCTAACGTAGGAATCGTAGAGGTTCCAGACAGCAGATTAGACAAATTAACAGAAATGGTAGAACCGAAGAAAACAATTCCAACAACATTTGAATTTACAGATATTGCTGGGATTGTTAAAGGGGCTTCTAAAGGTGAAGGACTTGGTAATAAATTCTTGTCACATATTCGTGAAGTAGATGCAATTTGCCAAGTAGTACGTGCATTTGACGATGATAATGTGACTCACGTTTCAGGACGTGTAGACCCAGTTGATGATATCGAAGTAATCAATATGGAATTAGTATTGGCAGATTTAGAATCTGTTGAAAAACGTTTGCCAAAAGCAGAAAAAATGGCGAAACAAAAAGATAAAGATGCGGTGAACGAAGCACGTATTTTAGCAAGAATTAAGGAAGCCTTAGAAGAAGGGGACCCTGTTCGTAGTCTTGAATTTAATGATGAAGATCAAAAATTTGTAAATCAAGCACAGTTATTAACTTCTAAAGAAATGTTATATATTGCTAATGTCGGCGAAGATGAAATTGGCGATGAAGATAATGAAAAAGTTAAATTAATTCGTGAGTATGCGAGTAAAGAAGATTCAGAAGTTATCGTAATTAGCGCTAAAATTGAAGAAGAAATCGCAACACTTGAAGATGAAGATAGAGAAATGTTCTTAGAAGACCTAGGCATTGAAGAACCTGGTTTAGATCGTTTAATTCGTACAACATACGACTTACTTGGTTTAGCAACTTACTTTACTGCAGGCGTCCAAGAAGTACGTGCATGGACATTCATCTCTGGAATGACAGCGCCACAGTGTGCGGGTATTATTCATACTGACTTTGAGCGCGGTTTTATCCGTGCTGAAGTAACAAGCTACGATGATTATGTTGAATTCAATGGCGAAAGTGGTGCCAAAGATGCTGGGAAACAGCGTTTAGAAGGTAAAGATTATATTATGAAAGATGGCGACGTAGTTCACTTTAGATTTAATGTGTAAACAAACATAGCTAATGCTTTCACATGAGCTTCCCTAAATTTTTAGGGAAGCGTTTTTTATAAATAAATAGGGTTTATCAGTCATATTTGTGTATTTCAGATATTTAACCGAGGGTATAATAAATTAAGGTGATAAGAAGCGCGTTTTTAATGTAAAAATTTCTAATTTTAAAAAACAAAAGATGGGCCCGGGACAAAAGAAGGATATTCTTATGTCCTGGGCCCATAATATAATTTATTAGAAGGAAACTATTATAAATATTAAGATGTGAACCAATCTGTACTTACATTTGGTCCGGTGTAATTCGCATCTACATTTTGGTTTAATTCAGGTGATGCATAACTATCAGTATATTGCCATAATACGTGTTCACGAGTAGGTTGGTCAGGGTTGTAATTGGCAACCCAGGTACCATCATATTCACTGACAGATTCTGAAGCGTGTTCTGCCATGAAATTTTCATAAGAATAGAATAGGACTTTTTTATCACCAGCTAAACTTTTCATTTCATCATACCATGCAGATGTACTTTCTTCTGAAGAGCCTGAAGTGACTGTATCTTGCTCAAAGTCATTGATGTAAAAGCTTGCTTTAGGTGCGCGATTATATAAAGTTTGAGCTTCGTAACGTGCATCTTCAGGATTTTCATACATACTATAAGAATATACACCAAAGTCTAAGCCTTGCTCGTCTAATAAAGCTGAATTATGCTCTAATGAAGCATCAACTTTTTCAGAACCGTATTGTGCACGAATAATGATGAAATCATAATTAGCTTTAAGGTCTTTAACTTCTTGTTCAGTTAAGTCACCTTGCCATTCTGAAATGTCTAAAATACGTTCGCCTGATTGGGTTGTGCCTGCTTCGGATTGTGTCTCGTTCGAATTATTTTCAGAACTTCGTTCAAATGATTTTTCAGGGTGTTTTTCAATGTATTGTTGGTAACCATACCCCATAGTTCCTTTTTGGTTTGATGTATCTCCAGCGGCGTGTGTTACGTTCATTGCTAACGTTGATGCAAATAATACACTTACAGTGACTAAACCTTTTTTGATTACTGAAACCATAGTTTGCTCCTTTTATATGTAATTGATATTTCTAAAAAATATATGCTAAACAAATACATGATTATAATAAAATGAACTCAACTGGTATGCTATTAGAATTAAATTGATTTAGCAACCATATATTTAGTGGCATATTTTTTCTATTAAAATTAAATATTAATAAAATAAATACTTGTTATAATAAAGTATTCTGTGAAGGGTTTTTAACTAGTATTTTATAGACGTTAGACCGTGTTTCATATGAAACATTCTTGTATTTTTTATAGCATATTAAAGCAATGGTCATTGTAAAATGTAAAGGGCTGTGCTATAATTCTTGATTGTGAGTAATGAAAATTATTCCTTGCTTGTCACAAATGATGATGAGCCGCATAGACCACAAGGAGGTGCAATTATAAATGAGAACATATGAAGTTATGTACATCGTTCGTCCGAACATTGAAGAAGATGCTAAAAAAGCTGTCGTTGAACGTTTCAACGGTATTTTATCTTCTAACGGATCAGAGGCTTTAGAAGTTAAAGATTGGGGTAAACGTCGTTTAGCTTATGAAATTAATGATTTCAGTGAAGGTTATTACAACTTAGTACGTATCCAAGCTGAAGACAATGAAGCTACTGATGAATTCCAACGTTTAGCTAAAATCAACGATGATATCATCCGTTATATCGTAATTCGTGCAGACGAAGATAAGACTAAAAAATAATAATTGGGGGTTCGTTTAAATGATAAATAGAGTTGTTTTAGTCGGTCGTTTAACGAAAGATCCAGAATATAGAACAACACCCTCAGGCGTGAGTGTTGCGACTTTTACTCTAGCAGTAAACCGTACGTTTACAAATGCGCAAGGGGAACGCGAAGCAGATTTCATTAATTGTGTCGTTTTTAGAAAACAAGCAGATAATGTTAATAACTACTTATTCAAAGGTAGTTTAGCTGGCGTTGACGGTCGCATTCAATCACGTAGCTACGAAAACCAAGAAGGACGTCGTATTTTTGTAACTGAAGTGGTTTGTGATAGCGTTCAATTCCTTGAACCTAAAAATCAAAATCAACGTCATGCCCAAGAAGGAAATAACAATTTCCAAAACTTTGGCGGACAACAATCAGGTCAAAATACTTCTTCTTATCAAAATAATAACAATAACAATAATAACAACAACAATAGCAATAATAATTCATCGAATAATAAACAATCAGATAACCCGTTTGCAAACGCAAATGGACCTATTGATATTAGTGATGATGATTTACCGTTCTAATCTACAAACATTGTGTGAATGTCAATGTAGATCGTCGAAATTATATTATATATGTGTGAAATTGTATTATATGTGTGTGAATGTGTGAAATAAGCTCTTAATCTAAATAGGGCTTATAGAAATATAGAAAAAGAGATTAAGCAACCTCAGGTTGTTTAATCTCTTTTTCTATAATACATAAAACCTCAAAGCCAACAAAATTCTATTACTCAAATTATAATGATTAATATAAACGAAATGTTACGTTTAATAAGTTTGGTTTTATCATATATTGCTTCAATAGGTTCTTCAAAAATGAATGATTCTAGAAATCCTAGTGTTATTAAATATAAAATAATTCATTGTTACGCAATCTCCTCTTAATTTATTAAAAAAGTGATCTCAACTGTAAAAATTAACGTACCTTTTTTATATCAAAAAATCAGAATATTCTTTTTTATAGTAATTGAGCGAAATTGAATTGCCTTCAATTCGACAATTAATTTTACTTTAAAATTATTAATATTTGGTTAATAATGTTTCGAAAAAATAAATAAGGGAATTTATAAAATTATCTATAGAAATATAACCAAACTCATATGATTGAAAAAAACATTGGATAATATTATTATAAGTATGTACTGTATATTGATAGGAGGTTTGCAATTATAAATGGAAACAAAATTATTGTCTTATGCACAAAACGAAATATTACAAATTGAACAATATTATGAAAACACTAGTATAAATAATATAGCTGGTGTTATGCATATGAGAAATGGCTTAGAGTACGAAGAAATAAATGAAGCTTTTAATAAGCTAGTGAGAGATCACGAAAGTCTTAGATTGAGAATAACTAAAAAAGATGGGGTGTACCAACAGTATTTAGCAAACTTTCAATATAAATATTACGATTATTTAGACTTTTATCAAGATGAGGTCTCTTATAAGAAATGGGTTAATGAAAAGGCTAGAACGAATATTTTTGCCTTAAATGATGATTTATACAAAGCTACAATTGTAAGGCTTCCAGAAGGACATAACGGTATAGTTTTGTTACAAAACCACCTTATAAGTGATGGTTGGAGTATGACCATTGTTGTGAATTATCTAATTAAGATATTAGCAGGAAAACCTGTTGATGAATCTGATAGCAACTCTTATCTAGAAAATATTGCTTCCGAATCAAAATATGAAAATTCAAATAGATTTGATAAAGATAAACAATTTTGGTTAGAAAAACTGAAGAACTTTGAAGACAATGCGCTTTTTGAAAAGACAACGTTAGGCAGCGCTGTGGGCAAAAGAAAAAGTATCAGTTTATCTAATATAGATACCAAAAATATCAAAGCATTTTGTGAAGAGAATCAGTTAAGCATAAGTAATCTATTTTCTGCTATTATGCTTATTATTAAGTATAAAAAAACACTTTCTAATATAAATTCAGTCGGATTACTCATACATAACAGAAACAGTAAAAAAGAGAAAGCGTCAACAGGGGTTTATTCAAGGGTTCTACCGATGATAGTGGAAATAGATAAAAATCTATCAATTAAGTCATATTTGGATAAAATAAAAATTGAAACATTTAATTTATTAAAACATAGAAAATACCCTTATGATTATATTGTTGAAGATAGTGGAAATAAAAGAGGCTTGCTAGATTGTTTTATATCTTTCCAAAATACTCAGTATAATGCAGAATTTATAGAAGATGGATTTTCAGACGAGTGGTTAGATTCAGGTACTAATAATGCACCATTAAGTGTAAACGTTAGTAATAGAAGTAGTAAAAACGGCTTGGATATTGACTACGATTATCAAATTGATGCATTAGATGAGAAGGGTGTATATCAATTACACGATACTATTTTAAATGTTTTGAATAGTATGATAAACAATCTAGAACAAAGTATCAGTGATATTGAAATTGTGACAGGTGAAGAAAAAGAAAAAATACTTCATGAATTTAATGATACGCATTTACCATTAAATAATGAGCAAACATTTGTGGAACGTTTTGAAGAACAAGTGGAAAAAACGCCTAATCAAACAGCAATTACTTACGAAGGCCAAAGCTTAACTTATCAGTCGTTAAATGATCGTGCAAATCAATTGGCATATCAATTACGAAATGAAGGTGTAAAACCCGACACGCTTGTTGGGATAATGAGCCGACGTCGTTTAGAGATGCTAATCGCTATATATGGCGTCTTAAAAGCAGGAGGCGCATACGTGCCAATGGACCCTGAACATCCAAGTGAACGAATTAATTATATTTTAAGCGATAGTCAACCTCGTGTGTTGTTAACTGATGAAGATATGGATCCTGCTATTGACTATGAGCGTACTGTTATTAATATTACTAACAATTCACTGCTATCAACCATGCCTACAAGTAATTTGCCACGTGTTACAGACGTTTCTAATTTGATGTATGTAATTTACACTTCAGGAACAACTGGTAAGCCAAAAGGTGTTATGGTTCCCTACAAAGGTGTACTTAACAGACTGAATTGGATGATTGATGAATTTAATATCGATCATCAAGATACAATTTTATTTAAAACGCCATTTACATTTGATGTATCAATATGGGAAATATTTGGCTGGGCGATGATAGGTGGACAAGCAGTCTTACTACCTTCTGGTGAAGAAAGCAACCCAGAAAAAATTACATCACTAATTCAACATCATAGAATTTCAATGGTACACTTTGTACCATCTATGTTAAGCGTATTTATAGACTTTATTAGAACCACATCAAGTGCAAGTGCTATTGATTCACTTAATTACGTATTAGCCAGTGGTGAAGCCTTGAAACCTGAGCAAGTAAATCGCTTTAATCAACTAATCGGCAAAGAAAATAGTTCATTGCTAGTAGATTTGTACGGACCAACAGAAACGTCAATCGAAGTGATTTATTACCCTTGCCATGATCATAAATCATATGAGGAAATACCAATTGGTCGACCAATTGCAAATACTCAAGCTTATATTTTGAATGAAGAGAACAACCTTATGGGCATCGATGTACCAGGAGAATTATGTATCGGTGGCGTAAGTGTGACAAGAGGTTATTTAAACCGCCCAGAATTAACACAAGAAAAATTCATTGATAACCCATTTGGAGAAGGCAAGCTGTATCGCACAGGTGACTTAGCAAAATGGGGCGCTGATGGACTTATTGAATATCTAGGCCGTATGGATGAACAAGTGAAAATACGTGGTTACCGTATTGAGCTTGGTGAAATCGAAAGTTTATTAGATCAAATTGAAAATATATCAGACGTAGCAGTAGTTACAAAATCAATGGCTGGTAATGAAGACTTGATAATTTGTGCTTACTTAGTTTCAGATAAAACAATTGATTTTGAAGCAGTCAGAGAAATACTCAGTAAAAAATTACCGGAATATATGATTCCAAGTTATATAACACAAATTGATATGTTACCAGTAACTTCAAATGGTAAATTGAATAAAAAAGAATTACCAGAAATACAAGTTGAACATAGAGATTATGTGGCTCCAAGAAATGATATAGAAGAAAAAATTGCTGAAATATTTAGCAAAGTTTTAAATGTTGAAGACATCAGTATTTTTGATAACTTCTTTGAAATAGGAGGTCATTCGCTAAAAGCTATTAGTGTTATTAATGAAATAGAGAGTAAAATGGCGACCCGTTTACCATTAAAATCTGTTTTTGAAAACCCAACAGTAGCACAACTTACTAAAATTATAGAAAACCAAGCGAATGATTCAAGCAACCATGAAATTCCAGCTGCTGAAGACAAAGCGTATTATTTAGCCTCTTCACCACAAAAACGTTTATATGTACTAAATGAAATGGTAGACGGACAAACAGCTTATAACATGCCAAGTATGTTAGAAATACGAGGAGATGTGGACGTTGAACGTGTGCAAAGTGCATTCCAAGAATTAGTAAACCGTCATGAAGTATTAAGAACACACTTTGATACAGTAAAAGGAGAACCTGTTCAGATTATTGAGGAACAATTAAACATTACTGTAGATTATGAGCTGTCGCATACTGAAGATTATGAATCATTACTAAATAAATTCATTAGACCGTTCAATTTAGCTCATGCACCTTTGTTAAGAGTGAAAATTGTTAAATGTGCTGAACAACGTTACGTACTTTTATTTGATATGCATCACATTATTTCAGATGGACTATCTATTAATTTAATCATTAAAGAATTTACAGCACTTTATAAAGATCGCATTTTAGAGGATTTAAAAATACAATATAAAGATTATAGCGAGTGGATGAATTCACGTGATTTAAATGTACAAAGAGAATTCTGGCTGTCTCAATTTAAAGACGAAGCGCCAGTTTTAGATTTGCCTTATGATTATTCAAGACCAAATCAACAAAGTTTTGTTGGTAGAACAGTAAGCATGAAGATGCCAGATGATACTAGAAATGCAATTAATCAATTAGCGCAGGCAACAGGTAGTACAGATTATATGGTTTTATTATCATCATTTATGGTGTTATTAAACAAATATAGTCGCCAAGAAGACGTTGTCGTGGGCAGTCCGATTTCGGGACGTACGCATAAAGATACTGAGAATTTGCTAGGTATGTTTGTTAATACATTAGCAATGCGTGCGCATCCAGAAAGAAATAAAACGTTTAATCAGTTATTATCTGAAGTGAAAGATACATCATTAAAAGCATACGACAATCAGGAATATCCGCTAGAAGAACTAGTAGATGAAGTAGTTGAAAAACGTGATTTAACACGCAACCCATTATTCGATGTATTATTCACTTTACAAAATAATGAAAAAGGAAGTCTTCAAATCGATGATTGGTCAATTGAACAAAAAGAACCTTCCTATATAAATACTAAATTTGATTTAAGTATGACTATTGAAGATGATAATGGTTACAAAATTTCTTTAGAATATGGTGAAGAATTATTTAGTCAAGATACAATTGAACGCATGTTAACGCACTTTATCGAGATACTTTCTAATGTTGGTAATAATCCTGAACAAAAAATTAGTGAAATAGAAATGGTAACTCAAGACGAAAAAGATGTTATTTTCAATAAATTTAACGATACGAAAGTGCCGTTCAATAATAATCAAACATTCGTCGAACGTTTTGAAAATCAAGTAGCTAAAACACCTGACCAAATAGCAATTACTTATGAAGGTGAGAGCCTGACTTATGAAGCATTGAATGATAAAGCGAACCAATTAGCAAATTACCTACGCATAGAGGGGATACAGGCTAATTCACTTGTCGGATTGATGACAAATCGCCATTTAGAAATGATAATAGGCATTTATGGTATTTTAAAAGCGGGCGGCGCTTACGTACCAATCGATCCAAATTATCCAAGTGACCGTATCAACTATATTTTAAAAGATAGTGCACCAACTGTTTTGCTAACTGATCAAATGCTAGATACAACAATTGAATTTAATCAAACTGTGTTAAATTTAACAGATGACTCAATGGTTTCAACACAACCAACAGATAATTTATTACACGTTACCGACGTATCTGACTTAATGTATGTAATCTATACATCGGGTACAACTGGTAAACCAAAAGGTGTTATGGTGCCCTATAAAGGTGTGATGAATCGATTGAATTGGATGATTGATCATTATCATATTAGCTCTGAAGATACAATTCTATTCAAAACGCCATTTACATTTGATGTTTCTGTATGGGAAATCTTTGGCTGGGCAATCATTGGTGGACAGACAGTCTTACTACCTTCTGGAGAAGAGAGTAACCCAGAGAAAATTACAGAATTAATCCAACAACATGAAATATCAATGGTACACTTTGTGCCATCTATGTTAGGTGTATTTGTCGACTTTATTAAAACAGCGAATAAAGCGAGTGATATTGCATCCGTTAATTATGTATTGGCAAGTGGGGAAGCTTTAAAAGCAGAACAAGTAAACCAATTTAACACATTAATAGGTGAGCAAAATAATACTTTGCTAATTGATTTATATGGACCAACAGAAGCTTCAATCGAAGTTATTTATTATCCTTGTCCTGCCGGTCAAACCTATGAAGAAATACCAATTGGTCAACCAATTGCAAATATACAAGCCTATATTATGAATTCAGATAAGAATCTCATGGGCATTGGTGTACCAGGTGAACTGTGTATTGGCGGTGTTGGTGTGACAAGAGGATATTTAAATCGTCCTGATTTAACATCAGAAAAATTCATCGACAATCCATTTGGTGAAGGTAAATTATATCGTACAGGTGACTTAGCGAAGTGGAGTGCTACAGGTGATGTAGAATATCTCGGTCGTTTAGATGAACAAGTGAAAATCCGTGGTTATCGTATTGAATTGGGTGAGATTGAAAGCTTATTACGTCAAATCGATTTTATTTCTGATGTTGCAGTAGTTGCTAAACCAATGGCAGGAGAAGAATTAGCGATTTGTGCTTACTTAGTTTCAGACGAGCAAATCGATTTTTATGATATCAAAACGCAGTTAAGTAAAAAATTACCAGGTTACATGGTTCCGTCGTACATGAGTCAAATCGATATATTACCTGTAACATCAAATGGTAAATTAGATAAAAAGAAATTACCTGAAATTAAAGTTGAAAGCAAGACTCACGTTGAACCTACAAATGATGTAGAAAGAATGCTTGCTAGTATTTTTGAAAACGTTTTAAATATTGAACGCGTAAGTATACATGATAACTTCTTTGAAATAGGAGGACATTCACTTAAAGCAATCAATATTATAAACAAAATCGAAGGTGAAATAGGTGTACGATTGCCCTTGAAAGTTATCTTTGAAAGCCCGACAGTAGGACAACTTTCAAAAGTTATAGAGGAGCAAGAAAATGGCGTAAGTGAACGAAATATCCCTCAAGCTGAGGTCAAACCATATTATTTAGCTTCTTCACCACAAAAACGATTATATGTTTTAAATGAAATGGGAGAAGGACAAACTGCTTATAATATGCCAAGTATGTTGGAAATAAATGGTGACGTAGATGTCGACCGTGTTCAAAATGTATTCCAAATTTTAGTAGAACGCCACGAAGCGTTAAGAACACATTTTGAAACAGTGGATGGCGAACCAGTCCAAGTTATAGATGAATCGGCAAATATATCAGTAGATTATGAAGAATTTTATACAGATGATTACGAGAGTTTGTTAAATGATTTTGTGAAGCCTTTTAATTTAAGTCAGTCGCCATTATTAAAAGTGAAAATTGTTAGATTTTCTGAACAACGACATGTCTTATTATTTGATATGCATCATATTATTTCAGATGGCTTCTCTATTAACCTGATCATTAAAGAATTCACGGCTCTATACCATGAAAAAGCTTTGAATGACTTAAAAGTACAGTACAAAGATTATAGTGAATGGATGCACACACGTGATTTAAGTGATCAACGAACATTTTGGCTGTCTCAATTTGAAGATGAGGCTCCTGTTTTAGACTTGCCTTATGATTATTCAAGACCGAAACAACAAGGTTTCACAGGTGAAACAGTTACAGCTGAAATGCCAGAAGAAACAAGAAACGCATTACATCAATTAGCACAAACGACAGGCAGTACGGACTATATGATTCTATTATCTTCATTCATGATTTTACTTCATAAATATAGTAGACAAGAAGATGTTGTGGTAGGTAGCCCTATCTCAGGTCGTACCCATGAAGATACTGAAAATATATTAGGTATGTTTGTTAATACGTTGCCAATGCGTGCTTATCCTGAAGCCAATAAATCATTTGAACAATTATTAGTTGAAGTGAGAAATACAGCATTAAAAGCGTATGACAATCAAGAGTATCCATTGGAAGAACTAGTTGAAGAAGTAGTGGAAAGACGTGATTTAACACGTAACCCATTATTTGATGTACTCTTTACCTTACAAAATAATGAACAGCAAAATCTTCAAATTGAGGATTGGGAAATTGAAGCAAAAGAAGCAACGAATACAAATGCTAAATTTGATTTAAACATGACAATTGAAGATGATGGTGCATACCAAGTATCAATAGAGTATGGTGCTGAGTTGTTCAAACAACAAACTGTTGAGCGCATGTTAAAACACTATATGCAAATATTAACTGAGATTATTCATAATCCAGGACAAAATATTAGTGAGATTGAAATGATTACAGGAGAAGAGAGAACACAAATTCTTGGAGAATTTAATAATACTCACGTACAACTGGATAATAAGCAAACATTTATTGAACGATTTGAACAGCAAGTAGCTAAAACGCCGGATCAAACAGCAATCACTTATGAAGGTGAAAGTTTAACTTACCAAGCACTAAATTCACGTGTGAATCAATTAGCACATAAATTACGTGCAGAAGGTGTGAAAGCTGATACACTTGTCGGTTTGATGGCTGATCGTGGTTTAGAAATGATGATAGGCATTTACGGTATTTTGAAAGCAGGTGGTGCATATGTACCAATTGACCCAAATAATCCTAGTGACCGTATCAATTATATTTTAGAAGACAGTCAGCTAACTTTATTACTTACGGACCGCACGTTAAATAGAACAATTAATTATGATAACAAAGTGATTGATTTGGCTAATAAATCTACCCTTACAGATTTATCAACAGATAACTTAAAACATATTACAGGTCTTTCTAATTTAATGTATATTATTTATACATCGGGTACTACTGGCAATCCTAAAGGTGTTATCGTATCTTACGAAGGTGTAATGAATCGACTTAATTGGATGATTGATAAATATGATTTTAATAATGAAGAAACAATTTTATTTAAAACGCCATTTACGTTCGACGTTTCAGTTTGGGAAATTTTTGGATTTGCGATGGTTGGTGCGCAAGCAGTTTTACTACCATCCGGAGAAGAAGGTAATCCAGATAAAATTACATCACTGATTCAAAAACATGAAATCACGATGGTGCACTTTGTGCCTTCTATGTTAGGTGTGTTTGTCGATTATATTAAATCAGCTGATAAAATGAGTGATATTGCGTCAGTTAATTATGTACTCGCAAGTGGTGAAGCACTAAAAGCAGAACAAGTGAACCGTTTTAATACATTAATCGGTGGACGAAACGATACATTATTAATTGATTTATATGGGCCTACAGAAGCTTCAATTGAGGTGATATATAATCCATTACCTGCAAGTGAGGTATATGATGTGATCCCAATTGGGAACCCGATAGCGAATGTCCAAATTTATATTTTGAATAATAATAATAATCTTATGGGTATTGGTGTTCCAGGCGAACTTTGTATTGGTGGTATCGCTGTGACAAAAGGCTATTTAAACCGTTCGGAATTAACACAGCAACAATTTATTGATAATCCATTTGGTGAAGGTAAATTATATCGTTCAGGTGATTTAGCAAAATGGAGAACAGATGGTCAAATTGAATATCTAGGTCGTATTGATGAACAGGTGAAAATTCGTGGTTATCGTATCGAACTTGGTGAAATTTCCAGTCATCTACTTCGAATTGATCATGTTTCAGATGCGGGTGTAATAGTTAAACCAATGGCTGGTGAAGCTTTAGCGATTTGTGCATATTTAGTGTCAGATGAAACACTTTCATTTTCTGAGATTAAAACAGAATTAGCTCGAAAAGTACCAGATTATATGATTCCAGCTTATATGACACAAATTGATCAGCTACCTATAACTTCTAATGGTAAATTAAATAAACGTGCATTGCCTGAAATTGAAATTGAAAGACAAGCATTTGTTGAACCTAGAAATGATATAGAAGCAAATATTGTTAAAGCAATTGAAGATGTATTAAATACTGATAAAGTAAGTGTTTATGATAATTTCTTTGAAATTGGTGGTGACTCTATAAAAGCAATTAAACTTACGTCGCTATTATCGAAATCATATAATATTTCTATTAAAGATATTTTCGAACTACAAACGACTGATCGGATAAGTGAGTCACTTGTCGGTAAAGATAATACAAATATTTTAACAAAATTAGCATCACTCAAAGATATTAACACGGAACATACACATCAATTTAGTAGCGAATTTATTCAAAAAATAAATGGATATAAACAAGACAGCGCTAAAAAATATGATATTATTGGCTCAAATGCAGCGAAACAAGGTAAAAAAGCATTACTTACAGGTGCTACAGGATTCTTTGGTGTCTACTTATTGAATAATTTATTAGAAGAGACAGACTTTGACATATATGTAATGGTTAGAAGTAATAAAGATATTGACGGGGAAACAAAATTACATCGCAATTGGGTTTATTACTTTGAGTCTCAAATAAATCCTGAATATGCTAACAGAATTCATATCATTGAAGGAAACATTGAATCTGAGCAACTAGGTATGGATGCTAAAACTTACGATGAGTTATCTCAAAATATTGATATAGTTGTTAATGCTGCAGCGAATGTAAGTCACTTTGCGACGAAAGATGCTTCTTATGGTGTGAACGTACGTGGTATAGAGCAGTTAATACAATTTGCTAAGGACAATCAATTTAAAGAGATTCATCATATGTCTACAATTTCTATTGCATCAGGTCAAGTGAAAGACAAATCACAGCTAACATTTTCAGAATATGATATAGATATTGGCCAAAAACTTAATAACGTTTATCTAGACAGTAAAATAGAAGCTGAAAAATTATTAATTTCTAGTAGAGAACAAGGCATTGAAACTAATATATATAGATTAGGTAACTTGCAATGTGATTCTCTTACAGGAATATTCCAAAAAAATGAAGAAAATAATGCTTTCTACAGTATTATTAAATCATTCAAGAACCTACAAATATTCCCGGATTTAGAAAATGATGATTTAGAATTCACTTCTGTGGATCAAGCAGCCGAAGCATGTAGTAAATTGATTAAAAATAATCAATTAAATAATGAAATTCATCATATATATAATAATAATCACCTTCCACTCAAACAATTAATGAGTGTATATAACCAAAACAATTATAATATTAAAGATGTACAGTGGAATGAGTTTGTGGATTATTTAATGGAATGTATTCAAGATGATGTAATGAGTGATGAAATCAATGACTTCTTACTTCACACTGGTATATTAGATAATAATATTTTCAATAAATCTCACTTTGAAGTATTAGATTTTAAAACTAACTTTATACTCGAAAAATTAAACTTCAAATGGCAACCTATAGAAAACGTGACATTATCTAAAATGATTAGTCATCCAAAAAATAATTTTTAATACAACATTGAAGCAGTATAATAATTATTTACTGCTTCAATTGTTTTAATTTAACAAACGATGTGGAAGTGTAACTGTGAAAATTACTGTGTATGTATTAGATACGTGCTCTTTCATTTATCAAAACGACAAAAGAAATACTAGATATTCTGAATTGTTTAAGTATTATTGCATACGTGAACATACGGGGCATCATTTTGATGATATACAATTCAGCAAAGAAGAATATGGCAAGCCTGTGTTGCACATGCCAAGTGGTATTCATCTTAATGTTTCACATACTGATGGGTTTTCGGTGTGTGTTGTCAGTGATAAAAATGTTGGCATTGATATAGAAAAAATTGAAGCTATTGATTTAGATATTGCTAAAAAATATTTTGCTTTAACAGAATCCCAATATATTATGAATGCACAAAATTCGGATGTTCAGTTCAATCGTTTTTTTGAAGTGTGGACAATGAAAGAATGCTATTTGAAGTTACTTGGTATTGGTATGTATAAAGAACTAGATTCTTTTTCAATTACGCCAGGGCGAGAAAGTTATAATATCGTTGAAACAGAAAAAGATATGAGTCAAAGCTTTTCATTTTTTCATAATCTCGTTTTTGAAAAATACGCACTATCAGTTATTTTGGAAGCAACTAACCAAAATTTAGTTGTAGAGCTATTAGATATTACAAAAAGATTTAATACAGAATTTATACTTTAAGGGGTGAGTATATGACTGACACAACGTTGTTTTGTATCCCGTTTGCAGGGGGAAATAAAACATTATATTATCCAATGAAAAATAATTTACCAAGTCACATTCAATTTAAACCATTAGAATTGCCTGGCCGTGGCGAAAGATTTATTGAACCTGCTTTAGATAGTATTGATGATATGGTTGATGATTTAATAAACCAAATTATTAAAGAAAAGCCTGAAGAATTTATATTATTAGGTTATAGTTTAGGTACAATTTTAGCTTATGAACTTTATTACAAACTTGATCAGTTAGGCTATCGACCTAAACACATGATTCTTTGCGCTAGTGCAGCTATAGGCTGTTTAGATAGAAATAACGGTATAGAATACATGGATGATATAGAATTTAAACAGTTTATTAAAGACAAAGGTGGTACACCAGACGAGATTTTAAACCATGAAGAGCTCTGGGAACTTGTTAAACCAGCCTTAAAAAACGACTTTTTAGCTATAGACTACTATTGTAATAAACCAAAAGAGAGACAGGTAGAAATAAATTTATCTGTTTTTGTAGGCAAACAAGATTCAATTTGCGACAATAATTTATATAAATGGTCAGAACTAACAAAAGGTGATGTAGATTATCGCTTTTTTGAAGGAGATCATTTCTTTATTAATAATCATTATGAAGATTTAAGCGAAGAAGTTAAATTAGTTCTAAATGATTAAAAAATTTAGAGGGAATTGAATTTATTTCAAGTAAATGATGTTTATTTATCTGAACGTGTTGACAAATGGTGGATAATTTTATAACATTAGTAGTACACATACACACACAAAGATTTAGCACAATGTTTCACACGCATTTTAAATCTTTTAATAATAGAAAATAATAGCACATTAGTCATTATAAATAATGGATAAATATTCAAATTTGACGGTAAAAAAACAACTTAAAAGGAGGCAGTTTTCATGGCAGGTGGACCAAGAAGAGGCGGACGTCGTCGTAAAAAAGTTTGTTATTTCACAGCAAACGGTATTACACACATCGACTATAAAGACACAGACTTATTAAAACGTTTTATCTCAGAACGCGGTAAAATTTTACCACGTCGTGTAACAGGTACTTCAGCTAAATATCAACGTATGTTGACATTAGCTATTAAACGTTCTCGTCATATGGCATTATTACCATATGTTAAAGAAGAACAATAATAGATATTGTATCTGAAAACCCCGTAAGCTTATGCTTACGGGGTTATTTTTTGTGGTTTTAATTAACCAGAATTATTTTGTATCCTTAATATGGGAGAGTTTTATTATTACGTGAGCTAGGTGAAGGATAGATTTTTGTTTCTAATCATCGAAAAAGGGGTAATTGAATAAAAAGAATATAAATTAATCTTTGATTTTTGTAACTGTGAAATATAAATCGTAACATATCGAATCGGGAAGTTTTTGTACACGAAAAGCCTAAATAATAGAAAGTGATTTAAAGCAACAAACTTAATTATTTCAAGTTTGGAGTGATGATAATGGAAGTATTAGCGTTGGTATTTCATTTATTGTGTTTAGTGATTGTGTTAATTACAGGATTTTTCGCATTAAAAGAATTTAGAAAACCCATGAATGAACGTAACCAAAAACGAATTGATTCACTTTTAGTACTGGTACTTATAGTTGCATTGGTTGCTATTTTATCTAGTGTAATCATGGATATTTGAATTTGAGGCTGAGACATACTTATGTCCCAGCCTTTTTATGCTCAAAATTCAAAATAATGATTATGCTTATATAAAAATATTTAAAATAATGGCATAAAACAAAACTATGTTTTGTAAATAATCTGATAATATTATAAGATGAGACAATAAGGTGTTGTGCAAGGAATGGATGTTTATATAATATCGTGTTTTAAAAATTTGAAATAGGGGATGTTGTTATGAAGTACAGGATTAGTTTGTCATTAGTATTAGCAACGAGTTTATTGTTAAGTAGTACAGTTGCAACTGCACAAGAGGGTAATTCTAATAATCGCGCAGAAGAAACTAAAAATGAAAATACAAGTAAGGCAATAGATTTTGAAAAAGCACAAAAAATGAGTCCACAGGCGTTGAAAAATCAGTTAACACCAGAAGATTTAAAACTACATGATAAAGTTGCAGAACATAATTCAGTAGAAACGAGCACATTTGCAAATAGAGCGTATCAAGACGTTAATACATACATAGACAATAACAACATACAGCCTGCAGAAATAGTGCAAGATTCTCGTATGAATAATTTACCTAAATATAATTATAAATCAGGGGAATTTATCGGTGTCGTTATTCATGAAACTGCAAACCCTAATAGTACAATCGATGGTGAAGTAAATTACATGTATAATAACTACAATAATGCCTTTGTTCACGCATATGCAGGTAGTGATAAAATTATACAAACCGCACCAAGTGATTATTTAGCGTGGGGTGCTGGAGCGAATGCAAACCCCTATTTTTATCAAATAGAATTAACAAGATCTAACACATTTGATGGTTTTGCTAAATCTGTGAACAACCAAGCTTATTTAACTGCTAAAATGTTAAAACAAAACGGACTACAACCTTCACTTGCAGATAACAATCAAGGAACTGGCACAATTATCAGTCATAACGCAGTTAGTCAATACTGGGGCGGCACAAACCATACAGACCCTGTAGGTTATTTTAACCAATGGGGTTATAACATGAACCAGTTTTATAGTTTAGTTCAGAAACACTATAAAGAATTAGGTGGCGAAGATGACGATGCCATTACAGGTTCTACTTATAAAGTAGCTAAAGGGGATACCTTGTATAGTATATCTAAGAGAAGTGGCGTAACAATTGATAATATTAAAAAATGGAATGACTTAAATGACAATACATTATCCATCGGTCAAACATTGAAATTGACAGACCCTGATAGTAACGACGACAGTATATCAGGTGATACACATAAAGTAGTCGAAGGTGACACTTTATATAATATTTCTAAAAGAAGCAAAGTGAGTATTGAAGATCTCAAAAAATGGAACAATCTTGAGACAAATAATATCAGTAAAGGGCAAACACTCTACTTAGTTAAAACATATACTGTTAAAAAAGAGGATACCTTGTATAGTATCGCTAAGGCGCAAGACACAACAGTAAGTAAAATCAAATCTGATAACAATCTAGATTCAAACAGTATTAAAACGGGACAAATTTTAAAAATAAAATAGACTTGTAATATTCAGTTAGTTTTAATTTTTTAAAAAGCTGTTAGGTATCTTTGCGATATCTAACAGCTTTTTCATATTTTCAGTATATAATAATTAACTTAATAAAAATATGCATTCAAATAAAATGCTCTATAGAAATAAATCCTATAGAGCATTTTATTTTTTAATATAGCACATCATATTTTTGTAATGACCTTTTGGAATATCGAAATCAGACATGAACTTATTTTAGGTCTACGCCTTCTTTTATACCATCTTGATGCCCTTACATGAAAGCATCTATGTGCATAAAATCATTAGTTATAATTACAGCTAATAGTATAATGAATAAGTCAAAAAAACAAGCTCTTACTGTCAAATGTTTCTTTTTCTTACAATAATAAAGTCCTATAAGTAAAATAACTATGATGGCAACTATTAATTCTATAGTAAAAAACTTCTGAAAATTTAAAAAAATAATTAATTAATATAATAAAGTAATTAAAATTTTTATGGTATATTAAAATTAAATAGAACTGTAATAGTTTTTTAATTTAGGCGCAATGAATAAAGCTAAAGTAAGGAGAAGTATATTTATTTATTTTAAACTTTTTGATTTACATCATTTGTATCATAATATTAATAATATCGATTTTTCTAATTCGTGGCGAAATGGGGAAATGCAAACAAGATAGAAATTTAAAAAAATTAAATTTTGCTAGTTTATTAGCTCTATTTATACCCTTGTTACTCTTAGTTTTAGAATCTGTCGAATATTTTTTAAATAATTAAAATTAAGGAGTGATCATATGATAGCTGAAAACATCAAATATCCTTTTATTAAATTATTGTTTGATGTAGTTGGTGTTTTAGTTTTTATTGCCTTGCTATTTGTATTTGGGACTAATTTTTATATAGAAAGTGATTCTAACGGAAATTTTAATACGGGAATCACAATAAGTGGGAGCAATGCGCTCGTTTTTAGTATCCTACTTTGGGTGACAATTATTTGTGCTTTAACATCCTTTGTATTGAAAAAAATAAAATAATGGAAATATAGACCTTTAACCGTCTTACTATCTTTGATAGTGGGGCGGTTTCTATACTTTAACCTGCTATAAATACTCAGATAATATAATCTTACTTAGTTATTAAACTTGTTTTCCTATAGTAAAGGAAAAATCATCCATTAATTTGTAAGCGCATACATAGTATAGTTTAATAAACAAACAGAAGGGATGATTTATATGAAAAATATTTTATTATCATGTTCCGCAGGGATGTCTACAAGTTTATTAGTTACTAAGATGAAAGAGGCAGCAGAAAGTGCTGATATTGAGGTTAATATTGAAGCTGTATCAAGTGATAATGCTTTTTCAAAATTAGATAACTATGACGTGTTATTAATTGGTCCACAAATGAGATTCATGAAACGAAAATTTGAAAAATACGCTAAAGAAAATGATATCGAAATTCCTATTGATATTATTGATACTGTTGCATATGGGCGTATTGATGGTGATGGAGTATTAAAGCAATCACTAAATTTAATAGGAAAGTAGTGAAATTATATGGAAAATAAATTTATGGAAAAACTGGAAGATATATTATTGCCAATTGCAGATAACTTGAATAACAATAAGTATCTTTCAAGTTTAAGAGATGGATTTATGGTTGCTTTACCTTTAATTATTTTTGGTTCAATTTTTATTGTAATAGCCAATTTTCCATTTTTAGACAAAATATTATCCGAAGCACAATTTTCGGCTTGGCAAGCTATGGTTGGGCCAGCTTCAGAGTCCACGCTCTCGATAATGGGACTATATGTAATTATAGGAATTGGTTATAAGCTGACAGAGAAAAATGGATTTGAAGGTATTTATGGGGCAGTAACAGCATTAAGTAGTGTTTTGATTTTAACGCCTCAAGTATTTGAAAAAACGGAAGGTGTCATACCGGTTGAGATTTTAGGGGCAAAGGGTATGTTCTTAGGTATTTTTGTGTCTATTATTTCGTGTGAAATATATAGTTACTTATGTCGGAAAGAGATAACAATTAAAATGCCTAATGGTGTACCGACTCAAGTAGCAAAATCATTTAGTGCCTTAATCCCTATTTCAGTAACACTTTCGGTGATATTAATCGTTAGAATATTAATTTCCTTTACACCTTTCGATACATTACAAAATTTTATTTATACTATCTTGCAACAACCACTAACAGAATTAGGTAGTGGATTGACGGCTACAATTATTGCAGTGCTTTTAATACAAATATTTTGGTTTTTTGGATTACATGGCCAAATTATAGTAAATACAGTGTTTGATCCAATTTGGTATTCTTTGAATAACGAAAATTTAGAGGCATTTAAAGCAAACCAAGAGCTGCCTAATATCATTACAAAACAGTTTATAGATACATTTTTAGTGGGTATGGGCGGTACTGGTGGCACGATGGTGGTCATTATATTAATATTTATTGTCTCCAGAAGTCAACAAAACAAAGAAATTGGAAAGTTAGGTGCCCCAGCTTCGATTTTTAATGTGAACGAACCGATATTATTTGGGTTACCAGTAATTATGAATCCAATCATACTTGTACCGTGGATGATTGCTCCAGTAGTAGTAACTATAATAACTTATTTTTCTATGGAGTTAGGATTGGTACCTAAACCTTCTGGGGTAATTGTTCCTTGGACAACTCCTATTTTTATAAGTGGATATTTAGCTACAGGAAATGCTTGGCAAGGTGCAGTGTTACAGCTATTTAATTTAATTGTTACGTTCTTAATATGGTTACCATTTTTTAAAGTATTGGACAATGGCTATTTTAGAAAAGAACGTGAAAAATCAAAGAGTGAGGAGTAATATATCATGGATAATACAGAAATAGCATTCCAAATTATCTTGCTTGCTGGAAATGGAAGATCAAGTGCAATGGAAGCAATTCAATATGTGAAAGAAAATGATTTTGAGACAGCTAAGGAAAAAATGAAAGAAGCAGAACAAGAAATAAATAAGGCGCACAATTTTCAAACAAGTTTATTGCAAGAAGAAGCACGAGGCAAAGATTATCAATTAAATTTAATACTTATACATTCACAAGATCATTTAATGAATGCACTAACGATAAAAGATATGGCAAATGAAATTATCGATATTTATCTAGAAATTAAAGAAAAAAGATAGGAGAGAACTTTTATGAAAATTACTTTTCCAAAAGACTTTTGGTGGGGCAGTGCGGCAAGTGCGACACAAACTGAAGGAACGAAATCTATGACTGAACAATCCATATGGGATTATTGGTATGAACAAGAACCAAATCGATTTTATGATAATGTAGGACCAGATATCACATCGAATTTTTATAACACATATAAAGAAGATATTAAACTTATGAAAGAAACAGGGCATAATTCGTTCCGTTTATCCATTTCTTGGACAAGGATGATAAATCAAGAAACAGGAAACACAAATGAAAATGCAGTTGAATTTTATAATAATGTCATTAATGAATTAATAGCTAATGACATTGAGCCTTTTGTTAATTTATATCATTTTGATATGCCCATGAAACAACAAAATAAAGGCGGTTTTGAATCAAGAGAAGTCGTCGAAAATTATGTTGATTATGCACAAAAATGCTTTGATTTATATGGTGATAGAGTGAAAAAATGGTTTACGTTTAACGAGCCAATTGTGCCAGTTGAAGGAGGGTATTTATATAATTTCCATTATCCTGATATAAATGATGCTAAAAGAGGTTTTCAATATGCTTTTAATACGATATTAGCAAATGCTAAAACGATTAAGTTATTTAAAGAGAAAAACTATAATGGAGAAATAGGAATAGTCTTGAACTTAACGCCATCTTATCCAAGAAGTGAAAATGAGGAAGACAAAAAAGCTGCATCAATAGCAGATTTATTCTTTAATAAGAGTTTTCTAGATCCTGCTACAAAAGGTGTTTTTCCAGAACAATTAGTAGAAATGATCAAAGAACACGATTTATTGCCTTTTTATAAAGGTGAAGATTTGGAAATCATAAAACGTAATACAGTAGACTTATTAGGTGTAAATTATTACTTGCCTCGACGTGTTAAAGTTAAAGAGAGTTTACCTAATCCTAATTCGCCGTTCACCCCAGAATTTTATTTTGATAATTATGAAATGCCAGGCAGAAAAATGAATCCTTATAGAGGTTGGGAAATTTACCCTAAAGGCATCTATGATATCATGAAAAACTTACAAAATAACTATGGTAATATTACTTCATTTATTTCTGAAAATGGAATGGGTGTCGAGAATGAAGCAAGGTTTATAGAAAATAACCAAATTCAAGATGATTATAGAATCAATTTTCTGAAAGATCATTTGTATTGGCTAAATAAAGCAATTAAAGAAGGTGCAAATTGTAAAGGTTACCATATGTGGACATTTATGGATAATTGGTCTTGGATGAATGCTTATAAAAATAGATATGGATTTGCTTCTGTGGACATTAAGACGCAAGCACGTACAATTAAAAAGAGTGGGTACTGGTTTAAAAAATTATCAGAAGAAAATATGTTTGAATTATAATATATATTCAATACTAAAGTGTAAGGTAATTGGAGTGAGGGAATGAACAAAAGAACTTTAAAGATTATACGGCTTATGTATAATTATTCAAGCACCTATATTTCTGGAGAGTTTATAGGTAAAAGTTTGAGTGTTTCTCCTAGAACTGTTAGAAATGATTTGAAAGAATTAAATGAATCAGAAAAAGAATTCGGGTTTCATATTTTTTCTAAAAAATCAGTGGGATATAAATTGATAATTAAAAACAAAGAGAAATTCAATTTATTTCTAAATGACCAATATTTAAAAGATGAGCTTCTGAATTTTAATAATCAAGATAGTAGGGTCAGATATATATTTAGTAAATTACTTGTATTGGATAACTATGTAAAGATTGATGATTTAAGTGAGCGAATGTTTGTAAGTGATACTACTATAAAGAAAGACTTGAAAATGATACGGGGGCAGCTAGAAAAACATGATTTAAATCTTATAACAAGCCCATATCACGGGTTGAAAATAGATGGACATGAATTTCAGAAAAGATATGCAATTGCCGAATTTTTATTAGATCCGTTATCTATGGATGAGTTTTTTGATAGTGAAGAAATAAATTTACTTAAAAATAAAATTATCGGAATAATCAATCGATTTAAAATTACAATACCTGATGTAAAATTAGAAAATTTAGTTGTTCACATTTATATAGCGCTGTTTAGGGTTGAACATAAACTAATTATTAAAGATGAAGGAAATATATTTAATGACTATACGAAAACGAGTGATGATGTTAATCAATTTTTTAAACAATTAGTAGAAATGATAGAATGTAATTTTAAAATCCAATTACCTACTAAAGAAAAACAATATATTTGGGCACATATATTAACATCAGGCCTAATTTCTGAAAATGCTAATATTCATGAAAATAGGGAACTAAATACGTTGATTAAGCATATTTTAAGAAGAATAAAACAAGTCTTTCACTTAGATTTAACGGACGAAGAAGAATTGAGAAATAATCTAAGTTTACATTTATCTACTTCTATTACTAGATATAAATATAAAATGAATATCCGAAACCCACTTTTAGCAGAAATTAAAAAAAACTATCCATTTTCATTTGATATCGCTTTAGTTGGAAGTAAAGTGATTGAAGAAGTGTATAAAATAAGGATTTCTGAAAGTGAAATAGGCTACCTAGCTTTACATTTTGAACTTGCTTTGAAGAAACCTAACAATTTGGATAATAAGATTAATACAACAATTGTTTGTGCCTCTGGTTTAGCTAGTTCACAGCTAATAAAATATAAATTAATTGAAAACTTTAGTAACGAAATAAAGACAACCAATTCATTACAATTGTATGAATTAAGTGAGAATAAATTGCAAGGAACAGATTTAATAATATCAACCATTCCTTTGGAAAAAGACTTCTCTGCGCCTGTCATTTATGTGAATACAATTTTAAGTGATGTAGATATTTTAAACCTGAAAAAATTTATAGATAACTACCATGTAGATCAAAAAGAAAAATTGATTGAACTTTTTGCTATTAAAAGTAATATTGAAAGCAAAGATGAGTTATTGTCAGAAATTGAGCATGATTTAAAAGAATTACATTATATAAAGTCAGACTTTTTTGATAAGGTTAATGAACGAGAAGAAGTAGCTACAACGGCTTATGGTAACCTTATCGCTGTTCCTCACCCCGTCACGCCTTCTGCTAAAAAGTCTTTTATTTATATAGTTAAATTAGATAAACCCATTCAATGGGGGAACAAAGATGTTCAACTTGTTTTTTGTTTAGGTTTAAAATCACAAACAACAGTTGATATGGAACCTATTTTCAAAAGAATAAGTCATATTATCAATGATTTTAGTTTAGTAGTAGAATTACTAAATCAGCCAGACGAAAAAAATTTAAAGGACACGTACTTTGATATTTATTAATTATGAATTTTAAATAATATAAAAGGTCTGGGCTTTGAGCTCCAGACCTTCTTTAATATCATTACAAATAGTTATACTAAATTAAAATATTCTTCAACAGTAAGGTTTTGATTTGTTATTTTTACTGCGTCTTCTTTTCCTAGATATCTTAAATGCCATGGCTCGTACATAAACCCTGTGATATGTTCTTTGCCTTTAGGATAACGTATGATAAACCCATAATTGTGGGCATTATCTTGGAGCCATTTGCTTTCTTTCGTATATTGAAACTGTTCTTTTATAGATTCATCTAGTCCTGGAGAAGCGACGTCAAAGGCTAACCCTGTCTGATGTTCAGAATAACCCGGCTCAGCGCTATAAGTTTTAGCTTTCTTTAACCCATCACGATTAACGTAGATGTAGAATAAACGTGACTGTTTGAAATAAGATCTAAAACCACTAATAATAATTAATTGAAAACCCTGCTTGTCAGCATCATTAATCATCTGATTTAAAGCTGTGTTAGCTTCTTTTTTGGGAAAAGGCATATAAAGTGGACTAACTTTATATGCTCTATTTACAATAATGTGATTATTTATGTAATATGCACCATTCTTTTTAATAATGGTATTAGGAGCGTCTTTTTTCTTATTCGTTAATAAATATAAAGTCACGAGTATAACTACAGCTGGTATTAATTTTTTCATATAATCACCTTTTTAATTAGACTTTTTATTTAATAAACAAAAACTACTGTTTGTATATATTTCATAGATACTCCATATCAAATGGAGCTCTAAGCAGAAACGGAAAACTTTTTTACTTTTGACAATCGATTTAATACTAAACGCAATAAATATAAATTGAACTATTTTTAATAAGAGCGCGCTCAAAAGGGACTGATATTTAAAAAGCGTTATATACCAGAGACTTTGTGTTATTAATTGCCCAGTGTAAGCTAAAAAGAACTTTTGATTTTTATGTAAGTGCAAAAACGACAAAGGGAGCGCTGAGATAGTATTTATAATGAGCCATATTATAGGTAGAAATAAACTGTCCATCATTTTTTTAGGTTTTAAAAGTTTTTCATATTTTTCCTCATTGTTTCTTATAGAAAGATCAGAAACCTGAAAAATCACAAGCGAGGGATAAAAAAGCTTTAATAATAGTATGAATATTTTCAAATAATCAGTCCTTTTGTTATTTAAAATATAAAGGGTTTCATTTTAGGATAAGTCAAAAACTTACTAATTCATAATATAAACACTTTCTTATTTAGAATGTTTAGCGTTCTTTTTTTGTCTAGAAAAATAAAAATCCAGAAACCTACTCTAATCAAGTAAGCTTTCTGGATTTTTAATTACTAGTCTTTTGTTGTTTGCTCTTTCACGCCTTTTGTGACAGCTTCAGCAAAGTCGTAGATGGACTGTTTATAGTCATTTGTATTTTCTCTTGTGGAGCGACCAAGGTCATCGTCATCAAAAAATGCCTTGCGATATTCTGTTGAAATCTCAAGTTGAACACCTGAGCCCGTATCATTTTTATTAATAATATTTTGGCTGGAATCTCCATTTACATAATTCGGGCTATTTTCAACATTAAAATCTTCTTTTTCTAATTCTTTACGAATAGAGTTGGCCATATCTTTATCTTTACCACCAATATAGACCACTTTTTTATCTTCTTGAATGCCGTGAATGGACACCGTTTCATCAGATTTGCTGGTCATGTCTTTTAATTTGGGATCATCAAAGCGTGTCGAAGTAATATGCAATTTAGCATTATTTGATTTTAATAAACCTTCAAAACTATATAGATTAAAGTTACCTTTTTTAGAAATAATTTTTGCCAATTCAGAAGTGCCGGGCTCAATGCCGCCACCATGAATGGCAGTAACTAATATATCTTTATTATTTGTTGTTTTTGTATTGAGTTGCCAATCGCGATTTTCCTTATTATCGGCTTTCAGTTCTTCAAAATTCTTATAATAATCTTGATTTTGAGGCTCGTCGTTTTTCCACACATATAAAAAATATAAAGAAAGTAAAATAGCGGCAACGATAGCTAACATAATCAAATAGTATAAATACAAGTGGAAGATTCTTTTCATAATTGTCTCCTGTAATACATATTTAGTGGCTATAAAAGTATAACAAATTTAATAGGTTATACAGGTTATGTGTTGATTACAATTGCATTACTTACTACTTAATAGTCATTTACAATTGAGGTAGGGGCATGTGTTTATGCCGTAGACCATATGTCATAATGAGTTACAATGCTGTGGAATTATATTTCTTTAACCGCGAAATAATTATTTTCTGCATCTGCAAAATTAAAGACTCTGCCCATAGGTAAATCCATAATATCTCCGACTGTATTTTGTTTCGATTTCAATCGATTATATAAGTTATCGAATTGTGTTGTTGCGAAAATCAATGAAGGTGTTGCTGTACTGACACCCATCTCCATTTCCTCAACTTTAGTCTTGTCTTGCAATACAATGGCAGTTTGAGCAGTGTCTTCTGGAAGTAGTTTGACGACGCGCATACCCATTTCCTCGCCATCATCTGCTACTACAAAGTCTAAATTTTCTGTCCAAAATTCAATCGCTTTATCGTGATCATATACGTATATCATAACTTCATCTAATTTTTTAATCATTGCGCCATCTCCTTCATTGTTTATCTTACCTTGCACATAAGTATATTAAATATATTCAGTAATGCAAAATAATAGCATTGTTGGATATCTACCATTTTAATAGGGAATATAGCTATTATAAGCAAATAACTTTCGAGAAATTTCAATACATGATTTAATGTAATTGTAAAAGTTACAATTAAA
This sequence comes from Staphylococcus equorum, assembly GCF_029531845.1. Lineage (GTDB taxonomy): Bacteria > Bacillota > Bacilli > Staphylococcales > Staphylococcaceae > Staphylococcus > Staphylococcus equorum_C. The sequence goes on from NZ_JAMBPV010000001.1 coordinate 440,323, forward strand.
GGTGATGTGAATGAATTTAGAGTTTAATATAGCAGTTCATCTTCTAACATTTCTAGTTAAGCATTCAGACGCGCGTTATAGTAGTGGGTCGTTATCAGAGCGGATATGCATTAACCCAGTGCAATTACGCAGGGTGACAAGAAAGTTAAATAATCAACACTACCTAGATGCTAGTAGAGGGAAGTATGGTGGTTATCAAGCAAATGAAGCGACCGCCGATGTTAATCTGGCAGACTTATTTGAATTATTTAATGAGGAAAGATCAGATGGACGTATATTTACAGGTGATGAAGGTAGCGATTGTGAGATTTCCAGGGAAATAGGAACCACGATGTCTAAGTTTCAGCAAAAAGAAAATGATATATTAATTAATTATTATAAAAGTGTAACGATTACTGATGTATTAGACGATGTATTGAAGGAGGATATTCATGAGACAATTTGATTTAGTGATTATAGGGTTTGGTAAAGGTGGCAAAACATTAGCGAAATTTGCTTCGGCACAAGGTAAAAAAGTAGCGGTCATTGAGAAGTCTAAAGCGATGTATGGTGGTACTTGTATCAATGTGGGTTGTATTCCTTCAAAAACGCTTGTTCACGAAGGTCTAACTCATAATGATTTCAACAAAGCATTTTCTAGAAAAAAAGATGTGGTAGATGCGTTAAATAGTAAAAATTATCATAATCTTGCAGATGATAATAATATTGAAGTATTGGATTATACTGCGAAATTCAAATCTAACAATGAAGTGAACTTATTAAATGACAATGGTGATGTAGTGGAAACATTGCATGCGGAAGACGTTGTTATTAATACTGGTGCAATGTCAGTAATTCCGCCAATAACAGGTGTTGAAAGTTCTCAACATTTATATGATTCTGCTGGGATTATGAGTTTGGATTTTCAACCTAAACAATTAGTTATCATTGGTGCTGGCTATATTGCTTTAGAATTTGCATCTATGTTTGCTAATTTCGGCACACAAGTGACTATACTTGAACGTGGTAATGATATTATGACTAAGGAAGATAAAGATATAGTTACAGAAGTTAAAAAAGATTTAGCTACTAAAGGCGTAAATATCATATACAATGTGAATACAGAACGTTTTGAAGATGCTGAATCTGGAACTATTGTGCATACATCTAATGGAGATTATGAAGCGGATGCAGTCCTTTTAGCAACTGGTCGTAAGCCAAATGTGGATTTAGATTTAGACAACACGAATGTAACGCTTGGTAAACATGGAGAAATTAAAGTGAATGAATACCTCCAAACGGATGCACCACACGTTTATGCAATGGGTGATGTTAAAGGAGGTATGCAATTCACATATATCTCTTTAGATGACTTTAGGATTGTTAAAGACCAACTCTTTGGAACGGGTGCACGTTCTACTGAAAATAGAGGCGCTGTACCTTATACAGTATTTATTGATCCGCCAATGGCACGTGTAGGTTTGACTGGTGAAGAAGCTAAAAATGAAGGCTATAATGTGATAGAAAATGCACTTCCAGTTAACGCTATTCCTAGACATAAAGTGAATAATGACCCAAGAGGCTTGTTTAAAGTAGTAGTGAATAAAGATACGGAAACAATACTTGGAGCAACATTATATGGGTTAGAATCAGAAGAAATTATTAATGTATTAAAATTAGCAATAGATCAGAAATTAAACTATAAGGTATTGAAAGATAATATTTATACACATCCAACGATGGTTGAATCATTTAATGATTTATTCGATATATAATAGTATAGAAATTATAAAAGGTGAAAGACTCCATATAGGGAATCTTTCACCTTTTTACATACAATAAATATTAGGTCATTGCCATAATAATAACACCTATAAGGCCAAAAAGGCCGAAAACTAATGACATCACACCGAAACTAATCAAACTTTGTTTTTTACTCGTGTCACCTTTTTTTGAAAGGCGTTTATTTAAACCTAGCAGTACAACACCAAGGATAATAAGTAATATTGAACCATAGAACATTTTGCGTCCCCCCTAAATTATATTTATCACGTTTGAATATCTTTATTATGTATTTACCCGGTAAATGATGTGAACTAACTCAATATACCATGCACAGTTCAATTATAGGTAGTGTTTTTCCTGAAGATTAAATAAGCAAAAATAAAAGATGAGTATACTGTTTCAAAGTTAACAGTGATACTCATCTTTTGGAGTGTAATCAATATTATAGATTATTGTGACTCACATCCGCGTGTGTATAATTTTTTAGTAATGAACAACCTAATGGATGGTGACCATTGTCTACATATTCATTAATTTCTTCAAGTACATCTAAGATTTCATATTCCGGCGTATTTACATCAAACGTATATTTGAACACTTGCTTCTTATCGGATAATACTGTTGCGATGAGTTCATCATTGTGCATTTTGTAATTTAATAATTGCATAGTAATCCCTCACTTTTTTAATATTTTAATCCAATAGTTGGATTGGTTTAATTGAGAATTTATTTCATTGATTAACTAATTAGATTGTAATTGTTCTAATCTGATATCTAGTATACATTAAATTTTATAAAATGTAGAGGGTAATGACTCGAAAAAATAAAACTTTTTAAAATAAAAATGTAAATAAACACCAAATCGTTTGTTGTAAGCGTTTTTAAATAATAATAATTTTAAAGTAGTTTGAAAAATAAAAGGGGAAGTTTGAAGTCTATAGGATAAATTGATATGATACAGAGAATTAAATAAAAGCTTTCTAGGGTTCCGCAACGCTTAATATTGGTCTGGTCCGAGAGGAAGCCACATGTTAAATGTGACACGGAAGGATAAAAGCCTGGGAGATAGTAGTGATGACTATCTCTCGGGCTTTTTTTATTTTAATAGGAGGAATATGAATGAATTGGATAAAAATTATTATCGCATCAATATTTGAAGTTGGTTGGGTCGTAGGATTAACACATGCCACGACAGCTTTTGAATGGACGTTAACAATTATAGCTATATTTTTGAGCTTTTATTTGCTTATAGATGCATCAAAGCTGTTACCGGTGGGCACATCATATGCAGTATTTGTTGGTCTGGGGACGACGGGGGTTACCGTATTTGACTTTGCTTTCTTTGGTCAGGAAGTTAATTATGGAAAAATCATTTTAATTTTGACACTACTTTTAGGTGTGATTTGTTTGAAATTAGTAACACCAGATAAAGGGGGAGAAGCATAATGGCTTGGATATTATTAATCATTGCAGGTATGTTTGAAATGTTAGGTATTACTTTTCTAAATGCGTATGTGCATACACGAAAAAAATCAGCTGTCATAGGATTGATAGGTTTCTTTAGTTTGAGTTTCTTAGCTTTATCTATGGCAATGACTCAATTGCCTATGAGTACAGCGTATGCGGTCTGGACAGGTATTGGTGCAGTGGGCGGAGCGATATTAGGTATGGTTTTTTATAAAGAGTCTACGGACATCAAAAGAATAATTTGTATTGCAGTCATATTAACTAGTACAGTTGGTTTAAAATTATTGAGTTGATGTCGAAGTGATAAAGAGAAGGGAATTTCTAATCAGTTGACGATAAGAAATATGGGCTAGGTGTATTGCGGTGACATAGTGTAATTGATACGATGTATATAAGATGGAGGTGCATGTAATGGAAGGACTTGCAGCATTTATTACGATTACATTAATGATTATTATTGTTCCTGGTCCAGATTTTTTTGTAGTAATGAAAAATTCGATCACTTCAGGTAAAGGGAATGGTGCAATGGCTGCGTTAGGTATTACGTCTGCCCACGTTGTTTATTCTTTATTAGCAGTATTTGGTATTATATTTATCTTGGCAAATATGTATTATGTCTTTCTAATGATTAAAATTTTAGGTGCGTGTTATCTGATTTATTTAGGAATTAAAAGTATCATCTGTGCACGTCAAAGCATGAATTTTTCAACATCCCAAATGCAAGCACAACAGATTAGTTATTTAAGTTCTTATAGACAGGGTTTTATTAGCACAATATTAAACCCTAAAGCATTACTTTATTACATAAGTATATTACCGCAGTTTATAACTGCTGGTGAGGGTGTGTCATCGCAAATTGCAATATTATCTGCAATAGTAACAACGGTTATTCTCATCTGGTTTATTTTTTGCGTATACATATTCCAATATATCAAATTACTTTTTGGAAATAGAAAAATAAAAGCGTTGTTTGATTATGCGGTAGGTGCCATCCTCATTAGTTTATCTATCAGTTTATTATTTAGTAAAAGTAGCTAATTTAACTTAAAAGCTTAGCATCAATACATTTTCAATTCAGTCAACTACTGCCAAAATAACAAAAGAAGCTGAGACATATTATTATGCCTCAGCTTCTTTTCTAAATATAGTTTCTAGAAAACCTCAATGCTCTATGGACGGAAATAAGCATCTTCAGAAATCAATACCTTGATACCACGATAAATATTTTTGATTGTGTACCAAATCGTTACAACTAATAGAAGGATTGCCACTACAATTGCTATTATTGCAATTGTAGTATTCTGTTGATCGATAATTGTAGTTCCGAATGCTGCGCTTAAAACTAATAGAATTGGTCCAATATACGTTATAATATGATAAACTAATGATTTTGCCGCATGAGTTGAAGCGGGTTTATCAGCAAAAATCCATAGGATAATAGGTAATATAATTGGTGCAAAGAATATACTGAAATAACTGACTGCTGCTAATACACGACCACTTTGTGTGTCATGATGTAACATTTTTTCGCTCATTTGTATCACCTCACTTGGATAATAACAAGAATACTTATTGAAATATAGATATATTGCTTCATCTAACAGTATTGTAAGATATAAGCTTCGTTAAAAAGAATAATAAAATATTGGATGATAAATAGAGAAGAGGTAATAAATATGAAAATTTATTTAGTTCGTCATGGAGAGTCACAGTCGAATTATGATAAAAAACAAGGTAAAAAATATTTTTGTGGTCAATTAGATGTTCCTTTAACAGAAAGTGGTGCGTATTCTGCCCAATTGCTACAAAGCTACTTTGAAAAAAAGAATATCGAGCACGTGTATATATCTGATTTGACTCGCACGAGACAAACATATAATGCAATATTTGATAAGCACATCCCAGCGAGTGTAACACCTTTATTAAGAGAGCGTTCTTTAGGCATCTTTGAAGGTAAAATGGTAGATGTAATTGAACGAAATCCGGAATATCATGCTTATTTTAATGATGAGAATTTACTTGCTTTTCGCCATAGTTTCACACAAAAAGCACCCGAAGGAGAAAGTTATTCGGATGTATTACAGCGTGTTGAACAATTTTTCAAACATGAACTGGATTCGTCTTTAGAGTCTATCGCAATTGTTGCGCATCAAGTCGTAATCAGATGCTTTCTTGTTTACTTACGTTATGAAACGAAAGAAACTGTAATTGATAGAAAAATAGAAAACTGTGTACCTTATGAACTTGAAATATAAGATAAACAAAAAACCTGAACTACGACGTTGTCGGTTCAGGTTTAATATTTTTTAGCTGCTATTAAGCTATCATGAAATCCTTGGAATAATGTATTGATATTGTCTAAAAAACTCCCGACAATAACAGCCAGTATGACGTAAGTTACACTTAACGCAATTGTTTTAAAAGAAACGACGCCATATTTTTCTTTCTTCTCAAAGAGATTAAAAGCTATGAAAATAGCAGCCACGGCACCTATTAATATAGTTAATATCATAATGGTGTGGCCTCCTTAAAATTATTAATGAGCGACTGTGCTTTTAATAACGTATTTCTTAACTTGTATTTATCTTAACAAATTAAGCTTTGAGAAAAACAGGATAATCATATTAAAAAACCTTACAATCATGTAAGGTTTTTTACGAGAATAAGTCAAAGTCTGTCAATGAATGAGTGAAAAATGGCTTAACGCCTTTGCCATCACGGAAAAGTGACATGTCATCGTTTTGTAACCTTGACTAATAATGTGAAACATAAATAACAAGCATGTCGCTAAAACAACAATCTTTTGACACAAATGCTAAAAGCGTAGTGCTTTAGATTTAAGTATTTGTCATCTATTTATCTACTGCATCGCTCTCAATCCCTTTTTCATCTAGGAATTTCTTAATTGATTTTTGCTTTTTATGATTAACGTTTCCAGCAACTTTGGCAGGAACATCAACAACGTTGAGTTTATTATCAGGTTGGTAATCTATTTCTTCAATTTCTTTATCAACATGTTTGATTGTGCTGTTTAGGGATGTAAAATAATCGATAATTTCATCGAGGTTATCTTTATAGCCACTCGGAATGTTGTTATCTTCTACGAAATTTTTGAAGTGAAGATCATTTTTAACTGCATTATTCGATAAATTTGATAAACGTTTTTCTTGTGCATCAGTGATTTTTGTATCTGTGCCAATCTGTTTATCTAACTTATATTGCATGAGATATTTATTATCAATAATAAGTGAGTTAACATCCAAATATTTTTTGATTGCTTTATTCATTTCATCTTCACTAATATCTTCACCCTTTTTATCTGAATGGAAGATATCTTTCTCAGCCAATTTTTTTACATTTTTAGGTGCATTGCGCTCATTCCCTTTATCTTGTTCATCATCTTCTGTATTACCATTTGAGCATGCTGCGAGTAAGACAGTTAGCATCAAAACTAACGATAAAATTACACTTTTCTTCATAAATAATATTGCTCCTTTAATAATAGTCGTTCTATTTTAACAGTCCCATTGTATGTTTACATATGTTCTTAGAAAATTATAACTTAAGCGTATCATGTAGTGCTATCGATTTGTATGATGAATTGAATAATAAACGCACAATCTGTTGAACAAATTAATGGTAAAAGCCGATAATTGCTATATAAATTTAAAAATTCATTAGATTTTCATTTTAAAATGTTAGCTAATGTTAATGGTTAATCACATAGATATAAGAATATAATGGTTATACTCAGATTCAGAAGGAAACGGTATACAAAAAGGAGAACCGCATAGCGGTTCTCCTTTTTTGTATTATTAAATGATAGGGGCGGGATTAATGTCTGATGATATAATCAAAAGCGTTTAATGCTGCATTTGCGCCAGCGCCCATAGAAATAATGATTTGTTTATTACGATCGTCAGTAACATCACCAGCTGCGAAAATACCAGGGATGCTTGTAGCATTCTTACGATCAATTACAATTTCTTTAGCTTGGTTTAATTCAACATAGTTATCAAGCCATTCAGTGTTTGGTAATAAACCAATCTGAACAAAAATGCCTTCGAGTTCTAAAGTATGGTCTTCGCCAAGTGATTTATCCTGATATTTAATACCAGTTACTGCACTGTCACCTAAAACTTCAGTGGTTTGAGCATTTTTAATTATAGTTACATTTGGTAAAGAAGCCAAACGTTCTTGTAATACGTTGTCTGCTTTAAGCGTAGCGTTACGTTCAAGTAACGTTACGTGTTTAACGATACCTGCCAAGTCGATTGCAGCTTCGACTCCAGAGTTACCGCCACCTACAACAGCAACATTTTTATTTTCGAATAAAGGACCATCACAATGTGGGCAGAATGCAACCCCTTTATTGATTAATCCTTCTTCGCCAGGTACTTCTAGCTTACGCCAACGTGCACCTGTTGAAATGATAACAGTTTTACTTGTTAATTGTGCACCATTATCTAAAGTGACAATAATACCGTTATCTGTTTTTTCAATATCGCTAGCACGAATACCAGTCATTACATCGATATTGTATTGTTTAATATGATCTTCGAGAGCTGAAGTAAATTTAGGACCGTCTGTTTCCTTAACAGTGACAAAGTTTTCGATAGTAGCGGTATCGTTGACTTGACCTCCGATGCGGTCTGCTACAATACCTGTACGTAAACCTTTACGCGCAGTATAAATTGCTGCACTACCACTAGCAGGTCCACCTCCGACAATTAATACATCGTATGGATCTTTGTCGTTAAATTCGGCTGGATCTGCTTGGCTGCCTAAGCTTGCTAAAATATCTTGAACTGTCATACGTCCGTTACCAAACTCTTCTCCATCTAAGAAGATTGCAGGAACGGCCATAATGTCTTCAGATTCTTCTCTAAAGATAGATCCGTCTACCATAGAATGCGTGATATTAGGATTTACTAAACTCATTAAGTTTAAAGCTTGAACAACGTCGGGACATTTTTGACAAGTTAAACTAATAAAAGTCTCAAAATGTAAAGGACGGTCTAAAGCTTTGATTTGATCTATAACTGCTTGTTCTTCTTTTGGTGCACGACCGCTTACTTGTAATAAGGCGAGAACAAGAGAGTTGAACTCATGACCCATAGGTAAACCAGCGAATGTAATACCTGTTTCTTCACCAGGTCTATTAACAGAAAAGCTTGGCGTACGTTTAAGGTCAACTTCTTCTATAGTAATGCGAGATGACATCTCAGCTACTTCATCTAATAATGCTTTTAATTCTTTAGACTTTTCATCTGAACCCAAACTTGCGCTTAGTACAACGTCACCTTCCATTAATTGAAGTAATTGTTGTAATTGTGATTTTAGCTGATCATTAAGCATTTAAATCAATGCCTCCTTAGATTTTACCTACTAAGTCAAGACCAGGTTGTAATGTTTCTGAACCTTCTTCCCATTTAGCTGGGCAAACTTCACCTGGGTGTTGACGTACATATTGTGCTGCTTTGATTTTGTGTACTAATGTACTTGCGTCACGGCCGATACCGTCAGCATTAACTTCAGCAGCTTGTACAACACCGTCAGGATCTACGATGAAAGTACCACGTTGAGCTAAGCCTAATTCTTCATCTAATACGTCAAAGCTACGAGTGATTGTTTGAGAAGGGTCACCAATCATAGTGTATTGGATTTTGTTAATTGCTTCTGAATGGTCATGCCAAGCTTTGTGTACGAAATGCGTATCAGTTGAAACTGAGTACACGTTTACGCCCAATTCTTGTAATTTATCATATTGTCCTTGTAAATCTTCTAATTCAGTTGGACATACGAATGAGAAATCTGCTGGGTAGAAGCAAATAACGCTCCATGAACCTTTTAAGTTTTCATCTGAAACCTCGAAAAATTCATCTTGTTTTGGATCATAAGCATTTGCTGTGAATGGTAAAATTTCTTTGTTAATTAAAGACATAAAAAACTTCCTCCTGATTTATTAACTAAATTTGATTAGAATACTAGTTAAGTAGATTATTATATTTTGTTAATTGTAATAATTCTAATCTTTCACTTTCTATTATTACATGCGCGTATATTCTCGTCAACGATGAAGGGTTATATAGCGAAAGTGTAAAATAACGCTCTATGTGTGCTTTTTGGGCTACTATTGATAAGTGGAAATGTGAATGGAAAAGAGAGCGTTTACATAATTACTATAACCTTTCCACATATTAAATAGCCTTTCAATTCTCAACTAAACATATGAAAATGAGAAGAAAGGCTTATTATTTATTAAATTGGTTTAAAAACGTTGCTAATATAGTCTTTGGACTAATTTTTACAATTTTGTGAACGACTAGCGTTTACGAAATTTATACTTATAAGCAATGAACAACGACACCATACCAAGAATAAACCAAATTAACAGATACAGTAGATTCAAGCTCGCCTTATCGATTTCTAATTCTAAAATTAACCCGAAAGGTAATATTTCCAGTACTTTGTCGAAAAAGCCTAACTTTATAACACCTTCTAGAGTGTTAAATATTGGTGTCATACCAAAGAGAATGAACGGTACCATCATTAATGTTGTGGCAGTACCAACGGTGTTAGACAACAAGCCAAAGACTAAACCAAGTACAAGGTAAAAGCATAGCATGACTACAAGACCTAAATAAGTTTGGAAATCAAAATTCACGTTATTGTTAACAATTATTAAGCTTATGATAGTCGTAATGATAGTGATGATAAAAATGATGATGACTTTAGATAACAATATTTCAATATTAGATGCTGGTGATTCTACTAAGCCTTTCAAGGTTCCTTTTTCATTTTCCTCGGAAATCATAGTGATAAGAGGTGAGGTAGCAACGAACACAAATGCCATGTTAATTATGATGAACTGCATTATAGTCGGTGCGCTTTGACCTGAATTTGCAGTCGGAATGATGCTGTAAAATATACTGATTAATATGATGATTAACGGCATGAAAATAATGGAAGGGTTACGTATAGATTCTTTAAAGTCTTTCTCTAAGAGTGCTGATAAGCGTGTGATATTCATACTAAACAAGCTCCTTTCCAGTGATTTTCAAGAAAACATCGTCAAGTGTTGGTAAATCAGATGAAATGTATTTTAAGTCATTTGCTTCGAGCATGTCTGTAATATATTGTGCGGATTCGTTAGTCATGGGTAATGTTTTTTCTCGATTATTATTATGAATGACTTTAATTGTATGATTTGCATGATTAAAACGAAAGTTCTCTGGTGTATCAAGTTCTTTGAGTACACCTGACTCTATAAAAGCCACGCGATCGCATAATGCGTTTGCTTCTTCCATATTATGCGTTGTTAAAAATATCGTTGTTCCACGTTCATTTAATGTTTTAAGACCTTTATGCACGTGTTGGATTGTCATAGGATCTAAAGATGCTGTTGGTTCATCTAAAAATAATAACTCAGGTTGGTGTATGATGGCTTTAGCAAGTAGCACACGTTGCTTCATGCCAGCAGACAAGTTTTTAAATAATGATTTTTTGTCCTGTGTTAAACCAACAAATTCTAAAGCTTCGGCAACTTTTTGTAATGGAAGGTTGTTAAGTTTTGCGAATAATTTTAAGTTATCCCAAATGCTTTGGCGTTCATAAGCTGTACTGTGATCTGTAAGAATACCAATTTTTGACATAAAGTTGCTTGTACCTATTTCAGAACCATAGTGTCCAAGAACATTTAGACTGCCCTCAGACGGATCGTATGTTCCAGTTAACATTTTAATTGTTGTTGTCTTCCCAGAGCCACTAGGACCAAGAAAACCAAAAATCTCTCCTTTTTTTACAGTGAAATTCATATCTTTAATGGCCGTTTTGTTTTTAAATGCCTTTGTTACATGATTCATTTCAATTATATGTTCCATTAAATTACCTCCTTTTGAAGTGACTTCAGCATAGCGTGTTCACGCGCATCTGACGTTCAAAAGAAGGTGAAGTGTAACGTATAAGTGTTGAATTGTTACTCATTAATATTGAAAAATCGTTCTATTTCTTTTGCTTTCTGCCTAGATAAAGGAATGAGCATTTCTTTAGTATTATTGAGTCGTATTGAATAGTTGTTTTTAGACCAAGAAATAATTTCGCTAACTTTTTGTAAGTTTACGATATAAGAACGATGACATCTATAAAAACCATAAGGAACAATAATCGTTTCAATAGCTTGTAAAGTCGTATCATGGGTATATTGTTCATTGCCTACATGTATAACAACTTTGCCATCTTGACCTTCTAAGTAATCAATGTCGATGGGATCTAAAAACAACGTTTTTTCATTGGTTTTAACTGTTAGACGCTTGATTTGTTGACGCTCTAATTGGTTGCTGTCGCTTATATCTTGCTGATGATTTGGTTCATATTGTGACGTTTCTATAGGTTTAAATGTTTTTTCAGTAAGGCGATAACAATTGTTGCTGATAAGTAATGCTTCTTCTGTGTGATTAGTTAGCGTAATAATTGAATTATATTTGCTGAGTTCATTTAGTAAGTTGAGTACGGTGTGTTTTGTTTCAATAGAGAGATTTTGTAAAGGTTCTTTAATAATAAATTTCGTTTCAGGTACAAGGAATAATTTTGCTAAATGTACGAGTTTAAGTTCGGAAGTTGTGAGCTTTTTAATTTTCTTATGATTGAAAGGGAATAACTTACATTCATAAAGTACTGTATCTAAAGATAATTTTGAATCGTACCACTTACACCAAAATTTAATGATTTCTCTTACTGATAGTCGTTCTGGTAGTGGAGCTTTAAGCGTGTAAGTCTTAAAACCGCTCGTATCTTGATTGAGTTCTATAATCGAATTTTGAAACTCATCTTCTGTGACAATAGTAGCTAAATCATTTTGAAGTTCAACTAATCTATTATCTTTTACAAATAATTCTATATGTTTAACCATAAATAATACTCCTATTGTGTATTTATAAAACAGTATAACAAGCTATAATGATAATGTGTGATATTTTCATGGAATAAGACCTATTTTATACAATAAATAGGTCTTATATTTCCTTGGGAATATAAATTTACCAAAGAAGGCTTTAGTACTTAATTACATGAATGATCCTACCATCCACCAAATTATTGCAGCAACAGGGAAGAACAGCCACCAGTAACCTGCTAAGAATTCCCAACCATTCATAGAATGTTTCTCTTTATCATCTGAAACAGGTTGCTGATATGTCTCAATAATTGTATTTTTCAGCTGTTTGTCTCCTTTAATGAGTTCGTCTAATGAAATGTCGAACAGATCACTCATTTTAATTAACATATCAATACTTGGATAGACTTTATTCAATTCCCATTTTGAAATACTTTGACGTGAAATATTAAGTATTTCGGCTAAATCATCTTGAGACCAATTTTTTTGTTCTCTTTGTTCTTTAATCTTTGTCCCGATTTCCATACCAACCACATCCTTTATTTAAGGGTAAAATATTACATGTTCAGTGTCACGAACCTAATGTTATTTTCAGCCGCAACAACAGGTTGCAATCGTGTTACTATCATCTTAATATGTTTTTTAAAAATGAAATATGTAAAATATTGGCTTATATTAAAAGGAATTTATGAACCATCTCTTTAATGTAATAATACCCATTATTTTCTATTATAATAAAAAACTGCCTAAGTTATAACTTAGGCAGTGGCAAAATCTGCGGCTTTGTTGGCAGTTTTTGTGCACGCTTTCCGCGGGCACAGCCTCAGCCTTTAGTCTTCGGCTAGTGCTTTTTCCGCAGGAGTCGGCCCAAATCACTGCCATTTTTTAACACCAAATAATATAATTTAACCATTCTCAGAAGTATTAAATAACGAACAATGGTTATTTAAAAGATAATATATAAAAACAAACCAAATGCTTTTATAGCAATTGGTTTATCTATGTTCTGAAACTTCCTAAGTTATTACTTAGGAAGCTAATAATTAATTATGAAATTTTTATCTATCCCAATATCTTGCTCTATCAAAAGCTTGCACAATTGTATTAGGGTCATCCGAAATGAAAACACCAGCTGCTTCTAGGTTCAATTTGGCATCTGCTAAATTTGTCGCAGCTGCTTGGTTAACGATTAATGGTTTATTGTGTTTATAAGTGAGTTCTGCAAACTCCTCGGCAGGCGGAAGCATGTCGCTACCATCTGAAAGTACAATTAAACTATCAAATAAAGTTGGATGAGCAGTATCAAATGTTTCAGTAATACCATAGTCTTCTGAGATATCTTTAGGATGTTGTCCCACAAATGCATAGTTTAATTTATTTTCAGTGAATGTTTTAGCATAAGATTTTAGCGTATCAGCGCTAATTTCGCCGTTTACTGCGACAGCTACAGAATGTCCAGCTAACGGAATATCGAATTTTTCCATTGTTAGTTTGCTATCTTTTGCGTCTGATTGAACTTCTTCGTTTTCTGCAGGCACTTCCACGCCTACATTTTTAGCTATACGTTCGGCTAATGTACGGTCGACCTTGTTTAATTGGTTAACAGCATTTTGTTTAACCATGACCGATTTACACATACCAATTTCAAATGAAAAGCCATCTACTGTATGATCGAATTCGGGTTGCGTGAGGCTGTTTAAATAAAGCTTGGCTTGGCTATAATAATCTTTGAAACTTTCACTGCGTTTTTGAATTTTACGGCCTTCAACTTTTTCTTGGTAGTGCTCATAACCACCTTCTTCTTTCGGTGTAGTATGAGGGTCATTATGATTCAGCGCATTTTTATGATACGCAACTTGTCCTTTGTTTACATTTGTTTGATGCATGCCGTCTCTTTGGTTGTTGTGTACTTCATTTACAGGGCGGTTAATTGGAATTTGATTGAAGTTTGGACCGCCCAATCTTGTGATTTGTGTATCTGTATAGGAGAATAAACGTCCTTGTAATAATGGATCATTAGAAAAGTCGATGCCTGGCACAATATGTCCTGGATGGAATGCGGCTTGTTCTGTTTCATCAAACACATTCGTAACATTTTGGTTTAACGTCATTTTACCAACTCTTTGTACTGGAACTTCATCTTCAGGCCAAATCTTCGTAGGGTCTAAAATATCAAAATCAAAGTCAAACTCTTGTTCTGGACGAATAATTTGTAGGCCTAATTCCCATTCAGGATAATCGCCTTTTTCGATAGCTTCATAAAGGTCTTTACGATGGAAATCGACGTCTTTACCATGTAGCATTTGTGCTTCATCCCATACGAGAGACTCTAATCCTTGTAATGGTTTCCAATGGAATTTAACAAAGTAAGATTGTCTTTCGCTATTAACCAGGCGGAATGTGTGAATACCAAAACCTTCAATTTGTCTGAAGCTTTTTGGTATGCCGCGATCGCTCAGAGCCCATACTGTTGTGTGTGTTGATTCAGGATTTTGGGCAAAGAAATCATAAAAGGTATCATGTGCGGTACCACCTTGAGGCATTTCATTATGTGGTTCCGGTTTTACTGCGTGAATTAAATCTGGGAACTTGATTGCATCTTGTATGAAAAATACTGGTATATCGTTACCTACTAGGTCAAAAATACCTTCATCTGTATAAAATTTTGTCGCAAAGCCACGGACATCTCTTACTGTATCAGGAGAACCTTTAGAACCTTGGACTGTGGAAAATCTAACAAATACTGGCGTTGTTTTCTCGGGGTGAGTTAAAAAGTCGGCTGAAGTATATTTCGATAAATCTTCATAAACTTGAAATTCGCCATGTGCACCAAAGCCACGGGCATGGACAACACGTTCTGGAATGCGTTCATGATCGAAATGCATGATTTTTTCTCTGAAATGGAAATCTTCTAATAAGCTAGGACCACGTTCACCAACAGTTAGCGTGTTTTCATCTTCACTTACTTTGACACCATTATTAGTCGTCATTGCTTTATCGTCATTGTTTTTTTCTACTTCATTTAATTGATCTTTCTTTTTGTTGCTCATTAAAATACCCCCTATTTTTACGTATATTTAGTGTTTTCCACGTTACGGTAAAGAGAAACATATCTATTGGTTAAATAAATTATTTTAAATGATTTTTAAATTATCTTATGCATTGCGAGAGGATTGTAAGTGATAGATTATCAACAAGTCACTGATTTTGTTGGTAGTTTTTTGTGCACGCTTTCCACGGGCACAGGCTTAGCCTGTAGTCTTCGGTTAGTGATTTTCCCGCAGGGGTCGACTCAAATCACTGAAAAATTTTAAGGAAAAAACTATAAAAAAACAAACCAAATACTTTTATCACTTGGTTTGTCTATGGTTTATAGCACAGAAATAATCTGTGCCGTGAGTGAAAGAGGGGCTAGTCTACAAATGTGACATCTACTTGTCCAACATTGCTATATTCTGCTTTATAAGACCCTATTTCTACAGGGACAGGTGATATGAAAGTACCTGAAGAAATGATTTGACCTTTGTGTAATTTTTTATCATGTGTTGCGAGTTTTTGTGCAAGCCATTTAACGGACTCAACTGGATTACCGAGCACTTCGGTAGAGTCGCCTTCATGTTCTACTGTCCCGTTATACGATAGTTTCATATGGATATTTGCAAAATCTTCATATAATAAGGGTTCAATTGTTTCACCAACGACAATTAATCCTGTCGCAGTATTGTCTGATAATAAATCAGCTAAAGTAAAATTAGGGAACCAATTTTTGTAGCGTGCATCGGGTATTTCAATACCTGGCGCAACATTAACGCTAGATAGGATTTCTTCATTTGTTGGATTAGGAGATAAATCTTCCGTTAGGATAAACATAATTTCCGGTTCAATTAAGGGTGAAAATAAACTTGAAAGGGAGATGGACCCATTACTTTCTACAATTTTAGAAGAAAGTATTGTGCCGTAAGCTGGCTCGTTTGTATTAGCGATACTTTGTGTTGCTGCACTTGTCATACTTACTTTATAGCCGGCTATATTAGATTTATCAACGTCTTGGAGTTTATCGATAAGTAAATCTTGTGTTTGATATGCTTCTCGTTCACTGATAGTGTGTGTTTTACTAATAAAGTCTATGGGTTCGTGCTGTTTAAAGGCTTCAAACAATGCGTCTACAACAATTGTATTGGCTTGTGTCATGAAATATTAGCACTCCTTTTTCAGAATATTGTTACTATTATACTAACCATAAACTTAATTACTTTCAAATCTTTTAAGAAAGGTAGAAAATGGGTAAACATAATATAAGCAATCAAAATATGCTTTTGGTAAGCTATGGATATACTACACAAAGAGGAGCGATAGCATGTCTGATCACGTGTACAACTTATTGAAAAAACACCATTCAGTCAGAAAGTTTAAGAAAGAGCCTATTTCAGAAGAGCATATTAAACAACTTGTTGAGGCAGGGCAAAGTGCTTCAACTTCTAGTTATTTACAGACCTATTCCATTATAGGTATAGAAGATCGTGAGATAAAAGAAGATTTAAAAGAAGTATCTGGACAGCCTTATGTTGTAGAAAATGGCTATTTATTTGTTTTTGTAATGGACTATTATAGACATTCAATAGTAAATGAAGATTCAAAACATCACATGGAGACATCATTTGAATCTGCGGAAGGCCTGCTCGTTGGTACGATAGATGCAACGTTAGTAGCACAAAATATCGCTGCTACAGCAGAAGATATGGGTTATGGAATCGTTTATCTAGGCTCGTTAAGAAATGATGTCGAGCGAGTCAAAGAGGTGTTAGACCTACCTGAACATACTTTCCCACTATTCGGTATGGCACTTGGTATTCCTGAAGATGAAGAAGATGGCAGCCCAAAACCACGTTTGCCATTTGAGCATGTTTTTCATCGTGATAGATATAATAGCGATAAGGACGAGCAAAAAGAAGCGTTACAAACATATGATCAAACCGTAAGTGATTATTATAAATCACGCACGAACGGGGAACGTACTGAAACATGGTCTAATCAAATCGCGAATTTTATGAGTGCAAAACAAAGGTTGGACATGTTAGATCAATTGAACAGATCAGGCTTTATAAGAAAATAATATAATAACAAGATAACTAAAGTGTTTCATTTTCATAAACTCATTACATTGTGAAAGGGGTTGGTTAAGTTGAGCATGTTTAATAGATTTTTTAGAAAAAAAATGCATGAGACTGATGAACGTGACATAAATAATCAATATATTTATTCAGCAGAGAACAAACTAACCCCGGAGGAAGCACAAAAGTATTGGGCGAAAATGGCACAAAAAGTTCTAGTTACAGCAATCAATTCAGTAGATCATACAGCTGAACGCATATTTATTTTAATCACCTTTGATGAGAAAGATTCAACAATCGATTTATTTTTTCAAATGGATGGTCAACTCAGAATGTGGAATGACTTGAATAATGAAACCCATAAGAAGGTTATTTTAGGTAGCATCGTTTCACAAGCGCCAAATTTAGTGAAACAAGTGAATTGTTTATACGATAGCGTAGATAAGGCTAGATTAGCATATGCTCAAATTCAATATGAATTTGAGAGTAAGGCTTGGTATTTACATGATATCACGCAAGAAAGCGTTGAGGCGTATTTGGAAAAAGACCCAGCTTTTTTAAAATGGTTTGATGATGTATCGAAAGAAATTGATGCGATTCCGCTAGACGGTAAAGAAAGAATCACTTGGGGGCCATTCAAACCAGAATACTAAATAAAATAAAAACCTTCCTAAACAATGTGAAACGACACGGTTTGGGAAGGTTTTTATATTTTTGATTTTAATCATAGTTTGAATAATTAATGATGGTACTGGTTAAAGGCTGATTAGCCGGTAATTTCGCCATATTCTTCTGAGTTATATGCGTCTTTATCTAAGTTGTCTGTCAGTTTAGCTGTACCTGTACCTGCAAGTAAAGAGTCATTAACGTTCAATGCAGTACGGCCCATATCTATTAATGGTTCTACAGAAATTAACACACCAGCAAGGGCTACGGGTAAATTCAGTGTAGATAATACGATGATTGAGGCAAACGTTGCGCCGCCACCAACACCAGCTACACCAAATGAACTAATAATGACAACACCGATAACTGCCAATATAAATTGTAAGTTAACTTCAACACCGGCAGCGGGTGCTACCATGATCGCTAACATAGCTGGATAAATACCCGCACAACCATTCTGACCGATGGATAAACCAAATGAGGCAGAGAAGTTAGCGATGCCATCTGGCACACCTAAACGATTTTTTTGAGTTTGTACATTAAGTGGTAATGAGCCTGCACTAGAACGAGATGTAAAGGCAAATAGTAATACTTCACCCGTTTTCTTAACGAAAGTAATAGGGTTTAAGCCTAAGCCGGTAACAATAATTAAGTGAATGATATACATTACGATAAGCGCTGCATAAGATGCGAGCACAAATTTACCTAATGTCCATATTGCACCGAAGTCACTTGTAGCAATAGTTGATGTCATAATTGCTAAAATACCATAAGGTGTTAAGCGTAACACGAACGTTACGATAGCCATTACTAAGTTATATAATGCATCGATACCACGTTTTAAGATATGCCCACTTTCAGGTTGTTTACGCATTACACGTAAGAATGCAAAACCAATAAATGCAGCAAATATAACGACTGCAATAGTAGAAGTTGTACGTTGACCTGTAAAATCTAAGAATGGATTACTTGGTAGTAATTCTAAGATTTGCTGTGGCAATGTATTGGCAGCCATGCCTTTAGCCTGACTTGCGAGTTCATTACCTCTTGAACTTTCAGCATTTCCTAAGTCGATAGATGAAGCATCTAAGCCAAAAACAAGGGCAGATACAATACCAACAATAGCTGCGATAGCCACTGTGCCGATTAAGAATATGAAAATATAAATGCCAATTTTAGCAAATTTTTCTCCAATTTGAATTTTAGTGAAAGCTGAAACGATTGAAATAAAGATTAAAGGCATTACTATCATTTGTAATAATGCGATATAGCCATCTCCGACAATACTAAACCAGTCTGTTGTTTGTTTAGTAATCGTAGAATCCACACCATAAATTAGATGAATGAAAATACCATAAATGATACCTACGCCTAAAGCACTGAAAACACGTTTTGGAAATGATACGTGTCTTTTAGCCATTACATATAATCCGATGAGGAAGGCCACAAAAATGATAATGTTAAGGATTGTTAATAACATAAAGAAGGACCTACACTTTCTTAATTTAATTTTTTAATTCCGATAAGCATACTAAGGATATTAGAAAAACTGATAATATTCAAGTCTATTTCGCAAGAAAATTTGAAAATGAAAATGACTTTATATTCTGACAATAATGAAAGGCAGTGAGACCCTGCTGTGGAGATGTTTTCACGTGGTATAGATAGGGATAGATCAGAAGGTTATATATTGGATAATGATATTAAAAAACCACCCCTTGGTTGTTGGGATGGCTCAAATAAATTACAGTATTTGTTATAGATTGAATAAACGAGCAAAAAATCCTTTGCGTTCATCTTTTGGTTCTTCTTTAGCAAGTGGTGATTCATAAGCGTGTGTTTGCTCTGAAGCTGCTTCTTGCTCACTAGATGATGCTATGTCAGTAGCATGATCATTGTCTGGTGTTTTTTGGACCGAGTCATCTTTAGTTTTATCAACTGAAGTTGTATCTTTTTCTTCAGATGATGCTGTAATTGAAGTACTCGTTGTGTCAGTTTCTTTAGCAGTCTCACTTGTAGTAGCTTTACTATCATCAGTTGCTGGCTTAGCTACAGTAGATGGTTGAGCACCAACTTGTGTAATCTCACTATCTTCTACTTGAACTGGGTTTGAAGTGTTTTCAGTACTTACTTTACTGTCTTTAGCTGGATGTGTAGCAGCTGAAGCTTGTTCAGTAGTATTATCAGTTAACTTATCACCTTTACCAGCAGTGGTACCTGTAGAAGCACTGATATGGTCTGTTTCCACATTAGATTTCACAAGTTCTGATTGTTCTTTTTGTGAATCTTGAATCACACTTTGCGTTGTTTTAATTTCATCTGTTGATGTTTGGATAGCTTTTAATGATTCAGTGTTAGCGTCTAATTTTGATGTGATTTGGTTTTGCATTTCATGTAGTTCATTTTGTTGTTGGTGTACTTGGTTAATCATTTGTCCAAGCATTTGACGTTCGTCACGCATTTTTTGGATTTCAGAACGTAAGTCGTCCACAAGTTTAGAAACATTTTGGTCAGTAGGTAGATTACTGTCATTTTCTTTAACAAGTACTTGTAAGAAGTCTTTTTCTTTTTCCAATTCTTCGAAAGCTAAATCATAACTATTTGTTTGTTTAACTTTTTCGGCGATCTCTTGGAAAAGCTCAATATCCTCTTCTTTGAAATCTGTAGCTTCACGGCCACGGTATTCTGTTTTGCTAAGTTGGTAACCACGCTCTTCTAAATGTTGAACGATTTTACGGACTTGTTTTTCACTTAGCTCTACACGTTGTGCAAATTCTTTAGTTAACATAGTAATAAGTCCTTTCATATAAGTGATTTATGTATACGGACGTTTGTCTTCGGTTAGTGAAACGTCAGTCTTACCTCTATGTTAGTCTAAACTGTTTTAACAGTGATTTCAAGTGGTGCCTGCTATCATTTACGCAAATCCATTTCTGTTAGTAGAGGATAAATAACACTTCTAGATATTCTGTTAGCAAATACATACTTTAATATATAATTTGATTTAATACTTGGTCCATAAATATCTTTGGTTAATTCGATATTAGATTTAATAAACAAATCCATAGGTCGTCCCTCTGAAAAACCTTTCAGACTTGGTGCTAAATAATCGATATCATATTGTCTTTCGAAACCATTTTCGAATAAAAACTGACGTCTGTTATCCATAATAGTTATTTCATCTTCAGACACTTCTTCAGGTTCTTTTGGAACTTCCAACATGATGAAGTTAACATCATGAGCATGGAGTTGATTAGATAATTTATTAATTTCTTTTTCCATACGTTTCAGTGTTAGGTTGATTAATTCATCATGGTTAGGTTGATCGAGGGCTATTAAATAAATTAAAAAAGCTGAGTTCGTCGTTGCTTCATAGTGAGCAGTAGCTAAACTCACTGGTTTTTCTGCCTCGATGCCAACTAAAAATAAATAATCATCTTTAGTACGTTCGTTTTTTAACGATTGTTTAAATACTTGTTCGTCCTCTGATAACCCAATATCAAACTTTTCGTCATATATCTTTAAAGCTGATTTGAACAATGGATCATCAATTGATGTTACGGCTTTAAATTCCATAGACACACACCCCCAAATTATTGCGTTCATTATAACATAATAGTTATATTTGTAATTTATTAACATAAGTTCTGAATCTTATTAACAATTACTAAGTAATTGAAAAAGGGCGGGACAGAAATCAAATTTTGATTTCGTATTCCCGCCCCCCACAAGTTTGACTAAACGTCTAGTCAGCTACTGTGTAGTCTCTAATTTATGTGTTCGATATAGCATATTGTATTTATGTTCCAGACTCAAAATGAGTAAGTTAATCGTATGTTTACGATTTTGGTCCGTTCGATTCTTCGGCATAGTGATGCCCAATAACTGATTCTTCCTCATAAGCAGCGTTTGTTTTTTCCACTTCTGCATGTGAAGAAGTATCTCTCGTAGCTACGATAATGTATTTATCGTTTAATATTTCCTTTTTATAATGTTCTTTTTCATCATCAATAATATCATAGTGAGATAAGACCACCTCTTCACCGTCTTCACCAGTCATTATCTTAGCCATTTTATCGCTAAATGATCCACTTGTTGCAATTAAACTCACTTCGGAATTATGTAATTCGTCAATATGAAGTTTTGTTCTAGATAAAACGGATAGCTCTGATTCATCATATCCTTCAGAAACTTTTTCTTTAACTTTTTGTAATAATTCTTCTTCATTTTGTACAATTGTAAATTCTGTCATGTAAAACCCCTCCAGCCATTGTTTTAATGATTATTAAGTATTTACCCAGTTCACATATAGATAAAACGAATACAACTTTATTATATAACGGAATGACAACTCTGACAAACATCATTTGCTCGCCATAGAAAACGTTTACAATTTTGAGAAAAAAGTAATAAAAAGGTCGTCGTGAAGCGCTTACTTGTAATATGTGTATTGAAAATGAAGCTAAAATTTGCTATCATCAGTTAATAATTTATCTAACTCATATAATCTAAAGGATAAGGCTTTAGAAGTTTCTACCATGTCGCCATTAACGATATGACTATGGGTAACCTATACAATACATAAGTAATTCAAATTCATGTGTTTTAAAACGTAGCAAGACGTGTACGTTTTAGAACACTTATTGCTACTGTTGTCACGAATCTAACCTTTTTACATATAATTTGGGAAATGAATGTGAAAAAATTATCTTGAGCAGCATTAGTTATAAGTTGAAGAAGGGCTTCTTCTCGTATTGCAAGTTCACTCATAGATCCTGAAACTAAGTTAGTTTAGGATTTTTTTGTACACAAAATGAGGAGGTTTTTTCGAGTGGATTTGTTGAAACAGAAAGTAGAAGCAGATGGTGTCGTTATTGATGAAAAGATTTTGAAAGTGGACGGATTTTTAAATCATCAAATCGATGCAAGGTTAATGCACGATGTAGGACAAACGTTTTATGAGCAATTTAAGGACGAAGGTATTACTAAAATATTAACGATAGAGGCTTCAGGTATTGCACCAGCTATCATGGCTGCAATGCATTTTGATGTACCGTGTCTATTTGCGAAAAAAGCAGTTCCGAGTACATTAAAGAAAGATGTATTTCAAGCAGATATCCATTCATTCACAAAAAACACAACAAGTACGGTCATTGTTTCAAATGAGTTTTTAGGTGAACATGATCGCGTGTTAATCATAGATGACTTTTTAGCGAACGGCGACGCATCGCTTGGTTTAAACGAAATTGTAGAAAAAGCGAATGCAACTACGGTCGGTGTTGGCATTGTAGTAGAGAAAAGTTTCCAACCCGGTAGAGAACGATTGGAACAAGCTGGACTTACAGTTTCATCACTATGTAAAGTTGCTTCTTTAAGTGGTAACAAAGTAACGTTTCTAGGGGACGAAGCATGAAGACCTTTTTCTTAAGCTTACAACATTTATTGGCAATGTATGCAGGAGCCATCTTAGTTCCTATTATTGTTGGAACAAGTTTAGACTTCTCTCCAGAAGAAATTGCATTCTTAGTGACAGTAGATATTTTTATGTGTGGTGTGGCTACATTTTTACAAGTTTGGAAAGGTACTGGCACAGGATTACCTATTGTATTGGGGTGTACATTCACCGCGGTTGCGCCAATGATTTTGATTGGTCAGACAAAAGGTATTGGTGACTTATATGGTTCACTATTCTTGTCAGGTGTCTTAGTTGTTGTTATTGCACCATTCTTTTCACATTTAGTGAAGCTATTCCCTCCTGTTGTAACAGGTAGTGTGGTTACGATAATAGGAATCAATCTTATGCCAGTTGCAATGAATTATTTAGCTGGTGGAGAAGGCGCAAAAGATTATGGTGACGCTAAGAATATTATGCTTGGTGCGACGACATTAATCGTAATTTTGATAATTCAACGATTTACATCCGGATTTCTAAAATCTATTGCTATTTTAATAGGATTGGTTGTAGGGACGATTTTAGCTTCGATATTTGGTATTGTAGATGTGAAGCAAGTCGGATCAGCGCATTGGTTCGCTTTACCACAACCATTTAGATTTTCAACTTTCAGTTTTGACTTAGGTGCGACGCTTGTATTCTTCATCGTTGCATTAGTCAGCTTGATAGAATCAACAGGTGTGTATCATGCATTAAGTGAGATCACAGGTAAGAAGCTAGAACGTAAAGATTTCCGTAAAGGCTATACTGCGGAAGGTATCGCGATTATATTAGGGTCAATTTTTAATGCTTTCCCATATACAGCGTATTCACAAAATGTTGGGTTGGTATCGTTATCAGGTGCTAAAAAAAACAATGTGATATATGGCATGGTTATATTATTGATCATTTGCGGATGTATTCCTAAATTAGGTGCATTGGCAAATATGATTCCACTTCCAGTATTGGGTGGTGCCATGATAGCTATGTTTGGCATGGTTATGGCATATGGTGTTAGTATATTAGGTAATATTAATTTTAAGAATCAAAATAATTTATTAGTAATTGCTGTATCAGTTGGACTAGGAACGGGTATAAGTGCAGTACCTCAAGCATTTGAAGCATTGGGTGAGCAATTTGCATGGTTGACTCAAAATGGGATTGTACTTGGCGCTATTTCAGCAATTATTTTGAATTTCTTTTTTAATGGTATAAAGAGTCAACAAAATTCGGAAGTTATGAAATAATAACTATAAAACAAATAATAGGAGGCTATACTAGTATGTGGGAAAATAAGTTTGAAAAAGAATCTTTAACTTTTGACGATGTGTTATTGTTACCAGCAGAATCAGATGTTTTACCGAAAGAAGTAGATTTAAGCGTTCAATTATCGGAAGGCATTAAATTGAATATTCCTGTGATTTCAGCGGGTATGGACACAGTGACTGAATCGAAAATGGCGATTTCAATGGCTAGACAAGGCGGACTTGGCGTAATTCATAAAAACATGAACATTGAAGATCAAGCAGACGAAGTTCAAAAAGTAAAACGCTCTGAAAATGGTGTTATTTCAAATCCATTTTTCTTAACACCTGAAGAAAGTGTTTTTGAAGCGGAAGCATTGATGGGTAAATATCGTATCTCAGGCGTACCAATTGTTAACAGTAAAGAAGATAGACAATTCGTAGGTATTATTACAAACCGTGATTTACGTTTTATTGAAGATTTTTCAATTAAAATTTCTGATGTGATGACTAAAGATGGACTTGTTACAGCACCTGTTGGCACAACATTAGACGAAGCTGAAAAATTATTACAAAAACATAAAATCGAAAAACTACCTCTAGTAAAAGAAGGACGTTTAGAAGGTTTAATTACAATTAAAGATATTGAAAAAGTACTTGAATTCCCATATTCAGCTAAAGATGCACATGGTAGATTATTAGTTGGTGCGGCAATCGGTATTGCTAAAGACACAGACATCCGTGCTAAAAAATTAGTTGAAGCTGGTGTAGATGCGTTAGTAATCGATACAGCACATGGCCATTCTAAAGGCGTATTAGACCAAGTTGCGCATATTAAAGAGCAATTCCCACAGGTAACATTAATCGCAGGTAACGTAGCTACTACTGCAGGTACGAAGGCTTTATATGATGCAGGTGCAGATGTAGTTAAAGTAGGTATTGGCCCAGGTTCAATTTGTACAACACGTGTTGTAGCAGGTGTTGGTGTACCTCAAATTACAGCTATCTATGATTGTGCTACAGAAGCGCGTAGACAAGGCAAATCAATTATTGCTGATGGCGGTATTAAATTCTCTGGTGACATCATCAAAGCATTAGCTGCTGGTGGTCATGCAGTAATGTTAGGAAGCTTACTAGCTGGAACTGAAGAAAGTCCTGGCGCAACAGAAGTATTCCAAGGTAGACAATATAAAGTATATAGAGGTATGGGTTCATTAGGTGCTATGGAAAGTGGTTCAAATGACCGTTATTTCCAAGAAGATAAAACACCTAAGAAATTCGTTCCAGAAGGTATTGAAGGCCGTATTGCTTATAAAGGTTCATTACAAGATACAATTTATCAACTTATGGGCGGCGTAAGATCTGGTATGGGTTATACTGGTTCAAGAAACTTAGAAGCACTAAGAGAAGAAGCACAGTTTACACGTATGGGGCCTGCTGGACTAGCAGAAAGTCACCCACACGATGTTCAAATTACAAAAGAATCACCAAATTATTCATTCTAAGTCAAAGGAGATTTAAAAGTTATGGAAATGGCGAAAGAGCAAGAGCTCATACTTGTTTTAGACTTTGGTAGCCAATACAATCAATTAATTACACGTCGTATTCGTGAAATGGGAGTGTACAGTGAATTACATGACCATGAAATGAGTATGGATGAAATTAAACGTTTGAACCCTAAAGGCATTATCCTTTCTGGTGGACCAAATTCAGTTTACGAAGAAGATTCATTTACAATTGATCCAGAAATATATAATTTAGGTGTTCCTATTTTAGGTATTTGTTATGGTATGCAACTTACAACTAAATTATTAGGTGGAAAAGTTGAGCGTGCCAATGAACGCGAATACGGTAAAGCAGTTATTAATGCTAAAACTGATGAATTATTCTTCGGTTTACCAGAAGAACAAAATGTTTGGATGAGTCATTCAGACAAAGTAATTGAAATTCCTGAAGGCTTTGAAGTCATTGCAGATAGCCCAAGCACGAGTTATGCAGCTATCGAAGATAAAGAACGTCGCATTTATGGCGTGCAATTCCACCCAGAAGTACGTCATACAGAATTCGGTAACGATTTATTACGTAACTTTGTACGTCGCGTCTGCGATTGTACAGGCGAATGGTCAATGGAAAACTTTATCGATATTGAAATTGAAAAAATCCGTAACCTCGTTGGCGATCGTAAAGTTCTTTCTGCAATGAGCGGTGGGGTAGATTCGTCAGTAGTTTCAGTATTACTGCATAAAGCAATCGGTGACCAATTAACATGTATCTTCGTAGACCATGGTCTTTTACGTAAAGGCGAAGGCGACATGGTAATGGAACAATTTGGTGAAGGTTTCAATATGAACATTATTCGTGTGGACGCACAAGAACGTTTCATGAGTAAATTAAAAGGTGTATCAGATCCAGAACAAAAACGTAAAATCATTGGTAATGAATTTATTTATGTATTTGATGATGAATCATCTAAGTTAGAAGGCGTAGACTTCCTAGCTCAAGGTACATTGTATACGGATGTTATTGAATCAGGTACGAAAACTGCACAAACAATTAAATCACACCATAACGTTGGTGGATTACCAGAAGATATGGATTTCCAATTAATCGAACCAATCAATACATTGTTTAAAGACGAAGTACGTGAATTAGGTATCGAATTAGGAATTCCAGAACATTTAGTATGGAGACAACCATTCCCAGGTCCTGGACTTGGTATTCGTGTACTTGGAGAAATCACAGAAGATAAACTAGAAATTGTACGTGAATCTGATGCGATTTTAAGACAAGTTGTACGTGAAGAAGGTCTTGAACGTGAGATTTGGCAATACTTCACGGTATTACCAGGCATCCAATCTGTAGGTGTTATGGGAGACTACCGCACGTATGATCACACAGTAGGCATTCGTGCTGTAACTTCTATTGATGGCATGACAAGTGACTTCGCACGCATTGACTGGGAAGTCTTACAAAAGATTTCAAGTCGTATTGTAAACGAAGTAGACCACGTCAACCGTGTCGTCTATGACATTACATCTAAGCCACCAAGCACAATCGAGTGGGAATAATATTTTGAAATGAAACACCCCCTTAGGCATAGGCTTGAGGGGGTGTTTTTGTGATTTTCTGAGATAGATAATTTTAGTGCCCTGGGTTGAAAAAATGCTCGGAATTTTTATATAAATATATTTTAAGTTGTTGTAAACTATATCCGGAAACACTTCTATAAATATTCAACATAAGGAGGCAAATATAATGTGTGAAAATTTTATCGAATTTGTATTTGAACAGTTAAATATCAAGAAAAGTGTAGCTGTATGAATTATATAATGTATTTATTTTGTATGTTTATTTGGGTAATATTGTTAGTGGGTACATCTATATTTGATTAGTCGAATTATAAATTTTATTTATAAGGTTTTATATGATGTAATTTATGATATAAATGTTAAAATGGATGTCCTTATACAAGTGTTTGTATAAGGACATTCTCAAGTTAAGGAGATTTATTAATATTGAACAAAGTGATAGATTATTTCACTAAAGCACTTTATTTTTGTTTAAACCTCTGTATTGCAATATTAGGAGTTATTTTAGTCGTATTTTTATTTCAAGAATGTTGGGGTATGATTTATACCTTTATAGAAAATAAAAATGTGAAGTATAATTATGTCGTAGAGAAAATGTTGATTGCTTTCATGCATATCGAATTCATACTTTTAATCATACAATATTTCAGAAAGAATTATCATTTCTCATTACAATTTTTTATTTATGTAGGAATTACGGCAGTGATTCGATTTATTATTGTAGAGCATTATAATGCAATTGAAACATTGCTTCTTGCAGTGACAATTGGTGTATTAATATTTTGCTTACACTTATTGAAACGCTATTCATTAGATTAAAAATTAAGACGCAGATTTTGTGACTGAAATACTAATAAGCATTTAGAATGTAAAAAAGGGAGATTTATAATTGATAAAAAAGGTAAAAAGCACATTAAGTAAATATGTAAAAAACGGTAAATTAGAGCAAGGCTTGTATAAAATAAGTGATAAACTTAAAAAGAAAACAGGAAAAGATTACTCAAAATATGTAAGTAAAATAATGGATCAATTACGTAAAAGAGTATAATATAACCTGAAAATAGAATCATTTGAAACAATGGAGCGCACTTGCTAGAGTGTCTTCATTGTTTTTTTGTAGTGAATTTATGTTCTAAACGACGATGTAATTAGTGATCATATTAATGAAAGGCGTAGTGTACACAGGTTTAACTGAAAATAAAATGAGTCGAGCAACACAATATATTCGTATCAAAGATTAAAAATTAAAATTAAATTAGAAATAGGGGTGTACAAAATGAGTATAACTCGTTATAATAGGTATTAAGTAATTTAGTTCGTGAAATTGATTTGTAGTTTTATTCTTTTGAATTTACTCCTTTTGATTTTTTAAGACAGATTACAAATATTAGTGCAAAAGCACATGGAGGAATTTAATATGAATAACGGTACAGTTAAATGGTTTAATGCAGAAAAAGGTTTTGGTTTCATCGAGGTTGAAGGTGGAAACGACGTATTCGTACACTTCTCAGCAATCACTCAAGAAGGCTACAAATCATTAGAAGAAGGCCAAGCTGTTGAATTCGAAATCGTTGAAGGCGACCGCGGTCCTCAAGCAGCTAACGTTGTTAAATTATAATAACGGCTAAAAGACGAGTATAACTCGTCTTTTTTTATGCCCAAATTTAATTTTAAAACGACTAATAATAGTATAAAACGTAAAACCCTTTAATCTAATATAGTGAATTGACTCCAAATTGTGGGAATACAATAAAAACACTTTCGTTGAATTCATACATTAAAATAAATTTATACGGAGGTGTTTTTTCTATGAAAAGAGTTGTTTATTCATTCGAAACCAAAAACAAAGTGATTGAGATGAAAATGGAATTAAAAGAAGACGTTTTTTTAAGAAAGGTGAAAAACCTCGAACTCATCACATTCATGTATTTCGAAGTACAGATGACTATGAGATTAATCGTCATATAGCACTAAGATATTACTTGCGTGCACACGAATACAGTGAATTTTAAAAAAAGTTAGCACAATATTTTCGCTATGATATAGATGGATATTGTGAAGGAAAAGATATTTTAACATGGTATTTGAATTAACAAGAGAGAATTAAAGCGTAGTTTGAAAAAAATATTTAAATGCCCTTGTCTTCAGATTATTACTCTGAGACAAGGGCATTTGTTGTAAATTTTTGAAAAATAGTAGCGTACAAAATTAATCCGCCATAGTGAAATCAGAAAGGTATAAGGCAATTCGAATATTTAACGAATACATCGGATCTTCAATATTCACACCAATCAAGTTACTACATTTATTAATTCTATATTTAACAGTATTACGGTGAATATATATTTTTTCAGCAGTTTTTGTTATATCACATTGGTTATCCATATAGACTTGTAAAGTTTGTTTCAGTTCTACATCCTTTTTGTTTTTAGGATAGCTTAGTGGCCCTAAATTATGTTTAATAAAGGGCTGTAATTTCTCTTTAGGTATTAATTGTAAAAGCTCTTTTATATCTTTTGACTGATAGTAAGAAATAAATTCCTGTTTATTTTTTAGTGAACCATTTTCAAATGCTTCATTTGCTTCGAAAAATGAGGAGGATATCTCCGTGAACTCTGTAACTTCATTGCCTATACCAAAGGAAATACTTCCTTCAAAATGATTACCGTAGCTATTTTGAATTTGCACAAGATAGTCATAATAATAGTCATGTCGATTTTGCATTAAAATAGCAAAACGATTCGTACTTGGTATTTTGTAAATACTAATATAATCATCTATCTCAGTAAACATGTGTTGTAGCCAGTGAAATGTTAGTTGATATCGTTCATTGAGATAATAACTATTTTCTAAACTATCTGGAGTATCAATGTCACAAATAATAATTTGATAATAATCAGATTCAAAAATATTATAGCGTTTGAGCAATTCTGCATGTCTTTTAATAGAAAGCGTTTGGTCATTTTGGTTATTAACTAAAGATTCAAAAAAGCGATTAATATCATTTTGCTCTGCTTCTTCAATTTTTGTATTTTTGTATAATGCGAAACTCAATACACTGACGACTTGTTCAATTGTCAATAAGCTGAAAGGATACGACAATTTATTGACTTGTGAGACCATTAAATAGTAAGGGAAATACGTATATCCCAAAACTTTAAAGATGACATGATCTTTATTTTCAAAAACTTGTTTATTTTTATCATAAACAGATGACTGCTTATAATGATTAAGGAAATAACCAATATGTTCGTTAGTTAACTTTTTATTTTGATCATAATGATGACTTAATGCCTTAGGTGCTTTGAAAGGATCGAAAAGTATGATAGGTACGCCTAGTAGCTTGCTCATACGTTGAATCATTGTATTGATACTATAACCTTTGATGAGTAGTTGATTTAGCTCTTGTTGGATACGTAAAGCATAGTTTAGTTTTCCAGTTTCTGAATCTGAAATATAAGAAGAAATTTGGTGTGTAATTTCACCTAAATTCCAATTTTCTGGAATTTCTATCAATGGAAAACCTAATTTATCTGCAAAGGCGATAACATCTTTGTCGATTTCATATAAAAATCTAGAGACTTTTATACCAAGACCTGCCGTATTTATATCATGTAAATCTTTAATCAGTCTTTTTAAATCTACTTGATTCTCTTGAAATAAAACGCCGGTTGTGAGTATAAAAGAGTTTTGAGATGTGAAATGTTTGATGTCATTATTTTCAGTAATATCTAAATTTGAAACTTCTGATGACAAATCTCCGTTTTTGTTAATCAGTTCTAACCCTTTAAACTGAGGAATGGACAAAATTTCGTTTAGTGTAGTCATGTTTGAATCCTCCGTTTCCATCTTCTTATATAATTAGGAATATTATTGTTTCTGTCAATTTATATTCATATATACTTATATAATAGTATAAATCCTATAAAAAATAATGTTATATAAAAATTATTATACACATGTTTTGTTCAAAATATATAATGTTTCACTTAATATATGTCATTACTAACAAAGAAAAACGCTTACATAAGTAATAAACTAATTATTAAAGATTAAAAAAGTTATTAGCTTATTAAAGCAAAGGAGATATATATAGATGGGGAGACAGGGGAATGAAACAGTTTATGACCAATCTTTCTTTGAAAAGCGTGGTTATAATAAAGACATAATGCCGAAGACATCAACGCAGAGAAATAATTCTGCATTCAACTTTTTCACTTTATGGATGGGTGCTGTTCATAATATACCTAACTATACAGCAGTTGGTGGGTTTCTATTAATAGGATTATCACCATTGCAAGTAATATTTGCATTGATTCTAAGTTCATTTGTTATTGCGATGTTACTAGTTGCTAATGGCTATGCCGGTTCTAAATATGGCATACCTTTTGCAATGCAATTACGAGATACATATGGCGATATTGGTGCTAAATTACCTGGTGTGTTACGTGGTGTTGTTGCTGGAATCGCATGGTTTGGTTTACAAACATTTGCAGGTTCTCAAGCATTATTAATTTTATTAAATAAAATTTTTCCAGGATTTGAAAATATTGGGGGTGGGATAACAATCTTAGGTATTTCAGTACCTGGCCTTATCGCCTTTTTGATTTTCTGGGCAATTAGTTTTGCAATTGGTTTTGGTGGAGGAGATATATTAAATAA
This sequence comes from Staphylococcus equorum, assembly GCF_029531845.1. Lineage (GTDB taxonomy): Bacteria > Bacillota > Bacilli > Staphylococcales > Staphylococcaceae > Staphylococcus > Staphylococcus equorum_C. The sequence goes on from NZ_JAMBPV010000001.1 coordinate 472,650, forward strand.
ATTCACTGCTATATTGAATCCTCTGATTTATATTGTATTTGGTGGTATGGCCATATGGGGTCTTACTGTCGCTGGTGGTTTCAGTAATATTATGAATTATGAGATATCAACGAAAACAGATGGCATTATTTATCCAGCGATATTATCATTTGTTTTGATTTTCAACTCTTTATTAGGTGTTTGGGCAGGCCCAGGGTCAAGTGTTTCAGACTTCACACAAAATGCAAAATCTACTAAAACTCAAATTATTGGTCAAATTTCAGGTATTGTTGTTGCACATGTCTTATTCGCGATTGCGAGTGTGTTTATCATTATCGGTGGTTCAATTTACCTAGGACATCAAGAGTGGAATATTTTAACTATTATTAATGAATGGAGTAACTTCTGGGCAATATTGATCTCGACAGGTGTACTATTAATGACAACCATTTCTACTAATGCAACGAGTAACATTATACCTGCTGCATATCAATTGAGTGCATTACTACCTAAGTGGATTAACTACAAACGAGGTGTAGTAATTGCTTCAGTACTAAGTGTTGTCATTATGCCATGGAAAATGATGGAAAGCGAAGACAGTATCTTTTTATTCTTAAATGCAATTGGTGCGATACTTGGTCCTGTTGCTGGTGTAATGATTGTGCATTTCTACCTAGTAACCAGATGTCATATAGATATTGATAAATTATATTTTGATTTGCATGACAAAAACGTAAAAATACAAAGAATTAACGTTTCTGCCTATATCGCAACAATATTAGGTGTTGTGATATCACTACTAGGTTTCTTGCCAGCGTTTACAGTGATTTCTGATTTTTCATGGTTTATAGGATTCTTTATATCCAGTTTAGTTTATATAGTTTTGCATTATTCAGTTAAATTATTTTCAAAAAAACAAGAAGGAGTGAATTATAATGAAATATGATTTAATTTTAAAAAATGGATTAGTTATTTTAGAAGATAGTCAAGAGAATGTAGAAATCGGTGTCAAAGATGGCAAAATTGCTGCGATTGGACAAGATTTAGGTGAAGCGGAAACAGTGGTTGACGCTCAAAACCAAATCGTTTCACCAGGTATGGTAGATGCGCATGTTCATATCACTGAACCAGGTGGCGGTTATCGTGATGGTTGGGAAGGTTATGTAACAGGAACAAGTGCAGCAGCTAAAGGTGGCGTAACTTCATTTATTGAAATGCCTTTAAATCAAGTACCTGCTACAACAGATAAAGCATCTATTCAAGCAAAATTTGATGCTGGTAAAGATGAACTTTCAGTAGATGTTGCGAGTTATGGTGGTTTAGTACCATATAACTTAAACGGAGGTATACAAGAATTAGATGAAGCAGGCGTTGTGGCTTATAAAGCATTTTTAGCAACATGTGGAGATCGCTCAATCGAAGGCGATTTTGAAAACGTGGATGACTATTCATTATACGAAGGTATGAAGCAAATTGCTAAAACAGGTAAAATACTTTCAATTCACTCTGAAAATGCGACGATTACAGATCGTTTAGGTGAAATTGCTAAAGCAAATGGTGAAACAACTTTAAGTGCATATGTCGATAGTCGACCAGTTTTTACTGAAGTTGAGCCAATTCGTAAAATCATTTTATTCGCTAAAGAAACTGGTTGTCGTGTACATATTGTGCATGTTGCTTGTGAAGAAGGCGTAGATGAAATTATTAAAGCGCAACAAGAAGGTGTAGATATTACGTGTGAAACTTGTACACATTACTTATATTTCTGTAAAGAAGAACTAGATGATATAGGGCCAGTTGTAAAATGTTCACCCCCAATCCGAGAACAGTCTCGTTTAGAAGGTATGTGGCGTCGTGTGTTAAATGGTGATATTAGTTTTGTTACTTCAGACCATTCGCCATGTACACCAGACTTAAAAGATACAGATAATGCGTTTGAAGCTTGGGGAGGTATCGCAGGTTTACAAAATAATGTTGATATACTATTTGACGAAGGAGTCCAAAAACGTCATTTGTCACTACAAAAATTTGCTGATATTATAGCTACAGCACCTGCAAAACGTTTCGGTTTAGACTCAAAAGGTAGCATCGCAGTCGGTAAAGATGCAGACTTTGTACTCATTAAACCGAATGCACCATACACATTAGCAGCTGAAGATTTAGCATACCGTAATAAAATGAGTCCTTACATTGGGCGTGAAATTGGTGTGCAAGTAATACAAACCATTTTAAGAGGACAAGAAATTTATAACCAACGAACTGGTATTTCTGAAAAACGTGTTGGACAATTTATTTAAGATTGATTTTTTAAAAATATGGCAACTACTGCTTTATATAAATCATTTTTGAGCATTAAATATATTAAAGTTTAACAACATAAAACGTCTTAAAATTATTTTAGGGTGTTTAAATAAAAAATAAGTCTAGGACAATTATGCTCCTAGACTTATTTTTTTATAATCATTGATAAAATACTCCTTACAAAAGTTTATGTTTCTCAGTGCCCTCTTCAATAAGGAATAACTCCTTGACTTTAAAAGATTAATTTATGATTGAAACGAAATTAGTACCTAACTATTTCTATACTAGTTTCAATTATAAATAAGACAAGCAATGTAAGCGTAAATGCGCCTATAAATGCTGTGATTAAGAAATACATACCTGATGGTATTAATAAAGATGTGCCTATAAATGCACCTAAAACACCTGAAATCAGACTGACAATGACAGTGGGAATTGAGTTGCTCGTTAACCAAAGCGATAAACTGATGCCTACAATAGCACCTACGATTAGTGTGAGAATGATACTCATCAAAATCCCTCCAGTAGGTTATGATTTCCGTTAAGTGTAACACTTATTTATAGACAATCTAGTACAAAGACTTGTAATTTTACTACATTTGTTAGTTGGATAAAACAATTGTACAACCGCTTTTGTAATGAAATGCTTGAGGCATTAGTGGTAGTGTGATTAGTAGGTTAAAAATACAAGGGGAAAAGGAAATGGCTCTAATTATTTAGCGATATTATAAAAATTTTCTTGAAAGTTAAACTTTTAACATATAACTTGCGTATATTTATTGAATACACATGTAAATATACATATAGGATAGGTATTTCTAGATACTGAATTTAAACTAAGGAGGGGACGGCATGAAAGACGAAAATGATCTGTATAGATCAATAATCGATAAAAAGGACAGTGAGAGCTTAGAAATCCTATATGATCGATATGAGTCATTGTTATTTAATTTGGCTTACAAAATTACAAAAGATGTTCAATCTAGTGAAGAAGTTTTGCAAGATGTTTTCATGAAAATTTGGAATCAAAAAGCAATTTTTAAACCAAATAAAGGGAAAATGTCGACTTGGCTTATTACGTTATGCCGTAATAAATCTATTGATATGCTAAGAAAAAATAAGCATCTTGAAAATGAGTTTGATGAGGATTTCCAAGGAATACAAAACAATCATCTACCAGAATATGACTTATTGGATAAGGAAGTGTCTGAAGAAATTAAAAAAATGATTTCACTTTTAAATAAAGACCAACAAAAGATTATTTATTTGTTTTATTATAAAGGTTTGAGTCAGCAAGAAATTGCTGATAAATTACAAACCCCATTAGGAACTGTTAAGAGCAGAATGAGACTGTCAATTAAGCATTTGAATGATTATTCTAAAAAACATTTGAGAAGGGAGCGTGGAGAAAATGAAAGATAATAAAGTTGATAAGCTATACGATTATTTCAATGACAATCTGAGCGAAAGTGAAAAAGAGCAAGTCGAAAAAGAATTAGATTTGTCACCTGAAAGTCATGAGACTTTAGACGACCTAAACGTTCTTCACGATTCACTTCCTTACAGCAATAAAGAAATTGAACCACCAACAGGTATGAAGAAAAGAATTTTAACGTCGGTGCTAGATGAAGAAAACAATTTAAACGAAGAAGTAGAAAAAGAACAGCAAGCAGATGAAGTTGATACGAAAAGTGAAAATCAACAAACAGCGCATATTTCAAAATACAAGAAGAAAAAATCTAAAAGTGTTATTGCCAAACGGGTATCGATAGGCGTTATAGTAGCACTATTGTTCTTATCTATTATAGGTAATGGCGTGCAATATTTTGGATATAAGGAATCTCAAAATCAATCATCTTCAATGATTAATACGAATGATGCGCAAGCAATAAATTTAAATTCTATGACCGGAGATGAAGTGCAAGGACAAGCCTATCTGTCTGACCCAAATAGTACAAAAGATAGAAAATTAATGGTTGAAGCCAATGATATTACAGCAACAAAAGGTAATGAAGTTTATCAAGTGTGGATATTAAAAGGCGAGCAAGCACACCCTGCAGGCACGTTTGCGAGTGCGAATGATAAGGGTATGGTTGTTTTTGACTTGAGTAATGTAGATGTTGATAAAGAAGATAAAATAGCAATCACATTAGAACCGTCACCTAACAATACGCAACCTAAAGGACAAATGATTATGTCTAGTAACGAAATTTAACTTGGTTTTGATTTAGAAAAAAACTATTTTGAAAGGATCACAGATTAATGTGATCCTTTTCTTTGGTTTATACGTATACTTTATAATTACTTTTTTAATATGCATATTTAAGTATTATAAAATAAACGATAAATGTTGGGTGAATATAATGAAAATAACTGTTGAAGATATACTATTAACAATTGCAGAAAATATAGTTAAGAGTTCATTAAGCGTAAAAGTGAAGACAGATAAGATCTGTGAAAAAATTACGTCAATGTATCAAGATATTCAGCAAGACACCATATTTATGTTGAAGCGTTCGGACAATACAACTTATTATGCACAACGTGCGAATGAAATGAAACCAGTGATTATGGTTACCGATGCGTCTCCGTCTACTTTTAAAGATTTCGAATTTAATATGCCCGTAATTTATATCAATGATTTTCCTAATGTGGCTAATCAATTAGTGAAGTTATACTATGGAAGCGCCATTAACGCATTAAAATTTATTGCAGTTACGGGTACAAACGGTAAAACAACAACATGTCATATGATTGGTAATTTATTAACACAGTTAGGTAAAAAAGTAGCTATCATTGGTACGATGGGCGTGTTTGATAGTCATTATAACAAAATGAAATTTAACCATACGACGCAAACGACGCCGATGTATTTTGAAATGGGTGAAATCATAGATTATTTTTATCATGAAAATTATGATTATATAGTTTATGAAGCAACTTCTATCGCCTTAGAACAAAGACGCATTGACTTCATTCAAAATGAGTTAGCAGTATTTACTAACTTTAGTCCGGAACATCTTGAATATCATGGCACAATGGAAAATTATTTAAATGCTAAGTTAAAGTTGGATGATCTAAGTAAATTGAATTTAGTGAATTGGGATACGACTCAATATAGATCTATAGCAAAAGATGATTTATATTTTTCAAATCAAGAAGAAACATATTACCAATATCATGCGGAAAATAGTCATATTGATATCGTCATCGATGGAGCGAAGTATTGTGTTCATCCTACTTTTCAGGGCGGGCATAACTACATTAATCTAGCGACGAGTATGTTTGCATTGCATAAAATGGGTTTCGATATCGAAGCTATTATTCAAGCAGCTCATGTGATTGATTCACCTTTACATCGTTTTCAAATTATTGACATAGGTGCATATACGATTATTTTAGATTTTGCACATACAGCTTTAGCAGTTAGAGAATCAGTAAACAATGCTTTAAACTATACGGACAGTATTGGAAAAAAATTAAATACGATGATTACTGGTATAGGCTTAAGAGGTTTTGATAAAATTGCTTTGACTGTCGATGATCTTCCTGATGGTGTTCATAAGTTGATGCTGGCTGCAGAGCAAGTAGGATATGTAGATCCTAAACTTATCATCAAATTTATGAATCAGCATTTACCTGATAGTTATAAAAAGAGTGTGGTTTTAAATGGATGCTCGAGAAAGGAAGGTATACGAGAGCTATTATATGCTACAGATAGCAATAATGAGGTCATCCTGCTTACTGGTATTAATGAACCGCAAAACTTTAAAGGCAGTAAGTATGACCATGATGATCAATCATATATAGAAGAAATACTACAAATGGATATAATTTAACTTAATTGGCAGTGGCTGAATGAATTGAAAATGCGCTTATACCAAGCCTTTAAAGAACTACTACTTCATTTATGAAGACAAGTAATTTTTATAAAAGATCTTCAGCGCTTGTGTTCCATTTTATAGTCAGCTTTGCCGGGGTGGAGCTCATACGACGAAATCTTATTAGAAAAATTAGATTTCTATCTTGCTCCCTAACAATCATTTATCATATAAAGCATAAAAATGTGCCAACAAAGTCACTGACTTTGTTGGCACATTAAAAGGACCTATAATCAGGTCCTTTTTTGTTACTATTTATTAACTTATCATTACTTTCATTAAATAGCCTTGTTCGTCGAAGTGTGCTGTATACATGCCATTATTTGTTTCATAAGTCATATATGAGCCGTTTTCTGTTTGTCCTTCGTCAGACATATGGTTAGACATATGTTCTTCTTTGAACATTTCTTTGCTTACAGTATCGGCTTTAGTATCAAAAGTGATATTAACGACTTGACCATCTTTATTCATATCAACCATTGTGTCATTCACTTTTTTACTTGTAGCCACGTCTTTATCATTTGTTGCAGTGTTAACTTTGTATCCATCAATCATGACGTTATCGTATTTTAACGCTCTTACAAAATCATAATCTTGAGTGAAATGGCCATCATATTTTGTGTAGCCAGTGTAATTATAATATGGCATCATAGCTTCTTCCATATTGCCGTTCATCATATTACCTTGCATGTCATTCATGCCTTGGTCCATTGCCATATCGCTGTGATTCATATTACCTTGCATGTCATTCATACCTTGATCCATTGCCATATCGTTATGGTTCATATTACCTTGCATGTCATTCATGCCTTGATCCATTGCCATATCGTTATGGTTCATATTACCCTGCATGTCGTTCATACCTTGATTCATAGACATATCGTTTTCCATTGGCATGGCTTGTTGTTGCATATTGTTGTTCATGTTATTTTCTTGAGGATTCATTGTGTCCGCATGTGCAGTGTTATTTCCAATTACGCCATTTCCTGCTCCTACTAAAAATCCTGTAGCTGCGACTGTTGATGATAATACTAATAGTTTTTTATTCATAAAGCTTCACCCCTATTTTTAATTTTTAAAGTAATTCATGTTGTCTAACCTTAATTCTCATTAGATTTTATCTACCAAATTAAATCCAAAATAAGCTTACACAACTAGCCCCCTTTTTAATTTCACTCAATAAATATACGTTTTCTTTTTAGATAGAGTTCACATTTTACAAATGTTTTTGAATTGTTTTTAAAATGTAAAATGCATTTAAACGACTTACAACTCTAAAATGTTGTCATGGCACTTTATAACAAAAAACGGTTAATGATAACAAAAAGTTATTATTAACCGTAAAAGATATAAAATTTATTTAATTAATGTAATTACGCTACAACACCATCACGCATAATAATTACAAAGAGAGGTTACATTTTCCCAAGTGAAGAATGGGATGATAAGTGTGCCGCTTCATTGTAATTTAAAATTGTAAATTGGTCGTTTGTTAATTTAAGTGTGCTTAGACTGCCATTAGACAATCTTGGCGAATCAGTACTAATTTCTCCATTAGAATAGTAAGAAAATACTGCTTTAATAAATGCGCCATGAGAGACAATTAGGATTTTTTGATCTTTGTACTGTTCTATAATTGAGTTTATCCCATTAAGAAAACGATTTGTTACAACGTGTGCTTGTTCCTTGTTTGGATAAAGTTGGTCGGGATATAACGATGTACGTTCTTCTGATGATAATCCTTCAGCATCACCGAATGAAATTTCAATAAAGGCCTCCATTTCTATCAAAGGTATAGTTAATTGTTGCTGAATAATTTCTGCTGTCTTTTTTGCTCTAGCTAATGGGCTCGTGATGATAATATCCCATTCTGAATTGTTTAGAAATTGGCTGCATGCTTCAGCTTGTTTAATGCCTATATGGTTTAAAGGCACGTCTGTGCGGCCTTGTAATTTTCCTGCTGTATTCCAATCTGTTTCCCCGTGTCTGATAAAACAAATTTTCGTCATTGATATCAACCTTTATAATTTTGTATTAAAAAAAGTCTTAATAATCATACTTTCACTTTTGCAATAAGTATCTCATTCAAAGATATAATTTTCAAAAAATCACCACTTAATCCTTGATAGAGAATAGGGTATGTAATTTTGTAACTTTTTAATTAAGTTTCACATATTTATTCGGAAGTTGACGAACCATTTAATTTAAGAGAACGTTTCTAATTGTCTAGTATTACATCTAGATTAGCTAACTCGATTGTTGTATCAATATATACTTGAATTCCTTTAGCGATTTGTTGTTCTGTAACGGATTCTTCTGGAGAATGGCTAATACCTTTTTTACAAGGGATGAATATCATACTTGTCGGACAAATTGGTGCGAAGTTCATAGCATCGTGACCTGCACCACTATACATATAACGGAAACTAAAGTCAGATTGAAGACAGCTTTGTTCAGTGATTTGAGCCATCTTTTTGTTAAGACTACGCGGTTGATCTTGTCCTAAATCATCTAAATGATAATTTGCTTTACGTTTGTTAACAATAGTTTGAATATGTTGTTGGATTTCTGATACTACTTGTTCTCGTACTTCTAGATTTTTTCCACGAATATCAATTAATAATGTCACTCCTCCTGGGATCGCATTCATCGTGTTTGGATAGACATTCGCATAACCGACTGTAGTGACAATGCCTTGATCATGATAGGTTTGTCCTATTGATTCAACACTTAAAATGATTTCTGACGCCGTAGTTAGTGCATCTACTCTCATCGGCATAGGCGTGGAACCAGAATGACTTGTCACGCCTTGAATCTTTAATTTGAAACGATGGGGCGCAGCAACATCGGTCACAATACCAATGTCTTTGCTGTTTTTTTCAAGGATAGGTCCTTGTTCAATATGCAGTTCTAAAAATGCTTTGATTTCATTGCGTTCAAATAGTGCTGCCTTACCATGCATATCTTGGGACAAAGGTTCAACGACGTCATAAAGCACATTGCCTTCGTTGTCTTTAATATATTGCATGTCAGATTTGGTCATTTTACCTGTCAGATATTTACTTCCTAAAGTTGCTTCGTTAAATCTTGTTGATTCTTCACAAGCAAAAGCAATCACAATAATTGGGTGATCTGTTTCTATATTATGTTTGTTTAAATGTTCAATAACCTCTAGTGCGCCCAATACACCTAGCAATCCATCATATTGGCCACCGTCTCTTACAGTATCAATGTGAGATCCTAAAACTACTGGCTTTAAAGAAGAATTCTTACCCTCTCTGCGTGCGATGACATTTCCGAAAAAATCAAAATATACATCTAATCCAGCTTTTTGACACAACATAGAAAATTTTAATGCGGCTAGTCTCTCTGGATGTGTAAAGGCAATACGATTAATGCCACCATTTTTTTCATTTCGAGCAAAATCATTAAACGTTTGAAAATTATCTAAAACATTTTGTAAATTCACTATAAACATTCTCCTTTATTTAAATGAGTTGATTTAAAAAAACTACGGCTTTCTTATATAAATCAATATTGGTTTCATTTACTACTCTATCGAAATCGTGCTGATTGGAATTTAAAAATTCGATTTGGCAGTTACTTACGTTTTGATAGATATGTTCACTTTCTGTGTAGGGTACATCGGGATCATTCTTACAATGTACAATGAACATTGGCGGAAAATTTTTTAATTGTTGAGGTGAAATATTGTAATCACTTTGAGTTGAAGTCTGAATGCCTAAATAATCTAGCCATTTAGCTTCTCCACGTGCATGTATATAAATAGGATATCTGTCTTGCATAGATCCAGAGGTTAACGGTTGCTGTTGAATCAGTTGATTAAGTATCTCAGGAGTGATTTTAGATGATAGTGTTTGGTACTGTGAATTTGGTCTTAAAAATGATGGTACATGTACACGACAATAACCATAAAAATCAACAATGCCATCGACCTGACGATGTGTTGAGACAATCATTGCTAAAAAAGCACCTGCAGAACGACCGAATGTAAATAAAGGCAGTGATGGATAGCGTTGTTTAATCGCATCATATTGTAGTAAAACATCGCTAATGATTATATTGATCTTACTTTCAGGTGCGAGACGATAAGAGGCCAAAACGAGATGAAAATCTTGTGATAGTACGTCAATGTATGGCTGTGCTAAGTCATAGGCATCACCAAAAATTAATCCACCACCATGAAAATAAATGATAATGCCTTTTGGATTGTTGTTTTTTGCTTCAATAACTGTAAAAGGTAAGGTGAACCCATCCTCAGTTATCATTTCAGAATGATATTGAGACAAACGTATCACGCTCCTTTATATAGAATTTGCTAACTATAGTATCTCAAAGAAATATTTAGAAGTATTTGTATAAATCGAATAAAAGTCTTAACCATAATTGTTAGAAATGTGAATGATAACTAAAATGTAAACGCTTATAATTAGTTGTGAAATGAAAAAGGAGTTGAATTAAATGGACATACGCTCTTCTTTTGAAGCTTTAGATAAAAAATTCACTGCATTCGGTGGATTAGATGGTGGCGGTATTACCCGTTTACTATATTCAGATGAGTGGTCAAATGCTGTACATGAATTAAAACGTACATTAGAAAGTGAAGGATTCGAAACGCGTTTCGATAGTGTAGGCAACTTAAAAGGACGCATTGAAGGTAGTAAATATCCTGAAGAAACAATCCTGTCTGGTTCTCATATTGACACAGTAGTTGAGGGTGGACATTTAGATGGTCAATTCGGCGTATTGGCAGCGTTAGTTGCAATGAAATCATTGAAAGCTGAGCATGGTCAACCACTACGTTCACTTGAAGTCTTGGCATTAGCTGAAGAAGAAGGTAGCCGTTTCCCGTATGCGTTTTGGGGAAGTAAAAATTTCTTTAACTTAGCGAAACGTGAAGACGTGAATGACATTGCTGATGGTGAAGGTATTAATTTTAAAGCAGCGATGAACAGCGCTGGTTTTGATTATCGCAGTGAAGACAATGATTTTGATTATATTAAATCATTTATTGAAGTACATATTGAACAAGGAAAAGTACTAGAAATTGAACAAAAAGCTATAGGTGTTGTAAATGGCATCGTAGGACAAAAACGCTACAATATTCATTTAAAGGGTGAAGCGAATCATGCAGGTACTACACCGATGGGTTTAAGAAAAGATGCGGTTGTTGCTTTTAGTAAAATAGCAACAGAGTTAACAGATAAAGCAAGAGCAATCGGTGATCCGTTGGTTATTACTTTTGGTCGTGTTAATCCTGTACCCAACACAGTCAATGTTGTGCCTGGTGAAGTAACGTTTTCAATTGATTGTAGACATATCAATCAAGATGAATTAAATGATTTTGCTAAGACGATTGATAGCTGTATTAAAACAGTTTCAGAACAAGAAGGCGTCGAATATGACATTAATTTGTGGATGGATGAAGTACCAACAATGATGGACGAAAGATTAGTCAACGAAGTAGAAAAGGCAGCTGAACAAGTCGTTGGTGTGAAAGACAGCAAGATAATGTCTTCAGGTGCAGGCCATGATTCTCAAATATTCGCAAAATATATTCCGACAGCAATGTTGTTTGTCCCTTCGATTAATGGCATAAGTCATAACGTTACGGAAGAAACAAACATCGAAGATTTGGTCAAAGGTATAGAAGTACTGAAACAAGTACTATATCAACTTGCTTATGAGGAATAGCAGTAAGATATCATTCAATAAAACAGCAAATACTGATTAAGCAGACAGATTTTATAATTAAATTTTAATGAAAATTTGAAATGACAACTTTAAATAGTGAAAAGGAGAAATGTTTTTATGGGTTACTTAAATCATAATCAAGGTTATAGAGAAGGTTTATTAGAAACACGTTCGGTAATTAAAAAAGATAATTATGCAGTTATTACACCTGATGGTTTAGTGAATAATGTGGTTCCAGGTTTTGAAGATTGCGATGTAACAATTATGGGATCACCAAGATTAGGTGCGCGTTTTGTTGATTATTTAGTGACATTGAAAAACCAAGGTGGCAATAAACAAGGCTTTGGAGGGGGAGGTGTTCAAACATTTATCTATGTAGAATATGGTCATATCAACGCTTATGCAGACGATAAAAAATATGAATTAAGTGCAGGCGGATACTTATACGTGCCATCACATCAAGTAATGACATTTGAAAATAGTAATCAAAACAATGATAGTAGAGTGTTTTTATATAAAAAACGTTACCAACCATTAGAAGGTTATACACCAGAAGTAGTTACAGGAAATGTGAATGAAATGGTTCAAGAACCTTATGAAGGCATGGAAGAAGTTAAGATTTTAGACCTTTTACCAAAAGAACTTGCCTATGATATGAACATTCATATTTTATCATTCAAACCTGGTGCATCACATGGTTATATCGAAACGCATGTACAAGAACACGGTGCTTATGTATTAAGTGGACGTGGCATGTATAACTTAGACAATGACTGGTTACCAGTTGATAAAGGCGACTATATCTTTATGGGAGCATATGCACCTCAAGCAACATATGCAGTAGGCTTAGATGAGCCATTTGCATATATCTATTCAAAAGATGCTAACAGAGATATTGAAATTTAAGGAAGGTTGTTAATGATGGAAGAAGAGACGTTAGTATACGTTGAAAGAGATAAATTACGCGAACTTTTCAAAAGAAAATTGACTCAAGCTGACCTTCCTGAAACACAAGCAGATAAAACTGCTGACCTTATGATATTTGCTGATGAACGTGGCATCCATTCTCATGGTTCAATACGTATGCAATATTATGCCGAGCGCATTTCGAAAAAGGGTTACAATTTGGACCCCCAATTTGAATTTACGCAAACTGGTCCATCAGTTGGTACTTATTCTGGAGACAATGCAGTGGGTCATTATGTAGCATATCAAGCCATGGAAAAAGCTATTACAATGGCTGAAAACAGTGGTATTGGTATGGTAGGCGTTAAAGAAATGGGACACAGTGGTGCTATTGGCTATTTTGCAGAACAAGCTGCTAAAAAAGGTATGGTTGCAATCACAGTCTGTCAATCTGATCCAATGGTTGTACCATTCGGTGGTACGAAGCCATACTTTGGCACGAACCCTATTGCATTTGCAGCACCAAGACAATCTGGTGAACCAATTTTGTTCGATATGGCAACAACTGTTCAAGCGTGGGGAAAAATTTTAGACGCACGTTCTAAACATAAAACAATCCCTGATACATGGGCAGTCGATAGTCAAGGTGAGCCTACGACTAATCCATTCGAGGTGGCAGCATTGTTACCTGTTTCTGGACCTAAGGGTTATGGACTCATGATGATGGTAGATATCTTAGCTGGCAGTTTATTAGGATTACCATTTGGAAAACATGTTACTTCTATGTATAAAGATTTAAGCCAATATCGCAGATTAGGACAATTTCATATTGTTATTAATCCAGCATACTTTGGGGATAGAACATTATTTTTAGAAAAAGTTTCGGACATGGTTAATGAGTTGCATGAAGTAAAGGCAGCACAAGGGTTTGATCAGGTGTACTATCCTGGAGAAATTCAAGAAGAAGTTAAACAGCGTTATATTAAAAGTGGTATTCCAATCGCTGAAAGCATCTATGAATATTTAATATCAGATAAGACATATTAAATTAAAACTAAAGGAAGCGAAATGGGACAATTTCATGAAATGTATGATGACATACGTTTGAAGTTAATTAGAATGATCCCAAGTAGCTTCCTTTTTAATGCAAAAAAGGTGGACAAATAAGATATATTTTCATGAAATTGAATATAAAGACAGGAGGTTTTAGTGTGCGTGTATCAGAAGAACAATTATTTGAACTTATGAAAAATAAATTAGTAAAGGCTGGGTTGAATGAAAGTGCTGCAAAAGACGTGGCGGACGTTCTGACATTTGCAGATCACAGAGGTATCCATTCTCATGGTGCTGTCAGAGTTGAGTATTATGCAGAACGTATTGCTAAAGGTGGCATAACAGCCAATCCAAACTATCAATTTGAACAAACAGGTCCTTCAGCTGCAGTCTTTGAAGGAGACAATGGCCCTGGTCACCAAGCTGCGAAACAAGCAATGGAAAAAGCTATTGCAATGGCTAAAGAGAGTGGTGTTGCAGTTGTTGGTATGAAACATATTTCTCATAGCGGGGCACTTGGTTACTTCGTCGAAATGGCTGCAAAAGAGAATATGGTTGGTATTAGTATGTGTCAATCAGATCCAATGGTAGTGCCGTTTGGTGGTACAGAACCTTACTTTGGAACTAACCCGATTGCATTTAGTGCGCCATCGAATGACGACCGTATTATTACATTTGATATGGCGACAACAGTGCAAGCGTGGGGGAAAGTACTTGATGCGAGAGCGAAACATTTATCTATTCCAGATACATGGGCAGTTGATGCACAAGGTGAGCCGACTACTGACGCTAGAGATGTACATGCACTCGTTCCAGTAGCTGGACCTAAAGGTTATGGCTTAATGATGATGGTCGATATCCTATCTGGTAGTTTATTAGGTGTGCCTCATGGTGTACACGTATCATCAATGTATAAAGATTTAACCAAAGGACGAGATTTAGGTCAATTGCATATTGTAATAAATCCGGCGTTTTTCACTGACTTAGAACAGTTTAAGACACGCATTTCAACTATGTTAGATGAGCTTAAAGCACAACCTGCTGCAGAAGGATATGGTGAAATTTTCTATCCTGGTGAACGTGGCCGTATGCGTAGTGAAAAATATGACGAAGATGGTATAGAAATTGTTGATGACATCTATGAATACTTAATATCGGATGATGTACATTATGATCGCTACCACGGAAAAAATAGATTCGCAGAATAATAATGGAGGCATAAGATGTTATACACAATAATTAAAGAAAATACGTATCAAGATTCAATTGTATTAATGTTACTATCAAATAAATTATCTGCTATAGATGGAGTGAATCAAGTTTCAATTATGATGGGCACACCAGCTAACAAAGATATATTTAAATCATCTGGTTTAGGAACATCAGAATTAGAAGATGCAAAACCAAATGATATCGTCATTGTCGTTGATACGGATGATGAAGCTAAAGTAGAAGAAGTTAATGAAGAAGTAGAAGCAGAATTAAAAGGTAAAAATGATAGCGATACAAAATCACAAAAACAAGATGAAGCTTCAAATTGGAAACGTGCTTTAGAATTAGCGAATAATCCTAATCTTGCACTTATTTCTATTCCTGGTCAGTATGCTGCAATGGAAGCTGAAAATGCTTTGAACCATAATTTGAATATCTTTATGTTCAGCGATAATGTTGCTAAAGAGGATGAAGTACATTTAAAAGAACTTGCTCATGATAAAGGTTTATTAGTTATGGGTCCTGACTGTGGTACAGGTATTATCCATGGTTTACCACTTGCTTTTACTAATACTGTTAACGAAGGGGATATCGGTGTTGTAGGCGCTTCAGGTACAGGTATTCAAGAAGTTACTACTATTATCGATAGAGAAGGTAAAGGTGTAACTAATGCATTAGGAACAGGTGGACGCGATTTATCAACTGAAGTTGGCGCAATCACAATGTTAGATAGCATTAAAGTATTAAACGCTGACCCAAAAGTTAAAGTGATAACTGTTATTTCAAAGCCGCCTGCAAAAGAAGTAGAAGAGAAAGTGTTGAACGTACTACGTAATATTGATAAACCTATCGTTACTTTATTCTTAGGTTCTAAACCTACATATACTGAAGAAAATATTTATCATGCGTATACATTGGAAGAAGCAGCACGTGTTTCTGTACAACTTTCAAATGACGGAACACCAAATTTTAAACCAACAGTTAAAGAAAATATTTCTGTGAATTTAATTGCACAACAAAATGGTATCAAAGGTTATTATTCTGGAGGTACATTAGCATCTGAAGCAGCAATGTTAGTGAAAGATACATTAGGTGATAATTCTAGTGATGAAACCCCAGAAGGCTTTTCATATAAGGGCGGCAACCATGAAATCATTGATTTAGGTGATGATATCTATACACAAGGTAGACCACATCCAATGATTGATCCATCAAAACGAATTGAAATGTTAGAAAATTCATCTGATGATCCATCTACAGCTGTAATCATGTTAGATAACGTTATTGGTTATGGTAGTCATGATGACATGGCGAGTGAACTAGCGCCAACAATTAAAGGGATTCTTCAAAAAGTACAAGAAGAAGGACGCACTTTAGCAGTATTAACGACTGTAGTTGGTACTGCACATGATCACCAAGATTATCAAACACAAATCAATACTTTAGAAGAAGCTGGAGCCATAGTTTGTGAAACCAATGATCAAATGGTTCGTACAGCGTTAAATATAATTGGTAGTACTGTGACACAACCCAATCGTGAAACTAAAACGTTTGAAGCAGAAAAGGTAGATTTAACTGTTGATGAAAAAGTGATGAACTTAATTAATATGACGCCAAGTGTCATTAACATTGGTCTACAAAGCTTCACATCAGCAATACAAGAGAGTGGTGCAGAAGTAGTGCAATTTAACTGGCGTCCAATCGCTGGTGGCGATGAAAAATTAATGAAAGTACTTCAATATTTAAATAACTTCGAAGGAGAGACGGTATAATATGGCTTACAAAACAATAGATGAAGCAAACCAAGCGGTCATAGATAAAATGGTTGCAGCAGCGCCATTTTTAGTAGATGTAGTTTCGGCGAAATCTAAGATTCCTGAGCTTACAGATCATGTACTATTACATGCTGGACCACCAATTCAATATGAAAATATGACAGATCCAATGCAAGGTTCTTGTGTAGGTGCCATTCTTTTTGAAGAATGGGCAAGTAATGAGGAAGATGCACGTGCATTATTAGAAAATGGCAAAATAAAATTTATTCCTTGTCATCATGTGAAAGCAGTAGGTCCAATGGGGGGTATCACTTCAGCAAACATGCCAGTTTTAGTAGTAGAAAATAGAGAAACTGGTAATGAAGCCTACTGTCAAATGAACGAAGGTATCGGCGCAGTGTTACGTTTTGGCGCTTACAATAAAACAGTAGTCAATCGTTTACATTGGATGAAAGATGTATTAGGTCCTGTACTTAGCAAAGCGTTAAAACAAATGGGTGATGGTTTAAACGTTAACGTACTTATAGCGAAAGCAATTGCGATGGGAGACGAATTCCACCAACGTAATATTGCTGCTTCATTAGCATTTTTAAAAGAAGTGACACCAATTATCTCTTCATTAGAAGACGTAGAAGCAGAAAAACGTACGGAAGTACTCCAATTCTTAGCAGATACAGATCAGTTCTTCCTTAATGTTGCTATGGCTACAGGTAAAGCAATGATGGATGCTGCTCGCCAAATCGAACATGGAACGGTTGTTACAGCGCTATGTCGTAATGGTGAAAACTTCGGGATCCGCATCGCTGGTATGGGTGATCAATGGTTTACTGCACCAGTAAATACACCACAAGGATTGTATTTCACAGGTTATTCTGCAGATGATGCGAATACAGATATTGGTGACTCTGCGATTACTGAAACAATCGGTGTAGGTGGTATGGCGATGATTGCTGCACCTGCAGTAACAAGATTCATTGGTACAGGTGGATTTGATGATGCTCTAGAAATCAGTAATGAAATGACTGAAATTTGTATGGGTGAAAATCCTAACTTTGCAATTCCTACATGGAATTTCAGAGGTGCATGTTTAGGCATAGACGCGCGTAAAGTTGTGGAAACAGGTATTACACCAGTTATCAACACAGGTATTGCGCATAAAATTGCAGGCTACGGTCAAATTGGTGCTGGTACTGTACACCCACCAATAGAATGTTTTGAAAAAGCTATTTCAGCATACGCTGAAAAATTAGGGTTTAAAGCGTGATTTTTCAAGCCAGTACCATTGGAGAGATTGCCCAGGAAATACTAGAACATCGTCAAACGTTTTATGTGCATAGTATTTTTAAAAAAGGATTCAATATTGTAAATGGTGATCAAACAATTATATTTATAGGCAGTGATGAAAATGGTGCTTTTCCCTTTGGTATCACTGTAGATCATCAAACTAGAAGTCAACTTTTAGCAAATATTTCATTGAATCAACAAATCAGAGTAACTGCAAATTCACTTTTCATTAACGATGGATGTCAGTTGGTTTGGCGTAATCAACCGGTACATACAAGTAGCGTTGAATCTGAAATTGATTTGGCATTATTGATTGGAAATATAACAACATATAACTTTTCAGAGTATGATCAGGGTGATTTCCCTTATTTAAAAATGCAGCAAATCATTAATGTGTTAAAAAAGGATGATAAAGCGGAAGTTGAACAATCATTGCGCTATTTAATCGGTAGAGGGCAAGGATTAACGCCTTCTGGTGATGATATCTTAACTGGCACGCTATTTGTGCATTTCATGAATCCTTTTATACTTGATCAAAATTTAGAAATCATACGGCAATTAATTAAAGAACCGTTAACTACATTAGTTGCTACGACATTTTTAAAGAGTGCCTTAAAAGGGTTGTTTAGTTCGAAAATATTAGTGTTGCAACATAAACCAACCGTGTATCATATGAATAAACTATTAGAAGTAGGGTCATCATCTGGGAAAGATACATTGTACGGCATATTTGTAGCATCAACCTTAAGGAGTGGAACGTATGAGTAAGCGTGTTGTATTAGCTTTAGGTGGGAACGCGATTCTTCAACCAAAGCAAGAAGCGACATACGAAAATCAATATAATAACGTATATTCAGCCACACGAAAAATGGCTGAATTAAAAGCACAAGGTCACAATATCGTGGTTACACATGGTAATGGACCACAAGTAGGAAATATTATTGCTCAAAACGAAGCAGCAAAAGATATTGTTGAACCTTTACCAATTAATGCTTGTAATGCAGAATCACAAGGCTTTATAGGGTATATGATGGAAGAATCATTAAAAAACCATTTGAAATCTTTAAATATTGACAGTAATGTAGTAACGTTATTGACAATGGTAGAAGTAGATAAAAATGATTCGGCATTTAGTAATCCAACTAAGCCAATCGGTGTATTCTTTAACGAATTAGAAGCAAAACGATTAGAAGAAACGAATGGTTTTGTAATGGTGGAAGATGCAGGTAGAGGGTACCGCCGTGTCGTTCCTTCTCCAGAACCATTAGTCATTCATGGTGTTGAGCAAATCAAATCACTGATTGATCAAGCAGTAGTAATTTCTTCAGGTGGCGGTGGTATTCCTGTCTATAAAGATGACAATGGCAATATTCACGGTGTGGAAGCAGTTATCGATAAAGACCGTTCAGGTTTGAAATTAGCAGAACAAGTTAATGCAGATACTTTTGTAATGTTAACAGATGTTCCAAACGTATGTGTTAACTTTGGAAAACCAAATGAAGAGAAATTAAAAACAATTTCTGTTGAGAAAGCTAAACAATATGTTGCTGAAGGACAATTCCCAGCAGGAAGTATGCTGCCTAAAATCGAAGCAGCAATTCAATTTGCTGAAATGGGCAAAGAATCTATTATCTGTTCATTAGATGACGCTATCGATGCCTTAGCAGGAAATGCAGGAACACGAATTTTGTTAGAACCATCAACAGAAGCAGTTAATTAATAATAAAAGTGACATGCGAAGATGAGAACATAAATAAAATGGTATATGCTTCTTGAGTGGAAAACATATAGAACGCAATAGGTGACTGACTATTAAATGTACTTATATATAAGTGGTTTAATAATCTAGTCTCCTTTGCAGAGGCGGGAGTATAAAAACTTAGTTAAAAGTTAGGTTTTTGTCCCGCTTCTCGTTTTTTTATTATAAAAAGAAGTTTAAGAAAGGTGGTATAAGATGACTAACCCCTATAGCATAAATAAAGTTAATAATAATTGGGGTGTGATATTAGCAATCGTTTTTATTGCTTCTACTTTACGTGCCCCACTGACTTCGGTTGGTCCTATAGTTGATGAGATTAAACAAGTTATGGAAATCAATAACAGTGTTGCTGGCATCTTAACTACGATACCGCTGATTATCTTTGCAATTGTTTCACCATTCGTTTCAAAAATAACTTCTCGATTAACAATGTCTCGTACGATATTGTATTCTACGATACTACTCATTATTGCACTATATTTACGTGTTGCAGGAGATTTCACTTTATTTTTAATTGGAACGCTCATTCTTGGTATCGCTATTGCATTTGGTAATGTAGTGTTACCGAGTTATGTTAAATGGTATTTCCCTATGCAAATTGGTCTAGCTACTGGTATTTATAGTGGAACAATGAACTTTACCGCTGGATTAGGCGGGGGCTTAAGTTTTCCATTATCAGAAATTACAACTTTAGGGTTTAGATTATCATTATCATTTTGGATTATTTTTGCAATAATTGCTATTATTCTATGGATACCTAAAGCACGAAAAGGCATTAAATTAGAAAAAGTAACAGCAGCAGAAATTCAAAAAGATAGACTGAAAAAAGTGGATATTACTAAATCTAAACTAGCGTGGATGGTTGCGTTAACGATGGGTTTCCAATCGATGGTATTCTATACAGTTGTAGCTTGGGTCCCGTCCATACTTGTAGATAGAGGGTTGGATCCATCAACGGCAGGTTATTTATTGATGTTAAATCAATTTTCTCAAGTGCCGATGACTTTTACATTTCCAATTATTGCATCTAAATTAAAAGATCAACGTATATTAGTAGTGATTATTACAGTACTATTCTTAGTGGGATTCAGCCTATTTTTTACCCAATCATTAGTACTACTTATTATTGGTATCATCATTGCTGGTTTAGCGATGGGTGCATGTTTCAGTTTATGTATGACATTCTTCTCTATTAGAGCGCGTACAAGTGATGGAAGTATTTCATTATCTGGTTTTGGTCAATCTATAGGTTATTTAATTGCTGCAGTTGGACCATTCTTGATTGGTTATCTTCATGATGCTACAGGAAGTTGGGACTCAGGTATTATTTCATTGATTGTCATGTCAGTATTATTCTTTATTTTTGGTTATCCAGCCGCTAAAAATAGAGTGGTTGAAGATAATTAATTTTAAATAGAGCAGTCGTCGGCGTAAATCAATGACTTACATTGAATAGATAAAAAGACAAGTATGATAAAGTGATTAAGGTGTATAAACGAAGATTTAAAATTTTGCGATACAATTAAAACTCAATATCATTGCATAGCCAAACAGTTAAAAAAAGATGGGGAAATGCTAAAAATAAACCAAGTGCTAAAAATAGCACTTGGTTTATTTTTATGTTTCTGAAATGTTTAGGTCATAAATTTCTTAACTGCTAACCTTCGTAAGTTCTAGTTTTATGAATAATACGTTAATAGTGTATCGATAGCTTTTTCTGGATTTAGATTTTGTACGCCTTGATGTGCCAGATAAAGTGAAAATATAGATAAAAACGTTAGAATATTTTGTTTTTCAATAGCATAACCCATAATACCGATTCTCCAAATTTTGCCTTGAAGTTCACCGAATGAGCCTGCAATTTCAACACCATAATTTTTTAATAGGCCCTCTCTAAATTTATTATCGTCAATGCCTTCTGGTATATATACGCAGATGATCATTTTCATTTCATTTATTTCATCACCAAATATTTCTAAACCCAATGCTTTTAATGCTGATTTCAAGCCTTCTTGGTGATATGCATGACGTTTGGCACGGACTTCGATACCTTCTGCTAATGCTAATTTTAATCCTGTGTATAATGCGTAAATAGACGTAGTTGATTCTGTATGGTGGTTTAATCGTTTAGGACTCCAATAATCTTGCAATTGTGTTAAGTCTAAATAATTACTGTGTATAAAAGCATCTTGTTCAGTATTTTCATTTGAACGAATACCTAGTTCGACACGCTTACGCTTGTTGATTTCATCACTAAATCTTTTGTTAAATGTAATTGGTGTAATACCTGAAGGGATAGATAAACATTTTTGAGCGCCACCAATAACAGAATCAAGTTCCCACTCATCTACTGGAATAACCATACCTTGATATGTTGCTACTGCATCAACTACTGAATAAATACCACGTTCTTTACAAGTGCTACCAAGCTGATCAATCGATTGTAAGCGACCAGTAGAAGTTTCACCGTGTACAATTGCAAGTACTTTCGGTTTCACGGTATCTAAAGCGTCTATAATTTCTGCTTGTTCAAAAACTTCACCCATCGGTTTTTGAATATTATGTACGACGCCGCCTGCACGAGTGACAAGTTCAGTGAATAAGTAGCCAAATCTTCCAATAATTGGTACAAGTACCGTATCTCCTGGTTTGACGATACTTGAGATTACCGCCTCTAACCCAGCACGACTTGTACCATCGATAGGAAATGACCATTGATTACTTGTTAAAAAGGATTTTCTAATGAGTTCCATAGTTTTATTCATAATGTCTACAAATTCATAATCAAATTGACCTAAAATTGAATTAGACATTGCTTGAGACACGCGAGGATCTACACTTACGGGGCCAGGGGTCATAATTAATCTTTTGTTTACTGTCAAATCATCCATATTATTAACCTCAATTTCTATAAATTATGTCAATATATATTATATTCTAATAAGTAATGAATTTATTCGTCAAAAATGACGAATAAACTTTAAAATTTGTGAGAATATTACAAAAATTTAGCTATAATGTATAATTTTAGCATATATGAATTTAAGCGTCTTCATGTATCGCTGATTGTATTGCTTGAGCAAACTCATACATTGCAAAGCTCCAATTACTTTGGTCTTGTCTAGAGTTCATAGTTAAGTCTTGGTTGTTAAAAAAAGATTGGCGTAATCCAGTCGTTAATTCTAATTGTACACCTGCATTTTGATTATTTTTATTGGCAATATTTTGATCAGCTTCACCTTCTAAATGACTAGGTGACGTTTGTACGTCAAAATCTTTAAGCTCTAATTGTTCTTCAATAGACGCTTTTAAATCATCATCTTTGCCACCAATATAAACGATAGGTGCATCGCCATTTGCACCATGGATCATGACGGAATTTGATACTTGT
Organism: Staphylococcus equorum; assembly: GCF_029531845.1. Lineage (GTDB taxonomy): Bacteria > Bacillota > Bacilli > Staphylococcales > Staphylococcaceae > Staphylococcus > Staphylococcus equorum_C. The sequence goes on from NZ_JAMBPV010000001.1 coordinate 495,906, forward strand.
TGTTGCATATCTTCTATAATAGGTTCATCAAAGTTAACTGAAGTTACATGTAAACTTGCGTTATTCGTGGAACGAATCCCTTGGAAGCTATAGTAACTATAAGCACCCATAGTAGCGGTTAATTTTGCTACTTCAGTAGTCCCGGGCTCGATATTACCTCCATGTATTGCTGCAATAAGCGCATTGCTCTGGTTGTTGTTATAAGTGATTTCCCAGTCGCTACCTTCTTCAGTTTCCTCCATAAGTTCAGTCATTGACGTGTATAAATCATTGGCATAGATCGCTTTAGGAGATAAAGTTAGAAAAAAGAAAAATGTAAAAAAGCATACAGTAGAAAATGTGGTTACCTTTAAAAATGAGATGATTCTTTGATTTGGACTAAACATACTACAACTCCTATTGATGTTAAATTATATTTTATAAATATAATATTATCATACAATTGTAAATGCTATAAAACATTTATAAAATTAAAAATATATGTTGGTTTGTAAAAAGTAAAAGTTCATTGTACAATTATTGTTCGTGCCCTCGGGCATGAGAATTAGAGGCAGGTCTGTAACATGCCCTTGGGCAGGTTAACAGACTTCCTCTTAGTTACGAGCTGCCTTTTGGTGGCTCGTTATTTTTTTTGAATTTAAAATATGTTACAATGCATATCCTGCCTCTTAAATAAAATAACGGAGGTTTACAATTATGATAAATATTATTTCGGCGATTGGCTCTCTTGGTACATTTATAATGGCACTGTTTTACTTTATCTCAGTTAGTGTGCAACTGTACCAAATGAAAATCAGTTTTTTACCGGCACTTGGTTTTAATCAAATATTGATTACAAGAGACCACAACGTATTAAAATTAAGAAATACAGCTATTGATAGTGATGAAGAACAAGATTTTTTGAAATTATATAACTTAGGTGGCGGAGCTGCTAAGAATATAAAAATTGAAATCTATCTTGGTAATCAAGATATCCTGCAAACAAAATATGTTAATATTTTACCTAGTAAAGAAGGTTATTTGTTACCGATTAATAAAGATGTTTTTTCTGAAATTGAAAGTACAATTAAGAATAACGGTTATGAATCTGATTTAAATGTTAGAATAACTTACCAACATAATGTAAGTAGAAAAACACAAGAAATACATTTAAACGGTAAAATTGATAATTTTAATGCGTATGATGAAAAATCAATATATGAATTACAATTTTTTAACATGAACCAATAATTAAAAACTAAGAGAAGTTATAAATGTTAATGATTTATTAAAATATCCCCTTCAAAAGTAGCACGAAAGTGTGTTGGATTTTGAAGGGGATATTTATTTTTAAAAGAGTGGTAGTTTATATGTTTTGTACGCTTTAAGAATTTGAATTACAATAAATGATAAATCTAAATTTTGGAGTGACAAAAGATGATAAATGTTAAGGCACCAAACCCAATATTTTTGGAAAATGATGAAGCTGAACAAGCTATATTATTATTACATTCATTCACAGGTACGGTACGCGATGTAAAATTATTAGCTACTAAATTACATAAAGCGGGTTTCACATGCTATGTTCCCGCCTACAAAGGCCATGGTTTAATGTTAGATACGTTGATGGCTTATGATATTGAAGATTGGTGGCAAGATGTAATAGATGGTTATCAATTTTTACAGGATAAAGGTTATTCAAGTATTAGTGTTTGCGGTATATCTTTAGGGGGCATACTGTCACTCAAATTGGCAGAGCATCAATCTATAGATGCAATAGCTATTATGTCTACGCCATATCGAAAAAGTGATGCTGGTCTTTCAGGAAGGTTGAGATATTATGGTCAACGTATGGGAGGGTTGGTCGGTTTAGAACAGTCGGAGATAACGCAACAAATTGAAAATATTGAGCGTTATGCACCAGGACTTGATAAGTTTCAAATGGTAGTTGAAGATGTGATGTCAAAATTAGATCAAATAACTGCGCCCATTACTATCAAATACGGTGAACAAGACGATGATGCTTATGAAACGAGTGCGCGTTACATCTATGATCGTATTACGCATGAACAAAAAGAAGTGCAGGGCTATGGACCATCCAAACACTTAATGACTTATGGTGAAGGCCATATAGAAGTAGAACAAGATGTCATTGCATTTTTCGAAGATTATTAACCTTTAAGCATGAAACAGCGTTTCGACCATAAGTGCTCCAGATAAATAAAATGAGGGTTTCTACTGAAATATAGTAGAAACCCTCATTTTATTTATCTATGACTATGGGACAGGAAAACGAAATCAAATTTTGATTTCTGTCCGCTTTCTTTTAACTTAATCTTATCTTGAAATAAATTTTAAGTTCTCCAAAATGTTGAACAATCTGCTTTATCATCGATGTTGAATTGAATCATGTCTTTTAACAATGTGTAATCGACCTCTTGATTCCACTTAATTCGAAACAAGTTATCCGTTTGTGAGTAGCCAGCAGTAGCTATACGTTCACTAAATTCAGTCATTCCTTTAGCTTCAGGTGCAATTGAAAAGTGCTGTTTTGCTTTGCTAAAAGCGAGAATAAAGGTGCCGTGATCTGTGAACATGGGCTGGTTCCATTTTATTGTTGTTTCAAGATTAGGAAATGTTTCCGAGATCCAATTAAAAATCTCACTTATTGTTGCTTTGTGTTTATCATTATCTATAGTTTGTAAAAATTCATTGAAATTATCCATGTAACATGCCATCCCCTTATAAAATATAACTAAAATAAATTTATTTTCTTAATCACCATTTTAGCAAAATTGATTACGACAAACCATCATACAACGTAAACAAAATGAGTCTGGGACAACGAAATCAAATTTTAAATTCTAATTTCTGTCCCGATTGCTTGTTTAGAAATACAAGCAATCTATACTGATTGAGCTGGTTTATTTTTTAAGAAAAAATCTATTATTAATCCAACGATAAGCAAGACTATAAATGGTACGAGCCAACTTAATTGAATATCAGAGAGTGGTAACACTTGATATAACGCATTCAGTGGTTGGAATAATTTGAAATCATTAAGTATCTGTAACACCGAAATAATTAAAGTCACGATAGTAGGAATGATAAATGCAAATTTCATTTCAAATGGTATGAAGATACTTACTAATGAAATGAGTACCAGTACAATGGATGTTGGATATATAAATGTTAACAAGGGTACTGCAATTTGTAATATTAATTCTAAACCTAATGTTGAAACTAAAAACCCTAATAATGAAAAGATAAGTACGAAAATTTTATATGATATTTTCGGTAATTTTTTCATCGCAAAGGCTGCACATGCATTTACTAATCCAACACAAGTAGTTAAGCAAGCTAATATAACGATGATGCCAAATAATAGGTTGCCAAATGAGCCGAATACACGTAAGGAATTAAATGTTAAGATCCCAGTGCCGTCTTTAAAACCAGCTTGAGTGGTTGTAGCACCTACATAAGCCAGTGCAAAATAGATGACTAATAGTAAAATAGCAGAGATCAAACCAGCTTTAATTACGTTTTTAACGAGTGTTTTTTGATCGGTGATGCCATTCATTTTGAAGCTTTGCACGATCACAACAGAAAAGGCTAGCGCAGCCACAAGGTCCATCGTGAAGTACCCCTCTAAAATACCTGATACGAGTGGAGTTTGTGCATAATCACCACTTGCTTGGCCAATTGAACCTTCTGGATTTATGATTACTAGGATACATAAAATAGCTATAATAAGTATTAAAATGGGTGTCAGGTATTTACCTAAATTATCTATAATACGGTTTGGATATAATGCGATAAAATAAACAATCAGGAAAAATATTACTGAAAATACGATTAATGTAAAATGGTTATGTTCTGGTAAAACATGATTTGTTCCAATTTCGTACGCAACATTTGCAGCACGCGGGATACCATATAATGCCCCGATAGATAAATAAATAAAGATAGCAAAGATTGTCCCAAAAATCGGGTGAACTTTGTTACCAATACTTTCAACGCCGCCATTCATATAAGCTACGACGATTACTGTAAGATAAGGCAATAAGATGCCTGTTATAGCGAATCCAGCCATAGAAACCCACATATTTTCTTGAGCTGTATAACCTAACATAGGTGGAAATATTAAATTTCCGGCTCCAAAGAAAAATGAGAATAACATTAGACCAGAAATTAAGATGAGTCTGTTCATTTCTAATACCTCGATTTAAAGGGAATTTACTTGCGCAAAACACAAGCAACTTTAACATATATTACTTATTAATTCAATAAGATGTCAGATAATTTTCAATATTAAAAGTATTGTGTTTTATAAACGTCATCAAATGTTCAATGTAACAGAAGGCTTTCATGTTTTGTCTTAAGGTACATAGTACACACCATCCAAGGAAATTTATATTGAGACAATCGCTGAAAAATGTTATAGTAATTGCTATGCTACTAAAACGCTTTAACGCAATGAAGTTTTGTAAAATACAAAGGATGTAAAATTATGAGTAAACAATCACAATGGAAGTCGTCGACGGGATTCATTTTAGCAAGTGCAGGATCTGCTATAGGACTAGGAGCAATGTGGAAATTTCCATATATGGCTGGTATATATGGCGGTGGCGCATTTTTATTAATGTTTTTAATATTTACGATATTTGTCGGGCTACCTTTATTAATGATGGAATTTACTGTTGGTAAGATGGGGAAGACTTATACAACTGTAATTTATGAGAAGTTAACAAAGAAAAAATGGTTGAATGTTATCGGATGGAACGGTAATTTAGCTGTATTTATACTATTTGGTTTTTATAGTGTGATAGGCGGTTGGATTATCATCTATATTTTTAATGTTGCGCGTCAAATATTAACGCTTAATGGTGATCAATTAGGAAATATACAGTTTGAATCTATTATTAGTGATCCGTTCTTAACGATTACTGGACAAGGTATTTTTATCTTGTTAACGATGTTTATAGTGATGATGGGTGTTGAAAAAGGTTTAGAAAAAGCCTCTAAGTTTATGATGCCATTATTATTTATCTTTTTAATTGTTATTGTTATCAAATCTTTAACACTTGAAGGATCGTTTGAAGGACTAAAATATATCTTGCAACCACGTCTAGAAGATATTTCTATGGAGGGTGTTTTATTTGCACTTGGACAATCCTTCTTCACATTATCTTTAGGGACAACAGGTATGATTACGTATGCCAGCTATGCTTCAAAAGAAATGACTATCAAGACTTCAGCAATTTCTATCGTAGCGATGAATATACTGGTTTCGATTTTGGCCGGTTTGGCTATCTTTCCTGCGATTACGGCATTCGGCTACAGACCAACAGAAGGGCCTGGGTTACTTTTTAAAGTATTACCAAAAGTTTTTGACCAAATGGCATATGGACAAGGATTTTATTTAATCTTTTTAATATTATTCTTATTTGCAGCGCTTACTTCTTCAATTTCACTATTAGAATTGAATGTTTCGAACTTCACAAAAAATGATAACTCAAAACGTAAGCCAGTTGCATTTTATGTAAGTATCTTAGTGTTCGCAATTAGTATTCCTGCAACGCTATCTTTTGGAAGTTTAGGCCATATACAATTTGCGGCAGGTACTATTTTTGATAATATGGACTTTTTAGTTTCGAATATATTAATGCCCTTAGGAGCATTAGGAACAACACTAGTTGTGGGTCAATTATTAGATAAAAATGATTTGAAAGCACATTTTGGTAAAGATAAACTTAGATTATTTATACCTTGGTATTATTTAATTAAATTTATTTTACCTGTAGTAATTATTTTGATTTTTGTAGTGCAATTCATATAAATTTTGTAACCTTTCCGAAGATCAATTCAGCGGAAAGGTTTTTTATGGTTATAAGATATACCTGATGAAATCAAAACAGGTTGAACTTATTTTTTAACCAACAAAAGGGCTGGGGCATATCACATGTCTCAGCCTCAAATTTTATATTGGCAGTGGCTGACTGAATTGAAAATGCGCTTATATCAAACTTTTAAAGAACTACTACTTCATTTATGAAAGCAAGTAGTTCTTATGCAAGATCTTCTGCTCTTGTATTCCATTTTCTAGTCAGCTTTGCCGGGGTGAGACGACGAAATATTTTTAGGAAAATCAGATTTCCGTCCCACTCCCAAAGCAATTTTAGAAATTATTTGCCAGTGAATAAACCGATAATTTTTTTGATGATATCAATGATAAAACTCATATAACTCACCTCGCTTTGTTTTGTTACTTTCACCTTAATATAATTGTGCTTAATTATGTTTTAAATTTCTCATATAGCAACAAATCATTCGTAAGTGACAATAATTCAAAAAATAAAACGACAATGCATGAAAAAGTGTTTTCTAATATTCTTTTTTAAAAATATTCAAAAATAAAAAGCATTATCATAGAGAACAGAATAAATGTTCCTTATGATAATGCTTTAAGTAAAACGAGTACAAATATTTTAATATATTAGTCTGTGATAGCACCTTTAGAAGCAGAAGACACGAGTTTAGCATATTTAGCGAGTGTACCTCGTGTAGCTTTTAATGGTGGAGCTTGCCATTGTTGACTACGACGTTCAAGTTCTTCATCTGATACATCAAAGCTTATTTCAAGATTTTCAGCATCAATTGTAATCGTGTCATTTTCTTCTAGTAAAGCCATTGGTCCGCCTACCATTGATTCGGGTGCAGCATGTCCGATTACGAGACCATGTGAACCACCTGAGAAACGGCCATCTGTAACTAAAGCAACAGTTTCGCCTAATCCTTTACCTACTAAAATAGATGATGCGGATAACATTTCAGGCATGCCAGGTGCACCTTTAGGGCCAGCATAACGGATAATTACGACGTCACCAGGCTTAATATCATCATTAAGAATAGCTTTTGTCGCTTTAGATTCAGAATCAAATACACGTGCAGGTCCTTTAATATAAGTTACACTTAATCCTGAAATTTTAGCAACTGCGCCTTCTGGTGCAAGGTTACCTTTTAAGATAACAAGCGGTCCAGTCGCATGTTTAGGATTATCAAAATCAATAATTTCTTTATTATCGGTCAAGCCAGGTTCATTTTCTAAGTTTTCGGCAACAGTTTTACCAGTTACTGTTAAGCAGTCGCCATGGATTAAGCCATTGTCATAAAGTAATTTCATTACTCCAGGAATACCGCCTGCTTCATCAAGATGTGCCATAACATATTTACCACTTGGTCTTAAGTCAGCGATGTGTGGCACACGTTTACGAATTTTTTCAAAATCATCAAGTGTCAAATCTACTTCAATTGTATGTGCAATAGCTAATAGATGTAAAATAGCATTTGTAGAACCACCTAAGGCCATAACGACTGTGATTGCATTTTCAAATGCTTCTTTCGTCATGATGTCTTTAGGATAAATATCTTGTTCTAATAATTTATAAACAGCTTTTCCGGCAGCTCTACTATCTTTCATTTTGTTTGTCGATACAGCTGGATGTGAAGCACTTCCAGGTAAACTCATGCCCATCGCTTCAATAGCTGAAGACATAGTGTTTGCAGTGAACATGCCGCCACAAGCGCCTGCTCCAGGACATGCTGCACATTCTACTTTATGTAATGCTTCTTTCTCGATTTCCCCGTTATTGTACTGACCTACGCCTTCAAATGCTGAAACGGCATCGAGGTCTTTGCCATCTAATTTACCAGGCATAATCGTGCCGCCAAATACAAAAACAGCAGGTAAGTTAAGACGTGCAATGCCAATCATACAACCAGGCATATTCTTATCACAGCCACCAATTGCCACAACGCCATCTAAATTCTCAGCGCTTACTACAGATTCGATTGAATCAGCAATAACTTCACGACTCGGTAGTGAGAAACGCATGCCATCTGTACCCATTGAAATACCGTCGGAAACAGTAATTGTGTTGAAAATAAGTGGCGAGGCGCCGGCTTCACTAATACCTCGTTTAGACGCACGTGCTAAACCATCAATATGCATGTTACATGGTGTTACTTCACTCCACGTACTTGCTACGCCAATCATCGGCTTTTTAAAATCTTCATCCTCAAAGCCAAGTGCACGTAAATATGAACGGTTAGGTGTACGACTTACACCATCACTAATGACTTTGCTGCGGATACGCAAATCTTTTTTCTCTTCTGTATGTTCTGTTTCTTTAGCCAAAAAATTACCCCCATTAATAAGTCTATATTGTATGAATACTCTGAAAATTTAAAGTATTCATTTTTGTTCGGTGAAAAATATTTAATATATTTCTTAATGTAACCTGCATAGAAATATAAAATGATAATGAATTTCAAACCATAGTGATACATAGGGCTATTGAGCCATTCGTAAAGCACTTTTGAAAAAGTTTATACCATATATGCTGAGTAAATTGAAAAATAGTATTGAATATACACAGTATCGGTATATTTGCTTCATGTCAATATTAAAATGATTTATATAAATTATCATAACATCTATTACATGAAAGCATAATGTAAATCGTAAGTATTTATGAAATGACAACAATATAAGGCTGAAACATATATTATATGTTTCACTCTAAAAAACAGTGTGTTTGTCCGAAGTAGATTAAGTCGGCTAAAATAGTATTGTGTAAACAATAGACTAGCATGTTAAAAGGAGCAACAGTAAATGACAAACTTTAAACCATTGGAAGCGTACTTAAACATCAATGTTAATTATTATACTAAAACTGATTTAGAAACGTTGAACCATTATATTCACCAATATGTATTACATGTACCTTTTGAAAATATCGACGTCCAAAATAAGCAACCAATCGCGTTAGATGATGAAAGCATGCTTCGTAAAATCATTCAAGAACACAGAGGTGGTTTTTGCTATGAACAAAATAGATTATTTTATAGCTTTTTAAGGGGAAAAGGCTTTGACGTTTATATGATTTCTGCAACTATTAGTACTGGTGAAGGGTGGGCAATGGAAGGCTCTCATATGGCTTTGGTTGTACGTTTGAACCATCATAAATATCTGGTCGATGTTGGTTATGCGGATGTACCTAAGAAAGCGATACCGCTTATTAAAGATCAAAATGAAGTAATAGATGTAAATGGTACGTATCGAGTTATACATATCGATGCGTATACTATTGAAATGCAAAAGTATAAAAAGGATGATTGGGAAACGCAATATAGAGCAATTGATACATCTAAAACACTCAAAGATTTTGCAGCGGGAATTGAATTTAACCAACATCATCCAGACTCTATTTTTGTTCGAAAATTATTGGTTAGTAAAGCCAAAACATATGGCAGAGTTACATTATCTAATGCACATTTAACGATGACAAACGAGGAGGGAGTTCAAAAATTTCCAGTAACTCAAAACAATTATCAAACATTATTAAGTGATTACTTTGGTATAAAGGATATCCAGATTCAAACTTTTAAAAAGTATTAAATGAATAGAGAATTATGGGAAAATTTATAATGTGAGTAGTTCTTGTTTGTAATGTGAATGTCATACAAATAATATACTAATACACAACTTTAAGTTGTATAATAATATAGTGAGCAATGAATGATAAAATGTAAAAAGAAATATTGGGAGGTTTACATAAGTGCGTAAAAAAATAATTGCAACTGTAATAGGGACAAGTGCGATAGCAGCAGTAACTTCAGCAAATGCTGATGCTGCAACAACTTATAAAGTTAAGAGTGGGGATTCCCTGTGGTCGATCGCGAATAAATATGATATTTCAATTTCAAAATTGAAATCTTTGAATAATTTGACGTCTAACGTTATTTTTCCTAACCAAACATTGAAAGTTTCTGGTTCAACAAGTACATCAACGACTACATCGTCAGGGTCAACATATACAGTGAAATCTGGAGATACGTTATCAGGTATTGCTGCTAAACACGGTACGACTTACCAAAAAATCATGAGTTTAAATAATTTATCAAACACGAACATTTATCCGGGACAGAAGTTGAAGGTATCGGGAACAGCTTCAACTGGTGGTTCAAGTTCATCAGGTGGGTCGAGCAGCGGCAGTACAACAACATACACAGTGAAATCAGGCGATTCATTATCAGCAATCGCTGCAAGGTATGGCACGACTTACCAAAAAATCATGAGTTTAAATGGTTTATCAAACACTAATATTTATCCGGGACAGAAGTTGAAAGTTTCAGGGACGACTTCAACTGGTGGGTCTGGCTCATCAGGATCTACCGGTTATAACACACCAATCTTCAACCATTCTAATTTATATGATTGGGGCCAATGTACATGGCACGTATTTAACAAACGTGCACAAACTGGTAAAGGTATTAGTACATATTGGTGGAATGCTAATAGTTGGGATACTGGTGCTGCAGCTGATGGTTATACAGTTGACCATAAGGCAACAGTGGGGTCTATTCTACAATCTGACCAAGGTTATTATGGTCATGTTGCATTTGTAGAATCTGTTAATTCTAACGGTAGTATTACTATTTCAGAAATGAATTACGGAGCGTCACCAGGGATTGTAACTTACAGAACGATTCCTGCGTCACAAGTAAGTTCATATAAATATATACACTAATTTAAAAAGTGCCTCTGATGTATTTTAAAACGAATACGTTAGAGGCACTTTTATGTTGTTATAAATAGAAAAACTGCCAACAGAGCGCGTGCCACTGCCGGCAGTTTAATTTTATGTTAATTAATGGGGAAACTATTTTTAATACAGAAAAAGACAAATTAAGCTTCTTTACGTATAGATTGTACACGTTTAACAGTCGTGAATAATGTGCTAGCTGCTGTGAAAGTTGAAAATACTTTAACGAATTTACGTGGTGATTTTAATGCTGTATAAAAATCGAGTGCGGCTCCTGCACCTGTGATTGCCATGCTAGCGTAAAGTAATTTTTTGTTTTTTGATTGATAGGCATACCAGTTGAAACCTTCTACGGCAATGCCTACAAAATTGATTGTGTTAGAAATACGATTAATTCTTGGTTTTTTAGCCATTTTTATTGTATCCTCCATTTTGAATATAAGTATAGTGTTCAATATGATAACATTTTATGAGTTGATTGTTATGTTCAATACTGTGATGTTGCTCTAAATGAGATGTTCTCGAATAATAAAATATGATAACATAAGCGCAGTTAGTATGAAAATGGTACGATTATTTCCGTATAAAAAATAAATGAAATACGTTTGGAGTGCGTAGTTATGATTAAATGTGTTTGTTTAGTTGTTGAAGAAAATGACGAATTACTACTAGTACAAGCTAGAAATAGAAAGAAATATTATTTTCCAGGCGGTAAAATAGATGGTGAGGAAACTTATAAACAAGCATTACAGAGAGAGTTGAAAGAGGAACTTCAAGTTGATGTACCGGAAAAGTCGCTCATTTATATGGATACAGTTATTGGAGATGCTTATCCACAGAACAATGAGCAGACAGAACTGAATTGTTTCTACACAACAGAGCAGATAGATTGGTCCAATGTTGAAACTGACCAAGAAATTACAGATATAAAATGGATACATAAGTTAGAGTATAATAAAATTGCACCCGCTGTAGTGACTTGGATCAATGAACAATTAGCAGATATATGCATGATTCCATATCGTACAGAACTGGTTTCAGATATTGAACAAATCACTATGACGCCAGAAGACTGTCAATTTACTAAAACGCCAAAAGTGAACATTGAACTTGCACAATACGATTCGGAACGTCATCCTGTACTCGTTTACAATGATGAGCAACAATGTATAGGTTTTTTTACACTGCATGAAGGCGCAGGCGTAGCACCGTATTCATTAAATGAAAATGCAATGTTTTTCAGGTCTTTTAGTGTGGATGCACACTACAGAGGGCGTGGTTATGGAAAACAAATTATTCAAGCATTGCCAGAATATATACATCATCACTTTCCAAATATCGATGAAATTTGTCTAGCGGTCAATGATAATAATGAAGTGGCTCAAAATTTATATCAACAGTGTCATTATAAGGAAGTAGGTGAAACCTTATTAGAGGATAGGCCTGTCTATATCATGCAAAAACAAATATAATTATGTAAAAAATGCGTCATAAAAATTAACACGCTACGTTAATTTTTATGACGCATTTTTGCTATCCATTTTGACCGAGGGTATGATTTTGACCAAAGGAGTGATTTGGATGAATATGAATGATACTTTGTTTTTATTTTTGTGTACATTGCTAGTATGGTTAATGACGCCTGGGTTAAGTTTATTTTATGGTGGTCTTGTACAATCTAAAAATGTTTTGAATACAGTTATGCAAAGCATGTCCGCAATTGTTGTTGTGACATTTGCATGGGTTATTTTAGGGTTTAGTCTGAGTTTTGGTTCTGGAAAGATATTTTTAGGCGGTTTAACGTATTTTGGTTTAAAAGAAGTCGGGTTCAATACCCAAGCGGATATCGCTACACATATTCCTCTAGCACTTTTCATGTTATTTCAATTAATGTTTTGTACAATTGCTGTATCAATTTTGTCAGGATCCATTGCTGAAAAAATGAAATTCATACCCTATCTCATTTTTGTGTTTTTATGGGTTGTTTTAGTCTATAGCCCAGTTGCACATTGGGTGTGGGGTGGCGGCTGGATTGATCAATTAGGCGCGATAGATTATGCAGGCGGCACAGTAGTTCACATTACATCAGGTATATCAGGACTTGTACTAGCGGTTATGATAGGAGCTGGAAAAAACTTTGAAAAACGACCGCCACATAATCTTATTATTACACTATTAGGCGGCATATTGGTGTGGATTGGTTGGTATGGTTTTAATGTGGGCAGCGCTTTAACTTTTAATGATATCGCGATGACGTCCTTTGTGAATACTGTGCTCGCAGCAAGCGCAGGTTCACTTGGTTGGTCTGTTATGGAATATTTTATGAAAAAAACAACAAGTTTGATAGGAATGTTATCGGGAATGTTAGCTGGTTTAGTAGCCATCACGCCGTCTGCTGGTTTTGTAGATTATATGAGTGCAATAGTAATCGCATTTATTGGTGGTGTTAGTTGCTATTTTGCAATTAATTATATCAAAGTAAAATTAAAATATAATGATGCTTTGGATGCTTTTGGTATACATGGTATCGGGGGTATTGTCGGTGCAATTTTAACTGGTGTATTTCAATCTCATAAAGTAAATAACGAGGTCGTGGATGGGATGCTATTTAGTGGGAGTCTTCAAACAGTTTGGGTACAATTCGTCGCGGTGTTCGTAACAGTTGTTTTTAGTGGCGTATTGACGTTTTTAATTGCAAAAACAATAAAATTGTTTAGCGATATAGGTACGGATAAAGTTGAGGACGAAAAAGGTTTAGATTATGTTGTTCATGGAGAAAGTGCTTATTTTAGTGGAGAGATAAATAAATTTAATAATCGCTCATAATTAATTAAGGAAGATAAAAAGTAAAATAAAGACCACTCATCTTTTAATTAGTGTAGGTGAGTGGTCTTTATTTTAGTCTAGTGTTTTTGTAGTAGGTGGATTTGTTTTGTGTTCCTTTTTAATTAATAGGGAGGACAGCCAGGCTGTAATAGGGATGCTTATAGCAATGGCAATACCTCCTAGTAAAATAGAAATGAATTCTTGTGCAAATATTTTGGAATTGATGATGTGACCAAACGAATAATTTAATTTGAAAAACCAGAAAAATAATGTGAGTTGGCCTCCGAAATAAGCAAGATAAATCGTATTAGCGGATGTGGCTAAGATTTCTCTGCCCACACGCATCCCTGAATGAAATAGTTCTTTTTGAGTTAAATCAGGGTTGGTCTCACTTAATTCATACATTGGCGAACTAATTGTAATAGCTAGATCAATAACTGCAGCAATTACAGCAAGGACAATAGTGAAGACCATGAATTTAACCATGTCTATACCAATGTTCATTGAGAAAATGTACGTTTCATCCTGTTGTTCAGTTGTGAACCCTTGTAGGTTACCAATAGATACAGAAAGATAGATGGCTGCAATTAAGATCACTGTTGTTAGAATCGTTGCGCAAAAAGCTGCTTGTGTCTTGGTGTTATAACTATTAAGAACAAATAGGTTACACGCTGCGATAACGATACAAAAAACTAAGGTTACAAGATAAATAGGCGCGCCAAACATAATGATAATCAAGCTTATTAATAGGATGACAAAGTTTAAGAATAATGTCAGATAAGAAATTAATCCTTTTTTACCACCAAAAATAATCATGAGGATGAAAAGCATGATACCTAAAATTGTTATTGCACTCATTGTTTAGCACCTCGCATTTTGAACCATACTTGCATCAATAATATTGTGATAGGAATTGTTAAGACAATGCCTATGCCGCCTGTAATTGCCCGGGAAATTTCTAATGACCAATTCATAGAAATTGTGTAGGTAATCGTATTTGCATTTTTTAAATAAATAAGTAACATCGGCAAGCTCCCAGATAAATAAGAGAAGAGTAAAATATTGGTCATCGTCCCCATAATATCTTGGCCAATATTTCGCCCGGCAAGCGCCCAACGCGTCATACTAATATTGGGTGTACGACGTAGTATCTCAGTCATACCACTTGCAATTGTAATGGCAACATCCATCACTGCACCAAGTGACCCAATCATTACAGATGCGAGAAACACTTCTTTAGGCGGTAATGTTAAGAAACTCATCGTTTCAAATTTTAATCCTTCGCCACCAGTCATTTGAATCACTAATTGTGTTAACCCTACACATATAAACGTGCCAAGTAATGTACTGACAATAGTAATGAGCGTCCGCCATTGCCAACCAGTAACTAGCAGTAAGGTTAATATAGTAGATATGATGACTCCGATACTCATTAGACTGAATAAAGTCATGATTTGGAACTGGTTATGAATATAAATCGCTAGAATGACGACAGCAGTGTTAATTGCCAAAGATACAATGGATTGTAGTCCGATTTTTCTACCTACAAGAAGCACCGTTAATAAAAATAAACCTGTCATGGCAACTACGAGACTATCACGCTTTTTCTCTAATATATATGCGTCATTTGGATGTTTATCGATATGTAGTAAGATTTTATTATTTTTAGAAAACATTTCGCTATCTGCTTGTGATTCATAATATTCGTGTGGAATGGTTGCTGTTTGACCTTCGAATTTTCCATTTAAAATTTTAATTTTCAATGTTTCTGTATGTTTTATATCTTTATTATGATGGTCATCCGTGGTTTTAGATGTAGAGTTATTTTCAATATTTGTAATTTGACCAATAGGTGTATTGTAAAATTTAGCGTTTACAAATGTGAAAATAAACAACCCAATAAATATGATGCAAAACAGCAATAATACCCAATTGAAAGGGCGTTTAAGTAGTGCTTTGATTGGCATTGCTCTGTTTCAATCCTCTCTTTATAGACAATGCGATTATACGCGTCTAATACGTTGAATTCAAAGATTTATAGGTTTGTGTATAAACTTTGAATTAGTGATATGTAGTACTGCGACTTAACAATTGGTCGATCATTGAAAGCATTAAGCGAATGTCATTTTTACGATTGTCTTGACGCATCACACTACAAATTGTGCGCTTTAGCTCTGTATGTCCGAGAGAGATATCCACCCATTTATCAGGATTCTTCTCTAATAGATGATAGGAGGCTGTGATAATATATCCACGCTCTTTATTTAAAATATATTGTGCGAGTTGTGGATGCGTAATAGTACGGATTGGTCTTACTACAATATTGGCTAATGTTTGCTTGATATGCGTGGGTAACGGATAAAGCTCGTAAATTATTTTGTTTGAAAACTGAACTAGGGGTGGATGGGTTGCCATAGTAATTGGCGCATCTTTAGGGGCATAGATGTGGTAGTTTTCCTCGAACAAAGCATTTACTTTGAGTTCACGATTTTGTTTGATGTCATTCGATAAATCAGTAAAAGCAATATCAATTTGATCAGTGGTTAAAGCATTTAAAATTTCGCTTTCTTCCATTAAAATAGGCTCGACAATTGAATCACTTTGATTTTCGAAAGATTGTATTAATAAAGTGAGTACTTGCGAGATATAACTTTCGACATAACCAATACGGATTATAAAATGATTGGACTCTGATTGTTTGTGAAATAGACGGACAGTTTCGTCGAATTGGTCTATAATTTTAGTGGCTTCTGAAAATAATTGTTTTCCTTCATCGGTAAGATAAATATTGCGGCCTTCTCTATTAAATAATTTAACTTGTAATTCTTTTTCAAGTTGCGTTATTTGGCGACTTATTGCAGATTGTGCAATTTCCAATTCAAGCGCAGCTTCTGATAAATGCTCTCTTTTTGCCACTTCTATAAAGTATTTTAGTTGTTTGATTTCCATTGTATCCCCCCAAATTCAAAAACGTTCTAATAATTAGAATAATATCATCTATTTTATATATTGAACAGATTGATCAACTACTATATAGTTTACTTACTAATTTAATATTCAGAATTTTCGAAAAAGAGGTGAAGATCATGCTTGAATACAATAAGAAAATTGGCTTATATGATAGTCGTGAAGAACATGATGCATGTGGTATTGGCTTTTATGCCAATATGGATAACAAAAGGAACCATGCTATTGTCGAAAAATCATTGGAGATGTTGCGTAGGTTAGATCACCGTGGCGGTCTTGGTGCTGACAGTGTGACTGGTGATGGCGCAGGTATTATGACCGAAGTGCCTTACGATTATTTTTTAAAACAAACTGACTTTGAGTTGCCTGAAGAAGGTCAATATGCCGTTGGGATGTTTTTTACAAATGAACAAATTGCAGGTTCTCAGCACGAGGCGCAGTTTAATGCACACTTTGAAGCGGAAGGGCTAAGTGTAATTGGTTATAGAGATGTGCCTGTAGATATCAATGCAATTGCATCACATGTTGCTGATACCATGCCCTTTATTCAACAAGTATTCGTGGCGTTAAATGATGCTTCGCACGTAGACCGTAAGTTATTTTTGGCACGAAAACAAATTGAAAATTATGCGAATCAGCAACAGTTAGATTTATATTTTACAAGTTTGTCGAACAGAACAATCGTATATAAAGGGTGGTTACGTTCGGATCAAATCAAGGCTTTATATCAAGATTTGAATCATGAATCTTATGTTTCGAAATTAGGGCTTGTTCACTCACGTTTCAGTACGAATACATTTCCAAGTTGGAAACGCGCACACCCAAACAGATTACTCATGCATAACGGTGAGATCAATACCATTAAAGGTAATGTAAACTGGATGCGCGCTAGACAAGATGAGCTGATTGCAACTATTTTTGATGACGAAAAGGACAAGGTCAAAGAAATTATTGATGAAGATGGCAGTGACTCGGCTATAGTCGATAATGCTTTAGAATTTTTATCTTTAGCTATGGAACCTGAAAGAGCAGCGATGCTCATGATTCCAGAACCTTGGTTATACAACAAAGCTAACGATGCGAATGTACGTGCTTTCTATGAGTTTTATAGTTATTTAATGGAACCATGGGATGGGCCGACGATGATTTCGTTTTGTAACGGTGACAAGATTGGCGCTTTAACTGATAGAAATGGCTTAAGACCAGGTCGTTATACAATAACGAAAGATAATTATATTGTCTTTTCATCTGAAGTTGGCGTAGTTGATGTGCCTGAAAAGAACGTTGCTTTTAAAGGTCAGTTGAATCCCGGAAAATTATTACTCGTTGATTTTAACCAACATAAAGTCATTGAAAATAACGAGCTAAAAGCAAGTATTGCAGATGAACTGCCTTATGAAAGTTGGTTAAAGCAGTTCAAAGTAGATTTGGATTTAGAAAATGTGACGTATAAGTCATCCGAGTGGGATGATGCAACATTGAATCGATTACAAAAACAATTTGTCTATACGAAAGAAGAAATGGATAAATACATGACAGAACTGGTTGAAAATAAAAAGGATCCAATCGGGGCAATGGGTTACGATGTACCTATTGCGGTATTAAACGAAAAAAATGAAACACTTTTTAATTATTTCAAGCAATTATTCGCTCAAGTAACGAATCCGCCTATTGATGCTTATCGTGAAAAAATTGTCACGAGTGAGTTAGCTTATTTAGGCAGTGAAGGGAATTTGTTAAATCCTGATGAGAACGTATTAAATCGAATTCAGCTTAAGCGCCCGGTAATGACAGAAGCGCAACTTGAGGAAATTGAACAGAGTAGATTTAACGTAAGACATCTATCAACAGTTTATAAAGATGATTTAGAAGCAGCATTAGACGCTTTAGGGGGTAAAGCGATACTCGCTGTTAAAGAAGGTAGTGAAATTTTAGTCATAGATGATCGTACACTTGTAACGGAAAATGGTTATGCAATGCCTATATTGTTGGCGGTGAGTCATATTCATCAATTGCTTATACGAGAAGGTTTACGTATGCGAACGAGCATTGTTGCTTTGTCGGGCGAAACAAGAGAAGTGCATCACGTTGCATGTTTATTAGGTTATGGTGCGAATGCGGTTGTGCCGTATTTAGCACAACGTACGATTGAACAAATGGTCTTGAACCAAAGTTTAGAAGGGGATATTTCTGAAAATGTTCAAACCTATACACACACCTTGTCGGAAGGTGTCATCAAAGTGATGGCTAAGATGGGTATTTCTACAGTACAAAGTTATCAAGGGGCACAAATTTTTGAAGCTGTAGGACTTTCAAATGAAATTGTAGACAAATATTTTACTGGCACACAGTCCAAGTTATCTGGTATAACGATGGATTTAATTGATAAAGAAAACAAAGCGAGACAAACACCTGAGAGTAAGTACATTGAATCAGGCAGCACGTTTCAATGGCGGAAACAGGGACAACATCACGCGTTTAATCCAACATCGATACACTTATTACAACATGCATGTCGTTTAAATGATTATGAAAAATTCAAAGCATTTTCAAACGAAGTTAATCATAAGAGAACAGACCATATTCGTCATTTGATGGAATTTAAAAAGCAGGAGTCAATAGATATCGATAAAGTTGAACCTGCGAATGAAATTGTGCAGCGTTTCAATACTGGAGCGATGAGTTATGGTTCAATTTCAGAAGAAGCACATCAAACGCTTGCGGAAGCAATGAATCAAATGGGCGGTAAAAGTAATAGTGGCGAAGGTGGCGAAAATCCTGAACGCTTTATTATAGATGAAGCAGGTCGAAATCGTTCAAGTGCCATTAAACAAGTTGCTTCAGGACGTTTTGGAGTAACGAGTGATTACTTACAGCATGCAAAAGAAATACAAATTAAAGTTGCGCAAGGCGCTAAACCAGGGGAAGGCGGACAATTACCAGGTACGAAAGTATATCCGTGGATTGCGGAAGTAAGGGGTTCTACACCAGGTATAGGCTTAATATCACCACCGCCACATCACGATATTTATTCAATAGAAGATTTAGCACAATTAATTCATGATTTAAAAAATGCGAATAAAGATGCAAATATTACAGTTAAACTTGTTTCTAAAACGGGCGTCGGCACCATTGCGGCAGGTGTCGCTAAAGCATACGCTGATAAAATCGTCATCAGTGGCTACGATGGGGGGACAGGTGCATCACCTAAAACAAGTATTCAACATGCAGGTGTGCCATGGGAAATTGGTCTATCAGAGACGCATCAAACTTTAATGATGAATGGCTTAAGATCAAGAGTGAAAGTGGAAACGGATGGAAAACTACTAACAGGTAAAGATGTAGCTTATGCATGTGCATTAGGTGCAGAAGAATTTGGCTTTGCTACGGCACCATTAGTAGTTATGGGATGTATTATGATGCGCGTATGTCATAAAGATACATGTCCAGTAGGTATCGCTACACAAAACCAAGATTTACGTGCGTTATTCAATGGTAGAGCAGACCATGTAGTTAATTTCATGCATTTTGTAGCAGAAGAATTAAGAGAAATATTAGCTGAACTCGGCTTAAAATCAGTCGATGAATTAGTAGGGAGAACGGATTTATTACAAAGAAGTAGCCAGTTATCATCACAACGCTCTAAAGCAGCTACTATGAATATTGAAGCGTTGTTGTATCAACATGAAGGTGAAAGAATTAATAAAATAAAACAAAATCATCATTTAGATGAAGGGTTTGATTTAACGAGATTGTATCCTGAGGCACAAATGGCTATAGAAAAAGGTGAGTCATTTACAGGTAAATATAAATTGAAAAATGAACAAAGAGACGTAGGGGTAATCACTGGTAGTGCAATTACTAGAGTACATGGATCAGAAGGTTTGCCTGAAGACACGGTTTATGCACAAACACAGGGTCATGGTGGACAAAGTCTAGCAGCATACACGCCTAGTGGATTAACAATTCATCATACAGGTGATGCAAATGATTACGTTGGTAAAGGGTTATCTGGTGGTAAGATTATTGTGAAGGCGCCGAACAAATACCGTGAAAATGAAATTATTATTGGCAATGTTTGTTTTTACGGTGCATCCCATGGTAAAGCGTATATTAACGGTAAGGCAGGAGAACGTTTCTGTATCCGTAATAGTGGTGTGCAAGCAGTCGTCGAAGGCATTGGAGACCACGGGCTTGAATATATGACTGGCGGACGTGTCGTTATACTTGGAGAAGTAGGTAAAAACTTTGGCCAAGGTATGAGTGGCGGTGTGAGTTACATTTTCCCATCAGACGTAGAAGGTTTTAAACAAGAACATAAATTAGATAGTCTGGATTTCGATACGATTAGTGTGAAAGCAGAGCGTGAAATTTTGAAGGATATGCTACAAGATCATGTTAAGTATACGCAAAGCACAAAAGCACAAGCTATTTTAAATGATTTTGAAAATGTGGCACAAAAAGTAGTTAAAGTAGTTCCGAAAGATTATAAATTAATGATGCAAAAAATAGAATTACAAAAACGTGAATCAAGTGAGTTAGATGAAGCTTTATTGAATGCATTTAATGATAAACGTACAAGTCTAGCATCAGAACAACAACAGACTGCCGTATATTAACCATAAAGGGGGATTTGTCATGGGCGAATTCAAAGGATTTATGAATTATGACAAACAACAATTGGATGAATTGTCATTGGTTGAACGTATAAGTAATCACGATGCTTTTCAACAAAGGTTTACTAAAGATGAAGCAGCAGAACAAGGTGCGCGTTGTATGGATTGTGGAACGCCATTTTGCCAAACGGGAGAAACTCACGGGAAAGAAACAATTGGCTGTCCAATTGGGAATTATATCCCGGAATGGAACGATCTCGTTTATAGAAAAGATTTTAAAACAGCATATGAACGTTTGAGCGAGACAAATAACTTTCCAGAATTTACGGGGCGTGTTTGTCCCGCACCTTGCGAACAATCTTGTGTAATGAAAATTAATCGTGAGTCTGTTGCCATCAAAGGCATTGAGCGCACGATTATTGATGAAGCTTATGAAAATGGCTGGGTTAAAGCAACAATACCTGAGCAACGTCAATCTGAAACAGTAGCAATCGTCGGTAGTGGTCCAGCTGGGCTAACAGCAGCAGATGAACTGAATAAACTAGGATACAAAGTAACGGTATATGAACGTGCACATGAAGCGGGCGGGCTTCTAATGTATGGCATCCCTAATATGAAATTAGATAAAGATGTTGTACGTCGTAGAATTGACGTGATGAAACAATCAGGTATCGAGTTTATGACAGATACAGAAATAGGTGTAGATGTGAGTCGTGAGGAGTTAAATGAACGACATGATGCAATCATACTCTGTACAGGTTCACAAAATGCGAGAGATTTACCATTAGAAGGACGCATGGGCTTTGGAATTCATTTTGCAATGGATTATTTAACTGAACAAGGTCAATTTTTAAATGGAGAAATCAGCGATCTTGAGATTTCAGCTAAAGGAAAAAATGTTATTGTGATAGGCGCTGGTGATACAGGTGCTGACTGTGTAGCGACAGCGCTGCGTGAAAACTGTAAATCTATCGTTCAATTTAATAAATACACAAAACAACCAGAAGAGATTACATTTGATGAAAACACATACTGGCCATTAGCAATGCCTGTGTTCAAGATGGACTACGCGCATAAAGAATATGAGTCGCGTTTTGGTTTTGAACCACGTGCATATGGCGTACAAACAATGCGTTACGATGTTGATCGTATCGGTAATGTGAAAGGTGTTTATACTCAAATCCTTGAAGAAACAGAAGATGGTATGGTTGTTGTGGATGGTACAGAACGTCACTGGCCAGCAGATTTAGTCCTATTGTCTATCGGTTTTGTCGGTACGGAAACGACAGTCCCCCATGCCTTTAACATTCAAACTGAACGTAATAAGATTGTAGCTGATAATAAAGATTTTAGAACGAATCAACCACATATATTTGCAGCAGGTGATGCGAGAAGAGGGCAGAGTCTTGTAGTCTGGGCGATTCAAGAAGGAAGAGCTGTCGCAGATTCAGTAGATGCTTACTTAAAAGAAAAAGCACTTGTATAGTGCTAAAATTTTAATTGACTTTTGAAACGAGCTATAATATTATGAATAGTGTGTTTATTTGGAGGAATACCCAAGCCCGGCTGAAGGGATCGGTCTTGAAAACCGACAGGGGCTTAACGGCCCGCGGGGGTTCGAATCCCTCTTCCTCCGCCATAATATTATAAAATTAAGACTAATAAATAGAGTAGGCAAGTAATCAATCATGTATTGAGTGCTTGCCTTTTTAATTTGCTTTTTTAGGGAATTGCATATTAATTAAAAGATTTTAATGAAGTGTAGCTGGAATTATTATATAAAATCATGAAAATAACATTATTTTTTAAAATTAAAATGAAAGCCTTTACAATACTTGTCTATACAAGTTATACTTTCAGTGATGTTAAAAGAAAAAGGGAGTGAATCATCATGGCAGTTAAAAAGAAAGATGTACAAGATATAGTCGAAGCTATTGGGGGCAAAGACAACTTGGACACAGCGACACACTGTGTAACACGTTTGCGACTTGTCTTGAAAGATGATGATAAAGTAGATAAGGATAGATTGGGTGATAACGATTTAGTAAAAGGCCAATTTAAAGCTGATAATCAGTATCAAATTGTCATTGGTCCAGGCACAGTCGATGAAGTTTACAAACAATTTATTGAAGAAACAGGTGTAGGCGAAGCGTCGAAAGACGACGCGAAAGCTGCAGCAGCTAAAAAGGGTAATCCGATTCAAAGGTTGATTAAATTGTTGGGAGACATATTTATTCCAATCTTACCGGCAATTGTTACTGCTGGTTTACTTATGGGGATTAATAATTTACTTACGATGGAAGGGTTATTTGGCCCTAAACCGTTAGTAGAACAATTTCCTCACCTTGGAGATATCTCTAATATTATTAATGTAATTGCAAGTACAGCATTCATATTCTTACCAGCATTAATCGGTTGGAGTAGTATGCGTGTGTTTGGTGGGAGCCAAATACTTGGTCTAGTACTAGGCTTAATTCTAATGAATCCACAATTAGCTTCACAATATGATATTGCTAGTGGTAATATTCCTACTTGGGATATTTTCGGTTTAGAAATTAAGCAATTGAACTATGAAGGACAAGTGTTGCCGATTTTACTTGCAGCTTATGTATTAGCTCAAATTGAGAAATTCTTAAATAAATATATTCATGATTCAATTAAAATGTTAGTTGTAGGTCCAGTAGCACTACTGATTACAGGTTTCTTAGCATTTATAGTTATTGGGCCAGTTGCATTATGGCTTGGTACAGGAATTACAGAAGGCGTGACATTTGTCTTTGAACATGCTGGTTGGTTAGGTGGCGCACTTTATGGTTTGTTCTATGCACCACTCGTTATCACAGGTTTACATCATATGTTCTTAGCGGTAGATTTCCAATTAATGGGAAGCAGTCTTGGCGGCACATACCTATGGCCAATTCTTGCAATTTCTAACATTTGCCAAGGGTCAGCAGCATTTGGCGCATGGTTTGTCTATAGAAGACGTAAAATGGGGAAAGAACAAGGTCTTGCTATGACTTCAGGTATTTCAGGGTTCTTAGGTGTAACAGAGCCAGCATTATTCGGGGTAAACTTACCCTTGAAATATCCATTTATAGCAGCGATTTCAACATCTTGTGTGATAGGTGGTATTATAGGTGCAAGTCGTGTGCTGGGTAGCGTAGGCGTAGGCGGCGTGCCAGCTATTATTTCTATCCAAAAAGATTTTTGGTTAATTTATGCTATTTGTACACTTTTAGCAATTGTCGTACCAGCAATATTAACTGTTGTTCTCTCAAGATTTAGTAAAGAAGAAACAAAAGAAATGGTTGAAAAATAATTCAAGCTATATAGATAAGACAATTAAACTCGCTAAAATTGACTAGCGAGTTTCTTTTTTGAAAACAGTAAAAGAAAAGGTGGTAATTGTTATGGTACATAATGATTGGAGAAAATCAGTTGTTTATGAAATTTATCCAAAATCATTTAATGATACAACAGGTAGTGGAGAAGGCGATTTACAAGGTATTATTGAAAAGCTAGATTATTTACAATATCTAGGTGTGGATTACATTTGGCTAACGCCTGTGTATGAATCACCAATGAACGATAATGGCTATGATATTAGTAACTATTACAAAATTAATGAGAAATTTGGAACAATAGAAGATCTTGAAACATTAGTGAGTGAAGCGCATAAGCGTGATTTAAAAGTCATGATGGATATTGTGATTAATCATACATCTACAAAACATGAATGGTTTAAGCAAGCATATGTAGATAAAGAAAGTCCTTATAGGGATTATTATTTCTTTAGAAGATCAGCAGATAACCAACCACCGACAAACTGGGAATCGAAATTTGGCGGTAATGCATGGAAATATGATGAAACTACAGATGAATATTATTTGCACCTATTTGACGTAACGCAAGCTGATTTAAATTGGGATAATCCTGAGGTGCGAGACGCTTTATATGACATCGTTAACCATTGGATTAGTTTTGGTGTAGATGGATTTAGATTTGATGTGATTAACTTAATTTCTAAAGGTGAGTTTAAAGACTCTGAAAAAATCGGCAAAGAGTTTTATACAGATGGGCCACGCGTGCATGAATATTTACATGAAATGAATCGTCGTACGTTTGGAGATAAAGACATTATGACGGTTGGCGAAATGTCCTCAACTACAATAGATCATTGTATTAAATATACAAATACTGAGCGTCAAGAATTAAGTAGTGTCTTTAATTTTCATCATTTAAAAGTAGACTATGTCGATGGTGAAAAATGGACAAATGCTAAATTAGATTTCCATAAATTAAAAGATATACTTATGGAATGGCAACTTGGTATTTATGAAGGCGGCGGTTGGAACGCAATATTCTGGTGTAACCATGATCAACCTCGTGTCGTTTCACGCTTTGGTGATGACTCGTCTGAACCAATGCGTAAACAAAGCGCTAAGATGTTAGCTACTGTATTGCATATGTTACAAGGCACGCCGTATATTTTCCAAGGTGAAGAAATCGGTATGACAAATCCGAATTTCAAAACAATCGATCAATATCGTGATGTTGAGTCTTTAAATGCTTATCAAAATATGAAAGATGCAGGTTATGAAGAGGAAGAAATTATTACAATATTAGGACAAAAATCTCGTGACACTTCAAGAACACCAATTCAATGGACTGGTGCAGAGCATGCTGGCTTTACTACGGGTACGCCATGGATTGATATTCCAAATAATTTTGATAAAATCAATGTTGAAGCGGCTATTAAAGATGAAACATCTATATTACACACTTATAGACATTTGATTCAATTACGTCATGAACACGATATTATTACGTATGGAAGTATAGAACCTTTATACATGAAGCATAATGAGTTATTTGTTTATAAACGTCATTATAATGACGAAACGTGGCTTGTTATTGCAAACTTTTCAAATGAGCGCGTAACAATTCCAGAAGACTTGGCTATTAAGGGCGAAATTATTATCCAACACGGCGAAGTAACCAACGGATTAATTGATGGATTTGGCGCAATTGTAATCGCACAATAATTTATAAAAGGGCAGTGAGTGAGCGCGCATGACACAGAAAAAATTTATTACGATATATGAAACAATACGTACAGACATCATCGAGTCACGCATATCGTATGGCACTCAATTGCCATCTGAGCATGAGTTAGTAGAAACCTATAGTGCCTCTCGTGAAACAGTACGTAAAGCACTGAATTTATTGGTGAGAGACGGTATGATTCAAAAGATACGGGGTAAAGGTTCGGTTGTTATCTATCAAGGGTTAACAGAATTTCCTTTCGCAGATTTAACCAGTTTTAGAGAAGTTCAACAAGGGTTGGGCTTGCGACATGAAACTGAAGTCAGAGTACTTGAAAAGATAACTGCAGGTGAAGTGCCGAAAGTGCAAAAGGCATTAAATGTTCGACAAGGAACAGTATTGTGGCATGTTGTTCGAATTAGGAAAATAGAAGATAGAGTAAAAATCATAGATGAAGACTACTTAATAGAAGCGATTGTCCCGCACCTTACTACTGAGATTGCTAAAGCATCACTATATGAATATATAGAAGAAATATTAGATTTAGAAATTAGTTACTCTAATAAGTCCATTACGTTTGAGCCATTTGGAGAAATAGAACAAGAAATATTTGGCGATGTGGTGCCACCATATACAGCAACAGTTCGAGGTATTGTCCATTTGAAAGATACTACAATATTCCAATATAATATTTCGAAACACTTAGCTACAGAGTTTAAATTTAATGATTTTTCTAGAAGACATAAAACGTAAATTGTTTTATCGTAAAGATGACTATAATGTGAATTATATTATCAAGATATAGTATCTACGGTAGGTTATACTTGCAATCAGTCGTTAAATTATAGTATGATATATTTTGCCGTGCTAAGTGGGGAGGTAGCGGTTCCCTGTACTCGAAATCCGCTTTACGCGAGACTGAATTCCTTTGCTAAGGGTGTGTTTTTGTGAAGTCTGCCCAAAGCACGTAGTGTTTGAAGATCTCGGTCCTATGCAATATGAACCCACGAACCATGTCAGGTCCTGACGGAAGCAGCATTAAGTGGATTATCGTATGTGCCGTAGGGTTGCCGAGATTTAGCTAACGACTTTGGTTACGTTTGTGATACACATTCGAAGTGAAGGTGCACGGTTTTAAATTTTTAAATAATGAAATAAACTTATATAAATCCTGAGCGACGTATCTTTTGATAGCAGTCGCTCTTTTTTTATATTAAAATATAAGGAATACTTGATAGGATAGTGGTATCGTTTAAAAAATTGTACAAAGCCGATGTTGTTGAGTCGAATTTTTAAAATTAAACGCTACAGGGGGATGTCAATGCAAATATACTTAAGTACTTTAACTGAAAATGATTATGATACAAGTTTAGAAACAATAAAATCTGCGTTTGAAGATGGAGTTGAATCAAAGCATGATGAACAAGAGTTAGTTGTGAAATTGAGAGAAACTTTAGAATATAACTATGAACTAGAAGTTGTCGCCAAAAATGATGATGGTGAAGTGATTGGTCATATTATGTTATCAGAAATCCAAATCCTTAATGAAGAAACAAGTTTTACTGCATTAGCATTAGCGCCATTATCTGTTTTAACAGCATATAGAAACATGGGACTGGGAAAAGCTCTCGTGCAAGCAGCAGAAGAGCGAGCAAAAGCGCAAGGTTATACTACAATCATTGTTTTTGGGGCCCCAGAATATTACAGCAAATTAGGTTATGAAGAATCGGAGCAATACAATATATATAGTCCATTTGATTTACCTTCAAAAAAATTCATGGTCAAATTCCTTTGGGAACAGCTAACAGAGCAGCCTAATGGGACAGTAGTTTATCCAGAATTTTTTAATTGATATTCAAAGTATAAAGTACAATGCTATAATAGTTGATGAATGCTATTGGAGGTGCGAAAGTGAATTATCAAGCTTTATATAGAATGTTCCGACCGCAAAGTTTTGAAGACGTTGTGGGCCAGGAGCATGTAACTAAGACACTACGTAATGCGATTGCTAAAAGTAAACAATCTCATGCTTATATATTTAGCGGGCCTAGAGGGACAGGTAAAACGAGCATTGCAAAGGTATTTGCAAAAGCCATAAACTGTCTTGAACGTACCGATGGTGAACCTTGTAATGAATGTGCAATATGTAAGGGTATCACGCGTGGCACAAATTCAGATGTCATTGAAATTGATGCTGCAAGCAATAATGGTGTAGATGAGATAAGAAACATTAGAGATAAAGTTAAATATGCACCTAGTGAATCGAAATTCAAAGTATATATTATAGATGAGGTACACATGCTAACAACGGGTGCTTTTAATGCGTTGCTTAAAACCTTAGAAGAGCCACCAGCACATGCGATATTTATATTAGCAACAACAGAACCTCACAAAATACCTCCGACGATTATTTCAAGATCACAAAGGTTCGATTTTAAAGCAATTAGTGAAGATGAGATTGTTGAACGTTTGAAATTTGTAGCGAACTCACAAGAAATAGAATATGATACTGCTGCATTGGAATTTATTGCGAAGGCGTCAGAAGGTGGTATGCGTGATGCGTTAAGTATTATGGATCAGGCCATTGCTTTTGGAGATGAGCATCTTACATTACAAGATGCACTGAATGTAACTGGTAGTGTAGATGCCAGTGCTTTAAATGAATTGCTTAAAGAAGTAGTTCAAGGCGACGTAAAAAGCGCTTTTTCAACTTACCACCAATTCATATCACAAGGGAAAGAAGTCAATCGTTTGATTAACGATATGATTTACTTTGTAAGAGATACGATTATGAATAAGACTTCTAATGTAGAAACTGAATATGATGCGCTAATGCATTTTGATTTAGATGTTCTTTACAAAATGATTGATATCATCAATGATACGCTCGTATCGATTCGATTCAGTGTAAACCAAAGTGTACATTTCGAAGTATTACTAGTTAAAATCGCTGAAATGATAAAAGAGAAACCCGAGAGCGTTCAAACTGTAGCAACTACAGGTATTGCTGCTGAACCTAACAATGATGTTTTGTTGCAAAGAATGGAACAGTTAGAAAGTGAATTGAAGACAATAAAAGCGCAAGGTGTGTCTGCTAGCAATGCGCCTCAACAAACTAAACGAACTACCAACAAAGGTGGACAGTCTAAGAATGCTTTTTCTATGCAACAAATTGCTAAAGTGTTAGATAAAGCCAATAAAGATGATATTAAACAATTGAAAGATCATTGGGAAGAGGTCATTGACCACGCGAAGGGTAATGATATGAAACCTTTAGTGAGTCTCTTACAAAATTCAGAGCCTGTTGCAGCAAGTGAAACGCATGTTCTGATTAAGTTTGAAGAAGAAATACATTGTGAGATTGTTAATAAAGATGATGAAAAACGGGAAAACATTGAAAATGTTGTTTGTAAAATCATCGATAAAACAGTCAAAGTTGTAGGTGTGCCTGCCGATCAATGGCTGAGAGTTAGAACAGAATATCTACAAAATAGAAAGAGTAGTACATCAACAGAAGGTGAAAGTAATAGCCAACCCTCTGCTCCAGAAGCAGCGGAAGAAGTTGACGTTGTGCAAAAAGCTAAAGATTTATTTGGCGAGAGTACCGTAAACGTAATAGATGAAGAGTGATACATGACAATGAATAAAAAGGCATGTATAATGAGACGAAAGAATAATCATAATAATGATATAGAAGATTCAAGGAGGAAAAATTTATGCGCGGTGGCGGAAATATGCAACAAATGATGAAACAAATGCAAAAAATGCAAAAGAAAATGGGCGAAGAGCAAGAGAAATTAAAAGAAGAAAAAGTTCAAGGTACAGCTGGTGGTGGCATGGTTACTGTAACAGTATCAGGCCATAAAGAAGTACTAGATGTAGAAATAAAAGAAGAAGCGGTAGATCCAGACGACATTGAAATGTTACAAGACTTAGTGATTGCTGCAACGAATGAAGCTATGAATAAAGCTGATGAACTTACACAAGAACGCTTAGGCAAGCACACTCAAGGCTTAAACATTCCTGGAATGTGATCATATGCACTATCCTGAACCGATTTCAAAACTTATTGACAGTTTTATGAAACTGCCAGGCATTGGGCCAAAGACTGCTCAACGTCTGGCGTTTCATGTATTAGATATGAAAGAAGACGATGTTGTCCAATTTGCCAAATCTTTAGTGGATGTTAAACGAGAACTTACCTATTGTAGTGAATGTGGACATATAACTGAACAAGATCCATGTTACATTTGCCAAGATAAACAGAGAGATCGCTCAATCATTTGTGTGGTTGAAGATGATAAAGATGTCATTGCTATGGAGAAGATGCGTGAATATAAAGGTTTATATCATGTCTTGCATGGTTCTATTTCCCCAATGGATGGTATCGGACCAGAAGATATTAATATACCGAGCTTAATTAATCGTTTGAAAGATGAAGAAGTTAAAGAACTTATCTTAGCGATGAATCCAAACCTAGAAGGTGAATCTACAGCAATGTATATCTCGAGGTTAGTAAAACCAATTGGTGTTACAGTAACGAGATTAGCTCAAGGTCTTTCTGTAGGTGGCGATTTAGAATATGCCGATGAAGTGACATTGTCGAAAGCGATTATGGGTCGAACAGAGATGTAGTAAACTATTAAACCTATATATATGAACGATTAAAGCTACCTATATAGGTAGCTTTAATTATTTGTAAACAAAATTAAAAATATGTAAAAGAATTTAAAGTACGTGTAACAAGTATGTTCCAAGAGTTTGAAGATGATTTTTAGATATTTACTAGTTATAAAACGAACTTTAAGTAGAATGAATGTAATAAAGTATGTTTATTAGTGTTTAAAGGTTGTTGTGAGCGGGTTAGAGTGTAAATTTTACAGTTGTTAAAAGGTTTTTATGCGTGTATAGTATTACTAGTAGAGCGAAACAACATGACAAACACAACAAACACAAAAAAGAAATACGAAGCACAACGAAAATTAATTTTAAAAAGTTCTTGACTTTCTGAGTTAG
>NZ_JAMBPV010000010.1 GCF_029531845.1 Staphylococcus equorum
ACATTTGGTTTATCTATATTTAAATAACGCCAGTGATTTGGGTCGATCCAGTACAAAATCATTAACCGAAAACATACACCAAAAAAGCTGTCAACAAAGTCATGAACTCTGCCGACAGCCAAATAATTTATAGTCGTTGTTTAATTATTTATTTCTAGATAAAGAAATTCAAGATAAATGTCCAAATACATATGAAGACGAGCATCGCAATACTATAGCGTAATGTCATTTTCAACAGTTCAGATTCTTTACCAACTTGTTGAACAGATGCAGTAGCAATTGCAATAGATTGTGGAGATATAAGTTTCGCTGCTACACCACCAACAGTATTGGCAGAAACGAGTAACGCACCACTTGCTCCTATATTATTTGCAACAGCTGCTTGAATCGGTGCAAATAACGTATTGTTATTTGTTACTGATCCAGTTAAGAAGACACCTATCCAACCTAATATTGGAGATAATAATGGGAATATAGCCCCTGTTTTTGCGATACCTTCACCAATCACATTACTTAATCCAGCATAAGTCATAAGTTTGGAAATCACTAAGATAAAGCAAATTGTGATAATTGGTAACCAAAGTTCTTTAAATGAATTTTTAAATAGTCGACCACCATCCGCAAAACCAACATGTTTAGACATTAGAATAGTAATAATTATTACTAAAAGAATGGCTGTGCCTGTTTGGCCAAAAATATTTAAAGGAAGACTAATTGCTTTATTTGCAATTTCGCTATAAGTGCCCGGCAATGTGATATTAAAGACAAACGCTTCTAATGCACCACCCGGCTCAAATAATGCTTTGAAATTCGGTGCACTCCATATCATTACAAATACCGTTAAAATAAAGAACGGGCTCCATGCATAAACAATTTCTTTTGCTTTATGTTGCTCAATTTCTTGTGGTTTTTCTTCTTTATTAATTCTAAAGATATGTTTTGGTTGGAATTTTTTAGAGAATAAAGCTAATGCTAACATTGCACCTAATGGTGGAATAATATCTGCTAATTCAGGCCCAATAAATAATGTGATTACAGCCTGTAATACTGTATAAGTAATACTCACAATTAAGATGGCTGGCAATGTTTCTTTAATGCCTTTGAAACCATCAACAATCCATATTAATAGGAACGGCACCGCCATATTCATAATGAATAAAGTTAGCGTAGACATTTGTGATACTGCCATACCTGTAATATCTTCTGGTAACCCTAAAGTATTAATTACAGTGATTGGTAAACCAATCGCACCAAACGCCCCTGCTGTAGCATTTGCGATTAAACATAACATCGCTGCTTGTAATGGAGCAAAACCAAGTTGTGTAAGTAAAAGTGCACATATTGCAATAGGCACGCCAAAACCTGCCGCACCTTCTAAGAATCCATTAAACGCAAACCCAATAAGTAACAATTGGATACGTTGATCTTGTGAGATACTAGAGATACTATCTTGGATAGTTTGGAACTGCCCTGTTGCAGTTGTGACTTTATATAATAATACTGCCATGATAACAATATAACCAATAGGTATGATACCTTGGAAAAATCCTTCGACAACTGCGCCAGAAGCAATACTTATTGGTAGCTTAAAACATAATATTACAATAATTAATGTAACGACTACAGTAGTAATTGCCGCATATATCCCTTTCATTCTGAATACAGTTAAGCATAACAAGAATAAAATAATAGGAATCGCTGCAATGATAGATGACACCAATACATTGTTAAAGGGGTTAAAAGTTTCTACAAACATTTGCTTCACTACTTCTTTCTATTTTAATTTAATTTGGGATAGATTATAATTGTGATTTTTTTCACAATGAAATTATAACATTTTCTGTATGAAATACAATATACTTTTTAAAACTTCTATTATTTTTTCTAGCTTAACACGAAGTTTTAAATTTTAAAACCTGCTCTACGAGGGATTCATTTATCTCAAGTGCACTCCGTGGTAAAATAGTAACAATAATGATTAAGTAGAGGGATATTAATGATAAAACAAATTGAATTAGATGAGTGGAAACATTTAGAAACTCAACTAAAAAAAGCAACACTAGAAGATTATACACATTTTGTTGTAATTAACAAGAGTATAAAAATACACAAAAATATGATTGGTGCAGTTGAATTAAAACCTTGTACGATCGTATCTGACTATACTGTTGACCAACAATATATAAATGATTGTCGCTATTTTGGTAAATTAGAGATTACATTTAATGACTGGATAGAAAACATTAATCACTATCCAAACATCATTTTCCATATAGAAACAACACAACGTATTATAGATGAATTTAATACACAAAATTTATTTGATTTAGCTTTAATATCACTATTGCAGGATGATGTTGCTACTGACAGCCATGTCACTTTTGATTTCAGTCAGTCATTCACTACAAGTAATAAGATATGGGAGGATATACACAAACTCACACCATTGAATACGACAAAGTTCAATTTAAATAAATTAGCATATGAACATAAACACGGACTCCCATTTAAGACGAATGAAACATTAGCACCTGAACAAATGCGATTTACTGATAAATGGTTAAATTCTACAGGTTTCAAAATGCCCCATTGGCTATTCAATATTGTACAACGTCAATCGGTTAAAAAGCATCGAGAGAAAAGCTACATATATGAAAAAGATTCGTCAAAAGTTAAAAATCATATTGTATTCTTAGGCTTTGATTATGGCTTTAGAGGTAATTCACGTTACTTGTTCAATCACTTTGCAAAACATTTTTCAAAATTACCAATATATTTTATAACCAATGATGTCAATGGGCCAAACTTCATCAAGCCAAATGATCCAAAAGCAAAAGAACTTATAGAAAGCGCATGTGTAGTAATATTAGAAAGTAGCATTCCAGACACTCTAAAACCCAATGGAACTATTATTCAACTTTGGCACGGTACACCTATAAAAAAACTGTTTTTAGATAGTAATGAACCGGCACAAAATCTAAATATTTACAATTACCGAGCACGTAAATATAACAAATGGTTGCAACAAGATTATTTTGTGTGTGATAGTGAATCCATTATTGAATATTTCAAATCTGCTTTCCCACAACAACAAACACATATTTTAAACTGTGGTTATCCTAGAATTAGATACTTATTAGATAAACAAACTGATCACCATTATATTTCTTTTATCAAACGAGAATTGAAGTTAGACCCTGAAAAAGAAACTTTACTCTATGCACCAACATGGAAATCTCAACAAGATGATTCAGATTTATTACCTATTAGTGATGGATTACTCAATAAATATAATGTTGTTTTCAAAGGACATATTGAAGATCAATCTTCTTATATTCCTGAAAATGCAATTCTTGCTCCGTCACATATTGAAGTTCAAGATTTATTATTAGTTTCAGACATTGTACTCACAGACTATTCTTCTATCATTTTTGATGCATTAACAATTAATAAAACTGTTTGTCAGTACACACCAAACCATGATAAATATATTGCTGAACGTGGTGTATACGATGAAGTTATGCATTCATTAGCTACTGTTAGGTATAGTGATGCTAAGGCATTGTTAAATGATTTAATTAGTCATCAAATGACAGAAATTCATTCCAACCCTTTTATCAATAAAGATAATCATGCTTTTGAAACCCTGTCTCATATTATTAAAAAATGTAATAAAACATATAATTAACTTAGAAATATCGTTAAACTTACACTAAAAAGGCTGGGAGATCTCATTACAGTAATGAGATCTCCCAGCCTTTTTTATTGTGTATATGATTACTACTGAAATTGATTATTGATAATAAGCTGGATCTACAACTCTTACAGTCCCTTGTTGATCTACTGTAGCAATTGAGTATGTTCCTGGTTCAGCTTGATTTTGGAAACTAAAGATATAACTATAATTACCTTCGCTACCTTCAATGGCAAAATCATTATAAGGGTTAGATTGACCATTGATTGAATTAACTTCTGCTGTTGCATTATCTAATGAGTTTTGGAAATTAGGTAAATTCTGTAATGCAGCCTGATTATCAACAGTTCCTGAAGAAATATTTTGAGAAACTGGAACTGCATTTTGTCCTTGATACGGCGGTACATATACTGATGTTCCTGAATTTGCTGTACCGTTATTTGTATTCGCATTATTTGATGCATTACTGTTAGAATTCGCATTACCATTTGCATTTGCGCTATCTGCAGAGCCATTAGCGTTGCTACCATTGTTAGCTGCATTGCTATTAGAATTTGCAGCACTAGAACTATTAGCACTATCGCCACTATTAGAACCGTTAGCACTATTACTATCACTTGAATTTGAACCATCGCTGTCTGAAGCATTTCCACTGTCACTTGATGAACTATTGCTATCTGAGTCGCTATTACTGTTGCTATCAGAACTATCATCATCGCTCGAATTACTGTCGTCAGATTTACTATCTGAATCTTTTTCTGAATCTTTGTCAGAGCTATCATTACTCTTCTTGTCATCATTCTTAGAATCTTTTGACTGATCTTCACTAGACTTTTTGTCGTCTGAACTATCGTCCTTTTTATTACTTTCATCATCGCCACCATTTGAACAAGCAGCTAAAGCTAAAGATAGTGTCAGAACTCCTGCTAATAATTTTTTCATATAGAAAAACCTCCTTATGTTTTAATGCTCATAACTTAATGGTTTAGCCATATGTATTAATTTGCCCAATAAGTTAGATGAGAATTAGTATGTTATTCACTATAAATTTAAAAATAAACATCTTTTGTCAAAATTCTTTCGAAAGAAAATATAAATGCAATGAAAACTAAACAATTTAAAAACTTTATTTCACATTATTATCAACTTAATAAGTTAACTTAATTTATGATATTTAAATTGCCACTTAATTATTAAGTTATTTTATTTAATGTTATTCATATCTATAAGTTTTTTTCCATAATTAAATCCGTATCTATAATCGAACCTGTATAAAATTGATGTTCTCCAGTCACTGTAAATCCGCGTTTTAGGTAAAATCGATAAGCTTGTGCATTATGCTCCCATACACCTAACCAAATCTTTGTTTTGTTGAGTTCTTTTGCTTTTGTTACTGCAAAATCAAAGACATCTTTACCTTTAC
The DNA here is from genome assembly GCF_029531845.1 of Staphylococcus equorum. Classification (GTDB taxonomy): domain Bacteria; phylum Bacillota; class Bacilli; order Staphylococcales; family Staphylococcaceae; genus Staphylococcus; species Staphylococcus equorum_C. Next base: position 5,118 of record NZ_JAMBPV010000010.1, read on the forward strand.
CACTACCTTGCGCTTGAGGTAAAAAATAAATGCGTTGCAGTTCGAGATAATCATCACCCATAGCTTCTGTTTGAGCATCATGAACATTCAATTTAAAATAACCAATAATGTTATTATTTTCTTTATAAAAGTAAGTAAATGAATTTTTATTTAGTAACTCTTTTTCCAGTTGCGCCACAGCATATGCTTCATTAAAATAATGTTTAAAATCTTCATCAGAATATTCTCCTTCCTCAAACGTTGTTCTAAATGTTGTCATACACAAATCTCTCAACATATCCACTTCTGATTGTTTAACACGTTCAATACATTGGGTCATGATTCCACCTCTATTTCTATTAATATTTGTAATTTATTATACTAAAACGAGCATAATTTTACTATAAATTGATTAAAATCCCATCGCTTCCAAAGGGTATATTTACAACATTTCTATGCTTTCAACAAAAATAAAAGTTTTTAATTTAAAGCGCTTACTTTAAAAACCTTATGCCTAGGCTTATTGTGTAATTTGCAATTACGTGATAAAGTTGATTCTAGTTTTTTAATTGTGCATAAATATATACATAAGGGAGTGCCCTAAGGCAATGACTGAATCATTTAAAGCTTTTGTGGTCGATGAACAAGACGGCAAAGTAACAAATCAATTTAAAAATATAACTATAGATGACCTTCCAGCAGGTGAAGTGCTGATTAAGGTTAAGTACTCAGGTATCAATTATAAAGATGCATTAGCAACAGTTAAAAATTCAAAAGTTGTTAATTCTTATCCAATGGTTCCAGGCATTGATTTAGCTGGCGTAATAGAACATTCTGATACACATGCATTTGAACCTGGTGATGAAGTAATCGTTACTGGTTATGGTTTAGGCAGTGCTCATTTTGGTGGATTTAGTGAATATGCTCGTGTCAAAGAAGAATGGATCGTGCCATTACCTAAAGATTTAACACTTGAAGAAGCTATGATTTATGGAACAGCTGGTTATACAGCAGGATTAGCAATAGAGAAATTAGAGCGTAACGGCCTTTCAGTTGAAAAAGATGACGTACTTGTACGTGGTGCTACAGGTGGCGTTGGAACACTTGCTGTTATGATGTTAGATTCTATCGGCTTTGATGTTGTAGCGAGCACAGGTAAATCAGGTGTTGAGGAAAAGCTTAAATCACTCGGTGCAAAAGAAGTTATACCTCGTATTAACGAAACTGATAATAAACTCCTTGGCAAACGTACTTGGCAAGGAGCAATCGATCCTGTAGGTGGCGAAAGCTTATCTCAGATCATTAAACAAATAGATTACAATGGAAGTATCGCAGTAATCGGTATGACTGGTGGTCATACCTTTGACAGTTCAGTATTTCCTTTCATATTAAGAGGTACAAGTATTATAGGTATTGATTCAGTTTATACTGAAATGAGACAACGTAAACATATCTGGCGTCGATTAGCTAAAGACTTAAAACCAGATCAATTACACGAAATTAAACAAGTAATCAAGTTTAGTGATATAGAAGATAGTATTAAAAAAGTGCTTGACCATAACAATTCAGGCCGTATCGTAATCGATTTCGAAGCATAGTAAAATAATGATTTCTTATCCCCTACTTCAATTTATATTTTGAAGTAGGGTTTTTTTTACATTTTAAATATAAATCCATTTATATTTACATATAGAAAATGTTCCGTTTGATATAAACACATATGAATTAATAAAAATCTTATACTTTAATATTTACAACCAATATGTGAAAGCGTATACTTATATCTATCGAATTAAATCAGGAGGGTTTGGGAATGAAAATAAATAAGAAACTCATCTTTTTCCTTGGTGCCTTAGGTGGATTACTCTACGGTTATGACATGGGAGTCATTTCTGGTGCCTTATTATTCATAAAAGATGATATTCCTTTAAATAGTTTTACAGAAGGTTTAGTCGTTTCATCTATGCTCGTTGGGGCGATTGTTGGTTCGGGAGCAAGTGGCCCCATGTCCGACAGACTTGGACGTAGACGTGTTGTATTTATCATAGCAATCATTTATATTGTCGGAGCATTAATACTAGCATTAGCACCGTCAATGCAAATCTTAGTGCTCGGTCGTCTAGTTATTGGTTTAGCTGTTGGTGGTTCTACCGCAATTGTTCCAGTATACTTATCTGAAATGGCACCAACGGAACAACGTGGGTCATTAAGTTCATTAAACCAATTAATGATTACAATTGGTATCTTATCATCATATTTAATCAACTACGCTTTCACACCAATTGAAGGTTGGAGATGGATGTTAGGTCTTGCTATTGTACCTTCTATCATCTTGCTTATCGGTGTAGCATTTATGCCTGAAAGCCCAAGATGGCTACTTGAACATCGAAGCGAAAAAGCTGCTCGAGACGTTATGAAATTAACGTTTAAACATAGTGAAATAGATAAAGAAATTGCTGATATGAAAGAAATTAACAAGGTTTCTGACAGCACTTGGAATGTATTAAAATCAGCTTGGTTACGACCTACACTGTTAATCGGTTGTGTGTTTGCCTTGCTGCAGCAAATCATAGGTATTAACGCAATCATTTATTATGCACCTACTATTTTCAGTAAAGCTGGATTAGGAGATGCCACTTCTATTTTAGGTACAGTTGGTATCGGTGCAGTGAACGTGATAGTAACAATTGTTGCTATTAATATTATTGATAAAATTGACCGTAAACGCCTATTAATTATCGGTAATATCGGTATGGTTTCTTCATTATTAATTATGGCGATCTTAATATGGTCAATGGGAATTCAATCATCCGCTTGGATTATTGTTGCTTGTTTAACTCTATTCATTATATTCTTTGGTTTCACTTGGGGACCAGTGCTGTGGGTTATGTTACCAGAATTATTCCCAATGCGTGCACGTGGTGCAGCAACAGGTATGGCAGCATTAGTATTGTCAATTGGTAGTTTATTAGTTGCTCAATTCTTCCCACTCTTGACTGAGGTATTACCAGTGGAACAAGTGTTCTTAATATTCGCAGCTGTTGGTATTGTAGCTTTAATCTTTGTTATTAAATACTTACCAGAAACTCGTGGACGTAGCTTAGAAGAAATTGAAGCTGAATTACGTTCTAGAACCAATGCAGACGAAGCAAATATTAGTGAAACTAAATAATTTCATTATATAAAAATCAGTTTTACCTCAAAGAGGGTATGCAGTTATATGACTGCATACCCTCTTTTTTTGTGTACATTAAACATTTAGTTTGTCTTTTATAGGTATTTTACTTCAGGCAATTTTTGTTTATTAATTTAATCATCTGATTTTATTTGGAAATGAAAAATTTTTGTGTGCATTTGCCTCTATACAACTTCAAACAATGAATAATGATAAATCATTGATTATTTTAAAAATATCAGTGATTTGGGTCGCCTCCTGCGGGGGAAAGCACTAGCCGAAGATTACAGACTGATGCGTACCCGTGAAAAGCGTGCACAAAAAACTGCCAACTTTATTATATTTTAATATTTTCTATACATACCTGCCGAATGGGGTTCTGTCATTATAAAACCATATTGCGCGTATAACTTATCTGCTGGATAATCAGCAATTAAACTGACATAGGTACCTTGTTCAGCTTCAGCAGAAATGTACGCCATAATATTAGTCATAATCACCTTGCCATAACCTTGACCTTGATAATTTGGATCTACAGCTATATCAATAATTTGAAACGCTGTGCCACCATCACCAATCACTCTTCCCATACCAATAAGCAATTGGTTATCATAAATTGTTACATCAAAACAAGCATTAGCTAAACCTTTTTCTGCTGCTTTTTGAGACTTCTCACTCAACCCTGCTATTTTACGTAAATTTCGATACTCTGAAACTGCTGGTGCTTCATATTTTATTTCTATCATTTACGAACAACTCCTAAAAAAGACTATGCAACATTTATCATATCACACAGTCTCTTAGCTTACTTTTTTATAAATATTTTTTCATAACCACTTTATTGGACTCTTTAAATACATCATTATGACTAGACACATAACCTTCAGGCGTAGCCTTAGGTTCTACATATAATTTAGCTAAGTTTGCGGCATTAGCAGCATCACTAAATGCGCTTGCAATCAAATGTGCCTTTGCTTCATGATAAATAATATCACCACATGCGTATACCCCTTCAATACTTGTAGATGTATTGCCAAAACCTTTAATACTATATTCGTTAAACATATCCACTTGAGTTGAAGATTCTTCTAATAATGTGTTTTGGTGATCAAATCCATGACTTATAATGACTTCATCAAATGTTTTTGCGATTTGTTCTTTCGTTTCTATATTTTCTAAAATGACCTGCTCAATTTTAGTTTGCGTAGAATCACCAATAAGTTGATTTATATGTGTGTTAGGTAACTTTTCAACTTCTAATTTATCCAACATATCTTTCATTGCTTCATAGCCTTTAATATCTGCTTTACGATAAATAAGTGTGACACTTTTAGCATAACCACTTAAATCATTTGCCCAATCCAAAGCAGAATTCCCAGCGCCTGAAATCAACACATTTTTATTTTTAAATTTTTTCAATGATTGTACTACATAGTGCAAATTCGTTAGTTTATAGCGCTCTGCATCTTTGATATCTAATTGCTTAGGGTTAATAATACCACCACCGATTGCAATGATGACAGCTTTTGCTTCGTACACATTATGCTTATCCGTTTCAATTTCAAAATGCTGTTCCGCTATTTTTCTAATGTCTATGACACATTCTTCCAAATTCACTTCAGGATTAAAATGTAAACCTTGTTCAACAGTATCTTTAATCACTTCAGAACAAGGTTTAGGCGCTAAGCCGCCAATGTCCCATATAATTTTTTCAGGATAAATATGCATTTTCCCACCAAGTTTATCTTGTATATCAATAATTCTAACACTCATACCTCGTAAACCCGCATAGAAACTCGCATACAATCCTGCTGGTCCGCCACCAATAATTATAACGTCATTCATAATGAATCCTCCCAAAATCTATCTTTTCTCTTGATCCTATTATGCTTGAAATGATAACGATTATCAATGGAAACGCTGTTATTTTTAATCCATTTAACATTTATTTGGAAACTTAAAGTTGATATAACTATATGGTTTTTCGTCTTAACCAATATTTTATTAACAAGCATGTTATCAAGTAAATAAAAAACCTAACTATTCAACTGTTGATAGTTAGGTTTTTTAAACTTATGATTGTACTTAATGAAGCATTGAACTTTACATTTCATCTTTAGGATCTTTGATAATTGCATTTTTTAACAAGAAGAATAATAAAATAAACCCTGCTGTTAATATTGTATGTCCGATACCAGCAAATCCTGCAAATGATTCTGGTACTGTTTTACCTATGACTTGATATGTCCCTTTAGTAAACATCATCCCTATAGTTGTTAATACACCAAGGTTAAATATAATGTAGAACCAATTAAATAGATAATAACTACTTAAATTAAAGACTTTTGTTACAGGTAATAAAATAAGGTGCATAAACATACCTAATATCAGTGTATGTGTGTGTACAACTACAAGTTGTGTTTCACCGGTAAAATCATACGCTAATGTTAATTCACGATAATAAAACCCACTTAGTAAACCTAAGATTGTATAGACTAAAAAAGCATACAAAATTCTGCGCATCGAGACTCCTCCTTATAGCTATTATAGGATAATTTTTTGAAAATTACAGTGACAATTCTACAAACTTACTCATTAAAAAGACAAGTCAGTTTTTTAAGATGACTCGTCTTTTTACTTATTTTACTAATTAACTTTACACACCATTTTATTTAGCTGTCTTTTTAAAGATTGCTACTAACGATAAAATGATTGCGACAATAGATACAATCCATAATGCTATTGGTCCATTACTAGATTGACTACTTCCAGCAGTATCTGCGCTGCCTTTAGCTACTTTAGTAATAGGCGCAGGTTTTTCTGCATCTTTATCGCCTGTCCATCTAACAGTATCACCATCATCGTACGTTTGATAAGCATCCCATTTAAATTCTCCCTCTTTTTCAGGGTTAGCAACTTGGATTGCTAAATCGATGAATTCATTTGGACCAATCCCCTTATCTTTTGCTGTCCAAGTGATCTTAGTAATATTACCGTCATCATCTTTAGTTAATTTATGCTCAAATTGATCATTAGGCTCTACGCCAACTACAGTAAGCGCTTTGGGTACTTTTAATTCGATTTTAGTCGTATTTGCATCTTTTTCTACTGGGATTCTAACGTCATACTTTTCATAAGAGCCCGGTTCACTTGTATCTGGATTTAATGTCACGTGCGCCTCTGCACTTTTAGAAAAACTCACTGCAACGATACACACCACTATTGCTGTCAAAATTTGTTTTAACATATTTTTAATCTCCCTTTATCCTGGAATATTGATTTGACTCATAATGACACCAACTAATATCAATATAAGACCCACACTTAATTCACCATACAATGTTGCTTTATTTGCACGCTGTTGCTTTCCTAACGCACGAGTTGTTTGATAAAATCCTAACCCCATCATTATGAGTGTCAATAGCACTTTAACGATGAGTAATGCACTCCATGTTTGTATATTAGTCCAAATAGCTAATATATTTGTTTGGTCTATAGCCATCAATACACCAGAAATAATTATGAGCGTTACCGCTGTCGTATTTATTTTCAATAAAAAAGATCTGATGGGCTGACTATTTTGTCGTGTATTGGCATATACAACACATAGTAAATAAGCCAATGCCCCTAACCAAAGTGACATGCCGCCTATATGTACTGTTCTAATTAGAATCGACCAAATTTGCACGCTTTGAGACCATGCGTGTCCAGACATACTTAATGCAACCAACATTGCAATTGATATTAACACATACCAACTCTGTGCCATGTGCTTCAATGTAAATAGCCCTAATAATACTATAATTGCCACCATCGTTAAGACAAATGGCACTTGCGTTAGTGCTGCTGTTTGCAATGATAATACATCAGAAACGACATCTGAAGAAAGTGTCATCATATAAACTAAAGCAGTCATTACTGAAAGCATCACAAGTATCCATATGATGGGTTTAAAATATCGATCAGAATTAAACGTTAATAATCCTTTTCTACTTGCTAATTGATTTACTAGAAATAGGCCAGATAATATAATAATCAGCCCCTCAGTAATAAAGCGTAATGCACCAAACCAAAAATCTGCTTTTTCATAAAATGGTGGCGTGGTGTCAATTCCATTTGCAGTTTCTTTACCAATTGAAAATTCAAACGTGTCGCTTATCTCGTGTCCATCTGCCGACATTGTTTGCCATTTTATATTATGCGTCCCTTTTTCTAACTCATCCACAGGAAATGTTAATGTCTGAGAAGACCCCGTTGTACTCGGTTTCACTTCAGCAATTTCACTTCCAGTATCATCAAAAATTTGCACGCTCGAATATTGTGCGTGTACTGGTTCATTAAATTGTAATTCAATTTCACCTGGTTGTTCATCTACGACGCTATTTGCATTTGGCGTTGCTTTTTCAAGTGTGGCATGCGCTGACACTTGTTGTGTTAATGCCATAAACACTATAATTATAGTGATGAAAAATATAGACATCGCCGTTTTAGGAAATCTTATAGATAGTTGCACGGCAAATCCCCCTAATTAAGTCTTATACTTCTCATCATATTAAATTCAAAGTGTATTCACAATATTAATCATTAATTGTCATTTTTCAGACATATCATTTACAATAATTATTTTAATTCATGTTATATACTTGCAATCAATTTATTACATATTGTTTATTTGTACAATACTATATTTTAAAGTATAAGACTTTCATTTTCACAAAATAAATATCACTCATGTACTCTCTAAACAATAAAATACTCATCCCTAAATTTTTGTGATTAGGAATGAGCACTTTTAATATATGAATTGATTTTAAGTTATATTTTAGTTACTTTCATTATTCTCTACTTGGTCTATTTTATCCACTTTACGCTGTGAACCACCTTCCCATGCTACGTTGAGATAAGCTTCAACGTTCTTTTTAGCGACTTCTATGCCAATGATTTGTGCACCCATTGTTAAAATTTGTGCGTTATTACTTAATTGTGCACGCTCTGCAGAGTAATAATCATGTGCAACTGCTGCACGAATACCTTTGAGTTTATTAGCGGTGATTGCTACGCCAATACCTGTACCACAAATTAAGATGCCTCTTTCGTTTTGTCCTTGTTGAATGCTTTTACCTACTTCAGCAGCTACATCAGGGTAGTCAGTTTCTGCACATTGATGACAACCAAAATCCTCTACCTCATGACCTAATTGTTCAACGTGAGCTTTAACCGCTTCTTTTAATTCATAACCATTATGGTCTGCACCAATTGCTATTTTCATTCTAATTCCTCCTTATAGATTTAGCTACAGTAATTAAATAAATGATTTAAAAGTTTCTAACATGAGATATGAAGATGTCGCGCCTGGGTCAACATGTCCTTGAGCACGATAACCGAGTCTTTTAGAACGTCCTTTATTCGAAATAATATCTTTCGTACTATCCATTCCTGCCTTCGCTTTAACCAGCGCTTTATTAAAAGCATCACCAAAAGTTTCACCATTATTTAGTGAGATTTCTAAAGATTTGTAAAATGGCTCAAGCGTATCTATCATTGTCTTATCTCCTATTTCAGCTTTACCTCTATCTTTAATACCTTTGCTAAATGCAATCCAAAATTGATATAATGCTGCATCATCTAGTTCAGTTTTATTTTTTATCGCAACGGCCGATTTAAGGTAGCCAGAAGCATAAAGTGGACCGACTGAAGAACCAACTGCATCTAAAAAACTTTTACCTACTGCAACACTAATCTTTGCGATATCGTCTTGTGTTTGTAATTCATTATTTATCGTTTTTTGTACCGCTTGATAACCGATGTTCATCGTCACACCATGGTCACCGTCACCGATTTTTCTATCCAATTCACAGAGTATATCTTGTTGTTCTTCAAATAAGGTTGTTAATGCTAAGATATATGATTTAAATGATTGACTCGTCAACGCCATAACTACTTCCTCCTACACTTCTTTAAAGTTTGGGCAATCTACAGGATGATCTATACATGATTTCAAAGTGTCATCTAATTTCATTAAAGTCACCGAAAAGCCGCCCATTTCCATTGAAGTTATAAAATTACCTACATAAGATTTATATGTTATAATATTTTGTTCTTTTAAAATTTCATCTACTTCTTTATTTATGATGTACAGTTCCATCTGAGAGGTTGCACCCAAACCATTAACTAATACAACCACTTCATCGTCAGCGTTGTATAATCCTTCTTTTAAAATATTTTGCATAATCACATGGACTGTTTCTTTTGCTGTGCGGATTGTTGTTTTTTCAATACCAGGCTCACCATGATGGCCTAAACCAATTTCCATCTCATTCGCTTCTAAATCAAAACTTGGTTTTCCAGTTTGAGGTAAATAGCACGGACTTAAACCAATGCCCATTGAACGTGTATTATCATTAGCTAACTGGGCAATACGTCTTACCTCTTCTAAGTTATAACCAAAGTCAGCTACTGCGCCTGCTACCTTATACACTAGCAACTCTCCCGCTATCCCTCTACGATCATTAATGTCTTTTGAAGACGCAACATCATCAGTACCAATAACCACTGCTGTTTCAATGTCGTCTTCAATTTCAGTCATTTCACTAGCCATTTCAAAGTTCATCAAATCGCCCGCGTAATTACCATAGATGTATAGCACACCGTGGCCTTCACTGATTTCTTTAGTTACAGCTTGTATTGGAATAGGAGAAGGCGATGCAAATATATTACCGACAGCAACACCATCAGCCATACCTTTCCCTACATAACCCAGAAAAGCTGGTTCATGTCCTGAGCCACCACCTATTAATACGCTTACTTTTCGATTAGTATCACGTTTCTTTCCAATTAACGCCCTTTGATGAAGTTTTGAACGTCTAATATAGTCAGGATAGGCAATCACATAACCTGTCATTAACTCTTCAATGACATTATCGGGGTTATTAATCATCTTTTTCATTTCAATTCTCTCCTTTTACGATGTTCTGTATTTGATGCTTAGCTATTTAAGGTACCAGAACAATTTTTAATGATTGATCACCTTTTTTCATTAGTTCAAAACCTTCTTCAAAATCTTTAAGTGCTAATTGATGTGTCACAACACCATCTGTTGGGAAGTCTCCTTTTGCAATACCATCGATAACAAGTGGATAGCAATAAGGTCCTAAATGACTACCCATTAGGTCTAATTCTTTACGATCTGATATGATACTCCAATCCACTGTAACAGGATCAGCAAATACGGAGAATTCTACAAAACGACCTAATTTTCTAATGGCACTCAACCCTTGCTCTACGGATTTAGGATGACCTGTTGCTTCGATGTAAGTATCACAACCATACCCTTCAGTTAGCGCTTTTATTTCTTTGACGACATCTACTTTAGATGGATTCATAACAATATCAGCGCCGAATTTTTTAGCTAACTCTAATCGATCGTCTTTCATATCTAGCACTACTAACGTTTCAGCACCTGATTTTTTAGCAGCACCAACCATGCCTAAACCTAAAGTGCCTGCACCCGATAACACAACAAAATCGCCGAGTTTAACATTCGCACGTTGTACAGCGTGTAAGCTACATGCATAAGGTTCTATTAAAATCGCTTTTTCAATCGGCATATCTTCTGGTACTTTATAGTTAATCGCTTCTTTCGTAAATTTCATATATTCTGCCATACCACCGTTTACATTATTTTGGAAACCATATAAATCATGTTTTTCACACATCCAATACTGTCCGTGGTTACAGAATCTACAATCCCAACAAGGTACAATTTGTTCAGAAATTACACGATCACCAATTTCAAAATCTGTAACTTCATCACCTTTTTCTACAACGCGTGCAATAAATTCATGGCCAGGTATCATCGGTGCCTTAATATAAGATGGCTGTGTTTCATCACCCCAAAAACTAGGTGCCCCATCATATGCTTTGATATCGCCTGCGCAAATTCCACAAGCTTCTACTTTAACGACAATTTCCTTAGCATTATCAATTGTTGGTGTATCTACAGTTTCATATTTATATTCACCAGGTGCATAAGCTACAACAGCATTCATTTTTTCTGGATAATTTTTCTTTGTCATTATTAACAACTCCTCCACTTTTTAGAAAGCGTTTTCATTCACAACTACAATTCTAATATATATTTTCGTTTCTTTCAAATATTTTTTCATTTATTTTCGTTTTGACCTGTTTTTATTTGCTTGTGTACGATTTATGTTAAAATAGTTTATGATACGAAGGAGGATATGATTCATATGAAAATGTACGCGGATGAACGAAGAGAGCATATATATACTTATATAAAATCACATAAACGTGCGACTGTTAAACAGCTTTCAGATTATTTAAGTGTGACAGAAGCAACCGTTAGGAGTGATCTTAGACGTTTAGAAAGTGAAAACAAAGTAACTCGAACACATGGTGGTGCAAAAGTAACTGAAAATATGACGTCTAAATTAAACTTTTCTTATCGCCTGACACAAAAACATAGTGAAAAATATAAGATTAGTAAATATGCATTAAAAAAGATTGAACCTCAACAGTGCATTATGATTGATGCAAGCTCTACAACATATGAATTAGCAAAATTATTAGCAGAAACTACAATGGAACTTACAATTATTACCAATGGTTTAGAAAATGCGGTACTTTTAAAAGAGAACCCTCATTTAACTGTTCTAGTAGTTGGAGGATTTGTTTCGCAGGACTCAAATGCTATTACTGGTAATATAGATTCACAAATATTAGAAATGTATCATATTGATTATTTCTTTTTATCCGCAAATGGCTTTACACTTGATAATGGATTAACAGACTTCTCACTACCTGAAGTTCAATTAAAAAAACAAATGGTGCGAGAAAGTGAAAATGTAATTGCACTTATTGATAAAAGTAAATTCGATATTTCTTCTACACTTTCCTTTGCAAAAATCAGTGATATCACCGAAGTCATAACGGATGAACCACCAACTCAAAAATGGACACATGACGTCCCTTTCACGCTCACAATTGCACAATAAATAAAAAAAGGAACAATGATAAAAACTGTTATTTTAAAAGTTAAATATGACTTCTAAAATATTACATTACATCATTGTTCCTTATATTTTTGTTATTTTTAAACGCCGCCGCTCCAACCTACAGCAGTGAAAATGTAAAGTATAACCGAGCCAGCAACAATCCAAATTAGAAATAGTGGTGCCATAAATTTAAACCACGAACCAAAGTTTGCTTTGGCGATCGCGATAGCACCTACTGTTGCGCCTAAAGTTGGTGTAATTAAGTTACCTAACCCTCCACCAAACGATAAAGAGGTTAACAACATTTGATCATTAACGCCTAATGCATTAGTTACAGGTTGTAAAATAGGAATCATCACACTCATTAACCCTGAACCAGATGGTACGAGGAAATTAAATATACCTGCGACAATAAAGACAATAACAGCTACCATGCCAGACGATGACCCATCAAGTTGTGTAGTAAGACCGTTTACAATTGTGCTTAATATCTTACCTTTTTCTAAAATTACACTAATTGTATTTGCCATGATAATCGCAAATGCTACGACCAACATCGGTTTAGCACCTTCCAAAAATCCATCAACCATTGCAGTTGTCCCTTTTTGTTTTATGAAATAGGCTAAAACAAAACTAATGCCAAAAACTGTAATAAATACACCATTGCCGTATTTTTCTGTCCAGTTTAACATACCATTACCTAAGGCTAATATAATCGGCGTCACAATGACTAAAGCAGCTACGATGATATCTCTCCAATTTACTTGTCTATCTTCAATTGCCATATCATCATTACTTTTTTCCTTGTGATTAAATAGCCACGTTTGTGTCGGCATCATACTCTTATTTGGATCTTTAATCACTCTTCTCGCATACCAAATTACATATAACAGTGTGATAATCAAAAACACTGCATACATTATGGCTCTCCCGCCATATCCTGAATAAAGCGCTACTTCAGGATAAACAATTTGACCAATTTTAGCCATACCTGATGGAGAAATTGAAAAAGCCATATACAAAGGTAAAAATGTAATGGCTAGAGCCATAATAGGGTCTAATTTCAAACGGTTTACGAGTATGACACCAAGCGTTACGAACACGATCATTTGATCTCCACCAACGAAGAAGCCGATAAATGCCATTAAAGAAAATAAGCCGATAATTAATGGTAATGCACCTGCATGTTCGAAACGAAAAATCATATAATTCGTTAATTTTGTCACAGAGTCTAATTGTAATATACCGCCCATTGCGCCGCCTATAAATAATAATAAGGTAATCGTTTGGGCAGATTGTATTCCCCCATTAAGTATGAGTGTAATGGCATAAAATGGGTTCACTGGATTTTGTGAAATCGCATGATAAGTCCCCTGGATCATTGATCCGTCTTTACTCGTATCAAATTGCCCAGCAGGAATAACATACGTCAGTAAACAAGCAAACATCATCATAATGAGCATCATTAATAGCACATGAGGTAATTGGAATTTTCTTTTCACTTTTGTTTCAGTTTGCTCTTCGGCGGTGTTGACGTTACTATGATTTACATGTTGATATGATGTTGTACTTGATTCTGACATGAATTTCACTCCTTATATTTAAAAACAGACGCAACGTGTTTAAATCAGATGCGTCTATCAACTTTATAGTTTAATGAGTATTAATGTGTTACTTCTGATTTACTATATCTATTTTCTTTAAAAGGAATACCAAGGTGTTCTCGTAATGTATCACCCTGATATGCTCTATCGTAATAACCTTTTTCTTCTAAGATAGGTAATACATATTCTAAAAACTCTTCATATACAGGTCCATTAATATGAGGTCCAAAGATAAATCCATCTGCTGCGCCATGTTCAAACCATTCAATGATTAAGTTTGCTACCTCTTCATAAGTACCAGTAAAAGGAGAGCGACGTGCTGTTTCTTCTAAGGCAACATCTCTCAATGTTAAATTATTTTGTTTTGCACGTGCCGCAATAGAATCTGCAGTAGCACGGAAACTATTTTGTCCCACTTCACCTAAATCAGGGAACGGCGCGTCGAGATTATATTGACTGAAATCATGATGGTCATAATATCTTCCTAAGTAATCTAAAGCTTCGTCAATTGTAGCCAATGATTTTATTTCATCAAAGCGTTCTTCTACCTCAGCATCGGACTTACCAATAACTGGGGATAATATAGGATATACTTTAACGTTTTGTGGATTACGTCCAAGTGCCTTGGCTTGTGATTTAATACTGTCGTAGTTACTTTTAGCAATATCTAAAGATTCACCTAAAGTAAATACAGCATCTGCATATTGAGCTGCATATGCTTGTCCTTTAGGAGACGCACCTGCTTGAAATATCACAGGTTGCCCTTGCTCCGAACGACTCGCATTTAATGGGCCTTTAACTTGAAAATATTGCCCTTTATAATCTAGCGTGTGCATTTTTTCTTTATCTAGATATTCGCCTGTCTCAACATCGAATGTAAAGGCATCATCTTCATAAGAATCCCATAATCCTTGTACGACTTGAAGATGTTCCTCAGCAATGTCATATCTGACATCATGTTCAGGATGGTCTCCTTTACTATAATTATCAGCACTACCAGCAAGTGGCGAAGTTACTATATTCCAACCTGCGCGCCCATGGCTGATTTTGTCGATTGTTGCGAGTTGTCGCGCAACAGTAAAAGGTTCACTATATGATGTTGAAATGGTACCAACTAACCCAATACGTTGAGTAACCGGTGCAAGCGCAGCTAAAAATGTTAGCGGCTCATGTCTATCTAAAAAATGTGGAATAGATTTTTCATGAATAAATAATCCATCTGCCACAAATACAAAGCTGAAGCCTGCTTGTTCAGCTTTTTTAGCAACATCAAGCTGGAACTCAAAATTTGTACTGGCATCACTCGGTACATCTTTAGATTTCCAAGCATGCATATGACCACCAGGACCGTTTAACATGATTCCAAAATCGATTTTATTTTGACTCATAATACCCCTTCTTTCTGCTTTTCTTTGTTATTCGTTATAGCTAATTGTTCTACTGTTTTAATTCTTAATTTATGATTTTGAACAGGCATATGCAGCATAAATTCATCTATATTTCCGTCGTGATTTAATTGATTTAACTGTTGCTTAATTTCCTCTGCGGATCCACTAAAAACATCTATTTGTTTTTCTTCAACTTCAAAGTTTTCAGAACTTTGTTTTTTAAATGTTTCTACTTGTTCCTTTGTATTGACTGTGATTTTTTTACCACTCTTGAAATGTAATGCGTAATTTGTACTACCCTCTTTAACTAATGCCTGTTCTTCTTTATTCTCTGTTACTACGGCAGCTACTCCTACAATGACTCTTCCTTCTGGAAATTGTTGCTTATAATCTTTAAGTGCTTGTTGTAATGTTTTAAAATTTGAATTTATGAAAAATGCATATATAAACCCAACTTTTTCTGTAGCAGCAAAGTGTGCAGAACTTTCACTGCCACCTAGTAGATAAATGTGTGGTGTCGGGATTTCATTATTGCGAATTGTTGTTTTTAATTGTCCATAGTCTTCGTCTTTAGAAAAATCTCCATTATTAAATTGGTTTAATAAATGAAATTTATCATTAAAGGTTGTTTGTGGTGATTTAAATTCTGCTTGCAAAGCTTGGGTCGCTAAAGGGAAGCCGCCTGGGGCTTTACCTATACCTAAATCGACTCTTCCTGGTGCTAAATGACTAATGAGATGAAATTGTTCTATGACTTTGAATGGGCTATAATGTTGCAACATTACACCACCAGAGCCTACACGTATGTTTTTTGTGTGATTCAATATATGTGTTACAAGTATCTCCGGGCTCGTACCTGCTACTTCTTGTATATTGTGATGTTCAGCAACGAAGTATCTTGTATAGTTTAATTTATCTGCTAATTTTGCTAATTCAACGGTACGAGCTATACCGTCACTTACTGTTTCATTTTTATCTATCGGACTTTGGTCAAGTATGCTAATAGCTGTCACATGCTGTCCCCCCATATCAGTTTTCTGAAAAATTATATTATATGTAATATTATGCCTCTCACTACCTTTTGTCAAGTATCCCTATCTCTTTACTAAGGATTAAAAATAAAATAGGTTTATAAATGTAATTTAGTGTTTCAGCTATAGCGATATGCGTCCATTTTGGGCAACACAAAAAGGCTGAGAAGCTTGTTGTACAACAAACTTCTCAGCCTTAAATTTTACATTTAATTAAACTTTAGTAAGTCCAGCCCACTGAATGTTCTGTTTCTTCCTCACTTGAAAGTTCATCAATATCAATCATTGCTTCTGATACATTTCTTGAATGATAGCCAATACGTTCTAGTATAGCAATCATATCTAGATATAACAGGCCACCTTCTGGTGAACATTCACCTGAACTTAAACGCTTAATATGTTTTTTTCTTAAATCATGTTCAAGTGTATATGAATCATTACTTAAATTAACAATTTCATCTTTTTTAACTTTGTCATATACGCTAAACATTTCAACTGATTTCTCGAATGACGTATTCACGTGTGAATAGAGTTTATCGATACTTTGTGCAGCTTTATCAGAGATTTGTACTGGTTCATTATGCAATTGTTTCAAATCTAATATATACGCTTCAGATAATCCAGCTACTTTTAACATCGTACGATTTACGTCAAATAGCACAGTCATTCTTTCTGCATCTTTTTTAGATATTTTTTTCTCAGATATTTTCGTTAAATATTCTTTTACATTTTCATGCATATTATTAATAGCGGCATGCTTTTGAAGTACTTTTTTCTCATTTTTTTCATTATATTCACTAACATTCTCTAATAGCGAGAATGTCATGCGTCCAATGTTTTGGATTTCATCTTGTGCTTCTTGTAAAGCAATACTTGGAGCTCTATTAATTAAATTTTTATCTAAATGTCTAGGTTTGTATTTTTCATTGATATCTTCACCAGGAATAAGTTTTGTAACGATCCAAGCTAAGACAAATATAAATGGTAATTGAATCAATGTATTCGTAACATTAAATGTACCGTGTGCAAATGCAATCGTCATTTCTGGATTTAAGTTCATTACACCTTGCATCCATTCGATAACCCATTGATATATAGGTAAAATCGCTAAGAATATTGCCGCACCAATTACATTAAACATAACATGTACTGCTGCTACTCGTTTTGAAGCAAGTGAGCCAGCTAAACTTGCGAGTACCGCTGTAATTGTTGTACCAATGTTGTCACCTAATAATACTGGTAAGGCACCATTTAAACTAATTAAGTCGTTCGCAAAGAACCCTTGTAATATACCTATTGTGGCACTCGAACTTTGGATGACAACTGTTATAATCGTACCTGCTGCAACACCAAAAATTGGGTTGGTTGACATATCTAACATGAATTGATGGAAACCATCTAAATTAGCTAGTGGTTTTACGGCACCGCTCATTAATTCTAATCCGTAGAATAGCGAACCAAAACCAAATAAAATCATACCAATATTTTTAACTTTACGTTTTTGGACAAAGAATATTAAAAATGCACCAACAGCTAATATTGGTAACGAATATGCACCAAGATCAATACCTATAATAAATGCTGTAACCGTGGTACCTATATTCGCTCCCATTACAACACCAATGGCTTGACGCATTGTCATAAATCCTGCGCTTACAAGTCCAATCGTAATTACTGTTGTACCAGAACTACTTTGTATCAAAATCGTAACTATCATACCTGCAAGTACGCCCATAAGCGGGTTGCTCGTAAATTTATTTAATATACTTCTAAGACGGTCTCCTGCTGATGCTTGTAAGCCGTCGCCCATTTGCTTAATACCGTATAAAAATATACCTAATCCACCGATAAAAGTGAAAATTATCTCCATAACAGATGAATCCATTGTTACACCTCTTTAAATTATTTGTAAACTATGTGAATTATAACGCATATTTGTAAATTTAGTGTTAATTTTTTATTAAAATTATAGAGTGATTTCTAAATGTTTTTGCAATCATATTTCAATGACATATCACACCCTCTATCAAATACTTTAGTGGCAGTGTTTTTCTAGTTATTTTATCGGTTACACTTGTAAAATAATTATGTCTTTTTAATGAATTTAATCATATAAATATATTCAAAATAATTAATTCTCTTTATTATGTTTTTATTGAGGTGTATGTATTAAAAGCGTCTCCCTAAAATTTAGGGAGACGCTTTTAATTTGATCTTAATTCTTATCCAAACTTTTTCTCTAATTGATTGTTATATACCATTAATCAACTTAGTTTAAGATGGCAATTCTGAACGTTTTCCACTATGCTTTCTAATCATTGCTGCTAATACAGATGAAACTATACCGAAAATTATAAATCCTATAAACATCCACATTGTTGAATTCATTTCTAATGGCTGATGCATATAGAGTAATTCTCTTAAATATTCAGCATAGTGCGTAAATGGGTTCCAATTCACTATATAGTCTTGATAAAATTTCGGTAACATTTGTTTTGGCGATGTTACCAGTTGCATGCTAAAGAACATTGCTATAAAGAAAATAGGTATTGATTTCATACCTAACCACGTCATTACACCTAAGATTAAGCCCATAAATCCTAGAATAGAAATGGATATATAAATTGCTATTTTATTTATATCAGGGAAGTCAAAACCTAACACACCTGACATGAAATAAACATAACCGAATCCACCAACAAATGCTGTGATCACTCCTACAATCATTTGTCCCACTGAAGCAATGATACGTTGCGAAATTTTAACATTATTACTCGTTCTAAATGCAAAAAATAGTAATATTGAAGCTACAATTGAGCTTATCCAGACTGGCATAAACATTAAGAACGGCGCGTTACCGCTAGCTTGGTGGTCCTTCACTTTATTCACTTTTTTATCTACTACATTCACAGGTGTTGTAATATCTTTGATATTGCTCACATCTACTTGAACATTTTGTTGATCTAATGTATCTAAACTCTGTTGGGAAATTTGTTTATTCAGATTATCCCCGATACCTTTGAGTACATTAGATGACATTTGTGAAGCCTGCATATTCGCCCCACTATTCGTAAGTGTTTTGAATTTAGCTTGCTTAACTGTTATATCTTGGCTACTACTTGCTTGAGCCATTTTCTGCTGCATTTGTTTAACTTGAGCAGCAGATATTTCACCTGATTTCACTTTATCTTCCATTTCTTGTTGCTTACTATCCATTACTATCTTTTGAGTTTTACTCATCGCGTTTTTTGAAAAATCTTCTTCGAAAATTGCAGCACCAAAATATTTTTGTTCATCTAATCCTTTGCGCGCTTCTTTTTCACTATCTTCATTGATCCATTTTATTTCATCAGAGTTACTATCCTTTAATTTGTCTTCTAAATTTTTCCCTATGTTTATATCTTTATTTTGAATAGATGTCCCTTCATCGTGATTCACAATTGCGATTGGCATCTCTTTCGGTTGTGGATTATACGCTGGATAAAACCCAATTGAAAAAATTGCAAGTATGATTAATATTGCTATTGGCGCAACCCAAAGTAATTTACTTTTAAATATATTCATACGATTTACCTCCTTATTAAACATCGTGTTGATTATTGACTACTTTGTTTATTATAATGAGGTTAATTGAATATTCAATATGCAATAACAATCATATTGTCTGTTTATCAACATATAAATACATATTGTTAATTAACTATAATGAGGTGACTACTATGCCAGAAGATCGACGTGTACGTAAAACTAAATCGGCGATTAAAAATGCTTTTATACAATTACTTGATGAAAAAGATTTAGAAAAAATTACCATACAAAATATTACACAGTTAGCCGATGTGAACCGTGGCACTTTTTATTTACACTATGAAGACAAATACATTTTACTTTCTGATATGGAAGATGAATTTATATCAGGGTTAGCCGATAAAATCGTATTTGAAAAAGTCATTATGCATGATGTAAGTATTGAAGCATTTGCCAAGGCCTTTTCAGAGGAAGTTTTAAAGAATATCATTACTTATTTATACGACAATATTGAATTTTATAAAGTGATTTTTAAACTTGATAGAAAAAGTAAAATAGAAGAAAAAATTTCTGATTTAATGTTAAATAATATGAAAAAAAGCATACCTTCAACTAATACCGTATCTGATATTCCTATTGATTATTTTCATAGTTATGTAAAGGGGGCAACAGTTTCATTTATAAAACATTGGGTACAAGATGAAGATAGAATGGATCCTAATACAGTAGTTGATTATTTGTTTAAAATTATCTTTAATGGTCCTTTGCGACTTATGGCTAATGAACACCATAATACTGACCACACAAATTAAACTTGTCATCTTTGTATTTCTCCGCTAGTATTAAAAAGAATTTTAGAGGAAGGAACTATTTGTATTATGATTAGTGCATATAAACACACACAAACACACGATATTGTTGAATCTCCATTAGATCAAACCGCTTCTTGGATAAATGTAGTTGATCCAAATTGGGAAGAAATTGATTCTTTAATAAATTTATACGGTATTCCAGACGACTTTGTTCGAGACCCATTAGATACTGAAGAAAGTGCTCGTGTAGAATATGATGAAGACACACGTTATTCACTGATCATTCTTGATATACCAGTTGTTAATGATACAAATTTAAAAGTACTTTCTTTTATTACGATTCCTTTAGGTATCATCATTGGTAATAAAAAAATAATAACTGTTTGTAATACTGAAAATGAATTTCTCGAAAACTTTAGTCGTCAAAATATTAATTTACATTTTCATAGTCGCTTTGCGCTTAATATATTACTAACGATTTCTAACCACTATAATAGAGATCTTAGATTACTTAATAAAACAAGATTACGCATCGAACGTGATTTAAAAAATAATGTCACGAATAAACAACTTTATAATTTAATGGAAGTAGAAAAAAGCTTAGTATATTTTCTTGCTGCACTTAAAGGCAACGAAGCTATTATCAAAAAATTATTTCGACTACCTGCTATCAAGCGTTTTGATGAAGATGAAGATTTACTTGAGGATTTAGTTATCGAGAATAACCAGGCCTTAGAAACTACAAAATTGTATACGGATATTTTAGAGAGCATTACCTCTTCTTACGCTTCGTTACTGTCTAATGAAATGAATAATACGATGAAGACACTAACATTATTTACTGTATTCCTCACTTTACCTACATTGGTATTCAGCTTTTTTGGAATGAATGTGCCCTTACCTATAGATGATCACAGCTATGTATCATGGCTTATTGTCGTTGCTATTTCATTAGTCATCGTGACGATTGTTGGCGCATTTTTATGGCGTAAACAAAAGCTTTGAATTTAAATTCTGAATAGCTACTTATATATTCGTTCATTTTTTAAATCATACTAAAAATTGTTAAGTAAAAATATTTCAACATAACAATGCACCCTTAAAAGTTAGTTTTTAAGGGTGCATATCATTTAATATTGCTTACTTTTAAATTGTAAAAAATCTACATCTCGTAATATTTTGAAACAATAGTTCTAGTATGCATCATTAGAAAATTCGTTTTTTATTTAATTATCCTACTTCATTTTTATAGTTTTTTCTAAAAGATAGACCATACGTAAACGCAAAGGCTACGATAAAGGTAATGAGCATCGCAATTCCATAATGTAACCAACCATTGTTTTGACCACTGATAGATATAAATCCTGGAAGCCCTGCAGTACCTAAAGCAATTGCCTTAACTTTAAAAAATGAGATATAGGCTGAGCCAATACCTGAACCTATAATTGCTCCAATAAATGGATATCTCAATTTTAGATTCACCCCAAACATCGCAGGCTCCGTAACACCTAAAAGCGCTGAAATTCCTGCAGCAGATGCTACACCTTTTAATTTCTTGTTCTCTTTTATAATAAAGAACGCAGCTAAAGCTGCTGCACCTTGTGCTATGTTAGACATCGCTGCAATTGGGAAGATAAATGAACCATCTGTAGAAGCACTATCTGCAATTAATTGTGTTTCAATTGCAATAAAACTGTGATGCATACCTGTAATTACAATCGGCGCGTATAACAAGCCAAAAATAAGCCCTCCAATTGCACCACCAAATTCATATAACCATGTTAGTCCATCAGATAACCAATAACCTAATGTGCGTGTAATTGGTCCAACAAATAAAAACGTTATAAATGCTGGTATTAATATTGAAAATAACGGGGTTAATAAATTATCTAATACAGCTGGTACTACTTTACGTAAACCTTTTTCTAAATTAGCTAAAATATAAGCGGCTACCAACATTGGTAATACTTGGCCTTGATAACCTACTTGGTTTATTTCTAAACCAAGTACATTCCAAGAAGGTATTTTTTCCCCTTCTTCTAAAGCATTTGGAAAATCATAAGCGCTCATTAACTCTGGATGTACAAGAATCATCCCTAACGCTGCACCAAGAAAGGCGTTTCCTCCAAAGCGTTTGGCAGCGCTAAAACCAATTAGAATTGGCAGTAACGTAAAAGGTGCATTAGCAAAGATGTTAATCATTTCTGCCAGACCTTTAAATTGATTATGTACTTCTATTAAAGACTGTTTATCATAAAAAATACCTGGTGCTGTTAGAATATTATTTATCCCCATTAATAAACCACCAGCTACGATTGCTGGTATAATTGGTACAAATATATCAGATAACATTTTCACAAATCTCTGGAATGGATTCATGTTTTTATGACCTTCTGATTTTACTTCTGATGTTGTAGCAGCTTCTTTACCTGTTATGCTTTCTAACTCTGCAAATACCTTGTTTACAATACCAGCACCTATAATAATTTGATATTGCCCACCGGTAGAAAATGTCCCCTTTACAACATCCATTTCGGATAACTCTTTGTCATCTACTAAGCTTTCATCCTTAAGAACAAGACGTAATCGTGTAGCACAATGTGCCATCGCATCTATATTTTCTTCTCCGCCGATCGCCTGTAGTATTTCTGCAGCAGATTTTTTATAGTTCATCTATATACCTCCCATTAAAATAGAACCGGTTCCAAGTATGAATGTTTTAATTGTAACCGGTTCCAATGAATTACGCAATAGCTAAATGAACTTTTACATAACTCGTTCTATGCGGTATTTAACACTTACTAAATGATGATCACCCTATATTTTCAACTTCAGAATCAACAACTTTATTATAATATCCTTGAATTTTACTTATAAAATAATCTTTTAGTTTGAGTATAGACTCTGGATTCGTCTGTGCATCTTCGAGATGAATCTTCCATGCTCTGTCTGGACATTCAGTTTCAAAAAATTCTTTGTGTATTCTAACGGTATTTCTATTAACTGGTAAATTGTATTTTTTTAATAATAGCGCAGCAACTCTAAAACTAACTTCTTCATTTTCCATAAATTCTTGATCCGTAAGCACACCCCCTCTTTTAGATTGGCAACGTTCTATGCCTATAAAATGTGTATTGGCATAGTTATTACCACAATGCCATTCTATGTATTCTGTTGGGTGAAACCAAAAACAAGTATCCACATCTACATAAACACTTGCCCACCCTTTTTCAAGTTCATTTTTTGCAATCCTATTATTTAGCCATTCTATATATTCATGAGCAGCATAATTCTCCGCATCATCATGAAGTACAATGCCTAATATATCGGGTTTTAAATTAGTTATTTTGTTATATGTTGTATAAAAATTTGAATATATATGATTCATGAATGAATAACCTCCTCTAAATAATAGCTATCTTAATTAAAAATTAGTCATTCTACAGTTAAAATTTATACTAACTTCATTTTACATTGTTCTAAATTTAATTTTCATCTCTATATCACCGTATAAAATTCAAAAATATTTATATTTAAAGTATTACTGTTCACAACATTTTATTATATAATGTAATTTGTTCAACAAATCATTTTTCTATTAGGAGTTGCTTTTATTATGGAAAATACAACACTATGTATTCATGAATATTTAAGTACATACACACGACGTTGTATCGACCGAGTAATCTTGTTATTTTCTTTAAACAACCAACTTGACGTCGTAATCAATGGGAAACATGAATCTGTTGGCAGCAATCTAATCGTCATCAATCATAGCGATTTATATCAAATCACAAACGCTGAACGACTCGTTGAATTAACGATACCTGTACAACAATTTACGGAAGTAGATCAATCATTCTTTCATTGCTATTATAATTTCAAGTTAATAGATTCTAGTGCGTATATCAAGTATTTAATTTTAACTATGATTGAGCAACTCAGCCGCTTAGATGCTACGGAATCTTCAAATATCATTGAACTTATTACTATTTTAAATAAAGAAGCTAGAATTAAACAAGATTTTATTTATGTACCTTCCATTCAATCTGAAAGTAATTTATTAAATAAAATCACTATATTTATTAAAGCCCATATCACTCAACCTATTTTTTCAAAAGATATCTCTAATTCTTTTTATATATCAGCACCATATATCTCTATTTTGTTCAAAAAATATTTAGGGATAAGCTTTAAACATTATATTGCTAGCTTAAAGATAGCTACTTCCTTAGCAGAATTAGTACACAGTAAGGAGACAATCCATTCCATCTCAGAAAATATGGGGTTTAACCATTATTCAAATTATACGCATCAATTTAAAAACCACTTGAGTACGACACCTAATGAATACAGGAAAAAATTCATGGTATTACAACGGATTCCTGTTAAGCTAATTAACAATGATGTTAGTAATTATACCCCCTATTTCGAATCTATTTCAGTAGAAAAGCCTTTGCCATCTAATCAAGTCAATATCGAATTGGATCAATTATCCTACGAAGATACTGCAAAAACACCGACGCTTTTTATTCACATTGATGATTTAATGGATATCGTTCAATCAACTTTAAACACCAATATCAAATTCACTGATTTATCCGAATCCTATTTAATGATTAACAACATTAGTAAGCTTGCTTTAGAAAAGTTGAGTATCACTGGCATGATTGACTTCATTGATTCACTTTTTTCAAATAATGTAGGTATCGCAATTAAGATTAAATCTAACCATCAATTTAAATTTATTCAAGCTATCATCTTACAATTTTTAAAATACAAAAATGGGTATCATCAGCAACACTCTAATTATAATTTTATAATACTTTTTGACGCTGAACATTTGTCCTTAAAAGAGATCAACCGTTTAAATATTAAAGTGAAAGATTTAAATATAAGTATAAAAACAGCTACAACAGTAGAAGGTGTGATTAAACAAACGCATTCTTTAAAAAGTGCATTTGAAATGTTACACAGATTTAATTTTGATTTTTACTTTATTGATATTGAACAAAAGGATGTCCAATCATTGCTTACTAAGAAAAGTAATATGTTTAATAATTCAATGAGTTATTTTGACTACTATAATCAACTCATTGAAGCATCACAAATTCACACCTCAAAATTTGTCTATACCAAACTCACCAAAGAATGTTTTAAATTATACAAAGAAAATACACCCTTAGAAACTGCCGACTTAATGTGCCATATATTAATTATGCTCAATCGTGGAAGTGGTGTAGGTTACGAATTAACAACTAAAGACAGTATGGATATTGCATTAATGAATCGTCACGGAATATACGAGCCTTTAATGTATTTATATCAATTTGTGAAGCCTTTTATTGGTAAACCCTTATCAGTTCATGAAAATTATATCGTTTTTAAAGATTTTCAAAGTATTCACATATTATTATTTAATTCACTGAAACATCGCTTTTCACCACAAGAAGTACTTAAATTTGTTCTAAGATCTCATGTATTACCTACTAAGGCAATGCTATTTATACAAACGCTTAATAGAGAGCATGGTCTTATTGATTACGCCCTTCCACCTTTATTAAATGAAACGTATATCGAACGTACACTCTTACGTCATATAGAACAAGCAAACACGCCGAAAGCCGAGTTAAAACAATTTATACGCACAGCTAATCCGCTAGAGTTTGAGCTTCATTATGATGAGCTAAAGTATATACGTATCTCGCCATTCTAAATACCAATCAATGTTATACTTAAATCAGCTTATCTTATAAATAAGTCTAAAATAGTACTATTTATTATAAAACGAATACAATAACCCATTTTATAATTGCATTATTTTAGCATTTCAGATATAAAAGAAGAAACGGATATAAAGGAGATTTCAACTTTGAAAAACAAAAAAATGTTTGCAATTGTTATTAGTGCAGTGATGTTAATTGTTGCTATCGTTTTAGTCATTATGATGATGTCTAGCGGTCCAAAAGAGACTTATTATGGTTATATGGAGAACAGCACAACAGCTGAAAAAGTAATCAGTGAAAAAGATAAAAAAATAGAAAAAGATGTGAAACTACCTTCTGAATCTGGATTTTCACCTAAGAGTGGAGATTTTGTTAAATTAGTTAAAGCTGAAGGTGACGATACTTATAGTGAAATGGAAGTTATCGATCATGACGATATGCCACATGGCTTAATGATGAAAATTCATGACATGGGTGAAATGAAAGGCATGTAATCCATAAGATTATGCAACAATAGATTATAGATACTTAATTTTTACTTTGTTAATTCATACTAAAAAACGTAGCTACATTATTTGTAGCTACGTTTTTATTTAAAACTTATTATTATTATTTCTATAGTTAGTCTTTAATTTTATAATCTTTTTCAAATGCATTGTATTTGGCGCCTTTGATATCTTTATTTGTCTCAGGATCAAAACCTTGAACTACAATTCCTGTAGTCATGCTGATTGGCTGAACTACATAAGTATGTTTTGGATCATCTTTAAATTTAACTTCTTTATAAAACAAACCTTTTTTAGCACTGTATAGCGTTTCTTCAGATTTAATTTTCTCTGTTAAGTTTTGGTCTTTCATATAATGATCAACTAATTCTAAGTGTTTGTGCCCTTGGTATGCTCTCATACCAAAGAAAAATGCAATTGAAATTATAAACGCTAAAACTAATACACCCATAACTTTAAAAAATGTCTTCATTTATAGTCTCCTCTAGTTAACGCGATATCTTTCTATAGTAAAGCTAGTCATTAACCTTCTATGTATGTTGTATCTTGCTTAAATCATTTATACACGCTCATTAAAATCTATAACAATAATAGTATGACTGATTATAAAACAATTATAAAGAGTTATAACTGTTTTGTAACAAAATCTCCTTATATTTCAGACCCTTCCAAACATCGTCCTAATATTTTTATAACCATTTAATACAAAATCATAATTTCAAGTTTACTCGTATTGATTTAAACCCTATAAAATACATATGATTTCAATGTTATTAAGCGGTTTAGAATGTTATAGTATTAAATTTTTACTTATTTAATAAGATAATAGTTAAAAAATAGTATAAAAATCTATATCTAAAGGCGCGCAACCGTTCCTTGACAATGAATGGTGTTCATAATATGGTTAAATTTCAAAAGGGGTGATTAAATGGAGGAAAAGGACAGCTACCTAGAACAGCAACTATGCTTTCTATTTTATGTTTCTTCTAAAGAAATAATTAAGAAGTATACTTCTCATTTAAAAGAGTATGATTTAACATATACAGGTTATATCGTTTTACTCGCAATTAAGGTGGATGAAAAAATTAATATTAAGACGCTCGGTGAGCGTGTCTTTTTAGATTCTGGAACACTTACACCTTTGTTAAAAAAACTTGAGAAAAAAGGTTACGTAACAAGAACTCGTGAGATTGATGACGAACGCAACTTACAAATTGCACTTACTGATAAAGGGACGAACGTGCAAGAACCACTTTCAAAAGTTTCAAAAAAAGTTTTTAGTGAATTCGACATGGACATAGATGAAGCTATAGATTTAAAAGAG
Source organism: Staphylococcus equorum (assembly GCF_029531845.1). Classification (GTDB taxonomy): domain Bacteria; phylum Bacillota; class Bacilli; order Staphylococcales; family Staphylococcaceae; genus Staphylococcus; species Staphylococcus equorum_C. The sequence continues at coordinate 33,205 of NZ_JAMBPV010000010.1, forward strand.
ACATTGCAAAAATTTGTTAATAAACATTTTGCGAAAGATATTTAATTCATATGGGGTTTGTTGAGGATAAATGGGACAATGTAAAACATACATAACATTTTTATCTACGACTTACCTCTTTTTAATCCTACTTGCTACAAAACCCACTTATTTTACTTTACTCCTAAAACTAAACTATCAAAATAATTATGATAAAACAGACCACACTTACTATCGTTTCATTTTAAAATGTTTAAACTTTTATGCTAAAATAATTTGAATACAATTATCAATAGTTTGACTTTGATTTTCTTTGACTATTTTATTATAATGTATTTGTAAGGTAAATTAAACGTTCACCTTAATTTTATACTTTTTTTAACTCAAACTTCAATTCCATTCGATTAAATATAACAATTAAACTACGCTGAGGAGAGATATAGCATGAATTTTGAAAATAAAAATTTTAACAATCCGTTTATCGACGTAAATCCGGGTGATTTATTCAGAGATTTTGGAAAACAAATTTTCGAACAATTTCCTGGCAATGAGAGCATTAAATCAGATATTAAAGAATTAGACAACGCTTATATTGTGGAAGCTGAACTTCCAGGCATTAAAAAAGAAAGTATTAGTTTAGAATTTGAAAATAATTTGCTAACGATTGAAGGCAAACAAACTATCGAGGTTCAAGATGAAAACGACACTAAACGTACAATCCACCAAGAACGTAACCATAGTGATTTGAGCCGCCAATTCCCATTTAAAAATGTTGATGACAGTAGTATCAAAGCTTCTTATGAAAATGGTCTACTCACTGTAACTTTGCCTAAAAAAGAGCAAAAAGAACAACCAAAATCAAATATCGAAATAGACTAATTATTTATATATAACAAATAGCGCTACATTCCCTACTTATGGTAATGTAGCGCTATTTGTTTTCGCTTCCATTTATTTTTAAGAGATTAGTCTCAAATTTTCTTTTTTTACGATATGTAGCATTGTAATGAAACCAATAAAACCAAAGAATGCTAAAAATATAAATGCTAAGTGGCTTGTACCGGTCATCATAGTGACATAGGATATAACAATTGGAGGGAAGAAACCACCAAGCCCGCCCATCATTGAAACAATACCATTAGCCGCCCCTGACTCTTTTGCAAAATAGAATGGAACGAGTTTAAATACAAGTCCATTACCGGTACCTACGCAGATACTAATAAGCAAGCAGCCTACAGTAAACAATAATATGTGGCTTGAAAATCCTAAAATAATTGCGCCTATAACCATAAACACAAAATCTATCATTAATAAAATAACTGCATTAAATTTGTCCCCTAAAACGCCACCCAATGGTCTTAAAAAAGTGGCTAACGCAATAAAGATACCTGATCTAATACCGGCATCTACTTCACTAATGCCAAAGTTTTGAACTAAAAAGTTGGGTAAAAACAACCCAAATGCTACAAAAGCGCCAAATGTAATAAAATACCATAATGATAAATAATAAAGCTTAAGATCTTTCATTAATTTTTTAGACTGCTTAACTAATGGCACCTTTATTTTTTTCTCATTAGCGTCACCAAGAAGAAACATTAAAATTGCAAATAATGCAATAACAATCAAATACCCTCTAACTGTCGTTTGCCACCCAATGATACCTGCGATAGGGGGCGCTAAAAATGAAGAAATTGCAGTACCAATGTTCCCCATACCGTATATGCCGTTAGCTAGACCTACTCTTTCTTTAGGAAAATATTTAGGAACTGAAGTGACACCGACTGAAAAAATTGCGCCCCCAACACCTAAGAAGAAGCCAGATGCCATTAACATGCCTGGTGTTTGAGCTTGACTCAAAAAGTAAATAGGAAATAATAGAATAATAAAACTACAGAAAAACACCCATTTGGCACCAATAATATTAGTTAAATATCCAAATGGCACTCTTAAAATAGACCCCAATATAACAGGTATTGCTAAAATAATTGAAAGTTGATTTCCAGTGATATTAACATCTTGGGAGATAAAAGGCATTAGTGGAGAAATAATACTCCATGCCATAAATCCAACTACAAGACTTAGCGTTTGTAAGGTAAGTTGGAAACCACCACTTGCTCTGTTCATTCATTTCACCTTCATTTTCATCTGTTTATTTTTAATAATTAGAAAACCAGTATTCCGTAGCTACTCTTTAATTTTTAAAAAATTGGGCATTATTTAAATATTTATGAAAGTTTAACCTGCTGTAATTTAAGCGAGTTAATAAATGCTTTTTTACAAAATACTGGCTACAAGTTTATTTTATGATTATTGTGAAAAAATGAACATAAGGATTATCCCTTAAGTTAGTGAGTGGTTTCCCCTATATTCATTAACAGTTATTATTACGTTATATTTAACTTTTGTAGTATAGTAAATAAATATTTAATAAAAAAATTAGCGCGAAAAAACAACTGTCTGATACAGTCATTTTTTCGCGCTAACGTTTTGTTAATATATTTAATGTAATTTAAAAGTCGACTAGTTTTTTCTTCATTGCGTATTCAACTAATTCAGGTTTCGTTTTTAAGTCTAGTTTTTGCATGATATGCGTTTTATGTGCTTCCACTGTTTTCACAGATACAAATAACTTTTGAGCGATTTCTTTATTGCCGTAGCCTTTTGCAATTAAAGGCAAAATCTCAATTTCTCTTTTAGATAAAATTTTAAATGGATCATTACTCGCTTGAGTATCTTGAGATGAATTGTTAACGAATTCGTTTACTAACGATGTTGTTAATTTCATATCTACGTAAGTTTCACCTTGGTAAACCGTTCTTACAGCCAATAAAAACTGTTCATCTGGAGCATTTTTTAAAATGTAGCCTTTTGCGCCATTCCTTAATACATGGAATAAATACTCATCGTCGTCAAACATCGTTAATATCAATATTTTTGTTTCTGGAAAACTCTCAGAAATTTTACTTGTTGCGATAAGTCCTGATTCACCAGGAGGCATGCTTAAGTCCATAATTAAAACATCTGGCTTGTATTCCATCACTTTCTGGTACGCTTCTACACCATCAGCTGCCGTTCCCACGACTTCCATATCTTCTTGATAGTTTAAAATCATAGAAAATCCTGTGCGCACAACAGCATGATCATCTGCTATCACTATTCTCAAAATTAATTTCTCCTTATTCCCTTATATTGGAACTTCTAATGTAACGATAGTACCTCTATCAATCTGTGTATCAACATTTACTTCTGCATTGACAAGTTCTGCACGTTCATTCATACCATAAAGTCCTAACCCGGTACCTTGTGGTTGATCTGTTTTAATAAAGCCTTTACCTCTATCTATAATTTCTGCAATTAATTTATGGTCATTTACATATAAATCAATGTAAACAGTATCCACACCGGCATATTTTATCGCGTTAAATAATGCCTCTTGAACAACACGATATACGACCGTTTCAATCTCACTATCAAAACGATGTAAAGCTAGGTTAGAATGATATTCTATGCGTATGCCATAATTGGCTTCAACTTGTTTGAAATAGGTTTTAAATGCTGCATCCAACCCTAAATCATCCAAGGATGATGGTCTCAATTCAACAGATAAATTACGAATATCATCTATTAATTTGGACATTAAGCCTTCTATACGTTTAGAATTATCTACCAAAGTTTGCATTTCTCTATGATATTTTAACAACCTTAATTCCACATCGATGTTTAACATTTCTTGGACGAGACTGTCATGCAATTCACGTGAGATTCTTTTTCTTTCGTTTTCCTGCGCAGATATTGTTTTTTGCATCATTTTTCTCTGATACATTTTGTCATGACGCTCTATTTGAGGTGAAACATTTTGTAATGTGAATGCTTTAATGCCTTTTGTTTCGTCAATAGTTTGATATGTTGCTGTAAAAGGCTCAACTGTGCCGCGTGTCGTTTTCATAAATACTTGAAAACTCGTATCCCCTACTGACTCAGCTTCTAAAAAGCAATTTGTACACGATTGTAAATCATATTCATTTGTATAGCCATCACAGCGGTTGCATATTGCATTAGTCATTTCTTGGTAATCATTATCGGGTGAAATAATATCATGAGCTGCTTTGTTCATCGTTATGACTTGACCATGTTTGTCAACAAATACTATTTTTTCACTTGTATTATTAAAATAGTGAACTAACAATTGGTCTATATTTTCCATTTGATTTGTCTGCATTAAAATCACCTAGTCTTCTTCATTAAAAATTCCCAATTTGTTTGTGATTGAAATAGTGTGACATGTTTGAGGTAGCGGTCTCTTATTTCTTTGACCTAATAATAGCACACCATAAACGTGCTTTTCATACCATAATGGTATTGCTATCACTGCTGTTAGGCCTTCACATAATACGATTGGATATTTATGTTTTTCGCTATGTAAGAGAAATTGATCGATATCTTCTATCACCATTCGCTTACCTGTTTTCATCACATTTCCAGCAATGCCTTTACCTATTCTAAGCACAATGAGTTTATAGCGGGTATTGGTACTTCCAGATACATAATTCCATTTTATCGGAGAAACTTGGTTTTCATCTTTGTAAAATGCCAACCCTGCAAAATCAAAACCTTCTTCAATACGAAGGGTGTCTAAAACAGCTTGATAATTCACTTTTTCATTAAAAGATAATAGGCTCAATCTTTCGCCCCCATTCACACTTTATGCTTTCGATAAATAATATAACTACGGCTCGCATAAGTTAGTGGCACGCTCCACACATGTACTAACCTAGTAAATGGCCATAAAGTCATAATCACAAATCCTAAAAGTATATGCATTTTAAATGCAAGTGGCACATGTATCATTAAATTAGCATCAGGAGAAAACATAAATAGTTGTCTAAACCATATTGATATTGTCTCTCTATAATCAAATGTTGGTATCGTTGTGTTTGTTACTAAAGTAGCATAACAACCCATAAAAACAATGAGTAAAAGTAAAAAATTCACAATTATATCTGATGCAGAACTCAATTTTCTAATGTTCTTTTTAGTTACACGACGTGCCGTTAACAACAACATACCTATCATAGTTATTATACCAAATACACTACCAATATACACTGCTCCTATATGATATAAATGATCATTAACACCGACTGATGATAACCATGGTGCAGGTATAACTAAACCTACAAAATGTCCCATAGCTACAGGAATTATACCTAAATGGAACATGAGACTGCCCCATTTCAATTGTTTCTTTTCAATAAATTCACTAGATTTAGCAGTCCATGAAAATTTATCAAACTTAAAGCGTGCGATATGCCCAATTAAGAAAATAGCTATACAAAGATAAGGGACGATAACCCATAAAAATTGATTAAACATTTGTCTTCACCTCAGATACTGGTTCGATGCACGCTTTTAAAGTAGCCCTTAAAGCTTTTATTAAGTAATAGTATGGACTATCTTTTTCTTTTAATTGCTGCGCCATCGCATAGGTGCCATCTTCAATAATCATGATTGCAAATTCAATATTTCCTTGTGCACGTGAATCATTTTGCCATTGTGCAATATATAAAAATTCTAGCATTAAGGGTAAATAATCTGGTAATTCATTGGCTGCCATTTCCAAACCAAACATTTCGTATAGTACTTTTAATTTAGCGAGTAACTGGCCACGTTCTTTTTGTGTATCAAATTTATTGTAAGTCATATAAAGCGGCGCTTTTTTATTAAAATCAAATGTGTCTGAATACAATTGTTTAATCTCCAACAGGCTGAGTTCATGAATCTTTTCACGATAAATCAATAAATCATGATAGGCTGGATGACCCAAATCAATAACTTCTTCAAACGTTTTGGGATGAAATGTCAATTTTTTAGGAAATTCCAACTGTTGCGCTAAGTAGCCAAAAGTTTCTTGAAAATAATAATATTGTGTTAAATTAATCACGGAAAATCCCTCCATAGAAATTTTCATTGTAAATTTCTTGTCCTGATTTTTCAGATGCTGTACCCACAGGCACCCCACATCCTTCACAATTAGAACCGAAGTATTCTCCACCATAACCTTGGCTACCTTGAGCATGATACGTATCCATATATGCTTCTTTATGAGACGTTGGAATCACAAAACGGTCCTCATATTTGGCTATAGCTAATAAACGATACATGTCTTTTGTTTGTCGTTCAGTCAAACCAAGTCTTGATAGTTTATCTGTATTAAATGGTTTGTTTGTCACTTCTGCTCGCATATAACTTCTCATAATTGCCATACGTTGTAATGCTATTTTAATAGATTCTGTATCTCCAGCAGTAAATAAATTCGCTAAATATTGAATTGGTAACCTCATTTCTTCAATTGCTGGAAATATCATATCAGGATTTCTATTTGCATCTGTTGCAGTTTGCCCTTCAAAATAGCTCATGATTGGACTCAATGGCGGACAATACCAAACCATTGGCATAGTACGATATTCAGGATGTAATGGAAAAGCAAGTTTATATTCAATAGCGAGTTTATAAACAGGTGAATTTTGAGCTGCTTCAATCCATTCCATTGAAACGCCATCTTTTTGCGCCTGTTCAATCACTGCTTGATCATAAGGGTTTAAGAATAAATCGAGTTGTTTTTCATATAAATCTTGTTCATTTTCTGCACTTGCCGCTTCTTCAACTCTGTCTGCATCATATAATAAAACACCTAAATATCTCATACGACCTGTACAAGTTTCAGAACATACTGTAGGCATACCTGCTTCAATACGCGGAAAACAAAATGTACACTTCTCTGCTTTATTTGTTTTCCAATTAAAATAAACCTTTTTATATGGGCAACCTGTCATACAATATCTCCAACCGCGACAAGCTTCTTGATCAACCAGGACAATACCATCTTCATCTCGTTTATACATTGCACCAGAAGGACATGAAGCGACACAACTTGGATTTAAACAATGCTCGCATAACCTTGGTAGATACATCATAAAAGTTTCATCAAATTTAAATTTGATATCTTCTTCAATACGTTGAATATTAGGGTCTTCCGGTCCAGTCACATGTCCACCTGCTAAATCATCTTCCCAGTTAGGACCCCAATTCAAATCTAATTTCTCACCTGAGATTAAGGAATGTGCTTTTGCGACCGGTGAATGATTACCTGCTTTAGCTGCTGTAAGGTGTTCATAATTATATGTCCATGGCTCATAGTAATCTTTAATTACTGGCATATCTGGATTATAAAATATTTTACCTAATGCTATTTTTGACCACTTACTACCAGATTTAAGCTCTAGTTTTCCTTTTTTATTTAAGTACCATCCTCCTTTGTACTGTTCTTGGTCTTCCCATCGTTTTGGATAACCAATACCTGGCTTAGTTTCTACGTTGTTAAACCACATATATTCAGCTCCGGGACGGTTTGTCCATGTGCTCTTACAAGTTACACTACAAGTATGACAACCTATACATTTATCTAAGTTTAATACCATTGCAATCTGTGCTTTAATCTTCAAGCCAGTCAACCTCCTTCAGTTTTCTAACAGCTACATAAACATCTCTTTGGTTTCCAATAGGACCATAATAATTAAAGTGATAACTGATTTGAGCATAACCACCTACAAGTTGTGTTGGTTTTAGATGTATTCTTGTTGGTGCATTGTGAGAGCCACCTCTTGTTTCAGTAATTTCAGATCCTGGCGTTTCAATATGCTTATCTTGGGCATGATACATAAACATCGTACCTCTCGGCATACGGTGTGATACAACTGCTCTAGCCGTTACTACACCATTTCTGTTGTAGACTTCTAACCATTGATTGTCTGCAATATCATGCGTTTCAGCATCTTCTTTTGAAATCCACACTGTCGGACCACCTCTAAAGAGTGTCAACATATGTTGATTATCTTGGTACGTAGAATGAATATTCCATTTACCATGTGGTGTTAAATAGCGTAATACTAGTGTTTGATTATCCATCGTGACATTCTTATCCTTTGTTCCAAATACCATTGGTGGTAAAGTTGGTTTATAGACAGGTAAATTTTCTCCAAACTGTTGGAATATTTCATGATCAATATAATAACTTTGACGTCCTGTTAATGTTCTAAACGGCACTAAGCGTTCAATATTTGTTGTAAAAGGTGAATAACGCTGCCCGTTTTTATTTGAACCAGGGAACACTGCAGTTGGAATAACTTCTCTTGGTTGAGCAGTCATATTTAAAAACGTTATTTTTTCTGATGCACGTTCACTAGAAATGTCTTTTAATGGCATGCCTGTTTGTTGTTCTAAATCTTCATAAGATTTTTGTGATAATTTGCCATTTGTAGCTGAAGACAAATTCAATACGGCGTCTGCTGCACGTCGCGCAGTATCTATTCTAGGTCTACCATTTCTCACTGAACTTTCATTTTCATCATTCCAAGTGCCAACCATATGCTTCAACTCTTCATATTGTTCTGACACTGTGAAGCTCACGCCATGGGCACCCACTTTAGCTTGTTCTAATAAAGGGCCGAGTGTGACATATTTATCGAATATTTTTGTATAATCTCGATCAACAATTGCAAAGCTTGGCATTGTCTTACCAGGAATAGCTTCTACTTCACCTTTAGACCAGTCCTTTATAATGCCATTCACATTTGATATTTCTTGTTGCGAATCATGTGCTAAAGGTGTCGTTACGACATCTTTGTATACGCCTGTCAGATGTTTTTTCGCGGTTTCCGACACTTCTTTACTTAACGATTTGAAAATATCCCAATCTGAACGTGATTCCCATAAAGGATCTATTGCTGGATTAAATGGATGTACAAAAGGATGCATGTCCGTAGATGATAAGTCATGCTTTTCATACCATGTCGCAGCAGGCAATACAATGTCTGAATATAGTGGTGTCGAAGTCATTCTAAAGTCTAATGAAACAAGTAAATCTAGTTTACCCTCGGTATCATCTCTCCATTGAATCTCCTCCGGTTTCACTTCTTCGTTAGGCTCTGCCAATAGTCCAGACTTCGCACCAAGTAAATGTTTCATAAAATACTCTTGACCTTTTGCAGAACTAGATATTAAATTAGAACGCCAAAGGAATAATGTTTTCGGGTGATTCTTTTTCAAATCAGGGTCTTCAATTGCAAACTGTGTTTCTCTCGATTTCACAGAATCTACTGCATGTTTTAAAATTACTTCATCATTAAATTCATTCGCATCTTTTGCTTCTTCACCAAATGACAAACTATTTTTATTAAACTGTGGATACGAAGGCAACCAACCTAATCTAGCTGCTAATACATTATAATCTGCCGGATGTTGATGCTTAATATTTTCAGCTAACGGTGATTTAATACTATCCACATTAGATTCTTCATATTTCCACTGATCTGTCGCAAAGTAGAACCAACTTGTGCCATTTTGTAATCGCGGTGGACCTTGCCAATCTTTAGCGAATGCAAGTGTATTCCAACCTTCAATTGGTCTACATTTTTCTTGGCCAACATAATGCGCCCATCCGCCACCATTCACGCCTTGGCAACCACATAGTAATACTAAATTTAATATAGAACGATATATCGTATCTGAGTTAAACCAGTGGTTAATACCTGCACCCATAATAATCATCGATTTACCCTTTGTATCAATCGCATTTTGTGCAAATTCACGTGCAACTTGTGTAACTACATCTTGTTTCACACCAGTAACTGTTTCTTGCCATGCAGGTGTATAATATGAATTTACGTCTTTATAATCCTTGGCTTCTAATTCATGATTAAATCTTTTTATACCGTATTGACTCGTCATTAAATCATAAACCGTAGCTATATATCGCTCTTCTCCATTCGCTAGAGTTATTTTTTTAACAGCAATTGGTCGTTCAAAAATGCCATTACCCTCATTATTGAAATATGGAAATTGTATTTTTTCTAATTCAAAATCATCTTCTGCAAGACTTAGTGCTGGATCGATTTTACTACCGTCTTCATTTTCTAATTTTAAATTCCATTGTTTATCTTTTTCCCAACGTTGCCCCATCGTGCCATTCGGAACCATTAAGTCCTGAGTAATTTTATCAAAAATAACAGGCTTCCATTCACTATGCTCTGTCGTTTCACCTAAATCATTTGCTCTTAAGAAACGACCTGCTTTAAAACCATTTTCATCTTTATCTAGCATGATGATAAATGGCATATCCGTATATTGTTTTGAATAATTTATAAAATGTGCATTCGGTTGATTGACGTAATGTTCTTGAAGTATGACATGCGTCATCGCTTGCGCGAGTGCTGCGTCAGTGCCAGGATGTGGTGCTAACCAATTGTCTGCAAATTTCACATTCTCTGCATAGTCAGGCGCGATTGATACCACTTTTGTTCCTTTATATCGAACTTCAGTCATAAAGTGCGCGTCTGGGGTACGTGTCATTGGTACATTCGAACCCCACATCATAATATAAGAGGCATTGTACCAATCACTTGATTCAGGTACATCTGTTTGCTCGCCCCAAATTTGAGGTGAAGCAGGTGGTAAATCTGCATACCAATCATAAAAACTCAACATTTCTCCACCAAGTAAGCTCACAAATCGTGCACCAGAAGCATAACTCAACATAGACATTGCAGGTATCGGGGTAAAACCAGCTATTCTATCTGGACCAAATTTTTTGATGGTATAAATAATCTGAGCAGCTATGAGTTTACCTACGTCTTTCCAATTTGTTCTCACTAATCCGCCCTTGCCCCGTGCTTGTTTATATATTTTTGCTTTTTCTTCATCTTCTACGATAGATGCCCAAGCCTCTATCGTATTATTATCATGGATTTCTAATGCTTCTACCCATAGCTCCCATAACTTTTTACGAATATATGGATAACGAATTCTTAAAGGACTATATTCATACCAAGAAAATGAAGCACCACGTGGACAGCCTCTAGGTTCAAATTCAGGCATATCAGGCCCACAACTTGGATAGTCTGTTTGTTGATTTTCCCATGTGATCACACCATTTTTAACAAATACTTTCCACGAACAAGAACCTGTACAATTCACACCATGAGTTGTTCTAACTACTTTGTCGTGACTCCATCTTTCTCTATACATTCTTTCCCATTCCCGACTCTTATTTTCTAAGACCGACCAGTTACCATTAAATTTTTCAGTCGGCTTAAAAAAGTTTAATCCAAATTTTTTCATTGAAAACACCCTCTCAGATCATTGCCAGTAAAATTTATAAAGTAGGATTCTATGGTTCACTTCATTCACTGCTTAACTAAATTGTACATTTTTTCACAAATTTCAAATATTAGGGAATCACCTAATAAGAGAAAGAAATACCCTTAGTTTTAGATATATATTCATGTGCAATTATGCTTTATTAACCAAAAATGATGACTTCTATTTATTTCAATAGAAATCATCATTTTTATATTTTGTGTTATCTGTTTTCTTCTAAAATCCACTTATTTTATATACTTAGTGCTAATTTCCTCATCAAAATGCTGCATTAATTGTTGTTCTAAAAATAACTGTTGGCTGTGATGAAGTTCGTGCTTTTCATCAGGATTAATTATGCACCATCCGCCTTTTTCATAGATATCAAATGCTTGCTCAATTGCCTGTAAACGAGGTCCAGAAATCAAATATTTCTTAATAGCACATGGTTTTAAAGCACTTTTAATATTTTCATAAGCTGCTATATCTCCTACAATCACCATGCCAGGTGATATATACTCTAGCCCATCAGAAACCTGCTCCACAATTGTAGTTACAGTGCCTGTGATGTATTTTTCATTAAAGGTAGAAACATTAAATATGAGCAATACTGGATAATCTACACGTGTGGCCTGATATATATCGTTCATAATTTTAGCCAACCGCTTCACACCCATATAAATAGCTAATGTTCCTCCGTTCAAAAGTGTTGTAACATCAAACTGTTGTTGACTATTTTTATTCAGATGTCCCGTCGTAAAAGTGACACTATGCGCGATATTACGAATCGTTAATCCTAAGCCTACTGAGGCTACAGCAGCACTCGCTGTTGTAATACCTGGAATAACTTCAAAATCAATATTAGCCTGTGACAATGCGACAATCTCTTCATGTACCCTGCCAAAAATTGCCGGATCTCCACCCTTCAATCTAACGACACACCTATGTTGCTTTGCAGCTGAAATTAATTTTTCATTTATTTCTTGTTGTTGTATATGCTTACGGTATGCTTCTTTGCCAACATTTATAATTTCAATTTCTGGTCTTACTAATTGTAATATGAATGGATTGACTAATCTGTCATACAATATAATATCTGCATTTCGAAGGAGACGTTCGCCTTTTCTCGTTAATAATTCTGGATGACCAGGACCAGCACCAATGAGATATACCTTGCCATAAGGGATTATAGGCATATATATACATCTCCATTATGAATTTCTACAGGATAAACATCTACACATCCAGTATCCGGTGACTGTACTAGACCTTTTTTCAAATCTATTTTTTGATCATGTAACGGGCAATATACAAATTCACCGCTCACCGTACCTTCTGAAAGTGGTCCTCTTTTATGGGGGCATATATTATGAACTGCATGTATTTCACCTGATTCTGTTAGAAACAAGCCAATTTCAATATCATGTATGATTACTTTTTTCCCGATTAAAGGAACAAGTTCATCGACTGTTGCGACTTTTATTTTTTCTAATGCTTTCATAATTAAACTTTCTCCACTTCAAATATATTTTGTGATGCTTCATTATTTAAAATGTACGACCATGGTTCAGCATCTACAGCTTTTTTCGCTTCCATAATACGGCTGAACAAATCGTCTTGTCTTTCTTGATTTAATAAAACTGCTTGGACATTTTCAAAACCTAAACGTTTTATCCACGGTGCCGTACGTTCTGCATAAATACCAGTTTCTCTATAATATTGCATCATCGCGCCACATAATTTAATGACTTCATCTTCTGTTTCAACGGTAGTTAAATGTATACCCTCTGTCACATCCGTACCGCCATTTCCTCCAATATATATTTGGAATCCATTTTCAACGCTGATAATACCAAAGTCTTTAACCCCAGACTCCACACAGCTTCTTGGACAACCAGAGACTCCCATTTTAAATTTATGTGGTGTATCGATGTATTCGAAGGTTTTTTCTAAACGAATACCTAATTGCGTGGTATATTGCGTACCAAATCTGCAAAATTCCTTACCTACACAACTTTTAACTGAACGCGTCTTTTTCGCATAGGCTGAAGCTGAACGCATACCTAAATCAGCCCATATTTGAGGTAGCAATTCTTTCTTAATCCCATACAATCCTATACGTTGTGACCCTGTCACTTTCACTAATGGCACATCGTATTTCTTAGCGACTTCTCCTAATCGAATTAACTGATTTGCATTCGTAACACCACCGCGCATTTGAGGGATCACAGAAAATGTACCGTCATTTTGAATGTTGGCATGATAGCGTTCATTTGCAAAGCGTGATTCAATTTCGTCATTATGCTCAAATGGATAAACCATATTCAAATAATAATTAATAGCTGGTCTACACTTTGGACAACCCGACTTATCATTAAAATTGAGTGCATGGCGTACTTCCTTAGACGTTTTCAATCCTTTTGCTCTAATTTGTGTAACAATTTGATCGCGTGTGAGCTCAGTACAGGCACAAATGCCAGTTGGTTTAGATGCGACAAAATCATCACCTAATGTATACTCTAAAATTTGACCAATTTGTCCTTTACACTTACCACAAGAATTGCCAGCTTTCGTTTCTTTTGTGATTGCTTCTACACTTGTAAGACCTTGTGCTTTAATCGCACTCACAATCTTTCCTTTGCTGACACCATTACATCCACATACTGTTTCATCGTCTGGCATATCAGCAATGCTTATTTCACTTGTTTCTCCGCCTTTATGCATAAGCGAAACCATTGTGTAATCTTCTAATGGTTCTTGTTTTTTCATCATATTAAAAAATCTCGGACCATCATCAATATCTCCATATAAAACTGCTCCGACAATGCTGTTATCTTTCAAGAATACTTTTTTATAATGTTTATTAACACTATCAAAAATTTCTACACCTTTGACATCTATATCTTCTTTAATTTGACCAGCACTATATAAATCACAACCAGAAACTTTTAAAGATGTGAATGTTGTTGAACCTCGATAACTTTCCGTTTCTCGACCTGTTAAATGGTCTGCCAATACTTTACCTTGTTCATATAATGGGGCAACTAATCCATACACTTTACCATTGTGTTCTGCACATTCACCTACTGCATAAATGGCTTCGTCACTTGTTTGCATATAATCATTAACGACAATACCTCTATTCACTTTTAAACCACTTGCTTGTGCGACTTGTATATAGGGTCGAATACCAACTGCCATGACTACTAAATCTGCTTCTAAGGTTGTGCCATCTGCTAACAAGACACCGGTAACATCTTCTTGTCCAAGTATTTCCTGTGTACTTGCCTGTAATTTAAAGTTCATGCCTTGTGCCTCTAAGTCAGCTTTCAATAAATCTGCAGCCTTTTGATCTAATTGCATTTCCATAAGCCATTCAGCAAGATGAACTACAGTGACTTCCATACCTTGGTCCATTAATCCACGTGCACATTCTAATCCCAGCAAACCACCGCCAATTACGATAGCCTGATGTTTTGTTTTAGCAATTTCAATCATACGCTCAGTATCTTCAATTGTTCTCCAACCTATCACGCTCGGTAAAGCTGCCCCTGTTATAGGTAATACAAAGGCGCTCGAACCCGTAGCAAATATACAAATATCATAATGATATCTAAGGCCATCAGCTGTAATCACTTGTTTTAGTTCTCGATTAACCTCTACTACTGGATCATTTGTAATCAGCTGAATATCATTGTCCCTATACCATTCAAATGGGTTCATAATGGTCTCATCCACTGTCATCTTTTTCTGCAATATATTTGATAACATGATTCGATTATAATTTGGATAAGGTTCCTTACCGATAATAGTTATTTTATATTGCTGTGCATCGCGTTCTAATATTTCTTCAATCGTGCGTATGCCCGCCATGCCATTACCAATCATTACTAGCTGCTTTTTAGACATAGTCTTCCTCCTCATACACTTCATTTAAAAATGTTTGTACCGCTTTAGTTAGATGTTTCACTCCGCTACAATTTGCACCATTTGATCTAAAATGAATGCTTATGTCTTTGTGTTTTATTTCGCTCATGTTATAGAAATCAGATTGCGCTTTATCACCTACATGGTTAACAAGTTGATAACGCTTCGCGTCTTGATTAATTTGATGATTAACAGATTCATCATCTGTTGCAGCAAAAATAATATCCGCATGTCTAATATCTTCGCTGTCATAGCACTTTGTAAACAACTTCATTTTAGGATGTTCAATTTCGAAAAATTCCGGTAAAAATTTTTTACTTATAATAACTAGCGACTGTATGTCTTCTTTAATAAGCTGTTGTACTTTTCTGTACGCAACTTTACCTGCGCCAATCACTACAACACGTTTATCTGACAAGTTGAGTTGAATTGGATACACTTTCAAACACCTCTAATTGTTTAATTCTTTCTGTAATCATCGTTGAGAGCAAAGGGTCAAAATTAATAGCTGATGCATAATGTATATTACAATCATCATTCATTTGCGCTATATGATGTTTTGCTTTGTTTACCAAAAAGCCGTCATAGAAAAATATGGGTACAATCAATATATCTGTATTATTTTTTAAATAGTGCTGTAAGTTAAAGCGATAATTGTAGTAACCATATAATGTCATCATAGAAATAGGTATTTCAAACACGTCACAGTCTTGAGTTAACTGCCATAAAGCAATATCAGGATGACGATAACGTTCGCTGCCATGAGCCATTAAAATAATGTGCTGTATTTTAGGATGACTTTTAACTTTAAAGAAAATGTTCTGTTTAACTAGCTTTGTCATTAATTTATGTGTGCCAAGTGGCTCAGCAATTTTATATTTAATGTGTGGATATCTATACTCATAAACTTTTAAAATCATAGGAATATCTTCTATATAATGCTTTGCTGGGAAAAGTAAAAGTGGAATAATATTAAAACTTTCAGCACCTTGTTGAATACGTGTGTCTAGCACTTGCTCAAGACTTTGCTTTGTACTTTCTAAGAAAGCAATATGATAATCATGAATGTTACGACTTAGTATTTGCTCCAAAAAATGTTGAAGTGCTTCATTTTGTTTTCCTTTATTCATGCCATGAACAACCAGTATATGTTCAGTCATATGAGCCCCCCTTCTTTACACTTGCATTGTAATATAAATCAATACACTTTTGTGAATAAAATCACATAATAATTTAAAAATAGGGAATCCCCTTATCTAGTCACTAATGGGATTCCCTATACATTTTATTTAATTTATTAAAATGGTGGTGTACCTAATACTTCTTCGTCAAAACTTTCTGGAATAAGGACTTTTCTCATGATAACTCCTAAATCTCCATCGTTACTCTCATGCTCACCATATATTTCATAGCCACGCTTTTTATAAATATCTAGTAACCAAGGATGTAAACGTGCAGATGTACCAAGTGTTACTGCTGGTGCTTTAAGTGTGTCTCTTAAATAAGTCTCCTCAACATATTTTAACAACTGACTTCCAATACCTTTACCATCGTATGACGGTTTCGTAGCGAACCACCAAACAAATGGATATATTGATATACGTCGTTTTCCTTCCCAAGGATAACGCACTGTGAGCGTTGAAATTATTTCATGATCATCTTCTAATACGAACATCGTACTTGTTTTAATATTCTTTTTAACTAATTCAACATTCGCATTAACTGATGGCCAATCTATACCTAATTCTCTTAAAGGTGTAAAAGATTCGTACATCAATTTTTGTAATGCCTCAGCGTCAGATTCCACAGCAACTCTTATATTATATTCAGACATTTTGTCACTCCTTCTCATTTATAGCTTATTAATTCATGGATAACATCCCTAAAAAAATCATAAACCATTTACAATCATATCAATACAATATGGTTTCTTAATTATTGAGTCAATTATTATGTTTTAAAAAAGAAAAAAAGCACCCTCACAAATTAAATTATGATAGTGCTTGTTACTAATATGAATGACTATTAACTATGTAAGCTATCTCGTTTACCATTTAAATATGCATAAACCAGACCCACGAAAATACCACCACCGATATAGTTACCGATAAATGCAAACACAATATTTTTCAATACGTGTAACCATGCTACTACATCAAAATCATAAAACACCATACCTGCATATAATCCTGCATTAAATACAACGTGCTCATAACCCATAAATACAAAGACGATAACACCACTAGCAATGAAAAATGCTTTAGTTAAACCGTCTTTAAATTGAATTGATAAATAAATACCAATATTAATAAAGAAGTTACAAAAAATGGCTTTACCTAAAATTCCATACCATGTGGCATCTATCGTCTTACCATTAACAAGCTTCGTCAAGCTGGCAACCATGTCTGAAGTCATGATTGGGGTGAATTTCATTAAACCAAATAAGATAAACCCACCTATTATATTAAATAGAAAACACACCATCATAATACCAAGCGCTTTGTTCATGCCAATAACTTTATAATACCAACCTACTGTTAAAAACATAAAATTACTCGTTAATAATTCTGAATGTGAAAGTACAATTAATACTAAAGCTAAACTAAATGAAATAGCCCCTATTAAATTAATTAAACCTTCATTTGTACCCGCAAATTGTGTTTTTAAAGCTAGCATAAATACCGTTACAATTGCTAGTAAGAATCCTGACATGATTGACTTAAGCGCATAACGACCAGGTGTCTGATCAAATAAAACTTCTTTCATCTGCACTTGATTATTAATATTATCAATCGTTTCTCTCGACATGTAAGTGTCCTTAACGGATTTATTATTATCTACCAAAAATAGGCCCCCTTTTTCATTTAAAAAAATGATGATTTCTCTATACCAATAATGTTATTATATTAGTTTCATTTGATATTTAATAGTCAAAAAAATAAGTTTTTTAATTTTGAAATTTAATATATTGCGACTTAGCTTAAAATAACGTAAACTTTACTTGTACTAAATACACACACAAGTAAAACCTAAAGGAGGCATATACTTGAATACACAATTCTCTGTTTCAATCCATATTCTCTCCCTGTTAGCTATAAAAAATGAACCTGTTTCAAGTCAATATATCGCTGACAGTATAAATAGTAACGCTACTTTAGTGAGAAAATTATGTCGTTATTTAAGAGACGGTAATTTTATACAGAGTAGCCAAGGCGTCGCAGGTTACAGTTTATCTTGTTCATCCTATGATATTAAACTAGGTGCTTTATATAAGCTAATTTTTTCTGAAACTACCCATTTCGCAAAAATTCATGGTCATACGAACACAGACTGCCCTGTCGGGAAAAATATTACCCACGCACTTGATGAAATATATAGTGATGTAGACGAAACGATTATAAATAAACTTAATACCTATACAATTAAAAGCGTCGTTGATCGCTTTTAAATAAATAACGCTTGATTATCTTGCTATATGCTTAATTTTCATTAAGTAAAAACAAGATAACCAAGCGTATTATTTTTGTGAAGGAATATAAAAATGAGCGTTCTTATAATGGTATATCAGATGCGAACAATCAAATGGTATGCCAGTTGTTGTATAAAATACTTGTTCATAATTTAAGCAAGGATCGCCCTCATCCAATTCTAATAATTCAGCTTCTTCTTCTGCCAATTTATCTACATTAAAATAAATATCTGAAAACCCAATCTTCACTTTTAAGTTTTGTTCTAGATATTTAAAAATAGACTTTTCTGCTATAGATTCATTTAAAAATAGCACGATATCTTTATTAAAATACGACTGCTCGAAACAAAATATTTCGCCACCTACGTAAACAATACGCTCTAAAACATAGACTAATGTATCTTTGTCTAACTTTAATTTTTGTCGAACGCTTTCTGGTGAAATGACTTCCTCAACGCGCAATACCTTATTTGTTACATTTAGTCCTGTAAATTCATCACTAAAGCCGCCAGTTGAAAAGAGATTAAGATATCCATCTCTTTTTTTATTACGCACATAGATGCCACTACCGCGTGCTTGATAAATATTCCCTTGTTTTTCTAATATTTCCAAAGCTTTAATAATCGTGCTTTTACTCACATCATATTTTATTTTTAATGTCTCAACACTCGGCAATTTATCCCCTGCTTGAAATTGACCACTTTCTATATATTCATTCATTTGTTGAGCAATTTGTTCATACTTAAGCATACACTTACCCCTTTTATATTAAAATTCACCCAATTATAACATGAATGCCAATTTAAACTACTGAACTTTTTATTTGTCAGGGTCTTTACAAATTGTACCGGTACAATTAGAATGTAGGAAACGATTACACAAATTGTGTTGATTAACTTATTAAAGGAGTTGGGAAATGTGGCAGACAAAAATAAAATACTCGCACAAAGTTTATTAGAGGCAGTTGGAGGTGAAGAAAACCTTGTCAATAGCACGCACTGTGCAACCAGATTACGATTAGTATTAAAAAGATCTATTCCAAATGCTAAGAAAAAAGTATCGGAAATAGATGGCGTCGTGACTGTGGTGGAAAATAATGGTCAATTTCAAGTTGTCATAGGAAATAACGTCGGTGAAGTATTTAAGTTTTTTGAAGCTTTAACAAGTGAACATCAATCCGATGATAATGAGCAATCTGAAAATAAAGGGTCAATACTCAACCGTGTCATCGCGACGATGTCTGCAGTGTTCGCACCATTTATTTACATTCTGGCCGCTGCTGGTATATTACAAGGTTTCTTAATAATCATAAAACTGATTATTCCATCCTTTGAAAACACTGGCACTTATGAAGTTTTTAATTTCATGTCCTGGGCTCCTTTCACATTCTTACCAATATTCATCGCAATTACTGCTTCACGCCATTTTAATGTAAATACTTATATTGCAATTGCTTGTACTGCAGCATTGGTGAGTCCTGATTTAACAGGAATGGTAGAAAGAATACAAAGCGGAGAAACAATTAAATTATTTGGCATGCCTCTTACAGAGACAAGTTATACTTCATCTGTATTGCCACCCCTTTTCTTAGTTTGGATATTATCCTATGTTGAAAAATACTTAAACAAATGGATACACGATGTAGTAAAACCTTTATTCACACCATTTTTAAGTATCGTCATTATGGTTCCTGTTACATTACTCGTTATTGGACCAATCACTACACTTGGTGCACATGGTATTGCCGCTGGTTTCAACTTTCTCGTTGAAGTTGCGCCATGGTTAGCTGGCGCACTTATTGGCGGCTTGTGGCAAATCTTTGTAATATTCGGTGTGCATTGGGGCATCACGCCTATGGTTTTAGCAAACTTTGAGCAACATCAAAGTGATTCATTCCAAGCTTTCCAAACAATTGCCGTTATTTCACAAATCGGTGCTGTTATAGGTGTGCTAATTAAATCTAAGCGTACAGAAATTAAACGTGTCGCTTCTTCAGCAGGTGTTACAGGCATTTTTGGAATTACTGAACCTTCAATATATGGTATCAATTTACGCTTTAAAAAGCCCTTTATTATTGCATGTATCAGCGGTGCCTTAGGTGCATTTGTTGCAAGTTTCTTTAATCCTAAATATTATGCATATGCAGGGCTACCTGGCCCTATAACAATTATTAATGGATATAGTCCTGATAATCCTTCATCTATTTGGGGAATTTTATTAGGATCAGTAATTGCTATCGTTTTACCTATCATATTAATTCAATTCTTAGGTTATGGTCATGATACGACAGAGGAAGTAGAAGACGCAGAAGTTAACTCAAGTACTATTCCACAAGCAGTTCCAACTAATAGCAATCTTGAAACACTTATTCATAGTCCTTTAGATGGGCAAATCCTTCCTTTAACTGAAGTCGATGATCCCATTTTCTCAGAAGGTATGATGGGTCAAGGTATTGCTATAAAACCTAAGGATAGTACCGTTTATTCACCAATAGAAGGTGTGGTAAGTATGCTAACTGCCAGTAAACATGCAATCGGCATTACATCTCCTGACGGTGTAGAACTATTGATTCATGTTGGTTTAGAAACTGTGGAGTTAAAAGGAGAAGGTTTTGAATTACTAGTTAATGAAAATGATGAAGTCAAACTAGGACAACCTTTATTGTATTTCAATCAAAAGTGGCTTGAATCAAATGGCTACGATACTGTAATTCCAATCATTGTCACTAATTCAGCTGAATTTAGTGAAGTAATTACTACGGATGCAGTACAAGTTTCGCAAAATGATGCATTATTAACAATTATAAATAAATAATAAGAATAAAGGAGTATATAATAATGACTAAATTACCAAAAGATTTTTTATGGGGTGGCGCTCTTGCTGCCAATCAATTTGAAGGTGGCTACGATAAAGACGGAAAGGGATTAAGTGTTATTGATGTAATGACTAATGGAGAACATGGCAAGCCTCGTGAAATCACACAAGATGTAGACCCAAATAAATATTATCCAAATCATGTAGGTATAGATTTTTATAATCGTTATAAAGAAGACATCGCATTATTTAATGAAATGGGATTAAATTGTTTACGTACGTCAATCGCTTGGTCTCGTATCTTCCCTAATGGAGATGAAACAGAACCTAATGAAGCAGGACTACAATTTTACGATAATATTTTTGATGAATTGTTAAAATATGGTATTGAGCCAGTGATTACTTTGTCTCATTTTGAAATGCCTTTACATTTAGCACGTGAATATGGCGGTTTTAGAAATAGAAAAGTAGCAGATTTCTTTACTCATTTTGCAGAAACTGTATTCAAGCGTTATAAGGATAAAGTTAAATATTGGATGACTTTTAATGAAATTAATAACCAAATGGATATAGATAATCCGATTTTCTTATGGACAAACTCAGGCGTCCTTATCCAAGAAGATGAAAACCCAGAAGAAGTACTGTATCAAGTCGCTCATAACGAGTTAATCGCGAGTGCCAAAGCTGTAAAAATAGGTAGAGCAATTAACCCTGATTTTGAAATTGGATTAATGATTTCTCATGTAGCAATATATCCTTATTCTTGTAATCCAGAAGATATGATGGAATCCGTAAAAGCAAATCGTTTACGTTTCTTCTTCCCAGATGTCCAAGTTCGAGGCTACTATCCTAGCTATGCAATTAAAATGTTAGAACAAAATAATTATGATATTGGTTGGCAAGAAGGCGATGACAAAATTTTATCAGAAGGTAAAGTTGATTATATTGGTTTTAGCTACTATATGTCTACTGCTGTTAAACACGATGCAAAATCATATACTGGAGAAAATGTTACCAATGGTGGCTTAGCGAATTCTGTCGATAATCCTCACATTCAACAAAGTGATTGGGGTTGGGCCATCGATCCTACAGGACTACGCTATACTTTGAACATATTATATGACCGTTATCAAATACCACTTTTCATCGTTGAAAATGGCTTTGGTGCTGTAGATGAAATTGATGAAAACGGTAAAATTCATGATACGTATCGTATCGATTATTTAAAAGCACATATTAATGCAGCAATCACAGCTGTTGACGAAGATGGCGTTGATTTAATGGGATATACACCATGGGGTATTATAGATATTATTTCTTTCACTACAGGAGAGATGAAAAAACGTTATGGTTTAATTTATGTCGATAGAGATAACCAAGGCAATGGCACTTTAGAACGTAGAAAGAAAGATTCTTTTGATTGGTATCGCAATGTCATTGAAACAAATGGAGAATCATTAAATTAGTAATAACGACAGTTATTTTCACTGACTCATGTGGTAATAGGATTAGTCATCGACTAATGCTTTTGACTATGACCTAAGTTAACCATTATAAAAGGTATTGATTTACTTAAGTATGCTCAAATAGAACTGACGACAAAGCCAGAGACTTTGTCGTCAGTATGAAGAGTAGGACAGAACTCTAATTAGAACAATTAGAGTTCTGTCCTACTCTCTTTTTATATCAAATATTAGTTTTTATACCTACTTAACACATGTAAACCATAGGCAAAAATACCATATCCTGTTAATGTACGTATAAACCATTTAAACGTTGTATTACTCAAACTTTTTTCATTTAAAAACAACGCTGGTACTAACGTACTCAATGAATATAGTCCAAGCACTTTAACATAACGTTTATTCAATACACTCACCTCTTTTCATATACCATTATATCGAAACGAGGCTTGGAATAAACACGTAATTTTCAACATCTTTTTGACTATTCTTATAATTTTGTTAAAAGTGTATCTAAATTATCAAAAGTACTATTCATACCTTCTTCAACGCCCATATCCAATAATTGTTGAGCTGCTTTAGGGTCTGGCAATTCTGCTATAGATTTAACCGTGGTCAAACCTTTACTGTTTTCTTCTATATGAATGATGTTATGCATACCTGCCATTTTTTCATCAATGTTACCATCTTTGTCTGCAAAGTAATCATAATAATCAATAAGTGTTGGCTCTTTCACTTCATTATAATTAGTCACAGTATAGCTTGTGCCTTGAGGTGCTCGTATAGCAAAAAATGCATGTCCACCAGTCTGAACATTAAATTTAAATACTTCAGTCTTTGCACCTTGTGGATGAAACCATTGTTCAAATAAAGCACGGTCAGTATAAGCTTTAAATATATTTTGTGCAGTCGCATTAAAATCTCTTGTAAAAATTATTTTATTTTTTTCAACTTGAACAGTCATTTAAGATTCTCCTTCATTCATAATTACATATGATGTTATCTTTTTTACTTTAGCATTTTTGCTATGGCTTTCAAATTCAAAGAAGTCTGCAAAATAAACTAAATCTCCATTTTGAGCAATTTGAGTTCCATGAATCGCGCCTACTTTGCCATGAGTGATATTATGCGCCACTTCCAATGAAGCAATATCGAATTTATGTTCTTTTAATTCATTATAAAACGCTTCAAAACCATGTAATTCAAAAGCTCCTGGAACATCCCATATAAAATCTTCTGTGACAGCTTCAAATAATTGCGCTTTGTCTACTAATATTGAGTCTATTAAAAAATCTAACATAAGTCTTCGCTTAGGTGCATTATCACAATTTAAATCCCCAGTTAATTTAAATGGTAAATCTGACTCGATTTCATTTTTAAAATTCAAGTCAATATCCGTTAATGCTTCATGAAGTAGTTCAATCGCTTTAGGCCCAATACCATGAAGGCCTAATAGCGCTGTACGATCATACTGTGCTACTTCTTCCAAAGTTGTTACACCTATATCATTGAGTGCTTGTGTTGCAGGTTGTCCTATTTTTGGTAAATCTGTCGCCATGTTATCTCCCCCTATCATAGTATCACTATACCCATTTAACCGTTTAATTATTTATCACAACGTTTATAATAAAGTAGAGTGCAATAGGAAAATCGTATTTATACACTCCTTAAATCTTGGCGTGAGAGAAAAGAAAAAGTCATTAATCTATATAAAAATAGCTACTAGATAACCTATTCTAGGTATCTAGTAGCTATTTATGTTAATAAACATTAAATATTAAACGTTTATTTTTTCTTAGTCTTCTAAAGCGAATTCTAAACTTGTTTGGAATTTCACATCTTTACCAACCATTACGCCACCTGTTTCAAGTTTTTGGTTAAATGTCATTCCATATTTTTCACGATTGATTGTACCATTTACAATAAACCCTGCAGTTTGTGCACCATTTAATGGGTTTTTGCTTGTACCTTCATAAGAAGCATCAAAAGTTTCTTCTTGAGTTACATCTTTAATTGTTAAATTACCAGTTACAGATTTTTCATCTACTGAAGTAATTTCAAATTTAATATCTGGATAGTTTTCAGTATCAAAGAAATCTCCAGTACGTAAGTGACCATCACGGTCTGCTACGTTTGTATCAACAGATTCTGCTTTAATTACGGCTGTACCTTTAAGTGAACTTAAATCATTGATGTCACCTTCTAAGTTTACATCAAAATCTTTAAATTTACCTTTAACGTTAGAAATCATTAAGTGCTTAATTGAAAATTCTACTACTGAATGTGCTGGGTCAAAATTAAATGTTGTCATAAAAAACATACCTCCAAAGTATTATTAGTTTCATTTGATACATTTAGTATACCAGATATATTTATTATATCAAGTGAAAAGTCTGAACTTTTCATCTCCTTTAATTTCATTCCCTTAATTCACTTTTTTATTCATTTTAA
This sequence comes from Staphylococcus equorum, assembly GCF_029531845.1. GTDB lineage: Bacteria > Bacillota > Bacilli > Staphylococcales > Staphylococcaceae > Staphylococcus > Staphylococcus equorum_C. The sequence continues at coordinate 58,501 of NZ_JAMBPV010000010.1, forward strand.
ATTTAAAAAGTAAATTGACTTACAGTAAACCTCAATATTAATGGGCTAACATCTCTGATTTAATTTCTTTACTGTTTAATTCTTTAGGATAATATGTCGGCCAATTATCTAATTCTTTCATCACTTTTTCTTTATCGTTACCTATAAAGATATGATAGTGATGGGCTTTCTTAGGTGCAATATTATGGTCACTAAATTGGACATACTTAGGTAAGTCCTTATTTTCTTTATCCACTAATTTAAAGCTATACCTTACGCCTCTGTTCCCTTTTTCATATTTTAAAATATCTTTGCCATCATACTCATATTTACCTGTCGCCTTTTTGCCATTCTTTTCAAACGTTATTGAGTCACTCGTGATATTGATATTATCTATATCTGTTTTATAACCCTTTTCGTAATATGCTTTATACTCTTTTGCTGTCATTGAATCATCTTCTTCAGCTTTATGCTTCATCACATCATCTAATGATCCATCTTTCAAATATGGATATACTGATTGCCAGTCACCTTTATAATCAGTTAATGGTCTATCTTTAACTTGATTATCTTTAAAGTAACCTTCTGAAATTGCTTGCTCATGTTTGTCTTGCTGTTTGTCATCATTCACTTTGATATCATCACTTAAAGCTTTATCAATATTTTTTATATTTTTATTCATAAGCGATTGGTACGTTAAATCCTTATCCTGTTGTTGTTCTTTATTAAGTGATTCCATATTATAAAATTTTAATGGTTTAGCCTTTGTTTCTTTACGAATTGTGTCTGTAACTTTATTTGAAACATTATCTTCATATAAAATATATTTTGCTCCTGAATCGTTAATTTCTTTAACTATTTTTGTTAAAGATTTTTGGGATGGATCTTCTGCATTCATGTTTTGAACACCTTTTTGTATAAAACCATATCTTTCAGATAAATAACCCATTGATTCATGAGAAATAAACACAGCATTGCCTTGTTTATCTTTCGTAACATCTTTCATTTCGTCATCTATTTTTTTCAGTTCTTTATCTAGTTTTTTATAATTTTTTTCATAATCATTTTTGTGTTTTGGATCTTTTTTAATTAATTCATCTTTGATTTCTTTTGCGAAAGTTTGATTGAATTTAGGATCTAGCCAAACATGTGGATCATACCCTCCGTGATTATGTCCCTCTTCCTCGTGCTCATGACCATCTTCTTCAACTTCATGACTATGTTGATCTGTAAGTAATTGTGATTTGTCTAATTTATCTTCTAACGATAATTTTTTATCATCATTTTTTATCGTTGAAGCTACTTTTTTAGCAACAGGATCTAAGTTGTCACCTGTGTATAAAAATAAATCTGATTTACTCGCGTTAATTATGTCTTTTTGAGTTGGTTCATAGCTATGTAAGTCTGTGCCTGCTGGATAAATTGATTCTACTGAAACATGGTCTCCTCCAATTTCTTTAGCAAATGATTTTAACGGAAAAACCGTTGTATTAATTTTTATTTTATCATTGTTACCTTCGCTCCCTGTTTCATTAGTTTCAGCTTTGCCACATCCCGCTATGACAATTGCAAATGTAATGACCAAAGATATTATGTATAGTATTTTTTTCATTCTACATCCTCCTATAAATAGTAATACTTACGATTTAAAATTATAGACTGCCTTCTAACAAAACGCAATAATAAATAATAATGATTACGATTTACTTCCGTGTAAAAGAAAAGCCTAAAGCACATTGTTATTACAATTTTTGTACTTTAGACCAGTTACTTACTTATTTTTTTCTATTAATTTTTTATAATTGTCGTAATCATAAGGATCTTCTACTTTTTCTCCACCAATATAAACCGTAGGTGCTGTATCAATATTTTTGTCTTCAGCTTGTTTTTGATCTTTCTTAGCTGCTTTCCATGATTTACTATCTTTAGTTTTATAATCTTTTTTGATTTTTTCTTTTTGTTTACTGTCGATACTTAATTTATCAATTTGTTTATCTACAAGTGATTCAGTTATCCATTCTTTTTCAGCATCGCCCTGTTGTTCAAACATTAATTTTTGAAAATCTAAGTATTGCTTCGGTGCGCTTTGTTGTACTGCATGTCCAGCTCTCGACCCAATAATTGAATCATCACCAAGGAAAGCCATATTCACAAATTGATAATCCACTTTATCTTTATCTATATAATCTTTTTTAAGTTTAGGCATAATATTACTTTCTACTTTTTTGCAATAAGAACATTTAAAATCACCATATTCTATAATTTTAATTTTCCCATTGGCATTTTGCTTGTCATCTTTATGTGCATCCTCATCACTTGAACAAGCAGTTATTAATAACATAGTAGCCAATAAACCTAAACATAGCCATAATTTTTTCATATGCTTTCCAAAACACCTCAGTTTTAATTTTAGATATCAATAAATATAATTATTCCTTAATATCCATATTTTCTTCTTTATAATCAGGTTCATGTTTGTGTGTATATGCTTTCGAATTAAAATCTTTTAAATGTTTTGCTTTATCGTCTTCAAATTTATAAGTATAATAATGTACTTCTTCGTCTTCTTTAAAAGGCTTATAAGCAAGCATGACATATTCACCTTTTTCATAAACGTATATATTCGCATTCTTTTTGTCGAATTTTTCTTCAAGATCACCTTTTTGTTTTTTAGATAAGTTTTCTTGATATGTTTGTTGTTTATTTACTGCTTTATCTATTTTATCAGCATACTTCCCACTACTACAGCCTGCTACAATAATCGTCGATATAGCGATCATGATCAACAATTTTTTCATTATTTGGCACACTCCTAAATCCAGTTTGACTATTCATGAATCACCTTTAAAATATACTTCTTCCATAAATATTATCATACAATGAATAACTTAAATGTTCTAGAGTGATTTTAAATGAATATCTTTCTTTTTAAATTTTTGATTTTAACGCATAAAAATTCGGCTCGACAATTTATGTCAGGCCGAATTTATTGTTAATGTTCTAAGCGCATTTTAATTGCTAGTGCACCATAATTTAATTCGTCAGTTTGTGAATATATTTGATATATTGCTGCTAATTTTTGAGAAAGCTGTTCTTCCTCTTTAGCACCAATTTCTTGATTCGTATATTGATTAATCAACGCTTGAAATGAAGGGAAATAAACCGTTTCTATGACTACTACGTTGACTTGATCCTCCGTTTCGAGATTTGTAAATATAATGGTATCTCCATTTTGTACTTCTTGCCTTTTTTCATCATTTAATCTAACTTCGATTGTTTTCGTCCCATTTTTAACTAAATGAAATGGGTCATTATTTAATTTCATCGAATGTTCTATGATACATGCACTCCATTCTTGTATTTATGAGATTATTTAAGTTTAAAAATATCACAATTACAAATGTAATTACAGTGTTGTCTATAGTTTTTCGTCACATTAATCTATTATAGTTCTTTTTGTTCTGCTCGTATCTTGCGTTGACTTTTCAACATAAACACACTGAGTAAACTGATAATAGAAATAATAACAGCAAACCAAAATGCTCCATGATACCCACTTAATAAAGCTTCATGTTGTATTTGCGCTGCTATCTCTTGTTTTCCAATACCCTTATAATTGCTCATATCAGGTGTGAAGTTTTTAGAAACTTGAGTCATCACAGTAATTAATCCAGCTGTACCAATAGAAGCTGAAATTTGTTGTACTGTGTTTGTCATTGATGAACCATGTGCATTCATATCACGAGATAATTGATTCATTGTATGCGTCATTAGTGGCATCAATCCTAGTGCAATACCTATCATACGAATTGCATATACCGTTGCAAGAATTGCTGGCGAAGTATGCTCATCCATTATTACAAAATAAGAAGTCGTTACTACGACAATAGACATACCAATTAATGCTAATATTTTAGCACCATACTTCTCATATAAAAATCCTGAAGCTACTGACATTATCCCCATTACAATGGCACCAGGTAATAATATAAGACCAGATTGAAGCGCTGAGTCTTTCATTATATTTTGCACAAACATTGGTAATATTGTTTCAGATCCGATCATTGATATCATTGTAAATGCCATAATCGTAATACCTACAGCAAATTGACTGTTTTTGAACACTGAAAAGTCTAGTAATGGCGTCTTTAATTTTGTTTGACGAATAATGAAACTTGTTACTAAGATAAGACCGCCTATTACAGTTGTTAAAACTACTGGATCACTCCAACCATCACGTGAAATCGAGCTTGTACCATAGAGTAAACCACCAAATCCTAGTATGGATAATACGATAGATAATACGTCAACTGGTACTTTTCTATTCGTACCCACGTTTTTCACAAACTTAAGGGCACCGATGAATGTTAATGCTGCGATTGGTGTAACAACAAAGAAAAGTGAACGCCAATCGAAGTATTCAACCAGTACACCTGATAACGTTGGCCCTATCGCTGGTGCCAAACCAATCACTAAACCAAACGTCCCCATATACTTACCGCGCTCATGAGGTTCGAAGATATCTAATATTGTAGTCATCATAAGCGGCAACATAATACCAGAACCTAATGCTTGAACAATTCTTCCGCCTAAAAGAATTGAGAAGTTAGGACTAAATCCTGCAATAATAGTACCTATAAAGAATATAAATATTGCTGTTAAAAAAACTTTCCTAGTTGAAAATCGTTGAATCACCATCGCTGACAATGGGACAACTACCCCATTAGTCAATAGAAAGGCTGTAGTTAACCATTGCACTTGCGTGTAACCTATTTGAAAATCTTTCATTATACTTGGTAATGCTGTTGTTAATAACGTTTCATTTAAAAGTCCGAAGAAACCGCCAAGCAACATCATTAATATCATTAAAATTTTGGTTTTTTGGTTCATATTTTGTCTCCTGTTTCCTTATTAGTCTATCTACCATAAAATAGCTGCATTTATGCATTATACACGCATTTCATCTTCATCACATTAAATATACTTAAAAACATTGCAAATAATATTGATTACTTTTTAATGTTAAACCTGTCTATAAATCGTAATAATTACTATTTACAAATTGTTTGTGATACTTCATAATACACATAGATAAAGGAGGTAATATTTTATGAAATTAGATGTACAAACAGCACGTCGCAACCTAAATAGTCCTAATATAAAGACACGAAAACGCGCGCGTAAGATTATTCAGCAACACAAACGCAATAAATAATATTTCTACTTAAATCCTATAGTAAAATTCAACTTTAAAATTGTAATGACATCTTAAAATTCCCTCCAGAATGATGTTTGTCAATTTCTATTAAATTATGTCTATCTTCAATTCCATATGACTAAGTGACACTGAAGCTTAGTCACATAACACAGCCTCTCCTTACTATTGTAGGTAGAGGCTGTACTGCGATATTTACTTTTAATCAAGACAATTCACATTCATAAAAATCTTATAATTAAAGTATATTATTGTACTCTCTTTTTCGGTAAAATAGTATTGTACACCAACTTTTTTATTAGAAAGGATAATTCCATGCAACTTTTAACTATAGAAAGTATTAATAAAAGTATTAAGAAGCAAAAAATATTGAAAGACATATCATTCACTCTTAAACAGGGAGAGGTCGTAGGTTTAGTCGGTGCTAATGGTGCTGGGAAGACAACGTTAATGAAAGTTATTTTGGGACTTTCTAATTATCAATCCGGTTCACTTAAACTACATGGACCTATGAATAGTAAGCATATTGGTGCTTTAATTGAAAACCCTGGAGTATACCCATTCCTTACCGGTTACGAAAATATGAAGTTAATTAATGAAGAAAAAAACAAAGAAAATATGGAGCAGATAATAAAAAATTTAGAAATGACTCAATTTATACATAAAAAAGCAAAAGCTTATTCTTTAGGAATGAAACAGAAGTTAGGTATTGCACTTTCCCTTTTAAATCAACCCCAACTCGTTATCTTAGATGAACCGATGAATGGATTAGATCCAAAAGCAGTGAGAAATGTAAGAGAAACTATCTTAAGACTCAAAGCACAAGGTGTCTCTTTTCTCATTTCAAGTCATATGCTAAGTGAACTCGTTAAAGTAACTGATTCAATTTTAATTATTGATAATGGGGCTATCGTTAAAGAAACAACAATGGAAGAATTAAATAATTCGAATGAAAGTGATTTGGAAAATGTATTGCTTAATATTATCGATCATAAGGAGGAGAAAAAATAATGGGCACATTGATAAACCAAGAATTATATAAAATTGTTAAGAAGAAATCATCAACTATTATACCAATCATTATTTTTATCATCATGATTAGCCTAGCTATTTTAAGCAAAAACTATTCAAATATATTTGAGTCAAAATCACTACTTGAACAAGGTTACAGTGGGTTTTCTTGGATTATCTTTTTAATGATAATCCAAGCGAGTACAATTATTACTATGGAATTCCACTACGGTACTATTAAAAATTTACTTTATAGAAATTATACAAGAACAAGTATTATTTTAAGTAAAATTATTGCTTTGTTTATCTACTCGCTAATTATATTTATAATTTGTATTTTAATTAGTTTACTACTTAACCTTACATTTTTTTCTGACATCGATATTTTAAAACACACAGGAGAACAATTATCTCCTTTACAAAGTTTATTATTAACATCATTGGCAACTTATGTAGGTATGTGGCTCATTTTAAGTTTAACGTTATTACTTTCTTGTATACTTAAAACTCCAGGTGTCTCAATCGCTGTCGGTATTATTTTCTATTTTGCCACTTCTATACTCGCTGGTATTTTATTTATGGCAATTGGACAATGGGAATGGCTTAAATGGAACCCTATTAATATGCTGAATCTAAGTGTCCAAATTCTCGATAATGATATATACCAAAAAATGACAAAATTAGAATTACATGAATTATTTATTGGTAACATTGTATATATCGTAGTTTTCTTAGCATTAGTAGTTTTAGTCTTTAGAAAAAAGAACGTTTAATTTTTAATCATAAGATACGTTATTCGAACACGCTGCTTCACGTCTAAGGCGTGTTGTAGGTACGCAAGTATAAAATTAAAATATATCTCAAATTCGAAGTCATATTTTAAAAAAATTTACAGGATGCTACCAGCCAAGCGCAAAAAACTTTGTCGATAGTATATAACAGCTCTGAATTTTTATAAATTCAGAGCTGTTATATACTTTATCCAGTTTGTTACTTACCTTTTATTATAAATAATATTTGTCTGTAACTTTTAAATCATTTGTTAACTCATAAATAAGAGGTGCACCTGTTTTTATTTCATAATCAACAATATCTTTGTCAGATACATCCTCTAAATACTTAATTAGTGCTCGTAATGAATTACCATGAGCAGAAACTAACACTGTTTTACCATCTAATAACTGTTGAGAGATTTGATCATTCCAATATGGTATAACTCTGACCAACGTATCTTTCAAACTTTCAGCTTCTGGCATAACTCTTCTATCTATAAGTTCATATTTTCTATCGTTTAAATAACTATTTCGTTGTTCTTCACTTTGTTTTGGTGGTGGCGTATCATATGACCTTCTCCAAATATGAACTTGATTTTCACCAAACTCTTCTCGAGCATCATCTTTATTTAGGCCTTGTAATCCACCATAATGACGTTCATTTAATCTCCAAGATTTTATTATTGGAATAAATAATTGATCAGATTCGTTTAACAAATGATATGTTGTTTTAATAGCTCTTTTTAACAGTGAAGTGTAAACAATATCAATTTCTATACCTTGATCTTTTATTTTTTTACCAGAAGTGATTGCTTCATTTTGTCCTTGTTCAGATAAGTCTACATCTGCCCATCCTGTAAATAAATTTTCAGCATTCCATGAGCTTTGCCCATGTCTACATAAAATTAATTTTGGCATAATATTTCCTTCTTTCCATTACATAAAAATATGGTTTTATACGATATTTACAGGAATGTTACAGCAATAATACTCATTATTTATAGTTACAAAGCTAACCACTCACGCATTCCTGCAATAATTATCGCGTTTCTATATTAAAATTATAACAATTTACACTTTATTTTGAAATGATTGTATTCATTTATTCATAAAAGATACTTTCTTTTTATTTTTCTGTAACCTACAGAGCCTTTTTTGATGTTACAGTTATAAACGTTGAATTAAAAAAACAGCAAATAGCTATTATTCATTAAATTTTTAAGTATTTAAGTGTAAAAACATGACCTGTGATATTCAATATAGTATACAGGTAAATCAATTAGGAGGATTTAAAAAATGAAAAAATTATTATTAGCATCTTTCGCATCGATTACTATAGCAGCAACTGGTTTAGGCGTAAGTTCAAGCGTATCAACAGCTGACGCGGCTGAGACATCAACACAACAAACTACTCAAACTAACAATGACGTATACAGTGAATTTATAGAAGCAGGCGGTACAAAAGCACTATGGGACAATATCGTAATGCCTGAATCAAGCGGGGATCCTGAAGCAGTAAACGAATTAGGTTATAAAGGCTTAGGACAAACTAAAGAAGCTTGGGGCACTGGCACAGTTGAAGAACAAACTAAAGGCATGATTAACTATGCTGAAGACCGTTACGGTTCAATCGATGCAGCAATTGATTTCCGTCTAGCTAATGGCTGGTGGTAAGCAGTACTTATATGTTCAAGCACTAAGTTTGAATATATAAGGATTTAAAATATAATTAATTTGCAGACCTGAAATTACTTTCAGGTCTCTTTTTATATTCTTAATTAATTTATCAAACAACTGCATTTTTGCTGACTTTTGATTAGCTAATTTAGCACGATTTGAAGACTACAGGATGAGACTGTGCCCTAGGCAAGCGAATATAAAATATATAATAACTATGTTTATAACTGCAAAAGCTTGCACAAAAAACTGCCAACAATTGTCGACAGTCAGAAATCAACCACAAACATATTTAGTTTTAATTATTGTATCGATGCTGGTTCGGGATGTACATATACTGAAGAAATACCTTTCTCATGCATATGTTGTTCCACTTTATCACAAATATGATGCGCATCTTCTAAGGATAGATCTGATTCTACGACAATAGTTACATCTACAAAGATGCTACTGCCATGATATCGTCCTTTAATATTTTCCACGTCAATCACATCTTCTATTTCTAAAACATAATTTTTATAAGCTTCTAATTCTTGTTCATTAAACCCATCACTTAAAGTAAATATTGACTCTTTAAATATTCTAAAACCAGTATATATAATAAGTAAACCTAAAACCGTCGCTAGTACTGTATCAAGAATTGGCAAACCAAATTGTGTGAAAATTAATCCTACAGCTGTTCCAATACTAACTAATGCATCTGATAAATTATCCTTTGCCGCCGAATTAAGGGAACTACTATTCGTACGTTCGGCTAATTTTTGATTAATATAAAATACTATCAACATAATAATACCACTTATTACACTGACATATATCGTAATTACATTAGGTGTAGGATGATTTTCAGAAAATATTTTAGGCACACTTTCTATCACGACTTGTAAACCTACAAACATTATAATAAATGAAACGAGTAACGTTGAAATATTCTCTGATTTTAAGTGTCCATAAGGATGGTTTTTATCCGCAGGTTTAATAGAAATTTTCAGTCCTATAATAACCGCTAACGAGACTACAATATCAGTCATATTATTTAAACTATCTGCTCTAACTGCTGCTGAATCGTACATAGAACCAACAATAAATTTGGCAATTGAAAGCACGATATATACAATCAAACTTAAATAAGCGCCTTTTTGCGCAGTTTTCAAATTTTCACTTTGTGTCATGTCTGATGTCCACCTTAATTGATATAGAACATTTATTATGACCTATCAAAAGCATATTTACAACAATTTTTATTCAAAAATTATTTAATATAAATAATCTAATTATTTTTTTAGTCTTTCCTAAATAAAGTTGTTAAATTGTACAAAAACAAAAGTCATTACTGTTCTAACTTTAATTTTAAGTCATTTAAAAATCAGTCTTTAAGTATATATTTTGATAATACAAAAGTAATAGGAATCGTTATAATTAATCCTGCAAATGGTGCAATTACTGAAGAAATATGAAGCCACTGGACAAATATGTACAATAGTAATGTCTGCATGCCCATATTCACAACCTGCGTTAATGGAAATTGAATAAATTTACGCCACGTGGGTTTTACTTTATATACAAAGTGGCAGTTTAAGTAATATGAAATTATAAAACTAACCATAAAACCACTTACATGGCTGACTAAGTAATTTAAATCTATTAATTTCAACAAGATAAGATAGATTATGTAGTAAATTAATGTATTAATACCACCAACAATGATAAACTTTATAATTTCATAGTGGGTTTTATTTAAATTCATGAGCTTACTCCTTTGATTCATATTTATAATTGTTTCGCACGTCCTACTTGTTTTTTAGTATGTAAATTACCATTGCATTTCTAAATTCATATGGGATAATTACTTAGTTACAGAATAATTAAACTTGTATATAATAATGCAATAGAAAGAAATTTAAAGGAGTACTTAACATGGACAAAACTTCAAATCGCCAACTACCGTTAATTGTAATTATTGTGTTGGGTATTATGACTACTTTTGGTCCTTTAACAATAGATATGTACGTTCCATCATTACCAAGTGTACAAAGTGATTTTAATACAACCGCTTCTCAAGCGCAACTCACACTGTCCTTCGCAATGATAGGACTCGCAATAGGACAATTTATCTTTGGACCTTTGTCAGATGCATATGGACGTAAAAAGATTGCGTTAATCATTATCATATTATATGCAGTTGCTTCATTTATTGCAGTATTCGCAACTTCTATGTCTACCTTATTAACAATTCGTTTGATACAAGGTTTGACTGGTGGCGGTGCCATCGTCATAGCTAAGGCCTCTATAGGCGATTTGCATAAAGGTAAAGCATTAGCCAAAGGTCTCGCTTCACTTCTTGTCGTTAATGGGATTATTACCATTATCGCTCCACTTATCGGTGGCTACGCCTTAAGTGTCTCAAACTGGCAAGCTATCTTCTTCATTTTAACAATTGTAAGTATGATTATATTCTTTTTCGCCCTATTCAAAATGGAAGAAACAAGAACGGCCGAACTTTCAAAACTTAACTTTGGTACCATTTTTAAAGACTTCGGTTATTTGTTGAAAAAACCAGCATTTGTTATTCCTATGTTGTTACAAGGACTGACATATGTAATGTTATTCAGTTTTTCATCCGCAGCACCTTTTATTACGCAGAAAATTTATGATATGACACCACAACAATTTAGTGTACTATTTGCGATAAATGGCATTGGGTTAATTATCATGAGTCAGCTCACTGCTATTTTAGTAGGCTATATAAATCGGTATGTATTACTTATTGCACTAACAATGATACAAATTGCAGGGGTCGTGTTAATTTGTATCACACTAATATTACACTTACCAACCTGGGTTCTAGTCATCGCATTCTTCTTAAATGTTTGCCCAGTAACAGGTATTGGCCCGCTAAGCTTCACCTTAGCTATGGAATCACGTACAGGCGGTAGTGGCAATGCCTCTAGTTTACTTGGTCTTTTCCAATTTATTCTAGGTGGTGTGATTTCTCCGCTAGTTGGTTTACAAGGTGGATATAGCGTCATGCCATATTTAACTATTTTAGTTATTACTACAGTGCTAATTATTTCATTAGAGCTAAGCTTAAAATTTGCTACTAGAAAAAGTGTACTGAATAACTAATCTATACAAGATAGATGAGACATCAGTCCTATTATTAAAGGGAACTTCCAAATTTTTGGAGGCTCCCTTTTATTTTGTGTTACTATTATTTATCTAAACGATAGGAAGCCAAATTTCTGTAATATATTCTTCTGATCTTATTGCTCCTTCTTTATACAACTCAAAAAATGGCGCATCGCGAAATTCGTAATCCAATGTAGGTAAAATATGTCTATTTATCTTTTCCATACCTTTTTTAATAGACTCAGGCACTGACCCTTTAGCATCAAAGACAATGTATCTCCCCTCAGATAATTCTGTTCGATGCCATTGCCCTTGAACTGTATCATTGGTAACGCCAATGAGGCAATGCACTTCACCATTAGCAAGTGGCTTAAAAACAGCTAAAAGACCTTGCAATTGATTATTACCTAGTGGCATTAATTCCTGTTTCTTCCCATTATCATCAAAATCCATCCATAAATTAAATATATCTTCTTGCGCTTTTTGACCAGTTGCATACTCCTTTTTTATACCTAAAACCGAAGTCTGTGATAGCGTTTCCAATCTATATTCCATACACATGCACCCCTTTTTGCTATTATAACCAAAATGCATATGCGATTTCTATCGTGAACTATTATCTGGTCATTCAGGCATCTTAATATGCATCTTCAACTAATGGTTATATAATAAAATATATTTCAGCATAAGTTCATTTTTACAAATTAAACGAGGAGATATACAGCATGAGTCGAAAAATTTTATCTGTAAAACCAATTAGTCAGCTTTTCCCTATTCCTATGATTATGGGATGTGAAGGTGTATCTGCTGCCATGATACTACAATTTAATGACCGCACTATTACAGCTACACAAATCATGAAACATTGGCCCAGACATGCGAATAACCCTTATAAAGGTTATGTGGGCAATCATCTATGGATTAAATGGGGGCATCATCAAACCATATTCCCGACTGCTTTAGTTCCTCATTTAAAACAATACGATGCGCATTTCAGTGATAGTACTGGGCAATCTTTAAATGATCTATGTGGCATTATTGACCGAGATCAACCTGTGGCGATTTATCATACTGTGCTAGGACAGCGTCCAGCGAAACGTACATTTAAATTAGATAACCGTCCAACTCAGTTAGTGTCCAATATTCATGTAACTGTACTGATTGGTTATGACGAATATCATTATTATTATATTGATCCATTATGGTCACACTTAAGCAAAGCAATCCTTATTCCTGCAATCATACCGAATAAATTCCAAATTATTAAAATTAAAAAATCTAAATTAGAACAAAGTTATAACGCACCTGGCCGCATGAGTTTTTATATTCAACCATCATGTTTTTAACAAAATAAAAATAGGGACGATACAGAATTCAAAATTTGATTTCGTGTTCTCGCCCCTACGAGACTGACTAGAAAATTGAAATACTATATAATGCATGATTGATTTCTTGTTCTATATCAGATGAACGCCATTCTCTTTGGTAACCTAAACAAGGACAAATGTATGTGACACCACGTTCTTCAAATGCGTTTCTAAAATGAACATGTCCCATAATGCTATAGCGAATATCGTATTGTTCGTATAATGTATCAAAATCTGATGTGCCTATAAACGCATTAAAATAATCAAATATGCGGTGTGGCATCGGGACTGCAAATTTTGGATGCGTTACGATATGCGTCATGAGTATCACTTTTTTATGTTTAACTTTTTCAATATCTTTTGTCGTCTGTTTGGCGGCAATGCGAGATAGTTTTCTATCTTCCATAGGCCAGTCAATTTTCACTTTATCTTGCCATGTTGCTCCATAATACTTTCTACGAGCAATTCTTTCTATTGAAAATTTAGGGTCCGCATACGTATAATCATACCAACCTGTGTTCCCGACAATGGCCCACTCATCATTTATGTCATAAGGTTTACCAATTAAGCACGTCTCCATCGACATATAAAAATCTAAAATCTCGGCTGATGTGGCACCTGTATCTGTAGCCCAAAAATCATGGTTACCCGGAATAAACAACACTTTTATTTGTGTTGTGCTTTCAAGACGCTCAATAAATTGTTGGGTTAAATTATAATTATTGGATATATCTCCTGCAATAAGCAACAATTCTATACCACGTTGATTTATTACTTTAATTAATACTTGTTGATAATCTTCAGGTGTCAGTGTCTTATGTCTATCTACATGCAAATCTGAAATCATACCTATTTTCATTTTTATCACATTCCTCTATTTCATAACACTATCATTATTACATATTCTCTTATAGATCATTAAGTAATCCGCACAATTTTTGAGTCACACTAATTAATAAAATAAATATTAACCGTTAACACAACATCATCACGTAATATATTTATTCTACATTACTATTAAAAGTGTAAATATTTCTTTTTAAAAATAAATGATGCTATAATAATATCAATTTAGTATATAAAGGAGGACATTCTATGGAATTTACAATTAGAACCTTGTCCGAAAAAGATAAGCACGGTAAAGCGATAGTTCATTATGAAAGCTGGCTGGAAACATACGATGACATAGCTAAGAATGATTACTTAGAAAACCTTGATAAAGAAAAATTTATCAAGCAGTCCTCCTTACATGATGTACCAACATTAGTTGCTATTGTAAATAACGAAATTGTAGGTTTTATTTCCTATGGCAAGACCCAAACATCAACGACTTCAGATGATTGGAGCGAAATCTTCGCATCATATCTATTAGAAGATTATCAACACCATATGATTGGCTTTGCGCTAACACAACGTGCATTAGAATTATCTTACCCAGATAACGTAATGCTGTGGGTCGTTGAAGAAAACGATAACGCCGTCCATTTCTATGAACAGATCGGTTTCAAACGAACATCTGAAAAAAAACCTACCTATCTCGGTAAAACATATAATGAAATAAGAATGAATTTCACAAGAACAGAACACGATCAATAATTTCACTATATAAAAATAGAGCGTATGTCCTACATAAAGTAGACGTACGCTTATTTGTTATGATGTAATTTTTTAGTGTGTTTCTCCTAATGCCACTTTAATATCTTTGTCTGATTCAATAACCGCTTCAAGCGCGGCTTTCAAACCTTTAGCAATCGTCTGAATAGACATCGATGGCTTTTCTGCCTTGTCAGTAACTTGTTCAGGTATAAACGGCACATGGATAAAACCAAATTTAATATTTGGAAATTGTGTCGCCTGTAAGTAACCAAGTTGATATAAAATATGATTACATACAAACGTGCCAGCAGTATTTGATAAGCGTGCCGGTACACCTTGTGATTTTATTGCCTCAGTCATACGTTTAACCGGTAGATTCGAAAAATAAGCAGATGCTCCTGTTGGTTGAATGGCTTCATCAATTGGTTGATTGCCTTCATTATCTGGAATACGCGCATCATCTATATTGATTCCGACACGTTCCGGTGTTAATTCAAACCTACCACCTGCTTGTCCAATTGCTAAAACAATATCATATTCCTTTTGATTTAATTGTTCTACTACAACCTCATTACTTTTATGAAATACAGTTGGCATTTCTAATTTATCTATCTTATGACCTTCAATTTCATCTGGCAAAAGTTTTACAGCTTCTAAAGCAGGATTAATTGCTTCGCCACCAAAAGGGTCAAAACCCGTTATTAATATATTCATCATTTAATAGCCTCCTTTATTTTTAATCCACTAACTCTCAATGATTATGATTTAAAAAGCCCAAAAATACATTAAACCAATGTGTATAAAAATTAATAAAATCGCAATAGGTGTTTGTGCTTTAATAACACCAAATTCATCTTTCATTTCTAATAATGCTACTGGCAATGTATTAAAGTTCGCTGCCATTGGTGTTAACAATGTGCCACAAAATCCACCTGTCATTGCTAAAGCACCAGCTATAACAGGATCTCCACCTTGCGCTATAACAAATGGAATACCAATACTTGCCGTGATAACTGTAAATGCTGCAAAAGCATTGCCCATCAACATCGTAAATAATACCATGCCTACTATATATGCTGTAGCGCCTAATAAATGATTGCCTTCCGGTAAGAATGACGATATCCCTTTAGAAATTACATCTCCAACGCCACTAACTGTAAATAGTACACCTAAAGCTGCTAAAAACTGAGGTAATATACCTACAGTGCCAATCTGTTGCGTTAATCTATCACTATCATAAAGCACATATTTACCATTAGGTTTAATTACAATGTAAGCGGCTATTAAGCCTAAAACAGAGGATATACCTAAACCAATTGCTCCACCTAAGGGCGTCCAATTTGATACTGCGATGGCAGCTACAGCTAATATAATAGCTGGCACAAATAATTTATTACCATACTTCTGTGCACCTTTATCACCCGTTGCTTCATCGACATCAATAATATTTTTGATTGTCACTTGTTTAAATAATGTTAATCCACCCATGACTAAAATAAATATGCCGTTTATTACATTTGGTATATAAGGTCCAACAATAAAAGTCGCCGCCAACAAAATCCAAAATAGTGCTGTCCCATACTTTTTCTGATGTGACGAAGCTTTTAATACACGATACGCTGTATAAAGTAATTGTAAACCTATTAATATGTAAAAGAGCTCTAAGATATTATTCAATGCGTTTTCAGTCATTTTTATTCACCTGCTTCGTGCCATACTTTTTATCTAAATACTTATCAAACCTTATATTATTAATCCATACAATAATGAAAACGATAATTGCTATTGGTAATGATGCTAATACGAGGTCTACTGCATCGACTTTAATGTTTAATGACTGGAATGTTCCAACCATAAGTAGCACACCTGCCGCACCAACAAATAAATTTTGACCGAAGAAATTGCCATAATTTTCCATTGCAGATGCTTGTGCTTTTATCTTCTCAATATCTGTTGCATCGACTTCTTCATCTTTTAAGTTATAGCGTGTTTTTAACGCACCTTGTACCATCGGATTAATAAGTGGTCTGACAAATTGTGGATGTCCGCCTATACGAATCGATGCCACACCAGCTAGCTCTCTAACCACTAAGTAAATCGTCAGCAATCGTCCACTTGTTACACGTTTTACCTTTCCTATTAAATGAGATGCTTGTTTTTTCAATCCAAATCTTTCTATTAATCCAACCATCGGTAAAGTTAAAATGAACAAAGTCACCAACCTATTATCAACAAACGCCTTCCCTAATGTATCTAGGATTTCATATAAATCTAATCCCGACACAATACCAGTAACTACTGCGGCAATTAAAATAACTGCAATAGTATCGACTTTAAATACAAATCCTAATATGATAATCAAAATTCCTATTAATTTTAACCATTCCATAGAACCCCTCCTTTTTACTATAGTATAAATTTATTATTCCTAAATACAATGAATTTTCATAAAAATTATATTGATAGATCTCTTTTATTAAAAGGCACAAAAAAAGAGCGTGGATATGCAATCAAAATTTGATTTCATATCCACGCTCTCACAAAGCTAACTAGATAAAGTTTAACTCAGCTTATGAGATTTATTATTATAACCATTTCAATTCTGACTCAGGAACTTCACGTGAGGGCAGTAGCGTCTCAACAATCAATATAATTGTACAAATTATTGATACAACATTTAATATAATTGCAACGCTATTAATTTGTATAATATCGAATAAGATATTAATGAATATCGATAAAATGATTAAGATGAGTGCAGTAACCCTTTTTTTACCTGCATCATAAAATCTTCTTAATGTCACTGAAACCATAGGTACCATGATTACTAAAGCAAATATACCAACAAGTGCAGATAAAATCGCTGCGACAACAAAAGCTCCTGTTATAAAGCTAATTGCGCCTATCAACGCTACGATAAAGATGCCTATGATATGAACCAATACTGGTGTCCAGAACTCTAATCTATCTGATTTCCCTTTAAAGTCAGCATATCTCTTCCAAAAACTTTTATACGCCTCTATCATATTGTTACCACTCCATTTTCTTCATGTGGAAATACCTGTGCAATGAATATATTCACTAATATATCGCACTATCCTATAAACTAACAAGTCATAGATTATAAAAATTTATTTAAGAAAATATTACATTTTATTATTGCTCTACTGCTGAATCAATATAAAAATTAATAATTTGTTCTAAAACAACAGGTAATTCTTCAAATGCGCTTTTTTTATGCAAACGTTCACTGATTTTATGCGCGTCTTTACCTATCGGTCCACATAATAATATCGGCGCACTAATCGCTTTAATTGCTTCAAAAGGTAGTTGATATGTTTTATTAAAATTAGGCGTGTTATTTTCATAAGCAGCAATTTGTTCCAGATCTCCATCAAAATTCAAATAACTACTATCGCTTATACCATTAAAATAGTGCACACGTTCACTTTGACGTTGGAATTGATCACGCATCGTTTGACGTACTAATTCAACCGTTGATTCAATACGTGTATCATAAGAGGCATTAACAGCAGGATAATATGGCGTTGCAAAAAATGTCACTACTGCTGGTGCAATATCTCTACAAGTTTGCATTAACGCATCAACAACATTGACGCTTTGTAAATGTAACTCATCCGTTTCTTGAATTGCCTTATCAATTTGCTTAGTTATATAAGCTTCGCCATGCCGTTTAATAGCATATTGCTTTAATTGTTCATACGTCAGTACATTAATTTTCGTATCAAACTGTCTCTCTTGCTCTTCTAATATTGAGAGCCACTCACTTTCACAGCGTTCTGTAGCCCGTACAACTGAATCGATGAATTGTCTAAACACACCAGCAGGCTTATTTTTAAAAAGAAAAACATTAAATAATCCTATCGTTCTGAAGGGTGTTTGGACATCGTATGCCAATTTAATATCTCTCGTATGCAGTGACACTGGAACTGGCGTTGCTTCATTTTCAAAAACTTCTTTAAATGCATTATTGTATTCAATCGCTTGCGTAATATAGCTCATCATAAAGTTAGAACTCAAACCTTCTAATGGATTCCCTACATGCGTTTCTTTGCCATAACATAATACACCAGGCATGATTTTTCCAATAGACCCGGAATATATATAATGCTTTTCATCCATACCAGCTTGTTGAAAAGTAGGTTCACTATTTAAATGCAACTGTATATCCAGTTGATATTGTTGCTTTAACTGAGCAATAGTTTCTACTGCTTTACGCATCCCAGAAGAATTGACCTCTTCATCCGGCACTGTAACTAAAATTAAATTAATATCCCATGATTCAACACTGGCTAATTCAATTAATGAAAGATGCAACATAAGCCCTGCTTTCATATCCATTGTGCCTCGGCCAAATAAATAGGTATCATTATTTAAGTCTTCAATTGCTTCTGCATTTAAATAATGATGATTTTGGGAAAATAATGATTTTAATTCATCTGGATTGAATGCGTTAGGCTGAAAATTTCCATAATCCTCTACACCAACAGTGTCATAATGACTAATCAACACAATTGTTTTTGCTGAAGTATTAGCTTGATAAAATGCAACGACAGCTTCCTTATCGTCTTCAGTTTGTGTCATTTGAATATGCTTTTTATGTTCTTGAAAGTATGTAAGTTGTAACAATAGCTGCTTTACGAAGTTTGGAAATGTTAGCTCACCTTCAGAATTAGTAATCGTTTGATGATTCACTAATCGTTTTAATAAATTCAATCGATTTTCGTATGATTGCCATAGTAATTTTGTCACTTAATCCCCTCCATTTGCAAGCGTTTTCTAAAGTATAATATGTATTGAATTTCAATAGCAATAGATTTAATTATAAAATCGATATTTTAATACTTTTAAATTATATATAGGGTTAAGCCGCTTGGATTTTACAAAATTCCAGATAAAAAACAAACCAAACGTAATTGAGTTT
>NZ_JAMBPV010000011.1 GCF_029531845.1 Staphylococcus equorum
ATTTTATACGGAGGATTAGCTCAGCTGGGAGAGCATCTGCCTTACAAGCAGAGGGTCGGCGGTTCGAACCCGTCATCCTCCACCATTTATTTTTAATAGCCGGCCTAGCTCAACTGGTAGAGCAACTGACTTGTAATCAGTAGGTTGGGGGTTCAAGTCCTCTGGCCGGCACCATGTTTTGAGCCATTAGCTCAGTTGGTAGAGCATCTGACTTTTAATCAGAGGGTCAGTGGTTCGAGCCCACTATGGCTCACCATTATTTTAATATCGCGGGTGTGGCGGAACTGGCAGACGCACTAGACTTAGGATCTAGCGCCTCACGGCGTGGGGGTTCGACTCCCTTCACCCGCATATGCAGAAGTAGTTCAGCGGTAGAATACGACCTTGCCAAGGTCGGGGTCGCGGGTTCGAATCCCGTCTTCTGCTCCATTATTTTGCCGGGGTGGCGGAACTGGCAGACGCACAGGACTTAAAATCCTGCGGTGAGAGATCACCGTACCGGTTCGATTCCGGTTCTCGGCATTATCCCATGAAAATAGAATTATGCGCCCGTAGCTCAACTGGATAGAGTACTTGACTACGAATCAAGAGGTTACAGGTTCGACCCCTG
This sequence comes from Staphylococcus equorum, assembly GCF_029531845.1. Lineage (GTDB taxonomy): Bacteria > Bacillota > Bacilli > Staphylococcales > Staphylococcaceae > Staphylococcus > Staphylococcus equorum_C. The sequence goes on from NZ_JAMBPV010000011.1 coordinate 611, forward strand.
TCGGGCGCACTATTTTACGGGAAGTAGCTCAGCTTGGTAGAGCACTTGGTTTGGGACCAAGGGGTCGCAGGTTCGAATCCTGTCTTCCCGATATCCTTAAAATAATATGGGGGCTTAGCTCAGATGGGAGAGCGCCTGCTTTGCACGCAGGAGGTCAGCGGTTCGATCCCGCTAGTCTCCACCATATATTTAAATACAATCTAAATTACAACGGCGGCGTAGCTCAGCTGGCTAGAGCGTACGGTTCATACCCGTGAGGTCGGGGGTTCGATCCCCTCCACCGCCACTAATTATTAGTTGTAAATTATATTTAGGACCTTTAGCTCAGTTGGTTAGAGCTAACGGCTCATAACCGTTCGGTCGCAGGTTCGAATCCTGCAAGGTCCATATAATTTTTTTGGAGGAATACCCAAGTTCGGCTGAAGGGATCGGTCTTGAAAACCGACAGGAGCTTAACGGCTCGCGGGGGTTCGAATCCCTCTTCCTCCGCCATTTTTATAATAATTGAATATAATTTATTTACCTAATATTTTTGGAGGAATACCCAAGTTCGGCTGAAGGGATCGGTCTTGAAAACCGACAGGGGCTTAACGGCCCGCGGGGGTTCGAATCCCTCTTCCTCCGCCATTAATATTATTACCGCGGGATGGAGCAGCGGTAGCTCGTCGGGCTCATAACCCGAAGGTCGGTGGTTCAAATCCGCCTCCCGCAATTTTTTATTTTAGGTCCCGTAGTGTAGCGGTTAACACGCCTGCCTGTCACGCAGGAGATCGTGGGTTCGAATCCCATCGGGACCGCCATTATTGTTATGGTTCAGTAGCTCAGTTGGTAGAGCAATGGATTGAAGCTCCATGTGTCGGCAGTTCGACTCTGTCCTGAATCATTTTAATGCAAGCCGGCCTAGCTCAACTGGTAGAGCAACTGACTTGTAATCAGTAGGTTGGGGGTTCAAGTCCTCTGGCCGGCACCATCTTTTGGAGGGGTAGCGAAGTGGCTAAACGCGGCGGACTGTAAATCCGCTCCTCCGGGTTCGGCAGTTCGAATCTGCCCCCCTCCACCATATAACTTTAATTTAATAGGGGCATATTTCAACGGTAGAATACAGGTCTCCAAAACCTTTGATGTGGGTTCGATTCCTACTGCCCCTGCCATGGCGGTTGTGGTGAAGTGGTTAACACATCGGATTGTGGTTCCGACACTCGTGGGTTCGATCCCCACCATCCGCCCTTTATATTTTTGGGCTATAGCCAAGCGGTAAGGCAACGGACTTTGACTCCGTCACTCGTTGGTTCGAATCCAGCTAGCCCAGTTTTTATTGGCGGCATAGCCAAGTGGTAAGGCAGAGGTCTGCAAAACCTCTATCACCGGTTCAAATCCGGTTGCCGCCTCCATCAATATGCGGGAGTAGTTCAACTTTTAGAACACGTTCCTTCCCGGAACGAGGTATAGGTGCAAGTCCTATCTTCCGCTCCATAATTAATATATTTGCATGCGGGAGTAGTTCAACTCTTAGAATAAGTTCCTTCCCGGAACGAGGTATAGGTGTAAGTCCTATCTTCCGCTCCATATTTATTTATATCCCATGCGGGAGTAGTTCAATTTTTAGAACACGTTCCTTCCCGGAACGAGGTATAGGTGTAAGTCCTATCTTCCGCTCCATAATTAATATATTTGCATGCGGGAGTAGTTCAATTTTTAGAACACGTTCCTTCCCGGAATGAGGTATAGGTGTAAGTCCTATCTTCCGCTCCATTGATACTTCCACATTGGGAGTTTTTTATTTATTAAATTGAGCCGGCGTGGCGGAATTGGCAGACGCGCGGGACTCAAAATCCCGTTCCATTATTGGAGTGTCGGTTCGATCCCGACCGCCGGTATATATAAGGTACTTAGATGTACATGTTAAGCAACCTCATAATGTGAGGTTGCTTTTTTATGTTTGAAATGAATTATGAGCTAATGATTTTAAATATATTCACTGTTTATATCTATTACTTATTAACAATGTACTATTTTACTCATTTGATAAAAAGCCTTTGTAAAAGCATGTATACAATATTAATAAAATCAAAGTGGATATTGTGGTTTTAGCTAAAGTATAATATTATTAGTCTAATGTTATATTTGGAGGAAAATTCAATGGTTAAAACTAAAACAACCAAAACTAAAACAACTAAACCAAATGGAAAGCAATTCTTTGGTAATATCTTACAAGCTGTTGGCGCAGGGGTAGTTATTGCGTTAATACCTAATGCACTATTAGGTGAACTATTAAAGTTTTTTAAAGAAGGTAATGCGTTATTAGAAACAGTGTATCAATTAGTAGTGTTAATCCAATCATTTATGGCTTTTATTATAGGTGTATTGGCTGCGCATCAATTTAAATTTAATGGTGCCGGCGCAACTATGATAGGAGTTTCTGCTATGTTGGGTAGTGGCGCTGTTAAAATTACTCCTGATGGATTCATGTTAAATGGTATTGGTGATATTATTAATACTATTTTAGTTGTAATTATTGCTTGTTTTTTATACTTAATATTACAAAATAAATTAGGTTCATTAGAAATGATCGTGTTACCAGTCATTATTCCAGTGGTAAGTGGAATAATTGGTTTATACACATTAGGCTATGTATCTAATGTTACAAAAGGGTTAGGGCACATAGTACATTCATTTACTGAACTTAATCCATTATTAATGTCAGTGCTAATTTGTGTGACGTATTCATTGCTGATGGTAACTCCAATATCGGTTGTAGCTATTGCAACAGCAATTAGTTTATCAGGACTTGGTAGTGGTGCAGCTAATATGGGAATTGTTGCAGCTTGTGTTACATTCTTATTTGGATCAATCAGAGTTAATGGCGCTGGAGTGAATCTAGTACTAATTATTGGTGCAGCTAAAATGATGATACCTGTCTATTTCAGACATTTAATCATTGCGATACCTTTAATAATTAATGGTGTTATAGGCGGTTTGATTGCTTACTTTATTGGTATTGAAGGTACGCCAATGTCAGCTGGTTTTGGTTATACAGGACTTGTAGGCCCAATCAATGCCTTTAACCGTATGTCTGGAGATCCAACAATAAATATCATATTATTAATTTTTGGGTATTTTATTATTCCTTTTGTTTCAGCATTTTTTGTTCATGAATTATGTAAAAAATTCATCGGTAAATATACTGATGAAATATACAGTTTTGAAATTCCTAAACAGTAATCCAAAGCAACCTTATATTTATTAGGTTGCTTTTTTTATACATAAATAATGCATAATTTGGATGATTTATTAAAAATCACTCTTATATATAGCTATAATATAAAAACTTATTGAATAATATTGCGTTATTATGTATAATAATTAATTATATAGAGAGGGGCTAACAAAGATGAAACACATTGTTAAATTATTTATGGTCTTTATTATATTTATTAGCGCCATAATTACATACATAAATTCTGATGCTCAAGCAGCAGAAGAAGATCAATGGGATAAAATTAAAGAACGAGGAGAATTGAGAGTAGGTTTATCGGCAGATTATGCGCCTTATGAATTTGAACATAATGTGAACGGTAAATCTGAATATGCTGGTATTGATATTGATTTGGCAAAGAAAATTGCAAAAGACAATGATGTAAAGTTAAAAATTGTTAATATGCAGTTTGATAGTTTGTTAGGAGCAATACAAACTGGGAAAGTCGATTTAATTATTTCTGGGATGACACCAACACCTGAACGTGAAAAAGAAGTGGACTTTTCAGATCCTTATATGACAGTTGAACAAAAAATGATTGTTAAAAAGTCTGAGGCAGACAGATTTCAAAATATAGATGATTTTGCAAATCAAAAAATTGGTGTGCAAAAACAAACACAACAAGAAAAAATTGCGCAAACAGAAATTGAAAATGCACAAATACAATCTTTAACGAGGGTACCTGAAGTGATTATGTCATTGAAGAGTGGCAAAATAAATGGGATGGTTATTGAAGGACCAGTAGCGGAAGCTTACTTGAAGCAAAATGAAGATTTAGCATTTGCAGAAGGTGTAAAATTTAATGAAGGTACGAAAAAAACAGCAATTGCGCTACCTAAAAATTCCCCTGAATTAATGAAAAGGCTTAATGACTCTATTAAAGATGTTAAAGATAAAGATTTATTAGCAGATTACAAAGCATCAGCTGCAGAAGCGATGAAAAAGGACGATGGAAATTTCTTTACTAAATATGGAAACTTCTTTATAAAAGGTATTCAAAATACAATACTAATTTCAGTTGTAGGTGTAGTGCTAGGTGCAGTGTTTGGTGCATTTATTGCATTATTAAAACTAAGTAAAATTAGAATTTTAAGATGGTTAGCTTCAGCTTATATAGAATTCTTAAGAGGTACACCATTGTTGGTCCAAGTATTTTTAGTTTACTTCGGTACCACTGCAGTATTAGGTTTAAATATCTCTGCATTAATTTGTGGTATGATCGCGCTTGTAATTAACTGTTCTGCATATATTGCTGAAATTATCAGAGCTGGTATAAATGCGGTAGACAAGGGGCAAACTGAAGCTGCTCGTAGTTTAGGATTATCTTATGGTCAAACTATGAAATCAGTTGTATTACCACAAGCTATTAAAAATATTTTGCCTGCTTTAGGTAATGAGTTTGTAACAGTTATTAAAGAATCTTCTATTGTATCTGTAATCGGTGTGAGTGAGATTATGTTTAATGCCCAAGTTGTTCAAGGTGCCTCATTTGATCCATTTACACCATTAATCATAGCTGCAATACTGTATTTTATTCTCACATTTACGTTATCTAGAGTTATGTATTTCTTTGAAGGGAGATTGAAAGTTAGTGATTAATATTAAAAACTTATACAAGTCATTTGATAAAAATGAAGTTTTAAAAGGCATTGATTTTACTGTAAACCAAGGCGAAGTGGTTGCAATCATAGGTCCTTCAGGTAGTGGGAAAAGTACATTACTACGTTGTATGAATTTATTAGAGACGCCAACTAGCGGTGAAGTTATATTTAAAGACAATAATTTAACAAGTAAAAATACAGAATTAGAAAAATTGCGTCAACAAATGGGAATGGTATTTCAAAATTTCAATTTATTCCCGCATAAAAAAGTAATAGATAATGTCATTTTAGCGCCTAGTTTATTAAAAAAAGGGAATCAAAAGGACTTAAAACAAGATGCGCAGTTGTTATTAGAAAAAGTAGGTTTAGAAGATAAATCTGATGCATATCCAGCACAATTATCTGGTGGTCAAAAGCAAAGGGTGGCAATTGCTAGAGCATTAGCAATGAACCCTGAAGTTCTATTGTTTGACGAACCAACATCAGCGCTCGATCCAGAGGTTGTAGGAGATGTATTGAAAGTTATGAAGGATCTAGCTAAAGAAGGTATGACAATGGTAGTTGTAACCCATGAAATGCACTTTGCTAGGGATGTAAGTGATAAAGTAGTATTTATGGCTGATGGTGTCATCGTTGAATCTGGGACACCAGAAGAAGTCTTTGACCATCAACAACATGAAAGAACGAAAAACTTCTTATCAAGAGTTTTATAATTATTAAATAGTAAGACCAAGTTGGTAAATTTTGATTGTTCAAAAACAATCTTATTCTATCGATTTGGTCTTTTATTGTTTAGTATATAAATTATAATAAAAGTAATATAGGTAATACTCCAAAGCGCTATGAATGTGTTAAACTGTAGAATGTATGTTTTTAAGGTGGGGTGTAAAAAAATGGATTTGAACCAATTAAAACAAGATGTAATAGACTATGCCCATTCAATTGGTATTGATAGTATTGGTTTTACGACGGCTGATCCTTTTGATGAAATGAAGCAGAAATTAGTGGATTATCATGCAAAAGGTTATGCATCTGGTTTTGAAGAATCTGATATAGAGTTAAGAACAGAACCGAAATTAAATTTGCCAACAGCGAGATCTATTATTGCAATAGGCGTTGGCTATCCAAATAAATTAAAAGGTGCACCTAAAAGCGTTCGCGGAGACAGAAGAGGGATGTTTGCCAGAGCCTCTTGGGGGCAAGATTATCATTCTATTATGAGAAAACGATTAGATAAATTGGGTGAGTATCTAGAATCCAGAGTAGAAGACGTCGAAATTAAATCGATGGTAGATACTGGCGCATTATCTGATCGTGCTGTAGCTGAACGGGCAGGACTTGGTTTTGTAGGAAGAAATGGGTTTGTCATCAATCCTGACCTCGGTACATGGACGTATTTAGGGGAAATGCTAGTTAGCATACCTTTTGCACCTGATGACCCGTTAATCGATAGCTGTGGCGATTGTACGATTTGTGTCGATCGTTGTCCAACAGGAGCACTTGTTGGTGATGGCCAGTTAAATAGTCAGAAATGTATTAGCTTTTTAACTCAGACGAAAGGCTATCTAGAAGATGAATATCGTTATAAAATTGGTAATCGTCTTTATGGATGTGATACATGTCAACAAGTGTGTCCGAAAAATAAAGGAATTAACACACAACATGACGATATAGAATTAGAACCTGAAATTTTAAAACCAAGACTCGTGCCTTTATTAAAAATGAGCAATAAAGAATTTAAAAATACTTATGGCCATTTAGCAGGGGCATGGAGAGGTAAGAAACCAATTCAACGTAATGCAATTATTGCTTTGGCACATTTCAAAGAAGAAACAGCAATACCAGAATTACAAGATGTTGCATTAGATGATCCGCGACCTATGATTAGAGCTACAGCATATTGGGCAATAGGACAAATTCAAGGAGAGGCTGCTAGACCATTTATTGAACAACATTATGAAAATGAACTAGAAGAGGTTCAAATTGAAATGTTAAAAGGACTTGAAACGAGGAGCGAAAAATAGAATGACAAATCACATAGTACTATTTCAACCACAGATACCAGGTAATACAGGAAGTATTGCAAGAACATGTGCAGGCACATATACACATTTACACTTAATTAAGCCACTTGGTTTCAGTACAGATGATAAGATGTTAAAGCGTGCTGGATTAGATTATTGGGAAACTGTTAATATTAGTTATCATGAAAGTATTGAAGACTTTTTTGAAGCAACAGAGGGCACTTATTATTTATTAACTAAATTTGGTAAGAAAACATATTCAGATTTTGATTTTACTGATACTACTCATGATCACTTCTTTATTTTTGGACGTGAAACGACAGGATTACCTGACTGGGTGAAAGAAACATATCAAGAAACAGCATTACGTATTCCTATGAATGATAATATTAGATCATTAAACTTATCTAATACAGCATCATTGCTCATTTATGAAGCATTAAGACAACAAAGTTTTCCAGATTTACATTAATAAATGCACTAAATGAATGAAAATAATGTAATAGATTTGTATAATAGAGACAAGTCTTATAACTTAGCATTTAATTAATCAAATTGGTACATTACTAATGTTGTGGTTTATCTCCATTACATCAAGGGTATTAATAAAAATAATGCTAGAACGCGTCTTAATAAAAAAGAGGAGTGTAATTACTATGGCAATGAACTTTAAAGTTTTAGAAAACGAAAAAATTGTAGCTGAATATGCTGCAGATATATTAAGAAAACAATTTAACAACAATCCGACAACTATTGCAGGTCTACACCTTTCTAATGATAATTCACCAGTATTAGATGAATTAAAGAAAAATGTAGATAATCATCCTGTAGACTTTAGTCAAATTAACATTTTAGATTATGATGATAACAAATCTTATTTTGAAGCTTTAGGTGTACCCGAAGGTCAAATTTATAGTGTTTCATTTAATGAAGATACTGAATCATTTATTGGTGATAAAATTAAAACAAAAGAAAACAAAGGTAAATTGGTTACACAAGTACTGTCAATTGATACTAATGGTAAATTGAATGTAAGTGTAAAGCAAGGTCTGTTTTCAGCGCGTGAAGTGATTTTAATTATCACTGGTGCTGATAAAAAAGAAATTGTTCACAAATTATATGAAGAAAATGGTAAAACAAACTTCGAACCTTCAGATTTAAAAGCGCACCGTATGGTAAACGTGGTTTTAGATGAAGCGGCAGCAGAAGGATTACCTGAAGATGTAAGACATTATTTCACAGCACGTTTTGCTTAATATAAAATGTGAGGTCATAGGTATGAAAAACGAAAAAGATAATAAATATTTACAAAATGATGTATCTGAACCTGAAAATGAAATGGTCAATGACTATGATGATGTAGTTGAACTTGGTAAGGAAATGGAACAAATTTCTGAGGAAAATGATGAAGATAAATTAGATAAATCTCATGACCCAGAAGTTCGTTCAGATTTAAATAACTAGTTATAATTTAGCGCTTTGTTGAATTTTTTATTCACAAAGCGCTATTTTTATGTCTATTTATAGAAATAGCGCTTTTGAGAAAGTAAAAATTAAACCGTTTTGATATTCAAATAATGCAATAAAGTGTTTTCAATTTAAAAAGAAATGCCAAGTTAAAAGTGAATGTGTTATTATTAAATCATTATTGGATTTAAGGAGACTTATACATATGTTAAGTAAGTATTGGAAATACATTATGATTAGTGCTGTCATTGTTAATTTAATCTCTATAAAAGGTTTTCCTATGGCGATTGGTGCACTCTACTTACCCGTGTTATTTAAAGTTATAAAATTACAGATAAATTTATCGCGTGGACTTGTTGATCAAGTTAATGCTTCAACATTCGTTAAAGGTAATCAAACTGGAATTATTATAAGCGTGATATGTTGTATTGTAATAACTGTATTATTGTTTAAGCCGTTAGGTGGTTTTTATAGTAGTTTAACTGGATTTTTAGGTACATTAGTTACGATTAGTCCTGTTACTATGGTTATCGGTGCGGTTTTACTCATATTAACGGCTGTAGGGGTAATACAAGCAGCAAAAGTACAATTCAACAAAATAAACATTACTAAAGAGAGCTAAACTTCATAGTTATTAGATGTTTTATAAAGCGATAATATAGTTTATATGAAATACCGTGAAATCTTATTGATTTTGACGGTGTTTTTTATGTGAAAGTGAAAACTTCTAGTTAATAAAGGAAAATAATAACTCTTAAATTCAGTTTAAAATAAAATAATATGTAAACGCTCTATAATACGATTGCCCCTTTAAAATAATTAATGCTATACTAAGGCTGAATAACGAATAATGAAGGGGAGAATTTGAAATGTCAGTTAGAATTGAACATGATACATTCGGTGAAATTGAAGTACCTGCAGAAAAATATTGGGGTGCTCAAACAGAAAGAAGTAAACGTAACTTTCCAGTAGGTAAAGAACAAATGCCTATCGAAGTTGTTTACGGATTTGCTCAGTTAAAAAGAGGGGCAGCCTTAGCTAACAATGAATTAGGAAAACTATCAGATGCTAAAAAAGAGGCCATTGTTTATGCTTGTGACCGTGTCATTAATAAAGAGCTAGATGAACATTTCCCATTAGTGGTTTGGCAAACAGGTAGTGGTACACAAAGTAATATGAACGTTAATGAAGTTGTGAGCTATGTAGCTAATGAATATTTAAAATCACAAGGCAGTGATGAAACAATCCATCCTAATGATGACGTTAATAAATCACAAAGTTCAAATGATACATTTCCAACAGCAATGCATGTTGCATTATATAATGAAGTAGAAACAAAACTTGAACCAGCTTTAAAAGCGTTACGCGATACTTTCAAAGAAAAAGAAGAACAATTTAACGATATTATAAAAATTGGACGTACACACTTACAAGATGCAACGCCTATTCGTTTAGGACAAGAAATTAGTGGGTGGCGTTTCATGCTTGATAAATGTGAAACTTTATTAGGTGAATCAAAAGCACATATTTTGAACTTAGCGATTGGCGGTACAGCTGTAGGTACAGGTATTAATGCGCATCCAGAATTTGGTGATAAAGTAGCTAAATTTATTTCAGAAAATACAGGTTATGCATTTGTATCATCTGAAAATAAATTCCATGCTTTAACTGCACATGATGAAGTAGTTCAATTACATGGTACATTAAAAGCATTAGCAACTGACTTAATGAAAATTGCTAATGATGTAAGATGGTTAGCATCAGGCCCACGCGCAGGACTTGCTGAATTATCAATTCCTGAAAATGAACCAGGTTCATCAATTATGCCAGGAAAAGTAAACCCTACACAATGTGAAATGTTAACAATGGTAGCAGTACAAGTTATGGGTAACGATACTGCAGTAGGTATCGGAAGTTCTCAAGGTAATTTCGAGCTGAACGTATATAAACCGGTCATCTTACATAATACGTTGCAATCTATTTATTTATTAGCAGATGGCATGCAAACATTTAATGATAACTGTGCAGTTGGTATTGAGCCAATTCATGAAAATATAGATAATTATTTAAACCAATCATTAATGCTAGTGACTGCTCTAAATCCACACATTGGATATGAAAATGCTGCAAGTATTGCTAAAAAAGCACACCGTGAGGGTCTTACATTAAAAGAATCTGCGATACAATCAGGTCATGTGACTGAAGAACAATTTGAACAATGGATAAAACCTGAAGACATGGTTGAACCAAAATAAAAAAATATTAAAAAGCCAACGCTTCTTTAAATAGAACGCGTTGGCTTATTTTTTATTATATTAATATGATTTAAACTTCATCGTCCATACTTACTGAAATTGTTTCTTGCGTAAGTGGGTGGATAAATTCAATTTTATAACTATTTAATTGTAGCTGTCTTAGTGTTGAATTACCGTATAATGGATCGCCAATTACTGGATGACCAATTTCAGCTAAGTGAACACGAATTTGGTGGGTTCTACCTGTATCTAATTTTAAATCTACTTCGCTTACATCTTCTTTAATCATTTTAGAATTAATGATATGTGTAATTGCAGTTTGTCCAGTAGGTGACACTCTACGCTTGTTAGAGTGGAATTTATCTTTGCCTATTGGCATATCAATCGTTTGTGGTTTGATAGGTAATAAACTGTGCACATTTGCTTTATAAATACGATCAATTTCATTTTCTTCTAGCATACGGTCTAAAATTTTCTTCATTAATGGATTTTTAGCAACAATCAATAAACCAACCGTTTCTTGGTCCAAGCGATGTATTGGTTCAACATATTCACTTTTGACTGTGTAGATAACGTGATTCATTAGTGTATTACTTTCTTTTAAATCATTCGGGTGCGTTTTAACGCCTTTTGGCTTCATTACAACAGCGATATCATTATCTTCGTAATAAATTTGAGCGTAGCGATAACTTGGTAAATAATTGCTCACTTCTTCTGGTGTAGGTATGAAAGCTATATCACCAGTGTTTACTTTAGACATTAAAGTTGCAGGTTCATCGTTAATTGTAATTGACTTAGACATATTTAAATTATGTAAGTCTTTTTTAGGTAAGTGCAATTGTTGAAAAATTTCTCTCAATGTTAATTGATTATATTTAATAGGGATTTCAAATTTCATAGTATCCTCCTTGATTATCATATATAATCATACCATAAACAACGTGTTAAAAATATTAGACATAGTAATTCTATGACATTTATTTTATTGTTATTTAAATCATTTTAAAGGTTAATCATAACTGTATTTTTAAAATAGTTTATGAGCCTGTATAATGTATGTAAAGTAATATTGTATAAAAGAATGGACTGGTTAAATGGAAAAACCGACTAGACTTGCTTTATTAAAAGAAATTGCAGAATTTTTAAATGTGGAAACAGAAACATATAGTATGATGCAAGGCGCATTGAAGTCTTTAATTCAAGGAAGCAAATTTACAACAGGCTGGATTTTCTTTATTGATGATTCAGGTCAGCATGAGCTTGTATCACATATAGATTTGCCGGGCGCATTAGCTAAGCAAAACTGTAAATATATGTGTGAAGGCACGTGTTGGTGTGTTCAAGCCTATCAAAACAAGAAATTGACCAAAGCATCTAATATCATTAATTGTTCGCGTATCAACCTTGCAAATCGTGCCTATCATGATGAGACAGATGGCATCACACACCATGCAACTGTACCGCTTAGGTCAGGGGATGAACAGTTCGGTCTCTTAAATGTTGCTACACCACATACAACGCACTATAGTGAAGAAGATTTAGAAATGTTAGAGTCTGTAGCGTTTCAAATTGGCTCTGCAATCAAACGTATTTGGCTGACAGATCAAGAAAAAGAAGCGGCACGTATAAGTGAACGAAATCGATTAGCAAGAGACCTACATGATTCAGTGAATCAAATGCTCTTTTCTGTAAAATTAACGGCGCATGCAGCTGAAGGAATCACTAAAGAAGAAGTATCACGGAAGGCTTTTCAAGTGATAGAACAAACAAGCCAACAAGCTGTCAACGAGATGCGCGCTTTGATTTGGCAGCTAAAGCCAGTTGGTCTAGAACAAGGTTTAGTTAACGCTCTGAAAAAATACAGCACGCTTTTACAACTTGAGTTAACTGTAAAAGTAGATGGACTGATTAATCTTCCGAGTATAGTTGAAGAAAACATTTATCGTATTATACAAGAAGCAATGAATAATACAAAAAAACATAGTGATACCACTGAAATAGAGTTAACGTTAATTCAAAAAGATAATTGTTTTACGATTGATATAGCAGATCGTGGTAAGGGATTTAATATTAATGAATCCAATCCACCAGACTCTCATGGTTTAAGTAATATGAGACAACGTACAAAAATGATTAATGGCAAATTAGAAATAGATTCAACTCAAAATAAAGGCACTACAATTCATATAGCAGTTCCATTATAATGCCTTGAAAGGAAGTTTAGCATGTATCGAATTATACTTGTAGATGATCATCATATTGTAAGACAAGGATTAGAATTCCTACTGTCAACTGTTGACGATATAAATGTAATAGGAGGATTTTCAGACGGTAAATCTTTCTTTAAATATTTAGAAACAAATGAATTACCTGATATTGTATTACTAGATTTAGTTATGCCTGAAATGAATGGTATTGAAATTACAGAAATGATGAAAAAGTCGTATCCAGAAGTGAAAATATTAGTACTTACAAGCTATGTGGACGATGAGCATGTGATTTCTGCTATTAATAAGGGTGCAGATGGCTATGAGATGAAAGATGTTGAGCCTGAACAATTAATAAAAACAATTAAGAAAGTGCTTTCAGGTGAGAAAACGATACACCCTCAAGCACAAAGTGTCATTGAAGCGGTTAGTAAAAAGCCACATTTTACTAATAAATTATCAAAGCGGGAATCTGAAGTATTGGCGGAGATGGTTAAAGGTAAAACAAACAAAGAAATTGCAGAAACATTATTTGTTTCAGAGAAAACTATAAAAACTCATGTAAGTCATATTTTTAATAAACTTCAAGTAACTGATCGCACACAAGCAGCGATATATGCGATGCAAAACAATCTCATTTAACATAGCGAAGCCATGGTATTGGAAGCGGATTCATTTTTTGTAATTATTTTCAAATTTTGCTTTTAATTATATAAAATTACTATATAATACAGAGTAATAAACAATAGGGGGATAATGCAATGAAAACAAAAAACCTTTCAATGAAGATTGTCATAGCGTTAATATTAGGTATTGCTATTGGTTCCATTTTTAATATGTTTGCACAATCTGCATTCGTTATTAATGTTGATAAGTACGTATTTAATGTTATTGGACAAATTTTCTTGAATTTAATATTTATGTTAGTAGTACCCGTAGTATTTGTATCAATCGTTTTAGGTGTAGTTGGAGTTGGGGATCCTAAACTACTCGGTGGTATAGGTTTAAAGACAATTATGTTCTTTTTAACAACTACGGCTTTAGCAATTACAATTGGTATAGCTTTAGCATTGATATTTAATCCAGGTGAAGGTAAATCAGATTTATTAAAAAGCGATGACGTTTCAAGTTATCAAAAAACTTTAGATAAAGAAGAAGGCTCACAAAGTGCTGCAGCCGGTCAATCGTTCGATCAAACTTTAATTAATTTATTTCCAAAGAATCCATTACAATCAATGACTGATGAAAATATGCTTCAAATTATCACATTTGCCATTTTTATTGGGGTCGGTATTATTATGGTCGGTTCCAAAGCACAAATGGTACATAAGTTTTTTGAACAAACCAATGAAGTACTCATGTATATCGTGACAATGATTATGAGTGTCTTTGCACCGATTGGTACGTTTGGTTTAGTTGCACATGCCTTTACAGGAGCTGGTTTCGGCGCTATTAAACAATTAGGTATGTACTTCTTTATCGTACTGTTAGCACTCGCAATTCATTTCTTCGTAGTATATGGTTCAGCAGTTAAATTCATGGGGAAAACAAGTCCATTACAGTTCTTCAAAGATTTTATTCCAGCAATTTCGCTTGGATTTAGTGCTTCGAGTTCAACAGCAACGTTACCAGTTTCACTAAGATGTACGAAGAAAATGGGAGTGAGACCTGAAATTGCATCCTTTGTTCAACCTTTAGGTGCAACCATCAATATGGATGGAACAGCAATTATGCAAGGGGTAGCAACAATCTTTATTGCTCAAATTTCAGGTGTGGATCTTTCATTTGGACAACTTATTACAGTAGTAGTGATTGCAGTTGTAGCATCAATTGGAACTGCAGGGGTGCCAGGTGTTGGTTTAATTATGTTAGCAATGGTATTAAATGCAGTTGGGTTAGACCCAGCAGCAATCGGTATTATTTTAGGTATAGATAGATTGTTAGATATGACAAGAACTTCTGTAAATATTACTGGTGACGCAGCTTGTGCATTAATTATTTCAAACGCAGCAGACAGAAAAGATGCAGCTAAAAAGGCTTAAGCATAAATAGTTAATGATATTTTAATAAAAAATAAAATTTTAGATTTCTTTAAAAATAGAAGTCTCCCGTTCAATTTTTGAATGGGAGACTTTTTTGAATACCAATTTATAATTTCATATAACTGTTATTGGAGAGTAGAGCTAAAAAGCCCTTAATTTATAAAGTGAGAATGAATCCACTTTCATAATTTCATTACTGTTTATCCTTTAAAATTGATATAACGGTATGCTGTTTTTACTGATTCATCAGTAGATGGTTCAATATTTTCCAATTTGTAGGCAATACCTAATGATTGCCATTTATACACGCCAAGTTGATGACAAGGTGAAATTTCAAGCCTTTCAACATTTAAATAATACTGCCAGAAAGGGCATTTGGAGTAATGGTTCGCCGCCGCTGACAGTGACACCTCCACTTGATGCGTCAAAATAAGGTTTCAAAGGTATGATTCCATTGGCAGTAACTTCTCTAGATTGTTCGTTTATTTTCCAAGTATCTGGATTATGACAGTATAAACATCTAAGTAAGCAACCTTGTGTAAATAATATATATCTTAAACCAGGTCCATCGACCATTTTTAAATCCCTACGAAGCTGTTGTAAGTTCGTTGTGTGGTTCTATCGTATTAGCTACCTCAATTGATTAATGTTAACGATTTCACATCAATTATAACATCAACTATGTTAAACTTTTCACAATGAATGTGAAGATTTTTAAAACAACTTGTGAAAAGTTTGAGAACATGTGAGCGATATTATTACAGGCATATTTAATCAAATAACTGTTCTATAACAGTTGCTATTAAAATTAAAGATATTCACTTACATTGAGTTGAATAATAAATGAACAAACTTAATAGGGAGAAGGTAAATAAAAAGCCAGCTAATACCTAAAGATTATAGGGATTAGCTAGCTTTTAAAAGTTAGATATACAATAGAAGATTTTGATTTTTATTATTAAAAAACGATATATGAGAATAGAGTAACAGCGAGTAGTACACGCTGTTTTTACTATTAATTAAATACGATTGTTTTATTTCCTTTTGTAACAATTACTTTGTGTTGTACATGATATTCGACAGCTTGTGCTAATACACTTGATTCAACATGACGCCCGATTTTTCTTAAGTCTTGCACATTATAACGATGATTGATACGTGTCACATCTTGGTCAATGATAGGACCTTCATCTAAATCAGAAGTTACATAGTGACTCGTAGCTCCGACAAGTTTCACGCCGCGTTCCCAGGCTTGTTTATAAGGATTTGCTCCAATAAATGAAGGTAAGAAGGAATGGTGAATATTGATGATTTGATTTGGATATTGATTCACGAAATGATCACTTAGAATTTGCATGTATTTTGCTAATACAATGAGTTCAATTTCGTGTTTAGCACAAATATCTAAAATGTTTTTTTCAACTAAATCTTTAGCATCATTGCTAGGTACATAATAAAAAGGGATGTTAAATGTTTCTGCAAAATGTCTATTATTTTCGTGGTTACTGACAACACATGCAATTTCTGCAGGTATTTCTCCACGTTTAACTCTCACTAAAACTTCATTAAAAGCATGGTCTTCTTTTGAAACAAATAATGCAATTTTAGTTTTGTGACTGTTATCAAATAAGTTAAATTCAATATCATTTTCACTTAGTGTTTTCTCTAAAGCCCCTTTTACTAAAGGCACTTTATTAAATTCAAATCTTAAATATAATTTCCCATCGGCATCTTGTGCATGTTCATATTCAGTAAAATGATCTAAATGTAAAATATTAGAATCATATTGTGAAATGATATTTGTGATTAATGATGTAATGCCAACTTTGTCCGAACATGTTGCTAGTAATATGTATTTATCTTCCATTTTAAGCACCTCTAATTTTGAAAAGTAACCCAGAGTATAATGAAAATTCTGAAAAAAGTAAACGATTATAGCTCAATTTAATAACTTTTAAATTTTTTTAATCTTTTTCTATGCGTAAAGGGGAAAAGTAGGCTATAATGATTAATAGTGTTTTTATCTTAAAAGAGTAATAAGTAATTTAAGAAAATGACACTTTTCACAAAAATAATACGCTTACAATCAAAATGTTTTTTGTTTGTAACTTATTTATAAGATATAAGATTGATTATTTTGATAATTGCGCCAATGATAAAAAACAATGAAAATTTCATTTCACTCTTTTATTTTCTTGAAAATTGTATTAAGATGTAATTTGTGTTTCAAGAAGCGTGTATTATTGCAATTTCTTGTGTCCGGATAAAATATTCTTTTATGAAAGGTAGATTAAAGTAATGGATAGACAGCATTTCACAGATTTAATTCAAACAAAATTTAAAATGGTACGTATTGAAGCAGGTTATACGCAAGATACGATGGCCCAAACTATAGGTCTTTCAAAAAAGACATTAGTTCAAATAGAGAAAGAGAGAGTATTACCTAACTGGACTACATGTGTATCAATTTGTGCATTATTCAGAGATTCAGATGTTTTAAATAGTACTTTTGGTTGTGACCCATTAGAAATGGTACAAACGATTTCTCGTAATCATTGTGCATACCCAAACCATTCTACAACAAGTGACATATATTGGAATACTATCGATAGTCGCAATGGATTCATCTTACAAAGTAATAAAGTAAGTGATATCTATCGTGTGCTAAATAACGAAACGCAACCGATATTTGGAACGTCTAAATTAAGAGAAGCTGAAACATACTTCGGCAGAATATCAAAAGAAGAATTAATGCACGTATAATATTAATTCATTTTGTGATAGGAGAATCATTATTTATATAATTGGGTGACATGGGACTTTAAATTGTATATGAATGATTTAGTCACTTTACTCTACTTGACCTAAACAAAGTTTTAGGTCTTTTTTATTTGATTGTTTTGTCATTTTGTTTTAGTTACTTATGGTAGTCAAGATAAAGTAAGTAACTAAATATGAAAAACAAGATATTTTTACTACACATTTTTATAGTAAGTATTATACAATGTAAAAATGACTGTAATTTAAAATAGTCTTTCAATAAAACAGAAATAAATTATAGAATTTAAAGGAGAAATCATCTATGCATACTTTTTTAATAATTGTATTTATGATGGTGATTGGAGCATTAATAGGTGGAGTAACAAATATTTTAGCAGTTAGAATGCTATTTCATCCATTTAAAACCTATTATATTTTTAATAAACGTGTGCCCTTTACACCTGGATTAATACCAAAACGTAGAAAAGAAGTCGCTGATAAGATTGGCCAAGTTGTTGAAGAACACTTATTAACAGAAAGTTTAATCCAATCAAAATTAAATGCGCCATCTTCAAGACAAGCCATTGAAGAAGTATTACTTAAACAAATTCAAAAATTAAAACAAGAACACATGACATTGCAATATTTCGCTGATAAGTTAGATTTAGATGTTGCGCAGTTAGCAAATGAAAAAATAGACTTAGTGATTTCAAATAAATTAGATGCATTTTACCAAGATAATCAAACTACACCTATCAAACATATTATTCCTGAAGAGATAGAAGCTAGCATTGATAGTAAAATAGATTTAGTTCCTGATTTATTGTTTGAAAGAGCAGGCGTGTACCTCAGTTCAGAAAAAGGTGCAGCTGATATTGCTTCTATGTTGGAGACTTTCTTCAACGAAAAGGGTAAAATAGTCGGCTTATTACAAATGTTTATGACTAAAGAAAGTATTGCTGATCGAATTCAACATGAACTCATTCGTTTAACTAAACACCCTAAAGCGAAAGCAATTGCAAAACAGGTCATTGATAATGAATATGAGACTATGAAATCTAAAAATTTAAATGAACTTGTTAGTGAAAGTCAGTACAAGTCATTTAAAACTTCTGTAACTGAGTTAGCTATTGGTTATTTAGATGTCGATAAAGTATCAAAACAATCGTTTAATATTTTAATGCCAAGCTTTATTCATTTTTTAGAAAGCAAAGTTTCTCAAAAATTAACAGATGTTATTATAGAGAATGTATCTAAACATATTTCTCCAATTATGAAAAAAATTAATTTAAGACAAATGGTTGAAGAACAAATTAATACATTTGATTTAGCTTATATAGAAAGATTAATTATTGATGTTGCAAATAAAGAATTGAAATTAATTATGCTTTTAGGCTTTTTATTAGGGGGCATAATAGGGCTATTACAAGGCGTAATTGCAATTTTTGTATAACATATTAAATTATGTTATTGTAATACCGATGTGGTTTTCACACATATACAAAAAAGGAGTGAAGCATAGTGGCAGTAAATTTACACGATCATGCAAATCAATTAGAACAAGCTTTAAGAGAAAGTGATGAATACCAAGCTATTCAAAAAGCTTATGCAAATGTTAAAGAAAATAAAGAGTCAAAAGAATTATTTGACGAATTCCGTGAAACTCAATTAGAATTCCAACAAAAACAAATGCAAGGTGAAGAAATCGGTGAAGAAGAGCTACAAAAAGCACAAGAACAAGCTCAAAAAATCGAAAATGATTCAAACATTTCAGAATTAATGGCTGCAGAACAAAACATGAGCCAAATATTCCAAGAAATCAACCAAATCATTGTTAAACCTTTAGACGAAATCTACGCTGACTAATACTATTTAATCAGACTTTTGATTTCTAGCTACAATACATTTTATGTATTGTAGCTTTTTTTGTTTTATCGACTGCAACTTAGACAATGTGGTAAAATATAGAGATACAAGGTATTCGCATGCACGCATCTTAAAATTTGAATGAGCGAACAATTCATTTATAGATGGTCTTGCATGTATCATCTTAAATAAACCTTTAGATAAAGGAGAACTGTACTGTATGGTGAAATTTATTCATTGTGCTGACTTGCATTTAGATAGCCCATTTAAGTCAAGAAGCTATTTAAGTCAGTCGATATTTGAAGATATGCAAAAAAGTGCGTACGAAAGCTTTAAAAAAATAGTGGATTTAGCATTGAATGAAGAAATAGATTTTATGATTGTTTCTGGTGATTTATTTGACCAACAGAACCGGACGTTACGTGCAGAAGTGTTTTTGAAAGAACAATTTGAACGCTTATCTAAAGAACAAATATTCGTCTATATTTGTCATGGCAATCATGATCCTTTATCATCGAGTATTGGTACAGAATGGCCTGATAATGTTTCGGTATTCTCAGAAAATGTAGAAACTTACCAAACAATCACTAAAAATGGAGAAGAAATCTATCTTCATGGTTTTAGTTATCAGAATGATGCTAGTTACGAAAATAAACTAGATGCTTATCCTTCAAGCCAAGGGCAAAAAGGAATCCATATTGGAATACTTCATGGTACATATAGTAAATCTAGTGCCAAAGACCGTTATACCGAATTTAGATTAGAAGATTTAAATAATAAGCTGTATCATTATTGGGCCTTAGGTCATATTCATGAACGTCAGCAATTAAGTGATATGCCTCAAATTCACTATCCAGGTAATATACAAGGCCGACACTTTAAAGAATTAGGTGAAAAAGGTTGTTTACTAGTGGAAGGCGACGATTTAAATCTTAAAGCTAAATTCGTACCTACACAATTTATTCGTTTTGAAAAAGCAACACTTGAAACAGATAAAACTTCTAAGCAAGGTCTTTTTGAAGCAATTCAAACTTTTAAAACACAAGTGAGAAAAAATGGTAAATCAATTTATCAATTAAAGGTTATTGTTAATTCGGATCAATTGATACCTGAGCAAGACGTCTTACAAGTTCATGAAATGATTAGTGATTATGAAGAAAATGAACATAATTTTGTATTTATTGAAAATTTAACGATTAACAATAAATATGAAGACCCCAATACATTAGTAAAAGAGTTTTCACCTGAATTAATCGATGACAACACTCTGTATGATAAAGCTATGAACGATTTATATTTAAATCCTAAAGCTTCCAAATATCTAGAAAATTATAGTGATTTTGATCGACGTGATTTAATAGAACATGCCGAAGAATTATTAAAGTCAGATATGAGGGAGGAATAACATGAAAATTAAATCGTTAGAGATATATGGCTATGGCAGATTTATACAAAGAACAATCGAATTTGATGAAACTTTTACTGAAATATATGGTGAAAACGAAACTGGAAAATCTACGATTCAAGCTTTTATTCACTCCATTCTATTTGGTTTTCCGACTAAGAAAGAGAATGAGCCTCGATTAGAACCACGACTAGGTAATCAATATGGCGGTAAATTAACTTTAATTCAAGATGATGGTTCATTAGTTGATGTAGAGCGTATAAAGGGCAGTGCAGTAGGTGATGTGAAAGTTTATTTACCTAATGGCACAATCAAAGATGAAAATTGGTTAAAAAAAGAATTGAATTTTATTTCTAAACGTACATACCAAGGTATTTTTTCTTTTGATGTACTTGGGCTACAAGATATTCATAAAAATATGGATGAAACACAATTACAAAATTATTTATTACAAGCGGGTGCATTAGGTTCTACAGAATTTACTAGCATGCGTGGCATTTTAAATGAGAAAAAAGAAATGTTATATAAGAAAAATGGACGTAATCCAATTATTAATCAGCAATTAGAACAATTGAAAGACTTAGAGGGTCAAATTAGAGCAGAAGAATCGAAGTTAACTACTTACAAAAGACTTGTGGATGATAAAGATAAATCAGAACGTAGGTTAGATAATATAAAACAAAATTTATCTCAATTATCTAAAATGCATGACGACAAACAAAAAGAACTGGCTTTACATGAACATACACAAGAGTGGAAAACATTAGAATCGCAACTTAATATTGAGCCGGTACTTTTCCCAGAACAAGGTATTGATCGTTACGAATCTGCGAAAATTCAAACGCAAAACCTTAAAAGAGATTTGGGCTTGAGAGAAGAAAAGTTAGCACATCTTAAATCAGAAAACGAAAAAATTAATATCCCAAAACAAAGTGATATAGATGCTTTCAATCACTTACACCAACAAGAGAATGAAATCAAACAAAAAGAATATGAACTTAAGTCGATTGAAAAAGATATCCAAGATAAAGAACGCGAAAAGACGGGTCTGAAATCTAATATTGGTTGGCATGATGTTCATCATCAAGCTGACAGTTCAGAAGCAATGAAAAGTTTTGTAAGTAATCAAATTAAAAATAAACAAGAACAGACTGCATTTGTCCAACAACTTGAACGTAATATCGAAGAGAATAAAATTGATCAAGAGACCAATGCTACAGAAATTGATGCTTTAAAAACAGATATTGTGCCTGAAGAAAATTTTGAAAAGAAAAAACAATATAATAAACAAGTATTCGAACTTCAAGAAAAGAATAACCTTTACCAAAAAATGAAAGAAGCTTTTGATAAAGATCAACGAGAAAACGAGAAGAAACAAAACTTATTACGTATATGCTTAATTATATTAGCAGTAATAAGTATAGGGCTAACAATTTTCTCATTCGTATCTGCGAACATACTCTTTGGCATTGTATTTGCGATAATGTCAGTTATATTTATCATAGGCGTTTTCTTTGTAAAATCTAAGGAAATAGGTCATAGTGAAACTTTCTCAAATGAAATTGATAACTTGCAACGACAAATTACGCATTTAGAAGATAATTATGATCTCGACTTTGACTTGGATGATCAGTACCGAGTGCGAGAACAGTTGCATAGCACGGTTAAGACAAAAGAAGCACTTGATAAAAAGGCAGAGTATCTAGCAATGAGTCTAGAACAAGCTCAAAAACAATACCAAGAAGCACAAGACAGTATTCATAAAGTTAAAACAGATTTACATTTATCTGATAAAATGTCAGATGAACTTATTATTGATAGTATAGGCACAATGAATAAGATTAAAGACCATGATAAACATATTGATGAACTTAATGAGCAAGCTCGACAACTACGTGAAGCATTAGAAGCATTTTATGCGCATGCTAAAGAAATAACAAATAATCAATTTACGTATTTTAATGATTTATCATTATTCCATGACATTAGACAATGGCTTAAAGAAGAAACGAGTAATCTTGAAAAATGGAATAGAAACGATGAACAAATCAAATTGATTGAGAGTGAAGTATCACAACTCCGCAGTCGATTAAACGAGAATAATAATGTGATTACACAGTTATTTGGTTATGTTAATGCTTCAGATGAAGAATCTTATTACCAACATCATGTGCAATATCAAAATTATCAACATCAAATGACAAGGTTTAATGATTTATCGAAATATCTAGAAAATCAAAATTATAATTATGATTTAAGCTCAAGGTTAAGTGAAAAGACTTATGCGCAACTAACGCATGAAGATGAAGTTTTAGCACGACAAGTAGACGAATATAATGATCAATATTTAGAAATGCAGTCAGAAGTTAGTGACTTGAACGCAAAAATAACTGATATGGAAACAGACAAGACTTTAGCAGATTTAAGACATAGATTCCATATTCTTAAAAATAAAGTGAATGATGAAGCAAAAGATTGGGCAAGTCTGAGTTACTTACAGTCTTTAGTAGAAGGTCATATTGCACAAATTAAAGATAAACGTTTACCAGAAGTGATAAACGAAGCAACTGATATATTTACGCATTTAACAAATGGTCATTACGTACAAGTGACTTATGCTAATGATGAATTAATGGTGAAACAGCAAAATGGCCAAATGTATGAGCCAGTAGAACTTAGTCAGTCTACTAAAGAAATCCTTTATATTTCATTACGTTTGAGTTTAATCAAAACGTTAAAACCATACTATCCATTCCCAATTATCATTGATGATGCATTTGTGCATTTTGATAAACAACGCAAGGAATTAATGATGAATTATTTAAGACAAATGCCGAAAGACTATCAAATTTTATTCTTTACATGTGTGAAAGATACTAGTGTGCCTTCAAAACAAATCATTACTTTGAATAAATTCGAGGAAGGCGGTAAATAATGAGAAACGTAGAAAATTTAAAGCCTGGAGATTCTGTAGATCACTTTTTCCTAATTCATAAAGCAATACAAGGTGTGACAGCTCAAGGTAAAGATTATATGACTCTACATTTGCAAGATAAAAGTGGGGATATAGAGTGTAAATTATGGACAGTTACTAAAGAAGATATGAAAATATTAGAGCCTGAACAAATTGTCCATGTTACCGGCGATGTTATCAATTATCGTGGTAGAAAACAGATGAAAATCAATAAAATACAATTAGCTAAACCAGAAGATAATATGAAAACACAAGATTTTGTTGATGGTGCGCCTTTAACACCAGATGAAATTCAAGAAGAAGTTTCACATTATATGCTAGATATTGAAAATGCTACTTTACAGCGCATCACTAGACATTTAATTCGTAAGCATCAAGAAGCATTTTTCACATTTCCAGCTGCGAGTACACATCACCATAACTTTTCTAGTGGTTTAAGCTATCATGTATTAACGATGTTGCGTGTTGCTAAATCTATATGCGATATTTATCCATTACTTAACCGTAGTTTATTATATAGCTCAATTATTTTACATGATTTAGGCAAAGTAAGAGAATTAAGTGGACCAGTTGCTACATCGTACACAGTAGAAGGTAATTTACTTGGTCATATCTCCATTGCGAGTGATGAAGTTGCAGAAGCGGCAAGAGAATTGAATCTTGATGGGGAAGAAGTACTTTTATTGCGTCATATGATTTTAGCACATCATGGTAAGATGGAATATGGTTCTCCTAAGTTACCACATATGAAAGAAGCGGAAATATTATTCTTTATTGATAATATCGACGCCAAAATGAATATGTTTGAAAAAGCATATAAGAAGACAGATAAAGGTCAATTTACTGAGCGTATTTTTGGTCTAGATGGCAGACAGTTTTATAATCCAACGTCACTAGACTAATCACGTTATTATTTATATAAGAGGATAGTTTGGAAATTGAATAGCTCATCCTCAAATTAAAAAGACCAAGCCATCAGAAAAACTGATGGCTTGGTCTTTTCTATTATATAAAATATAAAAAAGGTTGATAGAATCTCTTTTGAAATCTATCAACCTTTTTAAAAAAATTGTTAGCTATCTCAGAGATACTGTGATGGCTTTTTATTGTCCAGTAGACATTCCAGCGCCGCCTTGTTGCATAGCTTGTTGTTGTTGCTGCTGTTGTTGTTGTTGTTTTATTTTTTCTGGGTTTAAGATTGAATCTTCAATAGCTTTTTTGATATCTCTATCTTTATAGTCTACATTATATTCATCTAATAATTCTTTGTATGAATCCGTTAATAATTTAGGCTCTTTTTGTACTTTAGATTGTAGTAATTGAGATTTAAGTTTACCTTTTTCTTTATCAAAGTCATCTTCCTTATCTGCTTTAATAATGTGATAACCATAATCTGTTTTCACTACTTTAGAAATTTCTCCTTCTTTAAGTTTAAAGAGGGCTTTTTCAAATTTATCTTCCATTTGGCCTTTCATAACATAGCCTAAGCTACCGTCTTTTTTAGCTGATGATTTATCTGCGGATTCTTCTTTTGCGATTTCACCAAATTTTTCTGGATCTTTATCGACTTGTTTTTTGATTTTTTCTGCTTTTGCTTTTGCATCTTTATCTGATAAACCTTCTTTATCATCTTCATTTTCTTTTACTTTAATTAAGATATGAGAACCTTTTTTAGTGTTTTCTTTGATTTCTTTATCTGAAACATCGACTTTGTCATTAAGTAATTCTTTTTGGTAAGCTTGTGTTTTCTTCTGTTCTTTATAGTCACTTATAGACATTTTTTGTTGTTTTAACATACTTTCAAATTGTTCTTTACCGCCATATTGTTTTTGTTCTTTTTCAACTTCTTTGTCAATGTCTTTTGTATTAACTTCGTCTTTATATTTATCTGCTAGTAATTTGTTTAATAAGATTGAGAATGAACTGTTGGCAATTTGTTCATCGCCCATTTTGCTCATGACATCTTCTACTTTAACGTCTCCAGCTTTTGATGAAATAATCGTATCATCTTTTGAATCTGTTGCACTACTACCGCAAGCACTTAATAACAATGCGCTTGCCGTAACCGGAAGTATAACTTTTTTAAATGTTTTCATGGTTGGAAACTCCTTTTGTAATAATAACAACGTAAATATAACATATTATGCTGTGTTCACCAATAAGAAACCTTGTTTCTAGGACTATAGTATTAGTAAATTTATAAAAAAATAGATTATTAAAATTAATTTGAATAAAAAACAAAAAAGCGTTATAGAAATCAAATTTAGAATTTGATTTCTATAACGCTCCACAAGACTTACTAAAAAAGATTGCAAAATTTGAAGCTCTTGTATAAGAATTAAGTATATTTAGATATCATATAGTTACTATGCAATATCAAAATATACATTTTAGCATGCTATATGTATGCCAAGACACTTAGCATTATAGTTCATATTTAGTGTCAACTTTGTTTAAAATATTAATCCCAGTTTGATGTTCTTCTATATATGAACCTTCATTTGAAAATAGTATTATTTTTAAATAAAGAAAATCCATTACTGAATAACCCATATTTAATGCAAGAATAAACATAAAGTAATGACCAAATTGAGGGAACTGTATGCTAGCATATGCACAGATGCTCGTAATGATAATTACAGGTGTAATTAAATCAAAACAAAAGTAATATTTGTTTACAGGTGTATTCACATACGTATTATAAAAAGGGACGGATTTATGTCGCACTAATTTATATTTTTTGAAAGATTTATAATAAGGAAACAAAAATATTAAATGAATTGCTTTATGAATAGGGTATAAGATTACCACTAATACTAAAAATACTAAAAAATATTGATCCGTTAGTTTCGTATTGGAAAAGAAGTACAAAATTTCATAGGCAATTAAGAATGTAATGATTGTTGTGACTAAACTTAGAAATGCAATTCTAGGTAAGCCGAAACGTGCATTAATATCAATTTGGCGTGTACATAGATACATAACTAAATCATGCTCCTTTACTTAATAAATAACAGCACTTATATACTTTCGTATTATCTATCCTAATAGGAAAAAGGTCAAGATAATTTTAAATATGAAATAGGGTATTTATAAAAGAAGAAAAGAACGATTAATTCAACACTTTTATAAGATCTTTCATTATATAAAAAGCGCTGTAAACCTTATTATGGACAATGCTTAGGTTTACAGCGCTATGTTTAGGTTTGTTAGGTGTTTTAAAACAATCAATTTAATAACTGTAGGTTATTTATCTTTTTCAAAAGTTTTACTGATTTCTTCGCCACGATTTTGTAAATTCTCGATATGAGACTGTAATTTTTCAATGTTAGGATTGATATCAGATTTGAAGTCACCAATCATTGTTTTTACTTCATCACCAATCGTACTACCAAATTCTGTACTCTCAGATTTGATTTGAGATATATAATTCGTTATATCATTTATACTTTGCTTAATGGTATTAATTTCTCTATCAACTTCTGATTCAGCGCCGGCAGGTCTTCTTGTTTGTGCATTAAATTGGTTAGAATCTCTTTTATCGCGATTCATCAAAGCAAAGCCAAGACCAGTTGCAACGCCAGCACTAAGACCTAATAATATTTGAGCTGTTTTCATAAAAATTCTCCTCATTTCTAAATAATATCGCATTCTTTAATATGTTTTATATACCCCATATGAGATAAGATAAGCATATTTATTCGAATTGAGCCGCTATTTCTTGTGCAATTGTAGCTTTTTGGTCATCATCAATCGTATCTTCATGCGTTTCCCATTTATAGCCAAAGCCATCGACATCATTTTCATATCTTGGTAAAAAGTGGAAATGAAGATGAAAGACAGATTGATCGGCAAATTCACCATTATTCTGTATAATATTTAATCCATCAGGGTTGAATGCTTTTTTAATCGCATTTGCTACTTTAGGTAATGCTGCACCAATATGTTTCATCGTTTCACTATCTGTTTCGAAAATATTAGCTGATGCTTTTTTAGGAACTAATAATGTGTGACCTTTTGTAACTTGAGAAATGTCTAAAAATGCGTAAACATAATCATCTTCGTATACTTTGTAACTAGGTATGTCACCATCTATAATTTTACTAAAGATTGTTTCTGACATGAATCTTCACTCCTTGTAAGATTGTTACTGACTATTATAGCATTAGTATATTATTTCCGTCATTTTTCGCAGTAAATTTATGCCTATAGACTGATTTTTGATACAATATAATTTGTGGAGGTGCCATATGACAGTAAAAATAGAACATTTAACAGGTGGGTATGGTAAACGACCTGTAATTAAAAATATAAATTTTGAATTGGCCCAAGGTGAAATTGTTGGGCTTATTGGTTTAAACGGAGCAGGTAAAAGTACGACAATCAAGCACATGCTTGGTTTACTGACACCTATGGAAGGTGAAATGACAATTTCTGATATTAATATAAAACAAGATGTTGAAACTTATAGAAGGAAATTATCCTATATTCCAGAATCTCCAGTTATCTATGAAGAGCTAACATTGCAAGAACATATTTATATGACAGCTATGGCTTATAATATTAGTAAAGAAGCTGCAATGGAAAAAGCACAACCTTTATTAAAAACATTTCGTTTAGAAGATAAATTGGATATATTTCCAAGCCATTTTTCTAAAGGTATGAAGCAAAAAGTAATGATTATTTGTGCTTTTATTGTAGATCCAGAATTATACATTATTGATGAACCGTTTCTTGGATTAGATCCTCTAGGCATTCAATCAATGTTAGATTTAATGGTCGAGAAAAAAGACGAAGGTCGTACTGTATTAATGAGTACACATATTTTAGCAACTGCAGAAAGATATTGCGATAGATTCTTAATTATGGATGAGGGTCAAATTGTAGCATTCGGAAACTTAGATGAACTAAGAGCACAAACAGGATTAGAAGGTAAAACATTGGATGAAATATATATACATGTCACACAAGGTGGCCAACAAACATGAACCAAAATGCGAAACAATTATTTAGTACAAGAAAACAAGAGATAAGCAAAGAAAAACAATACTATAATAAATTCATATTTAATGGGCATTTCTCTGTATTTCTTGTAATTATGTTTGGTGCCTTTCTTGTAGGCTATGGTGATTGGCTACAATCTATACCAAAGCATTTTAATTACGCTTTGGTTGCTAGTATCGTCGTAGCGTTAACATCTATGTTTCCAATTAGAACGTTGCTTAAAGATGCAGATAGACTTTTTCTATTACCATTTGAAAAACACATGTCGGAATATATGAAACATAGTTTGGTTTATAGTTACTTTTCTCGAATAGGGTTTCAAGTATTAATACTAATTGTGTTATTCCCATTGTTTTTTGTAATTAATAATCAAACGTTTGGTTTTTATATTTTGTTTGCTGTATTAGCACTTATTTTTCCATTATTAGGGTTATTATTAAAATGGCAATGGTACAAGTACCGATTAGAAGGTTGGTCTCTTTATGTATTACTCTTTATTATTTTCACCTCGGGATATTACTTAGCATTAGAGCCGAAACAATTATCAAGTCTCACATCTATTTTTGTTCTCGTGGGTATAACGATGTTGATCCGTTATCAAAATAAGACACATTTATATCCTTGGGAAAAAATGATTAAATCAGAGCACCAACATCACATGAATTATTATAAATTCGTTAATATGTTTACGGATGTGAAACATCTTAAAGAAACAGCGGTAAGAAGAAGTTATCTAGATCCATTGCTAATTACGCCTAAGCGTAAAAGGTTTAATTCAAATTATATGTATCTTTATCTTTTTATAAGAAGTTTTGTACGTGGTAAAGATGCTTTTAATATCATTTTAAGATTAGTAGTACTTGCGCTAGTTTTAATGTTTTGGTTAGAACAACCCATTATTATGTTAATTATCGGTAGTTTGTTTATGTACATTATCTTATTACAAATGGCACAATTTTATACACAACAAGCCTACGGTTTGTGGCCACAAGTATGGCCAGTTACTGAATCAAAAGTAATAAAAGGATACGAACAATTCTTATATAGATTAATGCTGATTGTAGGAGCGTTATTTATTATCGTTTATGCTTTTGTATTTCCACTTTATAGTTACTTTGGTTTGTTATTCTTCCTTGTAGGTTGGCTAACAATTATAAATGTAATTAAAAAACTTAAATATCAAGAAACATTGTTAAGAGATTAAAAAAGTCGTTTCTCGATGCGCTAGATAGTTTATCTAGCGCATAAGAAACGACTTTTTATTTTAATAATTGTAATTTTCAATATTAATTGTCATCAATCGGGAATAAATGTCTTTCAAAATAGCTCGAATGTTGACGACTTGAGCCAAAGAATTGGCTTAACGCTAGTTTATCAAAGTTGTCTTTGAATATAGGCGAAGCTCTAAAATCTTCATAAGCATTTCTACTTTCGAAGCCAAAGTAAATCTTATATGTTAAACCTTGTTCTGGCTTTAAGAAACGATAACTTCTATAACCAGCAAATTGATTGAAATCAGTAGAAAAACCTTCCAATTTTTTTTCTAATTGGTAAGCATGATCTTCTGAAGTCGGAATAAATAGTACTGAATAAAAGTTATTCTCATCTAAATCACCATCAGCCTTTAGAACTTCATAAACTAAAGGTTGTTTTAAAACGGATTGATCATCTGTTTCTTCAATGATTACTGAAGAGTCAGAAGCTGAAAATTGTAATAAGTTATGACCAGGGTTATTAAGTCTGATTTGATTCAAATAACCAAAAGTACCATAAGATGCATAAATTTTCATAAGATTTCCCCCTTGCTTTGTTTAAGAAAGTGCGTATAACTATTATACTGTACTATAGATATATCTATTTTATCAAATAAATATAAAAATAGTCTTTGATAACATTATAATAGATTTCTAATAGAAAACAATAGTCAAATGATTAAGATGATAAAAGTAGACTGTTTGTCTTTTTTATGACATTTTAACACAATGAAATACGGGATATATAACAGTATGGTATTATAGATAAGAATGATTATAATGTAGGAGGATTCAAGGTGCATAATAAAAATAATACAATCCTAGATATGATAAATGGTGAGGCGGTAAACCACACACCAGTATGGTTTATGCGTCAAGCTGGTAGATCACAGCCTGAATATAGAAAGTTGAAAGAGAAGTATTCCTTATTTGAAATTACACATCAACCTGAGTTATGTGCTTATGTTACACATTTACCAGTTGATAATTATAATACTGATGCAGCAGTGCTATATAAAGATATTATGACACCACTTCAGCCGATAGGGGTAGATGTCGAGATTAAATCTGGTATAGGTCCAGTAATTCATAATCCTATAAAAAATATACACGACGTTGAAAAGTTAGGGAAGATTGATCCTAAGCGTGATGTACCTTATGTTTTAGACACAATTAAAATATTGACTGAAGAAAAATTAAATGTGCCATTGATCGGTTTTACAGGAGCGCCATTCACATTAGCGAGTTATATGATTGAAGGTGGACCTTCAAAGAATTATAATTTTACTAAGGCAATGATGTATAGTGACGAAACAACTTGGTTTGCACTTATGGATCATTTAGTAGATATGTCCATCACGTATACATCTGCTCAAGTTGAGGCTGGAGCAGAGATAATTCAAGTGTTCGATTCTTGGGCTGGGGCATTAAATGTAAAAGACTATCGATATTATATTAAACCAGCAATGGAGAAACTTATTAATGGTATAAAAGCGAAGCATGATGTACCTGTAATATTATTTGGTGTAGGTGCGAGTCATTTAGCACATGAATGGAATTCATTACCTATCGATGTATTAGGTTTAGATTGGAGACTTTCTATCAAAGAAGCTGGAGATTTGAATATCACTAGAACCTTACAAGGCAATTTAGACCCTTCATTGTTATTAGCACCATGGGACGTTATTGAAGAAAGACTAAAACCAATATTAGATCAAGGTATGGAACATGGACAGCACATTTTCAACCTTGGGCATGGCGTCTTCCCAGAAGTTAAACCAGAGACACTTAAACGTATAACAACATTTGTTCATGATTATACTAAGAGATAGTAGACATAAACACACGTCATCAAGAGTAACAATTTATTATGTCATATACATCTAAAATTTATTATACAAAAGGATGATTTTAAAATGACAAAAACAATAGGCTTATTAGTTATGGCATATGGGACGCCATATCAAGAAAGTGATATTGAGGCTTATTACACAGATATTAGACATGGAAAAAAACCTACAGAAGCAGAACTACAAGATTTAAAAGATAGATACAAACATATCGGTGGGTTATCACCATTAGCTAATACAACAAATCGTCAAGCTGAAACACTATGTGATGCACTAAACGAGGCGTACAGTGATGTTGAATTTAAATTATACATTGGTTTAAAACACATACATCCGTTTATAGAAGATGCAGTCCAATCGATGCATGATGAAGGTATCAAAGAAGCTGTGACAGTAGTATTAGCTCCACATTATTCTAGTTTCTCAGTAGGTTCATATAATACAAGAGCTCAAAAAGAAGCGGATAAATATGGCATAACATTTAAACATGTAGAACATTATTATCAACAACCTAAATTCATTCAATATTGGACAGAAAAAGTGAATGAATCATTATCGGCAATTCCAGAAGAAGAACACGATGAGACAGTGTTAATTGTATCAGCGCATAGCCTACCAAAAGGACTTATTGAGCAAAACAATGATCCATATCCAAATGAGTTGCATCATACGGCACAATTATTAGAAGAACATTCTAATATTAGCCACGTAGCTGAAGGATGGCAATCTGAAGGCAATACTGGTACACCGTGGTTAGGGCCTGACGTTCAAGATTTAACTAGAGCGTTATATAAAGAACATGGATTTAAAAATTTCATTTACACTCCTGTTGGTTTCGTATGTGAACATTTAGAAGTGTTATATGATAACGATTATGAATGTAAAGTAATCTGCGATGAATTAGGGGTTAACTATTACCGCCCGTCAATGCCTGATACGGATTCATTATTTATTGGAGCAATCGTTGATGAAATCAAAAATGTTTATTAAAGGAAGCGTGAACTATTTTGACTAAAAGTATTGCGATTATTGGTGCTGGTATTACAGGTTTATCAAGTGCATATTTTATTAAAAAACAACGACCTGACATTGATGTCACTATATATGAAGCATCTAATAGAACTGGTGGTAAAATTCAAACATATAGAACTGAAGGTTACACCATCGAACTTGGGCCAGAATCCTATTTAGGGCGCAAACAGATAATGACAGATATTGCTAAAAAGATTGGTTTAGAAAATGATCTTATTACAAACCAAACGGGGCAGTCTTATATATATGCTAAAAATAAATTATTCCCCATACCAGGCGGATCAATTTTAGGTGTACCAACTGATATTAAACCATTTTTAAAGACAAAATTAATTTCTCCTACAGGTAAATTAACAGCTGGGTTAGATTTATTTAAGAAATCGATAGAAATGAAGCGTGATATTTCAGTAGGTTCATTTTTCCGTCAACGCTTAGGGGATGAAATGTTAGAAAACTTAATAGAACCTCTAATGGGTGGCATTTACGGTACGAATATAGATGACTTGAGTTTGATGAGTACTTTTCCAGAATTCAAACATAGAGAAGAACAATTTGGTAGCTTAATTAAAGGTATGCGATATGAAAAAGAACAGCGACAGAAACAACGTCAACTATACCCAGGTGCGCCAAAAGGTCAATTCAAGCAATTCAGACATGGTTTGAGTTCATTTATAGAGGCTTTAACAAAATATGTATTAAATCAAGGTGTCAAAATAGAATTTAACACGCCTATTCAAGATATCACCGTTGCTCAAAAATCTTATGAAATCGTCACAGCCGAAACGAAAATTGAATATGATGGTGCCTTAGTTACTACGCCACACCAAACATTTATGCAATGGTTTGGCAATGATCCGTGCTTTGACTATTTCAATACAATGGATTCTACAACTGTTGCAACAGTTGTATTAGCTTTTGATGAGGAAAATATTGAAAATACATATGACGGCACTGGATTTGTCATTGCGCGTACAAGTGAGACGAGTATCACTGCATGTACATGGACAAGTAAAAAATGGCCATTTACAACGCCAGAAGGTAAAGTTCTTATTCGTGCATACGTAGGTAAACCTAATGACACGGTCGTGGACGATCACACAGATGAGGAAATTGTAAATATTGTTAAAAAAGATTTGAGTCAAATGATGACATTTAAAGGTGCACCAGATTTTAGCATCGTGAATAGATTACCTAAAAGTATGCCACAGTATCATGTAGGCCATATAGATCGAATTAAAGAAGTACAAGCACATATTAGAACAAGTTATCCAAGACTACGTATTACTGGTGCTTCATTTGAAGCAGTAGGGTTACCTGACTGTATTCAACAAGGCAAAAATGCTGTAGAAGAATTAATAGCTGAACTATAATAGAAAGTTTAAAAAGTCGTTTTTCGATATAATAAGTTATTATATCGAAGTAGCGGCTTTTTTTATATTTTTAATTGTTGGATAATTTAATATTTATAACAATTGTGAGATACTTATTAAAATAGCGTAGTAGAAACGTATGTAGTAGCAATTAAACAATATATTATGAGCTATTGTACAGGGGGAGTATTTATGACAGATATTATAATTGTACATTCAAAAATTGGAGATGCTACAAATCATTGGTATAAATGGTTAGCTAATAATCTTATTTTAGAAGGTTACAATGTAACATTATTTGATTTACCAGTAGAAGAAAATGATAATCTTGAGCAGTGGGTGGAAAGAATGAAAGACCAGATCACTGTTAAAAAATATGAAACGTATTTTATAACACATGGTTTTGGCACTTTAGCGTCACTAAAGTATATAGAAGAAATGAATATAAACCACATCGAAGGATTGTTTAGTGTTGCAGGCTTTATGGATGACGCGGAAGAAATAGATGCCTACATCGATCCTGAAACAAAAGCAATCGATTATGAGATTGTTAAAAATAAAGTAGATCAATTTTATGGTTTATGTTCTAAAAATGATGAATATGTATCATACTTAGAAACTAAAAGATTAATGGATACATTAAATGGTGTATGTAAAGTAACAGAGAACGGCGGCCATTTTATGGAAGATGACGGCTTTACCACATTCACAATTTTACACGGAAAAATGCAAGGTATCATGAGTAAGTAATTTATTATTTAACATTGAAGAACATTATTTAACTAATTATTGTTCTTTAATGTACAAAGCTGAATGTAATGACATTACTATAAATGTAGTATTTAAGTATGAAAACAATAGAATTTTGTATAAATAAGGAACTAAAGATAAAATATTATTATTATATTCCTTTTTTACACAAAATAGTTCATAAAAGTTATTGACTAAAGTGTCGGGAATTTATATACTAAGTTAGTATTGATTGATAGGAGATGTGCAAACATCAATTATCGCATTAAAGTTTTAACTCCTGATTAAGCCAATGTAAATTACTTTTAAAAAGTTGTTGACATTAAGTAAAGATTTATGGTATATTAATTGGGTAGGCGTCATTAATATTATTACCGCGGGATGGAGCAGCGGTAGCTCGTCGGGCTCATAACCCGAAGGTCGGTGGTTCAAATCCGCCTCCCGCAATTTTTTATTTTAGGTCTCGTAGTGTAGCGGTTAACACGCCTGCCTGTCACGCAGGAGATCGCGGGTTCGATTCCCGTCGAGACCGCCATTATCATTATGGTTCAGTAGCTCAGTTGGTAGAGCAATGGATTGAAGCTCCATGTGTCGGCAGTTCGACTCTGTCCTGAACCATTTTTTTAAATATTAACTTTGGCGGTTGTGGTGAAGTGGTTAACACATCGGATTGTGGTTCCGACACGCGTGGGTTCGATCCCCATCATCCGCCCCATAATCATTAATAAGCGGGTGTAGTTTAATGGGAAAACCTCAGCCTTCCAAGCTGATGTTGTGGGTTCGATTCCCATCACCCGCTCCATTTTAATTATTCCACAGTAGCTCAGTGGTAGAGCTATCGGCTGTTAACCGATCGGTCGTAGGTTCGAGTCCTACCTGTGGAGCCATATGGCCCCGTGGTCAAGCGGTTAAGACACCGCCCTTTCACGGCGGTAACACGGGTTCGAGTCCCGTCGGGGTCATACAAACAGAAGTGAAATATCGCTTCTGTTTTTTTATATTATATTGGAGAGTTGTCCGAGTTGGCCGAAGGAGCACGCCTGGAAAGTGTGTAGACGTCACAAGCGTCTCGAGGGTTCGAATCCCTCACTCTCCGCTACGTGATTATGATTACCCTCATTACTTATCATTCCTTAGAATGTTGATGTAGTGGGGGTATTTATTTCGTCTAATTATTAAAAAGATAACTACTTTTTCATAGTGAAGCGTTTGAAAATATGGCTGATAAACAAAGAAATTGTGATTTTTAAACTTAAAAACTATACTGAATTAGAAAATAGAAAGCTTGAAAATCATAATTATGGGGGCTCATACTTGGAAAATAGAATAGATTATTATGAAATTGCTGGAGAAGAAATGGCATTAATAATGGATTTGGAAAAACAATTAAAGAAAACATCTATTAATAGAAAGTTACGAGAGTTGATTAAAATACGTGTCTCTCAAATAAACGGCTGCGCTTTTTGTATTGGTATGCATACTGCAGATGCTAGAAAAATGAAAGTATCAGAAGAAGAAATTTATTTATTAAACGCATGGCATGAAACAAATATATATTCTGTAAAAGATAAATTAGCTTTTAAACTTGCAGAAGCAGTGACGAATATTACTGTGAATGGCGTTACAGAGGATCTATTTAACGAAGTTCGTAAAGCGTATACAGAAGAGGAGTACACAGATTTAATATTAATCATTAATCAAATTAATATGTGGAATAGATTATCTATCTCTATGGGTAATAAACATATCGTGTAATTCATAAATTTATAGAAATAGTAAAGGAGAATCAATAATTTAATATAGATTCTCCTTTATTATTTAGTACATTTTAATCGTCTTGTTCATTGTTTAGTACTTTACCACTTTTAGCATCGATTGTAATTTCATGTTTAGTGCTGTCATCTTTTAAGTCTAAATCGTAAACGAGTTTGCCGTCGTCTTCAGATAGTGACCATTCCTTGATCTCACCATCAAATTCTTTTTGTCCTTTTTTGATAGCATCTTTATAATCGATGGCATCACTATACTTAAAGGCTTCATTTTCATTTATTGAATCTTCTTTTTCAGTTTCTTTATTTAAAACCTCTTTGTTTTTATCGGAAATGATAACTTCTGATTCTTCACCATTTTTTTGTTGTTCTATTTTATAAGCCCATTCACCATTACTCTTTTCATAAGAGATGCCTTTTAAATCTTGTCCGCTATATTCATCTTGTGCTTTTTTGATAGCATCTTTAGGACTTGTTTTGATTTTATCTAAAGTAATAACTTGTTTATCTGTGTCTTTATTACTGGAGTTTTCAGATTTAGTATCGCTCTCGGAATCTCCATTACCACATGCTGCAAGCATGATTCCTGAAAGCGCAACGGCAGTCACCAATTTTAACTTCATTTTTAACACTCCTTATAAATGATTCATTGATTAATCTATACCCAGTAATAATACTTTTAAACTATAATTTAAAATAAAAAATAGTTTTTTGAGAAATTTTAGCGTGGGAAAATTTATATTCTTGAGTATGAGTAATAAAAAATGTAAATTAAATATATTTTCTATTTATGAAATTGGTATAAGTATACAAAAATAAACCACTTATATGAATAGGTGGTCATTTTAAAAATTGATATTGGATTAATGCGTAATACATTAGTAAGTGATTTCACAAATAATATTTATTGCTTTGTAGCATTGACGTCAATATAGCCAATCCATCTATTTTTAGTGTCATATATAGAATAATACTGTTTTTTATTACCTAAAGTATAAATATACTTTAGGTAAATGTTTGATTATAATAATGTGTGCTTATATTGTTTTGATTATCAAAATAAAGGTTGTTTCATATAGGGAAGTTTTTTCTGAAACCTTTACTTTTTTATTAAAGTAAGTTGGTGTTAAGTCAGTAACATCTCTTTTATTAAAATACCCAATCCATTTATTTTTATTATCGTATAGAGATAAATATGTATGTCCATTATTGCGTTTGAAAAAATATTTTGCTTTATAGACATTACCTAATTTAATGTTCTTTAATGAGATTTTTTTTGGAAAATAGAAAGTCACTCCATACTACAATTTTTTCTTTGTTTAGTTTTAAATCTTCTTGCTTCAATGCTAAGTAATGTCTATTTTTATAATTAAAGTTTTCCAATTATATCTTTAACCACCTTTTAATATTTTATCTGCAGTCATCAGAGCCAACAGGTTATTTTGACGAATAGCTTCCAATTTCAAATTAAATATAGGCGTTACATATGTATCTGCTGTTCTAGGAATTTCATTTATGGCTTTTGATAAATATTTAAGCCATTCTTTTTTCTCTTTATAACTCATTTTGCTAATTGAAAAATGCTTATTCTGTCCATGTCTAAATAACCTTGTCGTATACTTCGCTGCAAATTTGTCTCGGAGTATACTATTTTTGTATACTTTACTGCAATATATAGTGTTATAGATATTGCTTATAGTAGAAAAGTATTGTTTCGGTGTGCTTTTCTTAGTAGATAGATGATTTTTTGTTGAGAAATCATTCACAACAATGTAGTATTCATAATCAGTTTTAATAGAATAATTTTCTGAATTCATAAGGAATTCTATAGTGAAAAGTTGATCCTCCGCAGTTTTAGCATTTGTTTTAAAACGAATTTTATTTTTATGTATAACATTACTTTTAAACATTTTTAAAACTGAAAGTGCATAAAATAAACTGTTTTCTAGAATATCCGCTTTTGGCACATTACCATTCTCAAACACTGCTTTCGGAACACCTCTACCTTCTCCTTCAACACCATACTTACCAATGATTAAATCACTATTATTTTCTTTTCCATAAGTGTATAGGTCCTCTAACGCTCTTTCGTGCAAGTAATCATCAGAATCTAAGAAGAAAATGTACTCTGAATTACTCATGCTTATGCCTTTATTTCTTGGGGCACTCGCGCTTCCTGTGTTTTTATTTAATTTTTTAAATTTTATTAAATGGTTATAATTAACCCAATATGCTTTAATAGTTTCTATAGTTTCAATATCATTTGAATGATCATCTATAATTATTAATTCAAAATCTTTTTGGCTCATAGTTTGATTTAGAATTGAATCGATAGTACGAGAAATCATCTTCCCGTTATTATATGTAGGCATGATCACACTAACCTTTTTCATAAGAAATCACTCCTTTAAACTAAAATAGCAAAGTTAAATATGAGATGGAATAAGATTTAAAAAAGTGTAAAAATATAACTGCAAATGTAAAAAAATAGATGTATGAAAATTCAAAAGCTATTTGAAATAAAAACAAACATTTAAAAATATGATATATGACTGAAAATTTAACTTATAAAACCTTTGCGTAGTCATAAAGTTAAAGCGAATATTTGGACCATGTTAAATAATAATAAAAGCGTTATAATATAACATGAGATGGAGGAATGTAGGCGTGGAATTTTGGTTGAAAAAACAAGCAGAACTAAATGGAAAAAAGGTGTTTATAGATGATGGAACAAAGCAAATTTCATTTAAAGAGACATATCAATATGCTTCGGTATTAGCTTATCAATTAAAACAATTAGATAAGCGAAGAATTGGATTATATATCGATAATTCGATAGCGTCTGTCATTTTAATTAATGCAGCATGGTTAGCTGGTATTGAAATAGCTATGTTAAATACGCGGCTGACTAAAAAGGAAATGCTTGCACAAATGGCATCAATTGAAGTTGATACTGTGATAGCGCGAGAGCCGATACAATTAGAAGGCATTCAGATACTTAATTATGAAAACTTATGGACTCATTTGGATGATAATCAATTTGAAGCGTCATTTTCAATAGAGCGTATTGCCTCTATTATGTTTACATCAGGGACAACGGGACCTCAAAAAGCTGTGCCACAGACATTTAGCAATCACTATGCAAGCGCAAGTGGCTGTAAAGAAAGTCTTGGATTTGATCAAAATACTAAATGGCTATCGGTATTGCCTATCTATCATATTTCAGGATTAAGCGTAATATTAAGAGCGTTAATTGAAGGTTTTACAGTTCGTATAGCATCTAAATTTAATTCTGTTAATATGTTAAATATTATAAAAGAAGAATTACCCACACATGTGTCACTTGTGCCACAGACATTGAAGTGGTTAATGGATAAAGGATTTGACCAACCTTATCATGTTCAAAAAATATTACTTGGTGGCGCGAAACTCTCAAGTTCTCTGATTGATCAAGCACTTCAAAGTAGATTGCCAATATATAATTCTTTCGGTATGACAGAAACGTGTTCACAGTTTTTAACTGCATCTCCGGAGATGTTATCACACCGTTATGATACAGTAGGTAAACCGAGTGAAAATGTTGATGTAAAAATTAAAGCTCCAAATTCACTAGGTCATGGTGAATTGTTAATCAAAGGTGATAATGTTATGCAAGGTTACCTATACCCTGAAAATAAGCAAGATATCTTTGAAGCAGGTTATTTTAATACTGGTGATATTGCAGAAATAGATGACGAAGGTTATGTCATGGTTTATGATCGCAGAAAAGATTTGATAATCAGTGGTGGAGAAAATATCTATCCTTATCAAATTGAGTCAGTAGCTAAAAATTATAATGGCATAGAAGATGCGATGTGTGTCGGTGTAGAAGATACTACGTGGGGAGAAGTCCCATATTTATATTACGTTGCGAATGTAACGATATCTGAGACACAATTATTAGAGTATTTTAGTCAAAACTTAGCAAAATATAAAATACCTAAGCAATTTGA
This sequence comes from Staphylococcus equorum, assembly GCF_029531845.1. Lineage (GTDB taxonomy): Bacteria > Bacillota > Bacilli > Staphylococcales > Staphylococcaceae > Staphylococcus > Staphylococcus equorum_C. The sequence continues at coordinate 41,488 of NZ_JAMBPV010000011.1, forward strand.
ACGTGTTGAAGCATTACCTTATACGTCAACAGGGAAGCTACAGAGAAACCGTTTGAAACTTTAAATACGAGGTGCATATGAAATTACAGGCAGTGAAATTATACGAATATAATGCTAATTTTAAATATCCTATTGTGACGCCGAAAATTAAATTGATTTGTCGAAAGGCATTAATCATTGAATTGATCACTGATACGGAACAACATTATTTTGGAGAATGTAATGCTTTTGAGACGGATTGGTATTCGACAGAAACGATAGAAGTTGTGCGTCAACAAACAGAGAAATGGATTGAACAATACCAAAATGACACGTTTAGTCATTTTGAAAAGGCACAAGCAACATTAGAAGGTTTGACGGCATATCCAGCTACTAGAAGTATGCTGGTGATGGCTTTCTATCAAATGTTTTATGAAATGTATTCATTTAATGTTCCTTATGGTGCGACGGTAAGTGGTTTGACTGAAGGGAATTTAAAGCAACTTGCAGATACACAACCGCAACGTGTTAAAATAAAATGGTCACAGCATATACTACAAAATATTGAAACGTTAGAACAATTAGATTTTCAACCTAATATTGCAATAGATGCAAATGAATCTATTCAAGATGATGAGTCACACAAGTTAAAACAACTTGCTAATAAATCGTTACTCTATATAGAAGAACCTTTTAAGTCATTAGAAAAACTAGAGTGTGTTACTAAGTCAGAATTACCACCAATTGCAATTGATGAAAAAGCATTATCTCAAGATGAAATTATGAAAATTATCGATCATAGCCCTATTGATGTAGTTGTGTTGAAACCATTTAGACTAGGTGGGATAGATAAAGTATTAGAAATCATTAACGTTTTAAAACCGAAAGATATCAAAATTGTTATCGGGGGTATGTATGAATATGGATTAAGTAGATATTTCACTGCATTACTAGCTCAATACGCTGATTATCCAAGCGATATCACACCAGAAGGTTATTATTTTAAAAATGATATAGTAAATAATGCAGGCATATTAAAAGGAGATTCAATATATTTTGAACCTCCCGTAGTTAATACAGCACAATTAAAGCACGTATATTAATCTTTTTTATTTTCCTTTTTCTTTAATGGTACTGGGTCAAAACCACCTTTATGAAGTGGATGACATTTTGAAATTCGTTTAACACCTAACCACGTACCTTTAAATGCACCATAGACTTGTATCGCTTCTCTTGTATATTCAGAGCAAGTAGGATAGAAACGACATGTGGCAGGTGTCATTGGCGAAATGAACCGTTGATAAATACGTATGAGTCCTAGGAACAATGTCTTCATTATAATTTTGCCTCCAACAAATAACTTAGCATAGATAGTTTAACATAATTAAAGGGAGAAGGATGAACGTGAAGTTTAAAGATAGCGAAAATGATGATGTGTTTTTATCCTATAAAAATGGCGGAGATCATGCTGATGGTAATCATGTCCTGATTATCCCTGTATTTCAAGGACAGTTGCTGTTTACCAATCATAAATTGAGAGGCATAGAGTTCCCCGGTGGCAAAAAAGAAGTAGGAGAATCCAGTGAAGTAGCAGCAGCTAGAGAGTTATTCGAAGAAACAGGTGCAACGATAAAGCAGTGTAATTATATTGCGCAATATCGTGTAGAAAGACAAAATGGAATAAGCTTTACTAAAGATGTATTTATGGTTGTCGTTAAAGATATAGAGCAACAAAGTGATTACTTAGAAACAAATGGCCCTGTGTTTTATAATAACGTGTATGATATTCCAGAAGAACGCAAAAGCTACTTATTGAAAGACGCAGCAATTTTACAATGTTTAGAGAGAGTGATGGAGCTTGGATTTTATTCATAGAAAACGTATGCCAGTTGAAGCACCAGCGCATTTTTTTGAAGAAGTCACATATAACGTCGACGCGTTAAAAGTTCGTGGTCTCTTAATGGCGCCTAAAGAAGATGTTAAAAGAATTGTAATTTATTTACGTGGTGGAAAAGGGCAAGTCGGTATGGTACGTACAGGACGTTTAATGCAATTTGCAGATAAGCATACATTAGTATTTGGCCCGTATTATCGCGGAAATAATGGCAGTGAAGGAAAAGATGCATTTTATGGCGACGACTTAAACGATGTTACTGTTGCTATTAGAATGTTAAACCAAATGTATCCAGAAGTACATATTCATATGGTTGGATTTTCTAGAGGCGGTTTACAAGGACTATTAACATTTCAAGATTTACCAATATCCAGTTATATTATATGGGGCGGTGTCTCTGATATATATTTAATGTATGAAGAGCGAGTTGATTTAAGAGGCATGCTTAAACGTATGATTGGTCATCCTAAAAAGAACGTTGATGCATATAGGAAACGAGATGCAGTCTCCCAAATTACTGAGAATAGCCCACCGATTTTAATAGTACACGGTGGAAAAGATTATCAAGTTGGTATTCACCAAGCATATTATTTAGCGGAACAATTGGGCCGTATAGGCACAACTTATCGCACATTTTATCAAATAGAAGAAGGACATATTCCTAGACCCTTTGCGTTACAAGCAACATTATTTACAATCAAACAATGGATGGCAGATGTTGAAAGTAAGCATATTAAACAAAACTATAATGAACAATAAAAGGCATGAACTACAATTCTTTCGTAGTTCATGCCTTTGGTATTGTTTTAAATTATTTGAAACCACCATTGTTGGCTAAATCTTCTACTTCTGTACCGAATTTTTCAAAATTATGTTTAAAACGGTTAATTAAATCTTGAGCTTGCTCTCTATATGCTTCTGGCTTACTCCAAGCATTAATAGGGTTTAGCAATGTTTGTGGAACACCTTCAATTTCTACTGGGATATCTAATCCGAACATGTCATCTTGCATGTATTCAATATCACTTAATTGCCCAGTAATAGCTTGGTTTACCATTTGTCTTGTGTAGTTAAGGCTGATACGACGTCCGAGCCCATATTGGCCGCCAGTCCAACCTGTATTAACTAGATAAACATCGACATCATGTTTATCAATTAAATTTCCTAATAGGTCTGCATAAACTTTTGCGTTGAGAGGTAAGAATGGTGAACCGAAACAAGTTGAGAATGATGGTTCTGGCTCTGTAACACCACGTTCTGTACCAGCTAATTTAGCTGTGAAACCACTAAGGAAATGGTACATTGCTTGATCTTTAGATAGTTTAGAAATAGGTGGTAATACACCAAAAGCATCAGCAGTTAAGAAAATAATTGTATTCGGGTGTGCTGCTTTAGATGGAGTAACGATATTATCAATATGATCGATTGGATAAGCAGCTCTTGTATTTTCAGTGTAGTAGTTATCATCGAAGTCTACATCACCATCTTCGTCGACAACTACGTTTTCTAAAATTGTACCATATTTAATTGCGTCGTATATTTGTGGTTCTTTTTTATATGAAAGGTTAATTGCTTTTGCATAACAGCCACCTTCAATATTGAAAATGCCATTTTCATTCCATCCATGCTCATCATCACCAATCAGTTTGCGTGTTGGATCAGCAGAAAGTGTTGTTTTACCTGTACCAGATAAACCGAAGAACAATGCAACATCACCTTTATCGCCAACATTAGCCGAACAGTGCATGCTCATGATTTTATCTTTAGGGAGTAAATAGTTCATTACTGAGAAGATTCCTTTTTTCATTTCTCCAGCGTATTCAGTGCCACCAATCAATATCACTTTATGCTTAAAAGAGGTAATTATAAATGTTTCGGAGTTTGTGCCGTCAACTTCAGGAACTGCTTTAAAAGAAGGTGCTGAAACAATAGTGAAATCAGATTTAATTTCACTAGCTTCTTCTTTAGTGCTTGGGCGAATGAACATATTTTGTGCGAATAAATTATGCCAAGCCAACTCATTAATTACAGTGAGTTTTAATTGTGAATCCTCATCACTACCTGCATAACCATTAAATACATAAAGTTCATCTTTTTTGTTTAAATGAGCTAAAACTTTATCATACAAATTTAAGAAAGTTTCTTCTTCGATAGGTTGATTTATATTACCCCAATCGATGTCATCTCTATAGGATGGTTCATTTACAATAAACTTATCTTTTGGAGAACGACCTGTGTATTTACCTGTTTTAGCGTTAATTGCTCCTAGTTCAGTTAGTGCACCCTCATCATTATTTAAAATTTTGTTATACAACTGTGTTGTAGATAATTGAAATAATGATGATGGTTTGTCCAATATACTTTCAATCTTGCTTGTGTATGTGTATGTATCTACCGCCATACTAATCCCTCCAACGCTATTTAGTTAATGTAAGCCTTTACAATTAAAGAGTATAACACATATGAGTTAATAGTCCACATCATATTAAAAGGAATTTTAAAGAAATATAAGTAAATGTTAAATTGACAATATATCATAGATTAGGTACTATAGGACTTAACGGATTCTCTTATCCTGAGTGGCGGAGGGACATGGACCCAATGAAGCCCAGCAACCTCTTCTTAATTGAAGAAAGGTGCCAAACCGTTTGCAGACATATATCGTCTGAACGATAAGAGCGAATGGACGTATAAGGGCCTTCTCTCTATTTAATATAGTGATGAAGGCCTTTTTTAATGAGCTCAACAGAGAGAGAATTTTCGTAATTTAAAACTAAAGGAGCAAATTATGACATACAATAGAAGATTATTCACTTCAGAATCTGTAACAGAAGGGCACCCGGACAAAATAGCGGATCAAGTGTCTGATGCAATATTAGATGAGATATTAAAAGATGATCCTAATGCAAGGGTCGCTTGTGAAACTACGGTAACTACTGGTATGGCGTTAATTTCAGGTGAAATATCTACAACGACATATGTTGATATTCCAAAAGTAGTAAGAGAAACAATTAAAGAGATTGGTTACACACGTGCAAAATATGGTTATGACAGTCAAACTATGGCCGTATTAACTGCCATTGATGAGCAATCTCCTGATATCGCGCAAGGTGTTGACACTGCATTAGAGTATCGTAATGATGTTTCTGAAGAAGAAATTGAAGCAACTGGTGCTGGCGACCAAGGGTTGATGTTTGGTTATGCTACGAATGAAACGGATACGTATATGCCGTTACCGATTTTCTTATCACATCAACTCGCTAAGAAATTATCTGATGTGCGTAAAGATGAGATATTAAAATATTTACGTCCAGATGGGAAAGTACAAGTAACGGTTGAATATGATGAACAAGATAAACCACAACGTATTGATACTATCGTTGTTTCTACACAACATGCGGAAGATACTGAATTACAACAAATTCAAGATGATATTAAAGCACATGTTATTTACCCGACAGTGCCTGAAGATCTTTTAGATGAAGAAACTAAATTTTATATTAATCCTACTGGTCGTTTTGTTATTGGTGGTCCACAAGGAGATGCTGGACTTACAGGTCGTAAAATTATTGTAGACACATATGGTGGATATGCTCGTCATGGTGGCGGTTGTTTCAGTGGTAAGGATCCAACAAAAGTTGACCGTTCTGCTGCTTATGCTGCACGTTATGTAGCGAAAAATATTGTAGCGGCTAATTTAGCGGACAAATGTGAAGTGCAATTAGCATATGCAATTGGGGTTGCTGAACCAGTTTCAATTTCTATTGATACGTTTGGGACAAGTAGCGTAAGTGAAAATGAATTAGTAGAAGCGGTACGCACGCATTTTGACTTAAGACCTGCCGGCATAATTAAAATGTTAGATTTAAAACATCCAATATATAAACAAACAGCTGCTTATGGTCATTTTGGCCGTACAGATATCTTATTGCCATGGGAAAAATTAGATAAAGTAAACTTATTAAAAGATTCTGTAGAAGTATAATAAGCTAAAATTTAATTTTATGGACTTTTCTATCGAATGATGAGCTATTATCTATTATAATTAAGTTACTGAACACATAAAGGAGCGTTTTTGTTATGAATTCATTAGGACCAATAGAAATTGGTTTGATTGTGGCAATCATCGTAGCAGTCATTTGTTTGATATTATTTATGCTTGCTTTAAAAAGTAAAAAGAAAGCGCAAAAAAAAGCTGAAGAGCAATATAAATCTAGAGAACAAAAATTAAGCGATGAACATGAAGAAGAGTTGGAAAAGGAAAGAATAGAAAATAAAAAAACAGTAACGAAACAAAAGGAAGAATATGCAGCTACAGTTAGTTCTAAAGACAGAGAAATTGATGCCTTGAAATTATTTTCTAAAAACCATAGTGAATATGTAACTGATATGAGATTGATTGGTATCCGTGAACGTCTTGTAAATGAAAAAAGAATTCGTCCTGAAGATATGCATATTATGGCTAATATATTTTTACCTAGAAATGAATTTAGTGATGTTCAACGTATTAGTCATTTAGTATTGACTCGTACAGGTCTATACATTATAGATTCACAGTTATTGAAAGGGCATGTATATAATGGCGTTAGTGCAGCCCAATTCAAAGAACAACCAATGATGGAGCAGGTATTTAATACTTTAGATCTTGATAAACACACGCCACAAACACTTGTGTTAGATCAAAATGAAGATGCGCAATCATTATCGTTTGTAAATTATACATCGCACTTAAATGAAATAGAAAAACTTGCCGGTGATATTCAAACAGAACTTAATTTAAAATTCACACCAACTACTATTTTGTACTTCAATCCTAAAAACGAAGGTGCTGTAACGATTTCAAATTATGCACAAAGTTCAAATACTAAGGTGCTAGTGGGTGCTGAGCAACTTGATGAGTTCTTTAATAAATTTGTATTCCATGGTCGCATTCAATACAATGTTGAAGATTTACAACGTGTTATGGATGAAATAGAAACATTTAATTAAGGAAAATACTTAATTTAAAAACGGATAGGTAGCCATATAGGTTATCTATCTGTTTTTTTGTTGGATTTTTAAATACATGATTAATGTGTTTAATGGGTAATTCAAGATTATTATATTAATTAAAGTCCTTTTAATTTATAATTTAAAGGAAATTGATTAATATAATAGTTATCTAAATAGAAAAGGGGATTTTAATTTGGAACATGTAACTTTTTATAATGGCAATGAAATGCCAATTGTTGGTTTAGGTACGTTTCGTGTCGAAAACAGTGACGAATGTAAAGCGTCAGTAAAACATGCGATAGAAAGTGGTTATACACATATCGATACGGCAATGGTATATGAAAACGAAGAAAAAGTAGGGGAAGGTATCGCAGAAGGGTTAGCGAATACAGGTAAGCATAGAAGTGATTTGTTTATCACATCTAAATTATGGTTAGTAGATTATGGCCGTGAACATGTTGCTGATGCTTATGAAACGAGTTTAAATAAACTTGGATTAGATTACCTAGACTTGTATCTCATGCATTGGCCAGGTACAGATGAGGCTTTAATGATAGATACTTGGCAAGGTATGGAAGATTTATATAAGAATGACAGAGTGAAAAATATTGGGGTAAGTAATTTTAAAACGGAGCATTTTGAAGCGCTGTTAGCCCAAGTTTCTATTAAACCCGTAATAAATCAAGTTGAATTCCACCCATATTTATTACAAGAATCATTAAGAAGATATTTAGAAGTACAAAATATTCATATGGAATCGTGGTCACCACTCATGAATGCACAAATTTTAGAAGATGATACTGTAAAAAGTGTTGCCTCTGAATTAGGAAAATCACCAGCCCAAGTGATTATTCGTTGGAACATAGAACATGGTGTTGTAGTAATACCTAAATCAGTTACGCCTTCTAGAATAGAAGAAAATTTAAATGTATTTGATTTCCAATTAACATCAGTACAAATTGAACAATTAGATAAACTAAACGAAGATAGAAGAATAGGACCAGATCCATCTGAATATAGTGGACACTAGTATTAAAAGAAGTAGAATGCTCATAAATATGCCATTCTTAAATTAAAAGCATCAATCTATTAGTTTTACTAATAAATTGATGCTTTTTAAATCTTTCAATTTTGAAGGTAAATGATTAACAATTTTATAATATAGATGGTGATTAGAGTCATTAATTTGTGTTGTATCTATCTGCATCTAAAATTCAATAAATTATTTAAATAATGATATATCCTAATAAACAGGCTAAAAATGCAACGCCGTATTGTAGTGAAGAATAAATTAAAAAGTTGAATATGTTCTTTTCGGATGTTAGTAAATTGACTAACTCTGAAGACAAAGTAGAAAAAGTAGTTAATCCTCCGAGGACACCGACAATTACAAAAGGATGAATCCAATATATATTTAATGTCATACCCATCAATAAACCGATTATTAAACTTCCCAATATATTAACAATTGGCGTCGCAATAGGTAACTTACTGTCAAAACTGCGAGCGCAAACGTTAGTAACAAATCCTCTGATTACAGCTCCGAGACCACCACCTAACATAACTAACAGCAATTGTGTCATGATAAACGTGCCCCCATTCTCACGCCGATAGAACAGACGATAATACCTAATATATAACTACTTAAAGCATACAAAACCATTAATAAATACGCCTGTTGTTCTAAAAATGAAACAAGTTCAAATTGAAAAGTAGAGAAAGTAGTGAATGCTCCTAAAAATCCAGTCGTTATACCTTTTTTGAGTAATGGATTATTTCTAAAATACTTTATAGCCATTGTTCCAATAAGTCCCATTAAAAAAGCACCAAAAATATTAGCAATAAATGTGCCAGTCGGGAATTCAGTAGTGTGATTAATGTATGTTAATAGATATCTTAATAATGCACCAACCGCACCGCCTATAAAAATATATAAGTACTGCATTGTTTTTATTCTTCCTCTCGACAAAAAAATAAAAAAACTACAAAAGTATTATAACTTTTGTAGCATTAATTAGAAAATAATACCAAACGTTGATAGTGAAGCAATAATATGAATGATAAGCACTACTAATATCACATAAGGTAATATTTTACTTGGTTTTCTAACCCAACCAGAATTTTCATGTAAGTGTTTAATTGATTTATCTGCAAAAATAATTGAAATTATTAAAATAATAGCGTTAATAATACTACAAACAAAAATTAATTTGATCATTGAACTAAAATGCATAGTAATTAGAGGATTTCTAGTATTAAAATACAAGCTAATAATAACCAATAAACTAGATAAATAAAAATAAAGTTTTGAACGTGCCATATTTACCTCCTAGTACAATTCATTAAATAATAATACCATAGATTTACAAAAAATTAACTAATTTGTAAATTTATAATATATATATATTTAGATTTATAGTAAATCATAACTGTATAGAGCTTCAAGTACGCTTAAGGTTTCTTTTTACTCTAAAGATTTTGACAATTTAAGCAAAAAATTAGAATTTAGTGATTAATGGTGGTATAAATGAGTTGTATGGTTAATAACCGTTATAAAAATAATTCTTTATTGAATTATTTATTTAAGTCAGGAGGAATTAGTAATGGCAAAATTAAATGTTGAAGTGTTTGCAGATGGTGCAGATATTGAAGAAATGAAAACAGCTTATAAAAATAAACAAGTAGATGGTTTTACTACTAACCCTAGTTTAATGGCAAAAGCAGGTGTAACAGACTATAAAGCTTTCGCAGAAGAAGCTGTTCGTGAAATTCCTGATGCTTCTATTTCATTCGAAGTATTCGCAGATGATTTAGAAACAATGGAAAAAGAAGCTGAGATTTTGAAACAATATGGTGAAAACGTATTTGTTAAAATTCCAGTTGTAAACACAAAAGGTGAATCAACTATTTCTCTAATTAAAAAATTATCAGCAGACAATGTGCGTTTAAATGTAACTGCTGTTTATACTTTAGATCAAGTTAAAGAAATTACAGAAGCTGTAACAGAAGGTGTTCCAACTTATGTATCAGTATTTGCTGGCCGTATTGCTGATACAGGTGTAGATCCAGTTCCATTGATGAAAGATGCAGCAGAAGTAACACATAGTAAAAAAGGCGTTAAATTACTTTGGGCAAGTTGTCGTGAAGTAATCAATGTAATCCAAGCGGATGAAGTTGGCGCGGATATTATTACATGTCCTGCAGACGTTGTTAAAAAAGTTAATAACAACCTTGGCCGTGATGTTAACGAATTATCAGTTGATACAGTACAAGGGTTTGCTAAAGATATTCAAAGTTCAGGATTATCTATTCTTTAATAATAAATTAAGAAATTTAAATTTCAAATAATAAAAAGCTGAGGCAATTCATTCTAAATGAGTTGTCTCAGCTTTTATATTGAGCATAAGCTTAGGATGCTCAGATATCTGTTATACTGTTGAGGTCTTAAATTTAAAATACATATACTAACTTGTTCGATTAAACTATGAATGATAAGAGGGGAAGGTTATTTATGAAAATACAACAACCTAAAATAGGTACAAATTTAGAACTTAAAGAATTAGAAGAAATCTTTCGAGATGAAGATGATATAGTTGAAGTTGCGAAAATACAAAATGCTAATTTAAGTAATAAAGTTTTAGAACGATTTGTAGTTTATGGTTCTTATATCAAGGATTGTGATTTTTCTAACTCTGATTTAGGTCGTGCTGATTTCACAGATGTTATTTTTGAAAATTGTGATTTTTCGAATACGAAAATGGATCATGGTTCCATACATAGAGTGACATTTAAAAGCTGTCGTATGACTGGAACTTTATTTAATTACATGAAGTTTGGAAATATAGTGTTTGATGAAGTGAAAGCTGATTTTATAAGTGTTGTGGATTCTAAGATAGAAGTAATGGTGACACAAAAGAGTAACTTTGAAAATGCTGAATTTCATAATTCAACTTTGAAAAAGGTAGTTTTTGACGATAGTAATTTAGAGCATTTATCGATTTACCAAACCCCATTAAAAGATTGTGATTTAAGCCAATCTTATTTTGAGTCATTTGTGGTTAACAAAGAAGACTTATTAGGTTGCAAAGTTTCTAGAAATCAAGCTGTACAATTTGCTGCATTAATGGGCTTAGTTATCGTAGATTAGATAAAATTAAAATTAATATAAATATTTAAAAAGTTTTTGAATTTAATTGAATAACCCGAATAATTGATTTATTATTTAATAAGTAAATAGCACTGTGGAAGTTCTAAAGGAGAAACATTTATGAAACTAAATATCTTTAAACAAAAAGTGAAAAAGCAATTATGGTTTTTAAATAAGAAAGAGAAAAATCAATTGAATGAAGTATTAGAGAAAGTTACTGAGTCAAGTGACGGAAAAAGTTTTAATCGTCCTATTGCATTTTCTAACCAATTTTTAAAAGAATATGTCTTTAGAGAGAAAGTTGTATCATCAACACAATTATTTACATTACTTATAGGTATTTTAATCACTTATATCGTGTTATTAGGCTTATTTTTATTTGGGTTTCTGACGAGTCTATCATCTGTTCAATACTTTATTAAACCTGAAGTGGAATTATCTACTACTACCGTTATTTTGACTTTGATTGGCTCAATTTTGCTATTGATTGTCAGTTTATATTTAATCAAAATTGTAACTGCCTATTTTACGAAAAAACTATTAGAATATAAGCATAATAAGGCTTTATAGTTGAATAGTGTTATGTTAAATGGTGAGAAAGTGTTAAACTTTCTTGCCATTTTTTATGAATAAATACATAGGAAGCATTGACAGTAATATACGTAGCATTCTCAAAATATATAATCGTTTGTGTTCCTTTTGACTTTAATCCAGTGACTGAGAGTGCGTTAATATAATATTGTATTGGTGACCGCTGTGGTTTGACTGGAAATAATGTTATATCGCTATTAATAAATATTGGAACGAGCTTACGTATTTTCAATAAATGTTTGGCTTGTTTTGTTTGAAGCGTTAGAGATAAATGTTGTGATTCTAAAAAATAATTTAATGTGAGATTAATTGTAGTAGGGTAAGTGAATTGGTGTGTAGTGTATTGGCAGATTGTTAATATTTCTGGTCCCGTTACTGTTTTGAAATAAAGTAATTTAGTGAGTGGAGTCATAACGCTTTCACCTCAATCTTCTGAATAGAATTTCAAATATTTTTGTTGAACTCGTTTTTGATAATTTTTCAAAGTAGAAACAGAACAATTTAAAAGTTCTGCAATTTCATATTGTTTAAGTCCTGAAAATTTAAATCGTAGCCATTGCTGTTCTTTACTAGTCAATAATGATAGAAAATGTTGGAAAACTAACATGCTCTCGTAATCACCATTAATTGAAGTGACGTTAACTTCTTGTTCTAAAGCATCAACTAGAGGTAGAGCATGGTGCATGCGAAAAAGGTCTATCAAATAGAAATTTAATCGTGAATATAAGAAGCTGTTTAGTGAGGTACGTTTTTGTGAATTATAGATTTTGGTTAGCCCCCACATTTTAATCAAGAGGAGTTGAGCATATTCATCATAATTGTACTGAATATTGTATTTTTTTAATAGATAATGAATAATATGTTTGTACTTTTTATAGGTTTCTTCAAAGGTCATTCATTTGCTCCATTGTCGTATATACAACATATATTTCCGGATGTAATTATTTTATTATAAGAAATAGTAATTTTCATTTGCCAAATAGCTATAATAGGTGTTAAATAGTAGTCATAAGATAGATAAATTTTAAGTTTTATAACATTAGCGCGTATTCAACTTAAAGATATAACACTTTAGATGTATATTATTATCTTCGGACAATTATCAGGAGGTTTATATGGATTACGCATATTTAAATTTGGAACATTTTTTTGCAAGGCATGATGATTTGGATATGATTAAAGATAAATCAGATTTTGTTATGATAAACAATATGGCAAAAGAAATGATGTATCGAGACGGGGAAATCGAAGGTACGATTGATTTAAATCGTTATTTTTATAAAAATAGATCACAAGCTGCAAGCTTTATTATAATGGATTATTATAAAAGTCAAGAGTAATGAAATTAAAATTTCATTACTTTTTTTATGAATATGTAACAACATTCATATTAAATTGTCTGTTCAAGTAATTAGTGTTAAACTTTATTATCGGATAGGTTTAAAGCTATGATACATATGACGAAGGAGTATCCTTCCTAATTATTACCTAAGAGGTGTAAACATGACGAAGCATAAAAAAGGCTCAATTCTATCAATCATAGGTTTGTTGATAGTCTTAGGTGTAGCTGCGGTCGTTGTTTTTTCGATGATCTCAGATCAAATCTTTTTTAAAGAAGTTGACGAACAAGAAAAAGTAGAAAATCTTAAAGTTACTTTGGATAAAGCATCTAAAAAACAAATTGATAATTACACTAGCCAACAAGTTTCAAGTAAAGATAATAAAACATGGAGAGATGCGTCATCTACTGAGATAAAAGCTGCGATGAATAGTAGTGAATTTATTGAAAGTGATACGCAAAAATACCAATTTTTAGAATTAGATAAGTATCAAGGTATTGATGAAAATAGAATAAAACGCATGCTTATAGATAACCCTACGTTGTTAAAGCATTCTGATGATTTTATAAAAGCAGCACAGGACAAGCATGTTAACGAAGTATATTTAATTTCACATGCATTACTTGAAACAGGTTCTGCCAAGAGTGAGCTCGCAAGTGGTGTAGAAATTGATGGTAAAAAATACTATAACTTCTTTGGCGTAGGTGCGCTCGACGAAGATCCAGTTAAAACAGGCTCAGAGTATGCTAAAAAACACGGCTGGGATACACCACAAAAAGCAATAAGTGGTGGCGCTAACTTTATTCATGATCACTTTTTATCTAATGAAGATCAAAACACGCTTTATAGTATGAGATGGAATCCTAAAAACCCAGGAGAACATCAATATGCTACTGACATTAAATGGGCTGAAAGTAATGCGACTTTAATGGCTCATTTCTATGAAGATATGAAAACAGAAGGAAAATATTATAAATATTTTGTTTATAAAGATGATGAGAAGCACAAAAAATAAATAAGTATTTGGGGTATTAATTTCTAATACAAAAGGGACTAACAGAACGTAGACAAACCAAGTGTGATGTGTATTGTAAAAGCATTGGTTTGTCTTTTTAAGTATTCTTCCCTTGAGACAACTTTTGTGCATCAATTTGATTATTTAATACTTATTGGAAATGGAAAGAATCTTTTTTCGCTAATATCTGAGAGGACCAGCTGAATTTTAAAGTCAGTTAGTCCTCTTTCTTTATATTCATAATTTATATAAAGAAAAGAGTCTCCAAAAGTGGAAACTCTTTATAGTTATTCTGCTTTATTTTTTTGGCTTATAAGAATGAAGAACATAAGTGCTGATATAAACACTTTTATAGTAAATTTCATATTATCACTTCCTAATCTATGACAATATATTAACATTAAATATGTGTATAGATACATATTTAACTAAGTATAGTCGTAAATACTGTGCATTATTTATTTTCAAAATAATTATGCTTTTTTAAAAATTCTTCTGCAACAACTGCTGGCTCTTTGCCTTCTCCATCTGCTTCATAATTTAATTTTTGCATTTGCTCTGTACTTATTTTATCGTTTAATTTATTAATTGCTTTTTTAACTTCTGGTTGTTCTTTTAAAAGTTTATTTGGTGCTACGGCACTTGCATCATATGTTGGGAAGAAGTTTTTATCGTCTTCAAGTACTACTAAATCATAAGCTGCAATTCTACCATCAGTCGTATAGCCAAGTGCAACATCTAATTTTTTACTTTTCAAAGCATCGTAAACGAGCCCAATTTGCATCGGTTTAATAGAGTCAAAAGCAAAACCATAATGCTCTTGGAAAGGAGCGTAACCATCGCCACCACGTTTAATCCAAGTTGTATCTGTACCTACATTCACTTCGTCTTTAACTTTCTCTAAATCTGATACAGTATGTAAATCATATTTTTCTGCAGTTTCTTTAGTTACCATAAAGGCAAAAGTATTTTCAAAACCATAAGAATCGAAAAATGTCTGATCAAATTTTTGCTGGAACAATTTTTTAGTTAATTTCATCGCTTTTTTAGGTTCCGTGACGGGTTCAGATTCAAGGACGCCCACCAAATCTGTCCCAGTGTAACGGGTACTCGATATATCAGCATCGCCATTCATTAAGGCATTATGCTGGATTGTGGCTGAACCTAAGTTATTAATGATAGATCCTTTAATTTTACCCTCTGTATTGTGTTCGATAAGATCTATTATCATATAAGCCATGATTTGAGATTCACTCGTAGCTAAAGCGGATACTTTAACCTCATTCTTTGATTGGCTTCCGCTAAGTCCCGGCAACCCGCAACCGGATAATAATATTGTGCTTGCTATAATTAAATATAACAAATGATTTAAAAATTTCATTGTCTAACCCCTTAAAATAAGTACAAAAATAATAATTTTTCAATATATTAATATTAACATATTTATCAAAATATTATAACAATGCTAAATTGTACGATAGTTGAATACATTAGCATGTAATATAAGCATAATCATTGCTATAATGAATATAAATAAATTTAATAAGGGTGTGTACAATGCGAATAGCTATCATAGGAATGGGCACAGCGGGTGTAAGCTTGCTAAAGGAATTAGTGAAACATGATAATTTTGCAACAATGAATATAGACATGTACGATAATCCTAAAAATATGGGTCAAGGTGTACCTTTTCAGAATGACAGTGATCAATTGTTAATTAATATGCCTGCTAAGCAAATGTCTTTAAATTTAGATAATCAAGGTGAGTTTTATGAATGGTATAAAACACAATCGATATTTAAGTTTTCTAACCCAGAGTATTTACCAAGATTTATATTTGGGCATTATATGAAAGATTTTTTGGAAAAATATAATTATCAATTTGAAAATATCCAGATGATCAAAGAGGAAGTGTCAGAAGTATTCATTGAGGCTGATGTAGGTCAAACAGATGTTAAATATTATGTTTGTACTTCGAAAGACATGTCGAATTGTCAAAAATATGATGCTGTATTTTTAACGATTGGTACACTGTCATATCACGATCCGTACCATTTGAAAGGGAAAAAAGGATATATTCACACGCCATATCCAACTTATAACACATTAGACGATGTGGATGATACTGACAGAATTGCAATCATTGGCACTGGTTTAGCATCTTTAGATGTGATTCGCTATGTTACTGTGCATCACCCTAAATTACCAATTACTATAACAAGTCGTAAAGGACAATTGCCAAGCGTAAGAGGTGAAATGCCTGACATGGAATTTAAATACTTAACACCAGAAAATTTTAATACAATAAAGAACGAAAATTTCGGAAATGTACCTTTGGAAGAAGCGCTAAATTTATTTATGAAAGATTGTGCCTATTATGATATTGCAATTAAAAAATTAGTACGCCGTAGACAAAATGATCCGGTGAAAGATTTAACATATGATTTAGAGCATGAAAATGAATTAGGAGCGTTCCAAAGTATACTTGAATTAGTAAAAGAAAATTTAAATTGGATATGGAATAGTTTCAGTAGAGAAGACCAAAAACAATTTTTAAAAGATTACCAATCGATATTAAAAGATAATTCTAACCCAATGCCTCCGCGTACTGCTAAATTAATTATAGACCATATTAAAAATGGGACTATTGAAATTAAAAGTGGTCTAGAGGATGTTCAATATGACGGAAATCAATTTTGTTTCAAATATAAAAATGAGACAGAGACAATGCATAAATTTGATGTCGTTATCAATGCAACTGGTTCAAAAACGCAACTATCAGATCTTGACAATGATGATCAATTGGTTTTAAATCTTGAAAATAGGCAGGTTGTACAAGCACATCCACTTGGCGGTATACAAATTATTGCTGAAACAAATCAAATTATAAGCCCGCGCTATGGAACACTTAAGCACATGTACGCATTAGGTCAGTTAACAAATGGAATCAATCAATCTCGAAACGGTGTAGCTATGATAGCTAAACAAGCAGTAAGTGTAGTAAATCAGTTATTAGCGAATAAGTAATTGCAAAATAAAATCATTAACTGTATATTTTTGGTGAGTTTAATTTTTAAAAATGATAATTTGAGTATAAACGGTATAAAAACCATAATAAAAATTAATTAATTTTTTCATTAATTTAAGTAAAAAGCTTTTCTTATTAGTATTTAAAGCATTTTAATGATAATAATACGTTAAAAATAAAGCCGACTTAGATAATATGAATTGTCATTCTGCTTAAAATGTAGTACGATATTGATGTAACTTAGTAATAGTTATTTGACTCAATCATTAATTACAATTTCATAGAGATTCTTTCGGGGCAGGGTGAAATTCCCAACCGGCAGTAAACAAAGCCTGCGACCTACATTTGATTATTCAAATGTGGCTGATCTAGTGAGATTCTAGAGCCGACAGTAAAGTCTGGATGGGAGAAAGAATGAAGTATAACAAAAATGACACTTTTTAAGTGTTTATTTGGCATACACTTATGTTTAAAATGTATAAGTGTATTTAACTTGAAGCTAATGATGTTATATCAATATATCCCACACCTGAAATATTTTATTTCAGGTGTTTTTTTATTATTTAGAGGTGATAACGTGAGTCAATATTTAAATTATGCAATCCAATTAGCACAAATGGTTACTGGCCAAACTGGTGTAAACCCACCTGTAGGCGCTGTAGTTGTTAAAGACGGTCGAATCGTAGGTATGGGCGCACACTTAAAAAAAGGCGATAAACATGCTGAAGTACAAGCGTTAGATATGGCACAAGATGAAGCTAAAGATGGTACTATATTCATTTCATTAGAGCCATGCACTCATTTTGGTTCGACTCCACCTTGTGTAAATAAAATTATCGATTTCGGCATAAAGAAAGTTGTATATGCTGTAAAAGATACGACTTTACCCTCTAATGGTGACGAAATATTACAACACGAAGGAATAGAAGTTGAATTTCGTCATAATGCACAAGCAGAACGCTTGTACAAAGACTTCTTTATAAGCAAAAGTAAAGAAGTACCTGAAGTGACAGTTAAAGTATCTTGCAGTTTAGACGGTAAACAGGCTACTGATGAAGGTGAAAGCAAATGGATTACGAATACAGCCGTCAAGCGTGATGTATTCAACTTACGTCATAACCATGATGCTGTACTTACTGGTAGAGGCACGTTAGATGCAGATAACCCTCAATATACAACACGAATTGAGGAAGGTAAGCATCCAATAAAAGTAATTTTATCGCAATCAGGCCAAATTGATTTTGAATTAGACATGTTTAAAAATGCTAATACACCTATTTGGATTTATACGCAAAATGAAAACTTAAAAACAGATAATGAGCAAGTAGAAATTATTATATTAACTGATTGTTCAATTGAAAATATTTTAACAGATTTATACCAAAAGGGAATTGGAAAATTGTTAGTAGAAGCAGGTCCAACCGTATCTTCAGTGTTTCTACAATCTCAATATACGAATGAACTTATCTTATATTATGCCCCGAAAATTATAGGTGGTTCTGGTAATTATCAATTTTATCAAACTAAGAACATTTTTGAATTATCAGAAGTACCGCAATTCGAAATTATTAATTCCCAAATGCTTGAGCAAAATATTAAATTAGAGTTGCGAAAGAAGTGAATAATCATGTTTACCGGTATTGTTGAAGAAATAGGCACGATTAAAAAAATAACGACACAACAATCTGTAGTTAACTTAACGATTGATTGCGAGACAATCTTATCAGACATGCATATTGGAGATTCTATAAGTGTGAATGGTGCATGTTTGACTGTTGTTGATTTTAATAAGCATTCGTTTTCTGTACAAGTGATTAAAGGCACAGAAAATAAGACTTATCTAAATCATTTAAACCAATCTGCAGAAGTAAATTTAGAAAGAGCGATGAGTGGTCAAGGTCGTTTCGGAGGTCATTTTGTGCTGGGACATGTAGATGAAGTCGCTAAAATCACACGTATACAAGCATCAGATAATTCTAAAATTGTAACAATAAAGCCTACTACTACACTTATTAAACAAATGGTGCAACAAGGTTCCATAACTGTAGATGGCGTGAGTTTAACTATTTTCCACTTAAAGGATGCAGAATTCGACATTCATCTCATCCCCGAAACACGAAGATCCACTATTTTAAACCAAAAACGTGTAGGCGATTCGGTCCATATTGAAACTGATATGTTATTCAAATATGTCGAGAAAATTGTCAGCAATAATGAATCAGGATTAAGTACAGAAAAGCTTAGAGCATTTGGATTTTAGGAGGGATAGTATGAAATTAGATAGTATAGATACAGCACTTGCGGAACTTAAAAAAGGTAAAAGTATCGTCGTTGTTGATGATGAAAATAGAGAGAATGAAGGCGACTTAGTAGCTGTGACAGAATGGATGCAAGATAATACCGTTAATTTCATGGCGAAATATGGTAGAGGACTTATTTGTGCACCAATCAGTAAAGATATAGCTGAAAAATTAGAGCTCAATCCAATGATAAGTCATAACTCTGATGTCTATGGGACACAATTTACTGTGAGTGTCGATCATATTAACACGACGACAGGTATCAGTGCTGGCGAAAGAACAATGACAGCCAAAGCATTAATTGCAGAGCATGTAACGGCTAGTGATTTTAATAAACCAGGTCACTTATTCCCGTTAATTGCACAAGATAATGGTGTATTAGAAAGACGTGGTCATACAGAAGCATCTGTAGATTTAGCTAAACTAACAGGGGCTAAGCCGGCAGCATTGATTTGTGAAATTATGAATGAAAATGGTTCTATGGCTAAGGGTGAAGAGTTAGAAGCGTTTAAGCAAAAGCACGAGCTTGTAATGATTTCTATTGAAGATTTAGAAACATATAGAAAATCATTAACATCTAAGTTAGAAGCAAAAGCGAAAGTGAAGTTGCCTACTGAACATGGCAATTTTGATATGTATGGTTTTACTTCACAGACGAGTGACGAAGAACTTGTTGCAATTGTAAGTGGAGATATAAAGAAAACAGAAAATGTGCGTATTCATTCTTCTTGTCTGACTGGCGACATTTTTCATAGTCAAAGATGTGATTGTGGTGAACAACTAGAAGCTTCTATGAAATATATAAGTGAACATGGTGGCATTATTTTATATTTACCTCAAGAAGGTAGAGGTATTGGTTTAATTAATAAGTTAAAAGCATATGAACTTATTGAACAAGGTTATGATACTGTGACAGCTAATATCGCTTTAGGTTTCGAAGAAGATTTGAGAGATTATAAAGATGCTGCGAAAATTTTAAAATATTTTGGTATTGAAAGCGTGAATTTGTTAAGTAATAACCCCAAAAAGTTCGAGAGTTTAGAAACTTATGGTGTGAATATTAATAAAAGAATTGATCTTGTAGTTCCAACAAATAAATTTAATCAAGATTATATGGACACGAAAAAAGAAAAAATGGGTCATTTAATATAGGAGGTCAATAGGATGAATTTTGAAGGCAAATTAATAGGTTCCGATTTAAAAGTAGCAATTGTTGTAAGTAGGTTTAATGATTTTATTACAAACCGTTTATTAGATGGTGCTAAAGATACTTTAGTACGACATGAAGTACCAAAAGAAAACATTGATGTGGCATATGTACCAGGCGCATTTGAAATTCCATTAGTAGCTAAAAAATTAGCTCAGAAAAGTGACTATGATGCAGTGATTACGTTAGGTTGTGTAATAAGAGGATCTACTTCTCATTATGATTATGTTTGTAATGAAGTGGCGAAAGGTGTTTCTAAAGCAAATGATGTTGCTGATACACCAGTTATCTTCGGCGTCGTTACAACTGAAAATATTGAACAAGCTATAGAACGTGCGGGTACAAAAGCAGGAAATAAAGGTGCAGATGCAGCAATTAGTGCAATAGAAATGGCTAATTTATTAAAAGAAATATAGTTGATCAAGATTGAAGCGCCAATCTTTTTAGAAAGGCATAAAGTAGTTTCAACTAAAATAAAAAGAATTGGGCAAAACGATACCGTTTTGCCCAATTCTTTTTTAAAATTATTTTTTAAATATACGATATACTAGGGCACTTGTTGCTCCAAGGGCTGCAAATACACCTGTAACAATACCCGCTTTTTTCATTATTTTTGGTTTCATTAGTTCTTTAAACATTAAATTTAAATTCTGAGGGCGTTCTGCTAGTCGTCTCATAAAGTAACTAAACCAATCATCACCATAAGGTACATAAATACAGAAATTGTTACCTTCCCCAGCTATTTTCTCTGCTAAATCAGTACGGAAACCATATAACATTTGAAATTCGTACTGGTTTTTGTCAATTTTGTTGTCTTTGATAAATTGTTTTATATGTGTAATAACCTTATCATCATGAGTTGCAATTGAAGTTACATTTTTAGCGTTTAATAATCTTTTTTCAATTAAACGTATGTAATTTTCGTCAATGTCTTCTTTTGTTTGATAAGCTATCGTATCAATTTCTTTATATGCGCCTTTAACCATGCGCAATCGTAATTCTGGATATTTATCTACAAGTGTATCAGCTTTATATAAATAACCTTGAATCACGGTGCCTACATTTTTGAATTCACCTTTTAAGCGGTCTAATACTTGCGTAATATCAAATAAACTATCATACTTTTCAGTATCGATATTAATATGCATATTATTAAACTCATTAGCTTTTAATAATATTTCACGTAGATTGCGATAAGCAAGATCTAAATCAAACTCAGAGCCTAACTGGCTTATTTTAATAGACATGTGACCATCTAAGCTATTATTGTAAATAGCGTACATCACTTCTAATATTTGATCTTTTGATTGAATTGCTTCACCTTCAGTTAGAACGAATTCTCCAAGGCAATCTACAGTAACTGTAATTCCCTTGCTGTTTAGACGTTCAATTGTGTCTAATAAGGCTTCGATCGTATTGCCGGCAACCACTTTATTTGCACCGAGCATTGGACCGATTTCCTTAGCAGTCTTATTTAGAAAAGGGTTGTTAGATAACCCGATAAAAAAGTTTTTCACAATTGGCATATTAATTCCTCCCATTCTGCTTATAGCTGATCTTTCAATATAAGTGTAGCATGAATCTAAAGGTAATGAAATCGTTTACAATGAAATATATTACACTTTAATTTATTAAATACACATATGGTAAAGTGTTGCTTATAAGATGCTTTTAATTTTTAAAACAAATTGAATTTTTCACGTCCGTGGCTATGTTTAAAATGGAAAAAGTACATCATATTTTGATACAATATATATAATGAAATTTAACGAGAAGGGGAAGTATGTATTATGTGGAAATGGGAAACCGAAAAGGAAGCTAAAGGTGTCGTGGTAATTGCACATAACATGCTCGAACATACGGGAAGATACGCATATGTAATTACGATGCTTCGCCGAAATGGATATCATGTTATTATGGGTGATTTACCTGGACAAGGTCAAACATCACGTTCTAACAAAGGGCAAATCGACAATTTTGATGTATATCATGAGCATATTCTTGAATGGATTAGAATAGCAAATGAATATAAAATACCAACTTATGTGTTAGGTGTCGGTCTAGGTGGTTTAATTACACTTAATTTACTTGAAAAAGTAGAAGTACCAATTGAAGGTTTGATGCTTTTATCTCCACTTTTAGAATTTAAGAAAAGTAATAAATCTCGTAAAGATAAAATAATTTCAAATATAGGCAAAGTAGCTAAAGATACCAGATTTAAAGTAGGTATCACAGTTGAAGACTTAACACGAAACGAAGAAGTGATAGGAGAAACAAAAAATGACCAACTGATGTTGCAGAAAGTAACTTATCATTGGTATAAACAAATCATAGAGATTATGAAAGAAACGGTAACGCATTTAACTGATATTAAACCATTACCACTACTTTTAATGTATGGTCTAGAAGATCAAGTTGCAGATGTATCTACAATGGAGTTAATTAAAGGTAAAGTGAAAACAGATGAATTATATTTCAAAGCATGGGCAGGACTTTATCATGAGGTACATAATGAACCTGAAAGAGATGAAGTAATGAGATATATCTTGGCATTTTTAAATAATAGTGCAAGTAATAACGGCTTTATTGTGCATGATGAACATGAAGTATCTTAATTTTAAAAATCAACATACAACAGAATTTAAAAGTTTCGTCATTTTAATATAAAGTAGGAAAAGCATCGGAAAACATAAATTGTTATCTGATGTTTTTTTATGAAAAATATCGAAAAACAGGATATGTACACATCATGTTTATGTATTTTATTATTAATGTTATAAAAAGTTTGTGAAAAACATAACAAAGATGTTGAAAAGTATCTAAAACACTGTTATATTAATATTGTGAAATTAATCACAATATGTAACTAACGATTGAATATGTGAGGAGAGTCATATAATGAAACATGTTAAAAATAATAAAGTAGTGTTAATAGGTGATGGGGCGGTAGGTTCAAGTTACGCTTTTGCGTTAGTAGCTCAAGGTGTTGCTGATGAATTGGTAATTATTGATTTAGACGAAGAAAAAGTTAAAGGTGACGTCATGGATTTAAACCATGGTGCGCCGTATGGTGATTCACCAGTGAAAATTAAAGCAGGTACATATAAAGAATGTACAAATGCTGATTTAGTCCTTATTACTGCTGGAGCGGCTCAAAAACCAGGTGAAACACGCTTAGATCTTATTGAAAAAAATACCAAAATATTTAAAGCAATTGTTTCTGAAGTTATGAAATCTGGATTCGACGGTATTTTCTTAATTGCTACCAATCCAGTAGATGTCTTAACATATGTGACACACAAAGTTTCTGGTTTACCGAAAGAAAAAGTGATAGGTTCTGGTACAATTTTAGATACAGCACGTTTTAAATATGAATTAGCTGAAGAATTTGGGGTTTCATCAGGTAGTGTACACGGTCAAATCATTGGTGAACATGGCGATTCAGAATTAGCAGTATGGTCTCAAGCTAATATAGCCGGTCAATCTTTATACCAGCTACTAAAAGATGACTCTGAAAAACAACACAGAGTTGAAGAAATTTTTACAAATACGCGAGATGCAGCTTACGATATAATACAAGCAAAAGGTGCAACATATTATGGAATTGCAATGGGGTTACTCCACATTACAAAAGCAATTTTAAATAATCAAAATGTTGTATTAACAATTTCTAGTTATTTAGAAGGTGAATACAACCAAGAAGGTGTCTATATTGGAGTGCCGACACAAGTAAATAAGGAAGGTGCTGTAAAAGTTTTTGAAACGCCTCTAGACAGCCATGAGCGTGAATTATTCGAAAAATCAGCTATTATTTTGAAAGAAATGCAAAATAAAATATCTCATATAATTGCATAATTCATAGTTTAAATTTAAACTGTATATAAGATTAATTTTATTAAAAATTCTAATGTTAATTCAGTGAAGAATTTATTTACTATGAATGATGTTTTTTGATAAATTAATTTTACATGTTTAACTTTATACTATGATTGGGGGATTTTTCTATGGGGAAGACATTTACTGATAATGTTGATGGCGTTTTAAGATTAGAAATGGTGTTGAATGACATCGAAGATATCTTTAACAAAGTACAAAAGCAGTACAAGATGTCTAAAGAAGAAATTTTGATTCTTTTAACGCTTTGGAAAGAAGGATCAATGACTTTGAAAGAAATGGATGATTTTGTTCACATTAAATCTTATAAGCGTACAAGAACTTATAATGATTTAGTGGAAAAGGCGTGGATTATTAAAGAAAGACCACAAAATGACGAACGTACAGTTATTATTCATTTCAATGAAGATTTAAAAGCGCAAAGGGAAAGCCTTTTAAATTTCTTTAAAGAAGAAATTGAATCAAAATCAACTAGCATTCAAACTAGTCTTAAATCTATCATTAACTTATAGGGAATAAGCAAAGCCTCGGTAGTCAACTACCGAGGCTTTTGTTTGTCTTTTTATATTTTATTATAAATAATTATTTGTGCACGCTTTCCGTGGGCAGAGCCTTAGCTTGAAGTCTTCAGCTCATGTTTTCCCTCAGGAGTCGGTCCAAATCAGTGATGGTAATTAAAAAAGGAATTAAACATGAAAGACAAGAGGCTGTAATATAAATACATATTTTAGCCTCAATCTTTATTTGGTAGTAGTTGACTGAATTGAAAATACGCTAAAATTAAGCATTTAAAGAACTACTATTCCATTTTATAGTCAGCTTTGCCAGAGTGAGACAGAAATCTTATTAGGAAAATTAGATTTCTGTCCCACTCCCTTGTCTGAGGTTTGGAATAGTTATTTCAATTTCGAATAAATTGTTAATAATGGTAATTGTGTTTAGAAATTATACCTTAAACTCATTATGTATTAACAATCTAAATTTTTTCTAGTGCGCAGATAAACGGCGGGTTATTCTGTTGATTAATAAATTGATATTGCAATACATGTGCTTTAGTTTGATCAAACTGTGACAAATATTCAATTACAGCATCACGTTCTAACTTACCTTCATCATGACCGTGATAAATAACTAATATGATGACGCCTTCTGGAGCTAATATATCAAAAATTGAGTTGATAGCTGATAATGTGCTTTCAGGGTGGGTAACAATGGATTTATCACCTTTAGGTAAATAACCTAGATTGAAAATTGCAGCATCCACTTTACCAATGTCACTCTCTTGAATATGCTGTTTTACATGCGCATGACTATCTTGTATCAACGTTACATTGTGATAACCTTCAATTTTTTGCTTTGTATTGCTGATG
The DNA here is from genome assembly GCF_029531845.1 of Staphylococcus equorum. GTDB lineage: Bacteria > Bacillota > Bacilli > Staphylococcales > Staphylococcaceae > Staphylococcus > Staphylococcus equorum_C. Next base: position 67,245 of record NZ_JAMBPV010000011.1, read on the forward strand.
GCTTCTGTTTGGATATCAAATGCATATACTTTGCCTTGAGTCACTTGTTGCGCTAAAAAGTGTGTGTCATTGCCATTACCACAAGTAGCATCTATGACAATACTTTCCGATGTAATGTGTTGTTGAATCAACGTTTTCGCAAAAGGTAAAATACGTTCTAATTTCATGATTTTATCGTACTTTCAAAATGTTTACCTTGATACGATTCTCTGCGACCAAGTTCATTATCAATTTCGTTTAGTACTTCCCATTTATTAACGCTCCACATGGGACCTACCATTAAATCAATCGGACCGTCGCCAGTGATTCTGTGAACTATCATTTCTTTTGGAATAATTTCCAATTGATCACAAACTAATTTAGTATACTCATCTTGTGACATAAATTCTAACATGCCTTTATTATACTGTTTCACCATTGGTGTACCTTTAAGTAAATGAAGTAAGTGGATTTTAATACCTTGGACATCCATTTGAGCGACTTCTTTAGCTGTTTCCATCATCATCGTATAATCTTCGCCTGGCAAACCATTAATAATATGCGTACAAATATTAATATTATGTTTACGTAATTTTGCGATACCTTCATAATATGTTTGCATATCATGCGCACGATTGATTAAATCTGATGTTTCTTGATGAATTGTTTGTAAACCAAGTTCTACCCATAAATATGTACGCTCGTTTAACTCTGCTAAATATTCAACTACATCATCAGGCAAGCAATCAGGTCGTGTACCTATAGAAAGGCCAACAACACCAGGCTCCTTTAAAGCAGTCTCATATTTCTCTCGTAATTCTTCGACAGGCGCATGCGTGTTCGTAAATGCTTGGAAGTAAGCAATATATTGACCGTCACTCCATTTTTCGTGCATTCTATCTTTGATTTGTTGAAATTGTACATCGATTGGATCCACACGATTACCTGCAAAATCTCCGCTACCTGCAGCTGAACAGAAAGTACATCCGCCATGTGCTACAGTACCGTCTCTATTAGGACAGTCAAAGCCACCGTCAATTGCTACTTTGAAAATCTTTTGTCCAAATTTATTTTTTAAGTGATAATTCCAAGTGTGATATCTTTTATTCTCGAATGCGTAAGGGAAAAATTGTCCCATATAACATTTTCCTTTCTGAATTCATTCTAGTTAAAGATTTTAACATATTTTAATGATATAGTGTTTAGAGTAAAATTAGAAATTTTTTAAATAGAGAGGAGCTTACTGTTATGAAAATGCCTAAATCAGTGTGGTGGTTAGTTATTGGGATGGCATTAAATATCACTGGCTCAAGTTTTTTATGGCCCTTAAATACAATTTATATGAATGAACAATTAGATAAAAGTCTTACAATGGCTGGTTTTGTCCTAATGATTAATTCGTTTGGGATGGTTATTGGCAATTTATTAGGTGGTAATTTATTTGATAAATTAGGTGGATATTCGACAATTATGATAGGTACTGTTATATGTTTAATCAGTACAACGTTATTAAATTTCTTTCATGGATGGCCTTGGTATGCAGTTTGGCTTGTAGCATTAGGTTTTGGTGGCGGTATGATTATTCCAGCTATTTACGCACTCGCAGGAGCTGTGTGGCCCCAAGGTGGACGTCAAACGTTTAACGCAATCTATTTAGCACAAAATTTAGGCGTCGCGATAGGTGCAGCATCTGGTGGTTTTGTTGCAGAGTTGAGTTTCAATTATATATTTATAGCTAACTTATTAATGTATGTGGCATTTGCAGTGGTGGCAATGACACAATTTAATATTAAACTTGATGTGAAGGTGAAAGCGAATGATACGATGTCTTTACTGTCTAAGCAAAACAGAGTTCAATTTACTGCGCTATCACTTTTATGTGTGATGTTTAGTATTTGTTGGATTGCATATATTCAATGGGAGAGTACGATTGCTTCTTTCACTCAAGAAATTAATATGTCGATGAGCCAATACAGTTTGTTATGGACTGTTAATGGTATTATGATTCTGGTAGCCCAACCGTTAATTATGCCAGTTATCAGGTTACTAAAAGGCAATTTGAAGTATCAAATGTTGGTAGGTATAGCGATTTTCATAGTGTCATTTTTAGTGACGAGTTTTGCCGAACAATTTTCAGTGTTCATGATAGGTATGATTATACTGACATTAGGTGAAATGTTTGTTTGGCCCGCCGTTCCTACGATTGCAAACCAATTAGCTCCAAAAGGGAAAGAAGGCGCGTTTCAAGGGTATGTTAACTCAGCAGCAACTGTAGGTAAGGCTTTTGGTCCACTTATAGGCGGTGTCCTTGTAGATACACTTAATATGCAAGCGATGTTTTTATGTATGATAGGTTTACTTGTTATCGCAGTGTTTTTCTTAATGATTTACGACAGAAAATTACCAAAAGATGTGTAAATTTTACGCAGAAAATAAACAATATAGTAATTTGATCGAACAGGTTTAAGATTACCTGTTCGATTTTTTTATATAAATTAACAAATCGCAACACAGAAACTTTTAGTGTAGCTTTATTTCTGGTTTTCCACTTGAAATAAAACCTTTTTTCAAATATCATTAGTAATGTATAGGAGTAGTAACTTGAAAGCTTTTCTACAGAGAACTAGGATAGGTGGAACCTAGTGTTAAGCATTGAGTGAACTTACCAGGACTTAAATGAATTTATAACATCTCTAACTATTAATTTAAATGAGTGCACATTTAATGTGAAACAGGGTGGTACCGCGGTGAAAGTCGTCCCTTTTGAAATCGATAATAGTTTGAGGTGTTTTTTTATTGAATAGGAGGAAAAGTAGTGAACTACAATCATAATGAAATTGAAAAAAAATGGCAGGATTATTGGGCAGAACATAAAACTTTTAAAACGAGCGATAATTTAGGTCAAAAAAAATTCTATGCGCTAGACATGTTTCCATATCCATCAGGTGCAGGACTTCATGTAGGCCATCCAGAAGGTTATACAGCTACAGATATTATTTCTCGTTATAAACGTATGCAAGGCTATAATGTGTTACATCCAATGGGATGGGATGCATTTGGTCTCCCTGCAGAACAGTATGCTCTAGACACTGGAAATGATCCTCGTGAATTTACTAAAACAAATATTCAGACGTTTAAACGTCAAATTAAAGAATTAGGTTTCAGTTATGATTGGGATAGAGAAGTTAATACTACAGACCCGGAATATTATAAATGGACGCAATGGATTTTCATTCAATTATATAATAAAGGACTCGCTTACGTAGATGAAGTTGCAGTAAACTGGTGCCCAGAACTTGGTACAGTGCTTTCAAATGAAGAAGTTATTGATGGTTTGTCAGAACGTGGTGGATACCCTGTCGTAAGAAGACCAATGAAACAATGGGTATTAAAAATTACAGAATATGCAGACCGTTTACTTGAAGATTTAAATGACTTAGATTGGCCAGAATCATTAAAAGATATGCAACGTAACTGGATTGGTCGTTCAGAAGGGGCTGCTATCTCGTTCGATGTAGAAGAAAGTGATGCTCAAATAGAAGTGTTTACAACACGTGCAGATACTGTATACGGTGCAACATTCTTAGTGTTAAGCCCAGAACATGAACTTGTAAATCAAATTACAACAGCAGATCAAGAAGCGGCTATCAAAGATTATCAACAAGAAGCGGCTAAAAAATCAGACTTAGAGCGTACAGGGTTATCTAAAGAAAAATCAGGTGTGTTCACTGGAGCATATGCAACGAATCCTTTATCTGGACAACAAGTTCCAATATGGATTGCAGATTATGTGCTTGCGACATATGGCACTGGTGCAGTTATGGCAGTGCCAAGTGGAGACCAAAGAGACTATGAATTCGCAAAAACATTTGATTTGCCAATTCTAGAAGTTATCGAAGGTGGAGACTTATCGCAAGAAGCTTATGATGGAGATGGGCCACATGTTAATTCAGGCGAATTAAATGGTTTATATAACGAAGAAGCGATTGCTAAAGCAATTGAATTGTTAGAACAAAAAGGCGCAGGTACTCGAAAAGTAAATTATAAATTGCGAGACTGGTTATTTAGTCGCCAAAGATATTGGGGTGAACCAATACCTGTAATTCATTGGGAAGATGGTTCAATGACTACTGTGCCAGAAGAAGAATTACCACTACTTTTACCTGAAACAGATGAAATTAAGCCTTCTGGTACTGGTGAATCTCCATTAGCTAACATTTCAGATTTTGTTAATGTGGTTGATGAAGAAACTGGAATGAAAGGTCGTCGCGAAACAAATACTATGCCACAATGGGCAGGTAGTTGTTGGTATTATTTAAGATATATTGATCCAGATAATGATCAAATGCTTGCAGATCCAGAAAAATTAAAACACTGGCTACCAGTTGATTTATACATCGGTGGTGTGGAACACGCAGTACTTCACTTGTTATATGCGAGATTTTGGCATAAAGTATTATATGATTTAGGTGTAGTCCCTACGAAAGAACCATTCCAAAAATTATTTAACCAAGGTATGATACTTGGTGAAGGTAATGAAAAAATGAGTAAATCAAAAGGAAATGTAATTAACCCAGATGATATCGTGAAATCACACGGTGCTGATACTTTACGTATGTATGAAATGTTTATGGGGCCACTTGATGCAGCTATTGCATGGAGCGAAAATGGTTTGGATGGCTCTAGACGTTTCTTAGACAGAGTTTGGCGCTTATTAGTTACTGATGATGGTTTGATTTCCGATAAAGTGGTAAACAATAATAGTAAAGCTTTAGATAAAAGTTATCATCAAACAGTGAAAAAAGTCACTGAGGATTATAATACTTTGAATTTCAATACTGCGATAAGTCAATTGATGGTATTTACCAATGATTGTTATAAATCAGATGAAATTTACAAACCATATATTGAAGGTTTTATCAAAATGTTGGCACCAATTGCGCCACATATAGCTGAAGAATTATGGACGCGACTTGGACATGAAGAAACAATCACTTACCAACCATGGCCTTCATATGATGAAACATTGCTCGTTGACGATGAAATTGAAATTGTTGTTCAAGTAAATGGTAAAGTACGCGCTAAGATTAATATTCCAAAAGATACTTCAAAAGAAGAAATGGAACAATTAGCACTTGGTAATGATAATGTTAAAGCTGAAATTGAAGGTAAAGATATTAAGAAAGTCATTGCAGTACCGAAAAAATTAGTTAATATTGTAGCAAAATAAGAACAGGAGGAATTATTTATGGAATCTATTACAATTGATGAATTGAAAGATAAAGTTTTAAATTCAGATCCAATTCATATTGTTGATGTTAGAACGGATGAAGAAACAGCTATGGGTGTGATACCTGGTGCAGAAAAAATACCGATGAATCAAGTTCCAGATGAATTGAATCATTTTAACAAAGATGAAACATACTACATCATCTGTAAAGTGGGTGGACGTAGTGCACAAGTTGTACAATTCCTTGAACAAAATGATATACATGCAGTTAACGTTGAAGGCGGCATGGACGCATGGGGCGATGAAGGTTTAGACATTAAGAGTGTTTAAATTAAAATAAAGCATATAGTCTAGAATTAAATATTCTAGATTTAATAAATGGCAGTTAGCTTTCTAAAGAAGAGAGTTAACTGCCAATTTTTTTGCACGCTTTCTACGGTCAATATTAAATAATTCAATTATGAACTTGTCAAAGACAATGCTTGTTTCAAAGAAAAATACAAATCAAAAAGACAAACGCAATGAATTTGTAGCA
>NZ_JAMBPV010000012.1 GCF_029531845.1 Staphylococcus equorum
AAATCTGAACTCAATATAAAAAGCCTCCAAATTATTGGAGGCTTTTTTAATCATTAAATTAGGATTATATCCACTTATCTTTTTATTTCAACCATTTCGAAAGCTTCAATAATGTCGCCTTCTTTTAAGTCATTGTATTTCTCAACTGTGATACCACATTCGTAGCCTTTGGCAACTTCTTTAGCATCATCTTTGAAACGTTTTAGTGTGTCTAATTCACCTTCGAATTGCACAATGTTATCTCTAATGACACGAACGCCAGCATTACGAGTAATTTTACCATCAATAACATAACTACCTGCGATTGTACCAACTTTAGAAACTTTGAACGTTTGACGAACTTCTGCTTGTCCAATTACTTGTTCTTCGAACTCTGGATCTAGCATACCTTTCATCGCGAATTCAATTTCTTCTATAACACTATAAATAACACGGTGTAGACGCATGTCAACGCCTTCAGTTTCAGCAGCACGTTTCGCACCTGTATCAGGACGAACGTTAAAGCCAATAATAATACCATTTGAAGCGTTAGCTAGTGTAACGTCAGATTCGTTTATTGCACCCACAGCAGTGTGAATGATACGCACATTAACACCTTCAACGTCTATCTTCATTAGAGATGCAGCAAGTGCTTCTACTGAACCTTGCACATCACCTTTAATAATGACATTTAAGTCTTTCATTTCACCTTGTTTCATTTGCTCAAACAAGTTATCTAATGAAACGCTCTTACTTTCATGACGTTGTTGAATTACGTTAGCTTCATGGCGAGATTCACCAATACGTCTTGCTTGTTTTTCATCTTTGAAAACAACAAATCGATCGCCTGCTTTAGGCACATCATGAATACCAGTAATTTCAACTGGTGTAGATGGTCCTGCAGTTTTAATACGTTGGCCTAAATCGTTTACCATAGCACGAATTCTACCGTACGTATTTCCAACTACTAAAGAGTCTCCAACGTTAAGTGTACCGTTTTGTACTAATAATGAGGCAGATGGTCCACGTGATTTATCTAATTCAGCTTCAATCACTGTACCAACAGCTTTTTTACTTGGATTGGCTTTTAATTCTTGTACTTCAGAAGTAAGTACAATCATTTCTATTAAATCATCAATGCCGTCTCCACTTAATGCTGATAGTGGAACAAAGATTGTATCGCCGCCCCAATCTTCAGGAACTAAACCGTGTTCAGTTAATTCTTGCATTACTCGGTCTGGGTTTGATGTTGGTTTATCAATTTTGTTAACAGCAACAATTGTTGGCACATTTGCTTCTTTAGCATGATTGATTGCTTCAATTGTTTGAGGCATAACACCATCATCTGCCGCTACAACTAAAATAGTTATATCCGTTACTTGTGCACCACGCGCACGCATTGTCGTAAATGCTGCGTGACCTGGAGTGTCTAAGAACGTAATTTTTTTACCGTCATTTTCAATTTGGTATGCACCAATATGTTGTGTAATACCACCAGCTTCTCCAGCTGTTACTTTTGTATGACGAATCGAATCTAGTAATGTTGTTTTACCATGGTCAACGTGTCCCATGATTGTAACAACTGCTGGGCGTTCTACAGCATCTTCATCTTCAGTTTCATCATCGAAGTAAATTGATAAATCTTCTTCATCAATAACAATTTCTTTTTCAGCTTCAACACCGTAATCATCTACGATTAACTCTAGTGTTTCTTCATCCAATGATTGATTAATATTAGCCATAATACCAAGTAAGAATAATTTTTTAACAATACCTGAAGACTCTACGTTTAATTTCTCAGCAAGTTCACCTACTGTAATACCTTCTTGATAAGTGATTTTTTCTGGAATTTCTTTAGGTTCTTCTTGTTTTGTCTGTTTTGATTTTTTATTATTCTTTTTGTTGTTTTTGTTATTCGGTTTATTATTATTTGATTTATTATTTTGGTTACCTTTGTTATTTTGATTATTCTTGTTGTTTTGGTTACCTTTATTATTTGATGATTGTTGTTTGTTTTGAGCAGCTTTTTGTTGTTTTTCCTCTGCTTCTTTTGCTTTTTCAGGTTTGTAAATTTTATCTAATGCGTGAATTTGGTTGTCTTCTAATGTTTGCATATGACTTGTTACCTCAACATCCATCTTTTGCAATTCGTCGATAATATCTCTACTCTTTAATTTTAAATCTTTAGCGTATTCGTAAATTCTTTGTTTACTCATATAGTCACTCCTTACGATATTCATCAATCATTGACAATAACTTTTTAGCAAAGCCTTGATCAGTGATTCCAATGTTTACACGTTCTGCTTTACCTAAAGCTTGTCCTAATTCAGCTCTCGTTCCAAATATGCGTAATGATATATGGTAACTTTCACATTTGTTCTGCATCACTTTCATTGTGTTGTCAGAAGCATCTGTTGCAATGATTACGAGCTTTAACTTATTATTCTTCAAATCATTTATAATGACTGATTCGCCTGTTTTAACTTTTCCTGCACGCATTGCTAAACCTAAAAAATTCACGATTTTTTCTTTTGTCATTTAGGTATCTCTTCACGATAAATAAGACGTATAATTTCTTTATAAACAGGCTCTAACGTTTCAGCATCAGATTTGAAATATCTTTCTAATGTTTCTTTTTGTTGTGCTTCTTCTACTAATTTAACATTTTTAGATACATAAGCGCCACGGCCTTGTTGTTTGCCACTCGCATCAGCAAAAATTTGTCCGTCTTTATTAATTACAACTCTAATCATGTCATTCTTAGGGTACATTTCATTTGAAAGTATACATTTACGCATTGGAATTTTTTTCTTTTTCATAAAGTTATCACCCCAAGTTATTTTTCAGCGTCTTCTTCTTCAGTTACTGTTTCAGAAACTTCATTGGCTGTTTCTTCCAAATCAACATTTTCTTCGTCAACAACATCATTAAGTTGATCTTCTGTGTCTTCGACGTCTGCTGGATAGACACCTGCTTCTCTAGCATCTGTTTCTGATTTAATATCAATTTTCCAACCAGTTAATTTAGCAGCTAAACGTGCATTTTGTCCGCGTTTACCTATAGCTAATGATAATTGATAGTCTGGTACTACAACTACTGTTGATTGATTTTCTTCATCAACAATAACTTGTAATACTTGTGATGGGCTTAAAGCATTTTTTACAAACACCTTAGGATCTTCATTCCATTGAACAATATCAATTTTCTCGCCGCCAAGTTCTTCAACAACAGCTTCAACACGACTACCTTTAGAACCTACACAAGCACCTACTGCATCGATGTCATGGTTGTCTGAGTGTACACTGATTTTTGAGCGGTCGCCAGCTTCGCGAGCTACTGATTTAACTATCACTGTACCGTCAAAGATTTCTGGCACTTCTTGTTCAAACAAGCGTTTTAATAAACCTGGATGGCTTCTTGAAACGTAAATTTGTGGTCCTTTTGTAGTTTGTTCAACTTTGTTCACATACACTCTTATTCTTTCGTTTGGAATGTAGCTTTCATTTGGACTTCTTTCTGCTTCAGACAATACTGCTTCAGTACGCCCTAAATTTACATATACATAGCGATGATCTACTCTGTCGATAAGACCAGTAACAATATCATCTTCTTTATCGATGAATTCATCATATAGTATTTCACGTTCAGCATCACGTAAACGTTGCATAACAGCTTGTTTAGCTGCTTGCGCACCTACACGTCCAAAATCACTTGGTGTTACGTCTTCTTCGTAGATATCACCAATTTCATACGCAGGATTTTTTACTAGTGCAGTACTTAAATCGATTTCTTCTCTGTTATCAAATGATTCTTCAACCACTTCTTTACGTGCGATAACATTGAATGTACCTTCATCCATGTTTAATTCAACACGAACGTTTCTTGCACTTTCATAGTTCTTTTTATAAGCAGTGATTAACGCCGCTTCTATAGCATCAATTAATACTTCTCTAGGAATTTTCTTTTCTTTTTCTAAGTACTCAGTAGCTAATAATAATTCATTACTTGACACGATTTATCATCCTCCTCATCACGTTATATCAATACTGCATGACGTGCTTTAGCGATTTTACTTCTTGGAATTTCAACTTGTTTTGTTCTTGACTTATCTTTGACTTGCATAATTATTGTTTCATCATCAACAGATTGTAATATACCTAACCATTCTTTTGCGCCTTCGATTGGAGCATATAAAGAAACAAATACAGGTTTAGTCACAGCATTGTGATAATCTTTTTCTTTTTTAATTGGTCTTTCAGCACCAGGTGAGGCAACATCTAAATAATACATCTGTTCGATAGGATCTTCTGAGTCCATTACTTCACTGATTTTTTCAGAAGCAAGCGCACAATCATTTAAATCTACGCCACCTTCTTTATCGATAGATACTCTTAAAAAATGATCGTTTCCTTCTTTTGTAAACTCAACTTCTACTAATTCAAAATTTAAGTCGTCAAGGACAGGTTGAATTATTGCTTCAACTTGCTCAGTTATTTTACTCATGCTGACCTCCTGTTTTGGCAAATAGAAAAGAGCGGGTAATATGCCCACTCTTTCTGCCTGAGTCTAATTTTTTAAGCACTGTTATTATATCATATGTTTATTTGCTAGACAAATAACTATATTTGTAAAAAGCCTATAATGACAAGATAATTGATGCTTTTTGTTTATTATTAAGTCTTTTCGTTCATTACATATCGAATATTGATAATTGTGCTTTATCAGGTAAATTAGGTAAAGAACCTAATTCATCTAAGTATTCTATCACTTTTTGTGATAATCCCGCTTTTTTATTTAAATCTTCTTTAGATAAAAATGGCCCTTCTTCTCGAGCTTCTACAATTCTTTGTGCAACGTTTTCACCTAAACCTGGAACAGAAATAAATGGTGGAATTAGTGTGTCGCCTTCAATAATAAACTCAAATGATTTACTTTTTTCTAAACTGATTGGCTGCATACGGAAACCACGTTGTGCCATTTCATTCATTATTTCAAGCACTGTTAAAGTATCTTTTTCTTTTTTAGCTAAATCCATATAACGTGAATACATCTCATTTACAGTATTACGAATACCCTCTTTATCTTTAATCATTGTAATTAAATCAAAATCAGATGCACGCACTGTGAAATAACTTGCATAATAATATAATGGATAATGCACTTTAAAGTAAGCAATTCTTACCGCCATTAATACATAAGCTGCGGCATGGGCTTTAGGGAACATGTATTTTATTTTTCTACATGAATCTAAATACCAATCAGGAACTTCATTGTCCACCATTGCTTCGACCATATCGTCAGTCAATCCTTTACCTTTACGCACAAATTCCATTGTTTTAAAGGCAAGTGACGGTTCTAGGCCGTTATACATTAAATAAACCATAATATCATCACGACAGCAGATTACGCTTGCCAAATCACATTTACCCGAACGTATCAAATCTTGAGCGTTCCCTAACCATACATCCGTACCGTGTGATAATCCTGAGATTCTAACAAGTTCTGAAAATGTTGTTGGTTTTGTATCTTCTAACATTTGTCTAACAAATCCTGTGCCAAATTCTGGTACACCAAACGTGCCAGTTTTACATAAAATTTCCTCTTGTGTAACGCCTAAAGGTTCAGGTGAACTAAAGATGCCCATTGTTTCTTTATCGTCCACTGGAATTGTTTTAGGATCTATTCCTGATAAATCCTGTAACATACGAATCATGGTTGGATCATCATGTCCAAGTATGTCTAACTTTAGAACGTTATCATGGATGGAATGGAAATCAAAATGTGTTGTCATCCAAGATGAAGACTGATCGTCCGCTGGAAACTGTACAGGTGTAAAATCATATATATCCATATAATCAGGTACAACTATAATACCGCCTGGATGTTGGCCAGATGTACGTTTAACGCCTGTGCATCCTTTGACAAGTCTATCTACTTCTGCTCCACGTTTATGGATACCTTGGTCATTTAAATAACCTTTTACATAACCAAAAGCTGTTTTCTCTGCGACTGTACCAATTGTTCCAGCACGGAAGACTTTATCATCACCAAATAATTCTTTTGTATAATTATGTGCATTGGGTTGATATTCACCACTAAAGTTCAAGTCAATATCTGGTACCTTATCGCCTTTAAAACCTAAGAATGTTTCGAAAGGAATATCTTGACCTTCTTTAATAAGATCACTGCCACAAGTTTCACATTTTTTATCTGGCAAATCAAAACCAGAGCCAACAGAGCCATCATCAAAGAATTCGCTTGTTTTACATTTTGGACAAATATAATGTGGGGGTAATGGATTAACTTCTGTGATTTCTGTCATGGTTGCTACAAAGCTTGAACCTACAGAACCACGTGAACCAACGAGATACCCATCATTTAAAGACTTTTTAACAAGTCGTTGTGAAATGAGGTATATAACAGAGAAACCATTACCTATAATACTTTCTAATTCTTTTTCGAGACGATCAATTACAATTTGTGGTAAATCCTCACCGTAGAGGTCTTTTGCATTAGAATAACTCATTTCTCGAATTTCTTCATTTGCGCCTTCCATTCTCGGTGTGTATAGCTCATCTTTGATTGGAACAACACGCTCTATACGATCTGCTAGCTCATTCGTATTCTTAATGACAAGTTCATAAGCTTTTTCTTCACCTAAAAAGTGTAATTCATCTAACATTTCGTCCGTAGTTCTAAAATGCGCCTTTGGCAATGTAGAACGGTTTAATGGATTACCAGGTTGTGCAGCAATTAATATTTTACGCGCAATCGAATCATGTTCATTCAAATAGTGCGCATTCCCCGTAGCTATAACTGGAATATCATTGACTTCACCCGCACGAATTAAACGATTATATATTTCATGTAATGTTTCATTATCGCGTATCAGTTCCCTATCAATTAAGCCTTGATATAAAGCAGGCGGTTGAATTTCAATAAAATCATAGTATTGTGCAATACGTTCAACTTGAGATTGATCTTTTTGCATCACTGCAGTAAATACTTCCCCTTCGTCACATGCAGAACCAACGAGAATACCTTCACGATATTCATCTAATAACGAACGTGGAATTCTCGGTGTTCGATAATAATATTGGACTAATGATGCACTTACAATTTTGAATAAGTTTTTAAGACCTTGTTGGTTTTGAACAATGAGCGTAACGTGGTTCGGACGTGCGCGTTTATAAGCATCTTCGTTTGATAACGATGTATTGATATCTTGATGATTGTGAACGCCGAGTTCTTCTAATTGTTTAAGCATTTTAATAAACATGTAAGCAGTAGCTTCCGTATCATAAATCGCTCTATGGTGTTGCGTTAACTCTACGCCGTATTTTTTGGCTAAGAAGTTCAGTCCATGTTTACCGTATTCAGTATTGATTGTTCTTGATAATTCAAGCGTATCTATTACAGCGTTTGTAGATGCGCCAATGCCGACATGTTCATATCCAGTATCAATAAATCCCATATCAAAGGATGCATTATGTGCCACGAAAATAGCATCTCCTACCCACGCTTTAAACTCAGTAAGTACTTCTTCAATTTCTGGCGCATCAACTAACATATCATCCGTAATATGTGTCAAATTAACAATAACGTCGGATAAACGTTCATGCGGATTACTAAAACGTTCAAACTTATCAATAATTTCTCCGTCTTTAACTTTGACTGCAGCGAGCTCAATAATTTTATCGTACTGATTGGATAAACCAGTCGTCTCAACGTCAAATACAACGTATGTTGCGGTTTTTAAATCACGGTTCATTGGTTTGTACGCAATAGGTACACCATCGTCGACTAACATACCTTCCATTCCATAAATCATTTTAATACCATTTTTTTCAGCTGCTGCATGGGCGTCTGGAAAAGCTTGAACACCGTTATGGTCAGTCACTGCAATTGCTTTATGACCCCATTTTGCTGCTTGATCTACGTACGCTGAAATATTAGGTATGCCATCCATTTGGCTCATTGATGTATGCAAATGGAATTCTACTCGTTTTTCTTCAGATTTATCTTGTTTAGTAGCTTTTTTAATTTCTTCAATATCTGACATCATCATCACTAAATCACGAACAAACGAATCTTCTTCTATACGACCTTGTGCGCGAACCCATTTACCGACACTCAATGCCTTGAAGTTATCTAAATCATCCTTATTTTTACGCGTGAACATTTTTAATACGAGCGAATCTGTATAGTCAGTTACTTTCAACTCTACAATATGTCGCCCACTCTTCAACTCTTTTAAGTTAATATCGAAAATAACACCTTCAACCGCTACTTTAAATTCTTCTTCAATAATAGAATCTATCGGTTTAATATTTTCAATTTGAATCGGTTTACCAATTTGACACTTAGTTACCGAGCTTTCATTATTATCTTGTTGTTTTGCTTTCTCAGCTTTCATTTTTTCTAATTTTTCAGTAGCTTCACGTGCGCTTTTTTCATCTTCTTCTTGGATATGTGCTTCTAATGATGCTAAGTCATCTTCATTGCCACCACTATCCGTTTCAAAGACTATTTTACTAATATCAAACCCACACTGTTGAAAAGCTTTAACTAAACTACCATTACACGCTTTATCAAAATGGTCTCTTTCGATATCATTTTGACAAGTTACTTTTAGCACATCTCCCGACATAATTAAGCGCTTTTGTTTTAATTGACCTTTCACTTTGGGTGAAAGTTTTGTTTGATCAATACAATGACTAAAATACTTCATCGCATGTTCATCTTGGTTTGATTTGTTATTTATCGTAATATTACATTCTACATTCGCAATTGATTTAAATTCTTCTGTTATTGCCCCTGTAAAAAGTAAATAATCTTCTGTTGATAGAAAGTGTGGTAATGTGATTTGAAACACCCACGTTCGATCTGTTGTCTTAACATCCACACGCGTTAATTCACTTTGCTCCAAAATTTCTGGTTCCAAATGGTTTGTTATTTTAATTTGGTCAGCTAGGATTTTAAATTTTTCCTGATTTGTCATTGCCATGACGATAACCACCTTACTATTAATTACACTGCTTTACTTGTATATGATTACTTACATTAAATGACGGTGTATGTATTATTATTCCATGCTCTATATTATAACGGATATGTGTGAAATTCTAATAGTTAAACTTAATAGCTTAAATTCATATTTTTGTGAATAACAAATGGGAGCGGGACAGAAACCAAAATTTGATTTCGTATTCCCGCCCCCACAATACTGACTAAAAAAGGAATACAAGAGCTGAAACTCTTGCATAAGAGAAGCTGGGACATAAATACATGTTTCAGCCTCAATCGTTATTAGGCAGTAGCTGACTGAATTGAAAATGCGCTTATATTAAGCTTTTTCAGTTCTAGTCTTCTTTGCCGGGGTGGGAGAACGAAATTTTATTAAGAAAATTTGATTTCTGTTCCACTCCCTCTTTAAAAAGCTTGAGCCAAACACGTTTAAATATTAGACAGCCATTGTACATTCTCTAATTTATATTCACCAATATCAATATAAAACACTGTATTTACGTGCCAATCTTACGATTTTATATAAGTAACATCTACCAATTCACTTTATATATTATAACAAAGTGCTATGGACTTAGCCTTTAATTATAAATTTGTATACAATTCATTTACATAATTGATTAAATTATCAATATGCACGTCTTCACTGTCACCAGTATCGCGACGTTTAACTTCTACTATACCTTCTGCTGCATTTTTACCTACGACGATACGAATTGGTAGACCGATTAAATCAGCATCATTAAATTTCACACCAGCACGTTCTTTACGATCATCATATAACACATCGTAATTTTCTTTTAATTGTGTATATAATTGATCCGCTAATTCACGTTGCTCATCTTTTTTAGGGTTGATTGTGATTAAGTGTAATTCGAATGGTGTGACTGATTTTGGCCAAACAATACCATTTTCGTCGTTATTTTGTTCAACAATTGCGCTTAGTGTTCTTGAAACTCCAATACCATAACATCCCATTAATAATGGTTGTGCTCTACCTTGGTCGTTTAAGAATGTAGCGTTCATTGATTCAGAGTATTTCGTTCCTAATTTAAAGACTTGGCCAACTTCAATTCCTTCAGCAAAGTGCGCTTTGTCTGAGCTGTCCGCTAATAGTTCGCCTTCTAAAATGAATCTAAAATCTCCATAGGCTGCTACTTCAAAATCACGACCAACATTTGCGTTTAAGAAATGATACCCATCTTCATTCGCACCAACGACAATATTATTCAAATCTTGAATGAAATTATCTGCATAAATTTTAATATCTTTATCAAAAACTGGACCTAACGAGCCTGGTTTTGCACCTAAAATATTAATAATTTCATCTTCAGTTGCTAAATCCACATTGTCAGTTCCAAAATAAGCTTTTAATTTAATATCGTTAATTTCATGGTGACCACGAACTAACACTAATATAAATTCACCATCGACATTAAATACCATAGATTTAGTAATTTCATCTAATGGTTTATTTAAAAATGTCGCAAGCTCTTGTGCTGTATGCACATTAGGCGTTTCAATTTTAGTTAACGGTTGAACATCTTCATGTTTTTTATTTGGATGGTAAACCACTTCAGCTTTTTCAATATTTGCAGCGTAATCACTTTGCTCACTATATACAATCGTGTCTTCACCGATTTCGCTTAACGCCATGAACTCATGTGTATGGCTACCTCCAATTGCACCTGAATCAGCAACAACAGGTCTTGCATTAATGCCTACACGACTAAAGATACGGCCGTACGCATGGTACATATCTTCATATGATTCATTAAGTGATGCTTCATCAGCATGGAAAGAATAAGCATCTTTCATTATAAATTCTCTACCACGTAACAGTCCGAAACGTGGGCGCTTTTCGTCTCTATATTTAGATTGTATTTGGAAAAGTGTCATTGGTAGTTGTTTGTATGATTTCAATTCATCACGAACAATTGAAGTTACAACTTCTTCGTGCGTTGGTCCAAGTGCAAATTGACGTCCATTACGGTCTTGTAAACGCATAAGTTCTGGACCATATGCACTCCAACGTCCTGATTCTTCCCATAATTCTGATGGTTGTAATGCTGGCATTAATATTTCAACGGCATCAATACGTTCCATCTCTTCACGTACGATGGCTTCAATGTTATTTAATACTCTCGCAGCAATTGGTAAGTAACTGTAGATTCCACTTGTGCTTTGTTTGATCAAACCTGCTTTTAATAATAGGCGATGGCTTAATGCCTCAGCACCCGCTGGCACTTCTTTCATAGTTGGTATAAATACTTTTGATTGTTTCATTTAAATGCTTCTCTCCCTCTTATAAGAAATAACGCTGAATATCGTTCCAAGTCACTAATACCATAACGATTAACACAAATACGGCACCAATGGCGATAATTGTAGTTTCGGCTTTTTTATTTACTGGTTTTCTAAAGATTGCTTCATAAATTACAAATAAAATTCGTCCACCATCTAATGCTGGTACTGGTAGTAAATTCATTAATCCTAAGTTAACGCTTAGCAAAGCAGTCCATGAAATCAAGTTAATTATACCAGTTTTAACGACAGAGTCGACAGTATGATATATACCTACTGGACCATTCAACATATCAAATGAGAATTCACCTGTGAAAATGCTAGCAATCATACTTACAATTGCGGTGAAAATAATTTTACCTGCACTGAGTGTTTGTTCCACACCTGCTGCAATTGGTTTGAAAATAGTGTGTTCGGTTGTTGCACTATAACCTAATAAATATTTTGTTTCTGAATGTGTTTTTGTTACTTTTTGTTCGATTTTTTTAGGTTTAATATCAAATGTTTGTTTGTTACCATCACGTTCGACGACTAATTTTGTCTTGTTATCCTCAATATCTTTTACCGCTTTATCGATATCATC
Organism: Staphylococcus equorum; assembly: GCF_029531845.1. Classification (GTDB taxonomy): domain Bacteria; phylum Bacillota; class Bacilli; order Staphylococcales; family Staphylococcaceae; genus Staphylococcus; species Staphylococcus equorum_C. Next base: position 11,894 of record NZ_JAMBPV010000012.1, read on the forward strand.
TTTACTATCGATATTATGGTTTCCTACTTTAACAATTGTATCTCCAGATTTAAGACCTGCTTGTTCAGCAGGTGAACCTTTAACAACTTCATCAACTGAATTTGTTGCTGTGCCTTGATAATATGCTAGACCAATAAATAATACTAATGTAAGTAAGAAATTAAACAATGGTCCTGCAAATAAAGTTAAGAATTTTTGGTAAGGTTTTTTATAAGTAAATTGACGATCTCTAGGTGCAATTTGAATTAAACTACCATTCTCTACAAAGTATGACGTCTTAGCTATTGAATAGCGTTGTCTTTCTTGATCATATGATGTTACACCTTCAATGAATAAGCCATCTTTAAAATCACATTGTTTTACTTCTATTGCTTCAATTTGTTGGAATTTGTGTTGATCATCTAAAATGATGTGCGTAATTTCATCTTTATCATTTAATTTTATTTTCACATGCATACCTGGTTGAACTGGTGGTTCTTCTAAACCATCCCCAGCCATGCGTACATAACCTCCGACGGGTAATAATCGAATCGTATATAGTGTTTCATTTTTTCTGAAACTAAATATTTTAGGCCCCATACCAATTGCAAATTCCGGACACATAATGCCTGCACGTTTTGCAAAAAACATATGTCCATACTCATGAACTGTGACAAGGACACCAAAAACGATTATAAATGAAATAATTGTTACTAGAAAACTCACTTTGCTACACCTCATATTTTCGAAATAAATTGTTTGCTCATACTTCATATATTAATTCATATGATTCATTTTCTTATGACTAATTGCTTACTTTAGATTATAAAAGTATAACACAACAATGCAGAGTGACACACGTAACTTTAATATGTCTTCAGCTCATACCTTTACATTATACAGTCGTACTCACGCAAATTATTTTTGCTTGTGAAAAGGAGTTAAGAAATAAAATAACTGTATTGAAGCACTCAGTTATTTTATTTCATTAACTCCTTGTTTTTGTTTATATAATTGTATAGTATCCCTTTGAATCTAAATTTAAGCTTGTATTAACAAGATGTTTAATAATGGCAATACAAACATAAAACTGTCAAAGCGATCTAAAATACCGCCATGTCCAGGTAAAATACGCCCTGAATCTTTCACACCAAAATGACGTTTGAAACCTGACTCAACAAGGTCACCAAGTTGTCCAAATATACTTAAGATGATTGTAACAATTAGCAATATCCACGTTGCAATATTAAAGTCTACAAACATAATCATAACAAGTGGAATAATTAAACTACAAATCAATCCGCCAACAAAACCTTCTATTGTTTTATTAGGACTTATCACAGGCCATAATTTATGTTTGCCCATTAAGCGGCCAAAAATATATGCCCCTGTATCTGTTGACCATACGATTAGAAATGCAAATAGTATGTAGTGTAAGCCTTCAGATCTTGTTTCATAAAGATACATAAACCCAATACCAACATACGCAATTGTCATTAAACAAAATGCAGCGTCCATAAAACTAAATCTATTTTTAGAAAGCACTGTATAACTTAATAAAATAAAACTCATTGCTATTAATGACTTTAATTGTAAATCATTAACCCAGTTACCAGCACCTTGAGGTAACATAATAATTAAAATTCCTAGCGCACTTATGATACCTGGCACCGATAAAAACTTAATCATATTCATATTAAGCAATTCTTTTAAAGCTATGAATGCTAATAAATACGAAAACAGCATTAATATAACTCCGCCCTTCAGTAAGACCGGGAGGAAAATGATAAGTCCTATGATTGCCGTCAAAGTTCTAACTTTCATACTATTCTCCTAACTACTTATAATCCCCCAAAACGCCTTTGACGAGATTGATAAATTTTAATACAGTTTACTAATTCTTCTTTATCAAAATCTGGCCATAATTTTTCATTGAATAAAAATTCACTGTAAGATACTTGCCAGATTAGGAAATTACTAATACGTTGCTCTCCTGATGTTCTAATCAAAAGATCCGGGTCAGGATAGCAATGAGTCATTAAATGGTCATTAATCATTTCTTCAGTGATTGCTTCACTTGTTAAACCTTCAGCAGTCAATTTATCGTAAATTGATTTCACACTGTGGACAATTTCGGCTCGTCCACCATAATTTATAGCAAAGACCAATTTTAAGCCCGTATTATTCTTTGTTTCTTCTTTTGCTTTATCTATCGCTTTAAGTGTAGATGTTGGTAAATGCTCAATAAAACCAATCGTCTCTACTTTAACATTATTTTCTATCAACTCTGGTAGAAATGTTTTTAAAAAGTTAACTGGCAAGTTCATGATGTAATTCACTTCATTTTTAGGCCTTGCCCAATTTTCTGTAGAGAAAGTATACAACGTTAAATATTTAATTCCTAAATCACTAGCTGCTTTAGTGATTTTTTTAACAGTTTGCATACCTTGGTAGTGACCTTTTATTCTAGGCAATTTTCTTTGTTTTGCCCAACGACCATTACCATCCATAATTATAGCAACATGTTCGGGTATATTATGTACTTCCAAATCTATATCGGATTGCTTATACTGATTTTCTTTCTTCTTTTTTAACTTTTTAAACATGGTATTTCCTCCGAGCTTGATCATCTCTGTTTATTATAATTAGATTCTAGATGCAATTATCTACCATTTTATCATAATAGATAGGTGCATTGAATAAACAAATAAAAAAACTGTACCAAAGTCTGATTTGATACAGTTCAGATAAATATATGATATACCTCTTCTTCAAGCTCTAACTACAAGTAATTATGTACCTTAATGAGTGAATAGAAGTATAATCATCATTACCATGTTTATACTGACATTATATCTTTTTCTTTTTCTTCTAATAATTTATCAATTTCCTTAATTGAGTTGTCAGTTAATTTTTGTACATCATCTGTTTGTGATCTTAAATCATCTTCAGTGATATCGCCATTTTTTTCTTGCTTTTTAAGTACGTCATTTGAATCACGACGAACATTTCTAACTGCTACTTTCGCATCTTCGCCAATTTTTTTGACTTCTTTCACAAGCTCTTTACGGCGCTCTTCAGTTAATGCTGGGATAACGATACGTATAACTTCTCCATCACTTGAAGGATTCACACCTAAGTTTGCAGCATTGATTGCTTTTTCAATATTACCAACAGATGATTTATCATATGGTGCAATTACTAATAAACGTGCTTCTGGCACATTGATACTAGCAAGTTGTTGAACTGGTGTCGGTGCACCATAGTAATCAACATTCACACCATTTAATAAATTGGAATTGGCTCTACCGGCACTAATATTAGCTAATTCTCTTGAAAGATTATCAACAGATTTTTGCATTTTTGATTTCGTATCATTTATAATGTCGCTCATTCTCATACACCTCTAATTATTTTGTTATTATTGTTCCTATTTTTTCACCCATTACTGCACGTTTGATATTACCTTCTTCAGTAATTGAGAATACATTCAACGGAATGTTATTATCCATACAGAATGAAGATGCTGTTGAGTCCATTACCTGTAAACCATCTTGTAACATTTGAATATGAGTAAGATGTTCATACTTAATAGCATTAGGGTCTACTTTTGGATCAGCAGAATAAACACCGTCAACATTATTTTTACCCATTAAGATAACATCGGCTTCAACTTCAGCCGCACGTAAAGCTGCTGTAGTATCAGTTGAGAAGTATGGATTACCAATTCCCGCTGCAAAAATAACTACACGTTTTTTCTCTAAGTGTCTAATTGCACGACGACGAATGTATGGTTCTGCAACTTGTTTCATTTCAATTGAAGTTAAAACGCGAGTGTCACATTCTAGTTGTTCAAGGCTATCTTGTAACGCTAAAGCATTCATTACAGTAGCTAACATACCCATGTAATCAGCAGTACCACGATCCATACCTAAGTCACTACCCGTTTTACCTCTCCAAATATTGCCTCCGCCAACGATAACTGCAATTTCACAGTCCATCTTTGCCACTTCGGCTACTTGTTCAGCCACACTTTTAATCGTAATTGGATTAATTCCAAATCCATCGTTACCTGCTAGTGCTTCGCCACTTAATTTTAAAACAACACGATCGTATTTAGAAGTTTGAGCCATTGTCTTATCCTCTCTATTGTAAAAATATGTAATTGATACAAGTAAAGAAGACACAATAGGTCTTCCAATACAAAAGTAAATCTTTCATACGGAGCACGAAGGTGTCTTCTTTCTTGTTTTAACTATGAAAAATTATTTCATTTGTCCTTTTACTTCGTCAGCAAAGTTTTCTTCACGTTTTTCCATGCCTTCGCCTACTTCATAACGTAAGAAGTCAACAAGTTTTCCACCTTTTGATTTTAAGAAAGCTTCAACTGTTTGATCAGGATCTTTTACAAAGTTTTGGTCAACTGCACAAATTTCTTGTAAATATTTACGTAAACGACCTTCAACCATTTTTTCTACAATTTTCTCTGGTTTACCTTCGTTTAATGCTTGTTGTTTTAAAACTTCTCTTTCATGATTAATTTCATCTTCACTTACTTGTTCAGATGAAACATATTTAGGATTGATTGCAGCAATGTGCATAGCTACATCTTTAGCAGCTTGTCCGTCAGTTGAACCTTCAACTACAGTTAACACACCGATACGTCCGCCCATGTGTAAATAAGAACCAAAAGCATCATTATCTGATTTTGTTCTAATAGCAAAACGACGGATGCTTAATTTTTCTCCGATAGTTGAGATAGATTCTTTAACACGTTGGTCTACTGATTTACCGTCAGCTAAAGTAGTTTCTAATAATGCTTCTACTGTTTCAACTTTTGTTTCTAATACTTGGTTAGCAATTTCTTTCACTAATTCTTGGAAACCTTCGTTACGAGCTACGAAGTCAGTTTCTGCATTAATTTCTACAATTGCTGCTTCATTGCCTTTTTCTTCAACATGAACTAGACCTTCTGCCGCAATACGGTCAGATTTTTTAGCAGCTTTTGCGATACCTTTTTCGCGTAGGTAGTCGACAGCTTTGTCGATGTCACCATCAGTTTCTGTTAACGCTTTTTTACAGTCCATCATACCTGCACCAGTTTTTTCACGTAATTCTTTTACAAGTTTAGCTGAAATTGCCATTTCATATTCCTCCATTATTTAATGAATTTTAATATATTTGTTTTAAAAAAGGGTGATAAGCTTGAATATCTTATCACCCATTTTACATTATTCTTAGTTTGATTCAACAGAAGTGTTTTCTTCAGTTGTTCCTGCTTCAGTAGCTTCTTTTGATTCTTTTAAATCAATATTTTGTTCTGCTGCTACTTCTTCATTAGATACACCTTGTTGACCTTCTAAGATTGCATCTGCCATTTTACCAGTTAATAATTTAACGGCACGAATAGCATCGTCGTTTGCAGGGATAACGTAATCAATTTCATCTGGATCACAGTTAGTATCCACAATACCAACGATAGGGATGTGTAATTTGCGTGCTTCAGCAATTGCGTTGCGCTCTTTACGAGGGTCAACTACAAATAATGCTTGAGGCATTGATTTCATATCACGAATTCCGCCTAAGAATTTGATTAAACGGTCGTATTCTTTTTTAAGTTCTACAACTTCTTTTTTAGGTAATACTTCGAATAAGCCATCTTCTTCCATTTTTTCAATTTCAGAGATGCGTTTGATACGTTTAGAAATAGTTTTATAGTTAGTTAAGATTCCGCCTAACCATCTTTGGTTTACATAGAATTGACCAGCACGTTCTGCTTCAGCTTTCACTGAGTCTTGCGCTTGTTTTTTCGTACCAACGAATAAAACTTTTCCGCCATCTTCTGATACTTGTTTAATGAAGTTATAAGCTTCTTCTACTTTTTTCACTGTTTTTTGTAAATCGATAATGTAAATACCGTTTCTTTCAGTGAAAATGTATCTTTTCATTTTTGGGTTCCAACGACGTGTTTGGTGACCAAAGTGAACGCCTGCTTCTAGTAATTGTTTCATTGAAATTACTGCCATAATTAAAATCCTCCTATTGGTTTATTACCTCCACAAAAAGCTCATATAAACACGATAACTAAATATCGCACCCTTTATACTTGCACTTTTTGTGTGCGTATTGGCTTCATAGCCGTGAATAAATATATCATATTTGTATTTATAAAGCAATACTTTCACATTACTATTTCACACATTAAAAGAACATCTAAAAGTCTTATGATTTAGACGCTCTTTTTGATGATATATTTTAAATTAATTTGCTTATTTATTATTTAATTCTTTCTAGTTCATCTAAGAATTTTTCTTTTTTCACTTTAATAAATGTACCCTTCATTCCTAGAGAACGTGATTCAATAACACCAGCACTTTCAAGTTTACGCAAAGCATTAACAATAACTGAACGTGTGATACCTACTCTATCAGCAACTTTTGATGCAATAAGGAGTCCTTCCTTACCACCTAATTCTTCAAAGATGTGCTCGATTGCTTCACTTTCAGAATATGATAACGAATTAATTGCCATGCTAATAGAAGCTTTGTCTCTTGCTTCTTGTTCAACTTCACTATGTTTTTCACGTAAAATCTCCATACCAATGACTGTAGCAGCGTATTCACCAAGTACTAAATCATTCTCAGAGAAATCTTCTTGAACACGTCCAAGTACTAAAGTACCTAGTCTTTCACCGCCGCCTAAAATTGGAAAAATTGTAGTTCGACTAATTTTAAATAAATCCTTGTTTTCTGGTGGGAACACAGATAATACGTTATCAATATCAATGTTCGATTGTGTCTCTCTAACATCCATTAATTTATCTGTATATTCTTTAGGTATGTGTCTATTTTCAAGCATTTGTATAATACGATCATTTTTCAACAATTCGTTTAAGCTTGACCCTAAAATCTTTCCTTTTCTAGAAACAATAAATACATTTGTTACTGTTACACTACTTATTGTTTGTGCTACATCCTTAAAATCAACGGCAATACCTTTGTGCTTTTGCAAAAGTGTATTTAATTCTCTAGTTTTCGATAATAAGCTCATATTCCTTCTCCTTTTTATTTATATTATAAAATAAATGCACTTAAATCTTTGTTTGTTGAAATTGATTTCAACTTATCATCAACATATTGTGGTGTAATGTCTACAACCGCATTGGGCATACTTGGTGCTTCAAATGATAAATCTTCTAGCATTTTTTCAAGTATAGTATGCAAACGACGTGCACCAATGTTATCAGTATCTTGATTTACTTGGAACGCAATTTCTGCCAGACGTTTAATCGCGTCATTGGTAAAGTTGACTGTCACTTCTTCTGTTTGAAGTAGCGCTTCATATTGTTTGATAAGTGATAATTTCGGTTCAGTCAAGATTCGCACAAAATCTTCTACTGAAAGACTTTCTAATTCAACACGAATTGGGAAACGACCTTGCAACTCAGGAATTAAATCACTTGGTTTAGCCACGTGGAATGCTCCAGCACCAATAAATAGCATATGTTCAGTATTAACAGTACCATATTTCGTTTGTACCATGCTACCTTCAAGTATTGGTAAAATATCTCTCTGAACGCCTTGTCGAGACACATCTTGACCTGAATTTTGGTTACTCGTTGCAACTTTATCAATTTCATCAATAAAGATAATGCCCATTTGCTCTGCAAGTTCAATTGCTTGTTGGTTTGCTGATTCTTGATCAATCAATTCGTCGGCAAATTGATCCGTTAATATTTTACGTGCTGTTTGAACAGGAACTTCTCTTTCAACTTTTTTCTTAGGCATAAGTTGATTCATCATATCTTGCATTTGCTCATTTTGATTTGTGCCTAACATACCCATAGCACCTGGGTCTTGTTCTACTTTTAATCTTACTTTTTCTTCTTCCAGTTCACCATTTAATAATTGTTGTTTAATTTCAGAACGTTTTGTCTTGACTTCATCTGTAGGCGTCTCCTCTTCTTCATCATTGTTCTGACCAAAGTTTGGCATCGAACCACCAAATAATGATTCTAAAGGATTGTTCCCACTGTTATTCGTATTATTCGCTTTTTTCTTCATGCTAGGCACTAAAAGTTTCACTAATTTTTCGTTTGCTTTTTGTTTTGCTTCTTCTTCAACCAAAGCTTTCTTTTGTTCTTTAACCAGTCTAATAGCTATGTCAACTAAATCTCTTACCATGCTTTCAACATCTCGACCCACATAGCCTACTTCTGTAAATTTAGTTGCTTCTATTTTTATAAAAGGTGCGCCCACAACTTTAGCCATTCTTCTTGCTATTTCCGTCTTACCTACACCTGTAGGTCCAATCATCAAAATATTTTTAGGCGCAATCTCTTGTTTAGCTTCTTCATCTAAAAGACTTCTTCTATATCTATTTCTCAATGCAATCGCTACTTTGCGCTTTGCATCATCTTGCCCAACAATGTATTCATTCAATTTTGAAACGATATCTTTTGGTGTTAATTTAATGCCAGTCGTTTCCATAAGATAAATTACCTCCGTAATTTTGATTTCAATTATTCTAAAAAGTATTTGAAAATTTATTTATTATTACTATATCCTAAATTTTTACAATTATACATTTTTATTTTCCATTGTGCTTTTTAGTATAAAGATTTATAATTTCTCAACAACAATTTGATCATTTGTAAACACACAAATATCAGACGCAACTTTTAAACTTTCATAAGCCATTTCTTCTGCAGTTAAGTTTGTGGCGTGACGTTTCAAGGCTCTTCCAGCGCTTAAAGCGTAATTACCACCTGAACCAATTGCTATTAAAGCGTCGTCTGGTGCGATTACTTCTCCTGTACCACTTACTACAAGAATTGATTCCTCATCCATAACGATTAGCATTGCTTCAAGTTGACGTAGTTGTTTGTCACCTCTCCATTCTTGTGCCAATTCAACTGCTGCTCTTTCTAAATTACCACCAAATTGTTGTAATTTAGTTTCAAATTTTTCAAATAACGTGAATGCATCTGCAACGCTTCCTGCAAATCCAGCTAAAACTTTATCGTTGTATAAGCGTCTAACCTTTCTTGCTGTTTGTTTCATAATCACTTGTTCACCAAGTGTTACTTGACCATCACCGGCCATTGCTGAATGGCCGTTATGTTGCACTGCAAAAATCGTTGTTGCGTGAATAGATGTACTCATAATCTAATTCTCCTTTTTTGCACGAGGATGTGCGTTTAAATATACTTTTCTTAATTGTTCATTTGTAACATGTGTGTAGCGACCTGTAGTTGATAAATTTACATGACCTAACAATGATTGAACGGTACGTAAATCAGCACCTTGATTAAGCATGTGTGTTGCAAATGTATGTCTCAATTTATGTGGGTGAATATCTGTGACGCCAGCTGTACGTTTTACAACGTCGTTTAACACATAACGAACGCCACGCTCTGTGATAGGCGCACCGTTCATATTTACTAATAAATAATTATGATCACTTTTGCTTTTAGGTTTAAATAATTCTAAGTAACGTTCTATACTTTGTTTACAAAATTCTCCAAATGGGATAAAGCGTTCTTTCCCGCCTTTACCTAAAACTTTCACACCAGGTGAATTCATATCTAAATCATGCTCTTTTATATGGACTAATTCCGAAACCCTTATGCCTGTTGCATATAGAAGTTCCAAAATCACTCTATCTCTCAAACCTTTTTTTGGGTCTTTTTCAACAGTATCAAATAACGCTTCCATTTCTTCTTCATAAAAAAAGTGTGGTAAATATTGTTCTTTTTTGGGATGCACTAATTGAATAAATGGATTTATAACTTTTTCATCTTGCGTCATCCAATATTCGTAAAAACTTCTCAGCGTAGAAATTTTACGAGAAACTGAGGTTCTTTTCAAGTTTTTCGAATATAAATAACTTAGATAGTTTCTTGCATCTTTATATTCGAATGCAGATAACTCTAAATGTTCTTGACTTAAAAATGCATTGAACTGTTCTAAATCATCGTGGTATGACTTTAAAGTATGTTCTGAAAACTGTCGTTCAACTTTTAACATAAATAAATATGCCTGCTGGATTTCTTCCAATAAAAACCCCTCCATCAATATGAATTGTAGCATATTGAAGAAGGGGACTGCGAAAAATAACTATTAAATTGAGTCAAACTTACAAAATTTTTAGAAAATGGTTACAACAAAGAATATTTTATAAAGTTTGCTTATAATTATCTAAATATGACAACGCGCGGTCGGCAAGTTTTTCATAACGTAATTTTTTATCTTTAACACGATTTTCTAAAGTTGGCAATAGACCAAAATTCGCATTCATTGGTTGGAAATTTTTCTCGTTTTTAGCATGAGATATATAATATGCCATACTTCCAATCATTGTTTCTCTTGGAAATACTACGCCGCCTTTACCTTTTATCTTATGTGCTACGTTGATGCCTGCTACTAAACCACTTGCTGCACTTTCAACGTAACCTTCAACGCCAGTCATTTGACCAGCAAAATGAACTTCTTCTCTACCAATCAACTCATACTTTTCTGTCAACACATCAGGCGAGTTAATAAATGTATTTCGATGCATCACACCATATCTTACGATTTCTACATTTTCTAAACCAGGGATTAAACGGATAACGTCTTTTTGTGCGCCCCATTTTAAATGTGTTTGAAAACCTACAAGATTATATAGTGTGCCAGCCGCATCATCTTGTCTCAATTGTACGACTGCATATGGGCGTTCACCTGTCTTAGGATCTTCTAGCCCAACTGGTTTCATAGGACCGAACAATAAAGTTTTTCGTCCACGTTCTGCCATAACTTCAAAAGGCATACACCCTTCAAAGTATTTTTCTTTCTCAAATTCATTTACTGGTGCAACTTCTGCTGCAATCACTGCGTCATAAAAAGCGTTGAATTCTTCTTCCGTCATTGGACAGTTCAGATAAGCTGCCTCACCTTTATCATAACGAGATTTCAAATATACTTTATTCATGTCTATACTTTCTTTTTCAATTATTGGAGCTGCGGCATCATAAAAATACAATTGATCTTCACCAGTAGCTTCAACAATTTCAGCAGCCAATTTTTCAGTAGTTAATGGACCAGTAGCAATGATTGTATAACCTTCAGGTATGCTATTAATTTCTTCATTTAACACTGTAACATTGGGATGATTTTTTAAAGTTTCTGTAACGTAACCAGCAAAATCATGTCGATCTACTGCTAACGCACCACCAGCTGGCACTCTTGCTTTATCTGCAGCACTAATAATAAGTGAATCAAGGCGTCTCATCTCTTCTTTGAGTACACCAACCGCATTTGTTAATGCATTGCCACGTAATGAGTTTGAACAAACTAACTCAGCAAATTGATCAGTATGATGTGCTGGTGTTTGCTTCACTGGTCTCATCTCTATTAAATTAACTTTAATCCCTCTTTGAGCTAATTGATATGCTGCTTCTGAGCCAGCTAGACCAGCCCCTATAACATTGACAGTTTGAGTCATTTAACTTCCTCCAATACATTAAAAATAGCAACTACGACATCATATCATAATTATAAATATATGCATCTACATTATAAATATGTGTCGTTAGTTGCTTATAGAGTTATTAACGATATTCGTAATGAACGCGTACATTACGCAATAATTAATAAATGGTATGATTGTTTATTTTTGTAGTTCTTCTTTATAATCACAACTTGAACAAATAACCTGACTTTTACGTCCTTGTTTTTTCTCAACAAGATATTGCTCACATTTAGGACAATCGCGTCCTACAGGTTTATCCCATGTAACGAAGTCACACTCAGGATATTTTGAACAGCCGAAGAAAATACGGTTCTTTTTAGATTTACGTTCAACGACATCGCCCTCTTTACATTTAGGACAAGTCACGCCAATCGTTTTGATAATGGCTTTCGTGTTACGACAGTCTGGGAAGTTAGAACATGCCATAAATTTACCATAGCGTCCCATTTTAATTACCATTGGAGATCCACATAATTCACAATCTTCTCCAGCTGGTTCATCTTTAATTTCAATTTTTTCCATTTCTTCTTCTGCACGTTCAACATCTTGACTAAAGCTACTGTAAAAATCACGGATTACTTTCTTCCAAGGAATTTCACCATCAGCTACTTTATCCAATAACGTTTCCATGTTTACAGTAAAGTCAACATCAATGATTTCAGGGAAATAATCCTTCACTTGTTCGTGAACGATTTCACCTAGTTCGGTAGGTACAAATCGCTTACTTTCATTTTTTACATAATTTCTTTTTTGTATCGTATCTATTGTCGGTGCATACGTAGATGGTCGACCAATTTTCAATTCTTCCATTGTTTTAACTAAACGTGCTTCAGTATAACGCGGCGGTGGTTGTGTGTAATGTTGAGAAGGTTCTATATTGGTTGCTGTGACCATTTCACCTTCTTCAATATTAGGTAATTTATTTTCTTTACCGCTTTCTTCGTCGTCTTTAGCTTCAATGTACAGTGTCATGAATCCTTTAAATTTAATCGTTTGTCCATTTGCACGGAATTTCAAATCATTTTGCGTTAAATCCATAGCAACAGTATCTAGTATCGCTGGTGCCATTTGACTTGCGACAAAACGTTCCCAAATTAATTTATATAATCTATGTTGATCACGCGTTAAATAATTTTTCATTTCATTTGGTGTACGCAATGTTCCAGATGGTCTGATCGCTTCATGGGCATCTTGATCGCCTTGTTGTCCTTTAGCTTTACGATTTGACGTATAACTATTACCATACGTTTCTTCAATATAACTTTTCGCTTCAGATTTAGCTTGATCAGATACTCTTGTTGAATCCGTACGCATATAAGTGATTAAACCGACTGTACCTTGTCGTTTCAAATCGATACCTTCGTACAATTGTTGCGCGAGCATCATTGTTTTTCGTGCTTTGAAATTCAATTTGCGCGCAGCTTCTTGTTGCAATGTTGATGTTGTAAATGGATTAGCTGGATAACGTGTTTTTTCTTTTTTCGCTACTTTCGTTACCTCAAACTGATCTCCATCTAGCTGTGTTGTAATTTTTTCTACATCATCTTTATTTGTTAACTTAAATGGCTTGTTTTTTAAATGAAGGAATTTGGCATTGAATTTGGATTTCTTATATCTAAATTCGCCTTCAATTTTCCAATATTCTTCTGGTTTAAAGTTTCTGATTTCATTTTCGCGATCAATAACCAATCTTAGTGCAACAGATTGGACACGTCCAGCTGACAAACCTTTTTTTACTTTTTTCCATAACACTGGTGAGATATTATAACCAACTAAACGGTCTAATATACGTCTCGCTTGTTGAGCGTCAACAAGATTCATCTCTATGCCTCTAGGATGTTTAAAGCTATCTTTCACGGCATCTTTTGTTATTTCATTAAATACTACTCTATTTTCTACTGATTCTTCTAAATTTAATATATTCGCCAAATGCCAAGCAATTGCCTCACCTTCACGGTCAGGGTCACTCGCTAAGAATATTTTTTTTGCTTTCTTAGCATGTTTTTTAAGTTCTTTAACAACTGGACCTTTGCCGCGTATCGTAATATATTTTGGCTCAAAATCATTTTCATCATCTACGCCCATTTGGCTACGTGGCAAATCTCTAACATGCCCCATAGATGCGATAACTTTATATTTTTTACCTAAATATTTTTCAATGGTTTTAGCTTTTGCAGGCGATTCAACTATGACTAAATTTTCTGTCAAAGTAGTTACCCCCTTGCATTTCTAATTACAAAGATAAATGATAAACGGTCTATTTTGTTTTTGTCAATGTTTTTAATTTTAAGTTACCTGGATTTCTAAGAATATTGACTAAAAAAACAAAACAAATGTCATCGTAATTTCATAATTATAAAATGCCCTTTCTTTCATTAATAAACTTCCATTTAATGTCCATTAGATTCAATTAATTTTCAATTATAATCTATTAGTATATCACTTGCTTTTAAAACAATTTTTGCTCCTTCTTGAGCACTTAATAAATTTCCTTCAGTCATCGGGTTAAAGATAGAACCTGGTAGTATGTACACTTCTCTATTTTGTTCTAAGGCAAAATTCGTTGTAATACATGTGCCACTATTTGCTTTAGATTCTGTAATTAATATACCTTTTGACAATCCACTTATTATTCTATTACGCTCAGGAAAATGGTGCTTTTCCGGTCTTTGAAAAGGAAGGTATTCACTTACTACAAGCCCTTCGATTTCTAATCGTTTTCTAATTTCAAACGTTTCTTTTGGATAGTGTTGTAAATGACCAAAACCTAGTACTGCAATTGCAGACATCTTCATTGATAAAGCATGTTCGTGTGCCATTTTATCTGCGCCTTTAGCTAAGCCAGATACTATGATTAAGTTTTCTTTTTTAAATGAAGGAAAAAGAAAGTTCAATGCTTGTTGACTATATTCTGTGGCATGCCTTGAACCTATAATAGCAAGAGTTTGAGGAGATTGCATTAAAGATAGCTTTCCTTTATAGAAAAGAATGAGTGGTGGTTCATAGATTTCTCGAAGTAATAAGGGGTATGAGGAGTGTTCTATTGAAATGTATTTTAAATTCCATTGCCGCAACATTTTTAATATGTTTTCAACTGCTATATTCAGATATTGCTCATAAATTTCTGCTTTTCTCTTTGTTTTTAATGTACTTAAAAATTGCTTAAGTACATGATTTTGTTCCACTTGATTATAGACTAGAAAATTACAATTGTACCTTAACAATTGGTGTATTTGGCGTGTAGTTAAACCTGAAAAACGTAGTTTTAAATATTCGTGTTCTCTCATTATGATTCTCCTTTTCATCTCAATTATAATGGAAAACAGCAGTGGATTAGATTACAAAACTCCATCATTTTCTAGTGAAAAGTAACAAGATTTTAAAGAGTAATTCTCTATTTTAAATTCACTTCAAACTAGAAACTTCTTATATTTTAATGAATAAAATAAAGCATATGTAGGTATTACTTCTAACTAAGATTAGCCAAGTCCTAAATATTATCAATCGTTTTTCTTCTATTATAAAAGTAGCTACAACAAGTGTCATAAAACAATGGTTATATAACTTAAAACATCTCTTCTGTAAATTGAATCCTTCAAATTTATAAAACTTATAAAGAAATTTACGCAACAAAAAAACGGTTGATAGGAAAAGAATGTATATCCCTATCAACCGCAAGTATTGTATTATCTAAAATGTTTGAATACTTAAAATAGCACAAACTCCGACATATTTTCGGAATTTGTGCTGCGTTTGTGCAATACAATTATTGTTTTACAGTTAATAATTGTTCGTAGATACCTGCTTCTTTAGCTGCATCAATTAATGTTGTACCAATTTCTGATGGCGTATCTGCAGTTTTAACACCACAATTGTTAAGTGTTTTAACTTTTTCTTCAGCAGTACCTTTACCACCTGAAATAATCGCACCGGCGTGGCCCATACGTTTACCTGGAGGGGCTGTTTGTCCTCCGACGAAACCTACTACAGGTTTAGTCATGTTAGCTTTAATCCATTCAGCAGCTTCTTCTTCTGCTGTTCCACCGATTTCACCAATCATAACGACTGCTTTTGTTTCATCATCTTCATTAAATGCTTTTAGCACATCAATAAAGTTTGTACCGTTGACTGGATCGCCACCGATACCTACAGCTGTTGTTTGACCAATACCTTCTTCAGTTAATTGGTGTACAGCTTCATAAGTTAAAGTACCTGAACGAGATACTACACCTACGTGACCTTTTTTATGAATATAGCCTGGCATGATACCAATTTTAGATTCATCAGCAGTAATAACGCCTGGACAGTTTGGTCCAATAACACGTGTTTCTTTACCTTCTGAATAACGTTTAACTTTAACCATATCAATTACTGGAATATGTTCTGTAATACAGATAGCTAAATCTAATTCTGCATCTATACATTCTAAAATTGCATCTGCTGCGAATGGCGCAGGTACATAGATTACAGATACTGTAGCACCTGTTTCTTTTTGTGCTTCTTCAACTGTGTTGAATACTGGTACACCTTCTACTACTTGTCCGCCTTTACCTGGTGTTACCCCAGCAACAATTTGTGTACCATATTCAAGCATCTGTTTTGTATGGAAAAGGGCAGTTGACCCTGTGATACCTTGTACAATTACTTTTGTATTTTTATCAATAAATACGCTCATCTTAGTGCTCCCATCCTTTCCTACGCTTCTTTAACAAGTTTTACGATTTTTTGTGCGCCTTCTGCCATAGTTGCAGCTGATTCAATTGCTAAACCAGAATCTTTAAGAATTTCTTTACCTTTTTCAACATTTGTACCTTCTAAACGTACAACAAGCGGTAAAGTAAGTTCTACTTCTTTAACTGCAGCAACGATACCTTCAGCAATAATGTCACATTTCATGATTCCACCAAAGATATTAACAAAAATACCTTTTACGTTGTCATCACCTAAAATGATTTTAAATGCTTCAGTAACTTTTTCTTTAGTTGCACCGCCCCCTACATCTAGGAAGTTCGCCGGATTGCCACCAAAGTGGTTAATTGTATCCATAGTTGCCATAGCTAAACCAGCACCATTTACCATACAACCGATGTCTCCATCTAATGCTATATATGATAAATCGTACTTAGAAGCTTCGATTTCTTTTGGATCTTCTTCTTCTAAATCGCGTAATTCTAGGATATCTTTATGTTTAAATAATGCATTATCATCAAAGTTAACTTTTGCATCTAATGCCAAAACATTACCATCATTAGTTGTTACTAACGGGTTAATTTCTACAATAGAACAGTCTTTTTCGATGAAAACATTATAAAGTGAAACTAAAAATTTAGCTGCTTTATTAATTGATTCTTTTGGAATATTAATATTAAAAGCGATTCTTCTAGCTTGATATGGTGCTAAACCAACAATAGGATCAATCGTTTCTTTGAATATTTTTTCAGGTGATTCAGCAGCAACTTCTTCAATTTCAGTTCCGCCTTCTTCTGATGCCATCAAAGTAACACTATCAGTCGCACGATCAATTACAAATCCAACATAATATTCTTTTTGAATATCGCAGCCCTCTTCTATGTAAAGGCGTTTAATTTCTTTACCTTCAGGACCAGTTTGATGTGTTACAAGCGTCTTACCTAATAATTCTTTAGCGTAAGTTTCAACTTCAGATAGTGATTTAGCGATTTTAACTCCACCTGCTTTACCTCTACCCCCAGCGTGAATCTGTGCTTTTACCACATATACTTTTGAATTTAATTCTTTTGCTTTTTCAACCGCTTCGTCAGCAGTGAACGCTACGCGTCCTTCTGGGACAGCAACGCCCATAGTACGAAATAATGCTTTACCTTGATACTCGTGGATATTCATTCTCCATCCTCCTGTTTCTTAGGTTAAGTTCATAACTAATTATATGAAATGTAAGCGCTGTTGTAAACTCATTTAGCCCAGTTATTTAAATCTTTTGTTTTTTACCATTAATTTGAAAGTGATTTAATTGGTTCAAAAGTTTTTCTGTGTTCATTTATAATGCCATGTTGACTTATACCATCTAAATGTTGTTGAGTGCCATATCCAACATTTTTTTCGAAGCCGTAATCTGGGTGTTTAACTGCAAGTTCTCGCATATATCTATCTCTATGTTCTTTTGCTAAAACACTTGCTGCTGCTATAGAAACACTTTTGGTATCGCCTTTAACTAAAGACGTTTGGGGAATATCTATATCTAGTGTCATCGCGTCTATCAGTAAATGTGTAGGTTTTATAGGCAAAGCCTTAACTGCTCTTTTCATTGCCAATTTCGTTGCTTCATAGATATTAATTTGATCTATTTCTTCAACTGTCGCTACACCATATGCATATGCGTAAACGTCTGATAGCAATTGATCTTCTAATATATGCCTTTTCTTTGCAGAGAGTTGTTTTGAATCATTTAAGCCTGTGAAATGATGATCCTTATTTAAAATGATAGCACAAGTAACAACAGGGCCGGCTAACGGCCCTCTTCCCACTTCGTCTATGCCACATATTAATGCCTTGTCATCATCAGCTAGTATTTCATTTTCATAATGAGACATCACTTTATAATTTTCTAGTAATATTTGAGTTTTTTCCAATTGTTTTCTTCTAGAGACAATCGCAGTTTGTACTCCTTTACGATTATCTTCATTTACAGAATGATTTTTCAAAGTCTCTAATGAATGAATATCTTGTAATATTAATTTAATTTCTTGAATGGTTTGTTTCATAAATATATTTACACGTCCATTTCACTAGCGATATCAAAAGTATAAGTGCCAATTCTAGCATTTCTCACTTCATGTATAACTAAATCAATAACCGCTTCATAATCGACTTCATTTCCACGTCTTAGTAGCCCACGTCGACGTCCTATTGCATCAAACCACTCTAAATTCTCTGCGTCGATTGGCACATCAACTTTGTAATGTTCTTTTAACCCTTCATAGTCATGTGCTTTCATAAATTCCAAACCATAAATTGCCACTTCGTCTAAATGCACAATACTATCTTTAATAGCTCCAGTGATACTTAATTTCTTACCAACTAATTGGTCTTCAAATTTAGGCCATAAGATACCTGGTGTATCTAACAATTGTAATGATTTCCCTACTTTAATCCATTGTTGTTGCTTCGTTACACCTGGAGTATTACCTGTTTTAGTGACAGATTTATTCGCCAACTTGTTAATTAATGTTGATTTTCCAACATTTGGTATACCAACGATCATCGCTCTAATAGCACGCGGTTTTAACCCTTTTTGCTTTTCTTTCTCGAATTTCTCTTTTGTTGCTTTTATTGCTGCTTGCTCTACGAGTTTTAAACCCTTGCCGTGTTTTGCATCAATTGCAACAGGATAAAAGCCTTTCCCTTTAAAATAATTTTCCCATTTTACTAGCTCTTTTAAATTTGCCATATCTTTTTTATTTAATATGACCACTCGTGGTTTTTGTTGTATTACTTCATCAATCATTGGATTTCTTGAACTATATGGGATACGTGCATCTACAAGTTCAAACACTACATCTACTTTCTTTAACTCTTCGGATACTTCTCTTTTTGCTTTAGCCATATGGCCTGGATACCATTGAATTACCATATACATCACCTTTCTCTATTTACGCTCTATTTAATTAAAAGTTTTAATTATATACTTATGCTTTAATTTCGTTTTCTATTCTTTGACTTTAAAATCATAACACGTCAACCATAACGATATAAATAAAATAATGTAATTATTATCTCATTAACTTTAATTTTACAACATTATTTAGTAATATACTTCAAATTATTTTAGACACCACGTTTGAATCTTCTAAAAACGATTAAAATTTGATTATTTTTTATTTATCCTCTTTAACTTTTAAAACCCTTAAGACTTAATGAATTATATTTTTCTAAATAAATAATAGTTATTTTTATCTAAATTCATAAAATATCGTTACAATGGAATTATATTTATTACATATACAGGAGTCGTTTATGAAGCGTAAATTTTTGTACACATGTTTATTCTTATTACTGGCTGTTATTGGACACAGTTATGTTATTTATAGATTTATCCATGATGGCGTTTTATTTACAGGGCCTAATGATGGTATGGAACAAATGGTGCCAATTCAAATGTATTTATTTGATAATTGGAGTCATGGCAATTGGTTTTATGCTTCTGACTTTGGTCTGGGCGGAGACTTTTTCACTGACTTAAGTTATTACTTTTCGACAAATATTATATTTATTTTGAACGTCATTATTATTGCCTTACTTAAAATAGTCATCCCAATGGATACCTCTGATGTGATGTTTTGGATGACAAATGCCTTGGTCGTTTCTATAATTAAATCTGCTATAGCAATGATAGCAACATTCATCTATGTTCAATATAGTTCACACAATCGCAAAGTGGCCGTATTAGCATCATTTATTTTTGTAATGTCACCACTTTATTTTAGATTCACAGTTTATTGGCCATTTTTTAGCGATGTTTTTATATGGTTACCATTACTACTATGGTCAATTGAACGTTTCTTAAAAAGTGGTAAACCGGGTTTCTTTATTATTATCGTAACGATTTCATTAATTAATAATTTTTATTTTGCCTATTATCAATTATTAACAGGACTTTTATATTTCAT
Source organism: Staphylococcus equorum (assembly GCF_029531845.1). Classification (GTDB taxonomy): domain Bacteria; phylum Bacillota; class Bacilli; order Staphylococcales; family Staphylococcaceae; genus Staphylococcus; species Staphylococcus equorum_C. The sequence goes on from NZ_JAMBPV010000012.1 coordinate 32,029, forward strand.
AGCTAGAATGATTTTCAAACATAAAAATGATCTTGTACCTCGATTCAACGCATTTATGACATTATGCATTTCAGCATTATGTGCGTTAGGTTGTAGTTTGTTTTTCTTTTTTCCAGCAATACAAAGTTACTTTAATAATAGACGCATCCCTTTTGATGGAGATGTAGACTTATTTGAACCTTTTAACCAAAATACAAATATATTTTACGACAATTATTTAATTGTTATACTTTTTTTAACGATTCAAGCATTACTATCGTTCAAATTATATAAGCATTATTATTTCAAATTATTTTCTGTTTTTACGTTGGTTTCAATTTGTGCTAGTTTTCTACCTTTAGTTGATCAGTTGTTTAATGGCTTTTCAGCGCCACAAAAACGCTGGCACTACCTCATCGCTTTTAATTCAGCTGTTCTAATAGGGTTTTATGTAAAATATTTTCGCACATTATCTTTAAAAACTTACATCTTATCATCTATAGTCGCTTTAGGTTTTGTCTTTGCAAGCGCTTGGCAATATGACAAATTTGTATCCTGGCTATGGTATATGCCTATTGTCAGTGTAATTGGTTTACTCATACTTTTAATTAAAGAACCTAAAACACGAACGAGATTAACTCGTTTATTTATATTGTCCATTATGATACTTTCTGTTTTAGTGTCTGTCGTATTTATACGCAATCAAATTTATTTTGATGACCATGTTCAACGCGCAAATAGTTATTATGTAAATGCAAGTCTTTTTGACACTCCTCTTCAGCAACAGTTAGTTTCTGATATGAAAAAAGGGAAATCTGAAGATGAGCGGATTGATTGGCGCGTTAATGAACAAGATAATACACCGATGTATCAGCATTTTAAAGGGATGAGTGTTTATTCAAGTATTTTCGACCACAACATACTTGATTATTATTACGATGATTTGAAGATTAACATGAAAGAAGAATCTGTAAGTAGATACCAATCAACGAATAGTAGACAAAACATTAATAGTTTATTATCCGTTCGTTATTTAATGTTAAAAGATTACCAAAATAATGTGCCTGCACATTTCAAAAAAGTAAAAAAAGATGGACAATACCAAATCTATGAAAATGCTTTAAATCTTCCATCTGTGCGTGTTACAGATAAAATCTTTGATGCACAAAAACTTAAAGAACCTATAGATAGAGAACATGCAATGATTGATGGAATAATTTTAAATAATGAGGGTAAAACATACACAGATAAAGCTGAAAACTTATTAAATCAAACCGAAATCACCTATCAGAATATGAATCGCAAATCAGATAAAAAAATATATATTCCTAACAATAATAAACAAGGACAAGTACAAATTCATGTTCCAGAAAATCTTAGATCACAGTATAAAGATTTTTACGTGACACTAAAAGTTAAACGTGGCCAGCCTGACAGCAATTTTTCTGTAAATATAAACGGTTATTCGAACAACCGTTTATACAACAATTCTACTTATCGTACTGGTGTTGATACACAACTTTATAGAACGCAACCAGATGAAAATGGTAATATAAACATTGCACTTAGCCCTAGTGGTAATTATGAATTTGAATTACAAAGTTTACATGGAGAAGATTATAAGAAACTTGAAATCGCACACAGCAAACAGAACAATGTGGGCCATTATCAAGATATCAAGAATGGCGTTAAAGTAACATTAGGTCGTCACAAGAAAGGCATTGCTTCTATCAATATTCCCTATAGAAAAGGTATGACTGCATACGTGGATGGTAAAAAAGTAAAACCTTTAAAAGTAAATTATATGATGACAGGTGTTTCTGTAAATAAAGCTAGCAGTGAAATTACAATTAAATATAGACCACAATATTGGTATACTATGATCGCAATTTCAGTCATAAGTATCATCTTGAGTGTGATTTGGTGCATTCACAAAAATAAAAAACCACAGCGCAATTCAAATTAATGTTTAAAAGGAGTTTGTCAGAGATGAGGTATGACTATGTTTAGTAAACTTTGGGCCCACAAAGTTACAAGATTTATTTGTATCGTTGCGCTAGGTATAGGCGTTGCTTTACTAACATTCACACCATATATCTTTCGTTATTTGACTGAAGGTGTCGTTTTTAGCGGAAGTGGTGATGGTTATAGGCAAATGATGCCATTTCAAATGTATTTGTATGAACATTTTAGCCAATTCAAAAGTTTTTATGATCATTCCTTTGGATTAGGTGGCGATTATGTAAAAGATTTAGCTTATTATTATGCTACTTCCCCATTTACTTTTATTAATTTTATCTTTGTCTGGCTATCAGAAATGTTATTTAATAGTAACCCCAGTAACATCACATATTGGGCAAGTAACCAACTGATTGTTGCTTTTGTTAAAGGTGTAGTAACGTTCACACTAGCCTTTTACTATTTTAGATATATAAAATTTAAAAACTATACTGTTTTTCTGGCTTCTATGTTATATGGTGCATCTACAGTAGTAATTTATTTTAATTTTACGTGGTCATATTACGGAGATTTGCTTATTTTTCTACCACTCTCTTTATTGGCTATTGAACGATTTTTCAAGGAAAAGAAAATAGGTTTATTTATTTTTGCTGTAGCTCTAACTTTATTTTCAAATTTCTATTTTAGTTATTATGAATCTCTTGTACTATTTGCGTATTACTTTTATAGATTAGTGTTCCCACACCCGAGTGATATTGTAACTCGAAAACAAAAGTTATGGATAATTCCTGTAGCAATTGTATTAAGTACACTAGTCAGTGTATGGGGATTCTATACCGGAGTTTCTTCGTTTTTTAACAATGATCGAGTAAGTAATTCACATTTTAAAATAGATATGTTTACAAATTTTGCACGACAAAAACATTTTTTTAGTAATGGCTTTTATATCACTGTTTCGATTATCGCTATAGTAGCATTGCTCTCATTTAAGTTATATAGACATTATTATTATAGATTTTTTGCAATTATGACTTGGATTATGTTGGTTGGTTCATTGACACCCTATTTTGATAGTATGTTCAACGGCTTTTCGACACCCGAACGCAGATGGGTTTACATATTTGCATTCGCCTCTGCAGGATTAATTGCATTATTTATTCAACACATATCAGAATTAAAACTCAAGTCATATATTTTAGCATGTGTCCCTGTATTGCTTATCATGTCAATCATGACAATTATAGTTGAAAAAGAAAAAATGACCTGGATGTTCGCTTGTCTCATTATTATGCTCTTTATTGGACTACTATTATTTAAAAGGTCACTGCTAAAAAAACGTTGGCCAATAACAGTATTATTAATATTATTTATTGTTCAACAAAGCATGATTCTTTCTAATCATCATTTTAATAATGTGAGGAACTATGAATCCACAAAAGCAGCTATGCATGCTTCAAAATACAAAAGTCCTGCTTTATCTAAAAAGATAGCTGAGATTAACCAACGCCATAATGATGATCCACTGAGTAGAGTTGATTATATGTCGCAATACGGTCTTAATTCACCAATGATTTATCATTTTAATGGTATTGCTTTATATTCCAGTATTTTTGATGGTGACATATTAAAATATTATGATGAGACATTACAAATTAATATGCATACTGATAAAAATAGTACTTATCGTTTATTATCAAATAGAGCGAATTTAATGGCATTATGGAATGTTAATGATCGCATACGTCGACCAGATGATTCGAATATGTCTTTTGGTTTTGAACCCAAAAATACGATTCAACATTCCAAAAAAGAGTCATTTATTCATTCAACGAACGAAATTAAATACCCAAGTGCTCATATAACCAACAAGGTTTATGATTCGAAAGACCTTAAATCACCACTTGATAAAGAACAAGCAATGTTACAAGGTGTTGTACTAAATGATAAAGACACCAAACCTAACAGTCACTTTAAAGCTAATGATAATTTATTAGACAAAACATCTACATCTTTAAAAGATGCGTATAGAGATAAAGACGGAAAGCTCATTGTTACAAAAGATAAGGGGGGCATGACATACACCCTACCCTCATCCATTGCAAACAAATACAAAGATATGTATATAGAAATGGATGTTGAACTATTAAGCCCTGACAAGCAACATGACGTCGGTGTGAACGAATACAATCAAGGTCGTAATGAATTAACTTATAAATATCGCCGGTTAGTCACGCCTGTTACAATGCGTGTAAAAGCAGATGAAAAACTACATGTTAAATTGTCACAAGGCAAATATCGTTTTAATATTAAAGGCATTTACGGGGAAAATTATGACACTTTAAATAAAGCCTCTAAACAATTAGATAATGTACAAGTTTCTGAACACCGTTCTGGTTACACAATCAAAAAAGAAAAAAATGATGAAGGCTATCTTGTCTTGCCCATGGCATATCGTGATGGTATGAAGGCGTATGCCAATGATAAAGCCCTTCCTGTGAAACAAGGCAATGGTATCATGACCATAATTCCAGTTGAAAAAGGTCAAGAAAAAATCGAACTTAAATATACACCGCCATATACAACTATTTTGGTCATTTTAAGTATTCTAGGTATTATATTAAGTATTATATTCACGAAATGGATTAAACCAAATAAATAAGCACAGTATTAAAGTACTAAATCTGTTATTTTCTTATACGATAAAAAAGCCAAACAGAAATTTGTTCGGCTCTAATCATCGAGCTACTTAGGTTTGCTAGAAACGTCAACTAAAATTGTGTTTCTAGCAAGACAACCTAATGCAGCTTATATTATATATATCAAAAAAAGCGACTCCCATTGGGAATCGCTTTTTTATGTCTAATTTGCTGATTAACGAATTTCTTTAATTCTAGCAGCTTTACCACGTAATTCACGTAGGTAGTATAATTTAGCACGACGTACTTTACCACGGCGTTTAACTTCAATTTTTTCGATTTTTGGAGTGTGTAATGGGAATGTACGTTCCACACCAACACCTGAAGATATTTTACGTACAGTGAAAGATTCTGAAACTCCTCCACCACGGCGTTTAATAACTACACCTTCGAATAATTGGATACGTTCGCGAGTACCTTCAACAATACGTACGTGAACTTTTAAAGTGTCACCTGGACGGAATGATGGTATATCTGTGCGTAATTGCGATTGAGTTACTGCTTCGATTAATTTGTGATTACTCATTATTTTTCTCTCCTTCAACCTATGTTCTTGCCTGGACAAAATATAGCAGCGGACCATAGTGATTTTCGTGTGTCGCACACTTAAAATATATTAGCATATTACTAATCTTTTTTCAATTGCTTTTTATATCTTTCTATAATTTCTTGGTCTTTTTTAGTCAACGGATACTGTTCTAATAAATCCGGACGTTTTTCCCATGTTCTTAAAATTTTCTGTTCATGACGCCAGTTATCAATGTGGGCATGGTTACCTGATAATAAAACGTTTGGTACATTCAAGTCCTTGTATATACGTGGTCGTGTATATTGTGGAAACTCTAGTAAACCATCTTGAAAGGAATCATCCATGTGAGATTGTTGATTACCTAAAACACCAGGTAAAAGTCTAACTACCGCATCTGTCATTACCATCGCTGGTAGCTCACCACCAGTCAATACATAGTCCCCCATTGAAATTTCATCAGTGACTAAATGTTCACGGATTCTTTCATCGTAGCCTTCGTAATGCCCGCAAATAAATACTAAGTGCTCTGCCTGACTGAGTTCATTAGCAATTGCTTGAGTAAATGGACGACCTTGAGGACACATTAAAATGACCCTTGTGTCTTCTGTTCGCTCAATACTATCCATTGCATTGAATATTGGTTCCGGCTTTAATACCATCCCCTGACCGCCTCCAAAGGGGTAGTCATCCACTTGATTATGTTTGTTTTCAGCAAAATGTCTAAAATCCACTGTATTTACTTGTAACAAATCTTTTTCTTGAGCGCGTTTTAAAATAGATTGATTTAAAACACCTTCAAACATGCCAGGAAATAATGTTAAATAGTCGATTCTCATTAATCTAATAATCCTTCCATAGGCGTGATTTGAATACGTCTACCTTCTACATCAATTTCTTTGACCACGTCCGCGATATAAGGAATGAGGTATTCTTTGTCGCCTTTGACAACCCACACATCGTTTGCACCTGTTTCAAATATCTCAATCACACGACCAATGGGAGTATCTTCATTAAAAACGGTACAGCCAATGATATCTGAATAATAAAATTCATGTTCTCCAAGCTCTATTTCTTCATGATCACGTTCTTGTAAAAGTGTTTCACCTTTTAAGTACTCAATATCATTAATGTTATTGATGCCTTCAAAGGTAAGCATATGCAGTCCTTTATGCATACGATATGAAGCAATTTTAAATTCAAGTGGCGCTTTATCTTTACGTGCTATTTCAACTATTTCTCCTGGTTGAAAACGTTTATCTGTAAAATCAGAATTAGATTTTATTTTTACTTCACCTTTAATACCATGTGTATTTACAATTTTTCCAACTTCAACTTTCATATATGTGCCTCCGATAAATGTATCTTATAAGTGTTGTGTAATTTTTATGTATTATTTAATTATTATAACATGTATAAATCTAACATAGTAATACATTCCTCACTAGAAAATTTTCTTATTCTCAACTATTTTAAAGCACTGATTACAATATTTCCCATTAAAAAAAGAGCACCTAAAACGGTACTCTTACAAATACTATATTTGTTTAATAAGTTTAAAACTTATTTTTGGTCGTCGAATTTTTTCAAAATACCTTCTCTTGATAAGATATTGTGAACTGTATCAGTCGGTTTAGCACCGTCTTTCAACCATTTAAGTGCTAATTCTTCGTCGATTTTAACTTCTGCTGCGTTTACATTGTTAGGATTGTAAGTACCGATTTGTTCGATATTACGACCGTCACGCGGTGCACGAGCATCTGCAACTACGATACGATAGAATGGATTTCTTTTTGAGCCTAAACGTGTTAAACGAATTTTAACTGCCATTTATATTCTCTCCTTTTAATTTCATAAGTATTTATTTTCTACAAGAAATAATGATACCAGTTCTTCTGATGTTTGTAAAGAGGTTATTCTTTACCAATTTTAAAAATCATTTCTTTTTCTCATCAATCACCTTGTGAACTATGCTTTTTCGTCAGCGCCCTCTTTTCACGCACTATATACAACTATGATATGCCTTGTCTTATTTTAAGTCTCTTGACATCTATATTTAAAAGCTATACATTGAGACTAAATTAAATAAGCGCATGCACTAGGGGTGTTTTTAACTGAGATGAGTACAACTCAAACCCTTTGAACCTGATCTAGCTGAAACTAGCGGAGGAAAGTGTGAAAGATTTTATATAATATATTCGAGGGCAATCTTGCCTTTTTTACAATATCAATATTCTATCATTTCTAATACACAACTTTCTATAGTGAAGGTTGTGTATTTTTTTAATTTTAATTTTTCAAAATTTTAGGAGTGAAAGTTATGAATAAAACTGTTTTAGTAACTGGTAGTAGTAGAGGTTTAGGTGCAACGATTGCAAAAACATTATCGCAACAAGGCTATAATATTATAATCAATTATTACAAAAATAAATCGTTAGCAGAACAAATTGTTTCAGACTTCGGTTCAGACCGTGCAATTGCCATTCAAGCTGATGTCACAAATAGAAATGATATTGACCGCTTAATTGAACAAGCTACCCAATATTTTGGGAAAATTGATGTTGTGGTAAACAATGCATTAGTAGGTTTTAAATTTGATCCTACCCAGCAAAAAGCATTTAAAGATTTAATGTGGGAAGATTACCAACAACAAATAGATGGTACTTTAAAAGCTGCATTCAATGTAACACAAAGTGTCATGCCTCAATTTTTAGAAAGACAGCAAGGTACTATTATTTCTATTGGTACAAATTTATATCAAAATCCCATCGTACCTTATCATGAATATACAACTGCCAAAGCTGGATTAATTGGTTTTACTCGTAATATCGCTGCCGAGCTTGGTCAATTTGGTATTAAAGCCAATGTCGTGTCAGGAGGGCTGTTAAAAACAACTGACGCGAGTGCTACCACGACGCCTGAAGTATTTGACGTGATTGCACAAACTACGCCTCTTAAGCGTGTCACTTCACCACAAGACGTCGCAAACATGGTTGCATACTTAGCTTCTGAACAAGCTAAAGGTGTTACAGGGCAAAATTTCACTGTTGATGGTGGCTTAACGATGAATTAAAAAATTATAAATAGGAGGTGTGTTTCATGTCTGATAGCAATCCAAAACAACTTCATATTGGTGTCTTATTATATGCGTGTGGTCACCACCAAGCTGCTTGGTTGATGCCGAACTCTAGTGTGACACGCATTGGTGAAATTACTTATTATCAGGAATTAGCTCAACTTGCTGAAAAAGGACTATTCGACGCAGTATTTTTCGCTGACAATCAATCTTTTCCTGCAAAATCTTCCACGGATATGCCAGCATTTTGGTTCGACCCTATTGTCAGTTTATCTGCTATTGCTCAAGTGACAACACATATTGGACTTGTTGCAACAATTTCAAGTACGTTCTCAAACCCTTATACTGCATCCAGACAATTACTTAGTCTAGATCATGTATCACGTGGACGTATAGGTTGGAATCTTGTCACCTCTATGACAGATTTAGAAGCCTTAAATCATAGTATGGAAATACTGCCTGATCATAAAGAACGTTATGAAATTGCTGCTGAATTTGCAAAAGTAATGAATCAGTTATTCACATCTTGGAATAACAAACATTTTGTACATGATCGAAAGAACAAAAAAATTATTAATGATGATTATATTAATGCTATTAATCATTATGGCAAACATTTCAAAGTTAAAGGTCCATCAACTACACCGAGTAGTCCTCAAGGTCGTCCAGTAGCTATGCAAGCTGGCGCATCTTCGCAAGGTATTGCTTTAGCAACTCAATATGCAGATGCAGTGTATTCAGTATCTTGGAACTTTAAACAAGCGCAAGCTTTTCGAGAAAAAATAGAGCAACAATTACAATTATCACAAAATAGTAAAAGACATATCAAAATTTTCCCAGGCTTAGTTACATATGTTGCTGAAACTTACGAAGCAGCCTATGCTAAGAAAGAAAAATTAGACAAAGCCTTACCGGTGGAAACCGCATTAAAACAATTAAGTTTCTTCATCCAACAAGATTGTCATAACTGGGAGTTAGATGAACCCGTGCCTCCTCTCCCTCCTGTAGAAGATTTTACAGGACCAGTTGGCCGTTACGAAACTGTATTGGAAATCATTCGTGATACTCATCCAACGGTAAGAGAACTACTTGGTTACTTAAACGCTGGTGGTGGACATTTCACATTGATTGGCACGCCTGAAGATATCGTAGATCAAATGGAGCATTGGCTACTAAGTGGTGTAGCCGACGGTTTCAATCTGATGCCTCCTGTCTTTCCTAATAGTTTAGAGGATTTTGTAGAATTGATTGTTCCAGAATTACAAAAAAGAAATTTATACAGAACAACTTATGACGGTCATACTTTCCGTGAGCATTTAGGATTAGAAGCATTTTAATCAATCTACAAATATTATAGTTGACACAAAAAACCAGAACAACGATTTGTTTAAGAATCGTTGTTCTGGTTTTTATTATTTATAGTTATGCAGAATTCATGATTTTAGAATGGTAAATTCATACCGTTCATCATATTTTCCATCTGTTTGCGTTTACCTTTTTTGCCTTTGCCGCCACCAGAAAATTGTTTCATCATTTTTTTCATATCAGTAAATTGTTTCATTAATCTATTGATTTCTTGCACTGAACGCCCTGAACCTTTAGCAATACGTTTTTTACGAGAAACATTTAAAGTTTCTGGTTTGTTACGCTCAATAGGAGTCATTGATTGAATGATGGCTTTGATGTGATCAATTTGTTTATCATCCATATTCATATTTTCAATGCCTTTCATTTTGTTCATGCCAGGAATCATTTTCATAATGTCATCAAGAGGCCCTAGGCTTTTAACTTGATCCAATTGTTCCAGAAAGTCTTCCAGTGTAAATGAAGATGTGCGCATTTTCTTCTCTAAGTCTTTTGCTTTATCTTCATCCACATCTGTTTGTGCTTTTTCAATTAAACTCAATACATCTCCCATACCTAATATACGAGATGCCATGCGTTCAGGGTGGAATGCTTCTAACCCATCTAGTTTCTCACTCATACCTACAAATTTAATCGGTTTTTGAGTAACTGATCTGATTGAAAGCGCAGCACCACCACGTGTATCACCGTCTAATTTTGTTAATGTTACGCCAGATACTTCTAACTGCGAATCAAAAGATTCTGCAACATTCACAGCATCTTGACCTGTCATTGCATCAACAACTAACATAATTTCATCAGGCTTCGTGATTTCTTTTACATCGCTTAATTCTTGCATTAATGCTTCATCAACGTGTAAACGACCAGCAGTATCAATTATAACAAAGTCTAAATGCTCTTCTTTTGCATGAGTTATTGCATTTTCAACGATTTGTTGTGGCTTAACTTGATCGCCCTCACTATATACTGGGATGTCAATTTGTTTACCTACTGTTTGTAATTGATCAATTGCCGCAGGACGATAAATATCTGCTGCTACTAATAATGGTTTTTTATTATATTTTTTACGCATTAACAATGCTAATTTACCAGCAGTTGTAGTCTTACCAGCACCTTGTAAACCAACCATCATCACTACAGTTGGCGGCTTGTTAGCCATCTTAATCGTAGCATTTTCCCCTCCCATAAGTTGGGTAAGTTCTTCTTGTACAATTTTGATGACTTGTTGTCCAGGTGTTAATGACTTCATAACATCTGAACCTAAAGCTCTATCTGATACAGTTTTGACAAATTCTTTTACCACTTTAAAGTTAACATCGGCTTCTAATAACGCTAGTCTTACTTCACGCATCATTAATTTAATATCTGCTTCAGTAACTTTACCTTTGCCTCGGATTTTTTGCATCGTTCCTTGCAGACGATCGGATAATCCTTCAAATGCCATATCAAATACCCTCCTTTATATGCTTTTATTCTAAATCTTCAAGTTCTTGAATGTATTGTTTTATTTTTTCTGAATCATTTATATGCTGTTTCATATGTTCATATAACTTTTGTCTTTGTTCAAAATTTCGGTATAAACCTAATTTTTCTTCATAATCTTCCACTAAATCGCCAGTTCTTCTTATATTATCATACACTGCTTGGCGACTCACATCAAATGTATCAGCAATCTCACTTAAAGAGTAATCTTGTAAATAAAATAATTCTAAATAGTTTCTTTGCTTATTTGTTAATAATGATTGGTAAAAATCAAACAGATAATTCATACGTATTGTTTTAATTAAATCATTTTGACTCATCTGAATTACCTTCAGTTTCTGTTTCATTTTGATTTGACTCAGGTGCTTCTTCTACATTTTGCTCAATCATATCAGCAAATAATCCATAAACATAGCTTTCAGGATTGAATGGTTGTAGATCATCTAATTTTTCACCTAAACCTACATATTTAACTGGAATATGCAGTTCATTACGAATTGCTAACACAATACCACCTTTGGCAGTACCATCTAATTTTGTTAAAACAATTCCTGTAACGTTTGTAACTTCTTTAAATGATTTAGCTTGTGACAATGCGTTTTGGCCTGTCGTCGCATCAAGACAAAGTAAAACTTCATGTGGTGCTTCTGGTACAGCACGTCCAATAACTCGTTTAACTTTTTCTAATTCATTCATTAAATTAGATTTGTTTTGTAAACGACCAGCAGTATCACATATTAAAATATCTACGTCTTTACTTTTAGCTGCATTAATCGCATCATACATTACAGCAGCTGGGTCTGAACCTTCTCTTTGACTCAACACTTCTACGCCGACGCGTTCGCCCCATACTTTAAGTTGTTCAATCGCACCAGCTCTGAATGTATCACCAGCAGCAAGCATTACTTTTTTACCTTCAGCTTGGTAGCGATGAGCTAATTTACCAATTGTTGTTGTCTTACCAACACCATTCACTCCGACCATAAGTATTACATTTAATCCTTCATTTTCTATATTCATCACTTCTGAGTTATCATCGTCTTGGTGATAGATTTCAACAATTTTCTCAACAATAACTTCACGTAAATCTTCTGTTTCTGTAATATTGCGACGTTGTGCTTCTTCACGTAACTCTTCTACAAGTTGCATCACAGTATTAAATCCGACATCTGCAGTGATTAACATTTCTTCTAATGCTTCGAAGAACTCTTCATCTACCTTGCGATAACGTGCGATTAAATTATTAAGTTGTGCTTGGAAATTCTCACGTGATTTTTCTAAACCGGCTCTAAATTTTGCACCGAGTTGTTGCGCTTCAATTTCTTCAAAATCTTCAATGGAGATTAATCCATCATCATCAAAGTCAGCTTCTTTTAATTTTTTAACTTTTTTTGCTGGTTTATCTTGATTTTGGGTTTCTGAATCTTGCGGTGCTTCCTCTTGTTGTTCTGTTTCTTGTTTTTCTAATTCTTCAAGTTGTTGCTGTTGTTCTTCTGAGGGTGCTGAAAATTTATCTTTTAATCGTTTGAAAAAGCTCATGCTTGTTCCTCCTTAATCACTTCATCAATCGTATTTAAATTAACACTTACTAATTTGGAAACTCCAGATTCTTGCATTGTCACACCATATAAGCGATCTGAAAATTCCATTGTCCCTTTACGGTGTGTAATCACAATAAATTGAGTTTGGTCTGATAGCTTTTTTAAATATTGTGCATAACGTATCACGTTTGCTTCATCTAATGCCGCTTCAACCTCATCTAAAATAACAAATGGCGCTGAGCGAACTTTTAAAATTGCAAATAATAATGCAATAGCACTTAAGGCACGTTCTCCACCACTAAGTAGTGACAAATGTTGTAATTTCTTGCCAGGTGGCTGCACAATGATATCTACCCCTGCAGATAAATAGTCGTCATCTGTTAAGCGTAGTTCTGCTTGTCCTCCACCAAACAATGATTTAAACACATCTGAAAAATGTCCTTGAACAGCATGGAATGTTTCTTTAAATCGGTCTTTCACCTCTTGGTCCATTTCTTCAATAAGTTGTTCTAAAGTTGTTTTCGCCGCTCTTAAATCAGCTCGTTGTTCATCTAAAAATGTAAAACGTGTATTGATTTCTTCAAATTGTTCTATCGCATTTAAATTAACTGACCCTAATTCTTCAATAGACATTTTAGTTAATTTTACTTTTTTACGTAAAACATCTATATCTTCATCTAATTGATATAATTCACTCGCACGTTCATATGTTAAGTGATAATCTTCACTCAAATGATCAATTGCATAATTGATTAATACATCCAAACGAGATTGCTCAGATTTGATATCCTGATAGCGATTTTCTATAGAAAGAATATCTTGATTTGCTTCTTGAAGTTTTTGATCTGTCACTTCAATTATATCATTCAATTCAAGTCTACGCGATTTAACATCTTCTATGCTTTGAGATAATTTTACTTTCTCAGCTTTACTTTGTTCCATATTATGTTGAATCGTTTCAAATGCTTTTTCACCTGTCATTTCATCTGAATTAAAAAGCTTAATTTGCTCTTCTAATTTTTGATGTTGCACAACAACATCATTAAGTTGATTTGCAATTTTTGACTCAGTTTGTTTCTGGGTATTTAAACGTTCTTTTACAACTGCTAAATCAGATTGCTTTTGGTGTAATTGTTGCTGAATCTGTGTTGTGCTTTCTTTACCTTCTTTAGAAAGTTTTGTATAAAGATTGATATCGTCTTCTAATTTTTGTAATTGTATTTTGATTTTAGCTAATCTTTGTTTTTTATCATCAAGTGTTTGTTTACTTGTTTCGCTTTGGTAACCATCATTTTTTTCAAATTCAAATTCTTCATGCTCGTCTTTTAAATGAGCTTCACTTTTACGTAATCTATCTAGTTCTAATTCATAATCATGAACAGTTTGTTTAATAGCATTATAATGTTGACTTGTATCAAAATATTTTTCGCTCAGTTGTTCAGATTCATTTTTAATATTTTGATATTGTTTTTCAAATGCTACTGTTTGCTGTTGATAATCCTCAAGCTGGGCACGCATCGTTGACAGTTCATCTTTTTGGGCTAAGATACTTTTAGATTTACGATCTCCGCCACCTGTCATTGAACCACCAGGATTAACGATATCGCCTTCTAAAGTCACAATACGCGTACGATAACGAATTTTTCTTGCTAATTCATTAGCATTTTTCAATTCATCTACAACGATTGTATTACCAAGTAAATTTTGAACCACATTTTGATAATCTGATTCAACATGAATAGCTTGTGCAGCAATATTAATAAAACCTTCACTATTTTGTGCTGTTTTCATAATTTCATTACCAATTTGGCGTGGTTGAATCACATTGAGCGGTAAAAATGTCGCTCTACCCAAACCATTCTGTTTTAGATATTGAATTGCCTGTCTACCATCTTTTTCTGAATCAACAATCACATGTTGTAGTGACGCACCAAGTGCAGTTTCAATTGCTTTAGTTAGATCGGATGGCACTTGGATTACTTCAGCAACAGCGCCACGTATACCTGAAAGTTTATTGTTTTTAGCCTTCAAGATATGTTTTACTCCATTAAAGAAATAACTATATTCTTCTTGTTGTGTGGCCAAACTATCAATACGTGATTTTAGTTTATCGTTAAATCGATACGCTTGATGTAATTTTTCTTCGTAATCTGATTGTTGCTGTTTAAGCTGTGCTAATTTCTTTTCATAATTATTCAGCTGTTGCTCAGCATTTTTTAATTCTTTTTGGGATGCCGCGGTTTGTTTTTCAGCTTCATTGATGTCACTTTGAATTTTCTTCAATTGTTCAAAGGCTTCAAGTAATCTAGTATTTAAACGCGATTGCTTCGTTTCATTTTCCTGAATTGTATGTTCTAAAAATCGTATATCATTATTTACGTCAGATTGTTCAGACATAAGTTGATAATATTCATCTTTGATTGTTTCTAATTTTTCGTCATGTTGTTCATCATTAACATAGAGTTGTGATTCAAAGTATTGAATTTTTTCATTTAACTCTTTTTGTTGAGTTTTTAATTTATCTATTTGACTTTGTGCATCTATTTTTTCTTTTTTTAAGGTTTCTGTTTGTATTTTAAGGCTTTCTTGTTCTTCTTCAAAACGTGCATTCGTTTGTGATTGGTTTTTCTTACGTTCTTCCAACACGTTAAGTTGTCCTGCATACTTTTCAACTTCTTCGGTCGCTTTAACAAGTTGAAAATTTAATGACTCAATACGTTCATCAAGTTGTTGTCTTTCAGACTTATATTTATTTAACGCTTGTGTATGTTGTACTTTTTCTGCATCTTTTGTGGCTTGATGACTTTTTAAATTATTTAAATTATCATCAAGTTCATGAATATTTTTACTATATTGTCCAATATCATGCACAGTTACTAGTACATCACTTTTTTCCATTTCTTTGGAAAGGTGTTTATATTCTTTAGCAATAGCTGCTTCTTCCCTTAAAGGTTCAACGCGACCTTCCAAATCATATAGAATATCTTGTATTCTTGAAAGGTTATCTTCTGTTTGATCGAGTTTTTGTACAGAGGCAGCTTTGCGTTTTTTATATTTTAAAACTCCTGCAGATTCTTCTAATATCTGTCTTCTATCCACTGGTTTAGCATTTAGTATTTCATCTACTCGTCCTTGCGAAATAATACTAAACGCTTCTTTTCCTAAACCCGAGTCTAGAAACAAGTCAATAATATCTTTTAATCTTGCACGGTCATTATTAAGATAATACTCGCTTTCACCACTTCTATATAATCGACGTGTTACAACGACTTCTGTCGCGTCTAATTGTAACTTGCCCGAGCTATTATCTAATTTTAATTTAACTTCTGCATAATTTTGAGCTTTTCGATGCTCTGCACCTGAAAAAATGATATCTTCCATTTTAGCACCACGTAGTGATTTAGCAGATTGTTCACCTAACACCCATTTTATTGCATCTGTTATGTTACTTTTCCCACTACCATTAGGTCCTACAATTGCTGTTACACCTTCATCAAATTGTACATTTGTGTGCTCCGCAAACGATTTAAACCCAAAGGCATCTATAGATTTCAAATATACCATGCTATTCTCCTTTAAAGTGTTCCTTGCTGTTTCACAGTTTAGAAATAATCATGCATTAACCTGAAGGCTAATATATTTCTTAATTAACTACATTGCTATTGCGAAGGTTTTAACAATATATAATTCACTTCGTATCACATTACTTTATAACAAAGTTATTTGGCTTTATTTTTCATCGATTTATATGCACTTTCTGCTGCTTTTTGTTCAGATTCTTTTTTAGTCTTTCCTTTACCTTCTGCTACTGCAGCATCTTCTAATATTACTTCAGAAGTGAATAGACGATGATGCGCTGGCCCTTCTTCATTGATTAAACGATAAGTCACATCACCTTTATTTTGTCTATGCACAAATTCTTGGAATTGGGTTTTAAAGTCAACAACGCCATCAAGTTCTTCATCTTCGACGTATGGAAAAATGATTTGTTCAGCAAATTTCCATACAGATTCTAAGCCTTGGTCTAAATATAATGCACCTACAAATGCTTCAAATGCATCTGATACAAGTGAAGGACGGGTTCTGCCACCTGTTTTCTCTTCACCTTTACCTAACAGGATAAGTTCATTGATATGAATTTTTTTCGCAAATATTACAAGTGAAGGCTCACAAACAATTGTTGCACGCATTTTTGTTAAATTACCCTCAGGCAATTCTGGATATTTATCAAATAAATAACGTGAAACCGTCAATTCTAATACCGCATCTCCTAAAAATTCTAATCGTTCATTATGCTCTAAACGATTCATATTAAAATCATTTATAAAACTCGAATGCGAAAATGCTTGCTGATATAATTCTATTTGCTTAAAATTTAAGTCTAATTCTTGCATCTTCAGCGCAAACTTTTTTTCAAACGCTTTAACCATTTCTATTTTTTTATAATTGGTCAATCTATTTCCTCCTCAGATATAATGCTAAAGTACTAATATCCTTATATTTTACGTGAAAATACAATAAAACTAAAGAAAAAACTGTGTACCGTATTCACCAAGTACATATTTAACGAAATTCGATATAACACTTTTATCTTATTAATATAAAACCTGTTTAAAACCATAAAAAATCTGAGCCGTCATCTTAACGACTCAGATATTTGTTTATTACTTTTCAATACTATTGATAAAGTTTACTGCGTCACCAACAGTGTTGATTTTTTCAGCTTCTTCATCTGGAATTTCAGTACCAAACTCGTCTTCTAATTCCATAACTAATTCAGCAATATCAAGTGAGTCAGCGCCTAAATCATCTTTGAAAGATGCCTCTTTAGTTACTTTTTCAGCGTCAACACCTAAACGGTCAACGATAATATCTTTTACTTTGTCGAAGTTTTCCACGTCGATTCACCTCCTTTAAAAAATCTACTTATAGACTTATATATTTTCCCACTTTATCAATTGAAATACAAGTAGTATTTCGCATAATTGTACTAGATACACATTATATTAATGGAACTTATACAATATGGTGGAATAATGAAGTTGTGACACAATCATTCCAAATCTATACTTTATAGCTTATCATAACCTGCTATAAGAAATCAGAAGTTTTATAAAACAAAATTTGTCATCTTGTGTATCACTTACTTACATATACATACCACCATTGACATGTATTGTTTGACCAGTAATATACTTCGCTTTGTCTGAAGCTAAAAATGCTACAGTATGAGAAATATCTTGATCCTTACCAAATTTAGCTAATGGGATTTGTTCTAACATTTTTGCTTTAAGCTCATCACTTAAAGCATCAGTCATATCAGAAACGATAAAACCTGGTGCAACAGCGTTTACTGTGATGTTTCTTGAAGCCAATTCACGGGCTGCTGATTTAGTCAAACCAATTACACCAGCTTTAGTCGCAACATAGTTTGCTTGGCCCGGATTACCCATAGCACCAACAACACTTGATAAATTAATGATTGCGCCACTCTTTTGTCTTAGCATTTGTGGTGTCACTTTTTGGATACAGTTGAAAACACCTTTTAAGTTAGTATCAATTACATCATCCCATTCTTGTTCTTTCATACGCATAAGCAAGTTATCACGTGTGATACCTGCGTTATTAACAAGAACATCAACAGATCCAAATTCACTAACAACCGTTTTAATCATTGCTTTTACTTCATCACCATTTGCAACATTTGCTTGAATGGCAAAGCTTTCAACGCCTATCGCTTTAATTTCTTCTACAACAGCATCCGCTTTTTCTTTGTTTCCCGAAAAATTTACAGCAACGTTGTATCCTTCTTCTGCCAATTGTATCGCTATACTACGACCAATGCCTCTCGAAGCACCCGTTACTAATGCACTTTTAGTCATTTTCATTCCACGCTTTCATATCTTCTAATGTTTGAATTGAAGTTATTTTTACATCTCTATTTATCTTTTTAATTAAACCTGAAAGTACTTTACCAGGACCAATTTCAATAAAATGATCTACACCTTGATCAATTAACCACTGTGTTGAATCAATGAATTGTACAGGTGAATATAATTGTTTAATCATATTATTCTTAATTACATTTGCATCTGTTTCACCTTTTGCATGCACATTTTGAACCACAGGAAATTGTGCATCATTCCAGTCAAACTGTTCAATATACTCAGCAAAATCGTCTTTGATAACCTGCATCATAGATGAATGAAATGGTCCAGACACAGCAAGTGGTAGAACGCGTTTCGCGCCTAATGCTTTGCCTTCTGCCACTAATTTATCTATTAATGTTTTATGCCCCGAGACAACGATTTGTCCAGGCGAATTAACGTTTGCTGGTTCAATAATTTCTTCATCTGTTGAAAGTTTTTGGCATATTGCATTAACGTCATCAAAATCTAAACCTAGTACCGCTGCCATACTTCCAACTCCATCAGGAAAAGCGACTGCCATCAATTGTCCACGTTTACGAACGATTTGAACTGCATCGTCAAATTTCAACACACCACTCGCCACTAGACTCACATATTCACCTAAACTATGGCCCATTGTATAATCAGCATTTAGATTATTGAGTGCTTGTAATAAAGCTGAACTATGTGTTAGCAAAGCAGGTTGTGTATTTTCTGTTTGACCTAATTTATTTTCTTCATCTGAAAACATTGTTTCTAAAATATCAAAATCCATTTGTGCTTGTGCTTGATTAAGTATCATTGTTGCAGCATCATTTTGATTAAATAAATCATTTGCCATCCCGACTTTTTGTGATCCTTGGCCTGGGAAGATAATCGCAGTTTTACTCATTTACTTTACCCACCGTTTCTCTCATAGTTTCCACAATATTTTGTTCTCCAGCTATCTTAGCTTGACGGATTGCTGAATAAAAAGCTTTTGTACTAGAACTACCATGTGCTTTAACTACAATGCCATTCAATCCTAGTAATACTGAGCCACCATATTCTGCATAATCCATTTTAGTCATCATACCATTTAGATCTTTACGCAACACTAGCGCAGCAAGTTTATTCTTAAAGCTACTTAAGAGTGTCATTTCAAGCATTTTACCCACTGCTTTTGCAACGCCTTCTATATTTTTAAGAATCATATTACCAGTATATCCATCTGTCACCACTACATCAGCTACGTCGTCCATTAACCCTTTTGCTTCTACATTTCCTGTAAAATTAAAGTCTTTTTGTTCATACATTAAATTAAATGCTTTTTTAGTTAAATTATTACCTTTAGCTGCTTCTGTTCCAATATTTAACAGACCTACTGAAGGTTCTTCGACGCCTCTGATTTTTTGAGCATATATATTACCAAGCTGTGCATATTGTAATAAATGTTCTGCTTTAGCATCTGCGTTAGCACCTATGTCCATAAATACAAAGCCCTTACCTGAAACTGTTGGCAAAGTGATAACTAATGCAGGCCGTTCTATACCTTTAATACGACCTACTATAAACAAACCTGCTGACATCAGTGCACCTGTATTACCTGCAGATACGCAACCATCTGCTTCACCTACTTTAACTGCTTCAGCCATACGAGCCAATGAACTATCTTTTTTACGTTTAATCGCTCTAACTGGTTCATCATCCATTGTAATTTCTTCTGTGCAATGACGTACTTCTACTCGAGCATGGTTAAGTGTACATTTGGATTGATCACCAAATAAAATTATTTCTAAATCTTTAAAATCATTCACAGCTTTTTTAACAGCTTCTAAAACGATTTTAGGTGCATCGTCTCCACCCATCATGTCTATCGCTATTTTAACCATCTTGTTCATCCTCACTTGTATAATACATTTTGAATGTCCCTCTAAATACCAAATTATCTTTAACATACGAATTTACTTTTATCATATAATATTTACTTGTAATTTCAATAGTCTGTGCTTTAGCACGTACTGTGTCATTTAATTTTACTGTTTTTAAGAATGCTACATTACTTTCTTGAGTTAATACAACGGGTTTATGTATAAGCGCTACACATAAAGAATTCGCTTGTGCAAAAAGTACATGTCCTCTAGCAATTTTATTTCTAGTAAATACAGAATCTTCATCAATATCTATAATTGAAGTTGCGAGTTGATCAGGCTGAACATTTATTACATCGCCTATGATTTCACTACCATCAATGGATCGAATATTTTCATAATTTTTTCTTGCTACGGATTTGATTCGTTTTCTTAGTTCTGGAATATTTAAGTATGTACGATCTAACCTAATTGTTTGAATACTCACTGAAAAAAGTGTACTCAAATCTAAATCTGTAATAAAGGGGTTTTTTTCTATTTCTTTTTTAATTGCTTCGCGTCGTTCTTGTTTTTTTAATTTCATCTTATTCTAACCACCTAAACCACCTAATTTTTAGTACCAAGTCTTAAACATTCCTAACACATCATAACACTTTCTATTTCATAAGCTCAACAAAAAACATACTTACTTTGATGTTTTTCGCATCAGATAACCAATATAAGAAATTTTATGCCATTTAAAAACAATTTCCAACGGTTTTTATTATTAAAATCAATACAAATGCTAATAATTCCATATAAATATTTATTAAGATATTGAATTAAATAAAATTAAAATGTATAATTTGAGTTGTTTAAAAGATGTATTATATTTATTTTTCAAAAACTATTCCATTAATTGGATATTTTACTTAGGAGGATTTAATGAAAAAAATATTATCTACTACATTACTATCATGTTCATTATTAGCTCTTACTACAAGCTATGCTAATGCACAAGAAGGTAATAGTATTAAACCTGAAAGTCTGGAATCATCAAATATCCCTGCCATTAACAATGATTCAGATGTAGAACAATTCTTACAAAATAATGCACAATCTCTTGTTAACCAATCATCAAAGACTAAGCAAGAAAGTATAAATAAAGAAGCTTTCAAACAATATAATGTGATAGATAAACAGCAAGATAAGACAGGTGTCACGCATTACGCATTGAAACCTAAAGTAAACGACATTACAGCAGAAGGCACAACGATTAAAGTACATGTCAATAAAAACAGTGAAGTAACATTAATCAATGGTAATGTAGATAAACCATACATAAAGGCAGATAATGAAGCTAAATTATCTTCTGCTAACGCTGAAAACAAAGCTTTTGAAGCTATAGGTAAAGCAAAATCTGATGTAAAAAATATTAAAAGTTATCCCGTTGTCAGTAAAAACAACCTTGATATTAATAGCGATAAACAAAGACTGGTTTATGATATTGAACTTAATTATATTTCTCCTAAAGCTGCGCATTGGAAAATCCAAGTTGACGCTACTACCGGTGAAGTATTAAAAAAACAAAACGTTATCAAAAATGCAACAACTGAAGGTAAAGGCACAGGCGTAAATGGTGACGAAAAACAACCTTTAAGTGTCACTAAAACAAATGATACATATTCATTACTCGATACTGCCCAAGACGCAGTTATAGAAACTAAAACTGCAAATGAGACAACAAATGCTTATTCACCTATTACAAATGACAGCAAGTATTTTGATAAAAAAGACCAGCGTGCTGGCGTAGACGCCCATTATTACGCAAAAGAAGTCTATAACTATTTCCTCAAGAAACATGATAGAAATAGTTATGATAATAATGGTGGTGACATTGATTCGGTGGTTCATTATGACGAAAACTTTAATAACGCCGCGTGGACTGGTCAATATATGATTTATGGTGACGGAGACGGCCAAACGTTTAAACCATTATCGGGCGCTAATGATATCGTTGCACATGAACTGACGCATGCAGTAACAGAACGCACTGCAGGTTTAGAATATAGCCATCAATCGGGCGCATTAAATGAATCTTTCTCTGATGTTTTTGGCTATTTTGTCGACTCAGACGATTGGTTACTAGGTGAAGATGTATATACACCGAACAAAGATGGAGACGGATTAAGAAGCTTAAAAGATCCGGAACAATATGATCAACCTGCACATATGGATCAATATGTACAAGGTAGTCAAGATAGCGGTGGTGTTCATACCAATAGTGGTATTCCTAACAAAGCTGCGTACCTAATGATTAATTCAATTGGCAAAGAAAAGGCTGAACAAATTTATTATTTAGCACTCACACAATATTTAACGCCAAACGCTCAATTTTCTGATGCAAAAGCATCATTAAAAGAAGCTTCTGACCAACTTTATGGCACGAATAGTGATACAACCAAAGCAATTGAAAAAGCTTGGACTGATGTAGGCGTTAATTAACAAACATTATACATTCAATTTAAAAACAGGGCTGAGACATAAATTCATGTCTCAGCCCTGTTTTTTATATTGCCAATCTAAAAAACCAAATGCGTTAATAGCACTTGGTTTGCTTATTGCTTTTCCTTATTAATCAAAACTCATATATAATAAGTTTTCTTCGACGAATGTTCTCAGCATTTGATATTGTGATTTGAAAAAGACACCAGATTGAATCAATTCAGCCGCTTCATCTCTTGCCACTTCTAACATTTTATAATCTTCAACGACATTTGCGACTAAGAAGTCTGGCAAACCACTTTGTTTCACACCAAAGAAATCGCCAGGCCCTCTCATCTCCAAATCACGTTCGCTTAATTCAAAGCCATCTGTTGTTTGCGTCATAATATTCATTCGCTCAATACCTGTTTCTGTTTTCGGTGAAGCAATAAGTACACAATAACTTTGTTGTTCACTTCTACCTACACGTCCCCTTAACTGGTGTAATGTAGATAAACCGAAACGATCTGCATCATAAATCATCATGAATGTTGCATTAGGTACGTTAACACCTACTTCTACAACAGTTGTAGATACTAAAACGTCTATTTCATGATTACTAAATTGCTGCATTACTCTATCTTTTTCTTCTGAATGCAACTTACCATGTAGCAATCCTACTTTTTCAGTACCATAATATATCTGTAGCGATTCATATAATTCAACGACGTTCTGTACGTCTTCTAAATGCTCAGAACTTTCAATTAGAGGACAAATAACATATGCCTGCCTTCCTTTTTTTAATTCTGAGGTCATTTGATTGAGTACACTTTCATAGGCTTCATGTTTGGACCATGAAGTAATAATCGGCTTTCTTCCTTTTGGCAACTGTTTAATAGATGACACGTCCATTTCACCAAAAACTGATATAGCTAATGTTCGTGGAATAGGCGTAGCTGTCATGAAAAGGACATTAGTCATCGCGCCTTTTTCTCTCAACAGTTGGCGTTGATTCACACCAAAACGATGTTGTTCATCAGTAATCACTAGACCTACATTATTAAATACAACGTCATCTTGTATTAAGGCATGCGTGCCGATAATACAATCAATTTCATTGTTTTGTAGTTGTTCTAGCAACAGCTTTCGTTTTTTACCTTTCACTGAACCTGTAAGTAATGCAACATTCATTCTGTCATCAAATATTTCGACTAAACTTTCTGCATGTTGTTCCGCTAATATTTCAGTAGGTACCATCAATGCAGATTGAAATCCCGCGGTTTTCAGTGCATACATGCAGATTGCTGCTACGACAGTTTTACCTGAACCCACATCACCTTGTAAGAGACGATGCATTCTTATTGGAGCTTTTAAGTCTCTAAATATTTCATTCACACTATGTTTTTGCGCGTCAGTTAGTTCAAAAGGTAGACTATCAATAAAGTGCTTGACCAAATTAATATCATAATCTACTTCTATCGCTTCATCTGATGTTTTTTCTAAGCGGTTTAACCATTGCATACGTAATTCAAACATAAATAATTCTGTAAAAGCATATGTTCTACGTGCTTTAAGCAAAGATGCTTTGTCTGTGGCAAAATGCAACGCTTTAATCGTATCCTCTAATGACTCTAATTTATATTTTTGTCTTAATTCATCAGAGAGCCATTCATGTATTGTGACTTCTCCCAACGATTGTCGAATCATGTCCCTCAATGGTTTTTGTTTAATGCCTTCTTTAACACGATAAACAGGTTCAAACTGTGAGTTTTGAGTCTCTTGTTGATTGAAAAACATTCTACTGCCATTTATCTCTTGCTTACTTCTATTCCATTTACCTTTTACCGTAACTGTACCATGCAATTCAATTTTCTTTTTTAAATACGGTTGGTTGAAAAATGTGCATTTTACGGCAATATTATTGACCATGATATGTAAGGTTAACTTAGATTTAT
This sequence comes from Staphylococcus equorum, assembly GCF_029531845.1. Lineage (GTDB taxonomy): Bacteria > Bacillota > Bacilli > Staphylococcales > Staphylococcaceae > Staphylococcus > Staphylococcus equorum_C. The sequence goes on from NZ_JAMBPV010000012.1 coordinate 56,830, forward strand.
TCCGACCAAAAAAAGCGACAGTAGGCGTCGAATATACTTCTCCTACCACTGTCACTGTCGCTTGATCTTCGGCCGTATTCAAGTCAATTACTGTATTATCTTCGTAACGGGTTGGTAAATATAAAATTAAATCCTCTACAGTATGGATATTTAATTCATTTAATACGGACAACCTTTTGGGGCCCAATCCTTTTATCTGTGATAAAGGAAAGGGACTATCTATTAAATTGACTTTTGACATTTTTAATCACCAAATATTTCTTGTTTTAGACGCTGACCTGTAGGTGTACCAGCTAAACCTCCACGACCAGTTTCACGCAATGCTGATGGCATTGTTTGGCCAATCTTGTACATTGCTTCAATCACTTCATCTGTAGGAATTCTAGAAGTTACACCTGCTAAAGCCATATCAGCAGAGACAATTGCGTTTGATGCACCTGCAGCATTTCTCTTCACACAAGGCACTTCAACTAAACCTGCTACTGGGTCACATACTAAACCTAGCATATTTTTCAAACAAATTGCAAAAGCTTCAGCTGATTGTTGCGGCGTCCCGCCAGCAAGTTCTACTGTTGCACCTGCTGCCATCGCTGCAGCAGAACCTACTTCTGCCTGACAACCACCTGCTGCACCTGAAATGGAGGCATTGTTTGCAACTACAAAACCAAGTGCACCAGAGGTAAGCAAGAAATTCAACATTTCTTTTCTTGTAGGTTCAAGACGTGGCTTGAGTCCAAATAATACGCCTGGTACTACACCTGCAGATCCTGCAGTAGGTGTTGCACAAATTTTACCCATTGCTGCGTTAACTTCGTTTGTAGCAACTGCTTTACTTACTGCATCTAATAAAGTTGGTCCGGCTAGTGATTTACCGGTCTTCAAATAATTTTTAATCAACACTGCATCTCCACCAGTTAATCCAGTAGTTGAAGTCACTCCTTCTAAACCTTCATCAAGCGCATTTTCCATCGTTTGTAAATTTTTATCCATACCCGCATATATATCAGCTTCTGATAAACCAGTTACTTCCATTTCTTGCTCTAGCATGATTTCATGAATTTTTTTATTTTCTGTTTCACATTTTTCTACTAGTTCTTTCACACTTTTAAACATGCATTACCCTCCATTAGGCGTCGCCCATGAGTGAAACTGTCACTACACCTTCGACGTTTTTAATTTTATCTATAATCTCATCTGTCACAGATTCATCTAACTCACAAGTCATTAATGCTTGGTCGCCCTTTTCTTTTCTAGAAACTTGCATACTACCAACATTAATACTAGAATCACCTAAAATATTGGCTATACGGCCAATCGTGCCAAAAGTATCTTTGTGAAAAACAAGCAGCGCTGGATAATTACCGCTAATCGCAATATTAAAACCATTAATAGCAACCACCTCAACTTTACCGCCACCTATAGAAACACCTTCAACAGAAATTTCTTTATCAGCATCTCTCATATTTATAATAGCAGTGTTTGGATGTGATCTTTCTTCAGCCATTTCAATAAAATTCACTTTCATTCCCTTTTGCTCAGCTGTTTCTAAACTCGTTTGTATACGGTCATCATCTGTATCATAACCTAGTAAACCACCGACAAGTGCTACATCTGTACCATGTCCTTTGTATGTTTCCATAAAAGAACCATATAGATAGATATCAACTTGTTTTGGCAATTGATTAAATAAGTCTTTTGCTACTAATCCAATTCTTACTGCACCGGCAGTATGAGATGAAGATGGGCCCACCATTGTAGGTCCTATAATATCGAAAACTGTTTTATATTTCATAATTATACCCCACTCTTATTTTAAATATTTCTAATGTAATGCGCTTACATTTATTTGCATCCAACTTATTATAACAATTAAATTAGACATTATAAACCAATACTGGTTGCATTGTTCTTATTAAAAGCAGAATATTGTTGTAGAAGGTTTAATTAAATAAAAAATGTCTCCTTTTAATTTAATCTTACAAAGCTATCTCAACAATAAAAAAGATACCTTCCATAAATTGTAAGCTATCATTCAACTAACTGAAAGCGTGCAAAAAAAATTGCCACCAAAGCCTTTAGACCTTGTCGACAATTTAAAATAGCTTCCTAAAACGGAAGCTATTTTGATATACAATTGTTCAATAAATATATTTATTCTACAGAGAAAAGATATTGGTATACAGGTTGTTGTCCATCATGTTGATCCAATTCAATTTCTGGATAAGATGTTTCAAGCCAAGTTTCAATCTCCGAAGTCAATGATGTATTTGTATCTTCACCGACAATCATCGTAATGATTTCACTATCATCTTGAATCATTTCAGACAATAAACCTTTAACTGTTTCAAATTCATTTTCATTACTCGTAACAATTTTATCTTCAACTAAGCCCATAAATGCATCTTTTTTAATTTCAACGCCATCAATTTTTGTATCTCTTACAGCATATGTCACTGAACCTGATTTTACTGCTTCAAGTGACTCAACCATACGTACTTTATTAGCTTCAAGAGAATCTGATTCATCATAATTAAAGAGCGCCGCAATGCCTTGTGGTATTGATTTAGTTGGGATAACTACAGCTTCAGCACCTACGATATCTGCAGCCTGTTCACTAGCCATCATAATATTTTTATTATTTGGCAAAATAATTGCGCGTTTACATTGTGACTGTTCAATCACTTTAACGATATCTTCAGTTGATGGATTCATTGTTTGACCACCACTAATCATATGTGTTGCACCCATTGATTTGAATAACTCAGATATACCATCTCCCATTGAAATAGCAATAACTGCGGTTTCAACTGTTTCAGGTGTTTGAACGTCACTTTGATTTACTTGTTCTTTTTTCACCACTTTACGGTGTTGTTCACGCATATTTTCAACTTTTAATTTAATAAGTTCTCCATACTGTTGACCATAATTAAACACATCACCTGGTTTTTCACTATGTACATGCACTTTTACAATTTCGTCATCGTTTATGACTAATAATGAGTCTCCATATGTACTCATATCTTCTCTAAACGTTTGTTCATCAAATGTTTTTTTATTTTTACCGAAACGCACCATCATTTCTGTACAGTAACCGTAGACAATATCTTCAGTATTAATTACACCATGAAAGTCATGTTCTTCATTCACTAAAGAATCTTTATCTAATTTAGCTGCTTCAGCACTTACCGTTTCACCCTTTAACGCTTTAAGGAATCCAGCATAAACGACAACTAAACCTTTACCGCCACTGTCTACTACACCGACTTCTTTTAATACAGGTAATAAATTAGGCGTATTTTCTAGTGAGATTTCTGCTTCTTCTAAAATATATGTCATCAATTCGATACAATCTTCAGTTTCTTCAACTTTATGCATAGCAGCATCTGCAGCATCTCTTGCTACAGTTAATATTGTACCTTCTACAGGCTTCATAATTGCTTTATATGCAGTTTCTACACCAGCTTTGAAACTTTCTGCTAATTGTTGTGCATTAATCTCATCATACGCTTCTAAACTTTTACTAAAACCTCTAAATAGTTGTGATAAGATGACCCCAGAGTTGCCTCTAGCGCCCATTAACAAACCTTTTGAATACGTTTTTCCTAGTTCACCGATATGCTGCGACAAGTTTTCTTCTACTGCTTCTCTTCCAGATGTCATCGTTAAATTCATGTTTGTCCCTGTATCTCCATCTGGTACTGGATACACATTTAATGAATCAACCAAGTCTGCATGATTTGATAAATTTTGTGCCCCTTGTATAATCATTTCGGCAAATAATTTACCATTTATTTTGCTAACCATTCCGTATTGTCCTCCTAGTTCTTAGTGCCATTATTAACTCGAACACCTTGTACAAATATATTTATTGAATTTACTTTTACTTTTAATGTTTGCTCTAATGTATATTTAATTGTTGACTGTAAATTACTTGCTACTTCAGATATCTTAGTACCATAACTTACAATGATATACATATCAACATCTATAACGCCATTGCCTTCTCTTACAACAATACCTTTAGAATAATTTTCATGCCCTAATATTTCAGCAATTCCATCTCTTACTTGTTGTCTAGAAGCCATTCCTACAATCCCATAACATTCTACTGCTTTGCTACCCACAACTGAAGCTATTACTTCGTTTGAAATATCTATACTACCATAATCATTTGTGATTTCTAATGTCATTTAAATTGGGCCTCCTAGTTTATGGTTGTTTAATTAACTATAAAATTAACAAATAATATAATTTATCTAATTAAGCAAATTTCTACATTTATCCACAGTTTATAATTATACCATAATTTAGTTTTAACAAAAGTAGAATCTATGTAAATAGATAATTTCATTCTTCTTATTTACATCTAAATTTATTTGTGGTACATTATTCAAGTATGTAGTAGATGCGTGTATTTATATTTATTAAAGGAGGTACTTTCATGGGCAAACAATGTTTCGTAACAGGTCGTAAAGCTTCAACTGGAAACAATCGTTCTCACGCTTTAAATTCTTCTAAAAGAAGATGGAATGCTAACCTTCAAAAAGTTAGAATTCTTGTAGACGGAAAACCAAAAAGAGTTTGGGTTTCTGCACGTGCTTTAAAATCTGGTAAAGTAACTAGAGTTTAATAAATATAATGCACGAAAAGACCAGTCCTTATGTGGAGGAATGGTCTTTTTTTATGCGCTCATTTAAATTAATTAATAAACATAAGCGTTATAATTTTTGTATTTCAATCTTTACTTCTCACCATTAATACATTTCCTTCAGTAATATTCACATTACCTTCTGTTTGGTTGAGTTCGTTGGAAATCGTTAATGTGGATCCCAGTTTAAGTCGTTCCTTTTCAAGATTATATTTAAAATCATTTAACGAGATAATAGTAGGATATGTAACTGGAATAAATGAGATATAACGATAATCGTTATTTTTCTGAATCGTATATACCCCTGTTTTTAAAAATTGGATTTCATTATTTATATCAATAAGTTTAATGACAATGTTTTGCTCTGTATATTCTGGCTTTTCTAAAATTTGTAATGCACCCATAAAATGGTCTAATCGGCCGCCTGTAGCTCCATAAACACAAATTTCTTTATAGCCATTTGTCACTGCTTGATCAATACCTAAAGCTAAGTCAGTGTCATCTTTTTCAGAATTAAATGGATTAATGTCAATTTGTTTTTCAACAAATGCTTTTTCCTCACTCGTAATTGAGTCAAAATCACCTACAGCGAATTGAGGCGTTATCCCCGCCTCTATCAAAAGTAACGCTCCTCGATCAACGCCAATCCAGTGTTCATCCGTTTCTGCCTTTAATAAACCTTCAGGTAGATTTCTATTGCCACACAATAAATTCACTTTCATTAGCTTCAGCCTTTCAGTGTCTTAGTTACTGCTTTGTAATCATCGTGTTTGAAAAAATATGATCCTGCAACTAACATTGTAGCACCATGGTTAATTACAGTTTCAACAGTCTCATTATTAATACCACCATCTACTTCAATTTCAAAGTCTAAATTTAATTCCTCTTTGATTTTCGATAGTTGATCTAATTTATCAACAGTATCACTAATAAATGATTGACCTCCAAAACCTGGATTCACTGTCATCACTAATACAAAATCCACCATTTTTATCACTGGTAATATTGCATCGACTGGTGTTCCGGGATTAATTACAACACCTGCTTTTATATTCTTATTCTTTATTTGTTCTATCACTCTATGAATATGTGATGTTGCTTCTACATGCACTGAAATCATATCAGCACCGTACTCGGCAAATAATTCGACATATTTTTCTGGTTCTTCAATCATTAAATGAACATCAATCGGCAGTTGGGTACCTTTACGTACTGCTTCAAGAATCGGTAAACCTATGGAAATATTTGGCACGAATTGGCCATCCATAACATCAAAGTGTACACCGTCCACGCCTGCTTCTTCTAATGCTGTTAATTCTTCTTGTAATTTTAAAAAATCAGTTGATAATAATGATGGATAAAGTTTTACCACTTAATATCTTTCCTTTCTATTTGCAATTTCATTAAAGAGTTGTAAGTAATGATCATATCTAAATTGCGCGATGTTCCCTTTTTCCAACTCCATTTTAACATTACATTTTGGTTCATTAATATGGTTACAATCTCTAAATTTACACTGTTCTCCATATTCGTTGATCTCCATAAAGTAATTTTTTAGTTCATCTTTTTGAATATGTGTAAAATCTAACGCACTAAAGCCGGGTGTATCTGCAATATAACCATGGCTTCGTTCAAAAAGTTCTACATGGGTTGTAGTATGGCGACCACGGTTAAGTGCCTTTGAAATATGTTGCGTTTCTATGTTCAGTTCCGGAAAATATTTATTTAATAGTGTTGATTTGCCGACACCTGATTGCCCACTTAATACAGCAAGTCCTTCTCCCCAAGCATCAAAAACAGGTTCAATATCATCATCGATACTAATGAATTGCGTTTTATAGCCCATATTTTCATAAACATTTAATAATTGTGTAACTTTTTGCTGCGTTTCTTCTGAAGCTAAATCTCTTTTAGTTATGAGAATACGCGGGCGCATATGATATGAATGCGCAATGACTAAAAATCTATCTAGTAATTGCGTTGAAAAATCGGGTTCTACCGCGCTCATTACTAATATAAGATGATCCACATTGCTGACAAGTGGTCTTTTCAATGCGTTTTTTCTATCATGAACGTATTGAATATACCCTTCTGTTATATTCTCAACTTCAAAATCAACTACATCACCAACGATAGGTGAAAATTTATTTTTTCTGAATAAACCGCGTGGTTTCGTATCGTACATTTCACCTTCAACATCTACACGATAAACGCCACTTAATGATTTTATAATGCGTCCTGTCTTCACTTAGACACCTCTCTTTTAAAAACTATTATCTTATATATTATAGCAAAGCCGTTTTAATTTAAATATGATTTAAGACTATTTCGTATAAAAATCAGCATAAACCACCTTACTAATCTTGTAAAAATAATAAACCCATAAAATAAAACACCCTTTCAACAGTCTTTACATTCGTTGAAAGGGTGTTTTATTTTATTTGAAACATCAGTTCGCACGCTTTCGCTTGCATAAGCAACACT
>NZ_JAMBPV010000013.1 GCF_029531845.1 Staphylococcus equorum
TTGATTTGTTTTTTTAATCTTTCTATTAATTATTAAATTGATTTTTTGGCACTAATACGAGCACTGCAACAAATGCAATGATTGCTAATGCCGCATTGAACCATAAGCCAAACATAGCGCCTACATGAATATTTGCTGATGCAGATATTACGCTAAACACCGTTCCTGAAATCGCAACACCGAATGAATTACCTAGAGAAGACGCCATCTTATACACACCTGCTGCGACACCTACTTTGTCTACTGGTGCTGTAGAAACAGCTGTGTCTGTTGAAGGTGTCGCATACATTCCTAAACCTATACCATAAATTAAATATCCTATTACACATATAATGACATATATCGGCGTAGGTAAAAATGTTAGCGAAATAAGTATAATACCAAATGCGTTAAGTGCCGCACCGATAAGCATTGGTCGTTTAGGTCCAATCCGTTGAAGTATTTTTTCTCCTACACGTATCATCACAAGGACTGCAATTAAATATGTAATTGTCATAGCACCTGATTGAAATGAATTAAAATGTAACCCTGATTGAAAATACGTATTTGCTACAATAAGTGTACCTGCAACCGCATTTAATAAAAAATTAGAAACAGTCGCTCCACTATAACCCTTATGTTTAAATATACTGAAATCAATCAAAGGATTTTTCACTCTACCTTCATATAAAACAAACGCAATAATAGACACAATAAATATTACGATTAAAGACATAATGAATGGCGATAATAATCCATAAGTAGAGGCTTGCGTAATAATTAAATTGACACTTAACATTCCAACAATTAAGATGACTAATCCTGTAATATCAAACTTCGCACGTCGTGATGCGTCTGATTGTACTCCCTTTGTTTCAGGTGCATGTTTCATTAAGTACATGGATAAAACAGCTACAATAATAGATATAATAAAAATTGATCTCCAACCAATAAATGTAGACATAATACCACCAAATAATGAACAGATACCTGTGCCACCCCACGAACCAATAGACCAATAACTCAAGGCACGTTGTCGACGCTGACCAATATAATACTCGTTGATAATAGCTAACGTTGATGGCATAATACACGCTGCTGATAAACCTTGAATCGCTCTTCCTACCACTAGCAATGGAATAAATCCTGGAATAATAATGAACAGTGAACCAACAATACTTAATATTAAACCAATGTATGTCATTTTCACTCTACCGTATCTATCTGCTAAGCCACCTGTTCCAACTACAAACAAACCACACATTAATGCTGTGAGACTAACAGCTACATTAATCGTTCCATAATTTGTATTAAAAGACGATTGTAAATCAGGAACAATATTCACTAGTGATTGCGCAAACAACCAAAAAGTTATCACTCCTAAAAAAATTCCTAGGAGCAATCTATTATCTCCTTCAAACGACTGAGCTGACTCCATAATACTTTTCCTCCTCTATCCCCCGAAAATATATTAGAGCAAATATCAAAATAGGTATACACGTCTTTAAAATTTTCAGTGTCTAGTCCTAAAAAAGTCTATATCTATCTCAAAATAATTACTAGAATATATTATTAGCCTTTGCTTATGATAAAAAATGAATCTTCTGTTTCAAAATTATTTTTAAAATCCAATATAATCAAAATAACACTTACCTTAAAATTTTGCTTTTAAAAAAAGAATAATAGTGTTTAATTACATTTAAAAAGTTAAATTACAATCATTTTTAATACTCATACAAATCGCTACTTAACTTATTAATTGAATCTCTCCATCTATAATATTCTATAAATTAATTAACATTTTTCAGAAAATTAAAATTACATATCATTATATCCTTGTAATCTGATAAGGATTATTGTATTATTCATGTATTATCAATCTTGGAGGTTAATATTTATGACATTATATTTACTAGAAGCAAATGACTTAGCTTTTGCCTCAACAAAAAGCGAATTAGAAAAGAAAGCAGCTGATTTAACAACTGCTGAAGTACCAACGCTTATCGAAGTACAAGCGACAGAAGACCTTACACATGGTTACTTTATCGTTGAAGCTAATGATGATACTGAAGCAAAACAATTTTTAGAAGATGCTTCAATTAATATAAATCTTGCTAAAGAAGTACGTTTAGTTGGTAAAGAATTAGAAGACGTTAAAAAAGGTGATGCACATGTAGATTACCTAGTAACTTGGAATATTCCAGAAGGCGTTTCTATGGATCAATACTTAGCACGTAAAAAGAAAAACTCAGTACATTATGAAGAAGTACCAGAAGTACAATTCCAACGTACTTACGTTTGTGAAGATATGTCAAAATGTATCTGTTTATACGACGCACCAGACGAAGATGCTGTTCGCCGCGCACGTAAAGCTGTAGATACACCTATCGATGATATCGAGAAAATATAAAGAACTACTTTCTCAATGAAATTGAGATTAGTAGTTCTTATGCACTTTTTAAAAACAAAACATTAAAACCAATCACTTCACGGGCTATGTGTATGCATAGCCCTTTAGTGTAAGGATAAACCATACTAAAACGATAAGGATAATCGAGGTGTTGTAATGATTCACATTGACCACGTTCAACATCAATTTGGCGATAACCAAGTCATTAATGATTTTGAATTAAATATAGAAAAAGGTAACATCGTAACTTTTATAGGTAAAAGTGGTTGTGGTAAATCTACATTATTAAATATTATTGGTGGTTTTTTAACACCTACTTCAGGTGCAGTAAATATTGATGGAAAAGTTAAGCAAACGCCATCACCTGATTGTTTAATGATATTTCAACACCACAACTTACTTCCTTGGAAAAATATAAACGACAACATACGTATTGGTTTATCTCAATACATAAACAATGAAGACATAAACAAACATTTAAAAACTGTAGATTTAAATCATAAAGGAAAATTATTTCCAGAAGAATTATCCGGTGGCATGAAACAACGTGTCGCGCTTTGTAGAGCACAGGTGCATCAACCAAATGTCATACTCATGGATGAACCCTTAGGCGCCTTAGATGCCTTTACACGTTATAAATTACAAGATCAACTTGTACGTTTAAAAGAACGCACAAAAGCAACAATCATTTTAGTTACTCATGATATTGATGAAGCGATTTATCTTTCAGATGATATCGTGCTACTCGGTGAAGGTTGTGAGATTATTAGCCAGTACAATATAAAACAATCTCATCCTCGTAACCGCAATGATAGCCATTTATTAAAAGTTAGAAATGATATTATGGAAAAATTTGCTTTAAATCATCATATGGCAGAGCCAGAATATTATTTATAAGGAGTGTTGTAAATTGAAAAAATATATCGTTTTTACTTTAATACTCCTTCTTATTCTTTCTGGTTGTAGCCCAAATAAAAATCAAGATAGTCAAAATAATGAAAGTAAAAAACAAACTATAAAAATAGGGTATCTTCCAGTAACACATTCAGCAAATTTGATGATGACAGAAGAAATTCAACAAAAAGCTAAAAAATCCGGCTATGAACTTGAACTCATCCGTTTTAATAATTGGCCAGACCTTATGGATGCTTTGAACAGCGGTAAAATCGATGGTGCATCTACACTGATTGAGCTTGCAATGAAATCAAAGCAAAAGGGTTCAGATATTAAAGCAGTCGCTTTGGGTCATCATGAAGGTAATGTGATTATGGGGCAAAAAGGCAAAGAAGCTTCTGATTTCCACAATCACGGAGAGTACAGTTTTGCTATACCGCATCGTTATTCAACACATTATTTATTACTAGAAGAAATGCGAAAGCAAATGAACTTAAAGTCTGACACGTTTAGTTATCATGAAATGGCCCCTGCAGAAATGCCTGCAGCGTTAAGCGAAGATCGAATCTCGGGTTATTCTGTGGCAGAACCATTCGGTGCACTTGGAGAAAAACTAGGCAAAGGCGACACTTTAAAACATGGTAGCGATATCGTTCCAGATGCTTATTGTTGCGCACTCGTACTTAGAAGTGATCTTATTGATCAACATCATACAGTTGCCAAAGAATTCATGTCAGATTATAAACAAGCTGGTTATAAAATGGACAATAAAGAAAAAAGTGTTGATGTCATGACAAAAAACTTTAAGCAAGATAGAAAAGTTCTAAAACAATCAGCCGAATGGACTTCATACGGCGATTTAACAATTAAAAAAGATGGTTACAGTAAAATTACAGATTTAGTAAATGATCATAATCTTTTTAAAGCACCTGCTTATAAAGATTTTGTTGATCCTACGCTCTATAAGGAGGGATAAATGAAATGACAGCTAATATAGTCAAAAAATGGACATTACCAATCCTTACTTTTATCATTTTCCTATTTATATGGCAATGCGTAATATGGATTGGACAATATCAGCCTATTCTTTTGCCTGGACCATTATTAGTAGCAAAAAGTATATGGGAGTTCATTATTACCGGGGAAATATTTGCCCACTTAGGCATCAGTTTATTTCGCTTTATTGTAGGATTTGGATTTGCAGTTATCATAGGCGTTCCAGTTGGCTTTTTATTAGGTCGCAGTAACGCGTTATTTGATGCAATAGAACCGCTATTTCAATTAATCAGACCAGTCTCGCCTATTGCATGGTCACCGTTCGTCGTTTTATGGTTTGGTATCGGAAGTTTACCTGCAATGGCAATTATATTTATCGCAGCATTTTTCCCAATTGTTTTTAATACAATCAAAGGGATTAGAAATGTGGAACCCCAATACTTGAAGATTGCATCTAATTTAAATTTAAAGGGATGGTCATTATATCGAAACATCCTCTTCCCTGGTGCATTTAAACATATTATGGGTGGTATACATATGGCAGTTGGAACAAGCTGGATATTCTTAGTTTCTGGCGAAATGATTGGCGCACAATCTGGACTCGGATTCTTAATTGTTGATTCCAGAAATATGTTGAATCTAGAAGATGTTTTATCTGCTATATTCTTTATTGGGGTATTCGGATTCTTAATTGATCGCCTCATTAGTTATTTAGAGAAAATGATATTAACACGTTTTGGTGAATAAAGGAGAGCAAATTCATGAGTTTAAAAACACATATTGAAAACGAATTAGATCCATATTTAGTAGAAATTGATGACGGTTCACACTATCCTAAAGCCTTCATTCAAACTTTATTTAAAGAAGGTTATTTTAAAGAAAAGGATGTCAAAGCAAATTCAAAAGTCATCGAAGAAGTATCACAATCTTGTCTAACAACTGGCTTCTGTTTGTGGTGCCAACTTGCATTTTCTACCTATTTACAAAATGCAGAACAACCTCATTTAAATAAAGACTTACAACAGCAATTACTATCAGGAGAAATTTTAGGTGCTACAGGATTATCAAACCCCATGAAATCATTTAATGATTTAGAATCATTCAACTTGTCACATCACTATAATGATGGGCAATTCATTGTGAATGGTCGATTACCTGCGATTAGTAATATTGCTGCAGAGCATTATTTTGGCGCTATTTCTAAGTCTGAAACCTCAGATGAACTTGTAATGTTTATTGTTCAAGCCAATCAAGAAGGTGTTAATATAAATGAAATGTCTAGTTTCTTGGGTGTAAATGGTTCGGCAACATTTTCAATTGAAATGAATGATGTGGACATTCCTGAAGCACATATTATTACACACGACGCTAAAACATTCGCTTCTAAAATACGTCCGCAATTTGTAGCGTTACAAATACCGATTGCATTAGGTTCAGTCCGTTCGTCACTTGATTTAATTCATAAATTCTCTAATGCACAAAATGGTATTAACAAATATCTAGAATATGATGTTCAAGACTTTGAAACACGTTTTAACAATATAAAGAAACAATTTTACAGTTTATTAGATACAAATGATTTACACAATCAATTTGGTGACCTAATTGATCTAAAAAAAGAAGCTGGTTATTTACTACTTGAAGTTAATCAAGCATCTATGGTGAACGGTGGTTCTAGAGCATATTCACCTCGTGCACCACAGGCGCGTAAATTAAAAGAAGGCTTTTTCTTTGCAGCATTAACACCAACATTAAGACATTTAGGTAAACTACAAGAAGAATTCAAAAGTAGCAATTCTTCAGTTTAATAAATCAATTTAGAAACAGTAATAACTATTATGAAACAGACAAACGCATTTTTATATTCGTTTGTCTTTATATAAGTTCAACTAATGAAAAATAATGAATTATTTCTTATATTATTTGAAAAACGACAATTATTCGGGCAACTCCTAAAAGAAAAACATTAACCAAAGGCTACAGACTAACGCTGTTCCCGTTGAAGTTTTGCAAAAAAGAGTCAACAAAGTCGTAGAATTTATCGAGACGTTAAAACAGCGAACAAATGTGTTTACACATTTGTTCGCTGTTTTTCTGTTACTATGCTTTGACAAACCATTCAATTGCACGTTTAATACTTTGATCCCAATAAGCATAATTATGTTCACCAGGTCCATCTTCAAATTGATATGGAATTGCTTTTTCATCTAAATACTTAATAAATTGTTGATTATCTTCATGCAATTCATCTTCCGTGCCACACATGATGAGTAACTCTGGAATAGATTTATTTTGGTCGATTGCTTCATCGACTAAATGATATGGATCTAAATCAGTGCCTTTAACTATTTTATTGGTACCTGCTATTGCTTCACCTGAGAAATCATACCAATCAAAGTCCATAAGGTGTTGCCCATTAAATACTGCTGATAATGGACAAGCTTTAGCAAAACGATGACCTTGTGATAAAGCATATTTTATTGTGCCATAGCCTCCCATAGAGTGACCAGCAATAAAATTATCCTCTCTTTTATCAGATAATGGTAAAATTTGGTGCGCATAATCTAACACTTCTAATACATAATCAAAATAGTTATGGCCATAAGCCATGTTACTGTATCCACTATGATCAGCATTTGGCATAATAACTGCTAATTGATAAGTATTGGCATAACGTTCGATACTCGTATAACGCATATAAGAAGTTTCATCACTTGAAAGACCATGTAGTAATAATAAAGTTTTCAATGGTTTCGGTTGTGCTGCTTTATTAAAATAACTTTCATCTTCCGGTAAAATCACCATAAAATGATGATGCATACCTATCGTTTTAGAATTATAATTAATTGATAAAATTGCCAACTTTATTCACTACCCTTTATTAATTAATACTTTGTGGCTTATGTTTTTCTTTTTTCTGTGCTTTATTAGAAGGATCTAAACGTTTTTCTAAAAATCTCAATCCGACGTCAATTAGAATTGCAATTAATGCAATTGGAATCGCCCCCGCAAGAATAAACGTCGTTCCATCTGTTGCGTTTGTACCACGAATGATAATGTCACCTAAAGTTGGTGCTCCAATAAATGATCCGACTGCTACAACACCAATTGCTACAACAAGTGCGATTCTTAAACCACCTATAATAACAGATAAAGACAATGGCAACTCAATCAAACGTAATACTTGGTTTCGTGTCATTCCCATACCTTTACCCGCATCTTTAATGTTTTCATCAACACCAATAATGCCTGTAAAAGTATTTTTAATTATAGGTAACAATGCATATAAGAACACCGTTAAAACAACTGTGTTTGGACCTAAGCCCATCACTAACATTAAAATTGCTAACATCGCAATAACTGGTACAGTCTGTATAATATTCGCAATTGTAATAATCGTCCATGATAATTTTTTATATCTAGCGATCATAATACCCAATGGTATACCTACAATTGCTGCAAATAAAACACCGTATACCGACATTAATAAATGCATAATAAATAAATCCCATAGGTAGCCAAAGTTGACTGAATAATATTCGACTAATTGCTGTAATAAATTACCTTCCATTAGTTTTGACCACCTTTCTTATCGTCTTCAAAATAGTTGTGTTCTTGCAAGAAATTTTCAGCTACAACGGCTGGTTCTTGGCCTTCGCCATCTGCTTTATAATTAAGCTTTTGCATTTCTTCTGTTGATATTTTTTTATCTAATTTATTAATACTCGGTTTTAATTCTGGATGTTTTTCTAATAAATCGTTAGTTGCTACTGCACTTGCGTCGTATGGTGGGAAAAAGCGTCTATCGTCTTCCAGTACTTTTAAGTCATACCCCTCAATACGTCCATCCGTTGAATAACCAACTGCGACTTCTAGATTTCCTGAATTTAATGCATCATATACAAGTCCGATTTGCATTGGGCGAACTGTATTAAAATCAAATCCATATTCTTTCGTAAACCCAGGATAACCATCACCTTCACGATGTAACCACGAACTGTCTACGCCTAGTCTTAACTCATCGCTATGTTTTTCCAAATCTGAAACAGTTTCTAAATTATATTTTTCAGCCGTTTCTTTAGTAACCATAAATGCGTATGTGTTCGCAAAACCATATGAATCAAAGAATGTTTGATCAAATTTCTTTTGGAATCCATCTTGAGTGGCTGTCATCGCTTTTTCAGGATCTTTTATTGGGTCTTCATTTAATGCTCCTGTTAAATCTGTGCCAGTGTATCTTGCCCCAGACATATTCGCATCACCATTCACTAAAGCATTGTGTTGAATGGTACTTGAACCTAAATTGTTAATTAATGATGGTTTAATCTTACCATCTGTGTCATGTTCTATAATGAGTCTCAGCATATGAGACATAATTTGTGATTCACTCGTTGCAAGTGCTGTAATTTTAACTTCATCATCTGAGCTGCTACCACTTAAACCAGGTAAACTACATCCAGATAACACCGTCAGACACAGTACAAGCACGATACTATACTGTTTAAACTTCTTCATAATGTCCTCCTTTTATTATCTGGATACTTTTAATCCTTTTGGAACAGCCCATTTTTCGACTATTGAAAGTAATACGTCTACAACTAAAGCTAAAATTGTTACAAGTATAGCTGCACTTACAATCATCAATGGATCATATAAATTTAACCCGTTAAATACAAAGTCACCTAAACCGCCTGCACCAACATAACTTGCTAGCGTAGCCCAACTGATTACATATACAGATGATAATCGAATGCCACCTAATATAAGTGGTAAGGCTAATGGTAACTCAATATCTTTCATAAGTTGTAACTTCGTCATTCCCATACTTGTGCCAGCTTCTTTAATATTATTGTCGATATTTTTGACGCCTAACACAGTATTATTCAATATTGGTAAAAGTACATAGATAAATAATGCTACAATTGCAGGTAATTTCCCCACACCAAATATCGGTATCATGATAGCTAATACCGCAAGCGTTGGTATTGTTTGAAGCACACCAGCAATTGTGAGTACGATATTTGAAGTTCTCTTCATTTTGGATAAGATAATGCCTAATGGAACAGCAACTACGATAGCGATTAACAATGCGATCATTGAGATATAAAAGTGTTCAGCTGTTTTTGATATCAGTTGCCCACCATATTGCTCTATGAAAACTTTCATTATTTATCAGCTCCTACATTTTCGGGCTCGACTATTGCATTTTGATTCGCATTGTCATCTTCGTCTATTTCGCCCCAAATACTGTCATAAACAATATCCACTAGGTTTGCTCTCGTAACTAATCCAATTAATGTTTCACCATCTTTATCCACTACCGGAACGTTTCTTACATTTCGTTTTAATATTGTACGTACTGAATCTTGCAATTTACTGTCTATTCTTACTCTATAAATATCTCGTTGCATCGTATCGATAAGTTCTTTGTTTGCGCGTAATCCTTGGTTAATATCTTCAATATCTAAGTAACCTAATAATCTACTGTTATTACCTACAACAAAAATAGTATCTACACGACGCTCTCTCATGACTTTAACTACTTCATTCAATGAACTATCTGCGTGTACAGTTACAGGTTTAATCATTGCATCTTTAACTGTACGCATGTTTGGACGATCTTGAATTAATCTATTTTGACCAATAAAATCACGTACGAAATCGTTTGCAGGATGACGTAGGATATTGTCTGGCGTATCAAATTGTATAACTTGTCCTTCAGACATAATACATATTTTGTCTGCTAGCTTAATCGCTTCATCCATATCATGTGTAACAAAAACAAATGTTTTACCTAATTTTTGTTGTAATTCTTTTACTAAATCTTGTAATGTATCTCTCGTAATCGGATCTAATGCACCAAATGGTTCGTCCATTAATATGACATCTTGTTCAGCAGCTAATGCACGCACTACCCCAATACGCTGTTGTTGTCCCCCAGATAATTGAGATGGATATCTATCTAAAAACTCTTCCGGTAGGTCTACGAGTTTAATTAATTCTTTCGCTTTACGTTCTTTCTTTTCTTGGGACCATTTTAATAATTTCGGCACTAAAACGATATTTTCTCTAATTGTCATATGAGGCATGAGTCCTATTTGTTGAATTACATAACCAATTTTTCTACGTAATTCTACTGGATTCATTTTGCGGACATCACCACCATTGATAGTTATTTGTCCCTCAGTAGCTTCTATCATTCTGTTAATCATTCTTAAAGCAGTTGTTTTACCACTACCACTTGTTCCTATAAACGCAATAAATTCACCAGTTTCAACATCTAATGATATATTATCTACAGCTTTCTTCCCACCACCGTAGACTTTTGATAAGTTTTTAATACTTAACATGGTTCAATTCCTTTCTATGTACATATTTAAATTAAAAATATTTCATAATAAATTTAGGACTACTTGTGAATGTTATACAAATTCTAAAATAAGTAACAACATAGCTACAAATAGCCCTAATTTATTCGTTATGGTTGTTAAAAAACAAATCAATTATACAATAAATTAAAATTTGATTTTGTTACCCTATATAATAAGATACCTTAATTAATAAAAATAAACAATTTATACTCATGAATTTTGTTTATTAAAACATTCAATAAACATAGATGATCAATCGTTTCAAATTCATTTCAATTATATTATTTATGCTTAATACCAATCAGATGTCCAAGCTCTTTGGGCTTATTTTTAACATTAATTATAGCAGCATAATCTTCAACTGATTTTTTTATCATTTCTGGAAATGCTTCAGGCTTATCTATGGTTGTATTCATACCCATGAGCATCACTTCATAAGTTGCACAACGAGATTGATGTGCATCTGTTAACGTCATAAACACATGTAAACGTTTCGCATCATAATCATATAACTCAACGTTAACCGAGATTAATTCATCTACTTTAATTTCTTTTAAATACATCACATGATTTTCTAAAGTAAATACTGTGTATTGGCTTTGTGCTATCGTTTCCTTATCTAATCCTAGATAGGCAAGCCAAGCATCTGTCGCATCACTAAAAACACGATTATACTCGGCATCATTCATATGGCCATTGTGGTCTACCCAAATATCTTTCACTTTAGTCGTATATTCAAATTGTGAACGTATCATATTAATACACCGATGGACTTGTAGATTTTTTCATTGATGGTGTATCTTCTGGCCAATATTCTTCTGCTAATTTTTTAACTTTTATTAAGAATTCGTTGCGCTTTTGATCAAGCTCTGACATCGTTTGGCCTTGTGATGATGCTTCACATCCATTAACAACTTCATCATATAAGTCTTTCGTTAATTCTGGCGCAACTAATTTAGTCCATGGCTTTTTCAAAGCTGGGCCAAATTGTTTTAACATGTGGCGCATACCGCCTTCCCCGCCTGCCAAATGGAAAGTCATGAATGGTCCGTATTGTGCGTAACGTAAGCCGGCAGCATGCGTGAATGCTTTATCTACTTCTTCTGTAGTAGCTATGCCATCATTTACGATATGCAATGCTTCTCT
The DNA here is from genome assembly GCF_029531845.1 of Staphylococcus equorum. Lineage (GTDB taxonomy): Bacteria > Bacillota > Bacilli > Staphylococcales > Staphylococcaceae > Staphylococcus > Staphylococcus equorum_C. The sequence continues at coordinate 11,797 of NZ_JAMBPV010000013.1, forward strand.
CCAAAGTGCTTCCATTAATCTATCGGCAATATGACCTTCTATTTCATGTCTCACATGCAGTACGTCCATACCAATACTTTCATAAGCTTGTTCAGCTTTTACTGTCGTTTCTTCTGCAGTTAGTTGTCCTGGAACAATTTCTACAAGCGGTAAAATATATACCGGATGGAATGGGTGCGCAACAACTAAACGCTCTGGATGTTGCAAGTTTTGTTGTAACTCGGAAGGTTTAATACCTGAAGTACTTGAGCCTATTGTTGCATCAGGTCGTGCATAAAAGTCTATTTCAGTAAGCACTTGTTCTTTTAATGATTCAATTTCAGGCACATTTTCTTGTATATGATCCGCTGTTTTAACTGCTTCTTCTAAATAAGGCGTGAATGTAAGGTTTTCTAATGAAGCACCTTCTGCTAAGCCAAGTTCTTCGGCATATGGCCAATTTTGTTTTACTTGTTTCAACATTCTTTCATATGCACCTTCACTTGGATCAGTAGCGATTACTTCGTGTCCATGTGCTAACATTCTTGTGATCCATCCACTACCAATAACACCTGTTCCTACGACTGCGAATTTCATTTTGCGCCTCCTTGTGGATTTCTAAGTTGATATTTTTCACGCGCTTCAGCCGGCGTCATTGGTTCTATATCTAAACCTTTTAATATTTCTATAGCTTTTTCAACGAGTTGTTCATTAGTTGCTTTGACACCTTTTGCCAAATATAGATTATCTTCTAAGCCAACACGTACGTTACCTCCACGTTGAGCTGCTTCTTCTACTGTTGGAAATTGCATTCTACCAATACCAAATGCTGACCAATGTGCATTTTCAGGTATACGTGTCTTAAAATATTCTATCGTTTCCGCGTCGTTTTCTGCTCCCCACGGAATACCAAGACAGAATTGAAACATTGGCTCTCCTTCAATTAAACCTTCATTTATAAGTTGTTTAGCAAATGAAATGTGACCACTATCAAAACACTCTAACTCAGGTTTAACACCAGCATCTTTAACAAGTTGTGCTTGTTCTCTTAACCAACCTGCTGGACTTAAGTAAAGCGTATCACCCATATTGACGCTTCCACAATCTAAGGTGCACATTTCTGGTAATAATGCGCCTACGGGTTCATGTCTTTCTTTTGGCGTTTGCATGTCAGTTCCTTCTGCACCAGTATATGGATCTTCTAAATTCGGAATGAAGTCTCCTCCGCCACCAGAAGTAATATTTATAACAATATCTTCGTCTGCTTCTCTAATTAATTTCACTGCTTCTTTAAAAAATTCAACGTTATGACTTATGCCACCAGTTTCTGGGTCTCTAGCATGTATATGTGCCACAGTCGCTCCTGCTCTTGCACATTTTATGGCTGAATCAGCAATCTCTTGAGGTGTTACAGGAACACTTTTATTTTTTTCTGTAGTATCTCCAGCACCTGTTATAGCTGCTGTTAGCATAACTTTCTTCATTAATATAAACCTCCAACAGAGTTTTTTAATACATCGATTAGTGTACCAACCAGACGGTTTACTTTCAACCTTATAAAATATAAAAAAAGGGATTAATCAATTTTGAATCATTGACTATCCCTTTACTATCAGCGTTTTTTATGAAATTTTCATTAAATTATTTTTTTATAATTTCTATTCTTATCGACGCATTTTAATCGATTTTTTCATTTTTTGTATAAGCTGTTAACCTTTCTAAAACCTCAGCTCGCATCGAATCATCAATTGCGGCTAAACCAAATATTTCAGACAACCATAGCCCATCAACTGCTAATCTGATAATTGTTGCATCAACTTTGTCTAAGCCATCATTTTCAATATTGGATTGCCATTCTTTATATGTGTCTTGTAAAGGTAATAATAAATTACTATTTATACCTTGTGCCGCTAACATTCCTGAAGTGATAGATGCATTTTCTGAACTATATTCGCGTGTGGCACCTATAAATGCCCGTATCCACTTACCTTGTTGTTGCTCATCAGCTTGCACATGTTTATCAACGTTAATTCGATATATTTCGTCTGCATGATCGACAAGACCTTGAATTAATGCGAATTTGTTTTTGAAATGATACAATAAGCCACCTTTACTTACGCCTGCCTTCTTAGCAACAGCATCTAAAGTTAAATATTCACTACCTTGTTCATTAACGATAGAAGCTGCTGCTTCTAGTAATTGTATCCGTTTAGAAACTCTTGGCATTAATACACCTTCTCTCTAAAAGTACTATACGAGTTGATGTCTCGTAACACTTTTTATATTCGAGCAAACTATAAACGATAATTGTTAAAGTTGCAACTGTATCATTTTATTATTAATTAAAATAATGACCATTAAACAATCAATATGACCTAAGTACACATTTTATTTTATTTGTGATAAATATGATTACACCTTAAAAAACTTCTCTATCTTTTTCACATGTGCTTAAATTATGTTGCTATTTTTTTAGACTTAATTCGTTATTTTAATATCAACTTCGAGCCTATATTATTTATCATCTATACCCTTACCTTCTAAAATATGATCCACATATTTTTCAACACGTTTTTCACGTGTTGTCGCTCTTTTAGCCTGTCCTATATGGAACATGTACTGCCTCTGTCTACCTGGTGTTAAGTTATAAAATGCTTCTTCAAGTTCAGGGCTATCATTTAATTTTATTTGTAGTTCTTTAGGCATTGCGTAATCTTCTGTTTTTTTCATTGGCACTTGCTTGCCTGATTTTTCAATTCTTATTGCTTCTTCTACATACCATTTAATTTCATCTCTTCGTTTTTCAATTTCTTCTAAACTTTCAAAGCGCAATTGTCTTGCAGCTTGGACATTTTTCGTTTGTTGAATAAGTGATTGATATGGATCATCCATGATAACGCCTTTTTCAAAAAGCAAAGCGCAATAATTTTTAAAGTCTTGAATAATCACAACATTTTTATTATCTAGCGTGTAACAAGGGTGCATCCATTTATAATCTTCTACTAATTCAGTTTCTCGAATAATCGATCTCATCGTCTTAAATTCATCTTGCCACTGCTTCAGTCTATCGATAAATGCATCTACTTTGATATGGTTTCCTTGTTCATTAGCCATAAAAATCGCACCTCTTTATAATTATTTTATTTATCTTTATTCTACTATGAATTGATTAATTTTATCTATATTTAATCATTTTAACATTTACACCAAGTTTTCCGATTGATATACTAGGAATTAAATATTTAATTATGTTCTGTTTGTATTATTTAGATCATTACATAGTATAGAGAGGTGATTTGAATGCAACAAGCAACAAATTTAAAAAAAGTACTAGGTTTAACTGACGTCTTGGGTATTGCTATCGGTCAAATAATAGGTGCTGGTGTCATGTCACTGACTGGAATTGGTATACAGATGACTGGTAGTGGCATAACCCCAGCATTTATTTTATCTGCCATCATTACCTTACTTACGATGTTCCCTATCGCAATATTAGGTTCGACATTACCTACTACTGGCGGAATGTATCAATATACTAGCCGCTTATTGTCTCCAAAGACTGGCATTTTTTGGTTGCTGTTATTTATCTTTTTACAGATCACGTTGTCGTTATATGCGTTGTCATTTGCACAATATTTAGAAGGTCTTTTTCCTGGGGTCCCCGTTAGAACTGTCGCTTTCTCATTATTAACTATTTTATTTATCGTAAATGTCGTTGGTATTAAATCTGCCTCTATTATTGGAAATATAATGGTGATCACTTTAATAGTTGCTTTGTCTTGTTTTATCATATTTGGTATTCCACATGTTAACCTTGGTGTATTTAATACGAAATCTATGCTGCCAGATGGTTTTACAGGATTCTTTACTGCTGTCGGTCTTGTTTCTTTTGCGACTGGAGGCGCTCAAGTAGTTGCTGAACTTGGTGGAGAAATGAAAAATCCTAAAAGGGATATCCCAATTGTTATTATTGTTGCTACTATATTTGTCGGATTATTATATGCATTTATTGCCTCAATTGCTGTAGGTGTATTACCTATTCCAGAGGTAGCAGGTAGACCATTAACGAGTGTCGCAAAAGAAGTGTTACCAACCCCGGCATTTATCTTCTTCATGGTTGGTGGCGCAATGTTTGCTTTAGCAACAACACTTAATTCGACTTTTACTTGGGTAACGAAAAGTTTATTAGTGGCAATTAATGATGGTTATCTCCCTAAATATTTAGGCAGAGTAAACAAACGTTTTGGTACACCACATTGGCTATTACTCATTTTTTATATTATTGGTGCTCTACCTATTATTACCGGCATGTCTTTAAATGTAGTAGCACAATTAGGTACAGGTATCTCATTAATTGTATTTGCTTTTCCTGCTTTAGCTGCAACACAATTACCCAAAAAATACCCAGAGGCCTATAGCCAATCACCATTTAAGGTTCCTTATCCAATACTAGTCATCATCGCAATTGTTGCAATTATCATATTATTATATCAATCTTATTTATTAATTTCCGATTTGAAAGTAGGTTATATAATAGGTATTTTAATATATATTCTACTTTCAGCTTTGATTGCGCATTTTTCAAATAGAAAAGCCAATTTAAATATTAGTGAAATACGATTAAATTCTAAAGAAATTTCCGAAACAACAAATCAACTTTTCTAATAATTATATAACTTAATAAAAAAGAGGAAGGACGCATATCAATTAAAAATTGATATGTGTCCTTCCTCTTTACTGTTGGTCTACTGAGAATCATCTGATTTCTTCTTAAAAAGTAGATCTGAATCTACTTATAAGTAAAACTTATTTATTAATAATTTTTGTATGTCACTCAATTATTTTTGATACTCTGAATTAATTGTTTTAGGCTTTATTATATTTCGCTACATTTTTTAAGCTTATAATCAATATGAGTGCTATTAGAGCGATTGCACCACTAAAGTAAGTCACTGCGAAAACATCTATTTTCGAAACAACTAACCCGCCTATTATGCCGCCTATACCAATACCGGCATTTAAACTCGACATATTCCAACTCATCACTTGACTCGTATCGCCATCTACGTGTTCAATAATACCACTTTGAACTGCTGGATTTGTACTCCACTGCATGATGTTCCAAATAAAGATGACCATTAATAGCAAGCCAGTACCTGGTAAGAAAACATTCAATATTAACATCATAAGAATAAATATAGAAGTCGCAATCGTTAACCAGCGTTTACTTGTTAATTTATCTGATAGTACTCCACCCATTGAAGTTCCTATTACACCTGCAATACCATTAATTAATAATGCTATAGAGACAAATGATAAATCATGTCCACTGGATAACATTAACGGATTAATGTAGATGAATGTAACGGAATTCGCTACTAGTAATAAGAATGTAATCCCTAAATATTTTGTGATTTCTGCAGGTCTTAAGATTTTAGAATAACTGCTTCCACGTTTTTGACTACTTGCGCCTGTTGTAGGTGCTTTAAACTCTGGATCAGGTACATAAAAATACATAAGAACGCCCACGAGTATACTTACAGCCACTATAAATAGAAACGTAAATCTCCAACCAACTAAGTCACCAATAATTGTTCCAATAGGCACACCGAATACGTTAGCACCACTAAAACCTGAATAAACGATACCTATCATTTTCCCACGATGTTGAGGTGCAGTTAATAAAGCAGTTAGTGCTAGTATTTTCACTACAATTAAAGCTGCAGCCGCTGAAGATAAGATACGTCCAAATACTAAAATAGTAAAATCAGGTGCAACTGCAATAATTACGTTCCCTAACATAAACATTACTAATGCCCATAATAAAACTGGTCTTGGTGAAAAACGATTTGTGACTTTAACCAAGATTGGTCCTGCAATAGCAAAGGTAATTGCATATAAAGTTACTAATTGACCAATAATTGCTTCAGAAACACCTAAATCATTACTCATTAAATTCATAATCCCAGCAACCATCATTTCAACCATACCTACGATAAATATGCTTAAAATAAAGGTTGTAATTCGCATAGCTGACATACGTTTCACTCCTTTCTTTTATTGCTTTGTAATTTTTACATAACCACTATATTATAAACCATTCGTCAACAGGTTTGAATAAATTTACTTAGTGTCATCTCTGACTTATTAATATGATTTAACAAGTCACAAAGTACCGCAGTATTCATTAATTAGCTAATAAAATTTAAAATGACAATGATTAAAGAGTCTGGGCATAAATATATCTGACTAATGAAAATACGACAATTTCTATTAAAATAAGATAGAAATTGTCGTTTTCTTTATTAGTATGAAATTTTCCAGCTTGTTGAGCTGCTATTTTCCTTATATTTAAAGCCATTGGTACAAATCTAAGTTCGCGTTTAAATTTATTTATTCCTCGAACCAATATTCGAGTAAAATCCAAAATAGCTTTCATAAATCCAAAAGCTCGTACTACATCAATCTTTCTTTGATTGTGTATACGCATATAGAATAATCTTTAATATCATTTTGGGGTGATAAGATGTAGCACCACGATAATGTTTGAATTCATCGAATTCACTTTTAGGTGTTGTTTCAACGATTTCATTCAAAAATCGTGATATATCATTTATAAGAATTAAAACTGAAGCTTCCAATTGGTAGTGAAAGTTGGGTCATAATATAACCTTTATATAAGGTACCTCGTCATTAAAGTTATGTGATGGTAAATTCATTATACGAAATTGTTTTATTTTTTTGTACTAAAATACATACTTTTAATGATTTTAAATATAAAAATTAACGTTGGTTATCGTGCAAGTGACGTCCTATCAGTTGGTTACGATGGTTAAAGAATTGTTTGTAACTTAAGTATGTAGCAATTAGCGCTGACATAATTGTTGCTGTCGTATGAATAAACACAACCATCAATTGAAATTTCACAGCTTCTAATGGGTCAACACCACCAATAATTAACCCTGTCATCATACCGGGTATAGATACAATGCCATATGTTTTAACAGAATCTATTGTTGGTACGATTGCTGTCTTTACACTTTCACGTATCGTTGTTTTAGAAGAAAGTTTCGGTGTAGCACCTAATGCTAATTTAGCTTCAATCCTACTCATCTCTTTAACAAATTCTCTATCTAAATTCTGATAAGCCAAATTAATAGCAATCAGTCCATTACTCCCAAGCATACCCGCAATCGGAATGACTTCATTAGGCTTGAATTGAATTGCACCTGTTATAATAACACCTGCTAATGGTAATGCAACGCCAATAAATATCGCTGCAAAAGAGATCCAAAACACATGATGCATCACTGGTGAAGCTCTACTTATTGTATTCCAAGAAGCATTAATAATGATAATGAGTACAAATAATAGCAACAACCATTTTTGATTCACATCAAAGATAAAATGCAAAAGATACCCTAAAATAACGAGTTGAACGACAGCCCGCGTTGTTGCAACGAGTAAATCTTTAATAATATGTAATTTTTCTTTATATGAGACAATCATGGGAAATATTAGGAGTAATCCTGTTAACACTAAAGCCGTTGTACTCATTATAAATCCTCCTGCTTGTCAATTTTGCCGTCAACAATTCGGATTCTTTTTTGGAAATGTCTAATACTCTGATTCGTACTATGTGTAATCCATAAAATTGCAACACCTTCAGCGGCAAGCTTAAAAATGAGGTCTTCTACTTTTTCACTATTTTGCGTATCTAGTGCGCTTGTTGCTTCATCTAATAAGAGGATTTGAGGCTTATACATTAATTGTCTAGCAATCGTAATACGCTGCCTTTCCCCACCCGAAAGATGCTCTACACTTGTATTAAAATTATAGTGACCTAGACCGACAGCTTTTAGTAATGTCTTAGCTCTTTTACGGTCAAATTTATCCTCTCGAACTACAGCAGGAAATGCCATATTGTCACCAATTGTAAGATCAAACAAATCACTTTCTTGTAATAAATAACTAATATCCATACGCAATGACTCAGGACTGATTTGTTCATAAGCTTTGCCGTTAAAATATATTTCACCATGCGTCGGACTAATTAAATTATTAAGCAATCGCAACAATGTGCTTTTACCACTTCCAGAAGGCCCTATAATAGCAATTGTATCTCCCTTTTCTATCTTCAAATTGATATTATCGATGATGTATCGATTGCCTATTTTATAAGAAACATTTTTAACTTCTAACATCATCTGACCTCCTTAAATTATAGATTATGCTATATGATTTATTCCCTAAATCACTTATTTTAATAATCTTTTCAACAAGTAGTTAGGTTGTGGCATTTACCTAATGATTTATATCCTACATCAAATTTCATTTACTTTTTTTATCTCATAAAGACGATAGTTATGAATGAAATTAAATTATTTACAGCATGTAACGTTATAGCCAGTGCCAAATTCATACCACTCTTCAAATAAACAAAAGCAATTCCCATCGCGATAATGATATATGATCCTATTTCAAATGGAGATGTGGCGCCAATCACATGAACACCTGCAAAAAGTACAATTGAAAGTACTGTCGCAAAACCATACGTAATTTTTTTGCCTAGTTCATGGATGATTAAGTGCCTAAATAATAGTTCTTCAATAATAGGCGTTAAAATCACAATATCGATAAATAAAAATGGTAACATCCTGTTGTCTGCGAACATTTCCTCTAAGAACATTTGATTTTGTGTTTCATTGAATTGTAATGACTTAGGCAAAAATTCCATTAACCAAGCGTATGCTGAATTTAAGAATAAAATCACTAAATATGTAGCAATAATCATCAATAAATATCGAGGTACTTTTTTAAACCTATTCATTGCAATCGGTATCATTCTATCTTTTCTATGCATTGCATAAAAACTATATATAATTATTATTTCTGCAATCACCGCGCCCATGATTAATATATTTTCATCAGTAACAAACGATTCATTTTTTATGTCAATAATAGAATATATTCCATATATTAAAACGAAAAAAATAAGAGGCACTATATTATTCACGACAATGTATATAGGGAAAAGCCAGAAATCTTTTTTTACAACCTTGTCATTGTTCCATATGTTTTGTTCCTTTTGCTCTTTTTTTATCTCTTGAGTTGACTGTTGAGCCATATGACACCCTCCTTATCATTGTATACAAAGAATATACCATGTTTTAAATTACTTATATACATTTTATAATATATTTATTTGGCATCTATCCTCGGCATTGGTATATTAGTCAACCCTAATTTATAGTAGTTATCATATTGTAAAAAGCATATTTTGTTGTAGTATATATATAAATAGGGAGGGATGTTACATGGCAATTTTGACAATATTACAATTTATCGTAAATATCATCATTGTGCTAATTCTATTAAGTGTATTAATTATTGGGGGATTTTTACTATTTAAAGATAAACACCAAAAGCAACATAGTGTATTACGTAATTACCCATTGCTTGCGCGTGTTCGCTATTTTGGAGAAAAAATTGGCCCTGAACTCCGTCAATATTTATTTTTAGCGGATACGAAAGGTAAACCATTTTCCAGAAATGATTTTACTAACATCGTATTATCTGGAAAATACAATTCTAGAATGACAAGTTTTGGGACACAAGAAGATTATGAAGATGGTTTTTATTTACAAAACACAATGTTTCCATTACAAACATCAGAACTCCACATTGATCAGTCACCTATGATTTCTTCTTTTATCTATAAAATCGATAATGAACGTCTATTCAATCGTGATGAACATGAAGTTCAAGCTGAACTTAATCCTTACTATATATCAGAAGAAAATCGCATCACTTTGGGCGCAGAACTTAAGCATCCATTCAAACCTAAGCGCTTAGTTGGTCAATCTGGCATGAGCTATGGTGCATTAGGTAGTAATGCTATCACTGCACTGTCTAAAGGACTTGCTCAAGCAGGTACTTGGATGAACACAGGTGAAGGGGGATTATCTAAGCACCATCTTTCTGGAGGTGTAGATCTCATCTTTCAAATTGGACCTGGGTTATTTGGGGTACGTGATAAAGCTGGCGTATTTGATATAAACACTTTTCTCGAGTTAGCACATAAAGATAAGATTAGAGCCTTTGAAATCAAACTCGCACAAGGTGCAAAAACACGTGGTGGACATATGCAAGGAAATAAAGTAACTGAAGAAATTGCAACTATACGTAATGTTGAACCATGGAAAACAATCAACTCTCCTAACCGCTTTGATAACATCGATAGTCCAGAAGCTTTACTTAATTGGGTGACTCACCTCAAACAACAAGGTCAAAAACCGGTTGGCTTTAAAATTGTTGTAAGTAAAGTTTCAGAAGTAGAAAAACTTGTACAAACTATGGTTGAGACGAATCAGTATCCAAGCTTCATAACTGTTGATGGCGGTGAGGGTGGCACTGGGGCAACTTTCCAAGAATTACAAGATGGTGTTGGTTTACCTTTATTTACGGCTTTGCCTATTGTAACTTCGTTGCTTGAAAAACATGGCATCCGTGATCGTGTTAAAATCTTCGCATCCGGAAAGCTTATCACACCGGATAAAATCGCAATTGCTTTAGGACTTGGCGCAGACTTAGTAAACGTGGCACGTGGCATGATGATTAGTGTCGGCTGTATTATGAGCCAACAATGTCATATGAATACTTGTCCAGTAGGCGTAGCTACTACAGATCCCAAACTTGAAAAAGGATTGATTATCGATGAGAAAAAATATCGTGTCACTAATTTTGTAACAAGTTTGCATGAGGGCTTATTTAATATAGCAGCTGCAGTCGGTGTGGAATCACCCACAAAGATTTCTAAAGACCACCTCATTATTAAAAATAAAGATGGCGGTGTTCAATCAATACGAGATTATAAACTGAAATTGATTGATCAACATCGATGACATAAATAGAGCTCTATTACTTATAAGCAATTAAACTGCTTTTCAAAGTAATAAAGCTTTTTATTATTGATTTGCTTCATTTATTTGTTGCGTTAGTTTTGTTTCTATAATACTTTGCTCATCTTCTAATGGATTGAACTCAAATTTCTTATCATTTATAAATACTGTTGGTATCCCTTTAATTCCACGACTAACCGCTTCTTCAGTAATCGCTAAAGAGCGTTCATCAGCTTCTTTCTGAGGTACTAAGTTTAATTGTTGTTGCATTTTCTCTTCTATAGTAGCAAAATCAACCGTCCATTCTTTCTGAGTGTCATACAATTTACGTATAATTTCTAGCGTTTCATCAGTATTTTGATAATCTAAATGAATATTTGCAACCGTACCCTTTAACAATCCTTGCTTTGTTTTATCAAAATGTTTAATTACATGTTCTACTTTGCCTTGATCTATCAGTGGTTTGAGTGATTGATCTGCGGCTTTAAAATAATTTTTACAATATGGGCAAGCCAAATTTATAAATGATTCCACTTTAACAGGTGCATTTGTTGAACCTAATGTAAGATGTTTAACTTCTGTCATATAAAATCCCTCCACTTTGTCTATATTTATATTGAAACATGCTTATTCTTTTTATGCACACTTTTAGTCTGAGTATTTTAGTATGAATTCTGCTTTTTGAATAATTTAACGGCATTCCTCATGTTTAACCTCCTCTATAGTCAAAAAGCTATGTAATCGCATACTTCATGTTAAAATAAAGTTATCAATTTTAATGGGAGGCATAATATGAACAATTCAGTGAAATTATTAAAATCTTTAACGGATGTTGATGGTATTGCAGGTCACGAAATGGCAGTTAAATCTTTAATGAACGAATACTTAACACCAGTAAGCGATGAAATCATCGAAGATAATTTAGGTGGTATTTTCGGTAAAAAAGTTGCCGCTAAAAGTAATAAAACATTAATGGTTGCTGGTCACTTAGATGAAATCGGCTTTATGGTAACTAAAATAGATAATGACGGTTTCCTAAAATTCACCCCTATTGGTGGCTGGTGGAATCAAGTCATGCTCTCTCAAAAAGTAACAGTAACTACAGATGATGGTAGAAAAATTAGAGGTATTATCGGTTCAAAACCACCACATGTTTTATCACCAGAAGAACGCAAAAAGAACGTTGATATTAAGGAAATGTTTATTGATATCGGCGTTAAAAGTAAAAAAGAAGCACAACAATTCGGTATCGAATTAGGCAATATGGTAACACCGTATAGTGAATTCGAAGCATTAGCGAATAATAAATACTTAACTGCAAAAGCATTTGATAACCGTTATGGTTGCGCCCTTGCAGTCGATGTATTACAAAAACTTAAGAATGACACTATCGACATAAATCTTGTTTCAGGTGCCAATGTTCAAGAAGAAGTTGGTCTCCGTGGTGCTAAAGTAGCTGCCAACAAAATCAAACCTGACTTAGCTATAGCTGTAGACGTTGCGGTCGCATATGATACGCCAGGAATGTCTGGTCAAGTAAGTGATACAGCAATTGGTAATGGTCCTGTCGTTATTCTAATGGATGGATCTAATATTGGTCATGTTGGTTTTACAAAACATATTAAAGCAGTGGCTAAAAAACATAATATTACGATTCAATTAGACACGACTGCTGGCGGTGGCACAGACGCAGGAAGTATTCACGTTGCAAATGAAGGCACACCAACTGTTGCTATAGGTGTTGCGTTACGTTATATGCATTCCAATGTCTCTGTGTTGCACACAGATGATTACAAAAATTCAGTAGCATTAGTTACAGAAATTGTTAAATCTCTAAATGATGAAGTTGTTGGCCAAATCATTTGGTAATCTAGGAATTAACTTAGTTACAGTCTTCAATAGGTAATAGCTTTATATATGCTTTATGAGAGCGGGGATGGGAAATCGAAATTTGATTTTCTATCCTCGCCTTTTCATGCTTTTTAAATGAATTTTTTAATCTAATACACGAATAGTCATATATGTAATACGTATTTAAATTTAATAAAATATAAAGTTTTCAGAATATTTATTCTATTTTCACGCCTAATTTGTTATACTACCGATAACTTATTGGGGAGGTCGTTATGATGGTTTCGAATACTAAAGATAAGCCAACGCTAATAAATAGATTTTTAAATATTGTAGAAAAAGTTGGAAACAGATTACCTGATCCTAGCATTTTATTTTTCTTAATGTGTGTAGGACTCGCAATTCTTACTTGGGTTATATCATTGTTTCAGATTTCCGTAAAACATCCAGGCACAGGGGATACTATTGTTATCAAAAGTATTTTAAGTAAAGATGGACTGTCGATGATTCTGAATGATGCCATAAAAAACTTTTCAGAATTCCCAGCGTTAGGTCTTGTACTTGCGGTTATGCTTGGTATCGGTGTAGCAGAAAAAACAGGTTACTTTGATAAATTAATGATTCAAGTTGTACATAAGGCACCAAAGAATTTCATCGTACCAGTCATTATTATTATAGGTATCTTAGGCAATGCTGCAGGCGATGCAGCACCGATTGTGTTACCACCATTAGCAGCTATGGTCTTTATTAAATTGGGCTATCACCCTATTGCGGGTTTAGCAATGGCTTACGCATCTGCACTTGGCGGATTCTCTGCAAATGTCATGATTGGTATGTCAGACGCATTACTTTATGCATTTACAAAACCAGCTACAAACATTGTTTCTGATAGTGTCCATGTTAACGTAGCAATGAACTGGTACTTTATTGCAGCAAGTGTCCTTGTCTTACTGCCTTCAGTCTATTGGGTTACTATGCGTTTTGTCATTCCTAGATTAGGTAAATATGATGATGCCAATTCAGATATTCAAGCAGATGATTCTAATACAAAGCTCACACCTCAAGAAAACCGTGCCGTGTTTTGGGCTAATATCAGTTTTTTTGCGATGATTGTATTGCTTATTATCTTAGCCATACCGCAACAAAGTTTTCTGAGAAATGATAACACAGGAAGTTTACTGAATGATGCACCTATCATTAATGGCGTGGGACTTATCATTTTAGTATTGTTCTTAGTTCCTGGATTAGTTTATGGCATTATGATAAAAGAATTTAAAAGTTCTAAAGACTTAGGAAAAATGTTAGCTGATTCAATGTCATCTATGGGTTCCTTTATAGTCATTGTGTTTTTTGCAGCACAGTTACTCGCTTTTTTAGAGTGGAGTAACCTTGGTATTATCGTTGCTGTTAAAGGCGCATCAATTCTTCAAGGCCAAAATGGCGTTGTACTTATCCTAGGTATTATTATATTAAGTGCATTGATTAATTTATTAATTGGAAGTGCCTCTGCCAAATGGGGTATTTTAGCACCTATTTTCATCCCAATGCTTATCATTGTAGGTTTCCATCCAGCATTAACTCAAATGCTGTACAGAATTGGTGACTCTATTAGTAATCCAATAACACCTATGATGCCCTACTTGCCATTGCTATTATCTTATGCACAAAAATATGATAATGACATGAAATTAGGTTCATTATTATCTAGTCTAATGCCCTATACAATTATATTGAGTATTGTGTGGCCACTATTCATGATTGTTTGGTATCTATTAGGTTGGCCGCTTGGTCCAGGCGGCCCCTTACATGTAAAATAAGTTATTAAAAAGAGACAGACGCGAAGGAAATAGTTTCCGTGTCTGTCTCTTTCCTTTCATCACACCAATCTTGGAAATAAGGTTGGGACAATAAATATCTCAGCCTCATTCATAATATTGGCAGTGGCTGACTGAATTGAAAATCCGCTTATACCAAGCTTTTAAAGAACTACTACTTCATTTATGAAGACAAGTAATTCTTATGCAAGAGCTTCAGCTTTTGTATTCATTTTCTAGTCAGCTTTGCCGGGCCAGGTTCATACGATAAAATCTTGTTAGAAACATTAGATTTCTGTCCCACTCCCGAGTAATATTAAAATTATTGCTCACATTTTTTTCTAATTGTTGTAATATAAAAGTAAGAAAAGGGTAAATACAGTACAAGTAAAGTAAAATAACCTCATTTACTTAGGAGGAAATTATGGAACGTATAGGATTAATAGATATTGGTTCAAATACCATTCGACTCGTTATTTTTGAATTTGATCATAAAACAGGATTAAATGAAATATTAAACATCAAAACACCAGCAAGATTAAGCCAATATTTAACTGAAGATTTGGCTATGAATGATGACGGTATTGAAATATTAACTAAAGCATTGCGCAGTTTTAAAAAGGTTGCTGACAAGTTTAATATAGATGAATTACATCCGGTAGCAACTGCAGCCATTAGACAATCCATCAACCAAGATCAGATTATCGAACATATCAAGAAAACACTTAAAATCAACATTAAAATTATTTCAGAACAAGAAGAAGCATTTTATGGTTTTTACGCTATCACTCATACTACTGACGTTAATGACGGCGTGTCTATCGATATTGGTGGCGGTTCTACAGAAGTTACACTCTTTAAAGACAAAAAACTAATAGAATCACATAGTTTTCCATTTGGTGTTGTTACATTATCCCATCGATTCTTTGATGGCAAAGCTCATAATGATAAATCAGCAATTAAACAGATGGAGAAATTTTTAGTTAAACAATTTGAGCAACTTTCTTGGTTAAAAAATCAAGAAATCACCCTAGTTGGTATTGGTGGTTCCGCACGTAACGTCGCGCGCATTCATCAATCTGAACACTCATATCCTATCGGTGGTGTTCACAACTATGCAATGACTGAAGAAAATATTGATGAAGTGTACTCAATCATTAAAAAAAGTTCATATGACGATTTAAAAGATATAGATGGCCTAAGTAGAGATCGTGTAGACATTATCTTGCCCGCAGTAGCTGTCTTCAAATCATTATTTAATAGAATTAATGCGAAGCAATTCACATTTTCTCGAAAAGGGTTGCGTGAAGGTTATGCGATGAAATTAATTTCTGAACGTCACCCTGAAGAATTTAAAAAAGAGAATATTCGTAAAGATGCTTTATACCATTTAGCTAACGAATATCGCATTGAGGAAACAAGTGCAAAACAACGTGTGAAGCTAGCACAAACCTTATTAGAACAATTAATAGCCTTTAAAAAATTAGAAGTAACTCAAAAAGAACATGAACTATTTGCTGAAGGTTCTTTCTTGTACTACTTAGGTAGATTCATTGATGCTGATTCAAGCTCACCCCACACCTATTATATTATCGCAAATTCAATGATTGATGGTTTTCCTCATGAAGATCGAGTGAAACTCGCCTTACTTGCTAGTTTTAAAAATAAGTCTTTATTGAAATTCTTTAGTCATGAAACAAAGTGGTTGCGTGGTAAAGAATTAGATAATATACAATCCCTAGGTGGCATTATCAAATTTGTTAATGCGCTTAATGTGTCTCATACGAATTCAGTTAAGCAAGTAGAATTACAACAAAATGATGATGGTTACACCTTATATGTATACTACAACGGTGAACCTATCGCTGAAGAATATCAATCCTTGAGACAGAAAAAGCATATTGAAAAAATCTTAAAAGATGACCTTTCTATCATCTTTACAAAATCTTAAAATTTATATGATAAGTTATACGTAGCAAAATACAATATTCAGACTACAACGAGGTGTAATTAGAGTTATGCATAGAAATTTGGGAGCAAAAGATTTGAACTTACCACAATACTATAATAATAGAGAACTAAGTTGGTTAGATTTTAACTATCGCGTATTACAAGAAGCAAGTGATAAAAACAATCCATTGCTTGAACAACTTAATTTTGTTTCGATATTTAGTTCGAATTTAGATGAGTTCTTTATGGTACGAGTAGCTGGTTTACAAGATCAAGTCAAAATGGGTTATGACAAACCGGAAAATAAAGCCCAATTAACACCAAAACAACAACTTAACCAAATCAATATCAAAAACAAACAAAACGTCGACTTACAATATAAGCGTTATAACGAATTGGTAGAGGTTTTACGTCAACACAAAGTTGAAATTGTTCAACCGGATGAATTACCTGAATCGTTATTATCTCAATTACAATCAGAATTCAAAACTGGTATTTTACCAACGTTAACTCCATTAGGGATAGATGCCTATCATCCTTTCCCAAAACTAAATAATAAAAGCCTGAATATCTTTGTTGATATAGATACTGAAGATGCGATCAACTCTGCAATTGTTCAAATACCTTCTTTAATACCAAGGTTTTATTCATTAAATAAAGGTGATAAACAATATATTATTATGGTAGAGGACATCATCACATATTTTATTAATGACTTATTTAGCGGATATGAAGTACTAAATACTTTTACCTTTAGAATTACTAGAAATGCTGATTTGACTATACATGAAGACGGTGCGGAAGACTTACTTATTGAAATCGAAAGGTTCTTAAAGGAACGTAAACGTGGTACTGCCGTACGTTTAGAAGTGGATGGTCGATTCGCCACGCATGAAGATATTGTGTGGATTATGAACCAAGTTGAAGTACATGATGATGAAGTTTATTTTTTAGACGGCCCCTTAGATTTAACGATGCTATCTAATTTAGTTGATCACTTATCTAATAAATTGAAACACTTAAAATACAAAAAATACGTGCCACAAACGCCACAATCTTTAGGTAATAATAATGTGTTTGATTTGTCGTTGAAAAAAGATATATTCTTCCATCATCCTTTCGAATCGTTTGAACCTATTGTCGACTTCATACGCGAAGCCGCTGAAGATCCAGATACAATTGCAATAAAACAAACGCTTTATCGTGTAAGTAAAGATTCTCCAATTATTAATAGCTTGAAAACTGCTGCTGAAAATGGGAAACAAGTTACCGTACTCGTTGAATTGAAAGCACGTTTTGATGAAGAAAATAATGTGCATTGGGCAAGAATGTTAGAAGATGCTGGCTGTCATGTTATTTATGGTATGACTCATTTAAAAACGCATAGTAAAATTGCGCTTGTAGTTAAACGTATCAATAATAAACTCACTTCGTTTATTCATTTAGGAACTGGAAACTATAATGATAAAACTGCTAAATTATATACGGATATGGGATTAATTACTACAAACGATGCAATTGCTGAAGATGCACTAAACTTTTTCAATTATCTTAGTGGTTATTCAGTCAAACCTGTTTACAACAAACTCATCGTTGCACCATTTGATATCAGAGACGTCTTCTTAGCTCGCATTGACAATGAAATTCAAACACATCACAAACATGGTAACGGTAATATTATAATGAAGATGAACTCTTTAACAGATAAAGATATTATTCTTAAATTATTTGAAGCGTCTTGCGCAGGTGTTAAGGTTCAACTTATTATTCGTGGTATTTGTTGTCTTAAACCAGGCATCCCGGGTATTAGTGAAAATATAGAAGTTGTAAGCATCGTAGGTCGCTTTTTAGAACATTCACGTATTTACTATTTCCATAATAATGGAGATGAAAAAATCTATTTATCTTCTGCAGATGCCATGACGCGTAACATGATTAAACGTGTAGAAATCTTATTTCCTGTTGAAGACAAAGTAATTGCCAAACGTTTATTAGATTATATGAACCTTCAGTTATCTGATAATCAAAAAGGACGTTTTCAAGACTCACATGGACGCTATCATTACATCAAAAATAACTTGTCACCATTAAATTCTCAAGCTTATTTGATGAAGGAAGCGGTGAATTATGGTCAACAACTTCAAGATGAAGCATCCCAACCACAACCTCATATTGTATCAGCCAATTCGCCTCAAGGTTGGTTCTCTAAAATACGGAGCACATTCAAAAAATAATCTAATACATTAAATAAAGCGCTGAATACTCACTTTCAAATGGAGCATTCAGCGCTATTTATTGTGCCCTTTTTCCATACAATATTACTCACCATTATATATTAATAGTGATTCCATACATATTTATAAAGTTTAGACATCACCCACTTGTGTATCGGAGCTTGTGATAATAAATATAACCCCCAAGGCAATGCGGGTTCATAATGATTTAAACCAATCACACATCTGTAACTTGATTCTGATGTCCTAAATTCGAGCATTGCATCTTTTTCTCCTTTTCTGCTTACTAGTAAACCACCTGTTACTTTTAAAATGAACTTGGTTGGTGAGCTGTATGCTTTTTCCATTTTTATTAATGGATATGGAAGGAACTTCAAGCTAATTTCAAAGCGTTGCTCTGTTTGCTTTATTCGAATCCATCCTAAACTACATTCTTTTAAATACTGCTCATACATGTCAACAAGTTGTATGGCATTGATTTCTTTTGTAAGTAACATATGTTGAAAGGAATAGACTTTTTTATATTTATTTTGCATACATCTCGAACATTTACTTATCCTATTTATAATTTTAGATGCTGACATATCGATTACTTTGACGTTTTGTGAATCAAATATGTTCTCAAAATGATTATTATACTTTTTTTCCACGTTCAATATGTGAATTTTCTTGTCATTACGAGAAGGTAAGGCGTGCAATATATTTTCAATAGCCCATACATGCATACTATGCGAATGTCCTTGTAGATATGCATTGGGAAGCGCCGTTTTATTAGTTATATATATAATATGATGCATTTGTTTTAAAGTATGTTGCAATGCATAAGTTTGGAACACATTTGTTGCCATAAAAACACTATTCAGATGCGCAATATTGTTATTCGTATAGACTTCATGATGCTTTTGTAATTTTTTAATTACTTGATTACCTAAATGACAATTCGCACCAAATATAAACACTTTCATTGTTATCGCTCCTATTTACGCTCTAGTTGATAATTGATTTGATATTTTTTAAAAACGACAGACCAAATGATATCATTCGTATTATTCGCATTTTAACACACTATTTTTGCTATAATTAATAAATGAAGGATTTCGTATTATAGGAGGATTTTTATGCTTGAATTAGAAAAATTAAAACAAACCTTCCCTTTAATTAATGATATGCAACAATACAAACCTATCTTTTGGGAAAATCCAAAGTTCCGTCAAGTTGAAACGCTCCCTTTTTCAATAGCAGATATTGAAGATGCAGCATTACGTCTCGAACGGTTTAGCGGTTATATACGTAAAGTATTTCCTGAAACAGAAAAAGACCATGGGTTAATTGAATCACCATTAAAACCCATACCTTTTATGCACAACCATCTTGCTCAAACAGAACAATATGGAGCTAACGGGAAATTATGGCTTAAATGTGATAGTCATCTTGCTATCTCAGGTTCTATCAAAGCCCGAGGTGGTATTTATGAAGTACTTAAACTGGCTGAAACGATAGCAATGGAGCATGGTGGCCTCAAATGGACAGATGATTATAGTATTCTAGATGACTCCTATTATAAATCATTGTTCAGTAATTATAATGTCTCAGTGGGCTCTACTGGCAACTTAGGTTTAAGTATAGGTATCATGAGTGCCAAGCTTGGTTTCAGCGTTACTGTGCACATGTCTAGTGATGCCCGTCAATGGAAAAAAGACTTGCTGCGTGCGCGTGGTGTAGAAGTCGTGGAACATCAATCTGATTATCAATTTGCAGTTGCTGAAGGTAGAAAAAGTGCAGAAAATGATGCATCCTGTCATTTTGTTGATGATGAAGGTTCCGCTGATTTATTCTTAGGCTATACTGTAGCTGCATTACGCCTAAAAACGCAATTAGATAGTCAAAATATTCAAGTAGATGCTGACCACCCACTTTTCGTCTATTTACCATGTGGCGTTGGTGGTGGTCCTGGTGGTGTTGCTTTTGGATTAAAAACAGTCTTGGGTGAACATGTTTATTGCGTTTTTGCCGAACCGACACATGCACCCTGTATGTTACTAGGTATGATGACACAATTGCATGATGAAATTTCAGTCACTGATATTGGGTTAGACGGTCGTACAGATGCAGATGGTCTTGCTGTGTCGCGCCCTTCCCGTTTAGTCGGTCAAATCATGAACACACTTTTATATGGCGCATTTACAGTTGATGATAAACAAATGTATCGTTACTTATATATATTAAGTGAGAAAGAAGATATCTTTATCGAACCATCTGCCGCTTCTGGTTTTGCTGGCATTGCTGAAGCTACAAAACACGCTAAAAACAAAGCTATTCATATAGAAAATGCCAACCACATCGTGTGGGCTACTGGTGGAAACATGGTGCCAAAAGACGAAATGATGAAATATGTGGCTTATGGTCAAAGTTTAATTTAATATGTTGAATTGTCAGTAACTGACTGATGTTTAGTCAGCCTATTAGGAGCGAGACAGAAATCTAATTTCAATTTTTGATTTCTGTCTCGCTCCTTTTTAATAACTTTTTCATATTTCTTTAATATGCAGTTTTTAGATACATAGTTTAAATCAAATCACTATTTTCTGAATATTTATTGAATTTAAAAAATAACTATGTTAAAGTATTCTTTATCAATCCACTTTAGTTCGGTAGAGTAACAAAGTAAAAAAGACAAAGGATGGTCATATTATGAATACAACGACACTTATTAACAACAAAGAATTTGAATTAGCCTTTTTAAAACATTTTCAGCAAGCTGAATTCAAACTCGTAGATTTCAGTTTTATCGAATCACTGTCATGGCAAACACTTACAACAGACGATTTGCAACAAATGACTGAGCGCAGTTTCTGGCAACATGACCATCATATCTTTGCATTACGCAATGATTTTACCGATCAATTATTACGTTATTACAGTAATTATCCACCACAATATCAAAGTGTTGCTTACACTGGCCCTATTGTTCGTGATAATGAAGTTTATACTCAACTAGGTATCGAACATTACAATCCAACAATTACAGACATGCAAAACGACTTCACCACTTTTTATGACTACATCAAAACAACATTAAATGATGATATTGATTTTGTGATTTTAGGTCATTATCAACTGATAGATTTACTTTTATCGCCTAAAGAACAAACCGAAGATGTATTGAAACTCATACAGGAACGCAATATTTCAGAACTTACATCTCAATTAGGTATAGCGCATCCCGTTGTTCAACTACTCACTACCAAGACAACAGAACAACTTGATTTATTAAGTCAGCTATTTCCACATGATCATCGAACAATACAGGCATTACGCCGATGGGAACAGTGGTTTAAATCTCAAGATATTACTGATATTCACTTAGATATCACGCCACAACCACCACGTTCTTATTACAAAGGTGCTTTTATGAGATGTCATCTTAAAAATAATAAATCACAACAACTTACAGGTGGTTTTTACAAAGGTGAATTAGAAGGCTTTGGACTTGGATTTATACTTTAAATAAAAGGGAGAGAAGATCATGCTTACTGTAGCTTTAGCAAAAGGAAGATTACTTAAAAGCTTCATTGCTTATTTGAATGAGGTAAATGAACAAGAACTTGTACGAGCGTTAGAACAGAGAGAACGTCAGTTACTCATCTCTGTAGGAGAAATCCAATTTGTTTTAGTTAAAGGAAGCGATGTCCCTATTTATGTTGAACAGGGCGTTGCAGATGTTGGAATCGTAGGTAGTGACATTTTAGAGGAAGGTAATTACACAATCAATAATTTACTTGATTTACCTTTTGGGGCTTGTCACTTTGCATTAGCAGCTAAACCAAATACAACTACTTTTACGAAGGTAGCTACCTCTTATACTAAAACAGCTAGAAAATATTTTGAAGCCCAAGGATTAGATGTAGAATTAGTTAAACTATCTGGTTCTATCGAATTGGCATGTTTAGTCGATATGGTCGATGGTATTGTAGATATCGTCCAAACAGGCACCACTTTAAAATCGAATGGCCTAGTTGAAAAAGATACAATTAAAAACATTAATGCTAAATTAATTACAAATAAACAATCTTATTTTAAAAAATCAGCCGAGATAGACGATTTTATACAAACATTGGAGGTGTCTCTCATTGATTATAAATAAAGCTACATTTTTAAAAGAATATTTAAATCAATCTGCATTAAATGAAGGATTATATCCTCTAGTTAAGGATATTTGTGACAATGTAAAGCTTCAAGGTGACCAAGCTTTAAAAGCTTATAACCAACAACTTGATCACGTGGAGACATCAGAACTTGAAATTCCTTATGAAGCTTTAGAAATGGCTTATAATCGCATTGACGATACGTTACGTGATGCGCTTCAGCAAAGTCACAGTCGTATCAAAACTTATCAAACTTCTATTAAATCAACAGAACAACAAGGTTCAAATGAATGTTATGAAATGTATCATCCATTAGAACGTGTCGGTGTATATGTACCGGGGGGTAAAGCAAGCTACCCTTCAACTGTGTTAATGACTGTCACATTAGCTAAGGTAGCTGGCGTTAAAAATATTTTTGTTGTCACACCACCGCAAGCCCAAGGATTACCTGATATTGTTTTAGCAGCTTGCTATATTGCAGGTGTCGATAGAGTATTCCAGGTTGGTGGCGCACAAAGTATCGCAGCTCTTGCTTATGGTACAGAAACAATACCAAAAGTAGATAAAATTGTAGGTCCCGGCAATCAGTATGTTGCCTATGCAAAAAAATATCTCTTCGGTCAAGTAGGTATTGATCAAATTGCTGGTCCAAGTGAAATCGCCTTAATTATAGATGAAACAGCTGACTTAGATGCTGTAACTTATGATGTGTTTGCTCAAGCAGAACACGATGAACTTGCGAGAACGTTTGTGATTAGTGAAAATAAAGAGTTATTACAGCAACTCGAACAACGCATCCAACAAACTTTAAGCCAAATTGAACGCCAACCTATCGTTCAAGCAAGCTTAGCAAACAATCATTTTTTAATTACAGTAGATAATTTTAATGAAGCCTGTGATTTAATGAATCAAATAGCGCCAGAACACGCTTCTATTCAAACAGCTTCACCACGTGATTATCTAACTCACGTCCGTTATGTAGGGGCACTATTCTTAGGACATTATTCTCCTGAAGTTATCGGTGATTATGTAGCCGGACCGAGTCATGTCTTACCGACCAATCAAACTGCGAGATTTACCAATGGTTTATCCGTTAATGACTTTTTAACACGTCATTCTGTGATTGATTTATCTGAATCTACGTTTGAAAAAATTGAGGGTTCTGCTCGTAAGCTCGCTCATACTGAACAACTATATAACCATGAGCAATCTATAGAAATCAGATCACCAAAGGAGCCACGTAATGATTAGAATTAACAAAAATGAAAGTCCACTTCGTCCATTATCTGATTCACAATTGGCAACAATTATTCAAGAAGCAACATTTAATTTCTATCCAGATGACGAGTATGAACGTTTTAAAGCAGCTTACGCAAATTATTATAACCTTTCAGCTGAACAAATTATTGCAGGTAATGGTTCTGATGAATTAATTCAAAAATTAATGCTGATTATGCCAGAAGGCCCAGCACTTACATTGAACCCAGATTTTTTCATGTATCAAGCCTATGCTTATCAAGTTGATCGTCCAATTGAATTTGTGAATGCTGAACCAGATTTATCATTCGATTTGGAACGTATTTTGCAACGTATAGATGAAGTTCAGCCAGCGTTCTTTATCATGAGTAATCCGCACAATCCGTCAGGCAAGCAATATAGCCTGACGTTCTTAAAAGCAATTGGAGATAAAATGAAGACATTAGGTGGTTATTTCATAATAGATGAGGCTTATTTAGATTTTGGTGATACTTATCAAATAGAGATGCAACCGCACATTTTACAAATGCGTACACTTTCAAAAGCCTTTGGCATCGCTGGATTAAGATTAGGCATGCTCATTAGTACGCCCGAAACGATTCAAGAAATTAAAAGGATTGAACACCCTTATCCATTAAATACAATTACACTGCATATTGCTTTATATATGTTTGAACATACTGAAATGCTTAACAATTTTATAATTCATCAAAGACAACTTGCTATGAAATTACGCAATATGTTTGATGACTTAGTATCAGATATCATGGTCGTATTTCCTTCCTCGACTAACTTTGTTTTAACAAAAGGGACTGCAGCACAAAGTTTAGGTACATATATTAAAGCGCACGGTTTTCTACCTAGAGTCTATGACGAAAACGAAATGGCTGACTATGTTCGTTATTCTATAGCTACAGATGAACAATTAGATGAATTAGAAACAATCATTAAAAATTGGAGGTCTCAATATGATTTATCAAAAATCACGTAACACTGCCGAAACACAATTGAGTATTTCACTCGCAGACGATAATCGTACAAGTAAAATTGATACTGGTGTGGGTTTTCTAGATCATATGCTCACCCTCTTTACTTTTCACAGCAAATTGTCAATTACAATAGAAGCAAAAGGTGATACTGAAGTCGATGATCATCATGTAACCGAAGACATTGGTATCGTGCTTGGTCAATTATTATTAGAATTAGTTAAAGAACGCAAAAGTTTTCAACGCTACGGCGTAAGCTATATTCCTATGGATGAAACACTTGCTCGTACAGTTGTAGATATCAGTGGTCGTCCTTATTTATCATTTAATGCAAACTTAAGTAAAGAAAAAGTAGGTACATTTGACACAGAGCTAGTAGATGAATTCTTTCGTGCATTAGTGATTAACGCACGATTAACAACACATATTGATTTATTGCGTGGTGGCAATACGCATCACGAAATCGAAGGCATTTTCAAATCATTTGCACGTGCACTAAAAGAAGCATTAGCAAGTAACGATTCAGAAGGCATCCCCTCTTCTAAGGGTGTGATTGAATGATTGCTATCATAGACTACGGTCTAGGAAACATTAAAAATGTACAACGGGCGGTGGAACATTTAGGTTATGAGACCATACTGACAGATAAGCAGCATGAAATAGAAGCTGCAGATATCATCATATTACCTGGAGTTGGTCATTTTAAAGATGCAATGCAAGCGATTCAAACACGTGGCTTAGCGTCAGTGCTACAGTCAATTACCGATAAACCAATTATAGGTATCTGTCTTGGCATGCAACTCTTATACGATTGGAGCGCAGAAGGAAATGTCGAAGGTTTAAAACTTTTCCCGGGAAATATCATTCCAATCCAGACACCCTATCCTGTGCCACATTTAGGCTGGAATAATCTAATTAGCAACCACCCTCAATTGGCACAAGATGTATATTTTGTACATTCATATCAAGCTGAAATGTCTGAACATGTCGTGGCTTTCGCGGAATACGGCGATCCTATCCCAGCAATTGTTCAATATAAACATTATATCGGTATTCAGTTTCATCCAGAAAAAAGTGGTGCCGATGGATTAACAATACTCAACCAAGCATTGAAAGGCGGTTTCTTATTATGATTAAACTCTGGCCAGCAATTGATTTAATCAATGCTACAAGTGTGCGACTAACTGAAGGTAAATATGATTCAGAAGAAAAAATGCCACGTAGCGCTGAAGAAAGCATCAAATTTTATAACCAATTTAAATGTGTTGATCGTATTCACATTGTCGATTTAATCGGCGCAAAACAGCAATCATCTATTGAAAGAAATTATATAAAAAAGTTAAGACAACTCACTGACAAACCAATGGAAGTTGGTGGCGGAATTAGAAGTATCGAGACAATAGAAGCATATTTTGATGACGGTATTGACTATTGTATTGTTGGTACGAAAGCCATTCAAGATTTAGGATGGCTAAAACAAATAGCAAATCAATACCCAAATCGTATATATATTTCTATTGATGCTTATCGTCGTGATGTAAAAATCAATGGTTGGGAACAAGACGCTCAACTAGATCTATTTGATTTAGTTAACAAAATCGAACACTTACCACTAGGTGGCATTATCTATACAGATATTTCGAAAGATGGTCGGCTTGAAGGCCCTAACTTTGAAATAACAGGACAATTAGTCGAAGCATCTGACAAACAAATTGTAGCTTCAGGTGGTATACGACACCAAGAAGACTTAACAGAGTTAGAATCGCTAGGTGTCTATGCTGCAATCGTCGGTAAAGCAGCACACAATGCTGATTTTTGGGAGGGTTTGTCATGATTAAAAAGAGAATAATTCCCTGTTTAGATGTAAAAGATGGCCGCGTAGTTAAAGGGATTCAATTTAAAGGCTTGCGCGATGTTGGTAATCCAGTAGACTATGCACTTTATTACAATGAACAAGGTGCAGATGAGCTTGTCTTTTTAGATATTTCTCGAACAGAAGCTGGTCATGACCTCGTACTTGATGTCATTGGGGAAACTGCCGAAAAATTATTTATACCACTTACGGTTGGCGGCGGTATTACTACTTTAGATGATATCTCACAATTACTTAATCATGGTGCAGACAAAGTTTCGCTGAATTCAAGCGCACTCAAAAATCCAGAATTTATTAAACAAGCGAGTGAAAAATTTGGGAGTCAGTGCATTTGTATCGCTATTGATAGCAATTATGATGACGAACTGAACGACTATTATTGCTATACACATGGCGGTAAACAACGTACTGATAAACGTGTATATGACTGGGTCCAAGAAGTAGAAGCATTAGGAGCAGGTGAACTACTCATCACCAGCATGACACACGATGGTATGAAACAAGGCTTTGATGTGAAACATTTACATGAAATTGAACAGCTTGTTAATATTCCTGTTATCGCTTCAGGTGGTGGCGGGAAACCAGATCATTTTGTTGATTTATTTAAACAAACAGATGTTTCTGCAGGTCTCGCCGCAAGTATATTACACGACAAAGAAACCACTGTAGATGAAATAAAACAGACAATGGCACAAGGAGGTATTCCGATTAGATGACACAACAACCTGATTTTAGTAAAGGACTCTTACCAGCAATTTTGCAAGATGTTGATACGAAACAAGTACTCATGCTTGGCTATATGAATGAAGCAGCTTATAACAAAACATTAGCAGATGGCATGGTTTGTTTCTATTCTCGCTCTAAAGAACGTTTGTGGACCAAAGGTGAATCTTCTGGTAACACCCAAATTGTTAAAAATATTCATTTAGACTGCGATCAAGATACGTTACTCATCGATGTTGTGCCTAATGGTCCAACTTGTCATACTGGGAGCCAAAGTTGCTTTAATACTGATGTTCCTTTCAATATCCAGCAATTAGAACAAACTGTAACTTCAAGTGTACAATCCAACAAAGAGAACTCATATACACAATATTTATTAAATGAAGGTCTTGAAAAGATTACCAAAAAATTTGGCGAAGAATCGTTCGAAGTTGTTATTGGTGCAATGAAGTCTGATCGTAATGAAGTGACAAATGAAACTGCAGATTTGATGTATCACCTGTTCGTGTTATTACATGCTTTAGATATTAAATTTGAAGACGTCGAAGCTGTATTAGCACAACGTCACCAGACTTCAAATAATTTTAAAGGCGAACGTAATAATATAGATAATTGGTAAAAATAATTATTGCTTTACTACGGTGCTCATCCGTTTTATTTTGGGTAGCCGTAGCAAGCTTGTTGTCATCAGTCGATTTCAAATTAAAAACAGAGAGCGGTACAGAAATCAAAATTTGATTTCATATTCCCGCTCTCTTTTATTTTATACTTTATTTATTTTCCAAAAGTTCTTTTTTTAAAAATTCTGCTTGTTTTTCTACTGAAATCAAATCGGCATAAATAGCTTCATCCATTGAATAATAGATTACATTGTCATTTTGCACCGCTTCGTTGTTATGCCATATGTTCGATTTAACAAATTCATTGTTCAATTTTCCACCATCTTTTGTCGGTGAGAGTAAGTAATCACCTGAATATGCATTGAATTTTTCTTTAGGCACTTTCATAAATTTTTCTTTAGGCATCGCTTCTTTAGCTTCGGGGTCTTCTTTTAGTTTAAAGCCTTCGTATATCGCTTCACTGCCTCGTCCAAATCTAGGTCCAAATTGATAAATATCTTTTGCTTGAATATCCATAATTGAAAAAGTTTTATCTTTCCCAATTGCTTTTTTAATCTCTTCGCCATCTTTTTCTAATTTTTCAGATAGTGCATTGGCTTGTTTCTTAGCTTTGCTTTCTTTGTTTACTAACTTACCAATTTCAATATGAGTATCTTTATAGTCCATATTTTGTACTTTTATAGGTACTGTCGGCGCTATTTTAGATAATTTTTTGTTATTTTTATTTTCTTTATATGTAATAATTAAATCTGGTTTCAATTTAGCAGCAGCTTCTACATTTTCTGGATCAATTTTTTTAACTTTACCCATATCTAAATATTTAGAATCAGGATATACATTCGTAATGCCCACAGGTTTAACACCTAATTTTTTTAAGTTCCCGTAATTCGCTGTTAAAACTAGGACTCTCTTAGGATCTTTAGGTATTTTAACTTTACTACCATCATCTGTAGTATAAGATTTCGTACCTTTATCATCTTTTGAATCTGATTTATTAGATTCACTACCATTACCACACGCCGCTAAGAACAACGTAAAGCATAACAAAAAGCATAGAAATTTTTTCAAAGTAATAACCTCTTCCATAATATATTATCTCTATTTTAATCGAAAATGATTATCAATTGCAATTTAATTATACTTTTACAAGAATTAAATATATACTTAATTTAGTAAGTTTAAAAAAATGACCGTTCAGTTAATTATCTTTTGATATTATAAAATTATATTAAGGAGATGACAGAAATGGAAAATTACTTTTTAGGCATTGATCATGTACAAGTTGCCGCTCCAGCCAATCGTGAATCACAAGCTCGCGCATTTTATTCCGAAACACTCGGATTCAAAGAAATTACCAAACCTGCTAACTTAGCTTTAAAAGGTGGCATGTGGTTTCAAGTCGGCCAACAACAATTACATGTTGGCGTTGAAGATGATTTTGCACCTACTAAAAAAGCACACCCAGCCTTTCTTGTTCATGATGCTTCTGACGTAAGAAAATTACTTGAATCTAAAGCAATAGAAATAATTTACGGGGATGAACTTGAGGGTGCGGATCGTTTTTATATTTATGATTCATTCGGCAACCGCATTGAAATCATTGAATGGTTATAATTTATGTTATCTATTAAATTCCTTGAAAATGAGCTTGGGACATAAATTCATATCTCAAACTCAATTATTATTTTGGCAGTAGCTGACTGAATTGAAAATGTGCTTATATTAAGCTTTTAAAGAACTACTACTTCATTTATGAAGTCAAGTAGTTCTTATGCAAGAGCTTCAACTCTTGTATGCCATTTTCCACTCATCCTTTCTGTCCCACTCCCTTGTTAGGTAATTTATGCAATTATAATTTTTCATCTATCAATGATACAGCAATTTCTAATGCCTGGATTCTATTTTTTAATAATGTCGTTCTACTATTGGGATTGCCTTTTTGTTCTAATTGCGTCAGTGCCTTTTGACATTTTGTTAATAGCGAGAATATTTGTGCTCTACTTTGTTGTAATTCTGCTTCTGTATATTGTTCCATCATTTTTCTCACCCCGCCTTATCAATCACAAGGTTTACAATAAGCTTAAAGTTCTAAACACATTAAGTCTTCATCATAGTAAACATGTCCATCATACAATGCTTTCGGCTCAGTCCCATAGCGCTTAAATCCTAATTTTTTATATAAACTAATTGCGCTTTTATTTTCACTAAGCACGCATAAATTGATTGTTTTTACTGTATTTTGTTCAATGACGCTATCAATGATTTGTTGAATCAGTTGTTTAGCTATACCTTGACGTCTATATTGTGGATGGCAATATACTGATACTAAATTACCTTTATGCTTTATTTTTTCTAAAACCTCACTATAAAATGTCGCAATACAAATCAATGTTCCATCATCAAAAACCCCCATCGTAAAATGAGTTGCTATATTTTCTAATCTCACTTTAAATGTCTCAATCGGGAATTCAATCTCTCTATCATAAGTAGAAGCAAAGCCATTAGGGTCTGTCTGGAGTGAGTTGAGTCTGAGTAATCGATACTGTGATACATCAGCTTCACTTAAATATCTAAAGTCCATTTAATCACGCCTTTCAGTCTATCGCTACAAGTATAATCATAAACCCCTAGCTCTGCTTGAACTTAGGGGTCTGCACTTATACTATATTATTCTATACTGGTCGTACAGTTACTTCGTTCACATTGACATGGCTCGGCTGTTGTAATGCATATATAGCTGCTTCTGCTATATCCTCAGGATCTAACTTCTTACGTTCTCCCCAATCCGTTTCTCCACTTAAAGGCGTATCGACCATTCCTGGTGAAATACTAGTCGCCCTAACGCCTGTCTTAGCCAATTCTTTTTCTAAGCCTTGTGTTATTGCGTGGACAGCTGCTTTTGACGCACTATATAATGTACTTTTTTTTGTTACTTCAAATCCAGATATAGAAGCTATGTTTATAATATGGCCACTTGATTGATTTAAAAACGTTGGTAATACTGCATTTATACCGTAAAGTGTTCCTTTAACATTTACATTAATCATTGCATCCCAAGCTTCTACATCACCATCTGTAATTGCTGAAGACAGCATTTGACCAGCACTATTTACTAATATATCTACACGACCAAATTTGTCTTTTGCCGTTTCAACTAAACGCTCAACGTCCTGTTTGTCTGTAATATCGACTGCTAATATTTCAACGTCTGTATTGCCCGCTGTTTGAATACGTTGAGCAGTATCATTTAAACGTGATGCATTACGACCTGACAACACCACTTTCACTCCATGACTTGCAAGTACTTGCGCAATACTTGCACCAATACCACTACTTGCACCTGTAACAATTGCAACTTTATTTTTTAATTCGACCATTTATAACTTCCTCTCTATATGATGTATGTAAATCATTCCTTATATTTCCACATTGTATCATGCAGTTATATAGATAAATAAATAATTGGATTTTGGTTATCTTGTCAGAATACATATTTCGTTATAAAGTAAGTGTATATAATAAATTTAAGTAGAAACATATACAATGCTTAAAGGAGGATGGCTCATGAATTTTGAAGAACGCTTAACTAAGTTACGTGAAACGATTGGTAAAACAAGCTTTGATTTTCGATTTGAATCATTATTTGATAAAGAAGAATGGATTAATATGAACATACCACAGCGCAAACAATTAGAACGTGAATTTCATAAATTTATAGAACAAAATGACCATTTACGCATATCTTACACTACCGAAGATCATATTCGTATGCGCTTGTTTAATTTGGTTTATGATTACAATGAAATTAAACATAATTTTAAAGCCTATATTTAATTCCATCATACTAAGATAACTTTTCTGTTTGCGCTTTATATACAATAACAAAAGCCTACACTACTGGATGAACAGTAAGTGTAGGCTTCTTAAGCTTCTAACGGACGTACGGTAAATCATGAAAGTTGATACTGGGGAGAAAATCATGCTAGAAGTCAGAATACTTTTAATTATTGCACAGTCATAACGAAATGTAATATCCAACTCCAAAATACTCGATACATACAGCGTATAAATTATTAACTAGCTACTTTTTTTGCGAGTCCATAGTTGTATAATTTCTCTGCATCAATGTAAGCTATATAATCAATACTTCTGTATCCATCTTTAATATCATTGATAATGCCTTGGTTTACACCTGTGTGCGTGTAAATGTCATAACTGCTTTCAGTTGAAAAAATAACTTCCTCAATTACTTTTCTCATTATAATCACTCCGTATTTTTTCTTTCGCTAAACTTTATCTATCTTTTACACTTTCATCATAATTGATAGTCTCTCAAATGGGAAGCATTATGTGATTATTTTCACAAATTTATCACTTTTAACATTTTTCTATTTATTAACATCATTTATTAATTGACATCTTAAATTAATTGAAGTGATTACTTTCATTTTCATGTTGTTGAAAGTAGCTATATCGCATTACTTTTGTAAAAACACGTACACAATTAGTTCCTCATTACGCTCTTCCACAAACATCTTTTTTATCAAAAAAATAACCTTTTTATTAAAAAAACACCTAAAAGTTTATTCTTTGTGAAGTTTATCACATTAATTCATGAAATAATGTGGTATTTTTGCTTTGAGCGTGATAATTTTAATAGTGTAATGAAAGCGCTTTATAATAATTCAACCTACGCTTAAACTAACAATGCTTTAACTATTTATTCGTAATGTTTAAATAGTTATAAGTAAAAATCATTTTTGAAAGGAGTATTAAATATGATCGAAACTTTATCACAATATCAACCTAAGTTTAAAAAATTGATTTGTGTTGATTCAGATGGTTGTGCCATCGATTCAATGACAATTAAACACGAACGCGCTTTTGGCCCTGCCCTTGTAGAGGAGTGGCAACTCGATGATATCAAAGAAGACGTGTTACAGCGTTGGAATGCTTTTAATTTGTATGAAATTACACGAGGTATCAATCGTTTTAAAGGCCTTGAAAAAATGTTAAATGAACTTGTAGCAAAAGGATTAGACATTGAAGGTTATAAAGATATACAACATTGGGTTCAAACCACAGCATCTTTTTCCAATCCTACTCTAAAGCAAGCGATTCAAAACTCCCCTGAAAAGTTGGGTTTACAAAAAGCACTTGCATGGTCACATAGAGTAAATGATTACATCAAAAATTTGCCTAGTATTGGCCCATTCAACCACGTGCAACGTACGTTGAAAAACGCCTCGGCGTTTGCAGATATTGCAATCGTATCTTCCGCAAATTTATCCGCAGTTGCTTATGAATGGGAAACATACCACCTCACACCATATTTAAGTGGCATGTTTGCTCAAGAAGCTGGTACTAAAGAATATTGTTTAGAACAATTGAAGCAATATTACAATACCGAAGACATCATCATGTTAGGTGATGCTAAGGGTGACATGGATGCTGCACAATCGCATGACATTTATTTTTATCCTATTTTAGCAGGACATGAAAATCAATCATGGCTAGATTTTAATAATAAATATTTAAAATTATTTAAAGAAGGTCGTTTCAATCAAGATATTCAAACATCTTTAACTACAATATTTTATAATAATTTCGAAGGAGAGAATTAAATTTATGGCAAATGTAAATTTAAAAGCAACACCTTATAATTTAAATGATGAACAAATTTCATGGGTAGAACGTACACTTGGAAATTTGACAGACGAAGAAAAAATTGGACAACTCTTTTTTAATCTATTCTCTTTGGAAGGCGGCAAAAAATTTCACGATGCTGACTTAACAAATCAAGAAGTCCTAGAACGTTTCCACATTGGTGGCGCACGTTATGAGGGTGGTAATAAAGAAGATGTGCAAAATTTACTCAATGATCTACAAAAACATGCAAAAGTTCCAGTCTTAGTAGCCGCAAACTGTGATTCAGGTGGCAACGGGGCTTGTAAAGATGGTACCTACATCGCAAGTGCTGCACAATGTGAAGCAGCACAAGACACAACAGTCGCTTATAATGCTGGCCTCGTATCAGCACGTGAGTCTTCAGCTTTAGGCGTACATATTAATTTCGACCCATGTGTAGATATCTTACAAAATTGGCGAAATACGATTGTAAACACACGCGCGTATGGTACAGAGGCAGAAACTGTTATAAAATATTCTAGTGCTTTTATAGATGGTTTTAATTCTGAACGAGACATGATTACTTGTATCAAGCACTTCCCAGGAGATGGTACTGAGGAGCGTGACCAACATCTCGTACTTGGTGTAAATGAACTATCAACGCAAGAATGGGATGATAGTTTCGGCAAAGTTTATCAACACCATATTGATCGCGGCGTACAAATGATTATGGCAGGTCATATTGCGCAACCCGCTTATTCTAAAAAATTAAATCCAGAGCTTGAAGATAAAGATATCTTACCCGCTACGCTTGCACCCGAATTAATTACAGGCTTATTAAAAGAAGAGTTAAACTTCAATGGGTTAGTTGTTACTGATGCCAGTCATATGCTAGGTATGACCGCTGCAATGCGTCGTGAAGACTATGTGCCCCAATCTATAGCTGCTGGCTGTGATATGTTCTTATTCTTTAATGATTTAGAAGAAGACTATCAATTTATGTTAGATGGTTATAAAAATGGCGTTATCACTGAGGAACGTTTAAATGATGCAGTACGTCGTATATTAGGCTTAAAAGCTCAAATGAACTTGCATAAACAACAAGCAGAAGGTACGCTTATTCGCCCACAAGAAGATTTAGCTATTATTGGTTGTGATGAACATTTAGCAATGCGTACTGAAGCTGCTGACTTAGGTATCACTTTAGTTAAAAACACTTTAGATCAATTACCGATTCGCCCTGAAACCCATAAAAATATTCAATTATATATTATTGAAGGTGAAAAAGATGGTATCTATAAATCTGCAAACAATGTAGAAGAAGATATTATTCAAGAATTAGAATCACGTGGTTTCCATGTGACCTTGAATGATGGGTCTACACGTGTTAAAGGTAAAACGTTAGACTATCGTGAAAAAGTAGACGCAGCGCTCGTCTTTGCTAATATTATTGGTTACGCTGCTGAAAATAATTACCGTATTAAATGGGGTACTGCCATGAGTAATGAAATTCCTTGGTATGTGCATGAAGTCCCAACAGTATTCATTTCTTTAAACTTCACAACTCATTTGCACGATGCGACAATGGTCAAAGCTTATATCAATGCCTACCATTCAAACCCAGAAACAATCAAACAAACAGTAGATAAAATCATGGGGGAAAGTGAATTCAAAGGTACTCATAACGACTTAGTTTGGACAGATAAATGGCAAGCAAAATTATAATATTAAGTAATTTTTATATATTATATTTTTGAAACATTTTTAAGAACATAAATACTTATCAACGACTAAAAGGGATTTTCCACTTATGGAAAATCCCTTTTTTATTTATCGTACTTTATATATACGTAGTTATAAGAATTAATTATAAGGCTAAGTATTGATAAAAAGATCAGGCAATCACGCACTTTCAAAATCGGAAAATTTTAAATAGAAAGCTATGTTTAATTTTTTAATATGCATCTTAAATGTATTAATTTTTATATCCAAAATCAGGAATATTGTCCCAACGTTTTTTGAAATAATGTGCGACTGCTTTCGGTCTTCTCTCACGAGTGAAGATACCCTTTTTATTTCCTTGGACTCTGATAATTCCACTAGATGTTTCAAAGTCAGCAAAGTTCCATGTTTGTTCGCCTATAAATTGAGGATAGTTATCTATAACTTCATGATTGGCTTCATAATAACGAATTTGATATTCTTCCGTAAATAATTCATCATTAATTGCGTGCATCCCCGCTAATGTATCTGCGCCGTATTCCGTAAACATAATTGGCTTGCCCGGTTGTTTCTTACTCCAAGCATCTAACTCTGTTCTCAATGCCTCTTTAGCTGCTTCTAAATCACCAGTCTGTGTATACCAACCGTAATATCGATTTAAGCACAACACGTCTACTAAATCTTGTACTTCACATGTGTCTGGTTGGGAAGTGAGAATTGTCACAATCGTCACCGGACGTTGTTGTGGATCACATTCTCTTGCTAAGTTTACTAAAGGCTCAAAGTACGCTTTAGCGCCTTTTTCAGTAGAAGCCGGTTCGTTAGCAACAGACCACATCACTACACATGCATGGTTCTTATCACGATCAATAAGACCTTTAATCACCGCTTCATGTGCCTCTTTTGTACCAATTTCCTTAAACGTATCTCGCGTCGTAGTACCAGATAAAATAGCACTAAAGTTAAGATGTACACCTACCGCAGTCGTCTCATCAATGATGACGATACCTTGTTCATCTGCTAAGCGCATCATTTCTTCTGAATAAGGATAATGTGACGTTCTAAATGAATTCGCACCAATCCATTTCATCAGATTGAAATCTAATACGTTTGTAACTTCATTCATACCGCGACCACTATAATAAGCATCTTCATGTTTACCAAACCCTTTAAAGTAAAATGGTTCTCCATTAATTAAAAATTGTCCATCTGTTACTTCTACAGAGCGAATACCAAAACGCTCCGCATACGTATCAATGACTTGGTCATTATCTAACAGGGTCACTTCTAGATGATATAAATAGGCATTTAATGGTTGCCATAAATGAGGTTTATCTACTTCTATAATACCCTCTGCACCTGATGCTTCAGCTACAATATTATTCTTTTCATCTCGTAACTTAACTGCTATTGTAGACACTGCTTCATTCGTAGTGACTTTATATTTTACGTTAGCGCGGTCTGATAATACTTCCGGTACAATTTCAATATCTTGTATAAATACTTTAGGAGTCGTATATATTTTCACAGGTCTATGCAAACCTGCATAATTAAAGAAGTCAAAGTTTGGTGAATTTTTCTTAATTATTTTACCGCCCTTATCAGTCGTTTCACTGTATTCACCTACTGGCAAAGTGGTTTCATCTAAAATATTATTCACGCAAACTGTTAATCGATGCTGACCAGAACCAAATTCCGAATCGATATCAACTTCAAATGGTAAGAAACCACCTTGGTGCGATGTTACTTCTTTACCATCGATATATACTGTTGCTTTATGTGTTGCGGAACCAAATCTTAATACAATACGTTCACTTCTTAACACGTTAGGTATTGTAAATGTTCTTTCATACCAAACGTTACCTACATGATTACGAATATCTGAAGTAACACCTTGGTCGTTATATGATCCTGGCACCGCCATAATTAAATCCGTATCTAATGCTCGTGTCACATCAATTTGATCATCTACGTCCTCTAACTTAAAGTCCCAGATGCCATTTAAATCAATGATACTTCTATTTTTATTTATCACTGGATATAACATGATTTAACTCCTTCCAAAACAGTTCACTTATATTAAAAATGTATTATAATTCTTCTCTAAGTGCCAATTCTTTAACAATTTGTTTATGTCTATGGTCAGTTAATGGATATGCAAAGAAGAATAATATCACTGCGATTAAACAAAGAGTAGCAGGTACAATAAAGAACAATACTTTTAATCCTGTCATTGTCTCAGCTGATTGGGTTGCTTGTGGTACATAACCAATCAGCGTTAAAGCTAAACCTGGTAGGAAGCCAGCTAACCCTTGTGATATTTTTCTAGTGAAACTGTAACTTGCATAAATAATACCTTCTGATCTAATACCTGATTGCCATTGGCCATATTCTACAACGTCTGCAATAAATGCCCATGTCACTGTATTAGGAATAACTAAGAATAATTGCGCAATCGTATTAACAATCAAGAATAACATCACATTATCTGAGAAGAACATGAAGTTAATAAATTGGAATACAATAAAACCTGAAACACCAATGATTGCAGTCATTTTCTTACCTACTCTTTTACTTAAAAATGTGGTTAAGAACAACGCTGGCACTAAAACAATGACGTTTAATGTACTTACTACGCCGACTAAGTTAGCTTCACCTAGTACGTATTTAAAGTAATATAGTTGCGATGATTGTTGTAAGAACAATGCTGTAATCGTCATTAATGTATATAACGCTAAAATGATAAATGGTCTATTTTTCAATAAATTTAAAAATGCTTTACGACCAATACCTTTTTCTTTCGGTCTTTCTACTGTATGGCGTTCTTTAACTCCTCTGTAACACAATAGATGGAATATAACACCAGCGACAGCAAGTATCCCTACTACAACTGGATAACCCAATGCATGACTTGGGAATAGACTAACTAATGGAATAACTACAATACCAGAAATAAACATAGCTCCTTGTGAACCTAAGTTACGGAATACTGATAATTGCGTACGATCATCTGCATTAATTGTCATAGATGCTGACAATGAGCCATATGGAATATTCACAAATGAATATGCTGCATTAAATAATAAGTAAGTTCCAAATGCCCATATTATTTTCCCCGTTTGACTAATATCTGGTGACATAAAGGTTAAAACTGTAAGTAAGGCGAGCGGTATAGTACCGTATAAAATAAAAGGCTTAAACTTACCACGTTTAGCAAAGTTCCTTTGATTATCTACTAAAGTCCCCACTCCAGTATCTACAAATGCGTCAAAGAACTTCGCAACAAGAAACACAGCTCCCCCAACTACTGATGGTATGCCCAAAATATCTGTATAGAATAAAAGTAAGTAGATTTGTCCCATATCAAACATTAAGCCATTACCTAAATCTCCAAATCCATACGCAATTTTTTCTTTGAATTTTAATCTTGGTGATTGAATTTCTTTAAAACTCTTTAACTTACTATTTGCCGGTTTTAATTTTGCTGTAACCATGTTGATAACCTCTTTCCACTATAGAAACGTTCCGACTGCACTTTTATGTTAAAATCGTTTCTTAGTATGTATTAGTAATTGTTACAATTAAGCGGTAATAAGATACACGAATATGTAAGCGTTTTCTTATATACCTAAAAATTTTTATCCCAATAAATCAAATCGCTTTTGGCGTCGATAGAGACACATCCCTCACCCTTATTTATAGGAACCTTAACTTTATTATATTTTTAAATACAGAACAGTCAACATTAAAATAACAACGTTGTTATAAAATGAAATTCGCTTAATAGACACTGCGTAAGCATAGGGGTATTCACAAACTCTGTAACTACAACTTCTTTTTGTCATATCAACTCGGTTTGTTTTTTTCTTTGGCAGACAATATATTTCATTAATAAACGTTGTAAACTTGTACGTTAATCAATGGTTTTACATCACAATTATCATTTTATTAATATTTTTTATAATATATTAACTAAAAATGAATGATTAAAGATGATTTTACCATTTTCTGTAATTATTTTAATAAAACTCTTTATGTTTCGTTCGATAATTTAATGGAGTTGTCCCGTATTGTTTTTTAAAACACTGCGTAAAGTAACTTTGTTCTTTGAAGCCTACATAATTTGCAACTTCAGCGACGGTCATTTTAGTTCTCGCAATAAGATCCCGTCCTTTTTTTACTCTTGATTCAATGATGTATTGTGAAATGGATTTATGAATTTCTTTATTAAATATTTTAGATAAGTAACTAGGTGCCAAACCAACATATGCGGCGAGTTCGTTTAATGACAATGCACTATCTAAGTTTCTTTCTATATATTGAATTACCTTACTTACTTTTGGACTATATGCATTCGCTTTTACCTTCATCGCTCTATCTGTATATTCTTGAACAATGGAATGAGTAATTTCATCTAAAGTTTCTATGTCCATCGTTTGATCTATCAAAGCTGCATACTTTGCAGATATTTCATCGATATGAAGCAAACTTACACCTGCTTTTTCACCAGCTTTACGGCACAACGTATTAATCAAATATGCCTTATATTGCTCATTTGAAATATCATCTCTTACACGTCGTAATCCTGCCACTGATAAATTCATCGCATTTAGTATTGATAACGCTTCGTTAGCATCGCCATTTTCAACTGCAGTAAGTAGCTGATTCTCCATATTATAACGATACTCTATTTCTTTTAACGTATAATCCATTTGCGCTTTGGATTCTGCTAAGTCTTCTGTATTTGAATGAAAACTAAAATCAATTTTAACAGTTTCATAATTGATATTTCTTTTTTTCAAGAACCGAATTGCTAAACGACACATTTTTTGTGCTTTAACTTGGTGACACAAAGGTATCGTCAGTAAATATTGCTTCAATATAGCAAGTTTAGATATTTTAATATCCAAGCTTTGGAGCAACTCATTACAACGACGTTCATTAGGCCGCTTCTCCATATATGGGCCAACTATATAAATCTGTTTATACTTTTTAAATTTGAAGATTAAAAAGTTTACACCAAAACGATTCGTATAATGATAAATTTTATTACTATGCATATGTACAATAAAATGTTTTAACTCATTTTTGAACTGCTTGCGTGCAGTATTTGTAAACGGCGTCTTGATATGATTAACCACCCCATTCATATCTCTCATATCATATCCTTCTAGCCGTATTCCCAATAATTGTAGCGCATGCATCTGTAAAATCTCTAGCGTTTCCTCATTCATAAAAACACCCCATTCCTTATATTTTTATTATATCTAAAAATAAGGACTGAGGTGTGAATTTTATATTAAATTTCTTTGAACTTATCAAATAATTCTATAAGTAATTCCTTTTTATTATCAATAGAATTCATTAAAAATATTAATTCAAACTGGATAAACGGTTACCCACAGTGTAATCACACGCTTATTTATTCAAATTTTTCTTACCAAATTTGAGTTTAAATGGTGCATAGAATAATACAAATATTAGTACAAGTCCTAAATAACCAATTAATGGATAAAAGATTGCCACTAAATCTGTAAAACCTACGAAACTCAAACATAAACCAATAATGACTGTAACTGTATAGAAAAGTTTAAATCGTTTTGTATCTACCATTGTAAAACGTGTTGCGAATGCATAGAACATACCTAAACCAGTATTGAAAATCATACCGAAAATGACGAAAGCCATAACGACACCGAGTATAGGTGAAATATGGTTAACGATACCTAACATAGGCATTTCCATTTCTCCAACAATATCGATTTGTGTAAAGATAGCTAAATGGCTTAATACAATCATAACGCCTAATGCAAGTCCGCCGAATAAACCACCTAATGCTGCAACTTTTGTATTTTTCTCAGAACCACCCATAACAATTGCCATAGAAGCCCCAACTGCTGTATTAAATGATGCATAGTTTACACCTGCTACAAACCAGTTAGGTAATGTTGATGGTTTCGCATCTGAAATTGTATTAAGTTGTGAAAATGATGTATCTGTTGTCATAAAACTATAAACTGAAATTATTATAATGAATATAATTAAAAATGGGGTGATATTCCCAATAACTTTAACAACCCCTTCTACTTTCATCATACCTGCAAGTAAAATAAGTATTGTCATAAGTATGGTACCAACTATTGAAGGTAATCCAAATTGTTGGTTAAGGTTTGATCCAGCCCCTGCAATCATAACGACACCTACACCGAAGAGTGTAAAGATAATGACTAAATCAATAACCCAGCCTAAAATTTTACCAAATATAGATTTTCCTGTGATATTATGTATAACTTCTTTATGAGAATCCGTCTTAGATTTACTTCCTAACCAAACAAGCATCATACCCACATAAGCAAATAATGCTGTAGTAATGATAGCGCCAAATGTCCCCATAATGCCAAAGCTCGTGAAGTATTGAAGTACTTCTTGCCCTGATGCAAATCCAGCTCCTACAATGACGCCGATAAATGCGCTTGCGATCAGTAATATTCTTTTCATAATTAAGCCCCCTATTTTACTTACTATAAATGAGTTGTGTAAATTTTCAATACTTGTATATTTGTGTAACATCAATAACTCACATTTCTATTACTCGAAAAGGTTGAGATAGACGTTTCGACACCGTTTAAAAATATGATATTGATTCTATTTTATCATTTTAAAACGATTTGATGTTGTTCTTCTCCACCACATCTATATTTTAGTAACGTAAAATCACAACAAAAATTTAAAAATTCATAACAAATGAATTAACAAGGGAGTAGACAGAAATCTAATTTTTCTAATAAGCTTTCATTTATCTCCCGTCAAGGATGTCTAAGAAATGGAATACAAAATCTTGATATAAGTGTATTTTCAATTCAGTCAACTACTGTCAGTATAACAATTGAGTTTGACATATGTATTTATGCCCTAGGTTCTCCTTTATTGATATAATATTCGTTCATTAATTCTTATTCGAAATGAAGATAATCTTTTTTGCTAATTGAGTTATATATTTTTTATATGTGTTTGGTTTTATATGAGTTCAATCAAGATATTAATCTATTATATTATTTTAGTTTAA
Organism: Staphylococcus equorum; assembly: GCF_029531845.1. Classification (GTDB taxonomy): domain Bacteria; phylum Bacillota; class Bacilli; order Staphylococcales; family Staphylococcaceae; genus Staphylococcus; species Staphylococcus equorum_C. The sequence continues at coordinate 54,546 of NZ_JAMBPV010000013.1, forward strand.
AACGGTAGTTATTTGAGCCGAGTCCTGCGGGAAAACACTAGCCGAAGACTATAGGATGAGGCTGTACCCGCGGAAAGCGTGCATAAAAAAAATGCCAACAAAGTCGTGAGACTTTGTCGACAGATTTTCTTTCTATTTTAAACAAATATATTAAGTATAAGTATAAAGATTAAACCAGATACTGAAATCACAGTTTCAAGTAATGACCATGTTAAGAAAGTCTCTTTAACAGTCAAACCAAAATATTCTTTGAACATCCAGAATCCTGCATCATTAACGTGAGATAAAATAACACTACCCGCACCTATTGCAAGCACAACGAGTGCAACGTTAACATCTGATACTTGTAGCAATGGTAAGACTATACCTGTAGATGAGATTGCTGCTACTGTTGATGACCCTAAGGCAATACGAAGTACTGCAGCAACAAGCCATGCTAAGAATATCGGAGACATTTCTGTACCTTCAAACAATGTAGCAATGGTATCTCCAACGCCACCTTCAATTAATACTTCTTTGAAAGTACCGCCACCACCAATAATTAAGATCATCATCCCAATTGGATAAATCGCATTAGATACTGAATCCATAATTTCTGAGTTTTTACGTCCTTGTTTAATACCCATAGTAAAGATTGCAAACAGTACGGCTATAAGCATTGCCGTAGCTGCAGTACCAATAAAGTAAATAAATGATTCAAAGCCATTTGTAGCTTCTTCATGACCTGTAATCAATTGTACAATTGTTGATAACAACATCAAAATAACAGGAGAAATCGCAGTTAATAAACTGACTCCGAATCCAGGCATTTCTTCTTCTGAAAATTCTTTTTGTGCACCTAAGGCTGATATATCTCCCTCACGTGTATAAGCAGTTGGTGCAATTTTTTGTGCAATTTTATTAAATAATGGTCCAGCTATAATTGTAACTGGAATTGCAATAATCATACCGTAAAGTAATACGTGTCCTAGGTTTGCGTCTAATTCTTTAGCTATAACCACTGGCCCTGGATGTGGTGGTAAAAATCCGTGCGTTACGGATAACGCCACAACCATTGGAAAACCTAATTTTAACTGTGAAACATTCGCACGTTTAGCAATTGTAAATACTAAAGGAATCAATAATACTAAACCTACTTCAAAGAATAAGGCAATCCCTACAATAAACGCAGCCACCAACATTGCCCACTGTACGTGTTTAGGTCCGAACTTATCGATAAGCGTGTCAGCAATACGTGTCGCGCCTCCACCATCGGAGAGCAGTTTCCCTAATATAGCCCCTAACCCGAAGATCAATGCAATATGTCCAAGAGTACTTCCCATACCATTTTCTACTGTTTCAATGATTTTATCTAAAGGCATACCTAGTAGAATTGCAGTTACAATTGATGTAATAATTAATGAAATAAATGTGTTTAACTTCAAGAAAATAATCAGTGATAATAATACGATAATTCCTATTACCACCGTAATCAATGGCCAAATTGTTTCAAACATAATCGTTCTCCCCTTTCAAATTAAAGATTGAATTAGAACTTAACAGACATGTAACTAATCAATCATGGTACCGCTTTCTTTCATAATTAAAATTTTAAAGAGTATATGACAAGTTTTCATAACATAACTATTATTTGTTTACTTGTCACTTTTCTCTTTAAAGGTATTATCTATATATCCTTACTATGATTTGTCATCCGTCATATGTTCACGTTGGAATGTTGCAATTTCTGTGTAGCGCTCCTCTAATGAACGACTTAAGTTGATAAATATAGAAATAAGTTGTTGATACACTTTCACATTATCTTGGTTTGGTTTATGTTCATTTGTAGTACCAACCATTTCTTCAATAATAGAAAAATCATCAATCTCTCCAAGTGCTTTCATTCCTAATACACATGCACCTAAACAAGAACTTTCATAACTTTCAGGTACAATTAAATTGGTATCAAAAATATCTGCCATCATTTGACGCCACACTTCACTTTTCGCAAAACCACCTGTTGCTTTAATCGTGGATGGCGTTTCATCCATTACTTCGATTAGCGCAAGATAAACAGTATACAGATTATAAAGTACACCTTCTAATGCAGCACGAATCATATGTTCTTTTTTGTGAGTTAGTGTTAATCCAAAAAATGAACCTCTAGCATCTGCGTTCCATAATGGGGCACGTTCACCCGCGAGATATGGATGGAAAATCAATCCTTCTGCACCTGGTTTAACTCGGTTAGCAATTTTAGTTAACACGTCATATGGATCGACGCCTAAACGTTTGGCAGTCTCTACTTCACTAGCTAATAATTCATCACGAAGCCAACGTAATACGACACCTCCATTGTTTACGGGACCTCCTATCACATAATGATCTTCAGTTAACACATAACAGAAGATACGTCCTTTATAATCTGTACGTGGTTTATCTATCACGGTTCTTATCGCTCCTGACGTTCCTATCGTCACAGCGACTTCACCTTTTTTAAATGCATTTACACCTAAATTGGAAAGCACACCATCACTAGCACCAACGACAATCGGTGTATTTTCATCTATGCCCATCAAGCTTGCATAGCGATGTTTCATACCTTTTAATACGTGTGTTGTTGGTACAACTTCTGGTAATTGTGTTTCTTCAATACCTAACAATTCCAGCGCTTCTTTATCCCAAGCTAATGTTTCTAAATTCAGCATCCCTGTAGACGATGCCATAGATTGGTCTATAACAAATTGCTCAAATAATTGATAGAAAATATATGTCTTAATATCAGCAAAAGTAGCAGTTTGATTGTAAATTTCTTGTTGTTCGTGTTTCATCCAAAATATTTTAGCTAATGGGGACATAGGATGAATTGGCGTGCCAGTTCTCTGATAAATTTCATTACCATTATGTTCATTTTTAATCTGTTCAGCATATTGGCTTGCGCGATTATCTGCCCAAGTTAAATTTTCAGTTAATCGTTGGTTACTCGCATCCATTGCTATCAAACTGTGCATCTGAGCACTAAATGAGATTAATTTAAGATCTTTTTTAGCAATATTAGCTTCTCTCATTACATATTTAACTGTCATTAACACTGCATCAAATAACTCGTCTGGGTTTTCTTCAGAAGTTTCAACATTGGGTGTATGCAATGGATAGCCAATGTTGTGTTTCATTATAAATTGACCTTTTTCGTCGTAGAGTACTGACTTCGTACTCGTTGTGCCTATATCGACACCAATCATGTATTTCATGACTTTTCCTCCTACTTCTTTACCGGTTTAAAATATTAATTTAACCAGAAACTGTCAACATCCTCACCAACATCATCAAAGTTGAGATGGAATGCTTCTCTAAGTTTTGCAGCATCTTGATTCGCAATAGCTTCTATAAACACTTCATGGTTGTGATGAATACGTTCAAAGTCTTCTGGATTGTCGTTCATACGTGTACGCATTGATAATAATATCAGCGCTTCCATTACCGGCCTTAAGTTATTCCAAAAGGTTTTTAAGTATTGGTGCTTTGAAGCGAGTATCGTTACTTCATGAAATTTCATATCATGTTCAGTAAATGCCTCTGCATCTTCGAATTTAACTGCCACTTTCATCATTTCTAATTGTTTACGTAATTCTTTGACAATTTGTTCATTATTCAAAGTTTTGATTCTACTAAAAGCAAATGATTCCAACATTATTCTTAAATCATAAAGTTCTTTTTTCTCATTATCATCAAAAGGTAACACTTCTGCGCCCATTCTTTCTAAATGTATCAATTGATCTTGCTTTAATAATTTAAATGCGTCCCTAACTGGTGATCGACTAACATTAAATTCTTTAGCAATTTGATTCTCCGTCAATAACGTATCTGGCGTTATCTTGCCCTCGACTATTCTTAACCGAATCTCTGCAGCTATCATTTCACCTTTCGAAACACCCTCTAGCCATTGTTCCGGATACTTATAATTCATGATGACATCACCTCTTTTTATCAATACGATATACTTGTATACAGGTATGGTAATACACAACTTCAGTATTTGCAAGCGCTTGCAATTTATATTTTTATTTTTTGCAACTTAAAAAACCGACATGCCAGGTCTTGAACCTGTCATGTCGGTAATTATTTTTATTTTACTTTTATAAAAAAGTTGAAACATCAAGATTGCTGAAGCTTAAGGCACTCGCTTCCTAGCCGTAACATATTAATATTTCAACTTTAATATAGTCTTATTTAATTATCAAATACTTCAGAATATATATTTTGCATTTTACTTTCTACCGTCGTTATTTCGTTGGCGCATTGCTTTAATACAGTTCTATAGTTCTCAGTATTTTCAGTGTTTTTGTAACGTATTTGATGCTCTAAGCTTGCCCACATATCCATACCAATTGTTCTAATTTGAATTTCTACTGGCACAGTTTCTACTGAATTAGCTAAAAATACTGGAATGGCTACAACGATATGTAGGCTACGATATCCATTATCTTTAGGGTTTCCAATATAGTCTTTACGTTTCAAGAGCTTTACATCTCCTTGTTTGAGTAATAACTCTTCTATCACATAAATATCATCTATATAGTTACAAATCACTCTAATACCTGCGATATCTAATATATTTTCTCTGGCTGACTCTGTGCTTATCTCGAATCCCTTGCGATTTAATTTTTTAATTAAGCTTCTCATTTCTTTAACGCGACGTTCCATATGATGAATTGGGTTGTGTTTATACATTTGTTGAAAATTGTCATCTAAAATATCTAACTTAGTACTAATTTCCTTAAGCGCTGACGAGTATAACTGTTCTAAGGCAACAAACCCTATTACCATATCAAATGCATCTTCTTGATTATTGATATGTTTTATACTCTCTCTAAATTCTTCTTTCAAATCGTCTATATTTAGCGAAGGCTTACGTTCAATGTACATATTTCGTTCCTCCCAAAAAATCTACTTAAACTACATTATAGCTAATTTCTATATATTATCTAAATAAAAAGATAGTTCAAATATGATAAACTACACTTTTTAAAAATCGTTGTTTTTATATTAAAACTTAAAATATACATCGCTGAATCTTAAAAATTAACACACCCTGAACGTTATTTCAGAGTCTCTGCAAAGTCTCCGATTTTGTCGGCATTTTTCAAACGAAAATAATATATTAAAAATAAAAAGTACCATTCCATTACAGTTTAACGGAATAGTACTCTTGATAATTAATAATAACGTCCCGAGTCTTCTTTCTTTATATTTTATTATTTCATGGGACAACTGAATATTTGAATGCTATTCATCTTTTTTGTGTTCTCTAACTTCTGTCGATCTGTTATCAGCGATGTTGCGTGCACGTTTCATTGCATCCTCTTTCTTATCAAAACTATCGGAAGCTTGTTTTGCACCGTCTGTTTTTATCTTCCACTTGTCATCTTCATAATAAACGTGAACATCTTTATTATTTAATTGAGGATTCGCCGAATCATCTTTTTCATGTTTAGTTATTTTCTTGTTTTTCAATTCGTCTAATTCTTTTTTAGAAGCGTCTTTATACCAAGATTCTGCTTGTTTCGTTGCAATTGGAATTGCTCTATCTTCTTTATAACCATCTTTAAGCATGGCGTTTCCAATATCTATCGCTTTTTTAAGTTCTAATTTTTCCATATTTTTCCAACTTTGTGGGTAATCATTCATTGTCCAAGGCATTAACTTCAACCTCCTACGTTATAATCTATCAATCGTCTTAATTATTGTTTACCACTAATAAAAAGTTACAAACAAACCAACAATGATTAATTTTCTTAGTGAACGGGAATTAAAATATGAATCTAAATATTTCACACACCATTTATAAAGGAGGGATGTAATGACAAATATAACGATAGGTTTAATTCCTTCACCTGACATGCCACATAAACTTATAAATAAGATTTCCGATTATCTAGCCGATGATATTCAAACCCATGTAGATGATAAAACGAATTGGGAATTTGAAACACATGTGGCTTCAATGGTTGGGACTGCTGAACATATGGATAAAGCATTAGATATCGCATCGAATATAAAAAAACAAAAGGATTGGGACTACACAATTTGTATAACGGATTTGCCTAGCTTATCTAATAATAAAACTGTGGTTTGTGATATCAACCTAGACGACAAAACAGCATTACTATCTGTTCCCGCATTAGGTGCTGTGAATTTAAAAAATAAACTACGCCATTTCATAACATTTATAGTTCAATACTTTTTTAGTTCTGGTACAGATAAAAACCTTTTGAAATCAAAGTATTTTAAATTAACAAAATTCAATGAAGTTATACCAAACGAAGATAACAAACAAAGTAATAGAAAACGTATTGTTTCAAATTCTTCATTTTTAGGTTGGCTTCATTTAATCATAGGCATGACTTTTGCTAATGAACCTTGGTCTGCTATTTTAGATTTTAAAAAGATTATTTCAGTATCTTTTGCAACCGGTACCTATATCGCTATCTTCTCAACACCTTGGGATTTGAGCTTAGACTATGAGTACTGGCGCTTTATTCTACTCATGTTATTATCTGTAGCTGGCATGGTCGCATGGCTAATATATTCATATAATTTATGGGAACGTCCAAATCCAAAAACCCAAAAATCATATCGTTTTATTTACAATTTCACGACGTTAACTACGTTATTCGCTATTACAGTTTTTAACTTTGCTGCGTTATTTATATTACTCACAATAAGTACATTATTATTTGTACCACCAGAAATATTTTCTAGCTGGACCTCATTGAATGAAAAACAACCAACTTTCGTCAATTATATTAATCTTATTTGGTTTATAACATCATTGGGTATTTTAGCCGGTGCTATGGGCTCAACAGTTGAAAATGCTGAAAAAATCAAACGTGTAACTTATTCATTCAGACAATATTATAGATATAAAGAATTAGAACAAGACGATGATAAAACTTATAGTTCTAATCAAGCGTTAGATTACAATAATGGTAAAAAACTATCTCACAGTGAGGAGGATTCCAATGACAAATAGAACGATTGCAATCGGATTAGTAGCGGCACCAGGAATAACGGAAAAAATCGCTCACAATCTTGAAAATAGTTTGCCAGACATATTAGCAAATTATTTTGTTCAAGATATTGAATGGAAAATCCATACAGTTGTTGATCCCCTAACTGGTTCTGCAGAAACTGCGAAAGAAATATTCGAGAAAATAGCCAACTATCAAAATAATAATAATTGGCACTACACTATAGGACTTACAGACCTCCCTATTATTAAAGAAAATAATGTTATCGCTTTTGATATTAATAAAAGTAATGGTGCCAGTTTAATTTCTATACCTTCCTATGGCTGGCGACCAGTCCAAAAGCGTATACAAAAATCGATTGTAGGTATTATTGAAACTGTGAGTATACAGCACTCACACAATTTACAAATAAATAATAATAATAATAACGACAAAAGCAGTCAAGAAAAATTAAAATCACAATTCCCACTTTCAACTTTAAAATCACGCACAGAATATTTGGAAGACACAAATTCCAAACATACTCATTATTTTGTTTCATCTAATACAAAAGGTTCGTTTCGTTTAATCAGTGGTATGACATTTGCAAACAATCCCTTAAACATGCTGAGCAGCTTAAGTAATGTTGTAGCCATCGCATTCACTACTGGCGCTTTCGGTATCGTTTTTACTACGATGTGGAATTTAAGTTATGTTTATTCATCTTGGCGCATGTTACTTATGATGTTAGTCGCCATTTTTGGCATGATGTTTTGGATTATTGTAGCGCACCATTTATGGGAATCAAAAAAGGAGAGTAGAAATAAAAGCGTTACAATGTTATATAATTTGACGACAGTGCTAACCTTAACTATTTCACTGATAATTTATTATATAATATTATTCTTCTTGTTCTTAATCGCTACACTTGTAGTGTTACCGTCAGGATATCTAGGGCAAACGCTTCAAATGGGTGGTTCCGCAACGTTAAGCACCTATATAAATCTTGCTTGGTTTGCTACGTCCATATCGACAGTTGCAGGTGCAATTGGCGCTGGTTTAAACAATGAAGAACTCATATTAGAAAGTACGTATGGTTTTAGACAAAAAGAACGTTATAAAAAAATGGAAGATCAAGAAAAACAACAAGAGCAGAAAAGAACTGAAGTTAAGAAAGACATTGAAGAGAAAAAACAGGAAGAAGAACAGAAAGCAAAACAAGAAGGTAAAAGTAAATAAACAAACTAGGGTCAGTCTTCCATCAGACAAACGTTAGCCCCCCTTCTCACTTGAAGTTTTGTTAGACACCTTAAAATAAGTGAAAAATAAAGCAAGCCAACCCGTGAT
>NZ_JAMBPV010000014.1 GCF_029531845.1 Staphylococcus equorum
AATTGGTTTGTCTACGCTCTGGACTAATGCACTTTCACATTGTTTTAAAAAATTAATGCATATAAAATGACGAAAGGTACATATCGGCTTTTATTAATCCTATATGTACCTTTCGTCATTTTCATCCTAATTGTTGTACGCTTGATAAGAACTCAATTGTGCTTTTACTTTCTTCTCTACGTTCTTTCCTTCTTTTGACTCGAGCAGGTGCCGTATCATAGAACCACTTTTCTGTCTGTGATTCTGGATAAACTTGAGGTACTTCTATTGGCTTACCATCTTCACCGAGTGCTACAAATGTTAAAAAACTTAAAGCTGCTAAATGCCTTTCATTTTTAAGTACATCTTCTATAATAATTTGAACGCAGACTTCCATTGAAGATTTTCCGGCGTATGAGACCATAGCTTCATAAGAAACGACAGCACCTGTTTTAATTGGTTTTAAAAAATCTACTGAATCAGTTGAAGCTGTTACCACCTGTGCATTACTATGTTTCGTTGCTGTTATAGCTGAAATTTCATCAATGTTCGCCATCAACATACCACCAAACATTGTCTGTAGATGATTCGTTTCTTGTGGGAAAACTTGTCTCTCTTTAATGCTTCGTGCTTCAGACATCGATTTACGTTTTGGTCTTTCCATAATTTAATCAATTCCTTTTCTTTTATCAGACAAAAAGTGAGTGCTCTGAATATAGTAAACTACTTCAGAACACTTTCACAGACTTATCCTTAATCTCCCTATTTTGACCAGTTACCATTTTCGAAGACGAGTTCTTTTTCATCTTCTTGTGTAACGCCATAAATTGTTAAATCTTTACTACCAATCATAAAATCAACATGAATAAGTGAATCATTTAATCCTTGAGCTATCTTTTCTTCTGTAGTCATTTCTGTACCACCCTCTACATTAAAACCGTAAGCTGATCCTAATGCAATGTGACAAGATGCGTTTTCATCGAACAACGTATTATAAAAAATAGTATTGCGGTTAGAAATTGGTGAATCATCAGGCACTAGTGCTACTTCACCTAGTCGCTTAGCACCTTCGTCTGTATTTAATAAATCACGTAAGACCTCTTCACCCTTCTCGGCTTTAAAATCAATTACTTCCCCATCTTTAAAAGTTAATGTAAAACCATCTATAATATTACCGTTATGACTTAATGGTAATTTATTCGTTACATAGCCATTAACTTTTAACCTATGAGGTGCGGTGAACACTTCTTCAGTAGGAATATTAGCTACAAAGCCTTGACCTTCACTCGTATAACTTGTTGCATCTTCCCATATATGACCTTCAGGTAAACCAATTTCTAAATCTGTACCTTCAGAAATATAGCGAAGTGCTTTATAATTTTTGCTTTGTAATTTATCCGCATGTTTACTTAGATTAGCAACATGGGCTTTCCAATTAGCTACAGGATCATTACCATCTACACGCACGATATCTAATACTTCATCAATGAATGTGTTGTAGGCAGCTTCCTCAGATAGTTCTGGATAGACACGACTTGCCCAAGCTTTTGATGGATAGGCTGCCACACACCATGGAAATTGGTTTTTCTGACTTGCTTCCATATATCCTTTATACGCAGTAGCATACTGTCTTTGAAATGTTGCTAGTTTATCACGGTCAATGCCATTTAATAAATCAGGATCTTGAGTTATAAGTGCTAAATTTGCAGCACCTCTATCTACGTAATCCATGCGCTTAGCAACTTCATAATCTTTCACTTCATTACTTTCGAAATGTTCTACAGTTTCATATTCGAATTTCAAGCGTGAAAGTCGATCGTCACTGTAGTCAACTTTAACGTCAGAAGCGCCTCGTTTATATGCAGCTTCTACTATGTAATGTGTTAATTCAATAGCATCAACACTTGAGCGAATAAATACTGGTTGACCTTTTTGTACATTCATTCCTACACCAACTAAAAGTTCGGCGTATTGTTTTAATTTTTCTTGTAATTGAGTCATATTTATACACTCCTTTTATTTACGTATTTGTCCAAGCGCGTCTGCAATTGCAGCTGCTTCACTTGGTGTAAATGACGCTTTTGATGTTACATATTCGTGAATTTCACTAATTTCTTGCTTATCTGCTGCTTCATATTTATCTGGATCAATTAAGCTTTGATTCACAAGATTTAAACGTTCTCTTATTTCTAATATCATTTGCTCATTAGTATTTGTCACTTCGTTCACCCCTTTTATCAATTTATTTTATCAAATTTACGTTTCTTGTAAAACTTTTATAATAATAATGCTTTAGAAATGATTAAAAAAGCTTTAAAATGGGAATTAGCATTATATAATTTGGAGGTAGTCACATGATTTCAGTAGCATTCGTTTGTTTAGGCAATATTTGTCGCTCGCCAATGGCAGAAGCTATTATGCGACAAAGATTACTAGATAGAAAGATAACAGGTTTAAACGTAACCTCTAGGGGTACAGGAGAATGGAACTTAGGCCAGCCACCTCATGAGGGTACGCAAGATATACTCACTAAAAACGATATACAGTTTGATAACATGATCAGCGAACTATTTAAAGCTGATGATGACTTTGATTATATCATTGCAATGGATCAAAGTAATGTAGAGAATATTAAACAGATCAATTCAAACATTAAAGGACAATTATATAAGCTGTTAGACTTTAGTGATATGGATGAGACTGACGTACCTGATCCTTATTATACAAATAATTTCGAAGGTGTTTATAAAATGGTACAATCATCTTGTGATAACTTAGTTGATTTTATAGTTAAAGATGCAAATCTAAGAGAGGGGTAAAACATCATGCAAAATAAATTAATTCCAGGGATTCTATTAGGTGCCGTAATTGGAGGCGCAGTAACATTGGTAGACAAATCAACACGCCAATCATTAAAACAATCCATTAAAGATAGAAAAGAAGGTAATCGTTCTCAAAAACCTTCAGCTATCAACAACGTAAAAGACGAAGTATTATATTGGAAAGACGTGGTAGAAGAAATTCGCCGTAATAATCCAGAATTAGAACGTTCTTTAAAAGATGCGAAAAATACATTCGTTGAACGTAAAAACAATCGCTTAAATAATTAATTTGATTTTAGCATTGTATTTTTGAATCCGCATGTTTAAATAATTAAATTAAGGCAATACCTAATATTACATGTTTAGGTATTGTCTTTTGTATATAACTTGTAATGTGTGATATTTTAAAAACTAAAAATTAACTTTATAAAAAGAATATCAATACTTATTTACCTTCTTTAACTTTTAAAGTATATTAAACAATATACTGAAAACATCAATACATAAGGAGATTTGATATGTCTAAAAAAGAGAAAACAACTTCAAAGTTTCTAAACTCAGCTAAAAAGAATGAAGAGAAGAAGCCTAAAAAAACAAAAGATGAACAAATCGGGCCTGATCGTACATATATTATGCCTAACGAATTCAAATCAAAATCACCTAAGAAAGACAATCAAGAATTCTTTGTATCACGTATTAATAAGCCAGCAAAATATACGAAAAACCCTAATTTCTTCTCTTACCTCATTTATAGAATAGGTAAAGATGATGCATCTGGTTTATCTGCACAATTATCTTATTATTTCATGTTGTCACTATTTCCTATGCTCCTATTCTTATTATCTATAGTACCTGTAGTAGGTGTTAAACAATCAACGATAAGAGATATGATTAAAGAGAACGTCCCGCCAGATTATGCTGGCCAAGTATCTTCAATTATTGGTGATATTATGGGTAATGCCAGTGGTAGTATATTATCTGTAGGTTTGATTTTAGCACTTTGGTCTGCTTCAAATGGTATGACTGCAATTATGAACTCATTCAACGTCGCATATGACGTAGAAGATAGTAGAAACTTTGTTGTTTCTAAACTATTAAGTGTGCTATTTACACTTGCTATGATTATTGTCTTACCTATTGCACTCGTATTACCAACCTTTGGAGAACAAATCGGTTCACTCCTATTTGGCCCACTTGGTTTAGGTGATCAGATCAAATGGATTTTTAACTTAGTACGTGTTGTATTACCATTAATCATCATTTTCATAGCATTTATGGTTTTATACACATTAGCGCCGAATGTTAAGATTAAAATGAAATCAGTAATACCAGGAGCAATATTCGCTACGATTGTATTTTTAGGTGGCTCATTCTTATTTGGTATATACATTTCAAACTTTGCTAACTATTCTAAAACATACGGTAGTATTGCTGGTATCATTATTTTAATGTTATGGCTATACATTACAGGCTTTATCATTATTATCGGTGCCGAAATCAATGCGATTATCCATCAACGCAAAGTAGTCGTTGGTAAAACACCAGAGGAACATACAATGACTGAGATTGAAGAAAACGAAACAACTAAAGGTAAAAACGAAGCAGATATCAATGCTGACAATGAATCAGCGCATGCTACTGACTCTGATTCCAACCAGAATACTTCAGACTCAGACAGTAATAAAGTTTAATTTAATATAACCTCAACTAAATAGATGTAATGACTATTTTAAAATCAATAGCTTATAGGTGTCTAATTCATGATGCCTATAAGCTATTTTTTAATTACTAAATTCAACCTATACAATTGACTGACTCTATAACACGTAAAAAGGTTAAAACCGAAACGTAAATGACTTTGATCTACGTTTCGGTTTTAACCTTTTTGGAAATAATTTAAATATAATTTATTATTGTATCAAATTATGCTGGAAAGCATAAATAACTGCTTGGGTTCTATCTTGCACTTCTAATTTACTTAATATATTACTTACATGTGTTTTTACTGTTTTAATCGTTATGTGTGACGCACTCGCAATTTCTTGGTTTGAGTAGCCTTTTGCGATAAGTAATAGAATTTCCATTTCTCGTTCCGTTAACATTTCATATAATTCGGCACGTTGTTTCATTCTATTTCTCATCTTCACAAGCACTTCAGCTTCAAACACAGACTCATTATTATGTGTTTTACGAACAGCCTCGGCTATATCGCTAGCACTAGTCGTTTTTAAAATATAGCTATCTACGCCAGAATCTAAAGCGCGATATACTTCATTATCTTCAATGTAACTTGTTAACATTACAACTTTAATATGAGGTAAGTCTTTTTTTATTTGCTCAGTAGCTTCGACACCATCCATATCGTCCATAAGTAAGTCCATTAAGATTAAATCTGGATTTAGTTGATGGGCCTTTTCAATTGCATCTTTTCCTGACTGACCTTCCCCTACAATCTCAATATCTGGTTGTGTAGATAAGTAACTAGAAATTCCAATTCGAACCATTTCATGATCATCAACAAATAAAACTTTAATCGTCATGTGAATCCTCCTTATTTAATGGTGCCTTTACTTCAATTCTTGTACCTGAATCGGGTAAAGAAACAATATGAAACGTAGCACCAATTTCAAGTGCGCGTTCACGCATATTTTTTAAACCATAGCTTTGTTTTACCTTATCATCAACATTGAACCCTTTACCATTATCTTGAATACGCAATAATAAGTAATCGGACATATTAAACAATTCTACTGTAACTTTAGAACCTTTTGAATGTCTCAAAGTATTAGATAAGGCTTCTTGTGTAATTCTGAACAAATGGTCTTCAATACCTTTAGGCACTTCAAATTCTTCAATATCATGTACAACTTTCATAGGTACTTTTTTCTTTAAATCAACGACTAAATCCTTAATTCCTTCACCTAGTGATTTGTCTTTTAACCCAATAGGTCTTAAATGTAATAGTAAGGCTCTCATTTCTAATTGAGAATCTTGCACCATTTTTTCTAATAACGGAATTTGTTGATCTAGAGGTGCTTCCAATTGTGTTTCTTTAATAGCCGAAAGCATCATGCTCGCTGCAAATAATTGCTGACTTACTGAGTCGTGTAACTCACGTGCAAGCCTTTGTCGTTCATCTTCTATAATCTTTTTAACTTTCACATCATTTAAGTTATATGATTCATTTGTTAGATTTTGCGTCTTCATACGTAATTTGTGTACTTCTTGATTTAATGGAACTAATGTTTGATATAATTCAATCGTTTCATTGTACAATTCAATATTTTGGTCATTGATACCTACTGTCTGACCTTCAATAGAACGTTCTATTTGGTCTTGTAACCAGTGGTTTTGCTGATTTATTTTATATGCTAATACTGAACCTACAATAATACAGAGAAAAATAACTAATAAGTTTATAAATAATAAAACTGGTATTCCAAAAACTTGTGTATAAAACATACCTTGAAAATATACTATATTTACAAATACTTTATCAATAAAAAATAGAGCAAAAAATGTACTATAAACTAATATCAACATGGACCCTATTGCTCTTATGTAGTGATTCATTTATAAATCACCTCAACATCGCCAATTAATGTCGAAACATAAATGTTTACAGCATAGTTTTCTTCTTTAGTTTCTTCCACGATTTTAATATTATTGTTTTCAACTTTATAGGAGGTTTCATTGACATAAGCATTCCCATATAAAGCAGTAAAGTTTAAGATAATATTATAATTCAAAGGTACGATAATTTGAACTTTACCTAAAATATGTCGTATCACTACAGTATTATTTTCTTTAATATTCGCAGCTTTAGACATATCGATATGGATATCACCGATGCCATGTTGCACTTGTAAGTCTTCCCATTTGTATACATATACTGGTGTGCGTTGCTCACCAAACCATTTTTGTTTAATGAAGTTTGGTGACTCTACTTCTTCATCAGTAGCGACTACTTTTAATGGTTTAAATCTATAAATAATATATCTTATAATTAACATTATTAAAAAGATAAATAAAATGAGGATTGTATATTTATTAGATAGTAAAGTGAATGCAATTAACAAAGCACCGATCCAAAATGATAAGAGTCCTCGTATTTTATGGAAATACAAATAACCTACATAGGCTAGGATACAGCCAAGTAATAACACGAGTAAGAAACCAATTTTTTCAAAGAATATATAATAAAAATTGGCAATAATCAATAATGTTGTAAAAACAATTAACATCTCGGTCGATATATATTTATGAGTCATGTTTCGCCACCTTTCTTCAAGCGACTAAACTAATGCGTTCGATTAGATCACACTCAGTTTCAATATTAGCTCTCTCTGTTGCTTGTTGTGATAAATCGGTTTCAATACGAGCGTAGTCTGCTTCCATTTCGTTTAATTCACATTTTATTTGCTCAATATCTTTATGTTCTATCTCTTCAGCACAATCAATGTACTCTTTATCCAACATATCAATATATTTATTTTCTAATGATAAGGTCAGTCTATCAATTAAACTGCCAACATTACCTTTTCTTTCGATTAAGTATTTAATATACATTTCAACACTTCTCAATTTTTTATCAAGAAATCGTTGGTATTCCACTAAGCTTGTGTGAAATGTGTGTTTTGTTATTTTTTCTAAATAAGACGTAATATAATTCATAGAATCACCTCATGATCGATTAGACTCTATTATAAAAAATATCCGGAACCATTGGTATAGGCTCCGGAACCATCTTATATTAGGACTTTAGACCGAAACACTATCTAATCTATTTTAGTAGTTAACACTGGTCCATCTTTTGTAACGATGACAGTATGTTCAATTTGAGCAACAAAACTTTTATCTTTTGTTTCAAACGCCCACTCATTTTTGCCTTCTGTCACAAATGTTGCTTTTGAAGAAATAAACGGTTCAACTGCAATCACTGTGCCCTCTTTAAGTAAAGTCTTATCTTTAGGGTCGTAATAGTTCATCACGTGACTTGGTGCTTCATGGAGTGATTGTCCTACCCCATGACCAGTTAAGTTTTTAATAACTGTTAGATCATTTTTTCGAGCAGTAGCATGGACTGCTTTACCAATTTGACTTAACTTTCCGCCTACTTTAACTCTTGTCATAGCCGCATCAAATGCTTCTAACGCAACGTCACAGACTTTTTGCTTCAATGGGTTGTCCGCTTCACCAACCACAAACGAAATGCCTGTATCGGCGTAATAACCATTCTTCAATGCTGAAACATCGATATTAACTAAATCACCTTCGCGTATTTTACGTTTGCCTGGAATACCATGTGCTACTTCTTCGTTAACACTAATACATGTTTGTCCAGGAAATTTTTCGTCATGGATTGGAGCAGAAAGTGCGCCATGTTTTTCAAATAACTCTTTTGCAATATCGTCCAATTCTTTTGTTGTGATACCCGGCTTAGTTTCTGCTTGCATAGTATCTCTAATTAATGCGCAAATATAACCAATATCTTTTAAAGCTGTTAATTCTTCTTCTGTTTTTACGATCATATTATCCCGTTCCTTTTTGTAAATTATATTCCTTCTTATTATAGCAGACTTTTTTTGATATAATAAATTAGAATATTTGAACACGTATAGTTTAACATTTTGATTATATGAATAACATGGCTACTTTTGTAATTCGTGTTAATTCTCTTTTGATACATAATATGACTAGGAGTTTTTTTATGAGCAACAATTGGTATAAAGGACTTATAGGTGCACGAACAATTAAAACGGGGTTAGCTACATTTTTAACTGCATTTTTTTGTTTAGCATTAGATTTAAATCCTATTTTCGCTATTTTAACTGCTATTGTTACAATTGAACCCACTGCAAAGGCATCATTAAAAAAAGGGTATCGTAGACTTCCAGCTACAGTAATTGGCGCGCTCTTTGCAGTTGTTTTCACATTTATTTTTGGCGATGAATCTGCTTTTGCATATGCTTTTAGTGCTACATTTACAATAATATTTTGTACTAAGTTAAAACTTCAAGTTGGAACAACAGTTGCAACATTAACAGCTATGGCTATGATACCTGGTATACATGATGCTTATTTCTTCAACTTTTTCTCAAGGCTATTAACTGCAATTATTGGTCTGGTCACTGCTGGCTTAGTCAACTTTGTTATCTTCCCACCAAAATATTATGACCAGCTTGAATCTTCAATTAATAACGTAGAGTCTAAAATGTACGGCCTCTTTCATCACCGTATGCGTCAATTACTGTTAGGCAAATTCACTAAAGGCGCCCCTTACCAACAATTAAATGTCTTGTTAGATTTAAATCAAAAGGTTGAGACATTACTTTCTTACCAAAAGGATGAGTTGAGCTATCACAAGCATCACGATTCAGAATGGATACGTTTAAAAGCATTAACAACACGTACGCATACAAACAGATTATTCATTACGCATTTATCAAACTTAGTCTATTTGCCTAAAGGCACACATATCCAATTTACGAACGAAGAAAAAATCGCTATCTTAAGTATTGCTCAAAGTATTAATGACATTTATACTGCTGGGTCTTTTGAGCGACAGCAACAATCTGCTTCATTATTAAAAACATCTGTTAAAGGATTAGACGAATTTGATGACAACCAATTAAAAAGTCACCTTATTTATGAAATTCTATTAATTTATCGTATCTTAGATCATCGTTTTGCTTAACACTTTGTGTATGTCAATTTTACGCCTTGCAATTAAAAAGGGGTTCAAAAATAACAGAAGTGGCTGTCAGATTTCCAATAGGATTTCTAACAGCCACTTTTTTAATTAAGCTTATTTCTATTTTTGTGTTACACGATTAACAATTACTTGTTTGGCAGCTTCTTCTTCAGTATTATTTACCTTCTTAGGCGTAAAAGGTATACCTTTACGTTCACATGCTTTCTCCAATAAGTAATCGGTCACTTCATGATTCTTAGGTAAAATAGGTCCATGTAAATAAGTTCCCAACAGATTTTTATAATGTATGCCTTCTTTAGCATCTTCATCATTATTACCATAACCATGTGTTACATTACCTAATGTGCCATATGGATGATACGTACGACCACCATGATTTTCAAAACCGACGATTGTACCAAACGTTTCACTCTCGATTACAATATCCCCAGTTAAACGGTCTTTCTGTGACTCAGTATAAAAATCTAAAATATTAAGACCTTCAAGTTCAGTACCATCAGGCATAATATATTTACTTCCTAAAAATTGATAACCGCCACAAATTGTTAAACCAGGCATACCGTCTTCAATAACTTCTTTTAATGTCGTTTTGATTTTGCTTAATTCTTTAGTAGCTAGTGCTTGTTCCCTATCACTACCGCCACCGATAAAGAAAATATCACATTGATCAAAGGTAACGCCCTCTGTTTCATTTATATCTACAATATTCAATTTAATATCACGCAATTTTGCTCGTTGTTTAAGCGCAATAATATTCCCAATATCACTGTATAAATTTAATTTATCAGGCATAAAATGATAAACAGTCAATTCATTCATCTAGCTTTGTCCTCCTCAAAAGAGTGATTTAATTGTTCTAACATAGGTGCTAGAGAAGTATAGTTAGGAATAGCTACTGTAAAGCTTTCCTTATAGTCCATCGTTTTCGCTGTCGCTTTATATATGTCTCTTTCTAAAATGATTGGTGCTTCTACACCGGCTAATTTTAATCTTAACTGTAATTCTTCTGCACGTAACCCAGTAACAATAATTGCTTCGATTTGTTGTTTAGCTAATTTTTCAAAATCAGCATCATAAATCCACGAAGTATCTCTACCATCTGCTGCATTATCATTCAATCCTAAAACATAGACTTTACTACCGTCTAATTGTTCTCCTATAGAAAGGCTAGCATTCATCCCAGCAGGATTTTTGGCAAGGTTAATCATTGCTTCTTTACTATCTTTTTCAAAGTACTGCATACGCCCATTATTCGACGTATATGTTTCAAACCCACGTTTTATGCCTTCATCGTTGAGTCCTAATTCTTTTAGTACTGTATAAGCTGCTATCGCATTATAAGCATTGAAATCTCCCGCGATTTTCATATTGAATGTAGCAGTTCCTACATCTAAATTAATAAATGGATTTAAATTAAATTCAGACACTTCGTATTTAGTATCCTCACGTTTAAATCCACATTCACAATGATAATGGCCAATTTGATTATATTGAATATAATCATAATGTAATAAACGACCACAATTTGGACAATAGCGACTCTCGTTCATTGTGCTTTGTTCAAATTCATGTGCATGTGCTTTCATCCCATAATATACAACTGTATCGCTAGCTATCTTCAATCTACTGACAAATGGATCATCTGCATTTAACAATAATTTAATCCCTTTATTATTAATCGCATCAGCAATATTATTTACCATAATATCTATTTCCCCAAAACGGTCCATTTGATCACGGAAGAAATTAGTAACAACCATCATTGTTGGTGTTACTTCATTGAGTACTCTTGGAATCGAGCCTTCATCAATTTCAATGACTGCAATTTTTGTACTTTGTTTAATTTGCAAAATAAATGCTGAAGTAATGCCCGCAGCCATATTTGCGCCTTCATTATTATGTATGATGTCAACATCATTTACGTTTAATGTATGGCCAATTAAATTTGAAGTGGTCGTTTTCCCATTCGTGCCACTTATAAAGACAATTTCATCAACTTGTGATGCTAATTTTCTTAAAATATTTTTATCCACTTTTCTTGCAACTTGACCTGGCAAGTCTGTGCCCTTTTTCCCAGCAGCTTTACTTGCTTGTTTAGCCAATTTTGCTAAGTGGGTTGCAGTCCAATGTCTCATGTACTTCCTCCTTCACTCTTCACTCAAATATTATAACATGATTAAGTTGTATTCCAAACAATTCTCAATTGAAATAATCATGGCTTTTTTCTAGATTATAATTATTATTATTTACTAATGAGAATAGATTTGCTATACTGAAAAAAAACATACATGGAGGCTATTACTTATGTTAAACAAAGAATTGTTAAATGCATTAAATGAACAAATGAACCATGAATATTTTGCAGCACATGCGTATATGGCAATGGCCGCTTTTTGTGACAAAGAATCATATGAAGGTTTTGCGAATTTCTATGTACAACAAGCGAAAGAAGAAAGGTTCCATGGCAAAAAAATATATGATTATATCAACGATCGTGGAGAACATGCTTTATTTGCAACGATTCCTGCACCGAAATCAGATTTCTCAAGTATCTTAGAAACGTTTCAAGATGGCTTAGCACAAGAACAAGATGTTACGCGTAGATTTTATAATTTATCAGATTTAGCTAATCAAGCGAAAGATTATGCCACGATTTCATTCTTAAATTGGTTCTTAGATGAACAAGTAGAAGAAGAAGCAATGTTCGAAACGCACCTTGATTACTTAAAACGTATCGGTGATGACAGTAATACACTTTATCTATACGAGAAAGAATTAGCTGCACGTTCATTTGACGAAGAGTAAGTTTTACCTTAAAACTTAAGTTTATTGTCTCAATAAAAACTCATCCCAATTTAAATTTGGGATGAGTTTTTTTGTTTATTATGGAGTTGTTATTAGACTTGTTAAAGTCTTATTAACTTGACTCTAAGAACATATTTATATAAAGTCATATCATATTCACACATGAGAAAGGAATCTTGCTTAATGAATTCTGATGCATTTATTGCCCTTGATTTTGAAACTGCTAATGGTAAACGTACAAGCATCTGCTCAGTTGGTATGGTTAAAGTTGTTAATCACCAAATCACTGAATCATTTTACACATTAGTTAACCCAAACGATTACTTTTCACAACAAAACATCGCTGTACATGGTATACAACCAAATGAAGTCTATGATGCTCCCACATTTAAAAAGGTATACCCTTTTATGATGCAATTCATTGACGACTTACCAGTTGTTGCACATAATGCAGCTTTTGATATGAGTGTCCTACATGAAAGTATTAAAGCTATAGGTACTGATACGCCAAATATGAAATACTTCTGTTCATTACAACTA
The DNA here is from genome assembly GCF_029531845.1 of Staphylococcus equorum. Lineage (GTDB taxonomy): Bacteria > Bacillota > Bacilli > Staphylococcales > Staphylococcaceae > Staphylococcus > Staphylococcus equorum_C. The sequence continues at coordinate 12,862 of NZ_JAMBPV010000014.1, forward strand.
TCTAGAAGAACGATAAATAATCACCGATATGGCTTGAATTATATGATGCAATATTACAATTTAGATTTTCACGGTCACCATGATGCACTAAATGATGCGAAAGCTTGTGCAATGATTACATTTCGCCTATTAAAACACTATGATAATTTAAATAGTATGCTTAATATTTATGGCAAAGATTTAAAAGATAAAGATTAATGATGTTAGCTTCAAATTTGAACTAACTTTTTAAATATAATCATAGATTGTCATATTTTCGTAAGACGCTTTTTCTAAATTCCCTACCGTTACACCTACTAGTCTAATTGGTATATCTGGATCTTTTAATTCTGTATATAAAGTATAAGCTATATTATAAATATCATTTTCATCTCTGACAGGGTCTCTTAAGCTCCGCTGTTTTGATAATGATTCAAATTTGTAAGTCTTTATTTTAACTGTTACTGTCTTACCTGATTTTTGTAATTTAGCTAAACGTTCAGCTGTTTTATGACTCAGTTCCCATACTTTTTGTAATATTTGATCATCATCATTCATATCCGTTGCAAAAGTACGCTCTGTACCAACCGACTTTCGTATTCTTGTTGATTTAACGGGATTATAATCTATTCCTCTCGCTTTGTTATACAATCCATGCCCTCTTTTACCAAAGAGTCTTATTAACTCTCTCTCACTTTGTTCATATAAGTCTTTACCATTGTATATTGCGTTATCGTGCATTTTCTCTTTAGAGGCTTTACCAACACCAGGAAAATCACCTATATCTAATCCCATTAATATCTCATGTACATTACGATAATCAATTACTGTTAACCCATTGGGCTTGTTCATGCCACTTGCCAATTTAGCTAAAAATTTATTATAAGACACACCAGCAGAAGATGTGAGTTGTGTAGCTTCAAAAATATCTTTACGTATATATTGAGCAATACTTGATGCGGGTAAATCATGTCTAACTAGATGTGTAATGTCTAAGTATGCTTCGTCTAATGACAAAGGTTCTACAACATCAGTATAACTTTTAAATATCTTCATAATTTTTTCTGAAGCTGTTTTATACGCTTCGAATCTTGGGGTAACATAAAAACCATTAGGACATAACTTATGTGCTTGTGCGGTGGGCATTGCAGAGTGTACACCATATTTTCTAGCTTCGTATGAGGCTGTTGATACTACGCCCCTACCGCTTGCTTTCCCACCTACGATCACAGGCTTTCCTTTTAACTTTGGATTATCTCTCATTTCTACTTGCGCAAAAAAATAGTCCATATCAATATGGATAATACGTCTTTCTGACAATGCACTCACCTCCTTCATCGCCTAATTACAATAAATAATATTAATTTTATCTTACCTTTTAAAATATGTATTTTCTTGAAATTTGCTCATATAACACGAAAAAGAGTCAGTTATCTCTTATCAGAACAAACGGCTGCTGAACTCAATAATCAACATCACTCTGTAAGTAAACAACTAACTCAGTTTAAATTTATAAATACATTTTAATTTTCACTTATATTTATTTCACTTCAGTCTGAGCTTGTATTTGTGGCACAGGATTTTCTGAGTAAAATATGATACCTTCTTCTGTATCTTCTATATATTGTACTTTATTATTAAGCGCGCCTGTTAAGAAATACATATCCATTACACAGTATCCAATATGAAGACTCGCTATAAATATCATAGATGAATATGCAAAAAATGAGAATAATATAATCAACACTGTTGTAATAACGACTAAGGGAGCTAACATGATAGTAATGTATTGCCATTTTTTAAAATATACGTTTGGCATATGTGTAGTAATTAAACCTTGGCGGATGCGGAAAGTAGGTTTGTTGCCTTTTGACAACAAGCGGAACGTTATATTATGAATAAATTCGTGTAAGAAATAAACAACTGCAAACCCTAATATACCGTATACTAAGTTTAATATAATATTTTGTTCGATAATGTGTGTAAATAAATAAGCAAATTTATAAGACAATAATATACTAATCATCACTATTGTAAATTGAAAAAGTATAAACCCTTCTAACATTTTCTTGCTAGAAAATAAATCAATCTTGAACATGTGTCAACCCTCCGTGTCATCGTCCTCGTTTTCTCCTAGACTATACAACGATTGTAACCACTAACGATGGGCTTTTCAAGTAAGTTAGTTGCTTGTAATTAAATTTTAACAAACTTACTTGTTTTGCAATATTTTGCAATAATTAGTAAACAACTTATTAATTAAATTCACACATCTCCTATGTTAACGTTAAGTCATCTAAATATAAAATGTTATAATTTAGCGTCTTTCAAACTGTGCAACTGTTTCAACATGTGTTGTGTGTGGAAACATATCTACTGGTGTAATTTGTGTTAATTTATATTGTTGTGCTAATTGTTGCGCATCACGTTGTTGTGTTGATGGATTGCAAGAAATATAGACAATCTTTCTTGGGTTTAATTCTAAAAGTGTTTCCAAGAAAGTTTCGTCACAGCCCTTTCGAGGTGGATCAACCATTACTACATCTGGTTTAATACCTTGTACTTTCCATTTTAGAATAACCTCTTCAGCTTTACCACAGACAAAAGTAGTATTTTCGAACTGGTTTAAAGTCGCATTTTGCTTTGCGTCTGCAATCGCTTCTGGGACAATCTCAACGCCATAAACGTGTTTTGCTTTAGGTGCCATATATAATCCAATCGTGCCTATACCACAATAAGTATCTAATATTGTTTCTTCACCTTTAAGTTCTGCATATTCAATTGCACGTTGATATAATTTTTCAGTTTGGATAGAATTAATTTGATAAAAAGATTGATCACTGATTTTAAATGTTACATCTGAAAGTGTGTCTTGAATTTCATCTTTACCATATAATGTATACGACTTTTCACCCATAATAACATTCGAATGTGTATCATTCACGTTATGTTTTACACTCGCAATTTCTGGAAAAGCTGCTACTAATTTTTCTGTAAGCACATCACTTTGTTTGAATTTCTTCCCATTTGTAACAAATACAACCATTAGTTCTCTAGAATGGTGGCCAGTTCTAATTACGACATGTCGCATAAGACCTTGTTTTTTACGTTCATTATATATACTGATATTTAATTCATTGAACCATAATTTGAGTTGATTCAGCACATCTTGATGCATATTGTCTTGTATTAAACATTCATCCATATCTATAATGTCATGACTTCTTTGACGATAGAAACCTGTAATCACTTTACTTTCACTGTTCTTTCCAACTGGTACTTGAGATTTATTACGATAAAACCAAGGATTATCCATACCAATAGTATCGTGGATAATTGTGTCCTTAAAATCTGCTTTACGGTGAAACAAATTGACAACTTGCTCTTTTTTCATATTCAATTGTGCTTGGTAAGTCATATGTTGTAGCTGACAGCCACCACATTTATGGTAATAAATGCAGGGTGGTTCTACGCGTTCTTCACTCTCTTTTTTAATCTCGAGAAGCTTACCTATTGCAAAATTTTTCTTAACTTTAATCACTTTGAATTCTATTGTTTCATTAATCAATGCATTTGGTACAAATATAGGATAGCGATCTAATTTAACGACACCATGTCCTTCATGTGTTAAATCTATAACTTTACCCTCTATGATTTCATTTTTTTGAATTGCATCCATGACTTCACCCCATACTAAAAGAGGTTAGGATATTTGATGTCTTTACCTAACCTCTCAGTTTATTCTGTATTTTTTATTTTTTTGACTATTCATTTTAACTTAAAATACTTAAGATATTCAAATTAAATTTGTAATATTATATGAAGCCTACTTTTATTGTTCTACTATATCATCATTATTAATATCACTTGGCGTAAATACTTCGATATGTTGTTTTAAATTCAAGAAATTACCTGGTAATTTACCACCATATTCACCATCTACATTTAACTGCATATCTACAAATGATGATACGCTAATGGATTTGGCTTTCTTATAATGTATCTTAGGATGCTTTGTATGTTCTCCTCTGGAAGCTAGTGTCATTATATGTCCCAATTCAGCAAGATTTGCTTTTTCAACGATTATCAATGTAAAATAGCCGTCATCTAATTTGGCATCTGGCACTAATTTTTCAAAGCCAGCCATAGAATTCGTTAAACCTAACAAGAACAACAGTGCTTCACCTTGAAAAACTTCGTTGTCATATTCTACACGAATATCGACAGCTTTCATTTGTGGTAACATTTCAAAACCTTTTATATAATAGGCAAACGGTCCAACGATAGATTTCAATTTACTTGGCGTCTCATAAGAAACCTGTGTGAGTTGACCACCAGCAGCTAAATTTATGAAATAACGACTATTCATCTTTCCAATATCAACACGTGTTGTATGGCCTTCTATAATCACTTCAATTGCACTCATTATGTCACTTGGTAAATGTAGTGCGCGTCCAAAATCATTTACGGTACCCATAGGTATAATACCTATATTAGGTCTGTTTGGCTGCTCTGCAATACCATTTATAACTTCATTAAGCGTGCCGTCACCACCGGCAGCAATTAATACATCATAGTTTTGTTCTAAACTGCGTTCTGCTTCAGAAGTTGCATCTCCAACTTTTTCAGTTGCATATGCACTTGTTTCAAACCCTGCTTTTTCTAATTTAATTAAAACATCTGGTAAGGTACGTTTAAACAATTCTTTTCCAGATGTTGGATTATAAATGATTCTAGCTCGTTTTCTCATATTTTATCCCTCGACTTCTTATACTCAATGTCTATATTATATGATTTAGATAAATGATAAAAGCATTTAGGCCAAATTTTACAGAATATATATAATATCGTATAAATAGCAAAAGAACCTGTAGGTAAAAATATTCTACAGGTTCTGCTATATCTATGTTTGTAATGTGTTCTCTAGTCATCACATTTCGTTAAAATCCAACGCATTTTTAATTATCTTTTATCTAATTCTTGTTTTAACAATTGATTTACTAATTGAGGATTGGCTTGGCCTTTTGAAGCTTTCATAATTTGACCAACTAAGAAGCCCATTGCTTTACCTTTACCATTTTTGTAATCTTCAACTGATTGCGCATTATTATCTAACGCTTCATTTACAAATTTTAAAAGCGTAGCTTCGTCAGAAATTTGAACTAGGCCTTTATCTTCCATAATTTGTTTGGCATCCCCACCATTTTCAGCAAGTTCTGGGAATACTTTTTTAGCGATTTTACTGCTCATCGTACCATCTTCAATTAACTTAATCATTCCAGCTAAGTTTTCAGGAGTTAATTTCGTATCTAATAAATCGATTTGGTTTTTATTAAGATACTCATTCACGCCGCCCATTAACCAGTTAGATGTTAATTTAGCATCTGCACCTTCAGCAATGGTACTTTCAAAGAAATCAGACATCTCTTTTGTAAGTGTTAATACATGTGCATCATATGCAGGTAAGCCGAAGTTGTTCACATATTTTTCTTTTCTTTCATCTGGTAATTCTGGGATTGTTTGACGTACACGCTCTTTCCAAGCTTCATCGACATATAATGGTACAATGTCTGGTTCTGGGAAGTAACGGTAGTCATCAGAGCCCTCTTTAACACGCATTAAAATTGTTTTACCAGTTGACTCATCATATCTACGTGTTTCTTGTAGGATTTCTCCACCATTTAATAGTTCTTCTTCTTGACGTTTTTCTTCGTGTTCAAGACCTTTACGTACAAAACTAAACGAATTTAAGTTTTTCAACTCAGCTTTCGTACCAAACTCTTCTTGACCATATGGACGTAATGAGATATTAGCATCACAACGTAGTGAGCCTTCCTCCATCTTACAATCAGAAACGCCAGTATATTGAATAATAGAACGTAGTTTTTCTAAGTATGCATATGCTTCTTCTGGTGAACGAATGTCTGGTTCGGAAACAATTTCAATCAATGGTGTACCTTGTCTGTTTAAGTCTACTAAAGAGTATCCATCTTTATGCGTTGATTTACCAGCATCTTCTTCCATGTGAAGACGTGTGATGCCGATGCGTTTTGTCTTACCATCAACTTCAATATCAATATAACCATTTTCACCGATAGGCTGATCAAATTGTGAAATTTGATATGCTTTTGGATTATCTGGATAGAAATAGTTTTTACGGTCAAATTTAGATTCTGTTGCAATATCCATATTGATTGCCATTGAAGCTCTCATTGCCCAATCAACAGCGCGTCTATTTACAACTGGTAACACACCAGGATATGCAAGGTCAATTACGCTTGTATTTGAGTTAGGTTTTGCTCCAAAATGTGCTGGTGATGCAGAAAACATTTTAGATTCTGTTTTTAACTCAACATGGACTTCTAGTCCAATAACTGTTTCAAAATGCATGATTTCCACTCCTTATAATTTTTCGTATTCATTATGAAAATTGAATTTTGTTTCATATTGGTAAGCGACACGATATAACGTCTTCTCATCAAATGGTTTTCCAATAAATTGTAAACCAATTGGACGTCCGTTTGATTTACCACAAGGAACAGAAATACCTGGTAATCCAGCTAAATTTACTGGTGTTGTTAATAAATCATTCGCATACATTGTAAGCGGATCATCAATTTCTTCACCTATGTTAAACGCTGGTGTTGGTGTCGTAGGTCCGACAACAACATCATAGTTTTCAAATATGCGGTCAAAATCATTTTTAATCAATGTTCTTACTTTTTGTGATTTTTTATAAAATGCATCATAATAACCAGAACTCAATGCAAAAGTACCTAGGAAGATACGACGTTTAACTTCGTCACCAAAACCTTCACTTCTAGACATTTTGTATAATTCTTCTAATGAGTTCGCTTCAGGTGAATGGTAACCATATCTAATACCATCAAAACGGGATAAGTTTGATGAAGCTTCTGATGAAGCAATAACGTAATAAGAAGGAATACCATATTTAGTATTTGGTAATGATACTTCTTCAACTATTGCACCTAATTCTTTTAACGTTTCAACAGCTTGTTTAACTGATGATTTAACGTCTTCTGATACACCTTCGCCAAGATATTCTTTTGGTAATGCAACTTTAAGACCTTGGATATCTTTGCCGATATCAGTAGTGAAATCTGAATCTTCAACTGGTGCACTTGTAGAGTCATTTTCATCCAATCCAGTAATTGTCTCTAGTACTAATGCATTATCTTTAACATTACGTGTAAGTGGACCAATTTGGTCTAATGATGATGCAAATGCAACTAATCCAAAACGTGATACGCGACCATATGTAGGTTTCATCCCTACGATGCCACAGTAAGCTGCTGGTTGACGGATTGACCCGCCAGTATCAGTACCTAAGCTGAAAGGAACTAATCCTGCTGCTACAGCTGCTGCTGAACCACCTGATGATCCTCCAGGTACTGCAGAGTGATCAAATGGGTTTACAGTCTTTTTAAAGTACGAAGTTTCAGTTGAACCACCCATAGCGAATTCATCTAAGTTTAGTTTACCGATAAGTACTGCTTGTTCACTTCGTAATTTATTCATGACTGTTGATTCATAAATAGGCACAAACCCTTCTAACATTTTACTTGCGCAAGTTGTTTCAACACCTTCTGTAATAATGTTGTCTTTAATCCCCATAGGAATACCAAAAAGTTTACCTTCCATTTGGTCTTTAGCTTGTAATTCATCCAGTTCTTGCGCTTGTTTAACTGCATTTTCTTTATCTAATGCAAGAAATGATTTGATTGTTGGATCAGTTTCTTCGATTGCATCATAAATATCATTCACAATTTGTGAAGGCTTAATTTCTTTGTTTTTTATTAAGTTAATCAGATTTTCCACAGATTCATAACGGATGGTCATCTTAAGCGTCCTCCTCATTCATGATAGATGGGACTTTAAATTGTCCATCTTCCGTCTCTTTAGCATTTTTTAATGCAAGCTCTTGAGGAATACCCTCGTCTGCTTTGTCTTCACGTAATACATTTTGTAAATCTAATACGTGATATGTTGGTTCTACTTCACTTGTATCTGCTGTATCTATATGGTTAGCAAAGTTTAAAATACTTTCTAATGTTTCTTGCATTTCTGCAGTTGCATCTTCAGTAATTTCAAGTCTAGCTAAATTTGCTATATGCTCTACTTCTTCACGTGTAACTTTAGCCATTAAATAAAAGCCTCCTTTTTACTCATTCATTACAAAATTGTACCAAAATTCCGCCTAAAAATCTAAGCTTTTCGATAATAACAGTAAATTATAGTGATTTATTTTTATACTTTTTCAAAAATTATATGCTTTCACAACCCATTTATCGTAGGGTTTTCAAGATGATGGTAAGTATTTATCGCTTTTATATGTATAATAATTCCATTATCGCCATAAATATAGAGTGCGTTCCATAATGATTGTAAGCGTTTAACGATTAGTGGCTATTGAGTAAAGTCATAAACTCACTTAATATTTATCTTTACGCTATTATGAATCCTCTTGTATAACCATTCATATTTCATAAAAAGAGCGGGACAGAAATCAAAATATAAAACTTCATTGTTAGTGATTAGTATCTCAGTTCCAATGATAGTATCTATTGAGTCAGATTATAATTTTAAAACGTAAGCTATCTCGTTTTAAAGATATGTCAATGTAATTTCACTATACTAAAATATTTTTTGTATAAATTTATGTAATAAACCGATTTTATAAAGGGCTGTCGTCTAGGGGAATAGTGTGAGCGAGAGACTACAGGCTCGAGCCATACCCCAGACAAGCATGCACTTTCAAAATCGGAAAGCTTTAAAATAAAAAGAGCAGGACAGAAATCAAAATTTTAAATTTGATTTCGTAGTCCCGCCCTCACAAGGTTGGCTAAAAATTAGTTGTTGTTTTTATAAATATGGACTTGTGGTTCTTTATCTTCTTTAGTTTTACTAATCAGTGCTTTAGGATTATTACCATCTTTAATATGAATTTCATACTCATCTATATCATCGAAATATTTCCTTGCTTGTTCAGTGACATATTGCGTAATACCTATGGTTTCAGCTTTACCATAATAATCAATTGGTACATCTACAGATAATTGTTTAGCTTCTTTATTATCGAATTTAACTGTACCTACTGCTTGAGTGAAATTATTAAAATACGTTTGGAGATCATCATTAAATTGTTTGAAATCAGAATTTAAATTTTCATCTAAATCCGCAGCTTCTCCAGATGGTAATAAAGCAGTTTCTTGTTGAATGTCTTTCCATTCATTAATACGTGTTTTATCACCTTCAACTGTTGTACCAGTGATAAACTCACCCGGTATAATTGAGTTTTCTCCAGACTGTTTATAAACAGCAAAATGAATTGGAATATCTTTCAGTTCTTTATTTTCGCGTAATCTAGTAAGTATTTCTTCAGACATTTTCTTACTTTGCTTTTTAATTTCTTTGTCATCCAACTTCTTACTATAGGTTTCCCCATCTTTTTCTTTTTGGTAATAATATGTACTGTTCATCGCTAAACCGATTGTCATACCTTTAATTTTTTTACCTTTTGTATCTCCACTATTATAAAAATCTTGTTCTAAAATGTTAGAAAGATATGCTGGTGAATCTTTTGCAATTTTCTCAGGATCTGTTTCACCATTATGAGACGGGTTTAATCCTAAATTCTCATTTGCTTTTTTCTCTTTACGTTCATCTTCATCCATATCATCGATTTCAGCTTTAGTATATTTAGGACCTAAATATGCATTTATCGTGTCTTTATCTAGATATTGGCCATCTTGATACAAATAATCTTCAGTTGGAAATACTTCTTTACTTAAATCCAGAAGACCACTTTCAAAATCTTCACCATTATAGCTATTCGCCATATTTTCTTGTAATACACCGCGTGCTTTACTTTCTTTAAATGGTAATATTGTTCTGTAATTATCACCCGATACATTTTTATCCGTTGCAATATCTTTTACAGAACCAGAATCTTGCTGCTGTTGTTCATTTTCATTAGATTGTTCTTTGCTTTTCTCATCATCATTGCCACATGCTGATAATAAAAAAACTGCTGAGATGAATAGTATAACCTTTCGTTTCATGCATTATCTCCTCTATCCCTCGATTTCATTTTGCTTCTGAACAAAGTCTTCTTCTGACCATATTGCTGTACCAAATTTTTCAGCTTTTGTTAATTTGGAGCCTGCATCCTCGCCAGCGATAACTAAGTCTGTGCTTTTAGTTACACTGCTCGTAACTTTTGCACCTTGAAGTTCTAGCCATTTTGAAGCTTCGTTTCTAGTCATTTGATATAACTTACCAGTGAGAACAATTGTCTTAGCTTTAAAGTCTGGGTGACCTTCTAAATCACTTGTCTTTATGCCTTTATATGTCATATTAACATTTTTTTCTTTTAATTTATTAATAAGTGCACGAATATCTTCATTTTCTAAATACGTGACTACAGATTGAGCTAATTTGTGCCCAATGTCATGTATACCAACAAAGTCCTCTTCTGTTACTTCGAATAATTTATCCATCGTGCCATATTTTTCAGCTATGACTTGGCTTGCTTTTACGCCAAGATGTCTGATACCTAAACCGAATAACAACTGTTCTAAAGAATTGTTTTTAGAAACTTCAATGGCATTGATTAAGTTGTCTACTTTTTTCTCTCCCATGCGGTCAAGCGGTAACAAATCTTCTTTTGTTAAGTAAAAAATATCTGCCACGTCTTTTATCTTTTCATTATCATAAAGTTGTTGAATGATTTTTGTACCTAATCCGTCGATATTCATTGCTTGTCGAGAAACAAAATGAATCATGCCTTCCACAAGTTGAGCCTGACATTTAGGGTTGATACAGCGTAAAGCTACTTCGCCTTCTATTCGTACTAATTCATGTTCACAGCTTGGGCAATGAGTTGGCATGTGATAAACTTCCGCATCATCCGGACGTCTATCTAATACACTTTTAATGACTTCAGGTATAATATCCCCTGCTTTTTTAATTACTACACTGTCGCCAATTCTAATATCTTTTTCATGAATCAAATCTTCGTTATGTAAAGAAGCGCGAGAAACGGTAGTTCCAGCAACTTTAACTGGTTCAAGAATTGCTGTAGGCGTGACCACGCCTGTTCTACCTATACTTAATTCAATATCTACTAAATCTGTAATTACTTCTTCTGCTGGGAATTTATATGCAATCGCCCAACGTGGTGATTTTTGAGTGAAACCAAGTTCCTCTTGGTGCTCTACCATATTCACTTTAATTACAATACCATCAATATCATATGGTAATGCTTCTCTTTTTTCAGTCCAGTGTTCAATGTATGCAATCACATCATCAATTGTTTGTACACGCTGACGTTCTTGGTTTGTTTTAAAGCCTAACTGGTCTAATTCGTCTAATGCTTCACTTTGCGTATTCGCATTAAATTGAGAGAAGTCATTGACGCTATATAGAAAAACACTTAGTTTACGTTTGGCTGCAAGCTTTGAATCTAATTGTCTAAGTGAACCTGCTGCAGCATTTCGCGGATTCGCAAATGCTTGTTCCTCATTTTTTGCTTTCGCTTCATTTAAATTAAAAAATGATTGTCTAGGCATATACGCTTCTCCACGAACTTCAAATGTTCTAGCTTCTTTTATTTTCAAAGGAATAGCATGAATCGTTTTTAAGTTTTCCGTAATATCCTCACCTGTAGTACCATCTCCACGTGTTAACCCTTGTACAAACCGGCCATTTTCATATTTCAAAGATACTGCTAAGCCGTCTATTTTCAATTCACACATGTATTCTACGTCACCTATACGTTCGCGTATACGTTGATCAAACTTTCTTAAGTCTTCTTCATTAAATGCGTTGCCTAAGCTGAGCATCGGGGTGTTATGTCTTACCTTTTCGAAAGTTGATTGAGCAGAACCACCGACTCTTACTGTTGGAGAGTCAGCTGTTCGATATTCTGGGTGAGTCGCTTCAATGTCTATTAACTCATGCAACAACTTATCATATTCACTATCTGGCACTGATGGATTATCTTGAACATAATACTCATAACTATAGCGATTTAATAGTTGATGCAATTTGTCGACGCGTGATTGTATATCAGCCACATTCTATTCCCCCTTTTTCTCAATTGGCGCAAATTGTGCAAGTAAGCGTTTCGGTCCTTCTGATTTAAAGATGATATCTAGTTCTACAGAACCATTTTTTGCTTTTACATTACTAACCATACCTTCGCCCCATGATTTGTGAACAACTTTATCTCCAACTTTCCAATCTGAAGACACTTGTGCTTTTTTAGTAGATATAGCACGTTGACTATAACCTCTTTTGGCTGGTTCTTTTGTTGCTGAACGGAAGCTATTACCTTGTGTTTTAGCTTTAGATTTAGTTTCATTTTCCAATAGATCTTCAGGTATTTCTCTTAAAAATCTAGAGGCCATATTTGATTGTGGTCGTCCAAATAACATTCTTGATGTTGCATGTGTTAAATATAATGTTTCTTCAGCACGTGTGATAGCTACATAGCAAATACGTCTCTCTTCTTGCATTTCATGTTCATCATCACTCTTAATCGCTCTAATATGTGGGAATAAAGACTCTTCCATACCCATGATAAATACAATTGGAAATTCTAGTCCTTTGGCAGAGTGCATTGTCATCAACGTGATACCATCTTCAATTTGTGCTTCATCTATATCGGCAACTAACGATAAATCCGTTAAGAAGTTAATTAATGACTGTTCTTCTAATGGTGTATTCTCTTCATAATCTTTTGGAACAGACATAAACTCATCAATATTTTCAAGTCTACTTCTAGATTCTAACGTTTGCTCACGTTCTAACATATCGCGGTAACCTGATTTAACTAGTACTTCTTCAACAATTTCAGTGATTTCAAGGAATTCTTGTTGTTTGATAAGATTTTGCATCACATCATAAAAGTTAATACATTCTTGGGTTACTTTTTTAGATAATCCAATAAAGTCTACTTCAGCTAACGCGTCAAACATGCTTAAATCATTTTGTATTGCATAAGCTTGAATTTTATCTACAGAAGTTGGTCCAATACCACGTTTTGGAATATTAATCACACGACGCAAGCTAATATCATCATTACTATTAGCAATGATGCGTACATAACTTAATAAGTCTTTAATTTCTTTTCTATCGTAGAACTTTTGACCGCCAACCATTGTATAAGGAATGTTTGATTTCATAAACGTTTCTTCAAGTACACGTGACTGCGCATTCGTACGATATAAAATTGCCATATCTTTATATTTCTTTCCATTACGCTGATGTTTCATAATTTCGCGTACAACATATTCCGCTTCATCACGTTCAGTTGTGGCTTCATAATAGTGGATTTTATCGCCGTCTGTATTGCCTGTCCATAACCCTTTAGGTTTACGCTCTGAATTATTTTTAATCACTTCATTGGCCGCGTTCAAAATATTTTTTGTAGAACGATAGTTTTGCTCTAGGAAAACCGTTTTCGCTTCTGGGTAGTCTTCTTCAAAAGAAAGGATGTTTTGTATGTCTGCACCACGCCACCCGTAAATAGATTGGTCTGAGTCACCTACTACGCAAAGATTTTTAAATTTATTTGCAAGGAGTTTAACTAATGTATATTGCGCTTTGTTCGTATCTTGATACTCATCCACATGAATATATTGGAATTTATTTTGATAATAATCTAATACTTCTGGAACACGTTCAAATAGACGTATCGTAATCATAATCAAATCATCAAAATCTAGTGCTTCATTTCTAGAAAGTTGACGTTGATATCCTTTATAAACAGTAGCAACCATTTGTGCATGATAATCATTTGCTTCTTTTTGTGCATCTTCCGGCGTTTTTAATTCGTTTTTCAAATTACTAATAGCGCCTATAAACATTCTAGGTTCAAATTTTTTGCTATCAATATTTTCATTTTTTAATACATCTTTAATTACAGATTTTTGGTCTGTTGGATCAATAATTGTAAAATTGCGTTCTATGCCAATTCTATCTGCATCTCTTCTAAGAATTCTCACACACATAGAATGGAATGTAGACATCCATAGCACTTGAGCTTGTTCCCCAACTAACGTCTCAACTCGTGCTTTCATTTCTTTAGCAGCTTTATTTGTAAATGTGATGGCTAAAACGTTATATGGAGACACGTCTTTTTCATCAAGCAAGTATGCTATGCGATGTGTTAAGACACGTGTTTTGCCTGAACCTGCACCTGCCATTATAAGCAATGGACCCTCTGTTGTACGTACTGCTTGGCTTTGTTCCTCATTCATCTTATTAACTAATGCGTTCATTTATGTGACTCCTTTATCTCAACTGTTTTTAATGCTTTTTCTATGTCTTTATATATAATGTCTCCAACTATAATAGTGTCTGCGATTGAAGCCATTTGTTTTGCCTCATAATAATCACTAATACCACCACCATAAAATAGTTGCGTGTCTGTTAATTGATCTGCTGCTGCTCTTACTATTTCTACTTCTCCATATGTACCACTATATTCTATATACATAACTGGTAATTTGTACATATCATTAATCATTAATGCATAAGCTTCAATATCTTCATCCATTAAATCTGTATTTGCTTGCGTCACTTTCGCAACCTTACTATCAGGATTAAGTACGACATAACCTTCAAAGATGACTTCATCAAAATCAATTATTTGTCCGAATGACTTGAGTGCATCTAACAATATACCATTATGATATTTAACATCTGAACTGTTTAACACGGTAGGTACGAAATAAAAATCGAAACCAAACATTACACTATCTACATTTGAAATTTCCAATACTATAGGTAATGCATATTGCTTTAAACGTTGCTTTAACTGAAAAACATTATCTTCAGTAACATCATCTGTTCCGCCTATGATAATTGCGTCAGTGTTAGATAAACAAATCGCCTCTAATTCTTCGTCAGATATTAACTTTGCAGGATCTAATTTAAAAATATGTTTCCACTTTTTAATGTCATACATGATATGTTACTCCTTTTTTAAACATACATATGATTATATCATTTTTAGTCTGCGAGTTCTAAAATGATGTCGAAAAAAACCACCCCAATATTTATGAGATGATTTTTAAAATTTAGTTTCCTTTTTGCTGTAATTATTTAATTCAATTGGTAATAACTTTCCAAGTTTGTATCTTGATTGTCTATAATTTTAGCTAGTTCAGGCCCTACATATCGCAAATGCCATGCCTCATATGCATAGCCTGTTTGATTTGATTGTCCCTTAGGATATCTGATAATAAATCCATATTCAGAAGCGTTATGGGCTAACCAGTGCGCTTCTTTAGTATGTTCAAAATCATTATGAAAATCTTCAAGTGGTCTTTGTGTACCCACATCAAATGCTAATCCTGTTTGATGTTCTGAATGTCCTGGTTTAGCAGTATATTGCTTCGCAACTTTTTCTCCATCATTTTCAATATATGATTTCACTACTTTTTGCTGATTTTTATAGCTTCTATAACCACTAATATATTTTAAATCCAGTTCTTTTTGTTCAGCTTTATCTAACATTTCATTTAATTTATGTCTGGCTTTTTTATTTTCTCCAGGTTTATAGTTCTGCGGTAATTGATATGTTTTGTTGACAATGACATGGCCATTCACTTTTGTCACGCCTTGCTTTTCAACAATAATTGGCAATGCATTTTTAGGTTCAACGACATCTAAATGCTCAGAGTGTTGATGATTAGAAGTTATAATAAAAGATATTCGTATGACAATACCGATAAATAATAAAGCCGCAATTACAATTATCCACTTCTTAAACACATTTATCTCCTTTCCAACTTATTTTCACCTATCAATATTTTCACAAAATTCATATGATAACGATACAGTTGATACGTCTCAATTACCATTCTATCATTTTACAAAACATAAAGAAGCTGCCGACAAAGTATATTACTCCATCGACAGCTAGGATTAACTTAATATGCTAACCTTACTTCTTATATAAAAATATCTAATCAGCCGTTTCAATATTCATGCGGTCTAGAATCATCGTATAAGCATCATTGCCCCATTGCAACGATCTTTTTACACGAGAAATTGTTGCAGTCGATGCACCAGATTCTTGTTCAATAGTCGCATAAGTGAAGCCTTGTTTAATCATTTTCGCGACTTGCAACCGTTGTGACAATGACTGTATTTCATTAACAGTACATAAATCGTCAAAGAATTCATAACATTCTTCTCTATTTTCAAGTGTCAAAACCGCATCGAACAATTCATCTAATGCTTTTCCTCTTAATTTTTCTATTTGCATTCAAAACAACCCCTGTATCTTTCAATTTAATCTCAGTTTAACGTACTAATACATTAAAGTGTAACGATTTCCCTTGAAAAATTCAATTATTCCTGATTATTCTAAGCCAGCTCTTTCAAAAATAGTGTCAACTTGGTTTAAATGGTGTTTTGGATTGAAACATTCATCTAAGTCTGCTTCAGATAACAATGCTGTAATTGTACTGTCTTGTTCAATTAATGTTCTAAATGGTGTTTTAGTTTCCCAAGATTCCATCGCCTTAGGTTGTACTTTATCATATGCTTCTTCACGTGCCAAACCTTTATTAATTAAAGCTAATAATACACGTTGTGAGTAGATTAAACCAAACGTTTTATCAATATTTCCAAGCATATTATCTTCAAATACTGTAAGTCTATCAACAATATTTGTAAAACGGTTCAATCCATAATCTAACGCAATCGTAACATCTGGAAGCATAATACGTTCAGCTGAGGAATGAGAAATATCTCTTTCATGCCATAACGGAACATTTTCATAAGCTGTTGTTACATAACCTCTTATCACACGTGCAATACCTGTAATGTTTTCAGAACCAATTGGGTTACGTTTATGTGGCATTGCTGATGATCCTTTTTGCCCTTTAGCAAATGCTTCTTCTACTTCACGTGTCTCAGTTTTTTGTAAATTACGTATTTCAACGGCAAATTTTTCCATTGACGTACTGATAAGCGCTAGTGTCGCAATATAATAAGCATGACGATCACGTTGTAGTGTTTGCGTTGATACTGGAGCTGCATCCAGACCTAAGTTTTCACATACATGTGCTTCTATTTCAGGTGGTATGTTAGCAAATGTACCTACTGCACCACTCATTTTTCCAACTTCAATTTCTTCTCTTACGCGTTTAAAACGTTCTAAATTACGTTGCATTTCTGTATACCAAAGCGCCATTTTAACGCCAAACGTCGTTGGTTCAGCATGCACGCCATGTGTACGACCCATCATTAATGTATACTTGTAATCTTTTGCTTTTTTCGCTAATACTTCAATAAATCTTTCTAAATCTTTTTCAATAATGTCGTTTGCCTGTTTAATCACATAACTTAACGCAGTATCTACTACATCTGTGGAAGTTAAACCATAATGAACCCACTTACGTTCTTCACCAAGTGTTTCAGAAACTTGTCTTGTAAATGCGACTACATCATGACGTGTTTCTTGTTCAATTTCCTGTGCACGTTCAACATCAACCTTGGCGTTTTCACGAATTTTTTTGACGTCTGCCTCAGGTATATCACCTAGTTTACTCCAAGCTTCACATGCAAGTATCTCTACTTCCAACCAAGCTTCATAGCGATTTTGATCAGTCCAAATATTAGACATTTCTTCTCTAGAATAGCGTTCAATCATTGAAATTAGCTCCTATCTTACGTAAGTTTTAGTTCACAAGCCTTAAAACATGTACATTTAAGTTCTTTTGTACTTTAAAGTTCGTGTTTATTCTTTTCAATACCAGTTTAACAGAATTACTTTGAAATGTATAAGCCTTTTAACCCTACTATAGAAATTATTTAGAATCAAAGTACGAAAAAAGAGTCCGAAACATAGATACATATGTCAGACTCCTTTACTTATCATTCTTGTAATTTGCCTATGAATTCAATTTCTTGTTTAAGTACCTCTAGGCTACCATCTTTATTTTCTTTATAAACGGGCTTTTCAAAACGTTTAACTGGTGTATAACCAGCTTCACGCATGCGACCCAAACAATCTTGAATTGACTCGTTTTCTTCAACTTTGAATTTTTGCTGTTTTTTCATATACTTTCAACTTCATCCGTATCATATTGTTTAAGTTTTTTACTTTTAACACCTTTCGCCCAGAAACCACCATGAATTGTACGAGGCTCATATGCGACCATAAATGCTTTTGCATCCATTTGCTTGATCGTCTCAATTAATTTAGCTTCAAAACGTCTCGGTGTAAGAATTTGTAAAACCAAGCGTTTGCCATCTCGACCGTATGCTGTATTATGTGTCACTCCATACCCTAAATCTCTTAATTGTCTTGGTAAGTCTAACTCATACTCAGATGAAGTTACATTGACTACTGTATATCCCAGTGCTAGTTTTTCTTCAATCTTCATACCTACGATAATACCTATTGAAAAGCCAAATGCATATGCAAGCACATTTTGGATTTGATCCAAACTAGACATTACCATACCTAAACCAATAACATATACAAGGACTTCCAAGAAGCTTACAATTGCAGCTACATAGCGATAACCTTTAAGGGTTAATATCGTTCTCATCGTTAGGCACGTTACATAAGCAACGTTGATTATAAAAATTGCTAAAACCATTAACCATGGATTAGATGTTATCACTGACATGTCCATTTTCCTTTCTGTTACATTAAATCCAAGTAATTCTATCAGCAAGTTTATATTTTGTCACTAAAAACTTACTGTTATAGCACTTAATTTTTGGGCCATGTGTGTCTTGTATAAGCTAATTCTCTTTTATGCGCACTCTTAACATAATGACGCTCAATAACTTCTCGTGCATCATCTGGTACCGATTTGCCCTCTAAATAATCATCTATGTGATTATAACTTACACCTAATGCCTCTTCGTCTGGCAACTGTGGTTTGTCTTCTTCTAAATCTGCAGTAGGTGCTTTTTCATATAAATGCTTAGGTGCTTTTAAATACTTTAATAATTGTCTACCTTGACGTTTATTCAAACCAAATAACGGTGCAATATCTGCAGCACCATCACCATATTTTGTATAAAAACCAGTTACACTTTCAGCCGAATGATCTGTACCGATAACTATACCTTGCTTGTTTGCAGCAATCGAGAACTGTGCTTTCATACGTTCACGTGCTTTTTCATTTCCTTTTTGAAAATCAGTAAGTAAAATGCCTGCATTTTTTAGTGCATGAACACTTTGATCTACAGCAGATTTAATATTGACTGTCACTACTTCATCCGGTTGTATGAACTTCAATGCATCTTCAACTTCGGCTGCATCTTTTTGTTCACCATATGGTAATTTAACAGCAATAAATTGGCAATGAATTTTTTCTTCTTTCAATTCATCAACCGCAATTTGACACAGTCTACCTGCTAAAGTGGAATCTTGGCCACCTGAAATACCTAACACTAAAGATTGGATAAAAGAGTGAGATTGTACATAACCTTTAATAAATTGAATAATGCTACGCGCTTCTTGTTCACTATCAATCATTGGTTGGACATTCATTTCTTTAACAATGATTTCTTGTAAATTACTCATTTTCTTCCATCTCCTTTACATGTTCTGCAACTTCAAATATACGTTTATGTTTATTTTCCCAACATGCTGTACTTAAATCTACAGGGTATTCTTGTGGGTTAAGATGACGTTTATTTTCATCCCATAAATAGGTAAGATTTTCTTTTAAATAATTTTGTGCTTCTTGTTCACTTGGTAAATCATATACCAATTTCCCCTCTTTAAATATATCATGATGTAAGTCTTTCGCTATAAATGATTTTATAAATTTCATCTTATAGGTATGGACAGGATGGAAAAGTTTAAGTGGAGACGTTTCATATGGATCTTCATGATTCAATGTAATGTAGTCCCCTTCAGCTTTGTTCGTTTTTTTATTAATGATACGGTACACCTTTTTCTTGCCTGGTGTCGTTACTTTTTCAGCGTTATTTGATAGCTTAATACGATCAACGTATGCACCTGAACTGTCTTCCACAGCAACGAGCTTGTATACAGCACCAAGCGCTGGTTGGTCATAGCCTGTAACTAATTTAGTACCTACACCCCAGGAATCAACTCTTGCGCCCTGTGATTTCAAACTGGTGATTGTCTGTTCATCTAAGTCGTTTGAGGCAATAATTTTTGCATTTGTAAACCCTGCTTCGTCTAACATACGTCGCGCTTCTTTAGAAAGGTAAGCAATATCCCCAGAATCTAATCGAATACCTATAAAATTAATTTTGTCACCTAATTCTTTTGCAACTTTAATTGCTGTCGGAACACCAGATTTCAGCGTATGGAACGTATCTACTAAAAATACACAATCCTTATGTCGCTCAGCATATTTTTTAAAAGCAATATATTCATCACCATATGTTTGCACCATTGCATGTGCGTGTGTACCAGATACTGGAATGCCAAATAACTTTCCTGCTCTCACATTACTTGTAGAATTGAAACCACCAATGTATGATGCTCTAGCTCCCCATAATGCTGCGTCCGCTTCTTGCGCACGGCGTGTACCAAATTCCATTAACATATCATCCAGAGCAACTTGTCGAATACGACTTGCTTTTGTTGTAATCAAAGTATGGAAATTCACTATATTTAATAGCATTGTTTCTATTAATTGAGCTTGTATCAGTGGCGCTTCTACTCGCATTAATGGTTCATTACCAAAGCAAAGCTCACCTTCATGCATTGAACGGATATTACCTGTAAATCTCAAGTCTTTTAAATAACTCAAGAAATCTTCTTGATAGCCAATAGATTTTAAATATTCTATATCTGATTCTGAAAAATGAAATTGTTTTATATATTCAATCGCACGCTTTAATCCATTAAAAACCGCATAGCCACTGTCAAATGGCATATTTCTAAAATACAAATCAAAGACTGCTAATCGTTCGTGAATACCATCATTCCAATAACTTTCAGCCATATTTATTTGATATAAATCATTATGCAATACTAATGTATCGTCTTCGTATTGGTACACAAAAATCTCTCCAATCAGCTTTTCTATTAGTTTAGCATAAAAGAAACGTTGTTAGCACCTGAAATACCATCCCATTTAATAGCATCCGTGCAACATTTTCAGATTACTAATGTTCATTATTTTTTAATTTTGATAAAAGTGTGACATTACTAACGACAAAGTAGTGACATTTATAGTTTTATAATTATAAATTAACTGTAATCACTTATAATACTGAGTGAGGTGTTTATATGTTAAATGAAGCTAAATCATTTATTAAAACAATGCATAAAGAATTAAGTTACGATGAAGATGCTACATTAGATAGAATTAAAGAAATTGAAATTGCCATTCATACAAATGGCACGTATGAACATACAGTTGAAGAACTTACTTATGGTGCTAAATTGGCTTGGAGGAATTCAAATCGCTGTATTGGCCGTTTTTTCTGGAATTCATTAACTGTAGCAGATGCAAGAGATATTCAAACTGAAGATGAATTTATAGCTACAATCGAAAATCACATAACAACTGCAACAAATAATGGAAAAATCAAACCTTATATCACTATCTTTTCACAGCATCAACCACCACAAATTTATAATAATCAACTAATCAGATATGCCGGTTATTCAGATCAAGGCGACCCTGCTGAACGAAGTATAACGCAACTTGCTGAACATCTTGGATGGAAAGGTGCACATACTGACTTTGATGTCTTACCTTTAATTTATAAAATGCCGGAAGGTAATTTAAAGTATCATGTTTATAATCAAGAATTAATTAAAGAAGTTCCTATAGCTCATGATCGCTATCCAAAGTTAAAACAACTCGGCTTAAAATGGTATGCCGTCCCTATCATATCAAGTATGGATTTAAAAATTGGCGGTGTTACATATCCAACAGCACCATTTAATGGTTGGTATATGGTGAACGAGATTGCTGTTCGTAATTTTACAGATAGTTATCGTTATAATTTGCTAGAAAGTGTTGCAGAAGCATTTGAATTTGATACACTTAAGAATAATTCTTTCAATAAAGATCGTGCACTTGTCGAACTGAATGATGCAGTGTATCATTCCTTTAAAAATGAAGGCGTCTCTATTGTTGATCATTTGACTGCTTCTAAGCAGTTTGAACGATTTGAAAAGAATGAAACAAAAGAAGGAAGAGAAGTCACTGGTAAATGGTCATGGTTAGCACCTTCATTGTCTCCAACATTGGTGTCAAATTACCATCATGGTTATAAAAATGAAATTCGAGAACCTAATTTCTTTTATAAGAAACCAACATCTACAGGATGTCCATTCCATTAAGCGCTCTATCCTTACACATATGAACAAGGGGTAACGTCACATGAAACTTTATTATTTAGGCCCAAAAGGGACATTTTCATATTTAGCAGCAAAACAATATAAATCAGAAACAGAAATGGATTATGAAGCCAAATCTAACTTATACGAAGTTGTACAAGCTGTCTCTAACGATGATAATAGTATCGCTGTAGTACCAATTGAGAATTCAATTGAAGGGACGATTAATATCGTCGCAGATGCATTGACGCAACAAAATATTTTTGCGCAAGGCGAACTTCATTTAGACATTCAATTTGCGTTGTATGGTTCTCAAGATGCTACAGTAAAGGATATTTCAAAAGTTTATTCTATTGCACCTGCGATTAGTCAAACGAGCCAGTACATACAAAAGCAAGGCTTCACGTATGACTACGTAGATAGCACGATTAAAAGTTTGGAAAAAATAACTAATCATGTTGGTGCCATTGCGCCATTAGGTAGTGGTGAAGCATACGGCTATTTACCTGTTGCGGAAAACATACAAGACTTTCCACATAATGTAACACGTTTTTTAGTCGTGAGTAATCAACCCAGTAGCATTGAGGAGGTTGAGGATGCGAGTGATACACTATTACTAATCACCCCTCAATTTGATAAGCCTGGTTTATTAGCAAGCATATTAAATACCTTTGTCTTATTTAATATTAACTTGTCTTGGATTGAATCTAGACCTTTAAAAACGCAACTGGGAATGTATCACTTTTTTGTGCAAGCAGACACACCAATCAATGAAGATTTAGCTAAAGTCATTAAAATTTTAAACACGCTAGACTTCCAAGTTTCTATTATTGGTTCATTCAATAAATTAAGTTAAGTTTATTTTTACGTAAATCAATCAGACAAACTGAAAGCCCTCCATTTCTAAATAATGAAATGGAGGGCTTTGTTTATCTATATAATTATTTAAGTGGCAATGGTTTGGTTACATCTATACCTAATACTGGAGGTACTAAGAAATAAACAACGAGTACAATAACTACAATGCTTATTATGTTGGCCCAAAAACCGACCGACGCCATCTTTTTAATACTAATGCGTCCTGTACCAAATACAATTGCATTCGGTGGTGTACCTACTGGAAGCATATATGCACAGTTTGCCGCCATCGCCGCAGGCACCATAAGTAATAATGGATGAACGTTTACAGCAACAGATAGCGTTGCAAGAATTGGTAAAATCATCGTTGCAGTTGCAGTATTTGATGTAATTTCAGTTAGGAACAATACAAATACAGTAATGACTATTACAATGATTAAAGGACTCACACCTTCTATCAGTTTCAACTGATCGCCAAGCCATATCGCTAACCCACTTGATGCTATACCTTTCGCTAACGCAAGCCCTCCACCGAAGAGAATTAGTACGCCCCACGGTAAATCTTTAGCCACGTCCCAATCTATAATACGTTTATGTTGTGCTTTGTTCTTCGCAGGAATTAAAAATAGTAATACTGCGATAAACATGGCTATGGTTCCATCTGCTATTTCTGAGGTGTACGTCCAATTTTTCAATAAAAATTCTCTGCTTATCCATAAGAAACTGGCAAGCATAAATACAATTAAAACTACTTTTTCTTCATATTTCATCTTACCTAATTCATTTAATTTCCTTTTAATTAACTCTTTACCACCTGGTAATTCTTTCATTTCATGTCTAAAAGCTATATATCGTATGTATGCCCAAATTAAGAACAATAAGACAATAACTGTTGGTACACCGATAATCATCCATTTAGCAAAACTAATTTCTTCACCAAATGCAGATTGATATTGTCCTTTTAATATAATTAAAGGCGGCGTCCCAATTAACGTTCCAAGACCACCAACTGTACCAGCATAACCAATTGCTAAAACTAAAGATTGTTCAAACTTAGTGATACTTGAATCTTTAGTGTCTTTACTTTTTAATTCGTTTGCTTCTTTAATAATTGCTAATCCAATCGGAATCATAATCATAACAGCGGCAGTGTTCGATACAAACATAGATAAAAAACCAGTTGCTATCATGAAACCTAGTAAAATTTTCCCTGTACTCGTGCCTAATGTATTGATGATAACTAAGGCAACTCGGGTATGTAAATTCCATCTTTCCATGGCAATGGCTAAAATGAAGCCTCCTAGGAATAGGAAGATAATATCATTACCATATTGGGCTGAAACTTCTTCCGGACTTAATACATGTCCGATTGGCATCAAAATCAAAGGTAATAAACTCGTTGCTGCAATAGGAATGGCTTCAGTAATCCACCACGTTGCAATCCATAATGTTGTTGCTAAAACAAATATACCTTTAGTTGATAAACCTTCAGGCTGTAAAAATAGTAATGTTAAAACAAATAATAGTGGCCCCAAAATTAAACCAATTAATTGTCCACTGTTATAAGACTTTTTTTCTTTCTTGTTAGAAAAAAACATTAAATATTGCGACCTTCTCATATCCCCTTTGTTCAAATCGTTCATATTCGTCCCCCTATAAAAATATTTTCTGAATATTCATAACATTTCTTAGTTTATAACATAATATAATCCTAATGAAATATCAATACTAAACCGCTTTCACCAAAAGACTTTATGTTGTCAAAGTAGCATTGTAATCATGTTTAATTAGCTTCAACAATATTTTAAATTTTATGGTTATAAGATAAAAATAAATTCTTAATGTCTTTCAAATACATTTTGGGTGACGTTTCATCAAACTCGTTTTGGGCAATAAGAATATTTTCATGCTTTATATTATTATAACTTTGAATCCGAATTGCATATTTCTCCATCATTCCAATAAATTTATTTTGATAAATATTCAGATTACTCCCGGCTTGTGTTGATCTTTGTTTTCCTTTTAAATCTTTTGCATTTTTACCATCTTTAACTGCTAAAAAACGAATGCCACCAGCACAGTTTTTAAAAATATTATGATGAATATACGTATCTTTATATTTTAAAGGGGTTAACGCATATTGCTTTATCCCTTCAAATGTATTAAAGCGAATATGAATATTTTGATAAAATTGATTATAACGACTTGCATGAGAACCAATCGCCCGATTCCATGGATGCATCGTAGGCGTATCTGAATTACCAAAATAACAATTTTCTATAATTACATTTTTCGTAATCGTCCCGTCTGTCGTCCCAAATTTAGGAAAAGCACCTGGCACTTGAATATCTAATTGAATTGCTTCTGAAAAAGTTCTTGTCCCATCACTATCATTGAATCCTAAAAATTTACAATTATTTATATATAATCCATTTACACCACATGCATCTAGTCCATGGCCCCCTATAATATCTTTAAAGCTCACATCAACAATTTGAATGTCTTGAGCGTGTCCCATACACATTGCTGTATTGTTGTATGGGAAAGCATAGCCATTCATATCAAACGTCCCTCCTGCAATATAAATATGGCTGTTGCCATTATAACCATAATAAGGTTTAAATCTTCTACCATTTTTTAATAGTGCATCTTTTCCGCATCTTTTAAGAACTGCGCCTCCATCTAACAATAATGTTGTGGATTCATAAATAACCAATGACTTGCGTATATGAAATTCACCTTTAGGTACATAGATCGTTGTCGAGGGGTGTTTTTTTGCATAATTCAATGCACGTTGCATTGCTCTTGTATCCGCTCTTTTACTTTTACCTTTTAATCCAAATTGCTTTGCATTAATAATCATGGGACAATCCCTCCCTTTCTCAATACTTTATAATAAACTTAATTGAGGATTTTCAAACGCGCTTGTTGTAGCTTTATTGATTTATCTACTTAGTATATAATACTTATTATCTTTAATATTAGGAGTGTTCACAAATTATGAAAAAAAGTGCACTTATTATAGTGGATTATTCAAATGATTTTGTTGCAGATAATGGAAAAATGACTTGTGGCATTCCAGGCCAACAAATTGAACATTATATTGTCGAAAGAATTGAAGCATATAACAAAAAACAACAAAATATTTTCTTTATGATGGATTTACATTTTGAAGAAAATAGCTATCATCCTGAGAACAAGCTCTTCCCTCCTCATAACATCCTGGGAACATCTGGGAGAGAGCTTTACGGCAAAGTAAATGATATCTATCAAAATATATTATTTAATGATCACATACATTTTTTAGATAAAACACGTTATGATTCATTTTGCGGTACTTCGTTAGATATTTTACTAAGAGAAAGAAATGTAACGCATTTAGAAATTGTTGGTGTATGTACCGATATTTGTGTATTACATACAGCGATTACTGCCTATAACTTAGGTTATTCCATCAGTATTTCACATAAAGGTGTTGCTTCATTTAATCAAACAGGCCATGAGTGGGCTTTAGATCATTTTAAAAATTCCTTAGGTGCTGAAGTAGAATAACTATGCAAACTCATGATAAAATAATATTAACTATATAAATAAGGAGAATTTAGATATGGCAAAAACTTATATTTTCGGACATAAAAATCCAGATACAGATGCTATTGCATCTGCCATCGTCATGGCAGATTTTGAACAACAAACAGGTAATTCGGAGGCTGCGTCTTACCGTTTAGGCGAAATAGGTCCTGAGACGCAATTTGCTCTAGATCATTTCAAGGTAGCAACACCAGAATTACTTAATGATAATCTAGCTGATCAAAATGTTATTTTAGTTGACCATAATGAATTCCAACAAAGCGCAGATTCAATTGCTGATGCTACAATTCAACATGTCGTAGATCACCACAGAATTTCTAATTTTGAAACTGCAGCACCTTTATACTACCGTGCTGAACCAGTTGGTTGTACAGCAACAATTTTATACAAAATGTATAAAGAACGCGGCTTTGAAATTAAACCTGAGATTGCTGGTTTAATGATTTCTGCAATTATCTCAGATAGTTTATTATTCAAATCACCTACATGTACTGAAGAAGACGTACAAGCTGCAGAAGCATTGAAATCTATTGCTAATGTTGACTTAGAATCTTACGGTTTAGATATGTTAAAAGCAGGTGCTTCTACAACAGACAAATCAATTTCAGATATATTATCTATGGATGCAAAATCTTTCAACATGGGAGATTATTCAACTCATATCGGACAAGTTAACACTGTGGATATTGATGAAGTATTTGCACGTCAAGAAGAATTGACAAAAGCTATGTTAGAAACAAGCGCAAATGAAAAATATGATTTATTTGTATTAATCGTGACTGACATCATTAATAGCGATTCTAAAATTTTAGTTGTTGGCCCAGAAACAGACAAAGTAGGTAAAGCTTTCAATGTTGAACTTGAAAACAATACTGCATTCTTACCTGGCGTAGTTTCACGTAAAAAACAAGTTGTCCCTCAAATTACAGAAGCTTTAAACGAAGTCGTTTAGTACTATATGATAAACGCTGAGTGGACAAGAAACTAAATACCTGACCGCTCAGTATTCTCTGGAACATAGTTAAATATGTTCCAGTTTTTTATCCATTTGCATAAGCACAGCGACAACTCATACTAGGAGGAATATCATTTGAATTCAATAGAGCAAACTTTCCATAATAGTAAACAATATTTTAATACTCACGAAACCAAAGATCTTAAGTTTAGAAAAAAACAGCTCAAACTCTTGGGTAAAAGTATTAAAAATCATGAAAATGAATTACTCGACGCACTTCAAAAAGATTTGGGGAAAAACAAAGTGGAAGCTTATGCAACCGAGATTGGATTCACTTTAAAAAGTATTAAGTCAGCACGCAAAGAACTTAATAATTGGGCGAAAAGAAAACAAGTTAACACGCCCCTTTATTTATTCCCTACTAAAAGTTATATTATGAAAGAACCTTATGGTACTGTCTTAATTATCGGACCTTTTAATTACCCTTTCCAACTACTGATCGAACCATTAATTGGCGCAATAGCAGCGGGAAATACAGCTATACTTAAACCGTCAGAGTTCACACCACAGGTTGCAGATATAGTACAACAAATTATTGAGGATGTATTCAACCCTGAATATATTAGTGTCTGCCAAGGCGACGCTGAGACTACACAATCACTTATTCACCTGCCTTTCGATTATGTCTTTTTCACTGGTAGCGAAACAGTAGGTCGTATTGTTTATCGTGCAGCTAGCGAAAACTTAACGCCCGTCACTTTAGAATTAGGAGGTAAATCTCCTGCAATCGTGGATGAAACAGCAAATATCAAAGTAGCAAGTGAACGCATTAGTTTCGGGAAATTTACGAACGCTGGTCAAACTTGTGTGTCACCAGACTATATTTTAGTTAACCGAAAAGTCAAAAGCGAACTCATCGCAGCACTCAAAAATACAATTACTGAATTTTACGGTAAAGCAATACAAGATAGTCCCGATTTCGGTCGTATAATTAATCAAAAACATTTCGATCGTTTAGATCATTTATTAAATGTTCATAAAACAGAAATTGCATTTGGTGGTCAATCTGATGCAGATGATAAATACATCGCTCCAACCATTTTAGATGGTATTACTTTCGATGATAAAATAATGGAAGATGAGATTTTCGGCCCTATTTTACCAATCATTCCTTACGATGACTTTGATGAAGCAATTGATTTAATACGCACTAAAACTAAGCCACTCAGCTTATATTTATTTAGCGAAGATGAAAATGCAACAGAACGTGTACTTCATGAAATTTCATTTGGTGGCGGTGCCATTAATGATACTTTGATGCACCTCGCAAATCCAAACTTACCTTTTGGTGGCGTCGGAGCGTCAGGCATAGGGCGATATCATGGTAAATATAGTTTTGATACATTTAGTCATGATAAATCTTATGTATTTAAATCTACAAGACTTGAATCAAGTCTTCTATTCCCACCATATAAAGGGAAATTTAAATACATCAAAACATTTTTCAACAAATAGAAAATCACCTAGTATGGCAATGTATAATCCATACTAGGTGGTTTTTTTAATTTTTTTCAGTTGTACTTATTTTAAAAATTGTACACAAACGCCTTCTGGTGCTGATTCATGATGGTCTACTTTTTCTAATTCTCCCGTAATTTTATCACGTTTGAAAACTGTCAATGTATAGTCACCTTCTTGGTGTGCACAAACTAAGAAATCATCTGAGTCAGTAATATTAAAATCACGTGGGAATTCGCCACCACTTGATACAATATCAACGAATGAAATCGTTGCACCATCGTCGCTCACTTTAAAAATAGCGATACTATCGTGGCCCCTATTAGTGATGTATAAGAATTTTTGATCATGCGACTGTCTTACTGCTGCTAATTTTGTATCACCTTCAAAATTTTCTGGAATTGTTGCATGTCGTTGGATTTCTGTGAATTTTCCATCCTCATATTTTACTGTACTTACGACATTTGATAACTCATGTACAACATAAGCGTACTTGCCATTTTCATGAAAAGTAATATGTCTTGGTCCATCACCAGGTTCAAAATCACTCACTGCATGTTCACTAAAACCATCATCACCAAATTCATAAGTTACTACTTTATCTGTCCCTAAATCGATTGCAATAACATATTTTTCATCTGGTGTTGTACTGATAAAATGCACATGTGGTTGATCCTGTCTTTCGTGTGGCCCCGTTGGATAATCATGCTCTAACTCTTGAATCAAACATATAATTTCACCTGTTTCAGGATTCGCTTCGTATAAGCGCGCTAATCCCGCACCATAAACAGACTCAAAAACATACTTTCCGTCTGGTGACACATCTACATAACAACCACTACCCTTTGTAGAAGCAAGACATTTATTAATTAAGCTGAGTTTACCATCTTCTTCTATTTTAAGACTGGCAAGACCACAATTATCTCCTTCACGTGTTACAGCATATAAAAATAAATTATGTTGATTTACATAAGTTGATGCTTCTAATTCATATCCAATTTCAACTTCTGTTACGCTGCCAATTTCTTCATCTAGTTCAAAACGATAAACGCCTTTACCCTCTTTTTTCGTATACGTACCAATATAACCTGTTGTCGTCATGTAAACCCCTCCATATTATTATAGTTTCATTTTAATAAATATCTATACTAAATGACAATATAATGATTATTATTATTTTCTATCAGGTTACAATTAAATTTTTCATACTTTAATAATCTAAAATAGGAAAAACTACTTGCAATAACACGAACATATGTTCTATCATTGTACTGAGGTGATTTTATGATTCCGGAAAAATACCAAAATGAAAATGACTATAGAAATATACCTAGAGAATTTCTTAATGCCAATATCCCCCAAGGTCGTGGCATGGTTAAATGGGCGCCATTTGCTACTTTGCCTGAACAATTCGAAACAATTCAACAATATTTAGTAGATCAAAATAAAAATGATCGCCCAATATTATCAGACGATCAGTTAAATGAATTAAATCTACAGCTGCATCAAGCGTTACATACTGATACTTATATTCATATTGAATTCTATCAAGCGGGTTGGTTGGAAACGATTCGTATAAAAATCAAAAATATAGATATGACTCACATGTTTTTGGAAGGTTATCCCATCCATTTCCAAGAAACAATTAAACTCTCATTATTTGATATAACTAGAATAACCCAAGACAATAGTTAACTGGCCTTTATACTTGAAGCACGGTTTAATGATCACAGTCTTCTCGACTGCATAAGCCACCGTAACAACTTCGTTGAACGGATTTACTGTTCGCAGTCTTCTCGACTGCATAAGCCACCGTAACAACTTCGTTGAACGGTGGCTAAAAAAAATACTGCCAACGAAAGCCCTAAGACTTTGTCGACAGTATGAGAACACTCTAAAGTGCTCTATCAATAACTTAATTATTCGTTTCAATATCTGAAACAATTTCTTTTGTTTTACTTTCAATATCTTCGAAGTCTTTTTTAAAGATATAAGCGAAAACTACTGCACCAACACCTGCTACTAATGACACAGCGAGAATTGTACCTAATACAAATTTAAATAAACCTTTAATAAAATTACACATTCTGATTCACCTCAATAAATTATTAACATATCTATCAATAATGATAGCATACTTGAAAGCATCAATAAATATATACCCACTTTTCATTACTTTAACCTAAATATAAAAAAAGTGAATTTATGATATTATTGGAGTAATGCAAAATCAATAAATTTTAGTCAATATGTCTTATTTATTTTAACATTTTCTTCTCATCAGAATAAAGTTAGATGTTATATTAATTATTAATATATGTAAAAAGGGCTAATATCATTAGATATTAGCCAATTCAATGTTAGTTATTCTAATCTTATTGTCCCCACCAAGTGGAAACTGTTTCTTTAAAAGCATCATAATAATTTGACATAATAATCACCTCATTGAATTTGTTTATCTGATCAGCCGCTGATGATACATTAAGCATAACTACTAGCCATATGTAATGCAATTAACAAAGCGTTACAATGACGTTACATTTCAGTAAATTCACATACATGAACAGGAGTTTTTAACTATGCAATCAGTAAAATCAGACATCTTAACACATCGAGGTTCACACTTTGATTTAGGTGTACAAACAGCACAGTGGATGCAGCAAACACCCTTACTCAAAAATAGAGAGAAAGAATGGAAAAAGCGTATGCCCCGCTTTGATATCCATATCAAAGAAACATATGACATTTTCCAAACATACGCCCCACAAATTTGGGAAGAAATTAGAGGCATGCAAGAAGTACTTAATCTGCCTACTCGTCAAATGATTCTTAATTTTGCGCACTATCGATTCACGCCGTTGAAAAACAGTGGCTGTACGGTCTTTTTAGGTCAGGACTATATGGTGCGAAATTATGATTACCATCCTGCCACTTATGATGGTCGTTACTTGCTGTTCCAACCTACTGATGGCGGGTTAGCACAAATAGGCCCTACATCACGCGTAACTGGAAGAATGGATGGCATGAATGAATCTGGGCTATCCATGGGCTACAACTTCATGCATAGAAAACATCCAGGTGATGGCTTTGTTTGCTATATGGTGGGCAGACTTATATTGCAATATTGTAAAGATGTATCTGAGGCCATACAATTACTAAAAAAACTTCCGCATAGAAGCTCTTTTAGTTACATTGTCATGGACAAACATTTGAATCACGCGATTATCGAGGTTTCTCCACGCTCCGTTGATGTTCGTTACGATCGTACTTGTACAAATCATTTCAAATTATTAACACATGAGAATAGAAATTTCACAAAAGAATCTAAAGAGCGTTTAAATCGACTTCTTAAAAAAGTACCTACATCACTAGATAAAATGAGTGCATTTGATTTATTCAATAATCCGGAATATGAAATTTATAGTAAATTATTCAAAAGCTGGTCCGGGACAATTCATACAAGTATGTATGAACCACAATCATTAACAGCACATATCACTTTAGGTGAAAATAAAGCACCTACAATGATCGATTTTGGCAAATGGCTCGAAGGTGAATCATTAGACATTACATCAATCTATGGTCAACTTGACACTGATTTAACCTTTGCCACTTATTAATATTCACCGTTTTAAATCATTTATACTATAAAAAAGACGAGCCAATTATATAAAAGTATTTGGCTCGTCTTTTTTTTAAATATTATTCGCGTTGGTCAATCTTTGTCCATTAATTTCATTGTTTAATTCTTATACGAAATGGAATAAATCTTTTTTACTAATTCAGTTATATATTCATTTTTGCGTTTGCCTTTATATAAGTTCAACCAATGAATAATTGTGAATGATTGATTATATTATTTTTGTTTTAAAAATGGCAGTGATTTGGGCCGAGTCCTGCGGAAAAAGCGCTAGTCGAAGACTACAGGCTGAGGCTGTGCCCGTGGAAAGCGTGCACAAAAAACTGCCAGTCGACGCTCTGAAGCCAGGAAGTGCGTATTACATGTACTTTCTGGCTTTCTCTATTGATGATTACATAAAATTAATTTATATAAATGTCGCCATGATTTGTATAAAATTCTAAAATCTGTTTTCCTGATCCAACCTTATTATCTTCAAAATTGTTATTGATAACTTCAGAAGTTCCATTAGATGGATTCAATTTTAACAACGTATTTTGAGGATCGTCATCATATGACATAAAAATATCACCATATTCCGTAGAAGCTCTAAAATGTGATGCAATATCCATTCGACTCAAATCAATTTTGCCGTGATCAGCTAATAACACTGACTTTTCAATTAATGATTTTTTACTTGTTATACTCGCCTGTTTGGTTTTAATGTTCGCATTAGTAATTTGACTGTGCTTTATATCAATGGGTGAGTTCACACCTCTATAATACAGTTTTTCCAATGCTACATGATTGAAAAATACATGTGCTCCACCATTAGCCTTCATTGAAATATGTGCATCTTTTGCATTAATACTATCAATATTTATAACATTCGTCTTACTAGATACGTTTAAATGATTTAGTTTTTTGTCTGGCACAGTCACTACCATCTCATCGTCAAACTGTCTGAACGGATTAAAATTCAGTCCATAATGATCATCTGTATTATCAGTCTCATGAACATGCAATGTCTTGTTTTTATTGGAAATATTAATGTTCTTTTTCCCTTTATAGGTCACTGAAAATTTATCACCTTGCTTAACTTGAACTTTACTATTTTGACTATCTATATTTAAACTCTCTATATCTTTATCGTTTACTTCTTTATCAACAGAATTGAGTTGGTTATTTTGTTTTTCAAATCCAAACCAAGTGACACAAGCTAAAAGAAAGCACACGATAAATAATGTTAAGCCGCTTAAAAATAACTTCTTCATTCGACTGCACTTCCTTTAATTGTTTTAATATTCCAACGTAAGTATTTTAAAATCACTCGATAAACCAATTGAGCAAATTTTGCAATAATAACAAATAATAAAATACCTAATCCTGTATAGGAAATTGCAAATAAATAGTTACTTATAGCAAAACTAAAATTATCATTAATTATGCCGTTGATAATCAATAATAGCGGACTAAGAGAGAAAAATAATGCAACAAGTAATAGTACAAACATGAAAATACCAACAAATATCATAGGTATCAAAATAATGATTAATGATAATATGCCCATCCCCAGAGATGCCATAATTGCTCTCACAATCGTATTTATATTAGGGCGAAACTCCGCAGATACAATAGCATTTCGAGCCATAAGCTCCTTGCCTATATTTTTAGGAGATTCAAGAGCACCAATGATTTGATATTCATTTTTCCCTTCACTTTCTTGGTCAAAAAAATATTCCTCATATTCATACATCACTTTATCGCGTTCACTTCTTGATAATTTATCTAATTCTTGCTCTAATTCATTTAAAAAAGTGATTTTATCCAAAATATCTACCGCCATTCAAACTTAAGATTCGAAGCAAAACGTATATGTAAAATTAAAAATGACACGCCTTATAGGAATGTCATTTTTAATTTTTTATTTCTTATATATTTCAATTTTCTTTATTTTATCATGTTTATAAATAATAAATAACTTCATTTGATTTTTCTTATCTATATATATAATAGCATTAAAGCCTTTTCGCAACTTTTTTTGTTTATAACGTGTTCCTAGTGTCTGTATAACTTTTTCAACATTATTATTGATAGTTCCATTAAAATTCGTTTGTGCTGTAGTATCACTAGTTAAGGTGATACCGGTAAGTTGTGAGTCCTTTTTATTCACCTTGAAAACTAAGTTAGGATGCTCTCTTTTTGAATAAATACGATGTTTTTTTAAAATCACTTCGTCTTTTTCAACGTATTCATCAAAATTAATTTCAGACCCTATTTTGACACAATCAATAGACAGTTTTGATAAATCGGTCGAGTGTTCTTGCTTTATATAGTTAACCACTAACGATGTCCCAATAACCATTGTTATAAACACACAAAATATAAGACGTTTATGTAGTCTATGTATTTTCAATGTAGTCACCACACTCTACTTTACTTCTTAAATATAGCATAGGCATTTGTTACTTTCATCCCTCAAGAAATCTTAAAACATATTACTTTTATATGTATTAATAATTTTCTTTCATATTAAAATATTGATATAATAATATCTAATCAATTAAAGGGGGAACTATTATGACAAGTTTAGAAACTTATTTCAAAAACAGTCAACCGCTTGATCAATATATTGAAGCTATGACTGAAAACAAAGAGAATTTACTATCAATATATAATTCATTCTCAACACCAGAGGATGATAGTCGTCTTGAAAAAATTAAAAGATCTAATTATAGCAAAGTCCTAGTTATCACTGAAGACTGGTGTGGAGATGCTATGATGAACGTCCCTATTCTTAAACATATTAGTGAAGCATTAAATATAGAAGCTCGTGTTTTTCATCGTGATGAAAACACTGACTTAATCGATCAATACTTAACAAATGGTACTGCTAGATCTATACCTATATTTGTATTTTTAAATGATGATTATGAACAACAAACAGTTTGGGGACCGCGTGCAAGACAAGTACAACATTTTGTAGAGGAAACTCGTGCCAAACTTCCTGCAAAAGATGATCCTACATTTGAAGATAAATCGACTGAATCATATGCAATTATTTCTAATCGCTTTAAAACAGACTCACAAATGTGGAAATATGTTTATGATTCAATTCTAGATAAACTAATTATAAATTAATAAAAGACGTATGGATTAAGGTGTTATAACCGTTAATTCATACGTCTCTTTTTTTATGACTCAATCTTCGGTTATCTTTATTTTAAATATCTTTTTTAGATACATAGAATATATTAACTACAAATAGTACTACAATCGATGCTGAAGTAATAAACCATTGCCAATTAGAGAATGTGTAATCACCAGTTGTCGTTTTAGAAGTTAAGTAACTAAATGGAATATATTTCAAGGCATCTTGAATATTGTCACCAAATTTAGGAATCATAGGTATAAATGGTTCAGCAAATGGAACAAGTAATACTAGGAATATACCTAAAGTAAAAATTAAGGCTGTTTTTGGTACAACTAATGAAAATAAATATAATAATAATCCAAAGAATAAATGGAATAGAATGAAGAACCAAAGTAACTCAAAGATTTTATCAACTTTTATATTTTTACCGTCAACAATTTGTTGTACGATTAATACAAATCCAACAAGTATTGCTGTAATAATTAAGGCAATCAGTATAATTGAAATCACTTTTGCGATAACGTAACCCACACGGCTTGACGTTTTATTCATATATAATTGAATCGTACCTTGTGAAATATCACGTGTGATTGTCTTGATTACAAATAGTAAGCCCATAATAGAAAAGAACCAACTACCTACTGCAAGTAATATATTGCCGTCTATTTTATCAGTTTGCTGAACAAATAAAACTGTGAATCCAATTAACGGAAGTATTGTTAAGAGTAATGCTAAATACGTTAATGGACTTCTAATAATGCTATAAATATCATATTTTACGAGTTGTAAACTATTCATTATTGGCCACCTTTCTGATTAATATTGAAGTAAGTATCACGTAAAGAACTCTTACGTGTTTCAATAAATTCAGGGAAAACATCGATATTTGATAAACCTTTAAGCACTTTTTGATAACTTGATTGTGCTTTAATAATAATTTCTCCATTTTCCCTCTTAGATTGAATCACATCGAAATTTTTATTTAAATATTCTAAAGCACTATCGAAATTATTTTGTTCTATAATTAAAACTGTAGAATCTGTTGGTGCTCCTTCTTTCATATCAACATCTTGAACAAAATTACCATCACGTAAAAATACTGCTCTATCACAAATTAATTCAATATCCTCAAGTTTATGACTAGAAATCAAAATTTTCATATCTAGTTCTTGCACAAGTGATTGAATTGTTTTCAATACATCAATTGATCCATCAGGGTCCATACCATTTGTTGGTTCATCTAAAATGAGGTACTTTGGTTTGTTCATTAATGAAACAGCAATAGCTAACTTTTGTTTCATTCCCATTGAATACTTTTTAACTTTCTTCTTCACATAAGGTCTCATACCAAAAGCATCAATAATTTGGTTTGCGTATTTTTTATCAAATCCCTCACCTAATACATTTGCAAATAGTTTCAAGTTATATAAACCTGATTTATTATCGTACAATTTAGGATGTTCAATAAGGTAACCTATATTATCTTTATTACCTACCTTTACTTCGCCTTTATATTTGATAATATTTCCGTTCATGACTTTCATTAACGTTGTTTTTCCGACACCATTTTTACCAATTAAACCTACGATTTGGCTTTGTCCAAAATCAAAATCGATGTGGTCTAACACATTATTACTACCATACGTCTTTGTTATATCTTTTAATTGCATAAATGCGCCTCCTTTTATTATTAAGTTAATTTTTTATATTGAATGATATAGTTAGCTATAAATAAAATAATACTTAAAGTTAAAAATCCATAATTAAAAATAGTTTCAAAATAATTTAATATGCCCAAACTATAATTAAACAATGTACATATTCCAACCACAAACAGCACAACTATTACAGGAATTAAAATAACCATCGTAAGTATATAAATTAAATAAGAAATGTAATCAGCTTTTTGTTCTGTGAATTTTTTAAATGCTATAGGTACCGCAAAGAAATTTACCGCAATATAAGAAAATGGCATTGAAATATTAATATTTATATCACTTGATGATACATTAGAATTCGGCATAGTATATAAAGATAAAATCACTGCCCCAATCAATGTAAAAACAATTACTGTTAAATAATTAGCATTTAGTAAAGCCTTTTTAGAAACTGGTAAACTTCCAAAAAATTCATAGGCGATTCTGTGACCAAGCTTGCTATTAAAACGGAAAACATGACCCGAATCTAATATAGAAATAAAAAGTAATATCATCGCAACTGCAGAATATAAAGCATTAGTAAAAATACTATTAGGTATTATGATTAATTGCAGCGGAGAAAACAATAATAAAATTGCATATATTATGATTGTCCATTTACGTAATTTTAAATTTCTAATAAGTAAATTTTTCATCTAATGCCCCCAGTTGTTAAGTTTCATAATTTTTTATGTTCAGTCTTCTGGGTTCCTTTTTCAAGGTAAACCATTAAATCTTCAATCGTTGGCTTAGTTATTGCAATCTTGTTACCAAAAATTTCATCAAATATATTAGCATGTTCTGTAAGTGCGATATATCCTGTTTTATTCTCTTCTATATAATATGTTAATTGAATCAATTCTTCGTCTAATTGCTGCATATCACCTTTGACCACTTTGAATCTATTCAAAATATCATCTAAAAATTGATTCAGCACAATTTCACCATCTTTTAAATATACTAAATAATCAGCGATTTTTTCTAAATCAGAAATGATATGAGTGGAAATAAATACTGTTTTCTTTTCATCAATGAGTTCTTTTTGAATTACATCCAAAACTTCGTTTCGAACGATTGGATCTAACCCTGACGTTGGCTCATCTAAGATAAATAATTCAGCATGATGACTAAAAGCAATAGCAATAGACAACTTCATCTTCATACCAGTTGAGAATGTTTTGATTTTCCGCTTATAAGGTAAATCGAATTTTTCAAGATAATATGTAAATATCTGACGATCCCATGTACTATAAAATGGTGCAAC
Organism: Staphylococcus equorum; assembly: GCF_029531845.1. Taxonomy (GTDB): domain Bacteria; phylum Bacillota; class Bacilli; order Staphylococcales; family Staphylococcaceae; genus Staphylococcus; species Staphylococcus equorum_C. The sequence continues at coordinate 51,833 of NZ_JAMBPV010000014.1, forward strand.
ATACTGTTCGATTTTTTGGATATTCCATTTATCATTGAGATACAACTCAGAATAAACGAAACCAATTTTATTTTTTATAGCTTCAGGGTGCACTTTCATTTTTTGATTAAAGATTAGAACATCGCCATCATCAGGCTCAATTAAATCCATAATCATTCTAATAATGGTCGTTTTACCAACACCATTCGCACCAATAAATCCAGTTATAAATCCTTGAGGAACACGAAAACTAATATCATTCAACTTGAATTCTTTATACTGATAATCTACAGCATTTAATTCGATAGCGTTCATTCATCGTCCTCCTCAAAAATCATTTCTAAGATTTCTTGTAATTCTGAAAGTGGCATGCCTATGGTTTTTGCTTCTTTGCTTATTGATTTAGCCAATGTTTCAATCACCATAAACTGTTTCTCTTTTAAAATTGAACTATCTTGTTCTTTCACATATGTACCCTTACCTCTAATAGTAAATACAAAACCATCTTTTTCTAAATCTTCATATGCGCGTTTCGTAGTTATAACGCTAACGCTCAAATCATGTGCTAATTCCCTCATCGAAGGTAAGTGTTCACCAGGAGCAACGTACCCTTTCAAAATATTTTCTTTGATTTGTTGCTTAATCTGTTCATAGATTGGCTGTTCGCCACTATTTTTCAAAAGTATTTTCATGGACGTCCTCCCTTGCAACTGTATATACACAATATATACAATGTATACACACTTGTAAAGTACAAATTTGTTCAAACGTCTATATAAGTACTCACTCAAAAAGGATTAATTGACATAAAAAAAGCTATAAGTAAGATTTTGCATATCGCTTCATCTCTCTTACAGCATGTTCAAACAATGTTACTTATTTTGCTTGTCTTTTTTCTTACGCTTATTATTTCGATCAATAAAAGCGCAAACCATAAACATTATTGCAGCAATTAATAATTTAATACCAGAATCTTCGTGGCCAGTAGCCTGTAAATAATAGCCTACAACGAGTAAGATCATTGCCATTATGACAAATATTTTAGTTAAATGTTTCACTCTCTTCACCTCAAACAATATCATTGTATCAAACTTTGGCATTAATTTCTAAAACCAATTCATTTCATAAAAATTATCGATGCATATGTAACTATTTCTATGATTCCCATTTAAATATATTGTTTGCAGTCTATTACCTATGATGATAAAATTGTAATTGTATCCACGGATTATACTACACAACCCCAAGTCTGCGTCATCAGACTTGGGGCTTTTTTGTGTAAGGCCACCTATTTGTCCTTCCATTTACTCTCTAACCAAACACGGAATACAACAAGTAAGCTACCTGTTAATAAAGTTGTAATCATTTCTTGCCACCACGCTACCATACTACACCTCCCACAGAAAAAAGTGCCATGTAGGATTTTTGATGGCCTATCCGTATTCTAACACAAAACAGAACGTGTGTTCGTGTAAATAATTAAATTTTGAAATTTTCTGTCTAAAACAGTCACAAGACTTTAATTTTATGCTGTTTCAAGATAATATAAGGATATCATTGAAAAAGTAAAGAGAGGTTGACCAACTATGAATCCTTTAGCTTTAGATTTAAACGAACAATTATCTAAATCAAATCCAGAAGTTGCAGACATGCTTTCCGACTTAGGGAAATTAATGTATTACCCGAAAGGTATATTATCCCAATCTGCGGAAGCAAAATCTACACAATATAATGCCACGATAGGTATGGCAACATATAAAGATAGCAAGATGTATGCAAATACTTTAAATGACATTTTCGATCAATTAGAACCAGATGAAATCTTCCCTTATGCTCCGCCACAAGGTTTAGAATCTCTTCGTGATTTATGGCAACAAAAAACATTAAAAGAAAATCCAGATTTAGATGCAAAAGACATGACAAGACCAATCCTTACGAATGCTTTAACTCACGGCTTATCATTAGTCGGTGACATGTTCGTCGATAGTGGTGATACACTCTTACTTCCTACGCATAATTGGGGCAATTATAAACTCGTTTATAGTACAAGACATAGCGCTGAAATTGAAACGTATGATATTTTTGACGAGGCAGGACATTTTACAACAGAAAATTTAGTTAACACTTTAGAAAATTATAATAAAGACAAAGTCATCTTGATATTAAATTACCCAAATAATCCAACGGGCTACACACCAACAAAAGATGAAGTTAATACTATTGTCGCTGCAATAAAATCATTAGCAGAACGTGGTACAAACGTCATTGCTTTAGTTGACGACGCATACTATGGCCTCTTTTATGAAGATGTTTATACACAGTCATTATTTACAGCATTAACGAATTTACATTTAGATAACTTATTACCAATTCGTTTAGATGGCGCAACAAAAGAATTCTTTGCATGGGGCTTACGTGTAGGTTTCATCAGTTTTGGTGTCGGAAACGATACAACAAAACAAGTTTTAGAAGCTAAAATCAAAGGATTAATTCGAAGTAACATTTCAAGTGGCCCTTTACCTTCGCAAAGCGCAGTTAAATACGTGCTCGAAAATCACGAAACTTTTGATAAAGAAATTCAACACAACATCGATACATTACAAGCAAGATATGAAATAACGAAATCTGTTGTATATGATGAGAAATATGCGGCATACTGGCAAGCTTATGATTTTAACTCAGGCTATTTTATGGCATTACAAGTTAAAGACGTTGATCCTGAACAGTTACGCCAACACTTAATTAATAAATACTCTATTGGTATCATTGCACTTAATGCAACAGATATTCGTATTGCTTTCAGTTGTGTAGAAAAAGATGACATTCCACATGTATTTGATTCTATCGCCAAAGCAATTGAAGATTTAAAAAAATAAAATAAGTAATAAAAAGGATGAAATCGCATGTATATGCTGATTTCATCCTTTTTATTTAAATTAACGTTGTTGTTTCAGGACGCGTGCCATTTCCTCAATTTTACCAGCATGTAGTGGTACATGAATTGCATTTAATATCAATAACTCATCTAACGTACTACAACCGGCAATTGTTTCAGTTAATTCAACTTCCAATTGTTGGTCAGTTAATTTTTTTGCACGTTCAGGTAACGTTTTTAAATTTTCAATAATTTCATCCACACTTGGGATATCTTCGTCGCCCCAATCAACTGGATTAGAACCATAGCCAAATAAGCGCGTATATTTTTCGATGTCTACTTCATTTTGTTCACTTAAAGATAGTGCAGATTCAAAAATAGTTAACACGTGACCATATTGCCAATGTAACGTATTCGGGAAGAGTTCACTTTCATTATCTAATATACTTTCAATGTTCCATTTGTCATAATCTGATATTAAATAATTAATACCTGTATCAATCACATCGTACACTGATTTTTTTGTCATAGCTAATCTCCCTTTCTTAAAAAAGCTTCACATAAATAATAATTATAAGTAGCGAATAATATTTATGCTTACTTTCTCTACCCTCAATAAGCTGTTTTTACTCACTTAATACGTTTATATCAATAATTTTTTAATTATACATGTTAAATAGTGCTATATGTCGCTTTCGAATTCAATTGTTTTTACTTTAGGAGTTAATAATTAAATATTACTAAAGTATAGTATCGTTTTAATTATCCCATTTTGAACGTAAGACACACGAACAAAAATTATTTTGAGGGTACTCAGGCTCAAAATATTTCACAACGTCAGATTTGATATTGCCAAAAGTCGTTTCAGGTTTATGCTTAAACCCGTCATAAAATGCTTTTAATACATCTTTTTTAAAATTACCTCGAGGAAATTTATTCACGATTGCTTTTCTAATTTCATCTGAATATTGGTCCCAATTGTCACTCATAACATCCATGCCAACGCCGTGATATAATAACGCAACATTATTTTCTTTATGTTCAGCTACACCTATCGTTGTGTGTAATGCAATTGAATCCCAAGCAAGTTGTAAATCTTGATCGTTATAGTTATGTGTATCTAAGAATTGGCGAACTGCATTTGCGCCATCTACTTCAAACCTCAAATCATCACTGCTATATTGATTCGTTAACCCTAAATCATGGAAGAGCGAACACATATATAAAAGTTCTTTATCATATTTCAAATTATCTTGCATGCCTTTAATTCCACCAAATAAGTATACTCTATTTGAATGATTCCATATTAATTCATTTCCATAATCATGAACGACATCTTGCGCTTCTTGGATTATTTTACTATCTGGGACAACAATTTCATTGATATCTTTTAACATAATAAATTCCTCCTTTGCCCCAATGTATCTATTATATATATGTAAATCAAACTATAGACCATTCTACATAAAAAGACGCCTTCCACTAAGTTAAGTAACTTAATGGAAAACGTCTTACAAGTATTATTTAAATACTTTTTATAAACTTTAGTTTTTAAAGTTTATAATCTATTACATCATACCTGGCATTCCGCCCATACCTGCTTGCGCATCATTACTGCTTTCTTCTGGAATATGTGCGACAACCGCTTCAGTTGTTAAGAACATTGCTGCTACACTTGCTGCATGTTGTAACGCTGAACGTGTAACTTTAGTTGGATCAACGATACCAGCATCCAGCATATTTACCCATTCATTTGTAGCGGCATTGAAACCAATACCTACATCAGCATTTTTAAGTCTTTCAACAATAATCGAACCTTCTAAACCAGCGTTTTCTGCAATTTGACGAACTGGAGATTCTAATGCTTTTAATACAATGTTGATGCCTGTTGCAATATCGCCTTCAGCTTCAATTTTAGAAACTTTATCATAAATATTCATAAATGCTGTACCACCACCGGCTACAATACCTTCTTCAACAGCAGCTCTAGTAGAGTTCAAAGCATCTTCAATACGTAATTTACGTTCTTTTAATTCTGTTTCACTTGCTGCACCAACTTTAATTACAGCTACGCCTCCAGCTAATTTAGCTAAGCGTTCTTGTAATTTCTCTTTATCAAATTCAGAATCCGTTTCTTCAATTTGAGATTTAATTTGACTTACACGTGCATCGATATTATTTTGGTCTCCATTACCATCAACCACTGTTGTATTATCTTTAGTGATTTCTGCCTTGCTAGAAGTGCCTAACATATCAATTGTTGCATCTTTTAAATCTAAGCCTAAGTCATCAGTAATCACTTGTGCCCCTGTTAAGATAGCTAAGTCTTCTAACATCGCTTTACGACGATCACCGAATCCAGGTGCTTTAACTGCCACTGCAGTAAATGTACCGCGCATACGGTTTAATACAATATTTGTTAACGCATCGCCTTCGACATCGTCTGCTACGATTAGAATAGGTCTATTAGATTGAACAACTTGTTCTAATAATGGCAGAATATCTTGGAAAGATGAAATCTTTTTATCTGTAATTAAAATATATGGTTTTTCAAGTTCTGCAACCATTTTATCTGAATCAGTTACCATGTATGGAGATTGGTAACCACGATCAAATTGCATACCTTCAACGACTTCAAGTTCAGTATTAAAACCACTTGATTCTTCAATTGTAATTACACCGTCGTTACCTACTTTTTCCATAGCTTCTGAAATATATTTACCAATTTCTTCATCAGCTGCTGAAATTGATCCAACTTGTGCAATCTCATTTTTATTATCAACGTTTTGAGAAATTTCTTGTAATGCATCGATAGCTACGTCTACAGCTTTATCGATACCTTGACGTAAACCTACAGGATTTGCACCACTTGTTACGTTTTTCAAGCCTTCTTGTATCATTGCTTGAGCTAATACTGTAGCAGTAGTTGTTCCGTCACCCGCGATTTCATTCGTTTTGTTGGCAACTTCTTGTACTAATTTCGCTCCCATATTTTCATACGGATCTTCTAATTCAATTTCTTTTGCAATAGTAACACCATCATTCGTGATTAGTGGTGATGTATATTCTTTATCTAATACAACATTACGCCCTTTTGGTCCAATTGTAACTTTCACGGCGTTAGCTAATTTATCTACACCTCTCAACATAGATTGACGTGCGTCTTCGGAAAATTTTAAATCTTTCGCCATATTACTTTACCTCCATGATGTTCGTATTATTTGTATATTTTAAATTTTAATTTTGGTTATTCTTCTATTACTGCTAATATATCGTCTTCGCTAACGATTAAATATGTGTCGTCCCCACGCTTAACTTCAGTTCCAGCAAATTGTTGGAAAACAACATTGTCGCCTGCATTCACTTCAGGAGCAACTCGAGAACCATCTTTTAAAATACGTCCTGCACCTACTGCAATTATCGTACCTTCATTTGATTTCTCTTTAGCGCTATCAGTTAAAACGATACCACTTTTAGTTGTTTGCTCTTGTTCTGTTTTTTGAATAATTACTCGGTTACCTAATGGCTTTAACATTGATTGTTCCTCCTTAAAATACTAAAATTTTTAGCACTTAATCATTGTGAGTGCTAATACACTTTCTATAATAATCAAAATTGGTCAATATTTCAAGTTAAAACCATTACACTAAATTTTGTGTGAACAGCAATTTTACGATAAAATAAAGTATATTCTAATTTTTGGAGGTTTATTATGTCTCGTTTATGGGTGTCCATTTTGACATTAGTTATTTATGTCCTTGCACAGTTTGGTCCGATTTTTTTACAAATGGCAGGCTTATTTAACAATTTAAGTGGCAAAGAAATACTCTTTGCTAATATTTATACACAAGTGGTCTTGTTTATTATAGCTACTTTACTCATCATACTAATAAACTTTTTCATTGCCAATCCTACGCAACTAGAGCGACAAACTAAGGAAAAGAAAAGATATGTTATCCTTTGGGCAATCGTAGGTTATATGATTGTTATGATTTATCAAGTTGTTGCAGGAATGATAAATATGTATGTATTCGGCGCACCTCAATCTAGCTCTAATACAGAAAGATTGATGAAAATAGCACAAGAAATACCGACATTCATCATATTAATTTCAGTTGTAGGACCTATTCTAGAAGAATTCTTATTTAGAAAAGTGATATTTGGTGAATTATACAATCTATTAAAAGGTAATAAAACTTTTAAATTTCTCATTGCTGGAATTGTAAGCTCCATTATCTTTAGTGCTGCACATGGAGATCCATCATTCTTTATCATCTATTTCGGTATGGGTTTTATTTTCTCAGCATTGTATGTATATACAAAACGTATATGGGTTCCTATCCTTGTACACATTATGCAAAATGGCTTTGTCACCATTGTACAAATTTATTTAGGACCTGAAAAAACAAAAGAACTACAAGAAACTGCATCATTTATATTTAACTTCATGCTTTAATTAAATTTTAAGTTATATAAATAAATGGAAGAACTCAATGTTTATTACATGAGTTCTTCCATTTTTTATTTGTCTATGACACGTTGGGTGTCAAAAAGTTATTAATTTTCTTTTTTATTTCTGCGATAAACAAAATATCCTACAACTATACCTATAAAAATCATCATTATTGCAGTGATTAAAGCAAATAATGTTCGTTCGAATTTAATATCAATTGTCTCTTTCGAATTCTTGTCATTTGTTTGCGTCATTTCTTCATCACTACTTGAATGATATTCGTATTTACCAGATGCGGCACTCTTGCTTTCTGGTTTTTTTAAGTCAGGCATAGATCCTATTGCTCCAGTAATCAATGCCAAAACTTGCTTGTCTAAATTTTGATAATAATCTTTTGATTTTAACGGATTAAAATATTGAAATTTAAAATAATTTGTTCCTTTTTGTAATTCATTCAAAAATGCATTATCTGCAAAACTTTGACGTCTTATAATAGACGAAATATCTTTATCAGATACATTATCAACATTATTATTAAGCTGTTTAACTTGGTTCAAAATAAAAGGATTGTATTTAAAAGAACCTGTAGACATTTGATTAAATCTATTAACTAATCTGCTGTCACCTTGATTTGAACTTTGACTTTGTTTCTCTGTCGTCAAGTCTCCATAAGTCACAGCATTATTGTTACTTCCAGCTATATTTTTAGTTGATTGCGCATATTGATTGTTTGTGTTTTGATTTTTACCATTATTTAAGTTTGTAGATGTGTGTTCATTTTGAGAACTATCCGAGTTAGAATGATTCACCGAATTATTTGTTGAATTACTTGTACTGCCCTGTTTTTTTTGGTTAGGCCCAGACGGTATATCAGGGTTCAGTGGTTTATTGGGCTTTGGTGGTTCTGTTGTGTTATCTCCTCCGCCTTCACTTGGTTGTTCTGGTTTAGGGGTTTCTTCTGAGTCATCTCCACCACCTTGGGGGTTATCCGGATTTGATGGTTCTGTTGTGTCATCTCCTCCGCCTTCACTTGGTTGTTCTGGTTTAGGGGTTTCTTCTGAGTCATCTCCACCACCTTGGGGGTTATCCGGATTTGATGGTTCTGTTGAATTATCATCTCCACCTCCACTTGGTTGTTCTGGTTTAGGGGTTTCTTCTGAGTCATCTCCACCACCTTGGGGGTTATTCGGATTTGACGGTTCAGTTGAATTATCGTCTCCACCTTCAC
>NZ_JAMBPV010000015.1 GCF_029531845.1 Staphylococcus equorum
GAAAGTCTGACGAACATCAAATTTTTTAATTTTAATGAATTTTTATAAAAACTCATTAAATGTTTCTATAATTAGATATATATTCAATATACTTAATATGATTGTTAAAATCCAAGCAATAATATTAATCCATGTTTTATTTGTAAATTCTTTTCCCATTATCTTAGGGTTATTGGTTGCTAACGTTAAAGGAATAATACTAAAGGGTAATGCAATACTTAAAAACACTTGTGTGAAAATTAATAGATCTTCAATTTTAGAAGTACTTGAACCATATAACCATAAACATATGAATACAGGAATCACAGCGATTAATCTAGTAACTAATCTTCTTGCCCATTGAGGAATTCTTATATTTAAAAACCCTTCCATAACAATTTGTCCTGATAAAGTGCCCGTAATGGTTGAATTTTGCCCTGAAGCTAGCAAAGCTATAGCAAATAATGTACTCATAACAGCACCACCTATAGCTCCTGCAAAATCCGATTCTCGTAAAGCATTATATAAATCATAAAATCGTCCTAAGTCTTCACCATTACCAAAGAATAGAGCGGCACCTAATATTAAAATCAAACAATTAATAATAAACGCAATTGAAAGTTGTATATGTGAATCAATAATAGCGTATTTAATAGCCTCTTTTTTCTTAGCTTTACTTTCACGTATGTAGTTACGTGATTGAACAATTGAAGAATGCAAATACAAATTATGAGGCATGATTGTCGCACCAATGATACCTAAAGCTATGTATAACACACCATTGTTAGTAGCTATTTCTGTACTTGGAATAAAGCCACCTAAAACAGCACTCCATTCTGGAGAAGCAAAGTAAACTTCAAATACAAAGATAAAAAGAACTGTAAAAATTAATACACCTACGATAGCTTCAATCTTTCTAAAGCCAAATTTAATAATTACTAGTAAAAGTAAAACATCTAATACAGTAATAGTTACTCCCACTACTAAAGGTATATCAAAAAGTAGATTTAATGCTATCGCACTACCAATGACCTCTGCAATATCTGTAGCCATAATTGCTAACTCTGTAACAATCCAAGCTGCTATCGACAACGGCTTATTACTTATGTGTTTAGTTACTTGAGCTAAGTCCATACCACTCGCAATACCTAAACGAGCGCACATACTTTGAAGTAACATGGCTGATAAGCTCGATAATAATATTATAAATAATAATGTATATCCAAATTGTGCTCCTCCTGCCATTGAAGTAATCCAATTACCTGGATCCATATAGCCTACGGCAACAAGAAGGCCAGGGCCTAGATACATTATTAGTTTCTTGATACCATTTGCTTCGCTATCAAAAGAAACTTTTCCATTTATTTCTTCTAAACTTTTCTTCACTTTAAAAATCTCCTCATTGAACATTAAATTTATCAATGAATATTATAGTATAAATTAGGTCAACCTAAAAATTATTTTTCTTATACTTAAACTTTTAGTTGTTTAATTTCTGATGATTTTAATTAATCTTTGCCTATTATTTTTAAACGACCTTTTATATTAGACTTCTTATTACCTTTCAGAAAATAAGTTGCTATTGAACCCGTTATCATTCCAACTAAACCAATACCAAAAAACATCAGATAAACACTTGCTTGATATCGCGGTCTAAGGTTTATGATTGAAATATATTCAAAGGAGGTTATATAATATGGGTAAATTTAATAGTTTAGAAGACAAAGTTATAGTTATTGCTGGTGGTGCTAAGAACCTTGGCGGCTTATTAAGTACTACTTACGCTAAAGATGGGGCTAAATTAGTAATCCATTATCATGATGAAAAGTCTTTAGATGATGCTAAAGCTACACTTTCAAAAGTTGAAGAGTTAGGTGGAGAAGGTACATTATTTTCTGGTGATTTAACTAAGGTTAGTAATGTCCAAGCTTTATTTCAACATGCTGAAGAGACGTTTGGAAAAGTTGATATTGCAATAAATACAGTAGGAAAAGTACTTAAAAAACCTATTTCAGAAACGACTGAAGAAGAGTTTGATAGTATGGCAGACATCAATGCAAAGTCAGCTTATTTCTTTATTAAATATGCTGAAAAGGCTATGAATGATAATGGCAAAATCATCACTCTAGCCACTGCATTGCTTGCTGCTTATACAGGATTTTATTCAACTTACGCTGGAGGAAAAGCTCCCGTCGAGCATTATACACGCGCAGCATCATCAGAGTTTATGGATAGAGGGATTTCAGTTAATGCAGTGGCTCCTGGACCAATGGATACACCTTTCTTCTATCCTCAAGAAAGCGAAGATGCTGTGGCATTCCATAAATCCCAAGCACTTCATAATCAACTTACAAATATAGAAGACATCGCGCCGATTATTACTTTCTTAACTTTAGATGGTTGGTGGATAAATGGACAAACATTATTTGCAAATGGCGGTTATACGACACGCTAGTTAACTTTAAATGATAAGGAGGTCATTTTGATATGTATTACTTTTTAGCAATATTTAAAGAAAATGAAACAGATATTAAGATTATTACGGAAGAAAAAGTCATAGATGATAAGAACGTATCTTTGCCAAGTAATAATTACGTTAAATCTTTAGCTGAAGAAATAATTGAGCTATCTCATCAAAATAATTTATTCCATAATGACATTAAACGAATTGGTTTAAAAATAGATGATCCTGAACTTATTGGTTATAACACTGTGGAGTCATTAAAGAGTGATATGGTATCAACATTTGGGTTTGAAGCTATTATCCATAATGACTATGAAGATTTACTAGTTCAACTTATTAAATAGACCAAAAAGGTGACTTTATAAAGTCACCTTTTTTAGGAGGTAAATTATGCAAGTAAAGCAAGTAGCCGATAATTTAGGCATCAGTGAACATACTATTCGATACTATGACAAAGCAGGGCTTTTTCCATTTGTTACCAGAAATAAGAATGGCTATAGAGATTTTTCAGTAGAAGACCTATATTGGATTGAATTTATAAAATGTATGCGTCAGACACATATGCCTGTATCAAAGTTAAAAGAAATTGCTGAATTGTATCATCAAGGAAGTTCTACCAAAATGAAACGAAAAGACATATTTTTAGAACATCAAAAAAATTTAATAGAACAAAAAAGACTTATAGATGAAGGTCTTAAAGTATTAGAAGAAAAATTCAAATTATTGGAAAACGAATAAGAGAATCGAGGTATACTATGAAAAAACAAGCTTTAATAATTATATCATCAGCAAATGAACTACCATTAAATAATCCCACTAAACAAAAAATAGACACAGGATTCTTTTTAGTTGAAATGGGAAAAATATTGGACACTTTTAAAGACGATTATGAATTTATTTTCGCTACGCCAAATGGCGAAAAACCGACATTAGATATTAATGGGGAATCTTTAAGTATGCAAGCTGGAGAAAAGCTAGGCATTGCGTCTGTGAAAGAAAAATTTTATAAAGATCCCACTAATTATCGTCAAAAGAATACCAAACTTGTCGACCGCAGAGAAAAGGAATTAAACACTTTATACGATTTACTTGGAAAACTGCCTGTATCGCAAAATTTGAGTAACACAGATGAAGAGACGAAAGAATTTAGAAAACAGATTGTTAGAAAAATGGATGACTTAGAAGAAAAGAAATTTTATTCTTTAAAAGAATTATTGGAAAACAATGCTGATAATAACAATGATTTTAGTTTTGAAAATTTATCATTCGTGCACCTACCTGGAGGGCATGCGCCTATGGTAGATTTCTTAGATAACCCAGAATTAGGCGAAGTGTTAAATCAATTGTCAGAACAAAAAGTCATCACTTCTTTAATATGTCATGCGCCCATTGCTTTAACGTCTGCTAGACTCAGAATTGATGATAAAGGTAAACCGTATAATTATGACAAATCATTATACGAAGGCGCCCATATAACTACAGTACCTAAAATAGGTGAGTTGTTCATGTTAATATCTGGGTACCCTAAAATAAAAAATAAAAAGACGCGGTTACACTATTACGTAGATAAAAAGTTAATTTCCTATAATTTCAATGTTAAAACAACAAAAAACTTTACAAAATCGCTTGTTGTATATGATAAAACCAGAAAATTATTAACTGGTAATGGACCACAAGCTATAGATGATCAAACAGATAAACTGAAGGAAATTTTACCTAAATAATTAAAAGACCAGGTTTAGGAGTGGAAAAATGAAGAAAAGAGAAGTCAGCATGACAGAATTATTTTTCGATTTAATATTTGTTTATATTTTATCTACTATTAATCAGACTGCAGAAGGCATTTCACATAATTTAATGTCTTTAGAAGAACTAGGAAAAAGCTTCATGCTTTTTCTCGTCTTTTTCTCTATATGGGTTTACCGTACACTTTTAGTTAATAGGTTCTTCAATCAAAAATGGTATCAATACATCTTTGTGTTTATAGATATGTATTTAATCGTTATATTGTCTAAAGCTATAAATAGCGATTTTCAACAAACATTTCTTCCATTTGTTTTAATGTCAGCCTTGGTATATCTAAGTATTTTTATACAATACTTCATTAATTATAAATTTACCAATGCGAAAGTAGATATGAAATTGGTTAAAGTTTATATGATTGGTTTATTATTAACAATTATTCTTTCTATAATATCTATAATGTTGCCATCACCGATTAATTTTAGGGTGTATTTTATAGGAATTTTTATCGTAGCAGTCTTTCCGCTACTCTTTTATAAAACTTCATATCGTAACCCTATATTCTTTAACCATTTGACTGAACGATTAAGCTTATTAGTGATTTTATTATTTGGTGAAGGCCTAGTTTTATTAATACAAAATATTGAATTAACCCGTTTAAATATTTTATATGCATTATGTTTCGCCTTTATTACGTGTTTATTTGTTATATATGTTCATCACTATAAATCAACAGATAAAAACACAACAAACAAAACAGGATTCACAACAATTTATGTACACTTATTATTAATATTTTCATTAGATATGATGTTTTTAATTATGAATAAACTGTTATCTCATGAACATCTGAATATATCTGAAATATATGGATTCATACTATTCTTAGTTTTATTTATAGTCAGTATATTAACAAATATAGGCTTACATAAGGAGAAATCATAAATTGCTCTTTACACTTTTCTTTTTATAGTTCTTTAACTTTATAGAAAAAAATTACGCGTGAGATATTATATTAAAATAAACTGCAAAAATCCTTCAGTTATAGCTGAAGGATTTTTACAATTTATTAGAGAAACTTTATGCAATAGAAAATGATATCCTCAATTTTACATTGAGAGATTTTGTATCACAAACAATCTTTTAAAAGAATATTTGTATCTTACTCCCTATTCAGAAGTTAAAGAAGTACTAAATCAATTAAAAAATAAAAAACTTGCTGTGTTTTCAAACGGTTCACATGATATGCTAGACCCTCTAATTGAGAAATCTGAATTATCAGGTGAATTTGATCAAATAATTAGTGCTGACGAAGTAAAACATTTTAAACCAACTATCGAGTCATATCATTATGTATCACAAATTTTAGAAGTCATACCAGAAGAAGTGTTATTTATGTCTTCAAATGGATGGGATATATCCGGTGCAAAAAATTATGGTTTTCAAACCGCTTGGATAAATCGTCAAAATCTTCCGATTGAAGAATTGAATTTAGAACCCAACATCATTTATCAAGATTTAAGTGGTATATTAGAATGGAAATAAAATATAAAAGAGGGGGCTTAAGAAAATCATTTCTTAAGTCCCCTCTTTTATACTATGAAAATTAAAAATCACTTTTATTTATTTTTAGTAATACCTTTTTAAAACTTTCAATTTCCTCATTAGTTAGATTTGAAAAGTAGTCATTATTGAGTTGATTGGCTATTTTTTCTAATGTCGGCCATAAGTCTTTTGCTTTATCTGTACTACTAATTAACACAGTTCTTCTGTTTTCATTATCAGTTCTACGTGTTATCAGCCCTTTTTTTGACATCTTATCTAGTATTCCAGATATTGTTGACGGTTCTAAATTTAAAGTATTACCAATCGCTTTAGGTGTATTTAATTTACTATTAATTAAACAATTCAAAACACCATATTCTGCCGGAGTAGTATTGTAAGGATTTAATAAACTTTTAAAATGTTTAAACACTTTATTCTGTGAAGTACTTAGTAAATAATTTATACAATTATCTAATTCCATAATTAAAACCTCACTTAAATTAATAATATTGATTAGTTTATTATATCATGATACATTCTAGCAAGAAATAGTTTTGTTACAAAAATATATTATACCAAAATTATTATGAAAGAAGGCTAATAAATGTTCAATGCGCTAGTAGTGAAAAACAGTAAATCAAACGTTAGTTATAAAGTAGAAACCGTTGATGAATCTCATTTATCGGAGGGGGATGTATTAGTAAAAGTGGAGTACTCTTCTATAAATTATAAGGATATGCTCGGTTTGCAATATAAAGGCGGCGTAATTAGAGATTATCCTATGATTCCTGGTATAGATTTTTCTGGTATTGTTGAATCAAGTTCGAATGAAAAGTTTAAAGAAGGCGATAATGTTTTAGTTACGGGTTACGACGTTGGTATGACACATACGGGCGGATTCTCAGAGTATGCCCGGGTGCCAGGAGAATGGATTATTCCACTACCCCAAGAGATGTCTATTAAAGAATCTATGGTATACGGTACAGCCGGTTTTACCGCAGCATTATCCATTTTTGAATTAGAAAAACAAGGAATGAATATAGAAGCACAACCTGAAATTTTAGTGTCTGGTGCTACAGGTGGTGTGGGCAGTGTTGCTATACAAATTTTACGTAAAATTGGATATGAAAATATTACTGCTATCGTAAGAAAAGAGAAACAAATAGAAATAGCAAATGATTTAGGCGCAAAACAAGCGATAATAATTGAAGATGATAACAAACCACTTAAAAAAGGCACTTTTGATTATTTCTTAGATACAGTAGGTGGTAATGTAACATTATACGGTTTAAAACGTCTAAATTATCAAGGTGTTACTACCGTATGTGGAAATGTAGCAGGAAATTCACTTAACGCTAATATTTTACCGTTTATTCTTAGGGGTGTTAAATTAATTGGTATTGATTCTGTATATGTTGAACATAATATACGTGAAGATATATGGAGTAAGTTAGCGAACGAATGGAATATAGGAAATTCACTTCTATATAATGAAATTGGATTTGAAGAATTTTATAAAACGATAGATCAGCTTTTAAAAGGACAACATTTAGGTAGGACTATTTTAAAAGTGTAATTTTTTGAAATAGTTCACAATAGGAAGGGCTCTACAAAACATCTAATTGTAGAGCCCTTCCTTACTTTTTATTTAGTTAAAATAGCCTATTTTATATAATATTCAAAATGATAATATATATTTACTCTTAAAAACATACTAGATTATTTACTAGTTCTGCTATTTCATATTAAATATTTTCTAATTATAGAATTTGATTACTTGGACGAATAATAAATTCGTTAACAGACGCATTTTCAGGTTCATTAATTGCATAGCTAATTGCTCTTGCAATAGCATCTGGTTTAATTGCATCTTCATATAATTCGTCTACGCCTTTTTTAATCTCTTTATCACTAATATGATCTGTTAATTCAGTATCAATAGCTCCCGGAGAAAGTATAGTAGTTCTAATCTTTGAACCTACTGTTGCTTCTTCTTGTCTTAACCCTTCTGTTATAGCTCTTACCGCATATTTTGTTCCACTATAGACAGCGCTTCCTGGGAATACTGCATGACCTGCTACAGAAGCCAAGTTAATAATATGTCCTGAATTTTGTTTTCTCATATAAGGTAAGGCAGCACCGATTCCATATAATACACCTTTTATGTTAACATCTATCATTTGATTCCATTCATCTTGTTTGTTTTTATCTAAGAAAGATTGAGGCATAAGACCAGCATTGTTAATTAAAACATCTACACGTCCAAAATCATTATATGCTGTTTCAATTAATGTATTAACATCCTCTGCATTAGTGACATCTGTTTTTTGTATACTCACATTATCACCAATTTTTTGTTGGATTTCTTCTAACTTATCGATACGTCTTGCACCTAAAACAAGTTTAGCTCCATTTTCAGCGAGTAGACTTGCTGTTTCTTCACCGATACCACTAGATGCTCCAGTTATAACTACTACTTTACCTTTTACATTATTCATTATATTACCTCCTTATGTTACGAAGAACTAGTATAGTCTTAATTATATTCATTAGTAAAACGAACTGTTTTAAATTTGTAATAAATATAATCTCATTGCATTAACATAAGAATTCGTTATAAAAAGACATCTTAAAAGAGCATCATTCTTAAAATCAAATACTGTCTATATAAGGAAGATTTATGAAATGAAAAGAGTATTTGCTATATTTAAGAATAATTGTTTATAAAATCCTTAATTTCTTTTTTAGTTGGTAGAGCATTTTGTGTTTCTCGCTTACTGACTTTAATAGCTGCAGCAGCTGTTGCAAATTTAACTGACTCTACTAATTGATTTCCTTCATTTAAGTATACAGTTAAAGCTGCAGCAAAAACGTCTCCTGCTCCAACTGTATTTATAGCTTTTACTTTGTATGATGATATAAAAGTAGATTGTTCATTTGTATAAATCAAAGAACCTAATTTCCCCAATTTAAGAATAACTGTATTAACCCCTTTTCTATTAATGATTGTGGCAGCTGTTAGGGCTGTTTCTTTATCTGTTATTTTTATTCCAGATATCTTTTCTGCTTCCTGTTGATTAGGAGTTATGATATTAGCATAAGATAAGTATACTTCTTTATAACCATCTGCAGGAGCAGGATCTAAAATAATATTTATATTTTTTTCTTTTGCAATTTTTAACGCATGCATAATAGCATCTTCATTGGTTTCTAGTTGTAATAGGAAGTAATTAGCATTGACTGAATTAAAAATTGCCGTAATAGGATCTAATTTTATTTTATTATTAGCGCCTACAGTGCCTAACATTGTATTTTCACCTTGTTCATCAAGAATAACAACAAAAGTTCCGGTATTTACATTTTCTTTAATTTGAATATTAGTAGTATCAATCTTTTGGTCTGTTAAATTTTTTAACATGTTTTTACCTTGTTCATCATTCCCAACAGCTCCAATAAATCTTACTTGACTACCAATTCTTGATAAAGCTATTGCTTGGTTAGCCCCCTTGCCACCAGGTTGTGTGTTAACGGAATCAACCCACACAGTGTCCCCATAATTAGGATATTCTTTTGCATTAATAAAAATATCTTGATTAATACTTCCCATCGTTATAATCTCTTTGTTCAACTTCTCAGTCCCCCAATAATAAAATCATATTTTAGTTGTTTTTCTAATAATAAGTTCAGGAATATATTCAAACTGTATCGCTTTATTTTCTTTTATAGATTCCATAATCATCTGACCAATTTTTGGATCTAATTGGTTGACTGTAGTAAGACTCGGTGTGGAATACTGCGATAAAACACAGTTATCATATCCAATTATTTGTATACTATTAGGTATTGATATACCTAATTCATAGCATGCATTTATCACTCCGATAGCCATTGCGTCGTTAGCACAAACTATTCCTTGAATATTATTCTCCGTTTTCAACTTTTTTAGTGCTAATTCATATCCACTTTTATAAGTGAAATCTCCTTCCAGTAAATTAATGGTATGAGTTTTAGTGAATTTTTGAATCGCTTTTTGATACCCTCTAAAACGATTGATAGAAGACTGCTCATTCATTTCACCTGAAATAAATAAAATATGTTCACATCCACAATTATTCACTAAATGTTTAGTGGCAAGAAAACTTCCTTCAAAGTGATCTACTGAAATAGAATTCGGTTGATTATCTAAATTAGTTCTATCAATTGTAATAACATTAACATTATGTTTTTCCAGATACTCTATATCTTTTTTTGTAATAGCCAATGAATTGATAATTACATTTTGTATATAGTTATCTACAATATTTTTTAAAAAGTATGATATATTTTCTTCGCTATCATTACTATTGCAAAGATATAATTTATACCCATAATTATATGCTGAGGTTTCAATAATATTCACTAAATCTGCAAAGTATGGATTATTTAAATTAGGAATAATCAAAGCTATTAAATTTGAAGATCTATTTGATAAAGACCTGGCAATGTTATTTGGTTCGTATTCTAATTTTTTTATTGCTTCTCTTACTCTTTTTTCAGTATCAATATTGGCTCCTGCTTTATTATTAATAATTCTAGAAACAGTAGCTGTTGACACATCAGCCATTTTCGCTACTTCTTTAATTGTAACCATTTAAAAACACCCTTTGTAACCGATTACAAAAATTATATAACTTTAAATTTTTATTGTCAAATAACATTGAAAATATAGTATTAGTATTTTATCATAAAGATAACCTTGTTTTGTAACCGATTACAAATAGGGGAGGGTTAAAATGTTTTCACAATTAAATAATCTATTTCAATGGTTTATCGG
Source organism: Staphylococcus equorum (assembly GCF_029531845.1). GTDB lineage: Bacteria > Bacillota > Bacilli > Staphylococcales > Staphylococcaceae > Staphylococcus > Staphylococcus equorum_C. The sequence continues at coordinate 10,545 of NZ_JAMBPV010000015.1, forward strand.
CTTAGGCGGGCCCGCTATAATGTTTGTTATTATTACTTTACTTTCATTAGGTTTTAAAGTGAAATTTTCAAAAGCTTTAGAAAGTGGTATCCGTATGGCTATAGCTTTAACTGGTATGACAGCCGCTATTTCTCTTTTAACTGATGCTTTGGGCCCTGCATTAAATGACTTTGTAAAATCTACAGGTGTAAATTTACACATAACAGACTTAGGCTGGGCGCCAATGGCAGTTATTACATGGGGTTCTATTTATACTTTGTTTTTTGCTTTTGTCTGTATCATTGTTAATTTACTTATGCTGTTTATGAATAAAACTAAAACTCTAAACGTTGACTTATTTAACATTTGGAATATCTCAATAATTGGCTTATTAGTTGAATATTATGCTCACAATATGATTATTACAACTTTATTTGTTATTATGATTTACTCTTTGATGTTAAAAAATTCAGATGCTCTTAAACCTTCTATAAATCAAGTTTTAAATTATGATGAAAATAATGTTACTACAACAGCACATCCTAGTCTTTTAATTGCACCGTTTGTTTATATCATTGATAAATTTATTACTAAATTTTTACCATTTGTAGATAAATTTGACTTTAATGCTGAGATTTTAAATAAAAAAATAGGTTTCTGGGGTAGTAAATTTGCAATTGGAGTATATTTAGGTTGTTTTATTGGGATTTTAGGCCAACAATCTTTAAAAGAAGTACTAACTCTCGGTTTCACAACTGGCGTGGTTTTAGAATTATTCGCTTATATCGGCGGTTGGTTTGGACCAGCTATTGAACCACTTTCTAATAGAATTAGTACAATTATGAGTTCTAGATTCAGAGGCCGTAAGTTATTCATAGGTATTGATTGGCCTATACTTGCTTCAAGTGCTGAATTATGGGCTGTTGTAAATATATTAGCTCCAATTTTGTTATTTATGGCCATGTTATTACCAGGCAACAATGTCCTACCTTTAGGTGGCATACTATTAACTGTCTTGGTTCCAGCATTATTGTTAATTACTGGTGGTAAAGTAATAAGAATGACTATTATTGGTACTATACTACTACCATTATTTTTATGGGCAGCTACGATGATTTCTAGTTTTCTTACTAATACTTCAAAGGAAATAGGAGAATTTCCTTCTGGGCTTTCAAAAAATCAAATGTTTTCTTCAGTAGACTCAGATCCTATTGAAAAAATGCTAGGCGTATTAGTAGGGAATGCATGGAACTCTTTTGATATTAGATTAATAATATTCGCTATAATTGCAGTAGTTTTTTATATTATATTTTTCTTATGGTATTGCAAATCAATGGTCAAAAGACAAAAATTTTAAACTACTATAAATGGGAAAGGAAGTTAATTATGGATAAAATATTATTACCTTCTATGATGTGTGCTAATTTTTCTGATCTAGCTAATGAAGTGAAAAAATTAGAAGAAGCAAATGTAAGTGGCTACCATATTGATATTATGGATGGCCAATTTGTTCCAAATTTTGGAATGGGGTTACAAGACTTAGAGGTTATTAGAAAAAACACTAAAAAGTTAGTTGATGTACATTTAATGATTAATAATCCAGAAAAACACATAAATTTATTTGCAAAAATGGGAGTGGATATTATTTATATCCACCCAGAATCAGAGTTACACCCTGCAAAGACCTTACAAACCATTAAGCAAAAAAATATTAAGGCAGGAATTGCAATTAATCCTGGAACTTCTGTAGAGACTATTAAGCCATTATTGCATATTATAGACTATATAATGGTTATGACTGTAAATCCTGGGTTTGCAGGACAAAAATATTTGGATTATGTGGATTATAAAATAGAAGAGTTACTAGAAGATAGTTTTAAATCACAATTTAATTATACTGTTTTCGTGGATGGAGCTATATCTCCAGAACGTATTGATAAATTATCGACTATGGGAGTGCAAGGATTCGTACTAGGTACATCTTCGCTGTTTAATAAAAAGAAAGATTATAAAACTATTATAAATAGCTTAAGGTAAAATATTCCTAGTTTTTTGATTTATACTAATTAACATAGTCGATGATTACCAGAACTTATATTAAAAAAGACTCCTTATCCAATAAGGAGTCTTTTAATCGTTTCAAAATCAAATATTATCTAAATAAAGAACGTTTTTGCCATTTATATTTAAGCGGTATATTAGATTTTTTACTTAGTTGTTTATTACTCTACTTTTCCATATCTATAAAGAACTGTGCCATTTTTTTTGCACCATTTTCTGAGAAGATTATCTCTAAGTTATCTTGAGACTCTTTCGCATAAACTTTTGTCGTTTCGAACATCTGCTGCTCATAACCTTTCAATATTTCAGTAAGATTATCATAAACTTTAAATGACTCTGCTAAAAGGTAAGCGTCGTATAAAGCCATATTCACACCTTCACCTGCAAACGGACTCATGAGATGCGCAGCATCTCCAATGATTGTAAGATTCGGTTGCGTTTCCCAAGTTAAGCCAATAGGAAGTTTGTAGATACGACGAAACTTGATATCATCATAACTATATGCAATGTATTTTTGGAGTTCTGAACTCCAATCACTAAACTCATTCAACAATTTTTCTTTTAATTCATCTAGCGAAAGGTTGCAGTATTCATCAAGTGTTTCATACTTCACTTTAAAACTGATGTACGCCATGATACGTCCATCTCCGTTACGTTGACCTAATATAGCTTGGTTGCCACCTAATCCCATGACTTTCCCATTTTTATTGAACTCCAGAAGATCTGAGTGCTCGTTTTCATCGGAATTCATCTCAATCATAGAAATACCAGTGTACTCAGGTTCGGAGCTTGTTAAATATGGACGGATTTTTGAAAATGCGCCGTCTGCCCCAACAACTAAATCGGCCGTAACTACAGCGCCGTCTTCGAATATTAGCTCGACTTGTCCATTATCTTGTCTTATCATTTTTTCGTATTTATAACCATACTTAATGTGTTCTGGGTGGATTTGTTCAATCATAATATCACATAATTTTCCTCGGTCGATTTCAGGTCTTCCGCCCTCTTCTTCCGCATCTTCATCATATAATATCTCGCCATATTTACTTACAATACGTGTATCTTCACCTTCATAACGAGCATATTTTCGGAAAGTCTCAAATATACCTGCTTCTTTTAATGGTAATTGTCCACTCTCCTCATGAATATCTAGTGAGCCACCTCTATCAGCATGCATACTTTTGTAGCCACGTTCATAAATAGTAAAGGGTAACCCTTGACGTTGTAAGAGTAGACCTAACATCAATCCACCTGGTCCTCCACCAATAATTGCAATGTGTTTTAGATTTTGTTTTTTCATCGTTAAACCTTCTTTTCAAATTTTATTTTTCTTCCCTAAACTGTAAAAGTTTCTTTTTAGTTTCTTTAATTAGTTGTTGAAATTGTTCATATTCTTTATCGTCTTTCATTGCGCTTTTACCTGCTAACATAAATGATTTAAATAACTCTTGTAATTCGGCTCTTAATTCTTGCATTTTATCCATGTCTATCTTTTTGATTTGTTCCATATGTTTCGTAAATTCATCATTACTCGCATTCTCTTCTAAAAATTGTATTCCTTCGTTTGTAACTGTATAAATTTTTTTCTTGCCGTCCTTTGAAATTGAAACAAACCCACGATCTTCTAACATTTGTAGAATTGGATAAATACTACCTGGACTTGGAGAATAGAAGCCTTTGAATTGTACTTCAAGGTCTTTGATGATTTGATAGCCATGTCTAGGTTCTTCTAATAATAGTTTCAATATAATAAATTGCAAATTACCCTTTTTAAAGAATCGATCTGTACCACGTGCAGAAGCAAACATTTTTTCAAATCCACCAAAACCATTTCCGAACCCTCTGTCCTCATGTTGCATCAGTGTGTGTCTTCTATTATGAAATTGTCTGTTAAACATTATTATCACCTTTCTAGTTTCGATATATCGTTATAATAAACGATATATCGAAACTAGTCAAACGATTGATAGCAATTTTCATCTTTATTACAATATCGTCTTAGTCTCTATTTTCATTATTAAACAATAGTTTTAATCCTTGGTATTGTGTGAAAATGAACAGTACAGTAATTGACATAGTTTCACCCTATATAATAAAAAAACCACCCTAAACATTAGTTTAGGGTGGCGGTGACTTTTTAAATATATTTTTAAATATATCTTTAAATGAAACTAATAGTCTATATTTTTAATTACTTAAAGGGGTTCCATCCTGAATGTTTAACCCAAGTATCGAAATCAAGTAATTGAGGGTTCATCTTACGTAGTTTAGATATATTAGCTTCATACCCTCCAAATTCAAACCATTCAAACATTTTCATCGTTTTAAAATTTGTATGAATTAAAGTCTTTAAATTAAAAATACCCCACAAATGAATGTGTAGTATTAAAATGAATTATCTTGCGTAGGTTTTATTCTAAATTAGCATGATTTTGCTGCATTGCTTCTTCATCAACTTTTAACTCAGTCATTAAGTCTAAAACAATACTATCTAAAAACACTTGTGATGCTTGTTCAAATAGGCTACCTAGGGGCTGTGCTGAACCTTCAGCATCATATTTCGTCCCTGCCGGTAATTCAATAACTGCATTTGCAAGCTCACCTATCGCTGAAGCCGGATTTGTCGACAATAATACAACTTCTGCACCTACAGATTTAGCTTTATGTGCTAATAATCTTAAATGCTCTGTCGAACCTGACCCAACCAAAATAAATTGAAATAGGTCGATTATAGCGTTGCACAATTATACACGGTACATTAGCTATAATGACATAGATTAGATTAATAATTTTAATGCTTCTTGACGAATTTAAAAAAGCGATAACAGGCAATATCGAAAACAAATGGACAAGCTCCGCACGTCTCGTTTCTAATATAAACTTACTTACTTCATGCGTATTACTTGATGTATCAAAAGCTGCTTTACTAACAATATTTGAATTAATACGTTGACCATCTGGCAATTGATTTTTCCAATATTGAACTTTAACCAATTTTTGCCATAATTGCCCTTCTTTTTCAAAATTCCAACTTCTAAAGTATATATTATCTTTTTCATTGATTTATTTCCTTTTTTTTTCTGTATACCTTGGATTCTCTTTACTCAATAACCAGTTCCCTACAGTTAAATACGTTGCGAACGCACTCCAAAGCATGTATGGCACCAATAGTATGCCAGCAATTTTCTTCGTGTTGAAAAATTTTACTGTTGTAGTTATTACCGCCCCAAGTAACACAAAACTCTCTATCAAAGCACTAAATCTTAACTTGTATTTAAAATACAATATCGACCATATATAGTTTAGACCTAATTGTGTATAATATATAACTTTTAAATTCTTGTTATTTGATTTATTAGTAACGATTGCATAAGCTACACCCATCGTTGTATAAAGTATTGGCCACACAATAGGAAATAGATAGCCTGACGGTGAAAAAGGTGGTTTTACATTCTTCTTATAGTCTTTACGCGCGTTTTTAACTGCAACTTTCCCTATAAGTTTTCCACCTATAATCGGCATTTTAACTTTTATAATCGATTTTACTATATCGTTAGCTTTCAATTGTTAACTCCTCTTTTTTATATGTGAATTTAATTACATCTATCTGCTATAATTCAGCATTCGACATGTTATTATTTTTAGCTAGATATTTTTTTAATCCATATATTTTTAATACAATCACACCTATAATAACGACTGGTAAGATAAATTTTTTCATGTTAAACCCTCCCTTTTCAGTACTTTTTTTAGTTTTCAAATTGAATTTGAAAAGATTCATCACACTTTTATGAATTTTAGCTTGCGTATACTTGTAAAACCACCAAGGTAGCGTCGGTTCATATTCCTGTAATGCTATAATACATTCATCACTATAAGGTAACCTTCTAAACTCTAATCTCGCGTTACCACCATTTGAATCTAAAGCAAAATCTCCGCCGACAATACGATATAAAATCCTATCTTCATTAGATGTAGCCCTGTCTTTTCTTAATAAGAGTAACTTTTTATTTAAAAATGGTACGGTTATTGTAAAATTATCTTCATCGAAGTTACTACTAACAACATTTAATGTGATTTTATTTAAGAAATTAGCATATAATTCTGCCAATTGACTCATGGTCATATCTTTAGGCAAGGTTACTCTTGAAATTGCTCGAACATCTTTAATAGCACTCTTACTTGTTTTTTTACTTTTCTTTTGTGTAGCAGCTTCTTCCTCTAAGGCGTTACGTACACTTTCTTTATAATCAATTTTTCCAACAGAAATATCTTCTACAATATTTTTATTATCTCTAATCATATCATGTATTAAGCTGTCCATTAACGGATATACCATTTCTTTCGGCACACCAGAAATTAGTTTTACCCAATATTTGCTTAACCAAATTGGAATAATCGGTAAATCCAGTGTAGGTAAGTTTTTGTCTAGAACCTGTGCTGTTTGATTGAATAAGTCTTTATATGTCATGTGATTTGGTCCGCCGATATCAATCGATTCATTCGCTTGCGGATCACGCTCTACAATTTTATACAGACCATTAATGACATCATCAATAGCGACTGGCAACGTCGTATTATATGCCCATTTAGGTAGAAGTAAACCAGGTAAACGTTCTACCAATTTTTTTAGTATTGGATAAGAACTTCCCTTAGCACCTATAATTAGTCCAGCTCTCAATGTAGTTACTGGCACACCATATGCTCCTAAAATACGTTCACACTCTAAGCGACTTCTTAAGTGTGGTGATAATTCATTCGTATTAGGAATTAAGCCACTCATAAATACGATATGTTTAACTTTATTAAAACTTGATGCTTTAGCAAAATTATCTGCTAATATTGCATCCATATCTTCAAAACTTGCTTGTGTTAACCTAGCTGAAGGCATCATCGAATGAACGAGATATATAGCGATATCTACGTTTTTCATTACTTCTGTTATCTCATTTAAATCAAATAAATCTGCAGATTTCCATGTAACATTTTGTTCATTAGATTTATTTTCTATATGTCTAGAAACAGCAATAATTTCATAATTTTCTTTTAATTTATTCATTAAATGGCTACCTATATATCCTGAAGCACCCGTTAATAGAATTTTTTTCATAAATTTATCCTCCAATTTTAAAAAGATGAGCAGGCACATGCTTACCTCAGCTCATCTTTTACATAATAAGCTAAATTGCTCATTACAATTAAATTAATTTAATATAAGTATGGCAAGATCTCTATGTCTCTTAATAAAATCATACCCAATTTTATTGATAAATTAACTTAAATTTAAAATTAAATTGATTTTTACTATTAATTTATTAACATAATCGATGATTATCAGAAGTTCGATTCACATAAAAAGGCACGCCAAGTTTATGAACTTGTCGTGCCTTTTTAATTAAAATTAGTTACCAAATAAACGACTCCAAAACCCTTTTTTAGGGGGCTGTTCTCCCCTATCCTCATTCTCACTCTCTATTTCTTCAGATGGTTTATCATCTTTTGCTAATACTTCTTCGTTTGTACTGTCATCTTTTTTCTCTTCAGCTACATCTTTATGTTGTACTTCTGTTGGCTGTTCATCTTCTTCTTCTTGATTAATATCTTTAGATTCTTCGGTAAATGTTGCTTCTTGCGCATTAACGTTTTGTCTATCATTAACAGATGTATCAAAGAAATAATTAAGCTGTCTTTCTTCCTCTAATTGATTCTCTAATTTTTGAATCTTCTTATTACTCTCTAACGCCAATACTTGTTGATTCTCTAAAAGTCTATTAAGTGTATTTATTTGCTCTTTATCTCTGTTTGATTGTTCTTTATATATATCTACCTGGTTATATAATTGTTTTATTGTCTCATCTTTCACCAGGTTATCATTATTAGGTTTAGCTTCTTCTTTTTTTTCACTTTCAAAATCATCATTCTTATTTTGATTTTTTCTTATTCGGTTTACTACTATAATTTCATCTTCACTGGATAAGTAATTTACGTTATCGATTTTTTGAAATTTTACATTTGCTTTTTTTGCATTATTATAAACAGTCATTTTTGTTACGTTTAATTCATCGGCAATTTCCTTCATACTCTTCATATAACGGCCTCCATATAGTTATATACATAACGTTTATACCATTATATAGCCATTATACTTGTTATTACAAGGACATATAATTCTCTATACGTATAACTCTATACGGTTATACGTATAGGTATATAGGATTATATGTATAAACTTTTAAACTAGTTATATAGGGGTTATACGCTCTTTATACTTGCTGTATAAGCCTTTATCCGGTGTTATACGACATAACCATATAAAGATATTATACGAAGTTTTATCCTTCTTTGAAAATGCCTACACTCAAATGTATATAAACAATTTAACAAAACTTTTAAAAGTGTTAATATAAATATATATAAAAGAAACCCAACTACGGGAATAGTCAGGTTTCTTCGGTAATAAAACAAGTGATTTGTTTGTTTATATAGTTGTTATATTCTTATTATATATACTAAGAATTATTAGTGCAAGTCGAATACATATAAACTTACTTATAGCTTTTTTTATTACCTCTTTTAGAAATTTAAATATGAAAGAGGTTTTTGTATGTCCAACTTTAATATTAAAGAAATCCAAAAAGAGAAATTTTATCAATTACCTAAAGTGTTTTTTACGAATCCTAAATATACTAAATTGTCGAATGATGCAAAAATAACTTGGTCAATACTAAGAGATCGTTTAGATTTATCCATAAGAAATAATTGGGTAGATAAAAATGGAGATATATTTTTTATTTATACCAACGAAAAGCTTAAATCTATTTTAAATATCAGTAGTCCAAATAAGCTATCTAAAATAAAAAAAGAATTAACTCAAGCTGATTTATTCAATCAAATAAGAGTAGGTTTAAATAAACCTAATAAATTATATATTAAAAAACCGGAAGTAACAGAAGCTGATGTATATTATATTTCACAGCAAGAAAACGATATAGAACATCGCAATAACACGGACGTATCAAATTCATACGTCCAGAAATATGATAATGATACATCAAGAAATATTAATTTGATACATCATGACATATCAAAAGAATACACTAATGATACTAACTTAAGTAATACTGATTATATAGAGACTGAGAATAATGATACGCATGATATGAATGATACATACAACAATCCAATAAACAGTAATCATCCGGATCATACAAATCATCAACAAACTGAATTTAATAATGATGCACTTAAGTTCCAAGTTCTCGAAGAATTGCCGCAACAACTTCAAGACTATTTAAGTAAATTTGAAATTAGAGAAATCCGTATTATTAAAAGTGTTTTACTTAAAGGGAAAAAATCATTTAATAATGCACATGATACCTATTACCGTTTGGAAGATGTTGAGTTTGAAATTGTAAGTGTATTGAAACGTTTCAAAGCGATGCTGCTACAAAAGAATGAAACCGTTGAAGCTATGCAAGGGTATTTAATGCAATCCATTAAAGCTGAATTCGAAGAAACACATGCACTTTATATGCGACGTCAAAACATGAAACAGCATAATATCTTTAATCAGTAATTCAAAATACTCTGTTATGTCACATGACTATTTAACAATCAGTGTCTTAAAAGAATAAAATTGATTTTGGTCAATTTCATACTCATAAAATTAGACTATACTTATTTGGTCCACATTTGCATTTTAAGGACGCATATAATATTTTTGGTATAAATCTGTCTGTATAACGCTTAATTCTTCAAGACGCCTTTTAAAATCCAAATAAATGCATATAAAAATGGATATCTAACCCAGATAAAACGAAAAAGCTTTTTATTCTTAACAAGGACTACTTTCTGTATTTCTTTTTAAAAGGTATAGTAGCAATATTTATACTAATTAAATTCTATGTGTTTCTCTTCATCGTTAGGCTTAATTTGAATACAACAAAAATCTTTTAATCACTTTTAATTTTGAGTTACTCATATCTTTTGAGAATAAAGGAGGTTGTAAATGAAACTTGTATATGGTGTACATTTGAAGAATATATTAATTTCGACAATTGGGTCTTTTTTTACGGCCTTTGGTGTTAATTGTTTTGTTATTAGTTCTAATTTGGGGGATGGGGGAACCGTTGGTCTATCCTTACTTTTAAAGTATTCTTTAAATTTATCCCCAGCGCTTACATCTTTAATTATTAATTTAATTGTTATAATGATTGGATGGAAATATTTAAGTAAAAAAACAGCTATTTATACGTTGTTAACAATAATTACTACCTCGATATTTTTGGATCTTACGGAATCGTTATCTTTAAATTTAAATGATTCTATGGTTAATGCGATATTTGCAGGTGTTTTTATTGGTTTAGGTTCTGGGATGATTATTATTTCTGGTAGCACGATGGGTGGGCCATCAGTTATAGCTAAAATAATTAACAAGTATTTGAATATAAGAACAGCTCAGGCAATTTTTATATTAGATAGTATTATCGTATTATCATTTTTAAGTGTTCTACCAGTTATTAATATTTTGTTCACTATAATTATGCTGTTTGTTATAGAGAGAGTTTCGGCGTTTATTATTGAGGGGCTTAATCCCAAAAAAGCACTTACTATTATTTCAGATAAAAATGCTGTAATTAGTAGCAAAATAAATGAATTGACTGGTAGAGGTGCTACATTATTTAAAGCTACAGGTAGTTATGAACAGAAAGATATAGCTGTTTTATATGTTGTTTTATCACAATCTCAAATAACTAAAGCGAAAAAAATTGTTTTAGCAGAAGATGAAAATGCTTTTTTGGCTATTCATGATGTAAGGGATGTTTTAGGTCGTGGATTTTTGAATTTATCATAATTTTATTTTGAAAATAATATTAATTAAAGGCGTATCTCAAAGAGATACGCCTTTAATCGCCCTTTAAGAATGTTAATTTTCAAACAGCCTTAAAAGACTTAAACAACCCCATAAAATTAAAACAAAGAGTATATAAGGGGCGATATAAGCGATATACCATAAGTAGCCCCATGCTGATTGCGTATGTCTAATCGTATGATGTAAGGCACTGTACATGCTATCAATACCTAAAACGTGTCCAATCGGACCGGTCACAATGGAAACTAAGGCCATTAATAAAATAACGAAGTATAGGGCACCGATACCATGCGTCATACTTTTGATACTTGATTTAAAAGTACTATTCAACTTTTGATTTTCTTTTAAACTGTTATTCAATGCTTCATGCTGTTCTCGGTTGGCCATTCGAATCCCTTTGAGATCCTCATACATCCCATCTTTTTCTTGTCTAAATGCCTTTGTGAGATCCTCAGTCATATGCTTTGTATCAATTTTTGATAACATTTGATTGGAAATTTTAATCACTTTGGTTTCTGTTTTATCTAGGTAGTTTTTAAAGTTCGAGGTCGAAGCCTTTAGTTCGCTTACTAATTTTTGGTTCTGATTCGATCTGCTTTGCTCTCGCTGCTCGAGCTCGATCATCCTGTTCCCGAGCTTCGCGTTCTGCTCTTTCAGCTCGTTCACGACGTTTTCGTTCATTGCGTTGGGCTTCAGTTGATTGTTCGAAATCTGCCCAATTAAGTTCTGTTCTAGGTTGTCTATGCGTTGATTGATCTTTTGGAGTTCGTTCAGGAGCTGTTCGTTCTGATTCGTATTTGGTGTGTCTGCGTTGTTTCTCGGATTCAAAGCCATCAATAATCGCTCCTTTATCATAAATATCGCCTAACTTGCTGCCTCTTACTTTTTTATTTGCCTCAATGTGTCTGTAAGTGATGGTTTTATCGGTCACACGTTCAACAGATATCCCTTTTGGAAGTAATTGTTCTTTGAAACTGTCCATATCTGTTGCTTGTGTTTCATCAATGGCCATTCGGACTTCGTTTTTCCAAGATTTTTTTCCTTTATCAATCAGGTTTTGTTCAGCTTGTGTATAGCGTAATTCTGATGTCGGTTCTGGAATGGATAAACCATGGTTTAAACAAACTTCATCGTTCGCTTTACGTAGGTCACGTAAAGCTTGTTTATCGTTATTAAATTTCTTACCTGTTTCTAAATTCACGGCATTGATAACGATATGATTGTGAATATGGTCCGTATCACTATGTGTGTAGATGGCCACTTGATGCTCGGGTACCATTTTTTCGGCTAATTCTAAACCGAGTGCATTACATTGTTCCGGTGTGACTTCACCTGGTTTGAATGACTGAATAATCACATGGCCTTGGTTGCCATCTGTTTTACCGTAAACTTCACGAGAAGCTTTAAAGGAACTTTTTGCGTATTCGACATCACAATTTAAACCACTTTTTTCTTCCGCACGTTTTTCGGCATAGTTAATGGCCCGTGACGTTGATTTGGTAGAACTTATTTTAGTTGTTGCCATATGTGATTCAACTCTTTACGCATGATGGCGATATCTTGTTGCATCAATTTTATATTTGCACGTTCGCCATAAGTATTTAAAGCTTTAGCGATTTGGTTTAAGTTGCTACCCAACTTACCCATATCTTTGGCCATCGATTGTCGCGTCTCTTTGTCTAATTTGGGCGCGACCAATCGAGTGCCTTGTGCCTTGTTTTTAACAAACGAAGGCACACTCATATTCAAAGTTTCAGCCGATGCCTGTAACTTTGAATATTCGAATTCGCTCACACGAAAACTAATTTGTTTCGGTTCCTTGCGGTCGGGATTTTGGTTTTTCCCGACAGCTTCGTTCCCTTCAGTCATTGGTTTACGTTCGCTCACAATCCCACCTCGCTTTCTAACGAAAGACACGTTGTTCCGTTGATTGTATTATAACATAATACAATCTTCCTCACATCGCTTAAGAGGTTTGGCAAGCATTGGGAATGCTAGCCACTTCGTGCCTAGATACCCTGCTTGTTGGTGGATGAATCCCCCAAGCCCCCTATGATTTTTTCTATGAAAAAATAGCAAATACCTGTGAGTATTTGCTTAGTCCGTACGCTCAAAAATGTGAGCGTAAATATGAGTAATTACTAATTGTATAAATAGTATTTATAATTAGCGATTACTCATCAAATATCCCCTCGTATGTTAAAATAAAAACTAAGCAATCACTCAATAAAAATGGGGTTTATTTTTTGAGTATTTACTTAGTTATGGAGGGGATATCAATGCCAGATCAAAATCATAAAAAAGCGAAAACAATCAATATCAATTTAACTGAAGACGAATTTGAAAAAGTAAAGCAACTTGCAGAAATAAGAGATTTAAATCCAACGGCATATACACGATTGACTGCATTAGGCAATCGAATTAAACCTACGGTTATACAACCTGAAAGTGAACGTATTAATGAACTTGAAAAAGAAAATCAAGAACTTAAAATGAAACTCATGGCAGGCCATGGTGAATATGAAGTTACAAGAGAAGATTTCGATAACTTAGAAGAGCAATATTATCATTATGCAGGTTATGTGAATACATTTAAAGCCTTTTTACAGTATGTACAAAACGATGCGGAATATATCAATTTAAATGGTTACAAAAATGATGAAAAGCTAAAATCAGATATTAGGGATGCTATTAAAGAATTTAACAGTTAAATAAGGTATTATTAACAATGCAATTGATTAATATAATTGACTTTAAGGAGTTTATTCAAAATGGAAAAAGAAATTAAAACAGAATATAAAATGATTAAAGTGAACAAAGAATTACATAAATTACTTAAAATTGAGTCTGTCTCAAGTGGCAAATCAATGCAAAATATAGCTGAAAAAGCTATCAAAAATTATATTCATATTTTAGAATGTATTGAATAAATATTATGAAATATATAGGTGTTGAAGATGGTGATAGTAACATGGTATTTCTGTAAACACCAAATTAACGATAGTATACTGTAATAGGTACTGGTATTAAGTATCTTAATTTCTATTTAACATATTTCAACTTATCGGAAGTGAATATGCTTACACTTTCACAAATGATATAATAACAGAGTCGTCTTAACTTCCGGCGATATATTCGACGGAAGGAGGTGAGACCAGTGGAACTACTTTTTGTTAGTATAATTGCACCTGTTGTTTCAGGATGCATAATTGCGGTTTTTACGTTTTGGCTAAACAACCGCAATAAATAATAAGGCGACATAGCCCACCAAAAAGAACCCCCAACCTATTCCAGTAGGTTGGGGGTTCGGTGTTCCAATGGAACTACTTTTTGTTAATCACATTATAACATCATAGTGTGTGGGAATGCAAAGCAGTAATTTTATAATGACAATATATACATTAAAATAGGCAATGTTATGATGCATAATATCGAAGACATAACGACATATTGCGAAGTTTCAGGCCCCTTGTCAGAATATATTGTTGCTAAGGATGTATTGGTCGCGCCCGCAGGCATACCTGCTGAAAGAACTATGACGCCTAAAATTAATTCATCTGCTATAAATGAATTTAAGATTATAAATACAAGACCAGGTATCACGATAAGGCGTACAAAACAAAAGAGATAGATGTTTTTAGAGACTATAAATTTCTTGATATTGATTAATCCAAATAAAGCACCGGTAATAATCATAGATAAAGGTGCAGTCATATTGCCTAATTCATTTAGCGCAGTAGCTAATGTTTTAGGCAGTGAAACGCCTAGTATTAGTAGTAGTATGCCTAGAAAAGAAGCTAAAAGGGCAGGACTTAATAATGATAAACCAACAGATTTAAAGTTAACATCGTTTTTGTATAGTTTAACACCCAATGTAAATAAAAATAAATTTGATATTGTGTTATAAATAACTAGTATAAATAATCCTTTTCCACCATATATTGAACCTATAATAGGAATACCTATAAATAGTATGTTTGAGTACGTGCAACAGCCAATCCATACCTTTTTCAGTGCTAGTTCCATGTGCGTGAAGGAAACAAGCAACTTAGAAAGAAGAAAGGGAAAAGCTACTAAGAATAAGCTGATACAAATGATTGTAACAAAGAAATTTAAATTATAAGCAGCTATATTAACGTTAAAGCTAGTTAATATAGCTGCTGGTAATACAATATTAGTTAATAAATTCGATAAACTGCTCATATGGTTTTTATGAATCCAATTTTTTCTGCTACATAGAAAACCAATGATGAGGAATATTAATAGTATTAAACATTGATCTATAACTGTAGTAATCATACTAATGAATCCCCTAACCTACTCATAACGAATATAGGTTACGGTTGTATTTAAATATTCTTCAAAACCATTTATACCATCTGCACCACCAAGTCCTGATTGACGCCATCCTGCATGATAACCAACAATAGCTTCTTCAGCTTCACAGTTAACATAAACTTCGCCGAATTTTAGTCTTTCACTGGCTAACATCGCTTCTTTTAGATTTTCTGTAAATATATAAGAAGAAAGGCCATAATCAGAATTATTTGCTTCATCTAATACTTCTTCAAAGTTTTCAAAACTTACGATTGGAAGTACAGGGCCAAAAATTTCTTCTTTCATAACTATAGAATTTTTGGAAAGGTTGGTTAAAATTGTTGGTTCATAGAAAAATCCTTTTCTATCTATGATGTGTCCACCTAATTCTATTGTGGCACCTTCAGCTACTGCAGTTTGTACTTTTTCGTTTATAGAGTCTAATTGTTTATGATTAATAATAGGACCCATTGTCGTATCTTTATCATAGGGATCTCCAGGTTGAACTTTATTCATTTTGTCTTTAACGAGTGTTATAAATTCATCAAAGATATCTTTGGCTACATAGATACGTTCCGGACATGTACATACTTGGCCGCTGTTATTAATTCTTGCTTGTACAATATAACTAGCTGCTTTTTCAATATCAGCATTTTTTGTAACAATCGCAGGCGCTTTACCACCAAGCTCTAAGTTAACTCCTTTTACATTATTTGCTGCGCTTGCCATAACCGATTTACCTGCACCAGTACTTCCTGTAATAGAAACAAGATCGATTTTTTCACTCTGTGATAATAAGTTACCTACTTCAGATCCAGTTCCTGTTATGATTTGGACTAATCCGTTAGGTATTGTTGTTTCTTGAATATATTCAGCAATTTTAAATGCACCAAATGGTGTCTCTTCACTTGGTTTAATAACAATAGAACAACCTGTAACCAAAGCTGGAATTAATTTTCTTATTAGTACAAAAATAGGTGCATTCCAAGGAATGATACCAGCAGTCGTACCTACAGGTTTTTTAGTTAATATAATGGTCTCATTCTCCACTTCGCTTTGTAAAACTTCTCCGTTATTTTTTCTAGCTAAACTGCACATATAGTTAATATACTCAATAGATTTTTCTATTTCACCTATGGCTGCATAGAGTGGCTTCCCTTGTTCTTCAACGTAAATTTCAGCTAAGTCATTCTTATTTTTTTCTAATTGCTCAGCTAATTCATGAACAATTTTACCTCTTTTAACAATATTGACTTTTTCCCATTTTAATTGTGCCTCTTTAGCACCGTTGATTGCTTTTTTAGTATCATTTTCGTTTGCTAAAGTAACTGTATTAATTATTTCTTCTGTAACTGGGTTAATAACTTCTAATTGATTTATAGAATCACTTTCTACAAATTGACCATTTATAAATAATTTATTCATATAATGACCTCCTTTTGTTATAATATAGTCCTTACGTAATATTAAGTAAATACAGTGTTAAAAATGATGTACTGATTAATTTAACAGTATTGATTATGAGGGGGATTGAATAAATTGATAGAATTTAAAAATCAAAGTTTTAATTGTGAAAAGGAACTTGCATTAAATATTATTGGCGGAAAGTGGAAACTTATGATTATATGGGAGTTATTACGAGAAGAACCATTACGCTTAAATCAAATTGAAAAAGCTATTCCTAGTGCACACCAACGTGTATTAATTAATCAACTAAAAGAATTGGAAAAAGATGGACTTGTTACACGCAAAATTTATCCAGTTATGCCGCCAAAAGTAGATTATAAACTAACTGAATTAGGAAGATCTTTACAACCATTAGTAGAAGAATTATATAAATGGGGGATTTATTTATACAATTATGAGGAAAAAGAAACACAATGAAAAGATATGAATATAAGAACAAGTGTAATTCGAAATATAACATTTCAAATGTACTTATTGACTGATTAAACTAAAATATAAAATGACAAATATCTTTTATACATCATGACCGTAGTCGTCAGTGGTTGTATCGTTCTACTATTTTTAATGTATTAGTATAAGTGAGCAGCAATCATAACTGCACTTAAAAACCCCTCGATACAAGTAATGTCAAGGGGGGGCGCATAAAGTATATAATTTTGTTGGTTTTGTTATAACATCATGAATGATAGAAATGCAAAATCATTAAATTAATAGCAATTTTATCATTTAAGTGCGTGACACTAATTAGGAAATATCAGACTGTTTAAAACCTTGCGGGAATATTTCTTCAAATTGCTCTTTTTTATTGTATAAATTATACCAAGTATCTGCAATAGAATCTGGATCACCGATTGTTCCAGATTCTATCACTGCACCTATTGAAAGATGTCTGATAAATATATTTTTTTCCTCCATTTCATTGTAGAGGTTTTCAGCATAATTACGAAGACCAGCTCCTATAATTCCAGCATCTCCAGCCAAAGGTAAAGGAAACATTGTAGATACCCCTGTTGTAAATAAGATTGCTCCACTTCCTTTATTAATCATATCTGGCAACACCTCGTTAACTAACTGAATTGATGGAAACAGATAAGTTTTCAACATTTCTGATACGCTTTGTGGCGTAGTTTCTAATATATTTGTAAATTTACCTTCTTTTGCATAAGGACTAAATTCTATTACATCAATCGAACCAAACTCATATTTAATTGTTTGAATAGATTCTTTTAATGATTCTAAGTCTGTGATATCTGCTACAAAAGTCCTCGACTCGATATTTAAGTTACTAAGCTCTTCTTGAATAGTTTTTAATTTTTCAGTATTTCGAGATATAGCTGCTACTTTAAACCCTTCATCACCAAATTTCTTAGCTAGGGATAATCCTAATCCAGTACCTGCGCCTACAATAGCAATTGTTTTCATTTTAAGTAGCTCCTTGTCTATGATATATTAAAGCAACTCTATGTTGCTTTAATTAAAATATACAGCCAATAAAATAATATAACAATCAACAAACTATGGTTAAATGTTGCTGTAGCAACAAGAAGATTAAATTGTTTAATGGAGAAGATATAAATGGCAGAAAAAGTAAAAGATTTAAGAACGACACATACGAAACAATCATTAATTAATGGTTTTTTTAGTTTAGTTAATAAAAAAGATTTTGAGAAAATCACAATAGCAGATATAACAAAAGTAGCTCGAGTAAACAGAGCTACTTTTTATGCGCACTTTAAAGATAAATATGACCTAATAGACTATATCATGGAAGACTTTGCTACAGTTTCTATTGAAAATTATGTTTCAAACGCTATGATATTTAACCAAGAAAGTATAAGTAAACTTATTTTAGCAGTTCATAATTTTTATCAAGAACCTAATGTTGAATGTCGAAGTAGCTACGCTTTGCTAGTCTTACCTCAAATGAAAGAAAAAATATTAAAAGAATTGAACATTGTTTTATCAGACAGTCTGAAAGACGTTTATGGAGATAGTGAAAAAGGAATATTTGTTCCTATTTTTGCACAAATGATTCACGAGGGTGCATTACAGTTAACTTGTAGTAATAACACAAAGGCAAAGGAAGAATTATCTAGGAAAATTGCATTATTCATAATTGAAAGAATTTAAGCTTATATTATGTAACCTTAATTGCATATATAAGGTGCATCCTTAACACATAGCATACAAATAACTATAATGTAGTAATGATTTTATATCATCTATCTGAACGGAGAACATTTATGGGGGGAGTATCTTTAGCAATACCATTAAAGTACTTTTTAGAACTCCGTTGAAAGATTACTTTATTTGAAAATAGATTGTCACTAGAACGTGCTTTGAATTTAGAATAAATAATACAAAAACCAAAATTTATGAAACCAAATTTTTGATTACTTCATTAAGATTTGTATCAATATACTTATCTTTATGTATGACTAAATAGAAATAACGTTTGATGCCTAAGCTTATCACTTCTAGTTTGTCTAAATCATAAGGCGTTAATGTAGATTTAGAGACTATAGAAAAGCCGTTATCGGCATGGACCATATTTTTAATTAGATTTGTATTATTAATTTCTACTAAATAAGGTGATGAATTAATTTGTGATAATGCGTTTTCTTGGTAAACTCGTGTACCTGATCCACGTTCTCTGATAAAGCATATTGATTTATTTGGAGTTGATGATTTTTTACGAACTAACACTATTTCATCTTGAGCAATACGTCTACTGTATATGATATTGCTTTGAACCTCTTTTTCGATTATACCTAAATCGATAATGTTATTCTTAATATGTTGTAATACTGTGTCAGAATTATTTAAATGCACATGAATATATAATTCAGGGTATTTTTTAGCTAAGTCAGTAAGGTGTTGTGACAATCGATATTCACCGTATGTATAACTACTCCCCACCCTTAGATCTCCAGAAATCTTATCAGGCTGCATTTTCAAATCGTGTCTTAAGGTTTGTTCTAAATGCTCACGCTGTAAAGCGTATTGAAATAGTTTCTCCCCATCACTCGTTAAAGACATTTGAGAATGTCTGAATTCGAAAACTTTTACATCATATTCCAATTCTAATCGCTTAATATCACGACTTATTGACGGCTGTGAAGTGTATAAATTTTCTGCAGCTTTAGTAAAGCTTTTCATTTTAACTACTTCAGTTAGAACTTTTAATGGATCCATTAACTAGGCCTCCTGACATTTGAGTTACCTCTATTATATCAAATTTGTTATGAGTTATATACTTAATATTTATTTCAAGTTATAGTTTTGCGATGCTAAACTTTTGATAAAAGGAGGAGTTAAAAAGTGAAGCCCTTAAAAAGTAAAGCATTTGTTTATGGTTTATTATTCACATTTATCGTTGCTGTCATAAGTTTATTAGGCTCAAAGTTACCATTTTTAGATAAGGTAGGTGCTTTAACAATTGCTATACTGATTGCGATTCTATATAGACATTTTAAGGGTTATCCTGAAGCATATCGTTCTGGTATCGCCTTTTCATCTAAACGTTTACTGAAATTAGCTATTATATTATATGGAGTAAAGTTAAATATTTATGATGTGATTGGAAAAGGTAGTGGTTTGTTATTAATCGATATTGGAGTCATCCTTTTTAGTATCGGATTAATGTTGTTACTAAATAAATACATTAAAGGAGATAAACACCTCACTCTATTATTAGGTATTGGCACTGGGGTATGTGGCGCGGCTGCTATTGCAGCAATATCTCCAATATTAAAATCTAGAGAAAAAGATTCTGCGATTAGTATCGGGATTGTCGCACTTATTGGCACTATATTTTCACTTGCATATACTGTGATATATTCTATTTTTACAATATCTCCTGAAGTATTTGGGGTCTGGTCAGGCACAAGTTTACATGAAATTGCACATGTAATTCTTGCTGCGGATTTCTCAGGTCAAGCAGCTTTGAGTGTTGGATTGTTAGGAAAACTGGGACGTGTGTTTTTATTAATACCTCTGAGTATTATTTTAATTCTAATTATGAGAATAAAATCGCATAGCGAGACCGAAAAAAAACGTATTGATGTACCTTACTTTTTACTTGGTTTTGTCATAATGGCACTGTTCCATACTTATGTGCCATTGCCACACATGGTTATGCAAATTATCGATAATGTCACGACTATATGCTTATTGATGGCAATGGTTGCATTAGGGTTAAATGTTTCCTTTAAAGACTTAAAAGATCGTGTTTTCAAACCATTAATAGTTGTCATTATTGTATCTTTTTGTTTATCAACTGTAACATTTATCGTTGCGAAGTGCTTTTATGGTTAGATTATAAGTATACTAAAAAAATTGATATAAACATCTATATAAAGTTGAAAAAAGTCTTTAGTAATTCAATTTCTCAAATCTTTGGATGTAGGTTTTGAGGGATTGAATTATGAATATAATGTTTTTCATTTATCTTATTTATGTGAGTTAGGATGAAAAGTTCTTTATCAATATTAAAATCCTTGGTGTTGTTTATATCTAAATATTAACTCCCCATTTAAATCATCTATAAATGTATAATGAAACCCTAACTCTTCATATAATGTCCGTGCAATATCATTCTCCTTAACAATACTTAAATATATTATTTTTATATTATATTTATTTAAAACTAAATTTATCAATAACTTCATAGCTGCTCGACCAAATCCTTTACGTTGATGTTGTTCATCAATAAGAATTCGATCAATCCACGTCTCTTTATTTTCCCCAAAGCAACCATACATCGCAAATCCAACGACATAATCATCTTTATAAATTGCTACTGGATGCCACTGTGAAGATTTCTTAGCTTCCTTTAAACAATCTGTTATTGTTTCTATAAAATTAACTTGTTTCTTGGCTATTTTTAAATTTTTAACTTCATTTATATTAAATGCGTCAATACTTTCTATATAAATACTCATAATTCCTCCTTAGATACTCCCTGGCACTTATTATATTTTTGTGTTTCTTTTTAGCATGATTTCAATTTATAAATATTACAAAATTAGTATACCGTTAAATATTTTACCAGGAAGACATTTACTGGTATATTAACATCATAATAATTTTTGGGAAAGGAGCAATTATGGAAAACAATAATTTTTTTGAACTTATTCATAATGTCGAACTGTTTAATGACGCTACAATGACACTTTTTATGAAAAAATTTGATATGAACGTTAACATTTCACAGATCTTGGCTTTATCTAAATTAAAAGAGGAGGGACCACAAAAACCTTCGTCTCTTGCACTTTCTCTAGGGTATACTTCTGGAGCTATTACTAAATTAACGAACAAACTTGTAAAGGAAGGCTATATAGTTAGAGAGCAACAAGAAAATGACCGACGTATCATTTTAATTACAATTACTGATCAAGGGTTAGATGTTTTAGAAGAAGCCCAAAAGCAAGGGCAAAACATGAGAAATGAAGTTTATTCTGTTTTAAATACTGAAGAAGTTGAACAACTATTAGGTATACAAAAGAAATTATTTGAACGTGTAAAACATTTAAATACAGAAAGGAGATAAACATTTTGAATTTTAGAGGTGGATTAAATGCATAAAGGAAGGTTACATTTTGCGTGGTTAATATTAATGGGACTTTGTATTTCTGTAGGGTTAGGTAAAGCAGCGTTAAATAATTCAGCAGGTTTATTTTTATCTCCTGTCTCCCAAGATTTAAATGTAGGTGTAGGCAGTTTAACGATTTATTTAAGTATTTCTTCGATCGTTACTTTGCTGTTTCTTCCATTTGGAGGAAAGCTATTATCTAAATATAGTGCACGTTTAGTATTGTTTGTTGCCATTGTTTTACAAGCAGGTGCCTTCGCTTTATTTGGTTTAATGAACTCAATTTGGGGATGGTATCTCTTAGCTATACCACTCGCTATTGGTGGTGTTTTCATTACCGTAATAGGTGGTCCTATTTTAATTGAAAGATGGTTTAGTAAAGGTAAAGGGATTGCGCTTGGAATTTTATCAGCGATTGGAGGATTACTTGGTGTATTTGCACAACCTATTATAGGTGCTTTAATTAGTCAATTTGGTTGGAGAAATGCATATTTTATTACAGGTATAGGTGTGCTTATTATCGTTGCGCCTATCATTTTATTATTAATCCGTAATTTTCCTAAGGATAAAAATACAAAAGCTTATGGAGATACAAGTACTGGTATAGATCCTCATAAACAAACACAAAACATTGAAGGTATTGCATATAATACGGCCAAAAAAACACCAGCTTTTTTCTTATTAGGCCTCTTTTTCTTCATTATTACTGCCATATCAAGCTTTACAATGCACGTTCCTACTTACCTTGTTAACCATGGACAAAAAGTTAGTATTGCTGGCGCAATGATGTCTGCACTTATGGTAGGGGTTTTTGTTGGTTCACTTTTATTTGGTTATCTAACAGACAAGATTGGCGCAAAAAAAGTAGGTTTATTGGCTATGATACTAGGCCTAATCTCCACTATTTTATTGATTGCTATGCCTGATTTTATTGTGGTAGTAGCTGTTGCCTTATTCTTATTTGGTATGTTCACTTCATCGATTGGAACAATAGCGCCAGCAATGGCTTCGGCATTATTTGGAAGTAAAGACTATAGTCAAATTTACTCCACTTCATCAATTGGCTTAGCTCTTGCATCTATTGTGGCTTTACCAGCTTATGGATTTATATATGATATTTCTGGTAGCTATACAACTGGCCTTATTATTATTATTTTACTATTTGTGGTTAATATCATTGCTATTATTTTGGCTTTTAAAAATAAAGAAAAACTTGTTAAAGAAGGCTATTGGAATTCTAAAAATAAAGGTAATTTAAATGGCTAGATTAGATAATAAAATTGCAATTGTAACGGGTGGCGCAGGAGGCATAGGTTCTGGAATTGTAAGAGCTTACGTTAAAGAAAATGCGAAAGTTGTTATTGCTAATATTGCTGAAGAAAAAGGACAGAAATTAAGCCAAGAATTAAACAACCAAGGTAATGATACTTTATTTATAAAAACAGATTTAAGTAACAAAGCATCATTACAAGCGTGTGTAGATCGTACTATTCAAACTTATGGACAAATTGACATATTAATTAATAATGCCCATGCGTCTCGTATGAATAGTTTCTTAAATATTACGGAAGATGATTTGAATTTGTCATTTAATACGGGATTTTATGCGACATTTTATTTATGCCAAATGGTAATTCCTCATTTAAAAGAAACACAAGGGAACATTATAAATTTTGGTCCTGGCGCAGCTGTAAAAGGAGACAAAAATCAAGGGTCTTATGTTGTGGCTAAAGAAGCTATTCGTGGCATAACTCGTGTTATCGCAAATGAGTTTGGAGAATTTGGTATCAATGCTAATATTATTTCCCCTATTGCTTATTCTGAAGGTGTTGATCAATGGAGAAAAGATAACCCAGAATATTATAACCAAGTTGTCCAAGGAATTCCTCTACAAAAATTTGGAGACGTTGAAAAGGATATTGGACCAGTCGCTGTATTTCTAGGAAGTAAAGATTCTCAATATATTACTGGACAAACAGTGATGGTAGATGGCGGTAGTATTAAATTATATTAATAACATAAAGAAAGCGTGATAAAGAATGGAACAATTAATGGAAAATAAAGTTGGTATTGTAACAGCAGCAGGTAATGGGATTGGTAGAGCAAGTGCTATTGCCTTTGCGAAAGCAGGAGCAAAAGTTGTCGTTTCAGACATTTCTGAAGATGCAGGATATGAAACTGTGAGACTCATTCAAGAGGAAAGTGGAGAAGCCCAATTTATTAAGTGTAACGTAGCTGACGAAAAAGATGTTAAAAATTTAGTCGATCAAACTGTTAAACAATTTGGTAGATTGGATTGGGCACATAATAATGCAGGAATCGGTGCTCCAACAACTCCAGTAACAGAAATTGACACAGAGAGTTGGCAACGTGTAATAAATGTTACTTTAACAGGTACATTTTTATGTTTGAAATATGAGATACCAGCTATGCTTGAATCTGGTGGAGGCGCAATTGTTAATACAGCATCTACAGGAGGTTTAGTTGGTACACCTGGTTTAACACCTTACATTTCTGCTAAACACGGGGTTAATGGTTTAACTAAAAGTGCTGCATTAGAATTTGGTAAACAAAATATACGTATTAACTCAATTTGTCCTGGAATGACTAGGACAGCGGCTGTTGAAAGTTGGAGTCAAGAATCAGCAGATCAAGCGAAAGCTTTTGAGTCAGGGATTCCAATGGGACGTATGGGTGTACCAAATGAACAAGCAAGCGCCGCGGTGTGGTTATGTTCTGATCAATCCTCTTTTATTACAGGTGTTAACCTTCCTGTTGATGGCGGAGAAACAGCAGAATAAGATTTTATTTTCAGTTATTCTACATGGATAACTTTGTCAGTATAAGTATGTTTACGGTTGTTAGTAATATTGTAGTACCAGTTATTATTAGTTAGATTGCGCTTATTATCTTACCAGAAAATAGAAACGACAATAGAAAGTAATTAAAAGATGTGATTAGAAAACAACGATCCAATACTTATTGGATCGTTGTTTTCTATCTTAATGAAAGTCTAAATAATATAAGTTATATGCGAAAATAATTGGTTTTTATTCTCTTTTGGATCCACTAAATTAGAATTTCTTAATTAATATTTGATAATTTTTTCTGTTTAAAGTCCAATAACATTAATAAAATTATAGTACATGCTAGTGACAATATACTTATTATTATAATTAGTGAAAAAGCATCATCAAAAGCGATTTTTCCAGCATTAATTAATTGCTCATTTATATGTGAAGGTTGTTTTTCTGCTTGAATAATTGTTTCATCTAAACTGCCTTGGGCTTTAGATGTATCAATTGATGTATTACTAAAATCAAAAAACAAACTATAAAAAGCAGAAAATAAACCTCCTAAAACAGCTATGCCTAAAGATCCTCCAAACTCAAAAGAAACTTCTTCTATAGAGGCCGCCATACCAGCATTTCCATCGTCTACGTTAGACATAATAGCATTGGAAGCTAGAGTCATAGCACCGCCTAAACCAAATCCTAACACTATTAAAATCATAACTTGAATAGTTAAATTGGCATTCAAAACCCAATAAAACATGAGAATTCCAAAAAATGCTAAAGAAAGCATAATCCATTGAAGTTTTAATATTCTATATTTCGTTAATATAATTCCAACTAAAATTGCGCCTACAAGTGAAGCCATCGCCATGGCCATTATAGCTAATCCTGCTTTTAAAGGAGTTAACCCTAAAACAAGTTGTAATCTTTGAGATAAAATAAATTCAAAGCCCATTAATACAAAAGCTGTTACAACAGCTACAATAGTTCCACCAGTAAAATTGAAATTCTTAAATATAATCAAATTAATCAATGGGTGCTTTAACTTATTTTGCCTTTTAACAAAAAGTATCATAGTAATAAGACCTATAATAAATGATAGAAGTACTATTGTAATATTATTTTCAGGCTTAGTTAACTCTTTTATAGCGAAAACAATACTAATTAACCCTAACATTATTTGTAACGAACTCACAAAGTCCCATTTTCCATTTTTGTTAGTAGGATAGCTAGGTATCAAAATCTGAGATAAAATAAGGACAATTACGACCACAGGAATGTTAATAATAAATACTGAAGGCCATGAAAATTTTTCTAATAGTAACCCACCTATAACTGGGCCCATCCCCGCACCAGCAGCAGTTATAGCTGACCAAATTCCTAAAGCTAATCCACGTTCTTTATAATCTGTAAAAGTTAATTTGATGATTGAAAGTGTTGGCGGCATCATTGAAGCTGCACCCATAGCTAAAAAAACTCTTGCTAATATAAGCATATTAGGTGTAGTAGAGTATGCTGCTAATAATGAAGCACCTCCAAAAATAGTTAAACCAAGTAAAAACATTTTTTTATAACCAACGTGATCCCCTAGTGTTCCAAGCCCAGGAAGCAGCCCTGCAACTACTAATGCATAAGCATTAACAATCCATAATTTTTGAGTTGCTGTGGCTTGTAAATCATGAGTTAATACTGGTAACGCTGTATATAAGACAGTCATATCAATAACTATCAGAAATAGTGCGCTAGAAACTAAACATAAGATAATCCACTTTTTTGTAATCACACTCATCACCTACTCCCTAATATAAAAATATAGACTATATGGTTACCATATAGTCAAGAAGTTATTTTAAATAATTTTATAGTGAGGAGCAAAATATCAATCTTTTTCTACTTGAATAGATATTTTTGTGACATACTTATCTGGACCGTTTGTACTAATCTCATCAACTGCGTATTCTTCAAAACTATCGCCGATAATTTTTAATCCTTCTATTTGCATATAATTTTTAATTTTTTTATGTGTTTTATATAAAGTTTCATCAGGTCCTTCATGATAGGCAATAACATATAGTGCTTTGTCTCTTATTAATGGTGTTTCACATACATCTTTATCTACTTGAATATAAAAATTTGAAAACTCATTATATCTATCGTTTTGTATATTGTTCTTTTTGATAATTACCCCAATAGGATAACCTGAATCTAAATTATTTGTTTTTATATAATTTATGAAAGCCATTAATTTGTGTGAAGAAGACTTTACAGTTATATTACCTATATTTTCACTAATTAAATAATATCTTTCAGTTAACTCAACGATTTCAATGGAGGAATAATCAGCTTCATAAGATAATTGTAAATAATCTCTTTTATTTTGAATAAATAGTTTTTGCCTTTCCATTTGTTCAATTTTTAAATCTATCTCTTTTTCTTTAGAATTTAATAAATTAATTGTTTTTGGTATAGATCTAATATCTAAAAATGCTTTTATTTGAGAAAGTGATAATTCTAAATCTTTTAATATATCAATCACACTGAAAATCTCTAACTGTTGCAGAGAATAATAACGATAGCCTTTCTCGTTTCTATATTCAGGTTTTAAAATGTCTATTTGATCGTAGTGAAAAAGTGTTTGTTTTTTTACACCGCATAACTTAGAAAATTCTCCTGTTGTAAATAAAGTCTCTCTTAAGTTCATTTTAATCTCCTTATACTTTTTTTATTATTCTATAAACAGTACTTCTACTGACTCCAGTTTTGTTTGCAATTTCTTCACCTGTGAGCTTCTGCTCATCATATAAAAATTTAATTTCTCTTTTCTTATAATCTGGCAATGAAGGACGGCCACCTTTTCGCCCTCTTGCTCTTGCAGCTTCCAACCCTTTTTTCGTACGTTCACTTAATAAGTTAGCTTCAAGTTCAGCGAATGCACTCATCATGGTAAAGAACATCTTGCCCATCGCATCTTTAGTCGATACGTTCATATCTATAATATGTAGATCAATGCTGTTTTCATCTAGCCATTGTGATAACTCAATTAATTGTTTCGTTGTACGTCCAAGACGGTCTAGTTTATAGATAACTAGGATATCTCCTTCACGTAAATAATCTAAACACTTATCAAGTTGCGTTCTTTTAGTTTTACGACCACTCGCTTTCTCGCTAAAGATACGTTCACAACCATATTCCTCAAGTGTATCTATCTGTCCATCAAGACTTTGATCTTGTGTTGATACACGTGCATAACCAATTTTAGCCATTTGAATACCACCTCTTTTAATCGTTTTATGGGCACTTATTAACGAAATCTAATTCTCGATGCAAATAAACGCGTCTCTCATCGTCTTAAAACTCATGATTTTTGATATTTATAATACATTGATTATAACACAAGTTTATAGACTTAAATATCCAAGAAAAACCTCTTATTATTAAGTTAAGAGGTTTTGTGTCAAAAACGAACGATTTTGGGACGCTGTAAAATCCATCTTTTAAAGACAAATAAAAAAGACCTAGAAATTAATCTAAGTCTTTTTTATTTGTCTTTCTATTACCTCTTTTTCACTATTATCTATAGGTTGTTCCTGTTCTTTTCTTTGAATTTGCTGTGTTGGCTGTTTAGTAGGTGCTTGATGTAATAATACTCCACCTAATGACACTGCTAATATTTTTTTTATGCTATCTTTAAGCAATTCATTTTAAAATCACTTAATTACTATCTCTGAACCTTCTTTAATGGTTGGAATATCTTTATCTTCAACATATAGTGTGCCAGATTGCTCTTCCACTGTACTACCATCAAATTTGATTGTGATATGACCTAAATCATTTAAATTTTTATTAACTGCTGAACCTACTTTGGTAATATCAAATGCTGTATTATCTATATAAAAATTTTGTTCCTCAGTAATACTATCTTCAACAGATTGCACTTCAATAATGTAGCAGTAATCTGCTAATTCATTAGGAGCATTGTCTCCAAATAATATGACCATTTTTTCTTCTTCAAATGCTCCAGCATCTTGCCCAATTTTCTTTACTAACGTTTTATACAATTTTAAAACCCCTTCCTTATTTTATTTATATAGACCAAAACTTGCGAGCCAAGCTACAAATACACGTGGCATACCATTCAAGAATCTTGAATATAAAACAGATGGAACGCCTACTTCAATCGTTTTTGTTTCTGCTTCTGCTAGTCCTAAACCTACCGGGATAAAGTCAGCTCCATTTTGTGTGTTAATTGCAAACAAAGCTGGTAACGCTAAGTTAGGAGGAATGTTTCCTTTTCCAATTTCAACCCCTATTAATGTACCTAGCACTTGACCAATAACTCCACCTGGTCCAAGTAAGGGACTTAAAAATGGTAATGAACAAATGAACCCTATAGCTAATAGCCCCCATATGTTTCCTGCAAGGGGCGACATGATTTGTGCGAAAAGATCACCTATGCCTGATCCTTGGATAATACCAATTAATAAAGCTACAAACCCCATAAATGGAAGTATAGTATGTAGCATTGTATCTACAGCATCACGAGCAGCTTGGTAAAATGTGTTTATCACCTTACCAGCACCTAATCCAATTTTAGTTAAGAATGACTTGTTTGCTTCTCCTTCACGTGTTTCCATAATTTTTTTATCTTTAGAATAAGTACTTCCTGACTTTTCAGATGGTTTATCCACTTCTTGGCTTGAACTCGCGATCAAAGGTTCTTCATTTGTTTCTGACACTTCTGATACTTGCCCCTCATCTATGTTAGAAACGTAAATATCTTCAGTGATATATTGACGTAACGGCCCACTCTTACCTGTCGCCATTATATTGATAGTTGGTATGCCTTTTTTAGGATAAATTCCACATCTTAATGTGCCACCACAATCTATAACAATTGCCATTATCTCTTCATCTGGAACCGATGTCTCAAAACCGTTAACAACCTCTGCCCCTGTAATATCAGCTATTTTATCAACAACTGAGGGCTTATGACCCCCAGTTATATAAACTAATTTATTCTTTTGGCCTTCTACACCAAGTTTTAGTGGGCCACCAAATCCTCCAGAACCTTTTACGACTTCTACTTGTTTACTCATTTTTTTCACCTCAACCTTCTAATTTTATTTCTTTGCTTAATTTAACTTTTTGTTGTTTTTCTACGTAACTTGTTGTGAAATCAGTAATCCAACCACCAATAAAGTTCATTACTAAACCAACTAGTAAGTAACGCACCGCTAAATCAGTTGTTGGTAAACCTAATTGTTGGATACCGTTCGCTACACCTAGGAAAATAAATAATTCAGCTGGGTTTATATGCGGAAATATTCCATTACTTGTATGCGCAAACTGTGCTGCAGACGCAAAATAGCTCGGTTTGTATTTTTCAGGCATGAATCTCCCTAATGAGTGAACCATCGGATTTGCTAACATAAATGATCCTAAAAATGGTAAAACTAAATATCTCATAAATGGGTTACGTGCTGATTTTTGTGCAATGGTATTAATACGATCTTCGCCTATAAGTTGAATTAGTGTATTCATAGCTATTAATAACATAAGTACTAAAGGAACAATCGTCCCCATCCAATCTATAAATGTATCGGCGCCTGTTTGGAATAACTTTATAAATCCTTCTGCGAATTTAACGATGTAATCCATGTTTCATACCCCTTTCATTTTTAAATAATTTATTCACCTTTTTAACTGCTTTCATTAAAGGTGACGGAATTCTTTCAATTTCTCCACCCTTATCAATGATATTGAGTGTATGCTGAGCATCTAATATTGCTTTGATCAATAATTTATTGTAATTTTTTAAATCAGTATCAGTAATTTTGTTTAGTTTAAAACCTTCTAATCCTTTTAACTTACGAAACTTAGAAAATACCGTCACGCCTTGCATATAACGACCTTCTTCAATTTCATTTTTCGCGTTTAATTGAAATAAAACTAACGTTCCGGCTTTAAATATAGCAGGTCTTCTACCGATTGCTACACGTCCTTTACTACGTAAATCTGTATAATTTTTCGTAAAATGTTTTATTTGTAAAAGTCCCAACAAATATTGAACAACGAAACCAACAGCAGCTAATACGATGAGTATGATGAAAAACATAACTTAATCCCTCATTTCTTGGTTTAATACTTGAGCAAAATCAGCAAAGGTAGTTTTTTGTGAAAATTTATTAATTAAGAAGGCATTTGTTGATAAATTCAATACTTCTTCATACGTCCGAATTAATAATGCTTCATTAACAACCTTTTCAGGTGTAGCTATGAGTACAACGATTTTCAAATCAGGATAATCAATACTTCCCTTTTCTAAAATTGCGACCTTAATATATATGCCCTCTTGATTTTGACTTGCATGTGGGAAACCTAATCTTTTATTAACTGTAGATTTTCTTTTTTCTCTTTCGATAATATGTGCTTTGAAAGTCTCTTCAACTTTACTTTCGTGATATAAAATATCTACCATTTGCCTAATAACTTCCTCATAAGTAAGTAGATCCTTTATATGATGCAAATCAGTGTCTGACATGCAGTCAACAATGACACTTTTGTTAAAAATAGTTTTACTTTTTAAATCCTTATAAATTAAAAATTGTTCTACTTTGAGCTTTAATAATTGTTCATCAAATGCATCTTCTATATAGATCACTCTATTAAATAGTCTATTTTCTTTAGTCGTTGATATAATTAGTTCATAATCATTTACTACTCGTTCATTAAATTCTACTTTTTCCATCGTAGTAATACTGATGTTTTCTCCAAAAACTTTATACAAGTTATTTTTTAATAGCTTAATTGTGCTTAATCCATAATCTGTCAAAATCGCTATATTAGAAATTTCATTTAATTCTTGTTCTAATTGTTCCAAATAAATACTAAAGTATATTGTTAAAAACCCTAGTTCTTGTTCTGAAACATCTAAACCTATCTCTTTCGTGATATTCTCACCTAATACTTTTGATAACTCATAAGCAAATGGAAAACGCTGTTTCATATCATAAGAAATTTCATTGTTCAATCTAATATCAAAAAGCATACGATTAATTAAATGTTTAATGTGCAACCGTATATCTTTAGTGAATAGTGAATAATCTATTTCTATAGCAAAACTTTCAATAACTTCATCTATCGTGTTTGAAATTACGCGATTAATTAGTGCTTCATCTGTGGATGAAATTAATTCGTCTAATATTGATGCACGTCTTCCCATTAATTGTATGACGATTAAAATCATCTCTTTATCTACATCAATATTTCTATAGTTTTTATTTAAATAATCTCGAATAAAAACTATTTCTTTATAGTCATTTGAAGAGAAAATATGATTGTCTAAAGAGATATCATTATCTATGAATGCACTTTCGCCTATTCGCTCTATCGTCACCATTATTGAAACAATAAAGCGAGTGTACGACTGCTCATCAAGCTTTAGCGTTTCCCGAAGTTTATTTAAATGAGTAAATAATTCATGGTCTATTTCAGTATTGTCATAACGATGTATAAACTTCTCAATAATTAATTTTCGAATATCATACTCAACACCACCGATAGATAAACCTACATTAGGCTTTCCTATGACTGAAACATTGTATTCCTCTATTTCCTCTTTTAAACTACTCAACAAATTATTTACACTTGTTTTACTCATAAAATGATACTCTGCTATTTCATCAATCGTAATGGGATCATTTTTTAATATTTGAAAAAATATATCAACCATTGCGTTATAATTGGAGCAATTACTTTCTTCAGTGCTTCTTACTAATGTTTCAAATTGATTAAAAAATTTCTGTTCTTGTTTAATATAAAGCGTTATCGTTCTGTTATATTTAGATATAACAATTAAATTATCGAAGTAATGATTAATTTGTTTAATATAATTTAAAATAGTTTTTTCTGAAACTTCTAAGGTAAACGTTAGTTTTTCCAATGACATGCTATCGTTGAGCAATAATTCAACTATTTTTAAATGTTTCTCACTTAATTTCATAATTTCCCCCTAACTTTATGGGGTTACCCTCTGGATTTACCACCTGAAATATTAATTGTTGTACCAGTAACATAACTTGATCTGCTGGAACTCAAATAACATACTAAATCAGCAATTTCTTTCAATTTACCCACCCTTTTTAAAGGGATAGATTTAGAATAATCCCCATTTAATTCATCTACAGTTGTATTTCGAGTATACGCTAATGCTTCTTCATATTGCGAGGTACGTAATCCAGTTTCTTCAATAATACCTGGCGCTATTGCAACAACACTAACATTGTGTCTACCTAATTCCTTGGCCCAACTTCTAGTTAAACCAATTAATGCTGCTTTAGTTGCTGAATAAATACTTTGCCCCTCAGAACCCTCTTGACCTGCTTCACTGGAAACATTGATAATATGTCCCTGATTTTGTTTAATAAAATATTTAGCAACTGCTTGGCTGAACCAAATAGGTCCTTTTAGATTTACATCAAACATAAAGTCCAAGTCTTTGTTATTGATTTCATATTCAGGATGTTCTTCTTTACCATCCACTAACAAACGTGGCAAATTAATCCCTGCATTGTTGATTAAAACATCTATTTTACCTTCTTTTGAATAAACTTCATCTACAGCATTTTTTACAATATCTCTATTTGTTACATCTACTTGTAAAAAATTATAATTTTCATTATTTACTTCACTATTTTTTAAATCCGCATTATAAACAACTGCGCCATTATCTAATAAATTATTAACAATTTCATTGCCTATACCTGAACTTCCACCTGTAACAATTATAATTTTACTTTCTATACCTAGCCAACTATTCATAAACGATATCCTCCTACTAAAATTGATTTGTCCTCATTATATTTGTATTCGCTTACATAATTAATACAAAGATTTGTGAAGATTTAGGAAAAGTTACGAATAATAGAAGAATATGATGATACTTTCAATAAATTAGTACTGCGTAACGCTATATTATTATAAAAACGTATTACTAAGGGAGTTGAGTATATGAAACGATATGTGGTAGATGCTTTTACAGTCAAAAATAATGGAAAATATAATTTGAGATGGTTTACACCTGGTGGAGAAATTGAATTATGTGGGCATGCAACGTTGACTACACCTTATATTTTAATGAATTATATAGATCAAAATATGAAATCCGTCATTCTCTCTACATTGAATAGCGATTTAGATGTGACTAGAAATGATGAATTAAAATCGGTTGAAGTCACAGACGAGATGGTTGACGCGTTGGGCGTCACACCTAAAGAAGTATACCTAAGAAGAGATTTATTATGTATTTTTCGCAACACAGAATAAGTGAGCACGTTACAACCAAATATTAATAAAGTGAAAGCGTTAGATGGGTTACTTTTACAAGTAAGTGCGCAAAGTTAAGTTGTAGATTGCGTTTCAAGAAGCTTTGCTCCGAAATTAGACGTGATAGAAGATCCAGTATGTGGGTTAGGACGTTGTCATATCGTTCATTTAAAAAACATCTTCTTAATTTATTAAGAACCTTTAAATGTTTATTTAGATCCTGACCTATCTATACCAACAATATTATTAAAAAACGATCGTTTTTAACTTTAAAGACTTTATCTATTTTTTATTCGTCTGTATAATAACAGATAAAATTATGGTTAAAATAAATATCAGTATAGTTGTAAAAATAATAATTTTATTATTAGGATTTTTATCTTCTTGCTCATCATATTCTTCTAATTCTTTAATTCTTTGCTCGTCTATTTCAACTTCTTCTCTTGAGCCTAGCTCATTATCTAAGATATAGGGTTGTTGGTCTTTTACTTTCATAAATTTTTTCTCCTTATTATTAGAATAGCAAAGACACCTAAAGATTTAGGTATCTCAGTTTTTTTAATTTCATTTTTATTACATTCGGCTAAGCAGTTCTTTTTTTATAATAATCAAAGCATGGTTACCTTTTGAGTTGATGTTTTCCTGAGCATTTAGTATTAATAGATCAATTAAATCGTCGTTATCTTTTTGACTTATTTCGTCTTTGAATTGATCAATATTTTCTATTAAAATTTTTTGATTGGGTTGCTGCTTGTCTATAGTGTAATACTGGTCAGCGCCCAAACCACCCTCTTCAATCATTTTCGATATTTCATTGGATCGTGTTTCATTTGTTTTGCTTATTTCTATTTCTTTTTTATTAGAGTTAACCATTACTATCCCCCCTATATGCCCATCATACACAGTGTAATAATACATACTTAAAATAACAATAACTCTGCTCACTAATAATTTACTGAGGTTTAATAAATGACATTCTTGGTATCGTTTACATATATGGTTATTAGTAGAATTCATATCAAAGAGGCGCCTTGGTCGACCAAGGTGCCTCTTAATCGTTTCAAAAACAAATTTCATCTTAATAAGGATTGTTTAT
>NZ_JAMBPV010000016.1 GCF_029531845.1 Staphylococcus equorum
GACATTTTATATTGTAAACGTAGGTGGCGGTTATTTAGATGGTGACCGCTATAACATGAACTTTAATATAGACACTAATGCGAAAGTGATATTAACTTCGCAAGGTGCAACGAAGATTTATAAGACGTTAAATGATCATGTGGAACAATATCAAAATTTCAATATTAAAGATAACGCTTATGCAGAATATGTAGGCGATCCAATTATCGCTTTTGAAAATGCCAAATTCTACCAACATAATACGTTTAACTTGAGTTCAACAGCAGCTTTATTTTATACAGATATTTTAACACCAGGGTATTCTAAAGAAGGTAAAGCCTTTAGCTACACTTATATGCATTTATTAAATGAAATTCATGTAGACGATAATCTCGTTGTATTTGATAATATGTTACTTGATCCAACTAAAAATAAAGTTGATGATATCGGTTATATGGAGCATTATAGTCACTTGGGTTCTTGTTATTTTATCCACCCAAATGTTAACCAAAAATTCATAGATAACGTATTCGATCAAATTAAACACTTGCAACAAGCATATGATTGTCGCTTTGGTATTACACACTTACCAACACATGGTTTTAGCATTCGTATTTTATCTAACAAAACGCAAGTAATCGAAAAGATTTTAACGACATTACAAACTTATGTTGTTAAAGAAATATTCGATCGTGACGTTGACTTTTTAAGAAAATATTAGACAAATTGAGACGGCCAAAGAGCATACAAATTATCTTTGAAACATTTTTTGGTGCATGATATCGGTTTGTGTATACCAACAAATTTTTTATTATTGTTTGATTATTATAAAAAAGAACTGCTTAGCCGAATGTAATAAAAATGAAATTTAAGAAACTGAGACACCTAAAGATTTAGGTGTCTTTGCTATTCTAATAATAAGGAGAAAAATTTATGAAAGTAAAAAACCAACAACCCTATATCTTAGATAATGAGCTAGGCTCAAGAGAAGAAGTTGAAGTAGACGAGCAAAGAATTAAAGAATTAGAAGAATATGATGAGCAAGAAGATAAAAATCCTAATAACAAAATTGTTATTTTTACAACTATACTGATATTTGCATTAACAATAATTTTATCTATTATTATATGGGCGAATAAAAAATAGATAAAATCTTTAAAGTTAAAAACGATCGTTATTAAGACTGAATTTTATTTTGAAACGAGTAAGAGGCCCCTTATTGAAATAAGGAGTCTCTTTTGATATATTTTCTGCTAACGACCTATTATGTAAAATGAAAGAAGTTTTCTAATATCAAAGGAGTGTGTAAAATAAGTAAAATAAGGTTGATTAATCCTACAGATGAGTATTTAAATGAAATATGGAACTTTAAAAACGAATTCCACGATATAGAAAACGGAATTGAAGGAACTTCCAGATTAGCCGTTATGGTATCTCCTGAAGATTGGTTAATACATTTGAAAAATAATGTGAATTTAAGGAAAAAAGAGGAGAAAATAAGAGCTATACAATATATAGCAATAAACCAACAAAATAAAATTGTAGGTATGCTTAATATCAGATTAGATTTAAATAACTATCTATTTAATTACGGTGGACATATTGGTTATTCTGTTAGACCTAGTGAAAGAAAAAAGGGATATGGTTATGAAATATTAAAAGAAGCCATCACGCATTCAAAAGAACTAGGGGTTAAAAATTTATTATTAGTATGTAATGACGATAATATACCCTCTATAAAAGTAATTGAAAAGAACAATGGTGTTTTAGAAAATAAGGTCTTCGATAAAGATGATAATGTTTATGTAAGACGATATTTTATAAACCGATAACATTTTATAAAACGTTCGTTTTTGACACAAAACCTCTTAATATAAAATTGAGAGGTTTTTCTTACATATTTTAGTTTCTAAACCTGTGTTATAATCAATGTATCACAAATATCAAAAAACATGAGTTTTTAGACGATGACAGACGTGTTTATTTGCATCGAGAATTAGATTTCATTAATAAGTACCCATAAAACGATTAAAAGAGGTGGTATTCAAATGGCTAAAATTGGTTATGCCCGTGTATCAACACAAGATCAAAGTCTTGATGGACAGATTGATACACTTGAGGAATATGGTTGTGAACGTATCTTTAGCGAGAAAGCGAGTGGTCGTAAAACCAAAAGAACGGAACTTGATAAGTGTTTAGATTATTTACGTGAAGGAGATATCCTAGTTATCTATAAACTAGATCGTCTTGGACGTACAACAAAACAGTTAATTGAACTATCGCAATGGTTGGATGAAAACGGCATTGATTTACATATTATTGATATGAATGTATCAACCAAAGATGCGATGGGCAAAATGTTCTTTACAATGATGAGTGCATTCTCTGAACTTGAAGCTAACTTATTAAGTGAACGAACGAAAAAAGGGTTAGAAGCAGCACGAGCAAGAGGCCGAAAAGGTGGTCGTCCTTCATTACCTGACCATAAGAAAAGAGAGATTAAATTCTTATACGATGAACAAAAACTTACTGGTGAAGAAATTGCGAAACAAACAGGAGTAAGTCGTTCTACAGTTTATCGTATTAAGAAAAAAGACTAAAAACAGACAGATAAAATGAATTTTAAATAATGAAAAAGTGCCTCAATCAATGGCAGTAGATTGAGGCAAGTAGATTGGTTATAAGAAAGTAAAAATTAATTTACTTATTTTTAAAGTAGCAATTAATGGTTTTATTATTCAGTTACAACTTTTAAATTTACATCTATGTTATTTCGCGTAGCTTTTGAATAAGGACAAAAATCATGTGCGTCTTTTAAATATTTTTCTGCTTCTTCTTGAGATATATTACTTACTTTGGCATTGATATCTACTTCTAGTTTTGGACTTTCAGCATCTGGATCATCGACTAATCTTACAGTTAATGTTACTTCAGGATTAGCATTTTTAACTTTATTTTGTTTTAAAATTAAGTCGAATGCGCCATTAAAACAAGAAGCATAACCTGCTGCAAATAATTGTTCAGGGTTAGTACCATTATCAGAGCTTGTTTTGTCTGGTGGTACTATTGCTACATTTATCACATTATCATCTGTTTTCACATGACCGTTTCTTCCACCTTTATTGGTAGCACTTGTTTCATATTGGACTGTCATAGTTCATTCTCCTTTATATTGTATTATCAAGAGTCTTTACACTGTGTTCATCTCCGATTAAAACTTTATCCGTCATGTTAATAAATAATCCTGAGTCTACAATACCTACGATAGAATTCAAGGCCTTTTCCAGGGATTTTGGATCATCTATAAAACCAAAGTCACAATCAAGAATATAGTTTTCGTTATCTGTAGTATATGGTTGGTTATGCAATTCTCGTAGTGTAGACACACCACCTAAAGACTCAATCTTTTGAGCTGTAACTTCCCAACCAAATGGTATAATTTCTACCGGTAATAGAAATGCTCCTAATTGTTCTACAAGTTTAGTTTTATCTATTACAACAACAAATGATTTAGCAGAATCAGCGATTATTTTTTCACGTAGTAGTGCGCCACCACCCCCTTTAATTAAATTAAAGTTAGCATCTACTTCATCAGCTCCATCAATAGCTAAATCTAATTTTCTAACTTCTTTAAAGGATGTGAGGGGAATGTCCAATTGTTTTGCTAATTTAGCTGTGTTTTCCGATGTTGGTATGCCAGAAATGTTTAGACCTTTTTTAACTTGATTGCCTAAATACTCTAAAACGTACTGCATCGTTGAACCAGTGCCTAAGCCTATTGTCATTCCGTCATTAATCTGTGTGACAGCTTCTTTTGCAACTAATTTTTTTAATTCATCATTGTTCAATTACTCATCTCCCGTTTATAGAACAAGAATAATTTATTTCTTCCAATATCTTTCAAACAAATTATTCATATGCAATGTCATCAGTTCAGATGCTTTCACGTCATCATGTAATTCAATAGCTTGAATAATTTTCTTGTGTTCCTCAAAGTTTACTTGTCTATAATCTGAACGTGTAACAGTTCTATCTCTTAAAAATTTCCACATTTTTTGATGTCCCATAGAGTCACTAATGTCTTGAATAAACTTAATTAGCAAATCATTTTTAGTAGCTTTAGCGATTGTTTGGTGAAATTCATCGTCTGTTATAGGGTTATAGATACCATCGTTTGTTTCCTTTTCCATTTTCGAGATTATATTATTTAATTTTTCTATAACTTCATTTGTTGCTCTTTGTGCAGCATATTTAGCGATGATAGGTTCAATTTCCATTCTTGATTCAATTATTTCTTCTGGTGAAACACTATTTAAAACATTAGATGAATCATTGTCTTTAGTCGTATTTATAGTATTTTTAACATAAGCGCCTTCGCCTTGTTTTGATAATACAAAACCATTTAATTCTAATGCGCTTATTGCTTGTCTAACAGGGGCTCTACTTACGCCAAATTGATCGCATAAAAGTTTTTCTGAAGGTAGTTTATCACCAACTTGGAATGTACCTATTTCTATTTCATGAAGAATTTGCTCGTAAATTTGAATATATAATTTGTTACTAGAGACACGATTGAAAGGCATAAATAACACTTCTTTCTATGTTTATTGTAATCTTATATTACCATGTATGTTAGTTAATAACATAACATGTATGTCTTTAAGTAACATAGAAAGTAATAATGTTAGTCCATGTGTGAACCTCCATTAATATCGATATCTTCACCTGTAATATAAGATGCTTCAGATGATGATAAAAATGCTATCGTTGTGGCAATTTCTTTCGTTTCAGCTGGGCGACCACTCGGAATTGTGTCAATTACTTTTTGTGCTTCATCTTCAGGCAACGATTTCCATATATCAGTATTAACCAATCCAGGAGCAACACAATTTACAGTAATCCCATTACTAGCAACTTCACGTGCTAAATTTTTAGAGAACCCGAGTACTGCAGCTTTAGAAGCTGAATAATGAGCACCGCCAAATACGCCACCACCGCGTTTTCCAGAAACAGAGGAAAGACTAACAATGCGACCGTAATTTTGCTTTTTCATTGGTTTCAAAGCAGCTTGTGTTGTTAAGAATAAACCAAACATGTTTACAGTGAATATTCTTTGCATGTCAGTTAAAGTCATATCTTCTACGGTCACTTTTTGAGAGATACCTGCATTATTGATTAAAATATCAATTGTTCCGTAATGATCAATTACTTTTTCAATCATGTTATCTACAGAAACTTTATTAGTTACATCCAGCTCCACGCCAATTGCTGTACCACCCAAATCATCAATTTCTTTTACTACAGCGTCTACACCTTCTTTATTTAAATCTGCTATAACTAAATTTGCTCCTTGTTCTGCAAAAGTTAGAGCGATTTCTCTTCCAATCCCTTTTGGTGACCCACTTCCTGTGATAATTGCTACTTGATTGTCTAATCTAAACATTTATATTCATCCTCTCTATTTCTGGACCAATGACTTAGCAGTATTTATAATGTTTTCTACTGTTATTCCATTTATTTCTAGTAATTTTTCATAAGGTGCGGATTGCCCAAATTGATCTTGAACACCAATTTTCCTTACTTTACCAGCACCTTCTTCTGCCACAACATCACTAACAGCACTACCTAATCCATTAATAATATTATGATCTTCTACTGTTACAATATTTCCAATATCTATACACTCTAATATAGCTGTTTTATCAATAGGTTTTATAGTATGCATATCTAGTAATTTAACCGATATACCTTCTTCTTCTAATTTTTCAGATGCTTCTATTGCCAAACTCAATGTATCTCCATTAGCAATAATTGCGATATCTTCTCCATCTTTAAGATGTTTTGCTTTTCCTATTTCAAACGTTTCGTCTTCATCATAAATAATTGGGATTGGGCCACGAGTAAATCTTAAATAAACAGGGCCATATATTTCAGAAGCAGCTTTGATTAATTTTCTTGTGGAATAATAATCAGCGCCCATGATAACTTTCATATTGGGAAATGTACGCAAAACTCCCATATCTTCTATAGCTTGATGACTTCCTCCATCTGTAGCTGGTGTTAACCCGCCATGTGAACAAGCTATTTTTACATTAAGGTTGGGATAACATACTTCTTGTCTTACTTGTTCTGCCATTCTTAATGATCCAAACACTGCATAAGTACTTACAAAGGGTATTTTTCCTGTTGTTGAAAGACCTGCAGCCATGCCAGCAGCATTTTGTTCAGCAATACCCACATTTATATGTTGTTGGGGTAACTCCTTCATAAATTCCCCTGTTTTACAAGATCCTCCAATATCAGCATCTACAACAACAATATTTCCGTTTTCTTTACCTAGCTCCAATATTTCATCGCCAAATGCCTGTCTAGTAGCTTTTCCTTCTTTATTTTTGATTAAGCTCATATTTTAGCACCTGCCTCTTGTAATTCTTTCATTGCCAAATTGTATTCTTCTTCATTTGGCGCTTTTCCATGCCAACTAACGCTATTTTCCATAAATGACACACCTTGACCTTTTGTGGTATTACAAACAATACACTTAGGTTTATTATCATTTAAATCTCTAATCTCATTTAAAGTATCAACGACTTCTGTCATGTCGTTGCCATTTATACGTTTTGTATAAAATCCCCAAGCTTTAAATTTTTCTTCTAAGTCACCGTTTGGCATGATTTCTTCAGTAGTACCATCAATTTGTAATCCATTGTCATCAACAAAGACAATTAAATTATCCAATTGATATTTAACTGCAGATTGAGTAGCTTCCCAGATTTGCCCTTCTTGACATTCACCATCACCAAGAACAGCAAAAACTTTATATTTTTTCTTGTCCATTTTACCAGCTAAAGCCATACCTACCGCGCATGATAATCCTTGTCCTAAAGAGCCAGTTGAAATATCAACGCCTGGACATTTTTTTGAATCTGGGTGCCCTTGAAATGGTGATTTGTATTCACGTAAAGTATAAACAGTTTCATATGGTACAAAACCCAATGTTGCTAAAGCAGAATATTGAATTGGTGCAACATGTCCTTTTGATAAAACAAAACGATCTCTATCTTCCCATTCAGGATTTTGAGGATCAATATTCATTTCTCCGAAGTATAAAGCACTCACGAAGTCAGCTGCTGATAATGATCCACCAGGATGACCTGATTGAGCACTATATACCATTTTCAAGACAGTTTTTCTTAACTCATTTGCAGTTTTTTCTAGTTTGCTCACTTTTAAATTTGCCATGCTCTCCACCTCTTTTAGTGCAATTTTTCAACTTGTCTACTAAGTTACTTACAACACAAGGTTACAATAAACCGTTTTCATTGTCTACCTTTACTTTTAAAATTCCTTATTGACAGACATATTTGTCGAGTCTATACTTCTTATATACTTAGTATACAAGAACAGAAGTAAACCATTTTTTAAGAAGTGGTTTAAAATTTCACTTTAATTGTAAGCGCTATCAAATTCAACGTGACTTTTTAAAAATAAGGGGGAGGGGAATTTATGCCTTTAATTATTACAGGGCTTGGAATTTTAGTACTGTTATTATTAATCATGAAATTTAAAATAAATACGTTTTTAGCTTTAATTATTGTTTCTTTTATATTAGCTTTGTCACTTCAAATACCACCAAATGAAATAGCAATTTCTATAGAAAAAGGTCTAGGAGATACACTTGGGCATATCGGTCTTATATTCGGTTTAGGAGCTATGCTGGGTAAGCTTATTTCTAACGCTGGGGGATCTCATCGTATTGCCGTTACATTAGTTGGTAAATTCGGAGAAAAAAGAATTCAATGGGCTGTAGTGGTAGCTTCTTTTATTGTAGGGATAACACTATTTTATGAGGTAGCTTTTATATTA
Organism: Staphylococcus equorum; assembly: GCF_029531845.1. Taxonomy (GTDB): domain Bacteria; phylum Bacillota; class Bacilli; order Staphylococcales; family Staphylococcaceae; genus Staphylococcus; species Staphylococcus equorum_C. The sequence goes on from NZ_JAMBPV010000016.1 coordinate 7,846, forward strand.
TTAGTGCCTATTATTTTTACAATTGCAAAAGAAATAAATATATCTATATTAAAGTTAGGCTTTCCAATGGTCGCTACTTTACTTGTAACACATTCTTTTTTACCTCCACATCCTGGGGTAACAGCCGTTACATTAGAATATGGTGCAGATGTAGGTACAGTATTAATTACTGGAATAGTCATAGCAATTCCTACAGTTATTATAAGTGGTATTTTTTATCCGAAATTACTTAATAAAATAAATCCTTCTATTTTCACAAAAACTAGGAGTGTATATCAATTAGAAGATGATACAATTCCTCAAAATACACCTGGATTTGGAATTAGTGTTTTAACAGCAATATTTCCTGTTATACTGATGGCTTTAGGAGCTATTATCATCGCCATAAAAGATTCACTAGGGATGAGTAATAATTTCTTTTTCGAATCTATAAGTTTCATTAGCAATGCTTCTGTAGCTATATTAATTTCTTTGATTTTAGCTATATATACAATGGGGATTAAAAGAAAAATCCCCGTATCTAGTTTAATGGATTCATGTGTATCTGGTATAAATACATTAGGTTTCTTGTTTTTAGTTATCGGGGGTGGCGGCGCGATCAAGCAAGTACTTTTAGATGGCGGCGTAGGAGACTATATTGCACAAATTTTCGAAGGTTCTACAATCAATCCTATTATATTGGCTTGGTTTATAGCAGCAATATTACGTGTATCATTAGGATCAGGAACAGTAGCTACATTATCAACAGCCGGACTAGTTATACCCATATTGGGTCAAACTCCTGATGTTAATTTAGCTTTAGTTACACTAGCTACTGGAGCAGGGAGTTGTATACTTTCACACGTCAATGATGCTATGTTTTGGATGATTAAAGAATATATGGGAATGACGCTAAAAGAGACTTTTGCTACATATACTGTTATATCAACAATAGTTTCGATAGCAGGATTAGTATTTATACTGATATTAGACATTTTTATATAATAACGAGAATTTGTTTATTTATATTGTTTTTTAAATTAATTTGTTATATCTTTTATGTTGGTGAAATTCATTATTATAAAATTAACTTAAAGCGAAGTATAATTAATAATTATACTTCGCTTTTTTTAAATATAGAATCTAATAACTCTATATACACTATTAATATTAGAATAATATGTTCTGTATGTTTAGAGCGTACTTTAGTCATACACATTGAAGTTCATTTCCTATTTCCATTTACTTAATATTAAATATCATCTTCAAGTAAAGCCTCTAATACTTTTTGCAAGGTATCTTTAAACACTTCTATAAACTGTTTAGCAGTGCTATCGGTGCTGTATTGGGTGGTTTATTACTTGCACAAGGAGCATCAACTAACATGTTAATCCATAGTACATTTACTGTAGTTATTTTAGGTATTATTGTTCAATTAATAAGTATATTTATTGACAAGAAAAGTATAGAACTTTAAATAAGTAGTATTTAGTATAAAGCACCCTACTATTTGATATAGTAGAGTGCTTTTATTTGTAATGATATCTGCAAGATGCAACTAATATTGCATTGTCATTTACTGTATATACTAATCTATGTTCTTGGTTAATTCGTCTACTGTAATACCCAGAAAAATTGCCAACTAACTTTTCTGGTTTACCTATACCATCTAATGCGCCCTCTCTAGAGATACTTTTTAATAACTGATTAATCCTTTTAACCATCTTTCTATCTTTTGTCTGAAAATATTCATAATCATCAAATGCTTGTGGCGAAAAGGTAATGTTCAATTTAGCCACTTATATCAAGATATCCTTAGTTTTTACATTACCACGTTCTAGGTTTTCAATAGATTCTGATAAATGTTTCGCATTGGCAGGGTTTTGTTGCAAGTATAGTGTTTCCATTATTTCGTTATAATTATCTTCTGACATTATAACTGCATTACGATCTTTTGTTGTAATTGTTATCGTATCGCTATCATCATTAACTTTATTAATCATATCTTTAAAGTTTTCACGTACATATGAATAAGATTTAACAGTCATATTAAATGCCTCCTTACAGTTGTTAAATATTTATTATCTTAATTGTACAAGAAATTGTACGATAAAACAAGTTTTTAACTTATAGCATCGCTACAACAAATAGCGAAAATATGCACTTCCGATAAGTTGAATTACGTAACAATAATTCTATGATATTAAATTTACAAGCTCTTGGTATCTCAGAAGAGAAATCCATTTTGAAACATTTGTAATCATCACTCTTCTTATTTAACATAGAAGTTATATAATATAAAAACAAAGGTGGGGGAATATGAAAGTCTTAATAGTGTATGCACACCCAGAACCCAAGTCCTTTAATGGCGCTCTTAAGGATAAAGCATTAGATGTATTAAAAAATCAGGGACACGAAGTTAAAGTATCAGATCTATACGCTATGGATTTTAACCCTGTAGCAAATAAGAATGACTTTACAGAGTTGAGTGATAATGATTTTTTTAAATACGCTAAAGAACAAAAATATGCTTATGAAAACGAAAAGTTAAATCAAACGATAAAAAGTGAATTCGAAAAATTGTTGTGGTCAGACTTTATAATCTTTCAATTTCCACTATGGTGGTTCAGCGTTCCAGCAATTTTAAAAGGATGGTTTGACAAAATATTACTATTTGGTGGCGTATATGGTGGAAATTACGATAGATATGATAAAGCAAGATTAACTAATAAAATCGCAATGCTATCTACTACAACGGGGTCACCAGAAGGTAGTTACGCCCCTAAAGGGTTTTCAGGAGATATTCACAAGCAAATATTATTTCATATTAATCATGGAATGTTATATTTTACTGGTATGAAACCACTAGAACCTTTTATAGCTTATACAGTAAGTCATAGCGAGGAAGAAAGAAAAAATTATTTAATAAAACTCGAAAATAAACTTAAAAATATCGATGACATCAAAAGAATAAACTATCACAAATTAGATGAATTTAATGAAAATGGACAATTAGATTAACTGTTTTATTATTGACGTACAAAAACTTACTCTGGAAGAAATTGCTAAACAAACAGGTGTAAGTCGATCCACTGTTTATAGAATACTAAAATAATATATTTTCTATAATTAAAACCTCACAATTATAAATAATGCAATTTCCTTAGCTAATGCTTCCTTCTCTGTAGTACTATTACTATCAACTAACTGTAATGCGCCTTCATGAATCATTTGTGCAAAAATAGGGACAAACATTTCTTTTTCATTATCTGCGTAAACGTCTTTCAAACTTTTTGCTAAAACAATATTCAACTCGGTTAATATTTTTTCTCTCATTTGAGGTAGTGCTAACCCAGCATAGCTACTTCGGCATTCAATATTAGGTTCTTGATAAAAATCATGAACTGCTAAAATGAGTTGGCTTATATTTTCTTGATTAAAAGTCACAGTATCTGAAATATAGTTCTCAATAGAAACTGTAGCAAAATCTTCCATAATATAGTCTATTAGTTCATATTTATCTTTAAAGTGCGCATAAAACGTAGCTCTGTTTACTTGAGCTCCTTTTGTGATATCTGCTATTGTTATTTTCTCAAAATCTTTTTTATTAACCAAACTAAAAAAGGCGTTAATTAGTGATTTCTTTGTATGTGTCGTTCTCAAATTTTTTACTTTTTCTGCCATTTGAATCATCTCCTCAACAATTTAAGGTTCTTGTTGCTATAGCAACATTTAAGCATGGTTTGTTGATTGTTATATTATTTTATTAACTGTATATTTTAGTTAAAGCAACATTTTGTTGTTTTAACATATCATAGACAAGGAGCTACTTAAAATGAAAACGATTGTTATTGTAGGAGCAGGTACTGGTTTAGGGCTATCTCTAGCTAAAAAATTTGGTGCTGAAGGATTTAGAGTAGCAGCTATTTCTCGAAATGCTGAGAAATTAAAAGTTATTCAAGAAGACCTGAGTAACTTAAACATTGAGGCAAAGACTTTTATAGCAGATATCACAGACTTGGAATTATTAAAACAATCTATCCAAACAATTAAAGTTGAGTTTGGTTCGATTGATATCATAGAGTTTAGCCCTTACGCAAAAGAAGATAAATTTACAAATATATTAGAAACTACGCCAGAGAGTGTATCAGAAATGTTAAAAACTTATCTATTCCCATCAATCCAGTTAGTTAACGAAATTTTACCAGATATGATAAATAAAGGCAGTGGATCAATTCTATTTACAACAGGTGTATCTACAATATTCCCTTTACCTTTTGCTGGAAATGCTGGAATTATAGGAGCTGGATTGCGTAATTATGCTGAAAATCTCTACAATGAAATGGAAGAAAAAGGTATATTTATCAGACACCTTTCAATAGGAACAGTAATAGAATCTGGAACAATGGGTGATCCAGATTCTATTGCGAAGGCCTGGTATAATTTATACAACAAAAAAGGAAAGTTTGAAGAAACATTCCCACAAGACCTTAAACAATCTGATATGTTCTAATTAGTGTAACGCACTTAATTGATAAAGTATTATTAGTATATTAATCAAATGATTTTGCATTCCTCTACACTATGGTGTTATAATATGACTAACAAATATTAGACTCATGAATCACCGAACCCCCAATCTACAGTCATAGATTGGGGGTTCTTTTAATAGTGAGGCTCTGTCGCCTTACTTATTGCGATTGTTTAGCCAAAACGTGAAAATCGCAATCATACACCCTGATATGATGGGTGCAATTATGCTAACAAATATTAAACTCATGACTTCACCTCCTTCCGCCGAAAATACCGCCGGAAGTTAAGGCGACTCCACTATTATACCATCTGTATCTTTTGAATCATATGCACTTCCGATAAGTTAAATTATGTAACAATTAAGTATAATGCCTTTTTCGTTGCTAATTTTATAAAGTAATAAGATTAACCGTATTCAACAAAAAATAGAGTGTACAAAAAACGACCCATTTCCTGTACACTCTACACTTAGGCTATTGTTAACTAACATAATAAGAAAAATATGCCAAATGCGATGAAAACTATTTAATTTAAATAAAGATATAAGTTTGTAAATTGCTCTTCTTCATTATATTTATCTACAATATCAAAAATATTTTTATCGCTTATCTCAATTTGGTCTTCTTTCAATTCTTCAACAATATTAGTAACACTAAAATCACTAACATCGCCTTTGATTTTATTATCGTAATGCGTTAGTACACTGAATATTTTAACTTTTTGTGATTCGTTATAATTATAATTTCCAAAAATGTTTTCCATAATTTATCACTTCCTAATTATAGATTTTGACTACTAGGACGAATTATAAATTCATTTACAGATGATTCCTCGGGTTCATTAATGGCGTAATTAATAGCTCTAGCAATAGCATCTGGTTTAATTGCATCTTTATATACTTCATCTATACCTTGTTTCATTTCTTTATCGCTAATATGGTCTGTTAACTCAGTATCAATAGCACCTGGAGAAAGGATTGTTGTTCTAATATTTGAACCCACCGAAGCTTCTTCTTGTCTTAATCCTTCAGTTATCGCTCTTACTGCATATTTAGTACCACTATAAACAGCGCTACCTGGGAAAACAACATGGCCTGCTACAGAAGCTAAATTGATAATATGACCTGCTTTTTGTTCTCTCATATAAGGCAATACTGCACCGATACCGTATAGTACACCTTTAATATTAACATCAATCATTTGGTTCCATTCATCTTGCTTATTCTTTTCTAAAAAAGATTGAGGCATAAGACCAGCATTATTAATTAAAACATCTACACGTCCAAAATCATTATACGCTGTTTCAATTAATGCATTTACTTCATCTGGCTTCGTTACATCAGTTTTTTGAATGCTTACATTATCACCTATTTTTTGTTGTATTTTTTCTAATCGATCTACGCGTCTTGCTCCTAAAACAAGCTTAGCCCCATTTTCAGATAGCAAACTTACTGTTTCCTCGCCAATGCCACTAGACGCACCAGTTATCACGACTACTTTATCTTTTACATTATTCATTATTTTGCCTCCTTGGTTAATACAATTATATATTTCACTATATTATCGTGATTAAAACATCGTTGATATTCTCATACTAATTTCGACATATATTCGGAATGATAGATTCTACAACAAAATAGATTGTTTTAAATTTTCATTTTAGTAACCAACTAAGTCTTTATCCAATAAAGATATAAGACCATCTTAATGCTCCAAAGTATTGTTACATTTAAAATCTACAAGTATTTTTTGATATTTTTTATATTATAAACAATTGTGTTTAAATGAAGAATTGTAAAAGAAATCTAATAAATATTAATTTTTCAATCAAAATAAAATATCTTATAATTAATTATTATTGATATATAAATGTTTATAAATATATATAAGGGTATATAAAGATATATAGTCACTTAAACTATTTTAGGTGTAATTAGTACATCTAAAATAGTTTTTATTTTACATCGGAGGTTTTGAGAATATGAGTACTGTTTATGCAATGGCTTTAGATTTTGGAAATGGATTTGTAAAAGGAAGAATAAATAATGAAAATTTTATAGTTCCTTCACGTGTTGGATTAAAGTCTAGCACTACTCGTCAGTTAGAGGGATTTATCAATAGTGACTTAGACGTCAGTGAATTTATAATAAATAATAATACAGATGAAATATTATTATTTGGCAAAGATTTAGATAAAACTACAAATACAGGTAAAGACACAGCCTCAACAAACAAACGTTATATTTATAAATCATTCGAGGATTTAGTTAATTGTTCAATTGGATTATTGGCAAGAGAAGTGCCAGAAAAAGAAATAGACGTTGTTATCTCAACAGGTATGCCAAGTAATGAAATTGGTTCTAAAAATCAAGCACAGTTTGAAGAGATACTTAGGAGAAATCGTTCTATAGAAATTGATGGTATAACTAAAATAGTAAACGTACAAGATATTAAAATTATCGCACAACCCATGGGTACATTATTAGATTTACATATGGAAAACGGTAAAGTGTTCAAATCTTTCACTGAAGGTAAATATAGTGTATTAGATTTTGGTAGTGGTACAACTATTATCGACACATATCAAAACTTAAAACGTGTTGAAGAAGAAAGTTTTGTTATTAACAAAGGTATGATTGATTTTTATAAACGTATAGCTACTCATGTTAGTAAAGAGGCAGGTGGTGATGCTATCACACCTAGAATGATTGAAAAAGGTATGGAGTATAAACAATGTAAAGTAAATTCAAGATTAACGATAGACTTCACTGATTATTTCTACAAAGAACAGGACGAATTAATACAAGAAGTAATGAGTAACTTTGAAACAGTTATTGGAAATATTAACTCAATAGATAGAATAATAGTTACAGGTGGCGGCGCAAATGTTCATTTTAATTCATTAAGCCATTATTACCCAGATGTCTTTGAAAGCGTCGAGGATAGTCAACTTAGCAATGTACGTGGTTATGAGAAGTTGGGGGAATTATTAAAAGCACAAGTCGAACAAAACTTTACCGAGTTTGAGCAAACAAGAAACTAATCATCTCCTAAAAATTAAAAAAAAAGATTATCCCCAAATCTTCGAATTTTTAGAAGGTGTGCCTAAAGGGACGAAAACAGCACATATTAGAGAAGCATTACTTAGATATATTGAGGAATTGGGTACTCCCCCTATTCCATCAAACATAAACAAGAAAAATACTTTTGCTGAAAGTTCAGATTTTAAACCCGTTAAAAAAAGATACCAAGAACAAATGAAACAAGAGGATATTAAAAGAAGAGAAGAAATTCAAACAGCAATAAAGCAAGAAGGGCTTAAACAACACCGAACAAAAAAAGAAGAACAAGATGAAATGGTAGACATCAATATAAATCAAATTTAGTCTAAAATGGTGATATCATATCTACCAAGAGAGCTCCTCTAATGAAAGGGCTCTCTTTTTACTTATATAAAATTTTAAGTAAGTATAGTAATAATTTATGACGTCGCAATAATTGGAGCACAAAAACTACCAAGCTACAATACATCCAGTTATCACAGGTTCAATAACCGTTACGAATAGAAATTAAAATTTCAGGGAGGTTATAATATGTTCGCGAAAGTTAATGGCACACGTATTTACTTTGATGTGGAAGGAAGAGAGCAAGTCTATGACGGAGAAGAATGGAGGAAGAAGCCTGTTTGCTTTATCCTTCATGGAGGACCTGGAGGTGAACATACAATATTTCAATCATTGCTTACACCATTGTCCAAATATATGCAATTGGTTTATATTGATCAGCGCGGGTGTGGTCAATCTGAACGAGGGCCGTCGTCCTCATATACAGTGGAAAATAATGTCGAAGATTTGGAAGCACTTCGAGTATATTTAGGGCTGGAAAGTGTTATCTTATTTGGTCATTCTTATGGAGGGATGCTTGCTCAAAGTTATGCGCTCCGATACCCTGACAGCGTGTCCGGTCTTCTCCTTATCGCTACAACACCAAGCCATCACTTTATGAAACTAGCACAACAGAAATTAGAGGAAAACGGAACGAAGGAGCAGAAAAAGTATGCCAAGCTATTGTTTGAGGGAGCTATTAGTACCGAGCAAGAAATGGCGGAATATTGGGTTGTTATGGATTCGCTTTATTCTTATGTATCAAGAGGCAAAGTAAAAACAGAAAAAGAAAAGAAAGAAATTGTGAAAAAAATGTCGGCTTTTAATTGGTCAGTGGCAAATGCAGGATGGGAATTTATGACAACATTCGATTTCGTTGATCAATTAAGTAAAATTGCATGTCCTACATTAGTTGTGGGAGGCCGCTACGATTTGGTTTGCCCAGTAGAAGGCTCTGTGCTTATGGCAGAAAAAATTCCTGATAGTGAATTAGTAATCTTTGAAAAAAGCAGTCATAACATATTTGTTGATGAGTGTGAAAAGTTCAACACTGAAGTTTCCTCATTTGTTCGTAGAAGATTTGAGGAGTGACTACTTGATTTTTCATTTCCTGCCCCTATGGTGTTATAATTTATTTAATGAAAAGTAGCTCCATTGGAACATCGAACCCCTCACTACTGAGAATAGTGAGGGGTTCTTTTTGGTGTGACTATGTCGACTTATTATTTATTACAGTTGTTTAGCCAAAACCTAAGAATTGTTTATTGCATTATTAAAAATTAGTACAATCTCTCATATACTACAGTAATGTAAACTAATTTAATTTGTTGCAATATCTTTACTCGTTTTAATAATAAACAAAACAAGTAAAGTCAGACAAACAGAACCAACTAGTGTCGGAATTATAAAGAACATGCCCGCTGAATTTGGCAATGCATTGCCTGAAGAATTTAACATTGTTACACCAATGAATGCACCAATTATCGCTGAAAGTGTACTAATAATAAGGTTGGTAATTTTATTGTTAGTTAACCAGATTGAAAATGCCACGCCAACGATTACACCTATTACTATTGCAATAATAAAATCCATCAAACCCCTCCAGTAATGTTTCAAACTGCGTATAGTATTTATTTAAATATGCGTTAATATTAAGTAATTCCTAACGTTGATAGAAAAACATAATAAATATCCTACTTACAAACTCAAATAACCTCTAAAGAAGTATATTAAACACGTAAAATTAAAATTTTGACTTAAGCAAAAGCTTATTTGCCGATTTAAATAATAAGAAAACGACCCATACCCCGAATACGACTTGCTCAAAAAACAAAGAAGTTAAATCATTCGAATAAGTAATTGTTTTACGTATAGCCTTTCACATTTACAAATATTTATGATTTATACCTATAAATACAGGGGATAAAATAAGTGTATATCAAATAACGAGGAGGGGTTTGTATGTCAAGATACGTTTTTCAATCGCCAAGTAGATATGTACAAGGAAAAGGAGAAATAAAAAGTTTAGCTAATGAGGTTAATAAATTAGGTGACTCGCCCTTGATTATTTCAGATAGTTTAGTTTGGTCACTAACAAATAAAGACATAAATGAAAGTTTTAAATCTAACGAGATTAGTTACAAATACGAAGAATTTAATGGAGAAGCCTCTGAAAATGAAATAGCAAGGCTTAGCCAAATAGCTAAAGATAATAATATAAATGTAATTGTTGGCGTTGGAGGAGGAAAGACGTTAGATACAGCAAAAGCAATTTCTGATGATCTTAATTCTCCCGTTATTATTGTCCCAACAACTGCTTCTACAGATGCACCTACGAGTGCTTTATCAGTTATCTATTCAGATGAAGGTGTTTTTACTGGTTACAGATTTTACTATAAAAACCCAAATGTAGTATTAGCAGATTCACAAATTATAGTCCAAGCACCAGTCAAATTGTTTGCGGCGGGCATGAGCGATGCTTTAGCTACTTTAGTAGAAGTTAAAGCAACTTTAAACCGTAGAGGGAAAACTATGGTAGATGGAAAACCAACATTAGCTTCTTTAGCCATTGCTGAAAAAGCAGAAGAAACAATATTTAAATATGGTAAAAGCGCCTATTTTGCTGCGGCACAAGGTATTGTAACACCTCAAGTGGAGTCTATTATCGAGGCAAACACTTTACTCTCAGGACTTGGTTTTGAAAATGGTGGCCTTGCTGCAGCCCACGCAATACACAATGGGTTTACAGCTTTATCAGGAGATATTCATAAACTTGGACACGGCGAAAAAGTGGCCTATGGGACTTTGGTTCAAATGGTTTTAGAAAATAGACCTTATGAAGAAATTAAAAAATATATTGATTTTTATAAATTCTTAGAAATGCCAACAAATTTAAATAATATGCATTTACATGACACTTCTTTTGAAGATTTAGTAAAAGTAGGAGAATTAGCAAAAGATCCTAATGATACTTTCTCTAATTTAAGTGACGAATTCACTGCTGAAGACGTAGCGCAAGCTATACTAGCAGTGAATGAATTAAGTGGAGGCAAAGTGAAGTAAATTGCTCTTTATTTAAACTATGTATATATTTATTCTTATTTTGCATTTCCACTCACTATGATGTTATAATGCATTTAACAAGAATATCTGCATTTGATGCACCAACCCCCTCACTACTGAGAATAGTGAGGGGGTTTTTTGGTGTGACTTAGTCGCCTATTTTACTTATCATCACGTTTGCGAAGCCAATACGCAAATAATGCGACAATGCAACCACTTGCTGTTGTGGCCATGATGTGAACAAGAATATCTGGCATTTTCTGCACCTCCTCCCTACGTCAAATTGACGCCTGAGAGATAGGCGACTTTATTATTATATCATTTGTAAATAAGTAAGCATATCCACTTCCAATAAGTTGAATTATGTTTAAATAAAAGAGTGTAGAGTTTAAATATCCTATTACATATTAGCTTCTTTGTTTTTTATAGTTTTCTAAAAAACGTTGTAATCTATTACATGCTTCTTTTATTTCTTGCATCGTACAAGCAAACGATAGTCTAATATGACCTTCACCAAATTCTGAAAAGGATTTTCCGGGCACTACGGCCAATTGTTCTGATTCTAAAAGTTGTGTACAAAATTCAAATGAGTCTTTATTATATTGACTAACATCTGGGAAAATATAAAAGGCGCCTTCAGGTTTTTCAACAGGTAAGCCCATTTTTTGAATTCGACTATATATATAGTTACGTCGTTCTAAATAAGCTTGATTCATTTTTCTAATATCTTCATTTCCATTTTTCAATGCACTTATTGCTCCATATTGACTTGGCGTAGCAACACATATCGAATTGTATAAATGTACTGTTGTTACTTCTTCAACTAAACGCGGTGTGGATAATACATAGCCTACTCTTGCACCTGTTAATGCGTGAGATTTTGATAAACCATTTACTACAAATAGTTGATTTCGAATCGATGGGAATTCCATAAACGAGTGATGTTTATGTTCATAAACATTTTCACTGTATATTTCATCAGTAACAATATAAATGCCTGTACCTTCAAGCACATTTACAATAGATGCTATCTCTTCATATGTTAGCGTCGTTCCAGTTGGATTTGTTGGATAATTAAATATAACTGCTTTTGTATTCTTAGTAATAGCTTGTTTAATATTTATAGGTGTGGGTTTAAGATTTGTAGTTGTAGTATCTACGAGTTTAACATTACAACCTGCTAATTTTATAATAGGTTCATAACCTAAGTATGTAGGAGATGGTAAAATAACTTCATCTCCTGAATTTAATATTGTTCTCAATACGTCATCAATACCTTCAGACCCACCATTTGTCACTACAATTTCATTTTCAGGATTATAATATGTTTGATGCCTATTAAATGTATATTCTGAAATAGCTTCTCTTAACTCTAGTAATCCTTTGTTATGTGTATAGCGTAATTTATTGTCTTGTATTGCTGTAATCATTGCTTCTTTGATATATTTAGCTGGTTCAAATCCCGATTGCCCTAAAGTTAAATCAATACTGTTGGCATATTGATCCACTTTATTCGCAAACTGACGAGTACCAGGAACTTCAATATCATAAATATATTGGTTTAATGATTTCATTGAGAAACCTCCTTTAATTTAATAGACGGGTCCACATTGAATCAAAAGTTATTCTTTTCCTTTGCTAAATTATTATCATAATAAGATACACCGAGTAAGGTAATTGTATTTAAAGCAATAGCATAAATAATCGTTACATTTGAACTCGGACCGACAATAATTAAACTTAAGAAAACTGTAATAATACTCACTAGAATTGCTAAAAATGCTGCCCTCTCTGTAATCCATGTAATAAATAATCCTAGTATAACTGGCATAAAAATAGCTCCCGTTAAAATAGCGTAAGCGATATCAATTGCAACAAGGACCTCTTTAATCGAAATTGCAATAACAATTGCAATAATAGCTAAGCATAAAGTCGTCAAACGCGTTAATAATAAAAACTTTTCGTCATTGATATTTTTAAAGAAAAATGGTTTTAATATGTCATTTGAAATAATTGTTGACGACGCGAGTAATGTACCTGAAGCCGTGGACATTATTGCAGCTGCTAAAGCCGCAAATACAATACCTAATAAACCAGGCTGTAATGTCTCAAACGCCATATGCGTAAAAACGTTCTGTGTGTTTTGAATATTTGGAAATAAAACATACGCACACATTCCTATAATCACCATAATTATTGAATACAATGCACTATAAATACCTACTAAAACACCAGAAGTTTTAGCAACTCGTTTTGTTTTCCCTGTAAAGAAACGTTGCCATATATCTTGTCCTACCATGACCCCAAGTGTATATGTTATAAAGTAATTAAAAATTTCATTAATTCCAATGTTCGTGAAACTTAAATGTGAAGATGGCAATGAACTAAATAATTCTCCAAATCCACCAACACTATGTACACTTACAGGTAGCATAATGAAAAACATCCCTATTGTCATAACTGAAAACTGAATGAAATCAGTAATAGATAGTGTCCACATGCCCCCAAGTATTGTGTAAATAAAAACCACACTACCACCAACAAGGATAGCTGTTTCCATATCCCAATGGAATATAACAGATACTAATGAACCAATGGCGATTACTTGCGTAACGCTTATCATTAATGTGTATATTGCTGTAACAATAGCGCCTATAATACGTACTTTAGAACCAAATAATTTATACAACAACTCATTTATTGTAATAACTTCCATATTTAAAATTCTACTTAAAAAAAGCAATCCAAAAATTGTGATACCAGCACCTAATGCAAATACAAACCAAAATCCAGAAAAACCAATTTCATAACCTAATTGCGATGAACCAATTGTGGAAGAACCTCCTAAAAATACAGCCGTTAAACAACCAAATAACATAAACACACCTAAGTTACTATCAGCAAGCATATATTTCTTTGAAGACTTCGCTTTCATTACACCTAAAACACCAATTGACATCAGCACGAAAAAATATACTGCAAATATTATAAAGTCTATATTCGTCATAAGCTTTACCAACTTTCTTTAATATAAAATAAGTTTATTGGTTTTCACTTCTCCGTTTTGCTAATGCTATTAATGTTACCATTTCAAATATGACTGAAGATGCAGCTACAGCTGTTATTTCATTAGAATCATATGTTGGCAATACTTCTACCAAATCGAACCCTTTAATATTTAGACCATCAAGTTTCCTTACATATTCTAATGCTTCAAAGCTTGTTGGCCCTCCAATTTCTGGCGTTCCAGTTCCTGGAGCGTACGCAGGATCTAAAAAATCAATATCGAATGAAACGAAAACCGGGCTGTCTCCTACTCGTTTTTGAATTTTGTCTATTACGTTTTCAATACCTAGTTCACGCGCTTCTCTCATTGGAATAACTTGATATCCTAAATCTCTTGCATTTTGTATATCTTCAGGTCCATATAATGGTCCTCTAATACCTACTTGAATTGATTTTTGTGTATCAACTAACCCTTCTTCTACCGCTCTTCTAAATGGCGTTCCATGGACATATTTTTCCCCAAAATAATCTTCCCAAGTATCGCTATGAGAATCAAAATGGACGAGTGATACAGGCCCATATTTTTTTGCAAAAGCACGTAGATGACCTAATGTTATTGAGTGGTCTCCCCCCATCATAATAGGTATAATCCCTTTGTTTAAAATAGGTTCTAATTTTTCAGTGATTTTATCATAAGTTTTCAACACATTACCTGGTATAACATCGACGTCCCCGTGATCTATACCTGAACAATAATCGAAAATATTTATATCTTGATCTGGGTTATACGGTCTCAATAAAACTGAAAAATCCCGTACACTTTGAGGACCATATCTTTGACCAGTTCTATTTGAAGCAGCAGTATCAAATGGTACGCCCATAATTAAAAAATCTACGTTTTCTAAAGTATTTTCCAATGGTAATCTCATAAAAGTTCTTGGTCCAACAAATCTTGGCGACATAGACGAATCTTTTGGCTTAAACATATAAATCTACTCCTTTAATTCAAAATATTTATGAATGCGCTTTCATAAATGCTAATTTAATAAATAGAAAATGTAAAGAACCAGTTTATTTTTCGTTTGGTACCAGTTTACTATTATAAAATGTTAATATTTACTTCTCATAAGCTGAAATATGTAATTAAGAAATTAAACATTATCTATAAAAATGCAACTCAGTGTATGTCATAGAGCAACATGTTGCTCTAATAATCCCATTCAAAAGCCGATATATTAATAATAAACCACTGACTTTAAGACAACTAGTTTTATCATTAAATTTGTATACTTATTTAATAGTTTAATAGTATATTAATTTACCTTAACCAATAAACAGTGTTTTAACTAAAATTATAATTGCTTTTTATATCTCATCGAATAATTTTGTAGGCGCGTGTAAATTACACATGTGTTAATTACATTTGTGTAACTTACACATCCCTTTCCTTCATTTTTAAGATAACTTATCTTGCTTCAAATAAATACTTCTAAGTAATCCAATTAGTGTTTTTTCAAACAAACAATGATAAGTAATAAACGAAATATAATAAAGTTCAAATATATGTATTGCTGGTAAAGTAAAGCAACCTATATACATAAATACATCTGTGCCCTTTTGTAAATTGCTAAACATATCAAGTACTTTTGGTATATTCCACATTAAATATCCTGTGGGAATACATAGTACAAAAAAACAATACAACTCTTATTTTTTTACTTTTATCTCTAAAATTTAGCATTACATTTTTTATTTCTTCCATCATTATTTAACCTTCTTTTTAATATTCAACGGACTCAAGTAATGCTAATATTTTATCTTGTTTACTCGCCACTTCTTTTAAAACTTTTGTATTTTGGGCTTGCTGATGACTTTGTTCTGCATATAATTTTTGATAACTTTCAAGTGGATCTAATAGTTCTAATATCTCTAAAATCAATTTATTTCTTGATACATTTTTTTCTTTAGCCAGTCTACTTAATCGATCTAATAATTCACTATCTACATCTCGAATTAATAAACTTTTCTTCATTATTTTTATCTCCTTTTCACAAAATTTCAGCTTCTTTTTAATATTTCATACACATTTATATTTGCTAAAATCCTTCTTAAACTTCGTACTAAATAAGATAGCTATTAGGCATTTTATATTCAAAAACAGGGTGTCTCACCTTTGTGACAAATGACATATGTTGTGTCACAAAGGTGAGACAATCACAATATATTGTGTCACAAAGGTGAGGCATTTTCTAAATTTTTGATATCACACTGAAAACACCTTAATCCGTTGGAATGTCTGGCTTTGCCAGACCTATCATTTTAAATGATAGCATATTCTCCTTATGCTCTTACAAGAAATTAAGGTCATTTACGCTGTTTACATAATTTATGTCAATTTGAGTGTGTTTTTATTTCACCAATTACATATATTTTTTCAAAAATTAGCTCTCATTTTTGAAAAAATATCTAAAGAAATAACAGACTTAAATTGATTGGTATATTCATTTTTTAAAGAAGTTACTCTTTTATCATTTGAATTTTGACCATCAAAATCCAAGAACGCCTTTTAGGGTTTTAAATTAAAATATTCTTCTCTTTATTAAAAAGTTTTATTTAGTAAAGAGATGAATAGGATGAAATAATTATGGTGATATATCGATCATATACTATCATTTTTTATCATATGGTTAATTAGAAATACATACATTATTAAACTAGTTCAATTAAAACATAGAATTTTTAGTACCTATTTTTTGAATATGCTTTTATTCTAAAAACGTCCTTTCTAAAATGGAAAAGTTTTGTATTATTTTTCAGGGGAACATTAATACAAAATAACATTCTTAATAAAGGGAGTTTTTTATGGTTAATAGCATAGATGAAATAAAAGTACCCGACAGTAAAATTATTCAAGATGCACAAGGGATTGTACGAGAATATGGCAATGAATTAATATGGAATCATTCAAATAGAGTCTATTTATTTGGAGAAGTTAAAGGGATGCAAGATAAATTGCAATACGATAAAGAAATACTTTATATCACGGCTTTATTTCATGATTTAGGTTTAACCCAAACATACAGTAGCGATGATTTAAGGTTCGAAGTAGATGGTGCTAACGCTGTAAGACAATTTTTAGAAACTTATAATTATGACGATCGCGACTTACAACTTGCCTGGGATTCCATTGCATTACATACAACATTAGGTGTAGCTGAGCATAAAGAAAACAACGTAGCATTGTTATATCACGGTGTAGGAATGGACGTCATGGGCGATAACTGGGATCAATATTCTGATGATATTAGAAAAGCAATTGCTACTAAATTTCTAAGAGGTAACTTTAAAAATGATGTAATCCAATCTTTTTACGACGGCTTTAAACATAAACCAGAAACAACTTTTGGAAATATAAAATCAGATGTAATTAAATATTTCGAACCAGAATATCCTCAAAATAATTTTTGCTCATGCATTTTACGTTCAAAATGGGATAGCTAAAAGTAATCAATTGCTTTGTCGATTTTTTATTTATAAATTAAGTAAACGCCTTGAAATATTCCGAGCAGTTACAAAAATTAATTTGCGTGAATATTGCTACTGTATTCTTGAAAAAGTGATACAGAAAAATAAATAGTCCGTATCGAAAACAAAAAGCCAATCCATTTTATCTGGATTAGCTTTTTGTTTTTATATAGCCTTATTTGGATTTTAAGGGGGTATTTTAACGAATTAGCTGTTATTTATAGAGAATTCTACCTAAAGTTTATATACGTCCTTAAAATGCAAATGTGAGCTGAATAAATGTATCTTAATTTCACAAGTTAATTTTTAATCAAAAGCAATGTTGTTTTTTTAGACACTGCCCATTTATGTACCCAATCATTTAATGCATTCGAACTTTAACAAAGGATTGAGTATATAAATAATCTCTCTTAGTATTCACTTCTCAAAAGACCATAGATCAATGTATCTCTGTACGCATCTTGCACTAATTTATCTTTTCTCAAAATGCCCTCTCGTTTCATACCTAACTTTTCCAAAACAATCCCGGCAGCTATATTCCTTGAATCAATGGATGCCCCTATTCTATTGAGTTTTAGTACTTTAAAGCCATATTTGATGATTGTTTTTGCTATATCGGTCGCAACGCCGTCGCCCCAATAATTTGGATGGATAATAAAGTTAATTTTAGCACTTTGGTTCACTTCATCTATGGCTAATTGTATTGTCCCTATGACTTGATCTGTATCAGGATCCACGAGGACATTGTAAATCCAATTTGAATCTTTCTCTAAAACCACATTAATGAATTGCTGAGTTTCTTCATAACTTTGAGGACCCCAAGTTTGATACTGAGTCACTTCTGGTAAAGTATATAATTCATTTAAATGATCTATATCTGTATTCTTTAAGTCTCTAGAATAGAACTCCATACTCGCCCTCCTAAAAATTATTAATCCTATGTAACCCTTTATTTAAATGTGAAATCACTCCACATCTACTGATTAAAGATATTATGCTGTTTCATGTTTTGACGTCGCATATAAAGTGCATGTGTTTCTTCGAATTCAGCTTTAATGGATTGCATTAAATACCCTTGCATCGATTCAACGGTTTCATCCTTTTGTAGCAGCATCGCTTTAAAACGTTTCAACACGCTTACAACTTCAAACTCCACATCTTCTAAACGGTAATAGGTATCATGTGCATTATTAAATGATGTCTTACCTTTGAGTAACACACTTTTAATAATCCGAATTTCTCTAATTTCAAATTTACTTAAATAATCTTGTAGTTGTTGCGGCAATTCTTCGAGGACTTGGAACTTAAGTGCATCATTATTAAATTCGGTTTGTTGATGATTTGTATGATCCGAATGATTACTGTTTATTGAATTGTTGTATGTATCATTCATATCATGCGTATCATTATTCTCAGTCTCTATATAATCAGTATTACTTAAGTCAGTATCATTAGAGTCTAAGTTTTGGGATTCTGGGCTCCCATTGTTTGGGATTCTGGGCTCCCATTGTTTGGGGTTCTGGACTCCCATTATTTGGGATTCCTTGCTATCACTTGATTCGTCATTGTTTGAAGTGCTATTTTGTATTTCTTTTTCAATATTTATATTTGTTTCAATTTCATGAAGGTATAGTTTGTTTGGTCGATTAAATCCAGTTTTAACTTGTTCTAATAAACCCACTTCTTGTAATTCTTTTTTAATTTTAGTTATTGTATTTTTACTTTTATCTAACACTTCTTGAAGATTTTCATTTGTGAAAATAAAATATATATCTCCATTTTGGTCTATCCAATTATTTTTAATAGATAAACTTACTCTATCATTAAGAATTGCATAGGTAACTTTTGCACTATCACTTAACTTTTTATATTTTTCATTGATAAATAATACTTTATGTAGCATATAGAAATTTTGACTGGCCTGATTTTTTATGTTTTTTCTAGACATAATAAAAACCCCTTTCCTATTCAAATTTTGGATAGAGGTAATAAAACATTACAAGAACACATAAATTTTTTGCTTGCACTTTGATGATATAGTTGTATATAATACAGATATCAAAATATTTATAAACGTGCTGCAACGTTTTATTACCAAACCCCGACTATTACCAGTAGTTGGGGTTTTTGTTGTATTAAGGTTATTATAGCACTTTGAATAAGCTTATAAAAGGGAAAATGTAGGTTTGTCAAGTGTTTATAAAGGGTTTATAAACCTTTGACAACAACCATCAACCCTTTATAAACACTTGATAAAAGGGTTGATGGTTTTATTTTTTTGGTTTACCAATTACTTTATTATTAAGCATGACAAGCTTGTAATATGTTATAAAGGGTTTATAAACATTTTATAAAGGGTTGATGATATGAAAAGCGTGAAAATATTGAGTGAAGAATTAGGGGTTAGTAAGCAAACAATTTTTAATAACATTAAACGATTGAATATAGAGACAATAAAACAGGAAAACACTTCGTTTATTAAAGAAGATACCGATATAGAAAAAATCATTCAAAGAGTAAATGAAAATAAAAAGAAATATGGTTTTGAAAGTACTACTGAAGACAAACCAAAAAAAGAGTCAGATAATATTAATCTTGAATCCAAAAGTGATACTCAAATAGTAGAAATCCTTAAAAATCAGATTGATACTTTGAATGATCAAATTGAAAAACAAGAAAATCGTCATGAAACAACAATTGAATTCTACAGAAAAGAGTTGCAGGAAAGATCAAAATTGCTTGAGAATCAGCAAGTATTGGCATTAGAGAGTAATAAAAAGATTCAAAAATTAGAGAATCAATTAGAGGAAGAAAGACACCTTAATTATTCCTTTGATACATCTACTAACGATAGACAAAACGTTGATGCACAAGAAGCAACGTATACTACTGATTCTGTAAATATTAATCAACACCAGGAAGAAGAGAAAGAAGCAGAGATTCAACATAAGGATATATCTGAAAGTCAAAGCGATGAAAGTACACAAGATGAAGATGTTCCATCTAATCAAAATGACAATGATAGTGATATAGAAGAAAAGAGTGAAGAAACGCAACCTAAAAAAGGCTTCTGGAGTCGTTTGTTTGGTGGCTAATTATATTATAATAATCGCTTGAAAAGACTGTATTTATTAAAAAAGCGCTACAAGTTAAAGAACTTGTAGCGCTTTTATTTATATCATCTGAACTTCTGATAATCATCGATTATGTTAACCCAACAAATTTGATACAGCTTGGCTTATTGGTTGTGAGTTCTGAATTAAGTCCATAAAATATTCATCATTGAAATATTTTTTAGCCAAGTGATCAAGCACCAAGGTTTTTAAAGTTACTAGATCAATAGGGGTGGAGCCACCACTAATATTAAATGAATCAATTTCAAAATATTTTATAGTTAAAAATTATTAATATCTATAAATCGATAGTTTTTGTTCTTTTGGTTTTTGATATCGCTTACACTTAGTGTTGTATTATCTTTATTATAATGTATAACTTCATTCTATATTATAAAACTTAAGGTTAAGAAGGAATTTTAACATGCACTCAACCACATATGAAAATTTATTAAGTGAAACAACAAAAATCTTTAAAAAACAGCATTTATCTGAAGAACAAGCTAAAATTATTTCGAATGTTTTGCTAAATGCCAATTTAAGAGGTGTTGATTCTCATGGAGTTCTCCGTTTAGAACATTATGTTAAAAGAATTAAATCTGGTTGTATTAATAAGTATGTTTAAGAAGAGTCATTAGTTTTTATATATAATATTCAATCCTATTTTAATTATAACCTAATAATTTAGATGTTTTATCCGCACACTCTTTTAATTGCTTTACAAAGTACTCTTTTTTATCTAATTGTGTTGTCGGAAAAGAAAGACTTATTGCTCCTTGAACTTCATTTCTATAATTCACAAAATATGTACTTACACAGTATATTCCTCTTTCGTTTTCCTCATTATCTACTGAATACCCTCGTTTACGAATTTCTTTAATCTCATGCATTAACTGCGTAAAATCAATAATCGTATTCTCTGTTAATTTCACAATATTCGATCGTTCCCATATTTCTTTTATTTTTTCATTATCATATGTAGAAAGTATAGATTTACCTACAGCTGTACAGTACATAGGAGCTCTTGTACCTATTTTAGAAGCCATAGCTCGTGTATTGTTATTTGGTACAAATTTATCTACATATAAAACTTCATAATTATCTTCCACTACTAAATGACATGTTTCTCCTAAAGTATTTGTTAACTGGCTTATCATACTTTTAGCTACATTTAAAAAATCTATATTTTGGACCCGTTTATTACCTAATTGGAACATTTTAAAAGTAATTTCATATTGTCCTGTTAATTCATTTTTTTCTACATAGCCATTATTAATCAGAGAATTAACAAGCCTATGAACTGTTGCTTTTGATAATTTTGTTGCCTCGACTAAATCTTTTAAAGATATTTGTTCTTGCTCTGAAATAATTTCTAAAATATTTAAAGCACGATCAATTGATTGCACGTTTGAAGCCATGTTAACCACCTCTTTATTAAAAATATATCACATATATACCCATTTATAGTAGCATTTTATGATTACATAAATTATTGACAACGCTTACATAAACGTTATAATAATATTCAATGTCATTATACAGTACATTGTATCATAATGTGAAACGGAGGTAAATTTTGAAAAAATATAAAATATTGAATCAGTTGCACGAACATTATTTAGTAGCAGTGATAAGGGGCAGTAACGAGGACGAAACAAAAAAAATTATTGACGAAATAATAAAGGGTGGATTTAAGAATATAGAAATTACATTTACTGTACCAAATGCAGAATCTGTTATTGAAAGAGTAAATAAAGAATATGGTAATGAGATCGTTTTAGGGGCAGGAACAGTGTTGGATGCTACTACAGCTCGTATAGCAATTAGTAAAGGTGCTCAGTATATTGTTAGTCCTCATTTGGATACTGAAATATCTAAAGTATGTAATGTGTATTCAATTCCTTATTTACCAGGTTGCAGTAGTGCATCTGAAATCATTGAAGCATTACGTTATGGATCAGATTTAGTAAAACTGTTCCCTGGAGGACATTTGGGTGCAAGCTTCATTAAAGATATTAAGGGGCCAATTCCCAATGTTGAATTAATGCCTTCAGGAGGAGTTAATTTAGAAAATATTTCAGAATGGATGGAAAATGGTTCCTTTGCGGTAGGCATTGGAAGTGATTTAACAAAAGAATTCACTGGAAATAATTGTGAAGTGATATCAAAAAAAGCAAAAGCTTATGTAGACGCTTATAGAAATAAACGAAAGTGAGTGGGGTTGATGAAATTATTCACAATAGGAGATTCAATGATTGCAATGAATCCAAAAAATAAAGGGCCATTAAGATTTAATCATACATTTGAAAGGACAATTGGTGGCGCAGAATTAAACGTAGCAATCGGTGCTAGTAGGCTCGGACTTGATACTACATTTTATTCTAAAGTAGGTAAGGATGAATTTGGTCAACATATTATTAATGTGTTAAGAGGAGAAGGCATTGATACTGAAATAATTGAACAAGTCAAAGAGAAATCGACTTCAGTATATTTTAAACAAATTAATGCAGATGGAAGTGGCGCATCATTTTATTACAGAGATGCAACACCTATTAAGGATATTACTCAAGAAGATATTGAAAGTGTGAACTTTGAAGATTTCGATTACTTCCATGTTAGTGGCGTGTTTGTGGCATTACTACATCATAAAATTGATTTAATTAAAACTTTAGTGAAAAAAGCAAGGGAAAATGATGTCAAAATCAGCTTAGATCCCAACATCAGACTTAAAACATGGGATGAAGAAACAGCAAGCACTTTTTTAGGTGAGTTATTACCTTATGTGGACATCTTGCTAACAAGTGATGACGAACTTGAAGTTTTAAAAATTGCAACACCATTTAAAGACATAAAATCTTTATTAGACGAATATCAGATGGAGGAAATCATTGTAAAACGTGGTCATTTATCTACACAGTATGTAAGTAAAGATAAACAATTTGATAAAGAAGTATTTAAAGTCAATCCAATAGATACAGTAGGCGCAGGTGATGGATTTGCGAGTGGATATTTATATGCGATGAGTAGAGGTTATGATGCTAAAAAAAGAGTGACTTTTGCAAACGCTGTAGGTGGTATGGTGACAGAAGTTTTGGGAGATAATGAAGGGTTGCCATATTTAGAACAAGTAGAAAAATTTTTAAATGAGGAAAAACTAATCTTGAGATAAAAGAAGGGTGAAAAAATGAAAGCAGCTAGAGTAATAGGTGAAAATGAAATTATTATAGAAGAAATAGAACAACCTGTACCAGATGAAAAAAGAAACATATTAGTTAAAACAAAAAAAGTTGGCATATGTGGTTCGGACAGACATATTTTACATGGCACTAATCCTCTAGCAACAATACCAAGAATAGTTGGTCATGAAGTAGTAGGTATAGTAGAAGAAATTTATGGAGAATCTGAATTACAAGTAGGAGAGCATGTAGTTGTTGAACCTATAACACCGTGTGGTGAGTGCTATGCATGTAAACAAAACAGACCGAATGTATGTCGAAACTTAATAGTATTTGGCGTTCATGAAGATGGAGGAATGAGAGAGTTTTTTACAGCTAGTGAAAACAAGTTACATAAAGTGCATCACGATGTTGCTTTTGAAAAAAGCGTTTTAATTGAGCCTTTAACTATAGGCGCCCAAGCGACTAGTCGAGGAGATTTAAAAGATGGAGATACAGTACTTATACAAGGTGCAGGACCAATAGGTTTATGTATTTTGAAATATGCAAAGTTGAATGATGTAACTGTATTTATTTCTGATTTAGATCAGTCAAGATTAGATTACGCTAAAGAACAAGGTGCTGATGTAGCTATAAATGTAAAAGACTTAGACCTAGTCGAAGAAATTCATAAACTAACAGACGGGGAAGGAGTTAATGTATCAATTGATGCGGTTTGTATGCCTAAAACATTTGAGTTAAGTATTAATGTTGCGTCGGCTGCAGGTAGAGTTGTCGTTTTAGGATTTGATGAAAAACCAGCAAATATAATCCAAATGCCAATTACTAAAAATGAATTAACAATTGTGGGTTCAAGATTACAAACTTATAAATTTAAAGATGTAATTGAAAATATGGAAAATCATAAATTTGATGATTTTGATTTAGTTACACACCAATATGATTTGAATCAAGTGAAAGAAGCATTTCAATTTATAGATGAACATCCTGAAAAAGTAAAAAAAGCAATTATTAATTTCAATTAAACAGAGGAGATGAAGACAATGGAAATGACTTTTCGTTGGTATGGAAGAAATAACGATACGATTTCATTAGAAGATATTAAACAAATACCGAATACAACAGGTATAGTTTGGGCGTTGCATGAGAAGCCAGTTGGTGCTGTATGGGAGAAAAAAGAAATTAAAGAAGAAGTTGAATATATAGAATCACATGGATTTAACGCAAAAGTCGTAGAAAGCGTTAATGTTCACGAATCAATCAAATTAGGTAATAGTGAATGTGATGAACTCATAGAGAATTATAAACAAACTATAGAAAATTTAGCTGAATACGGTGTAGAAGTAATTTGTTATAACTTCATGCCTATATTTGATTGGACAAGAACAGAGATGTTTCACCCTCTTGAAGATGGTTCAACAGCTTTATATTTTGATTATGAAAAAGTAAAAAGTTTAGACCCGAAAGAATTAATTGAAACAGTAGCAAGTTCAAGCAATAATTTGACGATGCCAGGTTGGGAGAAAGAAAAGCTCGATCAAATTTCGGAATTAATTGAATCTTACAAAAGCGTTGATGAAGAAAAGCTTTGGGAGAATTTTAGTTACTTTATAAATGCTATTATACCAACCGCTGAACGTTACGGCATAAAAATGGCAATACACCCAGATGACCCACCATATTCTATATTTAATTTACCTCGTATCATTACAGGTGCGAAAAGTTACGAAAGAATGTTTGAAATCAATGACAGTCCTAATAATGCAATTACTTTATGTACTGGTTCAATGGGTGCGTCTAAGAAAAATGATATGGCTAAAATAGCAAAAAAATATCATAAGCATGCACCATTTATGCATATTAGAAATGTTCATATTTCAGATGATGGTAGTTTCGTTGAGAAATCTCATTATACAGAAGATGGGGATATAGATATCAAGCAAATTATGAAGCATTTATCAGATGTTGATTATAAAGGATATGTTCGGCCAGACCATGGGAGACACTTATGGGAAGAAGAATGTCGCCCAGGATACGGTTTATATGATCGAGCATTAGGTATTATGTATCTTAATGGTCTTTGGGATGCATATCAACTTGAAAAAGAAGGTGAAAAACATGTTTAGTAAACACGAAAATTTAAAAGGTAAAGTAATTGTGATTACAGGTGGAAGTGGAGTGCTTTGTCGCACAATAGCAAAAGCTTTAGCAAAGCAAAACATGAGAATTGCAATTGTGAACCGTACATTTGAAAAAGGTGCAAAAATTGTTAAAGAAATTGAAGAAGAGGGCGGCACATCAAGTAATTATTCAGCTGATGTCACAAATGAAGAAGAGTTAAAAAAAGCAAAAGATGCAATTTTAGCTGATTACGGACAAATTGATTATTTAATAAATGGAGCAGGTGGAAATCATCCAGACGCTATAACTGATGGCGAAGCATATGATTCAAATGATAAGAATAACTTTTTCAACTTAGAAAAAAGTGGTTTTGAACAAGTATTTAGCAATAATTTTATAGGTGCATTTGTTGCATCTAAAGTATTTGGAGAAGAATTATTAAAGTCAGAAAACGCAGGCATAATTAATTTTTCATCAATGAGTGCCTATTCTCCAATGACTAAAGTTCCAGCATATAGTGCTGCTAAAGCTGCTATCAATAATTTTACACAATGGTTAGCAGTTTACTTTGCAGAAGAAGATATTCGAGTTAACGCAATAGCACCAGGATTTTTCTTAACAGAACAAAATAAAGACTTACTTTTAAATGAAGATGGAAGTTTAACTGAGCGTTCAAATAAAATTATAAGTCAAACCCCACTAGCCGAATTCGGAGAACCAGAAGCACTAATTGGTACAACATTATGGTTATTAGATAAAGAATATTCTTCTTTTGTAAATGGCATAACGGTACCTGTTGATGGAGGATTTATGGCTTATTCTGGTGTTTAATTAAGGGGGATGGAAACATGGGGAAAATAAACAAAGATGGAAAAATAATTTTAATATTTCTTTTTCTAGCAGGCGTGATTAATTATCTAGATAGATCTGCTCTTTCAGTAGCAGCACCGTTTATACAATCTGATTTAAATTTAACACCAGGTCAAATGGGAATAATTTTTAGTAGTTTTTCTATAGGGTATGCAATTTTTAACTTTGTTGGAGGGATAGCTTCAGATAAATTTGGGGCAAAAATAACATTATTTGTCGCAATGATAGTTTGGTCATTATTTAGCGGAGCAATTGTCCTAGTTGTTGGATTCGCTAGTTTATTTATAGTGAGAATTCTCTTTGGTATGGGAGAAGGCCCACTAAGCACCACTATAAATAAAATGGTCAATAACTGGTACCCACCTTCTAAAAGAGCTACTGCAGTTGGTTTAGCTAACAGTGGTACGCCATTAGGTGGCGCAATTTCTGGACCAATAGTAGGTTTTATAGCATTGCATTTAGGATGGAGAGTTTCTTTCGTTGCCATCATGATCATTGGTATTATTTGGGCAATTTCTTGGTGGTTTGTCGCAAAAGAAAAACCTGATCAAATAGAAGAAACAACAATAGATAAAAAAGCAGAAATAGCACCAATAGCAACATTTAAACTAGGATTTTATTTAAAAAATCCTACCGTACTTTTTACGGCCTTTGCATTTTTCGCATATAACTATATTTTGTTCTTCTTCCTAACTTGGTTCCCAAGTTATTTAGTAGATGCTAGAAATTTAAGTGTAGAAAACATGAGTTTAATCACTGTAATACCGTGGATACTTGGTTTCTTAGGTTTAGCGTTAAGTGGTATTGTGTCAGATTTTGTTTACCGACATACTGTTCAAAAAGGAGTTTTATTCTCAAGAAAAGTTGTCCTTGTAGTCTGTTTGTTTATTTCTGCGATTTGTATAGGTGTATCAGGAATTGTTACAACTACAGCTGGAGCAGTTACTTTAGTTGCTTTATCAGTATTATTCTTGTATTTAACTGGCGCAATATATTGGGCAATTGTGCAAGATGTAGTAGATAGCAACAATGTAGGTTCAGTTGGTGGTTTTATGCATTTATTAGCTAATACAGCAGGTATTATTGGTCCTACTGTAACAGGATATATTATACAAACTACTGGAACTTATACAGCAGCATTTTTATTGGCAGGAGGGTTGGCAGTAGTAGCTTCAATAGCAGTCATTTTCTTTGTTAAACCAATAGCAAAAACTGAAGAGGTATAAGCATATTTTAAAAGGGGGAAATTTAATGGAGAGCTTAATAGAAATAATTGAACCATTGAAAAATAAAAAAGTACCAACTTCAAACGACATTAAAATATATAAAAAATCCTTACTCAGCTATGAAGAAACACATTTAATCATGGTTAAGTATGATAATAGTAAATATATATTAGCTGTAGGAGAGAGTGATTTATTTAATAATTTAGCAGGTGAATTAATTAGAGATGAAGCAAAATTATGTGATTTAAGTCATGAAAACAGATTAGTTTTAAATCATTATTTTGAGTTCACAAAACCTCAAGCTTTTGGTAGGGGTGAAACTACTATTGGTCTAGGGGATAGACTAGGGTTAGCAACTCCAGGCCACGTAATGGCAATGAGTAGAACTGATGCGAAACCTATTTTTGCACAACAAAGTATAAGAGAACTAGATTTAACAGATCGTTCAATGGAAGATGTTATAGATAAAGCAGCATTTGGAGTCATACAAGAAGGCTATGATGGTGGTTATGGAGCAGATGGAGATCATTTGAAGAAAGAAAAAGATATTGAACATGAGTTAAAATTAGGAATTTCTATGCTTACTTTGGATTGTTCGGATTATATAAGAAATGATATAAACTTAGACGATGAATCCGATATTGAAAGTGCATATAATAAATTAAACAAAGATACTAGAATATATTATGAAAATAAATATCTCGGACAAACTTTCAAAGTTAATGATGAATTTCTTGATTTTAGAAAATCAGATCTTATGAAAGTTGTAGTTGTTTATTCTAAAGCTTTAGATTATATGGTTCATATTTATAAAACTTATATTAAAACGTTAGATAAAGATATTGATTTTGAAATTTCTATTGATGAAACTAAAACGATTACATCACCTTTTGATCATTTCTTTGTTGCACAAGAATTATATGATCAAAGGATAGAAGTGACAAGCTTAGCACCAAGATTTTGTGGAGAATTTCAAAAAGGCATTGATTATATAGGTGATATAAAGCAATTTGAAAAAGAT
This sequence comes from Staphylococcus equorum, assembly GCF_029531845.1. Taxonomy (GTDB): domain Bacteria; phylum Bacillota; class Bacilli; order Staphylococcales; family Staphylococcaceae; genus Staphylococcus; species Staphylococcus equorum_C. Next base: position 36,861 of record NZ_JAMBPV010000016.1, read on the forward strand.
TTGAAAATTCATGCCTTAATTGCTGATTACTTTAAATACAAGTTAAGTATACATTCTGGAAGCGATAAATTTTCAGTATTTCCTTTAATAAGTGAAAAAACTAATGGCCTCTTCCATCTTAAAACTGCAGGAACTAATTGGTTAGAAGCCTTAAGGTTAATATCAATATATAACCCTGTATTATATAAAGAACTACATGAATATTCTTTAAAATATTTTCCTGAAACTCAAAAATATTATCACATAACCCCTGATGTTGATAATATTACGCCTATAAATGATATGGAAAAAACAAAATATCAAGATTATTTAGAAGATGATAATGCTCGACAAGTTTTACATGTTTCTTATGGATTATTATTAACTGCTAAAAATGAAAAAGGAGAATATCTATTTAAAAAAGATATATACGATATGTTAGAAAAATATGAAGAAGAATATTATCAATTGTTAAATAAACATATCGGTTACCATCTAGAATTATTAAATATAATTTCTAAATAATATAGAAAGAAAGTGTATATTATGAAATCAATAATTTGTGAAAAACCAGGCAATATGGTGATTAAAAGTGAACAATTAAATAAAAAAGTCTCAGATGATCATGTTCTTATTAAGATAAAATATATTGGGGTATGCGGAACAGATATTCATGCATATGGAGGGAATCAACCTTTCTTTGAATATCCAAGAATTTTGGGGCATGAATTGTCAGGAGAAGTAGAAAAAACAGGTAAATTAGTTGAGGATTTTCAATATGGAGATAAAGTTACAATTATTCCATACGTATCTTGTGGACATTGTTTATCATGTTTAAATGACAAAACTAATTGCTGTGAAAATATAGAAGTAATTGGAGTGCACAAAGATGGAGGTATGACAGAATATCTATCTGTACCATACTCAAATGTTATTAAAATAAATGATTTGCCGCTAAAAATGGGTGCTATGATCGAACCCTTAAGTATTGGTGCTCATGGGGTCAGAAGAGCGAGTATTCAACAAGATGAAACGGTGTTAGTAGTTGGAGCAGGACCTATAGGATTGGGTGTGGCAAGATTCTCTAAGCTACTCGGAGCAAAAGTTATTGTTGCAGATTTAAGTGAAGAAAGATTAAAATTTTGTCAAGAATGGTCTGAATGTGATGAAATAATTAAATCAAATGAAAATATCATCGAAGATATTAAAGAAATAAATGACAATAAATTACCAACGGTAGTGTTGGATGCTACAGGCAATAAGAATTCAATGGAACAAGCATTCAATTATGTAAATCACGGAGGTAGAATTGTATACGTAGGGTTAGTAAAAGATAATATTCAGTTCGTAGATTCTGATTTACACGCAAAAGAAATTACTTTAATGGCAAGTAGAAACGCTACATTAACAGATTTTGATTTTGTTATAAATCAAATCAAAGAAGGTAAAATACAGGAGAGTTATTTTACTAAGAGACTTGAATTTGATAAAGTACCAAATTTCTTTGAACAAGGTGTATTTAAAACGAACAAAACAGTTATAGAAATATAGAATTAGAAAATAACCCTATTATAATCGCTATTTTATGTAACTTATAAACTTCCACTATTTTGTAAAGTGCAGACGCCGAGGGATGGTATGTGAGATGGTGCAGCTCGATCCATACTCTAGGTGAGCATGCACATGAAAAATCGTAAGATTGATTTTAAATAGAAAACCTCACTCCTTTAAACATTCAAAGGAGTGAGGTTTTGAGTTTGATAAAGTGTATTTATGTCCCAGATTCTTATTAAGACGAAATTTGATTTTGAAACGATTGAGACACATACATATTATGTATGTGTCTTTATTATTATTTGTAGATAAACTGACCGACAAAAATGTTTTGAAAAGTATACTATTTAAGCCGTTTGCTGTCCATTCGTTGTCAGTTTGTTCAAAAGTTGGTTTTCTTCTAGGCATTCATAAATTTTATTTATATTCTTTGTGTTTGTCTTCTTCGCCTCCACTTATTTGACTCTTATATTTATCTCTAGTCGGCATCCAATCAGATTTTAAAGCATCTTCATAAAATATTTGAGTTAAACCATGTTTATCTATTCTATTATATTCTAGTGCTTTTTCTATAGTATCTTCCTTACCTTCTATTATTTTTTGTATGTAGTTAGAATCTATAAGTAGAGGACGTCCCAAGGCAATCAAAGGAACATCTTGGTTTAAAACTTCTACTGCTTGATCTGGACTATACATTGAACCAACACCAATTAAGGGCATCTCTAAAGGAATCCATTTTCGAAGCAATTCTAACTTGTTTTGTCCTTTAAAATTGCCTTCTTTTACATTCGAAGTAACATGCATTGTAGAGGCATGAAGGTAATCTAAATCTGTCTTAATTATTTTTTGCAATAATTTGTAAGTATCCTCCATTTTTATGCCACCACGTTCTGGTTCCTCTGGAGAAAATCTATAACCAACAATAAACGCCTTATTTTCTTCGCTTTTAACTTTTAGGACTTCTTTAATAATTTTTAAAATTTCGTCATGTTCTAGCGACTTAGGCTGGCTGTAACCCTCTCGTTGAATATTACTCGGTCCTAAAGGCTGTTTATTAGGTAATAGTTCAGAATATCCTAAACCACCAGCGTGTTGCAATTGAAGTATTGCTTTAGCATCATGCTTTTTCATAACTGCTGCTTGTTTTTTTAAACCATCTATAAATTTATCTTCTGCTATGGATGCTTGATTAGCAACTGCTATACCATTAAAAGATGTATAAACTGCTGCTGTGATAGCCATTCCGACATCTTTAGACTTATTTTCGATATAGATAAGTTCCTCTTCTGAAATTGATCCATCTTCGTTTGAAGATAGATGGGTTAAGGGCGCTAAAACAAAACGATTTTTTAATTCTATATATTCTGTTAACTGAAATGCTTGAAATAATGGTTCATATTTTCTTTTCATTTATATTCTCCTTCTTAGCGAATCATTTAACAATAGCAAAAAAAAAAAATTAAATGTCAGCAAAAATTTTCACATCGTAAAAAATGAGAATAAGGAAATATGGTTTTGATTTTGAAATGTTAAGGGTGCTTATATGCTACATAGGTGTCTTTTTAATACTTACTAAAAGATTCATTAGGGTAACTAAAACAAGCAACACTTTTTAATAACAAAATAAGAATTAAAAAGGCCAATTCTGAATATAAACAGTATATTGATGAACATAAAAGTAGAAATTTAGCTCTTTGAAGTTCAAAATCAATGTTTCACTTTTTACGTAAGGGCCATAATAAAGTCCTTCTATAGTAATTCAATTTATAAGTATTGGAAATAAAAGCGTAGTTTTGTATTTAGTAGCACCAATTATTTCCGAGTTATTTTTTTCTACTATATTGAAATTGAGTCAATAACAAAGAATATATTACCTGCCATAGGCGTGGCGTTTGGATATTTTCTCAAGCCTCTTAAGACTGTTCGAGAATTAAAATAGTATGATCTAAAAAAAACATACAACTAATTGTATGACACGGAGGGGACCACAATGAATTGGATAAAAATTATCATCGCAGCTATATTTGAAGTAGGTTGGGTACTAGGATTGACTCATTCTAGCAATATATTTGAAATAGCCTTAACTATCATAGCTATAATAATTAGCTTTTATTTATTAATTAACGTTTCTAAACACTTACCTGTAGGCACAACTTATGCTGTCTTTGTAGGATTAGGTACAACAGGAGTTACACTATGTGATTTACTGCTTTTTGACCAACCCTTTCAACTATCAAAAATCTTACTTATTTTCTTATTACTTGTTGGAGTGATAGGACTAAAATTAGTGACTAATCAGAAAGGAGAAAATTAATTATGGCATGGATAATATTAATCATAGCAGGTATATTTGAGATGTTAGGAGTCACTTTTATGAATTTCTACAGTAAAACAGCAAAAAAGACGCACATAATTCAACTCATAATATATTTTGGTATTAGCTTTATCTTTTTATCAATGGCACTTACTACTATTCCAATGAGTACTGGTTATGCTGTTTGGACTGGGATAGGAGCAGTTGGAGGAGCTATTGTAGGTATAGTTTTCTTTAATGAATCTAAAAATATAAAACGTATTATATTCATCACCTTAATATTAGGTAGCACAATCGGTTTAAAATTAGTTAGCTAATATTATCGCTTTATTGATCTTCAGCCTCAGAAACCTTGCCTCCAACAAATTTTCTATAAATGCGTGCTCTACTTTTTATTTTGGTTTTTAACGTTAGGGGCGACTACTACATTAAAGCTACAACCATACTTTGATAATTTGTATAAATATAAAAAAACTTCGTAATTAAGACAGGTTTGATTTTGAAGAAATTAAGGAATATACATATTATGTATGTCTCTTTTGTAATAAGTGGAGTTAAAAAGTCCTATAAGAAATAGTGAATGCTGACAAGCATCTATTTAGTTCGGAGTGAACTCAAAATTGGAGGAATACCAAAAAGTTGTAGTATAACGCTAGCGTTCAAATATAAAACAAAAGGAATCGTTACTAACCTATAACCTAACATAACGACTGGGAGCGTAATTCTTGTAGTTATCATACCATAGTCTTATTATTAAAGTGTGGACGTATATTTATGCATAAAATATAATTAATACAGAGAAAGGTAGTGAAAACCGTGCATTTTACTCAACGTGAACAAGATAAGTTGATGTTAGTCGTAGCTTCAGATTTAGCACGTAGACGCCAACAACGAGGTTTAAAGTTAAATTATCCAGAAGCAGTAGCCATTATTAGCTATGAAATACTTGAAGGTGCAAGAGATGGAAAATCTGTCGCAGAGCTTATGAGTTACGGTAGAAAAATATTGAGTGAAGATGATGTTATGGATGGGGTTGGAGATTTAATAACTGACTTGGAAATTGAAGCAACTTTCCCAGATGGTACTAAATTAATTACCGTCCATCACCCAATTGTATAAAGGAGGATTTATATTATGAAACCAGGTGAAATCATTGTTAAACGTACAGAGATCGAAGTGAATAAAGGTCTTAATGCTACAATAATTGATGTTAAAAACACAGGAGATCGACCAGTTCAAGTCGGATCACATTATCACTTTTTCGAAGCTAATCCTGCACTTCAATTCGAACGTGAAAAAGCATACAGTAAACGTCTAGATATTCCAGCAGGCGCTGCTGTTCGTTTTGAACCAGGAGATGAAAAAGAAATACAATTGGTTGAATATAGTGGTAAGCGTAAAATTTTCGGTTTTCATGGTGAGGTAAACGGCCCAATCGACGAATCTCGCGTCTATAAGCCTGAAGACGACGATTCAAAAACTGAAATTATAGATGATTCTAATTTAACAGGTGAAAATGCTAATAAAGAAAGTGGGTATGATAGATGAGTTTTAAAATGACGCAATCTCAATATACG
>NZ_JAMBPV010000017.1 GCF_029531845.1 Staphylococcus equorum
AAGCTTACACACTCATTTAGATAGTGTGAAAGGTTGGATATATGCCTGTTCACACGTGGGCTTTTTTACATAAATAAAAAGCATGCTATCTTTTATAGATAACATGCTCTTACATTATGCTTTTATCAGTTCTATGCATTCTTCATTGTAATATTTAATTATATAGACACTTGGCATGCTTAAAACTTCTCTACAACCAACTTTTTGACTATTTAATAATTTAATTGCTATATCAATATCTTTAACATTTTCTAAAAAACAAAAGCCGAAGCTTTCTGATACATATTCATTACTAATTTGTGCTTTTAAGTTATAGTCATTGATTACATCAGTTTTTGTACCGAATAGGGCAAAGACCTCATGTAAACTATCATAAATAGTGTACAAAACTTCTTTTGATTTTCCAATTTCTCTTATCAGTGTTTTTGTATCTTCACTTAAAAAATTGTTGAACTCTAAATCGTTAAAATCTTCCATTCTAATAATTTGTTTATTCATATTTAAATTCATCATTAGCACCTCTTTTGATATTTGTTGTCTGTTGACAATGAAGCAATTGCATTTACATTTGTTTTGTAAAGTATTCAGCATTGCTTGTTGTTCAAGCAATGTTGAAATATAAAAAAATTTTATGTGGAACGTTTTAAAAATTTTTTATGGTGCTTTAAAAAACTGAATCACCAATTAGTAGTTATACTAATTGGTGATGAATAGTAAATGCTTATATGCGAGTGTCAACAGACGAGATCAAAGAGATTATTATAGTAGTTAAAAATATAGTTAACACGTTACCTTTTTAAACTACTGTAAAGTTAATATTTTAATTTTTTATTTGCTTTGTACTTTTTGAATCTATACTCCCAATAGTTTCCATAATTAGTAATTACACTTTCTTTTTTATAAAGAAACCAAATAGTATATACAAATATATATAAAACTATCATGAAACCTACTAAATATACAATATTCTCGTAATCATATCTTCCTAAGATTGAGCATGTATTACCTATCATATGAATTGCTATCACAAGCTTTATATCTCTAGTAAAAATAAATACAAGAGATAATATGATTCCACTTACTAGATAACCCCCGATGTTCTCTATATCATATCCTTTTGCTACATGTACAAAACCAAATAAAACAGATGAAAATATAAAAAATGATATAACTCCTAATTTATCATTCTGATTTTTAGTTTTATTTTGTAAATAACTAGAAGCTGAAAGTATTGTTATAAATAAAACACCTCTAAAAATAATTTCTTCTATTATTGGTGCTGTTAAACTACCACCTGCAAAGATTATATCCATTGATGAACCCACATCATGTTTTTCATTAAGTCTTTGATTAGCTGTGTCGCTACTGAATCTACTTGATATAAGTGTTTGAATATATATTGCTATAGAAACTATGAAAATCTTACTATATATAGGAATAGATATAGGCTTATAGTATTTATTAGGTATTTTGTTTTTCTTTTTATTGAATACTTTATATAGAATATACAAAACAATAACCATAGATATTATTAGTATATGACCTATCGTACTCTTTAAACTATCAGCTAAAAATTTCATTTCTAAAAAGAGTATAAACGTAGTTATCCCTAATGTTATAAATCCTATTCTATGAAAAATTTCTTTACTTTCTTTAATTAAATGAAACTGCATATCTTTTTATTCCTTTGTTTTTATCATCTTCAAGTTTTAAATAGGCTTCATACGTGCCACCGTCTTTTTTAGGCAACTTAATTTTCTTCTTAGTTTTACCATTTGTAATTATTTCTTTAATCTGGCTTTCACTTAATTTTTTCTTAAAGAAGTTGCCGAAGAAGATTTGCTCACAATCAGTACATTTGTAAACTTTACCTCGATTTTGTATTTGTCCTTTTTCACAATTAGGACATTTAGCAATATTATTTTCTTTTTGTACTTGATTTGCTAACTCACCGATTTGTGCATTGTTTTCTTTTTCTTCTTTCATTGATAATTCTTTCTCAATGAATTTTTTAATCATATTTAAAAATCCGTCTTTGTCTGCTTCACCACTTCCGATTTGTTTCAAACGTTTTTCCCACTCTGCTGTCATGCTTGGACTTGCCAATAACGTATCTTTTACTGCTGTACAAACCATTTCCCCTTTAGGTGTAACGTAATAACGATTTTTATAAAGTTTAATGTATTCTCTATTAATTAGTGTTTGAATGGTATCAGCTCTTGTCGCTTCCGTTCCTAAACCGTTAGTTTCTTTTAGAATTGCTTGATCTTCTTCATCGTTTAAAGTTTTACCAGCTGTTTCCATCATCGCAATTAACTGTCCGTCTGTAAAAGGTTTAGGAGGTTGCGTTTTGCCTTCTGTTTGCTCAACTTTGGATTCCACTTCTTCTTTTTCTATTAATTTAGGTAATTTTGCTGTTTTTTCTTCGTCTTTATCTTCATCGTCTTTAGATTTCTTAAATAATGACTTCCAACCAATTTCTGTTTCAACTTTTCCTGTTGAATAGAAAATCATGTCATTAACATTAGTTTCAATTTTAGTTTCATCAAAAATATAATCGTTCGCAAACATTGATAGGGTAGTTGAAACTACTAAATCAAGAATTTGTCTTTCTTGTTTACTTAATTTATTTAAATCATCTTCGCTAGGAACTTTTGAAGTCGGTATAATCGCATGATGTTCCTCAATAGCTTCCACTACATATGGCTTTCTTTCTTCTTTATAAGACGTTTCAAAATCTTTTTTATATATTTGTTTTAAATCGTTTAATTTATCAAGCAAATAATCAAATTCACTTTGTGTGATTGCTGGTGTGTCTGTTCTAGGATAAGTTAATATTTTCTTATCATATAGACTTTGTGCAATATTCAGTGTTTCTTTTGAGTTAATTTTAAATAGTGAACTTGCTTTTTTCTGCAATCCAGATAACGAAAATAGATTTGGTGCTTTTTGTTTTTTTTCTTTTGTTTCTAATTTTTGAACGAATCCCTTAGTAGAATTACTTAATTCATGCTGTTCAAATATATTAGTAATTTCTTCTTTATCTTTTGTTTTAATCTTTGCTTTTCCTTCATATTGACCATGTTCTGCTTTGAATAAACCTTTAATTTCATAAAAAGGTTCTGAAACGAAATTTTCAATTTCTTTTTGACGTTCGTAAATCATGTATAGGGTAGGCGTTTGAACTCGACCTATTGTTATAACATCATTTAAGCCTTTGCTTCTGAAAATACTTGTATAGAATGATGTTAGGTTCATTCCGACCAAGTAGTCACTAATTTGTCTTGCATTTGCTTCTTGATACATGTTCAAATCAATTTTATTATCATCTAATTGTTTGAATTTCTTTCTAATATCTTCATGAACTAATGAGCTATTTGCATAACGTTTTATTGTTTTATTTTTAGCACCACTTAAACGCAATACAGAGTAAAATATGTTTGATCCTTCACGACCATAATCTGTAGCATTTATTATCGTATCTGCTTTATTCACAAGCTTTTTCACTATATTAAATTGACTTTGTTTACCTTTAGCAACTCCGTACTCATATTGTGTAGGAAAGAAGGGTAAGTTTTCAATACTCCATGTATTAACTGGTTCGTTGTAATCTTTTGGTGTTTTCATTTCCACTAAGTGACCAATTGCCCAAGTTACAATAGCATTGCCGACAATATCACTTTCTAATTCAATATAACCATTTTCTTTCTTTTTAATACCTAATGCCTTCGCATAGTCCATTGCTTGACTAGGTTTTTCAGCTAAAATTACTGTTGTCATATTAAAACTCCCTTTGTTATGTTTTTCATTTAATTAATATACTAATATTGTACCATAGAACAACACGTCTGTAAAGTAGACGTATTATAAAAAATGGAACTTTCTAATTTATTATAAATAGAAAGTTCCATTTTTTACTGTTAAACATCTATACTACGGTTGGAATTATCATTCGCTTTGTCATTCGCTTTGTTTTTAAAAGTATTAATATTCTGTTCAAATTCATCAGCGCTTTCATTTACGATATTAACTTTATCTTCATCGTTCATATCTTTAAATGCTTCATCTTTATTATTAACTTTATCACTTGAATCATTAAATGCTCTACAATCATTTAATAAATTGTTTAAACCATCATTTCCATTTTCAACTTCTTCAACAACTTCTTGTGTTAAAGATTCTGTTTTATTTTCAATTAACTTTTCATTTTTATTATCAGATTCTTGTTGTGCTTCTTTTTCTTGTTTCGCTTCTTTTTTAATATTTAATTCATTTTCTTTTTTTCTTTTATCCATTTCACTAAAAGTTAATTGTTTTTCAACATCATAATTTTTAGCTTCTGCAACAGGAGAGGTATAACCTAAACTATTTCTTACATTATCATAATTATATTTATAAGTTTTCTCACCATTTTTAACAACTTCTTTTGTTAATAAATTAGGAAATACTTTTGCTTGAAATGCTTTTTCTAAAAATAATGGGTCATGACCGTTTATCATTAATATACAATCTTTTTTCCTTAGATTTCCAACTTCACTTGGATCCATTAAACGTCTTTTTAAGTAATTATCACCTAATTGTGTGCTTATATTACCTTTGCTTTTCGTCATATCATTTTTCTTTTGAGATATTGTAGTATCTCCTAGTGATTCACTTATCCATTTTGTAGTGTTAGTATCTTTTTTGTCTGCTCTTAACAAAAGGGTTGTATCATGGTTCCCTAAAATGTCGGCAGCTTCTTCTTTACCATACATTGATTTTTTTTCTAATTGCGCTCTGTTTTGAATAATTGTGTGCATACTCAAACCTAAACCACGACACGTTGCTAATGTTTTTGAATAGTCATCTAGCTTACCTATATTTGCAAATTCATCTAACATAAATACAACTTTTCTTTTGAGTTTACCTCCAGTATTATTAGCAATATCATAATAAACATTAATCATTTGATTAAAGAATACTGATGTTAATGGGGCAAACGTATCATCTTTCATAGAAAGTTTCACATATAGAATAGCTTTTTCATTTATGAAATCTTCAAAGTTAAAATCATTTCTTTTTGTCATTGCTTTTACTTCTGGAAGCTTGAATAAACTAAAACCATTATTAAGTGTAGAAGTAACAGATTTCCTAGTATCTGATGTTAAATCTTTAATAGTATTTAACAGTGGTTTAGCTGGGTGTTCCTTATCAATTTGTTCTACCCATTTTAAAAAATGTTCTTCGTCTTGTATATGTTCATCGTAAACGTCTACTACTTTTTCTAAATTAGCTTCTTCTTTTGAGTATTCAGTTTTCACAAAGACAATTAAAGCCGATAAAATATTAATAGCCGAGTTTTTGAAGAACTGACCACTGCCACCATCTCCACCTTTTTCAAAGTTTGAAATAATATTATTCGCTACTTTTTGTGCTTCTAATGATGTTTCAACATAATACAATGGATTATATTTAGACTGTGCAAAATCAACAAAATCTACTTGATAAACTTGATAACCTTGATCTCGTTTTAATTGGGCAGTATCTCTATGAAGTTCACCTTTAGGGTCAATAGCGATTATTGATTTGTTCTTAATGTTAATGAGATTAGGTATTACGTAAGACTGTGTTTTACCAGCACCACTTGAACCTATAATTGCTACATTTTGATTATCTATTTCTGTGTCATCATGCATGATTAACAAATCTTTTTTTTCGGGAACCTTACCTAAAATGTAACCATTCTCCATATCCAAGTTTTTCTTTAAATTACTTCCATAGTGACTATTTTTTTTACTCACTAATGTTTCTCCATTTCTTAATTCATCTGGATCACCCCATTTAGAAGTACCATGTAAACCGACTTCATCTGCTTCTGAATACCCTTTTTCATCTAATAGAATACCCTGTACTAAATAACAGATTAAGAAAGTAAATATCAGAATAAATAGTAGGGGAGTGTATATAGGTAATACCTCTAAAGTTTTTTCCGTCACGCTCATTACATGTGTTACGTAATCACCATATTCATTAATATTCGGTTTATCTGTATCGTGATTTAAATACATAGCAACTAATGTATTTATAAGGTGAGTAGGTATTAATGCTACCACCATAATTATTAAAATCTTTAACCAAAAATGAGGTTTTATTTTACTTCCAAACATTCAAATCACTCCTTATCTTGTCATGTTATTTTCACGATCATCTTTATCTCGTTTTTTCTTTTTCTTCTTAGTTCCAGTTGAATTTCCTTGTTCTAATTCTTGAACATATTGAGATAAAATATTTGTTACTCCCAAATTACCAAACTGTCTATTGGGTTCTTTTCTCTCAATATTACTTTCTTCTTTATAATTTTCATTTTGTTTTTGTTCTCCATTTTTTAAATGTTTTTCAACAATTTCTTGTTGTGGAACTTTATCGTATTTATCTAATGAAATTATAAGTTGTGATTTACTATAAGGCGATTCGTTTTTAATTCTTTCATATGTTTTATTTCCAAGTTTATTCATTAAATCATCATCAATGAAATGACTTACTCTCTCTAATTCATTATGTTTAGATTCAATAAATGCTTTTTCAATTTGCTGTGTTTGAACATCATCAATGGTATTATCTTTTGAAATGTTTATATTTCTTTCACTAAAGTAAATATCTTTTGAAACTTTTGTATATAGCTCTTTAACATCTATATCACTAGGTATAATATTATTGTCCTTAAATTCTTTTTCAACTTTAGATACATGTATGAATTCACCTTTAAATCCATTTTCAACAATAAATGCTTTTTCATCATTAGTGAACTTATCATGACGGTTAGGATATATAGAAGAAACAATATTTTCATTTGCTTCAACTTCTTTATTTAATATATTCTTAGAAGCATTGTATATCTCTAATCGTTTGTTTTCTTTAGCTTCATTGTTTTTCTTCGCAATTGCTAAATTATCATATTGTTTTTGCATTGGATCATTAAATCTATCCTTATCAAATCCATATTTTGTAATGTCATTACCTTTAAGTTTTTCATTAACAATATGGTCTAAATATTGTTCTTTCAAATCTAATTTAAGTTTTTCATTCATGATTTTTCTACCGAAAGTAGAAGCAGTTTGATGTGTGTTTTTAATTGTTTCTTTAGCTTCAATATATCCAACATCATATTTATATCTGTCTTTAAGTTTTTGGTAATCTTCATCATCTTTATAAGTAGGTTTATAATCTTGAACCAATTCATTAAATGCGTCCTGTTTCTTCATTTGTTTTTCATCATGTTTAATTTCTTCAGTTAAATCATTGTTATAATCAATAATTTCTTGATTTATTTTTCCATAATATGTGACTGGTTCATACTCAATACTGTTCTTTTCACATCTATATTTCTCTTTTTCTTCAATACGATATTCTTCTCTTGATAAACGGATTTGCGCAATTTTTTCTTTACCTTGTTCTTCAAAACTTCTTGAATCATATCTACGTTGACTATTTTCTCTTTCGGCAAAAAAGTTTAATTTTTGTTCCCAACTTTTTCTCAATGGTGTTGTTTGAATATCAGAAAACCGTTCTTGTTTTCTAATTTTATTCCCACTTTTATTTAACTTAGGATTGCCATTTTCATCATATTGAGTGCGTGTTTTTGTTTTACTTCCCCAAGTACCATCTTGATTAAAAGGACGTTGTGTTAACAAAACGTGAGCGTGTGGATTGTTAGAGTCATCACGATGAATACTGATATCAGCAACCATACCTTTATCAACAAATTCAGATTGAACAAAGTTTTTTGCTAATTCTGTTTGAACTTCTCTATCTAAATCATTTGGTAAAGAAAGCAAAATTTCAGTTGCTAGTTGTGGACTGTTAGTCTTAGTATTTTGTTTTTCAACTTTATCAACTTCATTCCATAACTTTTCTCTATCACTAGCCCATTCAGGTGCATTTTCTGGCGTCAAAATCATAGATTCAGGTTTAACAACATGATTTCTAAATTTGATTTGTTCATCTGTTCTTTCACTATATAATTCTTCATCTGAACGATATGAAGCACAAGCAATAATATTTCTAGAATCTCTGTTTATGTGATTAACATCTAAATTATAATAACCTTTCTCCATGACTTTGACCTCCTTTCTTTTAGCCCCTGCGGGAACTATACTCATTTATGAACTATGCCCATTATGCCAACTTTCAAGTTTGCATATAGATGGGCAGTGTCTTACGAACTGATTTTATTATACCATATTCTAGTGACTTAACCAATGGTTTGTGGTATAATTACAATATAATAAATAAAAGATTTAAAAGGAGTTTTAATAATGGCAAAAATCAAAAAAACAGATATTAGTAAATTAAGTAAATTAGATCAACAAATCGAAGAACTAAAAATACAAAAGAAAAAACAAGAAGAAGATTTAGCAAAAAATATCGGAAGCCATTTCATGAATAACATTGATATTGATGAATTAGAAACTACAGAAGATTTGTATAATATTATTGATGAAGTATTAGGAAAATTTAATAACATTAAAAACAATAATGAATTTGAAAATAATGATTTTAAAAAGGAATCATCAGAAATAAATAATGAATCAGAATCAGTAAATTAATCGAGTGATAATATGGACGAATTTAAAAAGATTAAAAAAACTGAAGCAAAAATTGAAAGAACAGAATTACAGAGGAATAGATTAAAAAACATTGATAGAAAAGAAAGAGCACATAGACTAATACAAAAAGGGGCTTTACTAGAAAAATATTTTGAAGCCGAAGAATTATCACCTAATGAAACCGAGGAACTATTAAAGTATTTTGCTAATTATGTAAATTCTAATAAACCTAGTAAATTTAAAAAGGAGTAGATATTAATGCCTAATAATCAAGAAGTATCTCTTCATGTAAAAGCAATTGATAACAATGGAAATGAATTTCAAATACCATTCAATGAACTTTCTGTTATGAAAGGAAGTGCTTTTAAAAACATTGATGAACTTTATCTAATTTCAAAAACAGAAGATTTAAAGAAAACTTACTCACTTTATGAAGATGATTTAGGTAAAGATGAATATGAAACAAGACAGATTCCTAATGAAAATAATCAATCAGTAGATTCAAGAATTAATTTAGATAATATAAATGGGCGACAATATATAGATCGTTTTTTCGAATTACAATCAAATTTATATCAAAAACAAAATATGTATAAAGATTTAGAAATAGATAAATTAAAGAAAGATGATTCAGTAAGTGAAATGTATATAACTCAAAAATCAAAAGAGCTGGAAAAAGAAAGTGTTATAAATAATAGAAAAATAAATGGTGCTAAAAGTTTCATAAAAACTGAAAAGCCTAATTTCGATCCATTTCTTGAAGATAATTTAAATAATGTAAAAATTGTCGAAGAATTAAATCAAGATCTTTCTAAATCAAATCAAAAAGACTTTTCTAATAATATGGATTATAAAAACGAATCTTTAAATAATAACAATGAGCAAAATTTCATTGAAAATAATGGTAATGTCATACAAGAAAAAGAAAATCAAACAAACAATTTAAATCAAAATAATAAAGATTTTGAAAATATCACTTCCAAAGAAACAACACAAGAAAATGAAAATGAATCTCGATTAAATAAAGAACTAGAAATGAATAGGAAGTTTCCTAATAATCCATATGGAACAATAGAAGATTTTATTAGTAAAAAAAGTTATGATGAAAATCTTTATGACGCTCAAAAAAAAATGGATAACTTAAATTTAAATTATAAAGATTCAGTTGAATTTTATAATAAAGTCAGTAATGAAATGGAAATAGAAAGTGATAGAATTGAACAAACTGATACTTATAAAAATGCCAATGGAGAACAACAGAGCTATCAAAAATCAGCAGTAGTAAATAAGGTAGAAAAAGAAAATGGAATTAAAGAAAATAGCAATTATAAATTAAAAGATGTACTAGAATTATATGCTATTAAAAATTCTGATAATCAATTATCTAAAGAAATTGAAAACTACCAACCAAATAATATACAGGATAATAAACTATCGGTAGATACTTCAAAAGAACTACAAAAATTAAAATCAGTAGAAGTGGAAAAAAATGTTATTGGTTTATTACCTAAAGAACAACAAGAGAATAACTTTAATGAAACGCTTAGTCGATTGGATAAAAACAAAAGTTCTTTAAAAGATAATTTAAAAAATTATATGAGTAACGAGAAAATTGATAATGCTATTAATTCTGTTAAACAACACTTTGATAATATAAAAGTTAAAGCAGAAGATGTTCAACAGACTTTTAAAGATTTAGGTCAATGGAACACAGAGAATAAATTCGTTAAAGATATAGATAATGTAATTAATTCAGTAAAGGACTTAGGAAAAAAACATGAAAATGAATTACTTCAATCTGATTCTAATTCCATCATGTCTAAATTAAATAATGAATATTTAGAACTCAAAGAATTTGTAAATAAAGCAGAACAGGATAATAATGTTTTTAAGGAAGAACAAAATATAAGAAGCGAGTTTGTTAGCAAAATGCTTAATGCCAAACAAATAGAAATTGATTTTGATCCTAAAGAAGTCACTAAAGATTTATCGGAAAACCAAAAATTAGAAGTGTATAATCATTTAAAAGATTTAAATCATCATTATCAAAATAACGCTAATACTACCAGCTTAGTAAAAGAACAAGAAAACAAAGTAATAATTAAAAATCTTGAAGAAGATAACCCAGAATTTATAAATAAACGTCAAGAACATGTAACTTTAAAACAATCATTACAACCAATAAAAATAGAAACTACTAATGAAAAGTTAGATAGTATTATTAAAGAAAGTAATATAGATATCAAAAAAATGGACGGTTTAGATAAAAAGAATTTTAAAGAAAGTAAAAATCAAGAAAAAACAATTACAAATCAAAATGCTCATGCTAATAAAATTAAATCTAACGACATGTTTAAAAAAATGGAGAAACTCAATCAACAAGCAATTAATGAAAATACAGAAAAGAAGGAACCAAAAATAAGTAGACAATCTATGACTAGATAGGAGTGAATTAAATGAAAAAAAACGAAATTTATGAAGATATATATAAAACAATTGAAAATACATCTTATTACAAGGCACAAGTAGAAACAGAAAATCATGAACGTACAAATGAACTTAAAACAATTGAAGATAATTTCACAAAGTTAGATAAATCAAATGAAATTGATAAACTAAACAGTGCTGAACATAAAGATGGTATAAAAGAATATTACAACAATATTGATAAATCGCAAGCCTTAACTGAATACAAAGAAAGTTACAGAAATCAAGAAGAATTATATATTTATCAATCTCAAAACGACATCTACAATGATAATATGCTTTCAAAAAAATATTTTGAAAACACTCAAAAATTGGATTATCTTGAAAAAAACATCATTAGTCCAACTGAAAAATACGAAGTCCAATCAGATGTTAAATCAGAACTATTGAACGAAGATAACAGAGAAACAAAGAAGGAAACAATCGAACAAGAATATTCTAATTTCAGTGAAGAATTGTACAATAAAAGAGAACATCAAGAAGAAAGTGAAGAAACGCAAGAGAATATGTTAGATAAAATGGCAGAAAAGAAATTATATAATGCCAATGATGATATTATCAAAAACAATGCTAAAGTGATTCACTATATTAACGATAATGAAAAAGAAAAATTAGAGAATAAAGTTGAACAATCAAAAAACTTTGAGAAACTTAATTCACAAGATATGATGTGGAAAATTGTTAAAGAAGAATCATTGAATAGCGAATATCTAACAAAAACAGATGATAATATGTTAGACGCTCGTGCTAATGCTTCTAATATATCGTCACAGGTTGCTAATAACAATAGATCGCAATATGCACCTAAACAAATGAATAGAAACACATCATATAATAACGCATACCAAAGTTTAGACAAATCAAAACAAATAACAAATACTAATTATACTGAAAATCGTGAAAATGATAGTATAGAAGATAGTAGAAAAGATAAACGAGATAAGGGTATGTCTCGTTAAAAATTAATGATTAAGGAGGTTACTCATGAAAAAGTTTTTAGCGTTAACAGTATTAGGTATCTTGTTGCTAACGTTGTCTGCGTGTAACAAAGATAACGAGGGTAAAATACAAGGTAAATGGAAGGCAGATAATGCACAAGCAGTTTCTAGTGTTGGAACTGATCTTGTTTTTAAAGAAGGTAAAATACACAGTAATGGTAATTCTGAATCTTTGTTTGATTTGAAGTCTTACACTTTCAAAGATAAAGAGCAAAGTGTAATTCGCCTTTATACCAATACCGCTGATGATGGTATTTATAGCAAAGACAATCCAAGAGTGTACGGCACTATCAAATTTAAAGACAACGACCATTTCTCAATAGAAACTACAGATGATGGAACATATAAATTCAAAAAAGCCGACTAATTATTTAGTCGACTTTTTCTATTTTAGTCCTAACTTTTTTGAAAACATATTCAATTGGCACACCATAAAATTCAGTCAACCTATAAACAAACATAACACTAATTCTTTCCCTCTTACCATTTTCAATTTGTGATAAATATGATTTGGTTATGCCAAGTTCATTGCTGACCTTTTCTTGACTTAAATCAATGTCTTTTCTAACGTTTTTTAGTTCTTTACAGACTTCTTGTAAAAATATGACAGATTTATCTTTGCTCATTTTAATTCCTTTCATATGTGTTGTTTAGTCATTAGATAAGGTATCACTACTTTGATAATATCCTTTGAATTGCAGTGTACTATTGATTACAACAAAAACCTATGTCTTTTCATTTCCAACTGTTTTGATCTAAATTCATTTTTTCTTCTGCTCTATATAATATCACTTTAAAATCCACATCATAATAGTTTGCTATTGCTAGGTAAGTTACTAAAGAAGTTTTCCCTCTTTTGCCATTTTCAATATCAGATAAATATGAAGCTGATATACCTAAGTCAAACGCCACTTTATCCTGTTTTAATTTCATTAGTGTTCTTTGATGTTTCAATTCTAAACAAATGTATTTATGGAGTTTTAGTAACTCATTGTTAGATTTCATAATCAATTGCCCTTTCAATATTGTACCTTTATATAATTATATTAGAATATAGGCATGACAAGAATAGCTTAAAGGTTTATATATCAACCCAAGAGTTAATAAAATGCTTTATTTAACAAATTTTTAATGTTATTATAGACGTACAATTAAATTAATGAAATTTCAGAAATCTAATTCATTTTGCTATAAATTAGTGTTATGATTAATTTATAGCAAATAAAAAGAGCAACTACTACTAATAGTTGCTCTCTGGTAATAAAACGTTCGGTCAAACGTTGATTTAATATTGATTTGATAACTGTATTATATAATGAATAATTACTTTGTGCAAGTATATTAATCATAAAATACAACCATTAAACTATTTTAAAACGTTTTATTACCTCTTACCAAAATTCAATTTATGGAAAGAGGTTTTTTATTATGTACAACAAAGAATATGAAGGCAATTTTTACAAAGTATTTCTATTTTTATTTTACGATGAAAATTTTTCGAAATTACCAACTAATGCAAAATTAATGTATGTTTTATTCTGTGATAAAAATGATTTGAGTAAACAATCAGCAGCACAAGGTAACACTCAATTTTTTGATGAACAAAACCGTTTATATTCGATATATTCAAATGAAGATTTAGCAAAAGATTTAAAAATAAACGTTAAAAGTGTTCCTAGACTAAAGAAACTATTGAAAGAAAAGGGATTGCTTGTAGAAGAACAACAAGGGTTAGGTATGTCTAATCGCATATACCCTAAACAACCTTACACAGATGGTTTCTTGTACCAATATGATGTCAGTGTATGGTATAAACTACCAAAAGCTCTTTTTTGTTATAAATACTATAATGAATTAGATAATCCAACAAAAATCTTTTATTCAATTTTATATAACACTTTCAGATATAGTCAGAACAAAGGGAAATATATATATAATGGTAAAGTATATTGCTCTTTAACTTATAAAAAAATTAAAGAAATAACTGGTTTTGGTTATGAAAAAATTAAAGAAATGAAAAAAGAATTACAGGAAAAACATTTAATCACATATGAAAATGGTGGTTTTAGTAAAGCAGATCGTTTTTATGTACATTTACCGCAAGTAACAAAGAATATGGAAATAACTGATTCTAAAACATGGGATTATTTAAGAAACACAATGATAAGCATAAAATATAAAAACACAAAATTTATTTCAGAGTATAGAAAATCTTTTGAAAAAGAACGCTATAAACTGCGTCGTATCAAAGGAGTAACAAAATCGAAATCATGGAAGTCACAAAATCGAAATCATGGAAGTAACAAAATCGAAATCATGGAAGTAACAAAATCGAAACCTAATAAGACTTATATTATTAAGCCTTATAGTAATAAGATTTATAGTAATAAAACTACTACCAAAAAAAGTGATAAAAAACCAAGTGGTAGTTTGAACAACTTATATTACCAAAAGTATTATAGAGACATAGAACAAAATTATAATATCAAACTTACAAAATTAGATAAAACAGAATATAATAAATTGTTTGAATCCTTAAAAGAAGAAATTATTACCTTTGCAATTGATTATTGTTCCAAAGGTAATAATCCCAAACAATATTTAAAAACAATATTAGCTAACTGGATAGAATCTAACGTAACAACTATAAATCAAGCTACTGTACAAGAATATAAATACAAGAAAAAAATAACATCTAACCCAAATAATAATTCTAAAGAACTCACACCTAAATGGTTAGAAGAACGCAAAAATAATGAGTATATAGAACCAGTACAAACACCAGAAGAAATAGAATCATTAGAAAAAGACAGACAAGCATTTTTAGAGTCATTAAAGTGAGTCTAGGATATGTATTACCTAATGCAATATAAAACACTAAAAAGCTTTTAAAATTAAGGAGAATGTTAAGATGGATCAAAATTTCGATATTAAGAATACTAAACAACTTTTTGAAGTTTTTAGAGATAAAGAAATTATTATTTACTTAAACAATGAAAAAGAAACAATAGTAAGTGGCACAATGATACACCACACTTCATTTGAAGTTCTAATGAATGTGAAAGTGAAATTAAAAACTGGAGAAAAAGTAGAAAAATTGAGGGTAATACCGAAGCACAGTATATTAATTGCTAAAGAAAAATAAAAAAAGAGAAGTAACATGTTACTTCTCTTTAAAGCTATTTTTTATCATGATCGAATTGATTATACATTTTAATAAATTGACTTAAAACATCTTCAACTAGCATTGTTCTAGTTGTGTGAGTTTTAGATAATCTAACTAAATTATCTAATTCTTTTACAGTCGATTTTTTTAAACTCAATGTCACTGCATGTTTACTATTAGTCAAACAATTACCTCCTTTTTTAGTGCTATTAGTATTAAAAATATAATACAATTATACCAATATTTCCCTTATTAATCAATGCTATCATCTAATAATGTATGAAAAAAATCATAAAAAAAGGTTGTATGTGTAGTTGTACAATGGTATAATATAATCATACTTAAAAAGACAGGAGGTAAGTTGATTATGGATCAAATTTTCCAACCTATTCAAGATATTTTTAAAGATTTAGGGAGTAACTTATTGAAACTTGCAACATATGTTGCAATCGTAGGTATTATTATTTGTGGTTTCGGTGCAACAACTGGTTCAGAGAAATCTAAAGAAAAATTTAAAACTGGTTTCATCGTTGTTGTAGGTGCATTTGTTGTAATTCTTTTAGCAAGAACAATAATATTCGCTGTTAAAGGTTACTTCTAGAAATACAATGAAGATGAAATTTCAAGGAATTACCATAAGGTATTGTTTTACAACTTAGAACACTAAACTGGAATCAAACAATACCTTTCTTATTCCTAAAGATAGGAGGTAATCAATTGTCTGAATATGAAAGTAACAATAAATATGATTTTATTGGGAAAGTTGATTTAGAGGTCGATAGTAATAAATATTTATGGTTTTTTAAAGTCAAAGATATAGTTTTGACTTTGCCAGTTTTGTTACTTGGTATAATTTACATTATGATATTGAATAAATTTTTTCATTTAAACTGGGAAGATCATATCCCACTTTACTTAATTGGAATTTTACCATCATTCGCTTTATATGCACTTTTGGCAATACAATCTAGTTTGTATGAAAGAAAAAACATTTCAATATTAAATGAATTTAAATATAAGTATGATTATAAAAAACGTAAAAAAACGTTTGAATATAATAATGACAAAATTCAAAAGGAGAGTGAGCTTTTGGAGGATATCAGAGGGCAATTAGGACTAATGGACATTTCTAAAGAATCATACGAACTATTAAGTGATGAATTAGTTAAGGTTATACAAGTTAGTTGTATTAATGTTACTGGCTTACCTTTGAGCGATCAAAAGAAGGTATATGACAATTTCGAGCAATTTAACAATAAATTAGATACTAGACTTTTCCCTATTCAAATTACAACTAAAACAAAACCAATATCTTTAGAAACATATATTGAAGATTGTCAAAAGATTTTTGAAAACACAGGTGATAGATATGACAGACTTTTTGGAAGTAGTTATTTAAAATTAGCGAATGATATTCAAAAGAATAAGAAGATGGTTTCTAAATCACCTTATGTTTGTATTAAACGTAAAAAATCAAAAAAAGAAAATACAGAGGAAGTATTAGAACAAATGGCTGAAAAATTAGTTTCTGATATAGAAGATATGTTGCCACATCAATATAAACTAAGTGCAAGAATATTAAGTAATGAGGAAATGTTCACGTTATTACATTATTCAGTTGATTATGCCACTGCTAATATTATTGAAGGTCAAAAATTAAATGATAATGAAACAATTACTTTTTCGACAGAAGAAAACGAAGATTTCGATACTTATTGGGATCACAAGAAACAACATCACATTATTTAAAGGAGGGCTGAAATTTGCTTAAAAAATTATTTTCATTTGGAAAACAAAAAGAAGGAGAAACTGGAGAAA
Source organism: Staphylococcus equorum (assembly GCF_029531845.1). Classification (GTDB taxonomy): domain Bacteria; phylum Bacillota; class Bacilli; order Staphylococcales; family Staphylococcaceae; genus Staphylococcus; species Staphylococcus equorum_C. The sequence goes on from NZ_JAMBPV010000017.1 coordinate 17,055, forward strand.
TAACGTTGGAAGATACAGTGGATATTAATTACCCATTACTTAACACTTTAGCCCCCGATTCAATTCAAGAAAAAGAAGGAAAGCTTGAACTGGGAGATAATTATACTAAAACATTTGTTGTTACTTCATTAAAAGGACAAATAGACGCTGATGATTTAAGGGAATTAAATGAAATTAGCGATAACATAGATTTTTCTTATTATTATGAAGAAATGGACGAATACCAAATAAAAAAACAATTAAGTAAGAGTATTCAAGAAAATACAACAAAAAAAAATAATCCAAATGCCAGACCAGATACTAAGACTGACGCAGAAGCAGAAATTAAATCGGCAGAAAGAACATTAGAGAAATTATCATTTAAACAAACTAAAATGTTTAATTTACAAACAATTATAAAAGTTACTGCAAGTTCTGAAAGAGAATTAGATGTTCTAAGTAACAAAGCTACAACAATTTTTAGTTCAATAGGTCGTCCAATCAACCCTAGATTTAGAATTAAAGACGCTTTTGATAGTAGTTTACCATTTGCTACAAACAAATTGAAAAACTTCTCTAGTACAACAATCACATCACGTACATTGAGTTATTTCTTCCCTTTCCATGAAAATGAAATCATCATGTCAGATGGGATTATATTAGGAAAAAATCGTGCTACTGGTAATATTATAAAAGTTAATTCAGAAAATCTTTTAAATAAACATATGTTTGTAGTTGGTATTTCTGGTTCGGGTAAATCAACATTTTTATTTGCTGATATGATGCGTAGAAAATCATTCGGTTATGACATTTTGGTAATTGACCCTAAAGGTGAATTTGGTAAACCCTTCATTGAAAGAGGAGGTAAATGGTTTAAATTCTCAAATGAGAAAGGTGGTAACATGCTTAACATGTTTGATGTTCCACAAGTATCTTATAAAGTTGATGAAACTGGGGAATATCAAGAGCGAATTAATCCGATTAGAGATCATATTACATCATTAATGGTTTCATTTAAGTTAATGTACCCAAATATTGATTTAGACGCTCAAAATGAATTGAGCAGTGTATTAATTGAATTATACAAAAATCACAACTTGGATATAGACGGAGATATTGATTTCACTAAAATTTCTAACGAAGATTATCCTATTTTACAGGATTTAGCAGATTTAATTGATAGTTACAAAAAAGAGAATTTAGAAGATGGTTCTAGTAATCCTAATTATAACCCAGAACGTTTTGAAAGATTATCAAACTTCCGTAAAGGTATTGATAAATATATTGAAGGTGGGCTTTATCAACATGTATTAAATGGTTACACGAATGTTGATACATTGGATAAAAGTTTAATTGCTTTTGATGTTAGTGCTGTTACAGATATTGAAGAATTGAATAAAGTTGTTTATTACAATGTTTTAACGTATATCAAAAAATTGATTTTAAATGGCGAAAGAAAGAAAACGCAAGTTTATGTAGATGAAGCACACTATATTGCTGATCCAGATGTACCAATAGCAATGAAAAATCTATTTATAATGATGAAAGTATTTCGTTCGTTAAATTGTGGTGTAACACCAGCTACACAATCTATTTCAGACTTTTTAAGTGCAGAAGAAAAAGGTCGTAATTATGGAGAAGCTGTTATTGACCAATCTATTCAGAGAATATTTTTGCCGATGTTAGATAAAGAAGTTGAAGAAGTAAATAATCAATTAAATCTTAAACTAACGGAAGAAAACAAAGAATTTTTAAAAGTTGCAAGTGGTGATGTGGTCGAAGATAGAGGTAAAGGATTTTTATTTGTAGGTGGTAAAAAAGTTAAAATAGAAGTTATTTTAACAGAATTAGAACACAAGGTTTGGGCAGAAAAAAATTATGAAGATTTAGAATAGCGAGGTGAGGATAATTGGAAGGAAAAGACGTAGCAAAAACAGGTGGGTGGCTCACCTTTAAATTAGTAGGTGGTGTTGCCGGTGGAATTCTTGTTATCGTTATCCTTGCCATAACGCTAGTTATGGGAACTTTGTTAGGACAAAAAGATGAAGAAGATAAAGAAAAAGCAAGTTCATCTGGTGATGGTTATACTGTCAACGGTGGAACAGTTCAAAATCCTAGAAGTAATTATGCAGAAAATGAAGTGCCAAAAGAATTTGAGAAATTATATAAATCAATCGCAAAAAAATACGGGATTGATTGGCAACTGTTAGCTGGAATACATCGGGTTGAAACTGCTTTTAGTAGTAATGTTCAGTCATCTAGTGCTGGTGCGATTGGTCATACACAGTTCATGAAGTGTACATGGGCTGGTTGGTCGGCTAGTGGTTGTAGTGGTTCATTAGGAAATGCAGAAATACCCAAAAGCGAATATACTGACCCAGATAAAATTAAGAGTGGTGGTGGCGAAGGTGTAGACGGTAATGGAAATGGTAAAGCTGATCCTATGGAAATATCGGACGCTTTAAGTGCTACAGCTAAGAAACTTGAAAAAGATGGCGCAAATAAATCACCCGAAACAGCGGTTCATTCATATAATCATTCAAGTGAATATGTAAGTGATGTAATGGGACATTACAACGCTTATAAAGATAATGTGAAATTTGTCAAAGCAGGTATTAAAGACCCCGATAAATTAGGAAAAACAAGTTCTAATTCTGGTAGTTCTGGAGGTTCAGATTTAGGAGGTTTTGAAGGTAAGTTACCCAAACCAGATAAAGAAAAATTTGATTTACAACCTACTTATCCATACGGTCAGTGCACTTGGTATGTTCATCAACGTAGACACCAACTAGGAAAAGAAGTTCCAACAACATTAGGTAATGGTGGTGATTGGGGAGATAATGCAAAAGCGCAAGGTTTTAAAGTAGGTTCAGAAGCGAAAGTAGGTGCAGCAGCCTCAATTAAACCTGGATTCTTTGGTGCGCCAGACCCTTACGGACACGTAGTATTTATAGAAAAAGTGAAGAAAGACGGTGGCGTTGTAGTTTCAGAATCCAATGTTAAAGGCGTAGGTGTTATTAGTTATCGTGAATTTTCAAAAGCAGATACAAAAAACATGCAATTCATTTATGATAAATAATTTTAGAAAAGAGGTAATCAAATGAAAAAACTATTAGGCATATCTTTAATTTTGTTATTATCACTTGGTGCTTGTTCCAATTCAGAAGATAATAAGCAAAAATCCGATGATACAGAACAATCAACTGATGAAAAAACTTTGTCTAAAACCAAGACATTTTTAAATTATAGTTATACTAAAAATGATATTAAACAGATGAAAGGTTATGAAGATATAGTTGCTAAACAATTGCGAGATAGAGTTAGTAATCAAAATCAAACATATGAAACAGATAAACCAAATAAAAGCGTTGAGAATGTAACTTTATATAAACAGACTGAAACAAATAAGTTAAAAGTATTCTATGTAGTTAAAGTTAAAACAACAGATGATAAAGAAAAGAATATTGATTATACAGAACGTTTTGGAAGAATCGAATATAAAAATGAAGATAACAAAATGAAAATTAATAAAATGCAAGAAGTTGGAAGTAATCCATATCAATAAACTCAAAAGGAGGGTATGCAATGGGTCGCAAAGCATATATATCAGCTGGGCTTTTAACGGTACTATTACTATTAGTCGTTATTGGATTAATGAGGTTAGGTGGGAATAACAATCCAAGTGAAGAATCTGAAAATGCGAGTGTTGAAAATAAACAATATAGCAAAAAACAATATAAGCAAGCAGAACAAAGAAATGAATTACAAGAAGATTTAGACAGTAGAGTTCAAGAATATATACAAAAAACAAATGCACCTAAAAGTCAAAATGAGTATGATGAAGCGATTAAAATGCGTTCTTCCGAACAACAAAAAAGTTTGAATAGAAATGTTAAAGACTTAGTTAAAGACAAACAACGTTCAGTTGATAATGTTTCAACTTATATCAATTATGATAGTAAAGACGAATTGAGTGGCAGTTATGATTATACATTAAGCTATACAAAAGATTCAAAAGTACAAACAGAAAACAAAAATGGTGAATTCACTATAAAAACTAATAAAGATGGTTATTTTTATATAGGTCAATTTGATTAAGGAGGAAGGCATGATGATTAAAAAAATATACAAAAAAATCAAAAGAAAAAAATTAAGATATTATATTAAATTTATTGTGCGTCCTTCTAAACGAAAATACGCCCACTTAAAAAAAGTGAGCGTAAAAGAATACAAATCAACGGTAAAAACTGAAATAATGCGTGTCCTATTCATGCATTATTTAATACCTATTACTATTATATTAGTTCTGTCTGTAAATGCAATTATTTATTGGATAAGAGTTGGTTTCGGAATTTAAGGAGGATTTAACATGAAAAAGATCATTGGATTGCTTGTCACAATCTGTTTAGCGTATATATTTTTACTTCCTTCGTCAGTCGATGCTAAGGATAATGGAACAGGTGTTAAAAATGATAACGTTGATGTTTCACAAGAAGCATTCAATAGTTTGCCTAGCGACGATGACCTAGAAAAAGAACTTAATGAAGCAATGGACGATGAATCGATTATAAAGCAAGGCAAGGTAAAAGAACTAAAAAAAGGTAAAGGTGGTTTATATAAAACTTATGAAAAGGAGATAGACAAACTTTATAAAAAAATCAAAAAATCAAGTGGTAAAGGTAGAGCTGACGCTATGCAGAAACTTGTTGAAGAATATAATACCTCTACTAATAAACTAGATGTTTCAAAGTGGGATATTGAAGGACATACTGCTAATATTTTCATGAAAATTGGTAATGGTGCTTTAGGTATGGTGACTAAACCTTTACAAACGTTTACTATAAAACCTTCGTCAATATTAAATTCACCAAGTGCAAAACCATTGAAAGAAGCATTTACAACACTTACGGATAGTTTAGTTGCTTTATTCTTAATATTCCAAGTTTTAAAGATATTAGTATTAAAAGCTACTGATATTGGCAATTATGGCAATGCAATTTACGATAAAGTAGCAAAGACAATTGTTGTTTTAATACTGGTTGGATTATATGATCCAATGTTCAGATTGGTATTAAACATTCAATATCTACTCATAACACCAATCATGAAATCGATTAAAATTGATGACGAAATGGGTAGCTTAATCATGTTAAAATCCTTAATAGTAAATTCTGACGCAGTAATGATAGCAGTACCAGTAATAGCGATATTGATGTTAGTAGTGACAATATCACTCTTTTACAGTCTAGCTTATTTAATCCTTTTATATATTACTGGACCTGTAGCAATTACAACAATGTTAAATGATGAAATGGATTTTTACTCACTTTGGGTTAGAAAACTCGTTTCAAGAGTATTAACAGTATTCTTACAATCAGTTTGTATAGCTTTATCATTAGCAACTATTTTCAGAATAACATGGAATTTGCAAGAAGTTGGTACAGATTTATTGTTAAGTATTGCTTATTTAATGCTAGCGTTAGGCGTACCAAAAATACTTGAAAATTTCGGTGATTCATCTGGTGCTGGTAGATCAACAATAATGGCAGTTAGAAGTATAAAACGATAAGAACAATCCAATAATGAAGCTCGTTAGGAGAGAATATAATGATAAAAATTAATAGAAATGGAGAAATGGAATTCAATCAAAATGAAGTATCTTATTTTGCAACAGTTAGCAATTTCAAACGTCCAACTGTTACAGCAGAAGATTTAAGCGACTCTTACGAAGAAATATTAGATAAACTTAATTATAGCGATTCAGTAGCACATATAGTCAATATTAGAGCAGTAGGTAAGTATATATATTTTGATTATGTTCAAAATGAAACAAGTAGCTTCCAAACAATTCGTAGTTTTCCATTTGAAAAACAAATGCAATTTTTCAGATCGCTTATTGATATAGGGAAATTACAAAAAGAGCAAGGTACACAAATCCTTTGGAAAACAGATAACTTTTTAATCTCTCATGAGGAAGGGAATGAAAGAATCAAAGCTATGTTGCATAGCTTTGGTGATTTCAAAGTATTTGATAATACTGATGAATTTATGGGCGTAAGAAAAATTATATTATCAGCATTAACAAAACTTAATAATATAACTGGTAAACCAAATAGAGCAGACTTTATTAACAAGTCAGACGAAGTTATTAGATTTGCAGAAGAATTGTTTGCAAGTAATGATTTACATGATATTGAACTTGTTATACAAGCTAAATTAGATGAATTTGAGCGTCAGCGTGAAGAACATGAAGAAGCAGAACGTTTAAAATCAGAAGAAAGATCAAATAAAAAAGGTAAATTTTTCAATAAGAAAAAAACAAAATTAAAAGAAGATAAACCAAAAAAATTAAGTAGCAAAGAATATTTAAAACAAAATCTAAATAAGTCAGTAGAAAGTAAATCTGATAAGCCTAAGAAGAAATTTAGTTTAACTAATATAAAAAACTGGTTGTTTAGTTCGCCATTACACATGGGCATTTTCATTGTATCATTACTAGTAATATTTTTACTTGTAAATTCAATAGCAAGTAATAGTAATGGGCAATCAGAAGATGAAAAGCAAATAAAACAAGAAAAAAAAGTAAAAAACGAAACATTAAACGTTTATCAAGAATATATAAATGGTAATAAGAAGAAAGCCCATGACAAATTTGCGAGTATGAAATATGATGAACTACCTACTAAAAAAGATAAAGAGATTTATGTTAAATGGTTGATTGAAGATGAAAAATACACAAGAGCTTTAAAACTAGATAATAGTGTTGCTTATGAATTAGGTAATAAGATTAATAAAGATAACATAGACGATATAAAAAAAATTAATGGTAATAATAGTAATAAAGTATTAACATTCTTCATAGCAAGTTATGATAAAGATTTCCAAACAGAAATCGAGTTAGCAAATGATGTAAATTTAAGAGATGAAAATATTGCTAATCGTTTAGCGCAGGCATATATGCTAAGTAATCAAGAGGAAGAATTTGAAGCATTCATTAAAAAACAAGAGAAAAAATTAGATTCAGATGACAAAGCCCTTAAAAACTTAAATAGTACAAAGCAATATTATTCTAATGAAAAAATGGAATATGAAGATGATAAAAAAGAAATGGATCAAGCCAAAAAAGAAGTTTCTGAAAAATCTAAGGCAGTAGATAAAGCTAAGAGTAAAGATAAATCAAAAGCTAAAGATGACTTAAAAGACGCTAGAAAGCAATTAAAATCAGCAGAAGAAAAGTATAATGAATCATATAAAGAAATTCTAAATACTACTTCTAATGAAGCTATAGAAAGTTAAAGAGGTGTTAAAACATGAACATGACGTTTATAATATTAAGAATAGTTGCGATTGCGTTAGTTGTTATACCTTTAGCGTTATCAAATAAAGATTCACGTGACGGAGAGTATACAAAAAAGAAAAAAATTATATACTCGATCGTTGCGTTCATAGGTATTTTTCTTTTCTTAACAAGCATGTTCTACAGGTGACTTTAAGTCGCCTGTTTCTTTTTTTTATCCAAACATCTACTTTACAGACGTATATATAAGTGTTATACTATAATTAAGTTATTAAAAGATTAGAAAGTGTCAGGAGTAGTAAATATGAAAATTTCAAAAAAAGCAAAATATGAAGTATTGAACTTTGAAAATGAAATAGTGATCTCTGGCAACATTTTAAGTGAGATTATTGATACTACTATTTTAAATACATTTAAGTATTTAGAAAACGAAAAAAGTTTACTTTATAAACTAGAAAAAGATTATTTTGGTTATTATAATGTTCTAGCAACCATTTATAAAAGTAGTGATAGCTTTTACTGGAACAGTATTAAATATATTGAAATGATACATAATAACGAGCAGTTTTTGAGTGAAAATAGATTTATTAAATTCAAAAAATATAGATATACTTTAACTGATCCAAAAATAAAAATAAATTTAATTAAGAACGAAACAATTGTATGGAAAATAACTAACAATAAAAAACGAGGTAATTAATATGAATACTGATATAACGCCACAACTAATTCCTAAGTTAAAAGAACTTTATATAAATGTGTTACAAGTCATTGAAAATAATTATATACTAAGCCTAATTACAATACTTGCTGTATGTATTGGTTTAGTAGTTTGTACATTGTTTATAAATAATGAAAAAAAGAAAAGTTTAATGGTTTCTTTGACTAGTATAATTATTGCTATTTTTATCAGTATAAGCTTTGTTATTTTAATAAATATGTACTTTAGTGATTCAAAAAATCTACAAAAAAATAATCATTCTATTGATATGGGATTAATGCTATAAATATTTAGAAGAAAATATAAGCGCTGAGAAATGACTTGTATTGTTTTAAAAACCTTTTAATGTATATAAAGGTATTGATTATAGTTATATATGCTTAGTTAGTATACGTGATTATAATGAAAAATAGGGATTAATAATTAAGGTAAGTTAATTATCAATAAATTGTACATCTACTTTACAGATGTACATATATATGATATAGTAATATAAAATACAGTAATGTATGAAGATGGGGGGTTTTCAATATGGGTTTTATAGTATTGTTTATATTGTTGCTGATATTGAGACCGGTAAAAACTACAAATGCAGTAATAAAAATATTTGTTGGTATATTTATATTTAGTGTTTTAACAATAATGATGTTCAATATGTTTACTTAATCACATCTATAAACTAGACGTAAAATATATGATATGTAATAATAACTTTAAGATATGGAGGTATAAATTATGAAAATTTATTCATGGGTTGCTCAAAAAGGTGGCGCTGGTAAAACAATGCTATGTTACAATTATGCTGAATTTTTAGCGTTCAAAGGTAATAAAGTTTTGCTAATTGATAAAGATCATCTTTGTACGTTGTCTCAAATATATTCAAAAGATATACCAGAAAAATCTGTACGTGGTATTTATGATAATGAAGAAGTAGAAATACATAATGTGAAACCAAATATTGATTTAATATCTGGATATTATGATTTTGATAAATTAGAAAAAAGATTAGCATTAAGTGATGAAGATAATAAAGATTATAAAGTTATGATTTGGTTAATGAACAACAGAAAAGAATTAGAAAAATATGATTATATTATGTTTGATACTCATAACGATTTTGATTATGGAGTTCGAAACGCAATCGCAGCTAGTGATAAAGTGTTCAGTCCAGATGTACCAACTGGCTTAAATGATAAGAATGAAGCAAATATGGTCGTTCAGTTTAATAAATTCAAAAATGCTAAAATAGATTTTAGAACAAAAGAGCCTATAGTAGAAGCTGAATTATATTTTATTGGAAATAAGGTCAAACATAATACAAATACATCAAAAGAATTTTTAGAAGATATGCAAAAACGAGAAGGTTTCGTTACTTATTTTGACGAAAAAGATTTGTTTTTAAAATCTGTGAAAGATAAAACCTCAATTATGGAAATGATGGGTGACAAGGAAATTTATAGAAAACACAAAGATTTTTTTGATAGATTTATAAAAAGTTGTGAAAACATAACGAACATTTAAGGAGAGAGATTCATGCCAGATTTTGATAGATTTGCAGACCTCGAAAGTAAAATGAATGCGTCTAATGAAGAAGAAGAAAGAAAAAAACGACATAATGAAGTGCGTAGAAAAGTACCATCTTACCAAGATAGAACAACCATTGTGTTGAATAAGCAATTAAAGCCACTATTTAACGCTTTAGCACATGAAAATCATGAAAATCGTAGAGATTTTGCGAATAAATTGCTAATGACCTATGCGAAGGAAAAATATCCTGAATATTTCAAAGAGTATGTAGAAAACTATAAAAATGAACATGGTCAAGATTTGATAAAAGATTTTGGTTTTTTAAATAAAAAAGAGTTTTAGTAAAAGTGATGTTTATCACTTTTACCTTTATAAGTACATCTTCTTTACAGACGTACAAACAAATGTTATAATATAAGTATATTAAATAGATGAATAGATCATAAAATACAATGTTTAGTATTTATAAAAAATTTACATCTATTAGCAAGATGTAAAAAGGTTAATATAATATTATTTCAATTTCTAAAAAAGGAGTAGTGATACTATGCTAGAGAAGTATGTAGAATTCATTTGTGAGTGGGAAGAAGTACCTTACAAATCAAACTTATCTTTAGACGTCTGGAAGATAGAAAAACAACAACAAATAAATAAAACATTTCAAAACATTAATTATGTTAAAAGACCACCAGAACAAATAACAATGTTTGATTATGAAATAGAAAATAAAAGTGCAATGTAAACAACGTACGTCTGCATTGAAGATGTAAATTGTTGCAAATAGATTAGAAAAATAGAATATCAATTAGATGAATAAAATTGGAGGAATTAATTATGTACAAGATAGTGTGTATCTTATTATCATGTTTGTTTTCGATTTTACTTGTCTCTGCAATAACTAGTTCAGTATTAAATACGTTAGATAATAGGAAAAGTAAGAAGCCAAATGAAGAACAAATAAAAGTTGCTGAATGGAGATTAGCAAACACACAAGAAATTCAAGGGATTGTTGTTTCAAAAAATGATAAGTCATATATAAAAAAAGAAGATACTATTCTTTTTATGGGTGGAGGTGAACGAAAAGTTGAAAATTATCAATTAAAAATACAATACGGAGATCACAATTTTAAAACAATTAAAGTAAAGGAGAAAGATTATCTGAATAACAATAAAAATGATAATATTAATATTGTTATTAATGAAGGTAATAATGAAATTAAATATAATTTACAAGATCAAAATGATAAAGAAGTATACACAAAATATAAACGATTAGTTAGATAGACAGCCAAAAATATTTGATAATATACTACCTAAATCTAATCAGAAAAATAGAGGTGTTTTATAAAATGAAAAGTAGCGAAAATTATATTAAAAGAATTGACGCTTTCCAGTATGATTCGAGAAAAGAATATGAAAAAAGCAATAAAACTATTACATTCTGTGTTGTAATAAGTCTTGCTATTTTAGATATAATAATTTCCACTTTATTTATCTCAACCGGTAAAGATATCGAAAGTAGTTTATATGCTATTGTATTCTTTCAGATGTTAATGGCAATGATATTTGCTGTTATATTTGGTATTAATGAACGGTCGAGTTATTTTGATTTTTTTGAAGAATTGAAAGAGAGATATAGAATGAGAAACAAACAATATCAACCTATATCATTTAGTGCCTATATGGATCTAAATGACATCGTACAACTAAATGATGGAAAGTTATTCCGTCTATATCAATTTATTAATGCAGAAGAATCTGATATTAAATATATTGCAATTGAATTACCTAAAAAATCTAAAATAATCACATTTGATAATACGGATCAAGAGGAACGAATTAGATTAAAAAATATGTGTATGTTTCAATGGTTAGACGAAGTAAAATTGTCTGAAATTGTAACACCTATCAGAGAGTATTATAGAAATAAAGAAATTAGCGCAAAGATGAAAAAAGAACAAAATATAATACAGAACCAATCCAATATAAATGCTACAATTACAGATGATGAAATTAACGATTTACCTTTATTTCAAACGTATAAAAATCTATCAAAGAAAGCAAAAGAAGATGTGAAAGAATATAATAGTGAAAAACAAGAGCATTTAAAGAATCTAAAGAAAATAATTAGTTAGGAGGAATAGCGTGTTAAATGCTTTTATATTTGGTGCTATACCGGTTTTAGTTATAGCAGGCATAGCTAAATTAGGACAAATTTTAAAAAATTATAATGAACGCTAGTTTAAAAATTTTAATTGTTGTTCCTAATTTTAGTTTATTACAATTAGTTAGGAGGAGTAAAATGTTTGAATATAGAAAAGCATTAAAGAGAGTAGACTATTTAGAAACACTTATCAATTCTATTAAAAACAATGAGGAAAATAGTGGTTACCGTATTGAAGTAAACTTTGCTAATGGAAAGTTATATGAAGATAAAGACGATATATTTGAGGTTGACGTGTATGTTATAAAAGATTATAAAAATTATAACAGTAAGGGCATGACTATGCGTATCAAAGGTAATACACCAGCAGAAGATGATTATCGTTTGCCATGTAGAATTAAAGGCGACCCTATTAAGAGTAAAGGTATTATCAAAGATATTGAGTTTGATAAAGAAAATATTTTGAAAGAATTAAAAACCAACAAAAATTACATTACTAATGAACGTTTAGGAACTATTGAAGTACCATGTGAAAATAATGATAATGGTGCAGGAGAGAACAATCATAAATCATTTACTATAAATCAAATATACCTACAAAATATTACTGTTTATTTTAAAGAATAAGTAACTATTTTAATAATAGTAGGTATATAAGGAGAGGTAAAATGAACTTTCAAGATATGAAAAAAACAGCTAAAAATAATGCAAGACTATCTTTGGGTATTACAGCCCCTTTAACAATTTTAAGCATTTTAATGGTAGTTTTTGATTTTGATAAAAATGCTATATTTAGTGATGAACTGCAATTTTATGAGGTTATCTTTTATATACCTCTGTGGATAGCATTTATTTGTAGCATTCTAGGTTTTGTGTTTAAAAATGGGAATGCTTTAGAAAAATTGAGCAAGGTAACTCAACCATTAATTTATTTGATTCTTCCAATACCTTTAAAGGTAATTATAAAAACCGATATTTTCAGTTTCACGCAACATGCACAAAACCAATTCTTTCTAATATTCACACTAATTGCTACACTAATTGGATTTGTATTTATTTTATACCTTTTAATAGTTGCAATTTTTTATGAAAAAGAAGATTTAAGCATGGAAGAAAATTTTGATAAATACTGTAAAAAGCAAGGTTTATCAAATGAAGAAATCAAAGAATTTAAAAGAGAGTTTGAAGAAATGCTGTAACTGACTAGAGAGTCCAGAATTACTATTCGGACGGGTCGGTCAGTTGTAATAAACGAATGTAACGAGTGCGTTAGTAATTGTTTAGTATTACATCTATTTTATAGATGGAGTTTAAGGTGTTGTATTTTATTTAAAAATATATCTAGGAATGGGTGAGAATATTGAAAAAAATCGTGGGTACAATCGCTATATTATCTTTGGTATTAGGTGCGTGTGGGAATGAGGAAAAAAATGAAAGTAAACCAGTTGAATTTGGGAATACTTTAAAAGATGGAACTCATTTTCTTTCTTTATATTATAGTGATGAAAAAAATATTAAAGGTAAAGATAAAATTGAACGATTAGCATATATTAATGATGGTAAAGTCACTACTTATAATATTGAAGAATCTAATTTAACTTTAGAAGAAATTGCTGATAAAAGTAATAGTGAACTTCTGAAAATTTCTAAAAAAGAGGATAAACATTCCTTTGATAAAAATAAAGAAAGTATTGTTGAAATGCAGAAAATAAATACAAATCACGCTTTTGAAAATGAATCTAATTCTAAGTTAGAGAAAGCAGAACGTAGTTTGGATAATGCTGAATCTTTAAGTTATGTAAAACCTAAAGCGCAACCATTAAAATTATCAATAGATGTTAAAAACAACAAGACGTACCAAGAAACAATTGATTTAACAGATACAACAGGTACATTATTTAATATGGATCAAAAAGCGTATGATGATAAAGTTAATAATAATTCAAGTGAATTTTTCAATAGAGAAATTGATACTAAGAAAATAAAAGATGTAAAATATTCTGGTTTACAACGTGATGTTAAGAATAAAAAAGAAGATAAATTGTATAATACGGCAGTTATGAAAATAGATGATAATCAATCTAAAATTAAATTTGATAAACCTACAAAAAACAGTGATTTGATTGATGTATATAACATGGACTAAAGGTGATTATATGAGAAATGGTATAAAATCAATATTTTGGAACAATGTGAATAAGAAAAAACTAATAATTAAATTGGTATTAGCTTTTTTGTTTTTATTAACGATTAGTATAGTAACTAGTTTTATTGATTCATTATTAGGATTTAATATTCTTACTTTAATAATCGTTTCGGGAAGTCTTATCATAATTTATAGTTTATTTTCTAAAGAAATTCGAATGTACAATAAAATCTTAAAAGAGAATAAAGGTAATTAAAGAAGGTAAAAGCAACATATATAATATGTTGCTTTTATTATATAAATACGGTACATCTATTTTACAGACGTAAAGAAGTGTGTTATAATTAGATTAAGATAAAGCAAACAAAAAAAGGAGTAGATAATATGAAAACATCAAATACAGAAATTGATTATTTATTAAGTAGAAATGATTTTATTAGCCCATTCAATAATTCTACAGATATTAAAGGGTTTATCAAAGATATAAAAACCTATTTAATGATGAATTTTGCTGATCCTAAAGGTGAATCACTAGATTATATCAAAGACATTATCAAAAATAATGGTATTGATAATCCAGATACTTTTTTGAAGAAATTTATATTTAAATAATACCAATAACGAACGTTTTTGTTACAAATTTGAGTTATTTGCAATTTAACAAGCAAAATTTGTGCCAAATTCCTCTCAAACATATAAAAAATAAGGAGTTAGTAACTTCAATATTTTTTTATAATTAAAAACCAAAACCTGTAACATAATCTATGTTACAATATTAATGAATAATATGGGTATTGGTACGAAAGGTAGGCTTCTAATTTGCATTGAGAATATAAATATAAAGGGGATTAATAGGTAATGGAAAAAAATATTAAAGAAACAGATTGGTTTGAATTTGGACTTGAAACATATTTAATGAAAGCTCAAAGATTACTAAATATTGATACTGGAATTATAAATTCACTTTCTAAGCACGTTACAAGTCAAATTTATAACAAACTTAGACGATTGAACATAGATGAAGAAGATAGAATTAATTATATTCATGAATTAATTAATATTTCTTATAGTTTAGTAAATGACGGACATTTTCTTTATCAAAATAAAAGATTTACTATTTATGAATATTTTGATAAAGAAGATTTAATTGTAATGTTAGATCCAAAACATACTTTTTTATTTATATTTGCAACAAAGCTACAAGCTGATGATGAAAACATTGAACATTATTTAAATGGATATATCGCCGATTTAAGAGAAAATATTCTTAATAAGAATCAGTCTACAGAAGATATATTGGATAAGTTAATTTATCAATTAGAACTTGATACTGAACCAGATCATAAAAAACTAAATAAAGAAGAAGAACATTTGATTGATTTTGATGAAAATGATGATTTTACTAATGGTACATTAGAAGGAAATAATAAAGGGGAGTATTAAAATGTTGAATTATGATTTAGCTCAATTGATAGATAGCAATAACCAAGATTTAGAATTTAAAGGAGTACCGTCAATATCTTTAGTAAATTGTTTAGATCAATTAAATTTACAAGGAATAAATGAAACAAATAGCCTAATTCATTTAAGACCAGAGATATTTTTAGATGAAACACATTATATGGGTGAACATGACAGCGCTAAAATTAAAGTTAACAACGCAAAAAGCAAGGTTGATGTAAACATACAATCATTAATAACCAAAAATAATCATACCTTTAATTCAGAAGAAAAAACTAAAATCAAAACTCCTTTTGCTAATAAACGTATATTTTGTGCAGGGCAATTAATAAATAGAAAGTATAAACAAGGTATCTCTTTTGCACCTAAAAGCGATGAGGGTGTAAGGTTTGATAGTGTAGAATATAAAAATTTGTTGGAGAATGGTGAGTTTAATAATCATATTCGCTATGAAGCATTTAAATTATTAGATATGGCTTTTGAAAAGTTGGAATATTCACAAAAATTTAATGCAGATTGTTTTAGTAATTTATCCATTTTTAATGAAGATGATAATAAATCAAATATAGACTATACATTGTTTGATTATTTGAACGATAAATATATTATTTATCCATATAAAGTTACGGAAACATGGCAATTAGCATTTGATGTAGATATAGATAATATAGACATTGACAAAGATACAAGTTTAGGATCTAGCATTAATATTAGTTATTATCTTTGTGTTTTAGGTTATAGTGAAAACTATTTAAGAAATAATACACAAAAAGATAAAATATTGTTTGAACAAGCAATTTTTGAAAAAAATTTAATGTCACCAAATCTTGATATAACTGAATTAGGAAAAGTATATAAGGACGATTTAATGACTTATTTCAACGTATATACAGAAACAGTTGAAGTAGATGAATTTTCTATTGCACAAAGTAGTAAAATCACACCGATAGTACATGAAAACCCTAATAATTATGATTTAGAAATTGAATATGATGATAGCTTATTATTCAAAGAGCCTAAAGTTATTAGTATGTTGCCTATTTTAGATAAATAAAAGGAAAACAGTTAGCTCAATAAAAATAACTTCTATAGAATATGATTTTACTTATTGTGGCAGCGAAAATTCAATTATTACCAACAAGGAATTTAAAAAGATTATTGAAGAAAATTTTGAAAGAGTAGATACTGATTTTATATTGCCATGTGCTGACGGTATTACTTATATAAACAAGGAGGAAAAGAGTGATTTTAGTGTTTGGCAATGAACTAAACGAAGTAAAAAATATTTAATAAAAGAGGAAATAAATTATGGCTAAAGTAGGATATGCACGTGTTTCTACACGAGATCAAAGTTTAGATTCACAAATAGACGCTTTAGAAAAATACGGTTGTGAACGTATCTTCAGTGAAAAGGTTAGTGGGCGTAAGAAAAAACGAACGGAATTAGATAAATGTTTAGATTACTTGCGTGACGGTGATACATTAGTGATTTATAAGTTAGACCGTTTAGGAAGAACGACTAAACAACTTATAGAATTATCGCAATGGTTAGACAATAATAATATAGACTTACAAATCATTGATATGAACATATCAACAAATGATGCAATGGGAAAAATGTTTTTTACCATGATGAGTGCATTTGCAGAACTAGAAGCTAATCTATTAAGTGAACGAACAAAAAAAGGTTTAGAATCTGCAAGAGCAAGAGGACGTACAGGTGGACGACCTAGATTACCAGATCATAAAAGACGAGAAATTAAATTTTTGTATGATGAACAAAAACTTACTGGTGCAGAAATTGCTGAACAAACAGGAGTAAGTAGAACTACTGTATATCGTGTTATTAAAGAAAATAATATTTTAAAGAAAGGTTGATTAATTATGAAAAAACAAAATGAAAAGTTACGAGAACTACATGAAACAATACGAAACGATCTCAAATCAAAAGATTATAGAGATAAGGTCGAAAATGAAGCTATTAAATTAAAAACTGAAATGAGTAAATTTGTAAATGACCCTAATTATAATATTGATATTTTTGACAATGAAAATTCGGAAAATATAACAGCAGACCAAAAGGTTGTTTATTATTATGTGAAAATGACACAAATTTTTTCCAGTTACTTTATTACTAAAGATATGAACGAATTTAATTCTTTTGATATCTTTAGTGAAGATTTTAAAATAGTTGGAAGAATAAGAATTAGTTCTGACTTCATTGTTCAAGAACACAAAAATCCATATGTAAGTAAATTGTTTAAGCAACATGGTTTTATGTTGGAATTAATTAATTTAAATTCTTTTGATAAAGGATATGGTGAAAGTTTTATAAGAAGTTTGAAAGAATTTTCTAAATTAACAAAACTTCCTATTTGGTTATTTGATTTAAATAGTAAAGGAAAAAACTATTTTAGAAAAATGGGCTTCAAAAACAAAGGGAATTTAGGCGAAAATAATGAACCTTTAATGTTTTATAAACCTAAATAGCACATAAACACGCTGAGAAATGACTTGTGTTGCATTGAATTACAACATATACGGAGGAATGGCTTTATGAGTAATTCAGAGAACTTTAGAGAATACCCTAAAATCTTAAAAATCGAAGATGACGGAAAAATAATAGCCCTTGATCGAAATGGTGGGATAAATACAGATTTATATACTCATAGTATTACTGATGATGATTCATATAGAGTATTTGGTAAACCATTTAAAGATTTATACAATAAATATATATATTTAAGTCGTTATGAAAAAAATAAAGAAACTTACAAAAATGATATACCACAGTCAAACAGACCAGAAGATTTTTATACTCAAAGAGATAGAGATAATGAGCGTAACCAACGAAAAGATTTACAGAAAAGTAAAAATTCAAAGAAATGGCTAAGTATTTTATTAGTAATAGCTTTAATCATTATTGGTTTTCTATTGGTAAAATCTTATTTTTTTAGTAATGAACAAGATAATCAAGATGTTGCTAATAATGAACAAATGCAACAAGAAAATGAACAATTGAAACAAGATATAAATGATACAAAATCAGAACTTCAAAATTCTCAACAAAACGAACAACAAACACAACAAAGTATTAATGAGTTACAAACTAAAGTCGATAATTTAAAACAAAACAATCAAGATCAGAGTGCAGCGAATGAATTTCAAGACGGAGTTAATCAATTACAAGAAGCACAAAATAGCAAAGAAAATGGCAATAAAAACGAAATGAAAGAACAACTAAAACAAGTTGAAGATAAAATTGATACTGAAAAAATTAGTGAAGAAAGTAAAAATCAATGGGAAAAATTCAAAAGTTGGCTAAATGATAATTTTTAATTTACTGATTTGTAAAAAAGGAGTGTCTATATGAAAAAAATTATAATAGGTTTATTAATTGGCTATGTATTAAATGAGGTAGCAAGCAAACTATGTAAAACAAAGGTTGAATATGGTGTGGCTCATTATAGTTCAAAATATCCTAAAGATAAAATTATAAAAGAAATGGAAGAACAAGGTAAGTTGGTAATTCATTAATTTAGTAACAACCCAATTCAAAGATGATAGCAAGCTATGTCTTGAATTGGGTTTACAATAAAGGAGAGATTTTATGTATTCAGTAATCGTAAATATTGCAGGTTTTGGTATGCTAATGTATTTCTTTTTGCCAATCATTTTAGGTGGTCTAATATTTTCAAACAATAAAGCTTTATTTTTCAATAAACCATTGAAACAACGTAAAATGTTTATTTCGATTTTGGGCTTAATTTTTGGCTTGGTTGCGATATGTTCTATTATAGTTAGTTTTGAAAATGGTTTATCTTTATATCCAAAAATGTTTGTGATATTTTCATCAATAACTTATGTGTCTTATACATTTTATGCTTTGATAGCATTTTTAAAGTTAAGTAAATCACAACCAGTAAAACAATAAAAATTGTAAATGTAGTAACATCAATGTTTTCAAAGGTTATGGGAAAATAACTTTTATTCAAATAAGTAGGTATATAAAATGTATGAAAGATTTAAAAGACACTTTTAAAGTCTAAATTAAAAAGCGTCTAACATATATGTGTTAGACGCTTTCACATCACGACCACAGTCATCACGTAGCCTAGCACAACCAATAATGTGCTAGAAATAATTATAACAGAAATTCACCTGTAACAATATTATTGGAGAGATTCTATGAGAATATATAACGATTTACAAAATAAAAGTATAAGAGAATTATTAATTTTTTATAAATAAGCATAAGAGAGGTGTTTGAAATGAATAATTCGATACTCTATATTATTGTAGTTGCTTTAGTAGTTTATATAATAATTAAGTTGCTACCTAATTTAATTAATTATATTAAATCGTTGCGTGTTAAGAATAACTTTAAAAGGGCTAATATAAAAGATATTGATCGAATGGACGGCTTGGATTTTGAATTTTATTTATCAGTATTGTTTAAAGAACTAGGTTATAAAGCTGTAGTAACTAACGGAAGTCATGACTTTGGGGCAGATTTAATTTTAAAGAAAAACAATCATAAAATAGTAGTACAAGCTAAGCGTTATGGATATAAAAAGAATGTGTCAATTGGTGCTATTCAGGAGGTTTTTGCTTCTCAACGTTATCATAATGCTGATGAAAGTTGGGTTATTACTAACAGTTATTTCACTAAGAGTGCAGTAAAATTAGCAAAACCTTGTGATGTAATATTAAAAGATAGATATGCCTTGATTAAATGGATTAATAGTATTAAAAGTGAAACTACCCCATCTTTAGCAAGGAAAGAGAATACAAAAAACAAAAAATGTCCTAATTGTAATCATGAATTAAAGATTAGACATAGTAAAACAGGCAATGAATTTGTTGGGTGTTCAAACTACCCTAACTGTAAGTATACTGAAAGTTTATAATTTAAATAACAAAGGATTTTTATATGGATAACGAGCAAGAAGAAGAACAAACTAAGAAAAAAGGCAAATATCATAAAAGTATTATAATAGCTTCTATAATAATACTTCTTATTGTAGGTTTTTTCTTTTATCTGATTCAGAAGAATAATGCGACTGGTCAAGTTGAAAAATTCAAAAGTGCTATTGAAAAAAATGAGTATGGATATGTTTCAAAAGTATTATCAAATAATAACGATGAAATTAGTAAGACACAGGCTAAGTATTTTATAGAATATATTAAAAAGCCCCAAAATCATAAAAGATTCAATAAAGAAATTGAACAAATCGAAAAAAATATTAAAGATAACAAACAGAATAACACTGATTTTGGATCATTAACTGATTCGAAACACAGTGATATTGTAACGGTCAAAAAAAATGGGAAGAAATTAATGTTTTTAGATAAAATAACTTTTAAACCACATTTATATCAAGCATACGTCAAAGAATACGACAATGTAGGTGTTTATAATTATAATATAGGTAAAGACATGAAATCCGTTACAGACAAACAAAAATTAAGTAGTGTTGGTAAATTCTTTGTTGGTCGCTATACTATAGATACAGAAAAAACGATTAAAGATAGTTTAATAAACGGAAAAGTGAACGGTCAAATGTTTATTGATACCGATGAAAGAAATTCTAAGGGAAAAATAATTGTAGATGATACATTTCACCAAGCATGGTTCAAAACTACTATTTCTAATGCACAAGAACTAGAAAATAACAAAATTAAGCTACATATAAATAATAAAGAAACAGAATTTAAACCAAACAAGATATACGGTAAATATGCTGTTAATAGCGATTTATCAGTATATGCTACAGGTGTGTATGAGGATAAAAAATTCAAAACAAAACCTATTAAAGTAGAAAGAAACCATAATCATGATATACAACAGTTGGAATTAGCTTTTAGTAAATCTGAAATTGATGAATATAAAGCAGAAACTGAAAAACTTAAAACTAAGTCTAAAGATTTTATGAATAAGTATGTGAGTGACTTGAATAAAGCATATGATAAACACGATTATTCCAAAGTTGATAAATATATCAAACCTAATTCAAAATTAGAGAAACAGTTATTAAAACTTATGAAATCTAAAGAAAAAGTGAAATATAATAATCTTAAATTTGTTGATGTTTCTAGAGAAAATAACAAAATTAAAATTATAATGGATAAACAACTTAAAGGTAAAAAAGTGAAATCAGAATATATATTAAAACAGAAACATTTCAAAGGAGATTTTGAAATAATAAAATATAAAGATTTATAAAGAAAGCCTAAATTACGGCTTTCTTTTTTTGTTTTTAGAAATATATATAATTATTATTTTTTCTATTCTATACTAACAATACTATTCAAAGTAAGCTTTACTATTCCTTGATTATCTATCTTTTTAATAATCATGTTCCCCTCTAATATATCTATTTTGTTTATAAAACATTGCAATGTATAGACATATCCATTTTCCCAATAACTTACATCTGCAACTCTGTTCTTTTGAATTTTTTCATGGACTTTTTCGTTTATTTCTTGTAATTGCTCATCTGATAATAATGGCATATCTATTTTATTTTGATCTTCTATGTGCTGGTCTAATATTTCGTATTGTTGTGGCATTGTCTTAAAGGCGTTCCACTTAATAATTCCTCTGCCTGTAGGTATGTGAGGATTTAAGTATTCTCTTGGTATCTTTCTATAGTCAGTTTCATATTTATAAGGTTCTGGCATGTCTGGATTAATTATTTTCATGGATAATCACCTCAAAACAATTATAGAACAAATGTTCGCATATAAAAAGTCCCTAAATCTTATTAAAAAATTAAAAGACTTTTATAAGTTCACTTTATTAGAATGGTAAATCATCATCTTCTACACTTTCCATTACTTCATACCCTTTCATATCATAAACTGAATCTTTATCTGTATTATTAAACGGATTTTCTGTGTGTTCATTTCTAGCTCTTAAACTTTCTGTTACGCTTTTAGAATCAGAAGTTTCAAAATTTAAAACTAACATATATGTGAAAAATTGTGTGCCATTCTCAGTTTCAAAAGTATTTTGTTTCAGTTTCCCTTGTAATTGAATGTTGCTACCTTTGGTTGTGTATTCTTTAATACTTTTAGCTTTATCTCCCCAAATTTTGAAATGAAAGAAATCAGCTTGATCTTTGCTTTTGGTTACTGCTATAGTGCCGGTACTTATATTAGTAGTTTCTCCATTCTTTTTAGTTATTTCTTTGATTTCAACCTCTTTAGTTAAACGTCCTGTTAAAATTAAACTATTCATCTTTATTCCTACCTTTAATTTTTGATTTTATAAAATACTAGCATTGTACATCTATAATGTAGATGGAATTTAAATTATTGCTTGTTCACTTAAACATTCATGTTTCATAAGATATAAATTACAATAATTCTCATGCTCTTTTTCTAATTCATATCTCAATTTTCCTAACTTACTTAAGTTGGTATGTTTTTTGCTTTTTTCAATTGTGATCTGGTGTTGTAAATCAAACAACTTAGTTTCTGAAAAACTAATATCAATTTCTATTTCCTTGTATATTATAACTGAATTATAGTTCATTTTAAGTCCTCCCTTTTATTTAGTTGCTCGCCTATAAAATAGACGAACAACTATTTGTTATTTATTTAGAAAATTTGTTATTTCTTTTCTCGTCATATTATCAAACTCAACTTCTGAAATAATTGTTTTAAGTTTAGATTTTACATCTTTTATTGTATCTTCATGAATACTTGTTGCTTCATTATCTGCTGATATATAACCTTCTTTTAAGTTTAACCAACAACCGTCCATATCTTTATAAAATTCTTCTACACTATTTCTGTATTTTTTTGGTATATATTTTTCGATTGATAATTGTTTAAACATCTTGACCACTCCTAATTTTTTGTGTTTTACGTCTGTTTTGCAGTTGTATTTG
>NZ_JAMBPV010000018.1 GCF_029531845.1 Staphylococcus equorum
GAATAATATGGTGGAGACTAGCGGGATCGAACCGCTGACCTCCTGCGTGCAAAGCAGGCGCTCTCCCATCTGAGCTAAGCCCCCATATAAATTTTAAAGAGTCGGGAAGACAGGATTCGAACCTGCGACCCCTTGGTCCCAAACCAAGTGCTCTACCAAGCTGAGCTACTTCCCGTACATAATTTGATTGATTAACACTTTTAAAGATGGTGCGCCCGACAGGGGTCGAACCTGTAACCTCTTGATTCGTAGTCAAGTACTCTATCCAGTTGAGCTACGGGCGCTATATTAAAAATGATAATGCCGAGAACCGGAATCGAACCGGTACGGTGATCTCTCACCGCAGGATTTTAAGTCCTGTGCGTCTGCCAGTTCCGCCACCCCGGCAAAAATAATGGAGCAGAAGACGGGATTCGAACCCGCGACCCCGACCTTGGCAAGGTCGTATTCTACCGCTGAACTACTTCTGCAAATGAAACTGTATGAGCCATAGTGGGCTCGAACCACTGACCCTCTGATTAAAAGTCAGATGCTCTACCAACTGAGCTAATGGCTCATGAAATGGTGCCGGCCAGAGGACTTGAACCCCCAACCTACTGATTACAAGTCAGTTGCTCTACCAGTTGAGCTAGGCCGGCTATCATGAAGTGATGGAGAATGACGGGTTCGAACCGCCGACCCTCTGCTTGTAAGGCAGATGCTCTCCCAGCTGAGCTAATTCTCCATATGTTTTATAATACAAAGCCTGGCAACGTCCTACTCTTGCGGAACGTAAGTCCGACTACCATCGGCGCTAAAGAGCTTAACTACTGTGTTCGGCATGGGAACAGGTGTGACCTCTTTGCTATTGCCACCAGACAAATTAACTTACTCAATTAATAATACATTGTTTGTTAATCATTTGCAATAGTCAATTTTACACTATATTAAAGATTTGTTTACAAGTCTTTTACTTGAGCTATGTATATAGTACTTGTCATTTTTGACGACTTTTATATATTAATTCATTTCCACTTTAAAGTCAATACTTTTTGAATAATTCCTCAAAAAGAAATACTTTGAACGTTTATGTATGCCTTGTTTCGTTTCCTTAACTCGACTTGAATAATCTTATCACATAGAATCTATCTTTACCATACCTTTTTTAGTATATTATTATATTTTAATAGCATTATAATACTTAATTGTATCTTATTACTAATTTAATTAATTTATTTAGTACTTATATCCTCTCTTCTCTCGCTTTTACAATATTTTTAAAGTACTTAAAACAAAAACTAGACCATCTATTACGTCTCACCTGCGTGAAATCACAATATATGATCTAGTTTAAATGACTAAATTAATTACCACTTAGTTTATACCAAGTTTCTAATAATTTATTTTTGTTTCATATAAGGGAATAACAATACATCACGGATAGAAGCAGAATCAGTAAGTAGCATTACTAATCTATCAATACCAATACCTAAACCACCTGTCGGAGGCATCCCGTACTCTAATGCTTCAAGGAAATCTTCATCCATTTCATGTGCTTCATCATTACCTTGTTCTTTTTCTACTAATTGCGCTTCAAATCTTGCTCTTTGATCGATAGGATCATTTAATTCAGTGAACGCATTACCGTGTTCTCTACCTACTATGAATAATTCAAAGCGATCCGTAAATCTTGGATCCTCTGGATTCTTCTTAGCTAACGGCGAGATTTCAATTGGGTGTCCATAAATAAATGTTGGTTGAATTAATGTCTCTTCAACTTTTTGCTCAAAGAACTCATTTAAGATATGACCGTATTTCATATTATCTGTTATTTCAATACCATGTTCTTTAGCTAATAATTTAGCTTCTTCATCAGTTTGTACCTCAAAGAAGTCTACACCTGTTTCTTCTTTAACAGCATCAGCCATATGAAGTCGTTTCCAGTCAGATTCTAAATCTATGATTTCTTCGCCATAGTTTACTTTAGCAGTACCAAGTACTTTTTCAGAAATATATCTAATCATATTCTCAGTTATATCCATGATATCGTGATAATCAGCATACGCTTCATATAATTCAATCATAGTGAATTCCGGATTATGTCTCGTTGATACGCCTTCGTTTCTGAAAACACGCCCAATTTCATAAACTTTTTCTAATCCACCTACGATTAAGCGTTTCAAATGTAATTCAATTGCAATTCGCATATATAACGTTGCGTCTAAAGCATTATGGTGTGTTACAAAAGGACGCGCAGCAGCTCCACCAGGGATTTGGTGCATCATAGGTGTTTCTACTTCTAAAAATCCTCTTTGATTTAAGTAATTACGCATTTCTTGCAAAATCTTACTACGGTTAATAAACGTTTGCGTGCTATCTTGATTTGTAATTAAGTCAAGGTAACGTTGACGATAGCGCTGTTCGATATCTTGTAAACCATGGAATTTATCAGGTAATGGACGTAACGCTTTAGTCAATAACGTGAATGTTTTAGCTTTAACAGACAATTCACCTGTATTAGTTTTGAACATGACACCTTCTATGCCTACGATGTCTCCAAGATCTGCAGAATTCCAAACTTCAAATTGTTCGTCTCCTACTTGATCTTTTCTCACGTAAATTTGTATTTGACCAGTTAGATCTTGAACATGGGCAAATCCAGCTTTACCTTTTCCACGTTTAGTCATTAAACGACCAGCAATACTTACATTACTTTCTTCTTCTTTATCATGTAATTCTTCTTTTGTATATTCGTCCCAATCTTCATGCAATGGGGCAGCCGTAGCAGTACGCTCAAATTTTTGACCAAAAGGATCGATACCTAAATCGTATAATTCTTGTAATTTTTGACGGCGGACCTGCATTTGGTCATTCATTTCTTCTGACATTACTTTCTCTCCTTTATGCTTCTTGTTCTAATTTTTATAATGCTTTAGCTTCAGTTTCCACTTGAAACGCTTGAAGGATATCTATCATTTGTTGTGCTGTTTCTGCTTGTTTCAAGGCTTGTCTAACTCTACCATTTCAACACAGCACACGTTAAACCAATACCAAAACTTTAACTGTAAACTTAAATGTGACGCTCTACACACTAGCCATAGGAGTAAGAACTACTCTATTATATCTCTCTACGACTGCAATTTTCCACCCATTTTATACCTATGAACTTTTATACTCTTTTACTGAATCGTCTGGCATCACGATGCTACCAATTTTTTTATTAGAATGAGGTTCAGTACAATCTGATGCTATATCATTTAATGGTATAAGTACAAATGCGCGCTCCAGCATACGTGGATGCGGTACGCTCAAATCTTCTTCTTCAATGATATGACTACCAAATAATAAAATATCAACATCTAAAGTTCTAGGACCCCAACGTATATCTCTTACTCGGTGTAACTGTTGTTCAGTATGCAGACATTCTTTTAATAAATCTTGAGGTGATAAAGATGTATAAATCTCAATACATTGATTTAAAAATTGCGGTTGGTCGACATAACCTACTGGCTCTGTTTCATATATCGGGGATTTTTGCGTTACTTGAATGCCATCTGTATTATCTAATATACGGATTGCTTCACCAAGTTGTGCCGCTCTTTCTCCAACATTACTTCCTAATCCTAAATAAGCATATTCCATTAGAGATTCTCCCTCACTATTTCAACGCCTATCCCATCATAATGTCCAGGTATAGGTGGATTTTCTTTAGTGATTCTAACTTTCGTTTCCATTACACGATTATAGTGTGAATTTATACGTTTTGCAATACGTTCAGCTAGATGCTCTAATAAATTTACAGGTTCACCTTCCATGATTGCTTTTACTTCTTCAAAAACTTCACCATAATGGACTGTATCTGTAACGTCATCAGTTTGTCCAGCGATACTCAAATCAACTTTCATTGTGACATCGACAATAAATATTTGTCCGATATCATTTTCAGCTGGCAGCGCACCATGATAACTGTAGAACCTCATGCCATTAAGAAATATTGTGTCGCTCATCGTCATTCTCCTTTAAATAGTCCATGCTTTGTCCTAATCGAACATTTAATGCGACATTATGAACTCTTACCGCTTTTACGCCTTTCATTATACCATACGCAGTAGTACCTGCTGTACCTTCATCACGTTCAGTAGGCGTTGTTTCTGTGCCTATCATTTCTTTAATAAACCTTTTTCTACTTGTTGCTAATAGCACAGGATAACCCGTCGCTACAAGTTCATCTAAACGTGACATAACTTCTTTTTCTTCTTCACGTGTTTTTGCAAAGCCAATTCCTGGATCAATCCATACTTTATGTTGAGGTATACCTGCCATTTCGGCTTTATTCGCTTGTTTTAATAAATATAACAACATCTCATCTACTACAGGTTCTGTTCTTTGACCATCACCATTGTGCATGAGTACAATCTCACCATTGTATTTCGCCACTACATTGAAAATGCGTTCGTCATAGTGTCCCGCCCATTGATCATTAATCATCGTAGCACCTAATTTCATTGCAGCTTCTGCCACTTCACTTCGATAAGTGTCTATAGATAATTGTACATCTAATTCAGCCAACGCACTTACGACAGGGACAACACGTTCCAACTCTTCCTCAACGCTTATTTCTTCAAAACCTGGACGGGTAGATATCCCACCAACATCTATAATATCAACACCTTCATCCATCATTTCTTTTGCTCTCTTAATCGCTTTTTCAACTGTATTATATTCACCACCATCAGAAAAAGAGTCAGGAGTTACATTTAATATGCCCATAATCTTTGTATGCGTCATAAGTATTCTTCTTCCTTTCACTTTATAAATGATTTTATCTTATGTATTTTATTTACTATTCTATAATAACGTTAATTTTCATTTTTTTCAGTAATCAAAACTTGAAATCACATGTGCGAGTGTATTGTTATTACTTTGCTTGCTTATATTTCTTTATGTACACACAAAAAACCGACTCACATGAATATGTGGTCGGTAATTGTTAAAAGTATATAGCTTAGTCATCAAATGAATATAACGGTGTAGAAAGATAACGCTCACCATTACTTGGTAATACAGTAACAACTGTTTTACCTTTACCTAATGATTTTGCTTTTTCAATAGCTGCAACAATCGCTGCACCTGACGAAATACCACCTAAGATACCTTCTTCTTTAGCAACTCTACGTGACATATCCATAGCAACTTCGTTACCCACTTTGATAATTTCATCATAAATGTTTGTATCTAAAGTATCTGGTACAAATCCTGCACCTAAACCTTGTAATTTATGCGGACCAGGTTCGCCACCACTTAAGATAGCTGAGTCTTCTGGTTCAATCGCCACAAGATTGATGTCTGGGTATTTTTCTTTCAATACTTTACCAGCACCACTAAGTGTTCCACCAGTACCCACACCAGCTAAGAATGAATCAATCGTTTTGCCTTCAAATTGTTCAACTAATTCTGGTCCAGTTGTTAATTCGTGTACACAAGGGTTCGCTGGGTTTTCGAATTGTTGTGGTTCATAATAACCAAATTCTTCTTTTAACTCTTTAGCTTTTTTGATTGCACCTTTCATTGCTTCTGACCCAGGTGTTAATACTAATTCTGCGCCGTACGCTTTTAATAAGTTACGACGTTCTTGACTCATTGTTTCAGGCATCGTAAATACTGCTTTATAACCTTTAGCCGCACAAACAAAAGCTAAACCAATACCTGTGTTACCACTTGTCGGTTCGACAATTGTATCGCCTGGTTTAATTTTACCTGCTTCTTCAGCTTCTTCAATCATTGCTAATGCAATACGGTCTTTTACAGAGCCACCTGGATTTTGATATTCAAGTTTTACATATACGTCTGCAGCATCTTCCCCCACAACGTTGTTTAACTTAACAACAGGTGTATTGCCAATTGCTTTTACGATATTATCTACTGGTTTATTTGTCATTTAGTATTGCTCCTTTTCATTAAAAAGTTCAAAACATACTTTTTCTCTCGGATATACTTTATATTTTATCAGATTTTTCAGCAAATACAACTATGAAGATTTAATATACCAAAATATTTTATTCAATATCATGCTCAATATCTAGTTTAAACCTTTTACTTACTATTTTCTATTAAACCATGTAACTCATCTTCTGAAAAATCATATTTATTTCTACAAAAATGGCATTCAACCTCTGCGCCATGATCTTTATCAATCATATCTTGAATTTCAGCTTCTCCCAAACCTTTAATAGCAGTTAAGAATTTTTCATGACCACAATTACAATCGAAACGTGTAGGGAGATTTTCCAATAATTGTACGTTTTCTTCTCCTAGTATTTCGAAAAGAATTTCTTCAGGTGTTAAACCTTGGTCAATCAATTTCGAAACTGGTGTCATTTGATTAATTGCAGCTTCAAGTTTATCAACTGTTTCATCTTCTGCGCCTGGCATAACTTGAATTAAAAATCCACCTGCAGCTTTAATTGAATTGTCAGGGTTAACCAATACACCTAAACCTACTGATGATGGCACTTGTTCACTTTTAGCAAAGTAATAAGTGAAGTCATCTCCTAATTCTCCAGAAACGAGTTCACTAGAACCAGAAAAGAAATCCTTCATTCCAACATCTTTTACCACTGTCAACGCACCCTCTGAACCAACCGCACGGCTTACATCTAGTTTACCGGCGTCATTTAGAGGAAAGTGTGTTTGAGGATTTGTAACATACCCTCTTATATTTCCTTTAGCATCAGCGTCAGCAATTATTTTACCGATTGGACCTTTACCGTCAACAGTAACTGTTAATTTTTGATCACCTTTGAGCATAGCACCCATCATTACTGTTGCAGTCATTGTACGTCCAAGTGCTGCTGAAGCAGTTGGCCATGTATAATGTCTAGTTTGCGCTTCTTGAACACTTTCAGTTGTTAGTGCACTATAAGCACGGATTTGCCCTCCAAAAGCTAATGCTTTAACTATATAATCATTCGTCATTTTGTTTATTTCTCCTTTAATATCATCTAGTTTTGAAAATGTTTTTTTATCTTTGCTCTAAGATTGTTTTTACACTTTATATCAATGCAACTTATTGTAATCGTTCGAAGTAGAAAATGCGAAACATCTGTTTGGAAATCGTTCCATCATATCTTGTTATTAAAAAAGCTTCTTTCTACTATCAATATGATAGCAGAAAGAAGCTTTGACTTCAGTTATTAATTTCTGTTGATTGGGTCATTCGGGTCGTTCGGATTGCTAGGTTTATCGATATTAGGTGCTTGTTCGTGACCTGTTTCTTCAGTGTCATCATTGTCTTGTTGTTCGTTTTCTTTATCATTATCCTGTGTTTCATCATCTGAATCTAGTTGTTCTTTACGAACATCCTCGTAAGATTTACCGTGTTTTTCTTCCTCAAAGTCATTATCTTTATGTTCCACAACTTTGGCACTATCATAATCAACTTCTGGTAATACACCATCGTTAAATAATGATTGGATTTGTTCGGCAACTAATGTTTCTTCAGTTAATAATGATTCAGCAATTAAATCTAACTGTGATTTGTGCTCTAACAGGATATGCTTACAACGCTCATATTGTTCTTTGATGATACGTTGAACTTCTTTATCAATTTCATATGCAATTTGTCCTGAATATTCAGTATCACCTTGCATTTCTTTTCCTAAGAAGACTTGGCCACCGTTATTATTTGTGAATTGAACTGTTCCAATTTTTTCACTCATACCATATTCAGTAACCATTTGGCGTGCAATTTGTGTCGCACGTTCAAAGTCGTTAGATGCACCTGTAGATACTTCATTAAAGGTAATATCCTCAGATACACGTCCACCAAGTAGACCACAGATTTTATCTAATAATTCTTTTTCTGTCATTAAGAAGCGATCTTGTTTTGGTAACATCATTGCATAACCGCCAGCTTGTCCACGAGGTACGATTGTAACTTTGTGAACAACTTCAGCTTCATCAAGTACCATACCAATAATTGTATGACCAGCTTCATGATGCGCTACAATATTACGTTCTTTCTCTGAGATTACGCGAGATTTTTTAGCAGGACCAGCGATAACACGGTCTGTCGCTTCTTCAATATCACGCATATCGATTTTTTTCTTACCTTCACGTACAGCAACTAATGATGCTTCGTTTAATAAGTTTTCTAAATCTGCACCAGAGAAACCAGGTGTTCTTTGAGAAACTGCTTTAAAGTCAACTGTTTCATCAAATGGTTTGCCTCTCGCATGAACATGAAGAATTGCTTCACGGCCTTTAACGTCTGGGCGACCTACTTGAATTTGTCTGTCGAAACGGCCTGGACGTAATAACGCAGGGTCTAATATGTCAGGACGGTTTGTAGCAGCAATCATAATGATACCTTCATTGTCACCAAATCCATCCATTTCAACTAGTAATTGGTTCAATGTTTGCTCACGCTCATCGTGGCCACCACCAACACCAGCACCACGTTGACGACCAACTGCATCGATTTCATCAATAAAGATGATACAAGGCGCGTTTTTCTTAGCATTTTCGAACAAGTCACGTACACGGCTTGCACCAACACCCACGAACATCTCAACGAAGTCTGAACCACTGATTGAGAAGAACGGCGTGCCGGCTTCACCAGCAACTGCACGAGCTAATAATGTTTTACCTGTACCTGGAGGGCCAACTAAAAGAACACCTTTAGGAATTCTAGAGCCCATTTGTTTAAATTGTTTGTTGTCTTTTAAGAAATCGACTATTTCAATTAATTCTTGTTTCTCTTCATCTGCACCAGCTACATCAGTGAAGCGTACACGTTTTTGTTGATTATCGTACGTTTTCGCTTTGGACTTACCAAAGTTCATCATACGATTACCACCGCCACCGCCGCCACCTTGGGCTTGGCTAAGGAAGAAAATAAATAAGAGTGCGATAATTAATACAGGAATTAATGTCGTTAATATACTTACAAATACACTTTGTTTTTCTTCTTCTTTAACTGTGAATTTCAATCCGTCTTGACTTTGTGCTTTATCAGTTATTTTTTCTAGCTCTTTATCGTTGTTATATAAAATAGTTGAAGAATATTCTTCATCTTTATCTGTTTTACCACTTACCATATATACGTTTTGTTCAGGTTGTATTTCAAGTGATTTTAACTCACCTTTATCTAACTGCTTAACAAATTGATTATATGTAAGCTGTTTTGGCATATTCCCATTTCCGTTAAGCCACGAAAACAAGCCAAAAATAATAACGCCAATGATTGCGATAACTAGCACGTTACGAAAGGCTTTCTGCATGCGTCGTTTCCTCCTACTTCAATTATAAAACTAACAAAAATTGTAACACAACACTCGAGTTTTCGGCTACTATTTCAACTTTTGCATTATGTTTACAATTCTTATTGTTTTATCCTTTAATTTTATTTTTCTATTATGCTTAAAGTTAAATGAATATTATATATTGTCACGTACTCACAAGTTTATGTATTAAATTTCAAATGATTTAAGTCTAATCCTACTTTCACATTCACTAACTTAATTCAACTATAACTTACAGTATATAACAACTTTTCAAGTGAATAAATTGTACTGCTTATTTTGAATAGATTTCTGGTTTCAATGTACCGATATACGGTAAATTTCTATAATGTTCAGCGTAATCTAAACCATAGCCTACTACAAATTCGTCAGGTATCTTTTTACCTACGTATTTTGCTTCGATGTTTGCTTTACGACGGTTAGGTTTATCAAGTAGCGTAACAATTTCAAGTGAATTAACACGACGTGATTCAAGTAATTCAGTAATTGATTTTAATGTAGTACCAGTTTCTAGAATGTCTTCAATAATTAAAACATCTTTATTTTCAATAGATCCGCTTAAATCTTTCAAGATTTTTACTTCTCCTGTTGACTCAGTGCCTCCGTGATAACTAGAAACATCCATGAAGTCGATAGCTAAATGCGTATCAATGTATTTAATTAAATCTGCCATGAACATAACAGACCCTTTTAGTATCCCAATACAAACAAGTGGTTTCCCTTTGTATTCCTCTGTTATTTTCTTACCTAGCTCTTCACAAATTTGATGTATATCTTCCTCTGACAATAAAATGTCTTTTAAATCATCTCGCATGTTTTCATTCCTCTCCCATATTTCGTATAAAAATTGATTGATTGTATCTATTTTTTAAATATAATGTGCCAACAGCAATAATCTCATTATATGCATTAACTATAATTGGCATTTGGTTACGTTCAGTTTGCATAACCTTTTTATCAATAAGCAGTCTACTTATCTTTTTATGCCCTTTCATACCATTCAGTTCAAATTTGTCGCCGTCTTTTCTTGTACGGATAACTATAGGATACTCGAATGTAGGAAATTCATTAGTAATATCAATGCTATAGCGACCATAGTTGTATGCACCTGGTTGATCAATCTTAGTCGGAGCTAGTTTTTCTTTACAATTTGCCATTATTATAAATTTATCATAAGCGATGTGAATTATCCATTCATGTGTCGCATATAATGTGCATTGTGTTACATTTTCAGTAAGTTGTTGAAACCACTCATCGTAAGTTTTCTCAGTAATCGACTTATCTAATGGTAATTCAGTAAAAAGTTTATCCAAGACTGCCATTTTGACACTATGTCGTAAATTTAAAAATTGTTTTCTCGAAAAAGTAACTTCATTGTCATCATTACAAAAATCAACGAATGCCGAGATAAATGCTGTAGCTTCGTTTCGCACAACCTCTAATTGTTCATCATGCCAGTCTTTTAATTTCAGCAATTGTTCTGTAGATAAGTGTTTATTACTTTCAATATCAGGTAATATACGATTACGAATATCATTTCTGACGTAATGATTTTCTGAATTTGATTCATCTTCATAATATGGAACGCTATGTTTTGTTTGATAGTTACGTATATCTGATTTCGTGGCTTCTAAAAAGGGTTTACATAAATTATAGTGACCTCTTGAAGAAAGATATGTCATACCCAAGCTACTTCTCGTAGAGCGTCCAGTCATTAGTCGATAAAATATCGTTTCAATTTGGTCATCTTGATGGTGTGCCGTAAGTAATACATCCGCTTTTAACTCAGTCATCATATAATCAAACCACTGATATCGTTCAGATCTCGCTGCACTTTCAATACTATTACCTTTTTCAATCACAGCAGACAAGTCCAGATGTTGTACATGCAACGGAATCTGATGCTCGTCACAATACGCTTTAATAAATTGTTCTTCTGCTGCTGCAACAGGACGAATATTGTGATTTACATGTAGACAAGTCAACTTAGTATATGAATCAGCTAAATGCGTAATCAATTGATGTAATAGCACCATGCTATCCACACCTGTAGAAACTGCCAATACAATGTGATTACTTTTATCCCAGCCTTCAGTATTTACTCTCAACTTATCTACCTCCTTAATCATAATATTACCTTAACGATGCAAATGCTCGTAATATTATGACTTATATACAACAAAAAAAAGAGACTGTTTCCTCAAGTAAGAAAACAGTCTTAGATTGTTACAATCAAACTTAATTTTGGAAAAATTATTGTACTTTGTTTTCAAGTCATTAA
This sequence comes from Staphylococcus equorum, assembly GCF_029531845.1. Lineage (GTDB taxonomy): Bacteria > Bacillota > Bacilli > Staphylococcales > Staphylococcaceae > Staphylococcus > Staphylococcus equorum_C. The sequence continues at coordinate 11,563 of NZ_JAMBPV010000018.1, forward strand.
ATTAATTCCTATTTCAACAGTCTTATGATATATATTTATTAACGTTTTGCGCCTTTTCCACCACGTCTAGATTCTGTTTGACGTTTAATGGATGTTAATTTATCTTCACTATCTTTCAAGAAATCTGTTAATTTCTTTTCAAAGTCCTCACCTTTTGGTTGAGGTTTTTTATAATTGGGTTTACTTTGAGGTCTACGTGGACGATCTTTTGCTTTTTTAATTGATAAACTAATTTTACCATCATCAGCGATTGAAAGCACTTTAACTTCAACTACATCTCCAACAGATAAATGATCTTCTACGTTTTCCACGTAATTATCTGCAACTTCACTTATGTGAACTAAGCCACTCTTTCCTTCAGGAAGTTCGACAAAAGCGCCAAACTTTTTAATACCAGTGACTTTACCTTTAAGCTTGTTTCCTACTTCGATTGACATATTGTAAATAAATCCTCCCGATTTGTTTCGATTTTAACCCTATTATATGCCTGTTTGCATAAATTAACAATGGTATTGTGACTTAAATGACAAATTTCATTATTTATCCTCTTTTGAAGATTTGGAATTCTCCTCAGATTTCTCTCCAGGCAACTTGAAAATCACTTCTCCATCATTGCTCAAATAGTAATCATCTCGTGCGACTTTCTCTATATAACTTTTATCGTTGAGATTATTTAATTGTTCTTTTAATGCGAGTTCTTCATCTTGTTGCTTTTGATATTGTTGTTCTTTTTCTTGACGCTCCGCTGCGTCTTCTATATTACTTTGTTTTTGAGTGACAAGCATTATAGTTAAAATAATAATGAGGATAAGTAATATGCCACCAAATAAAGTGATACGTTTACGTACGACTCGTCTTCTCATTTTTTGCTGTTGTTTCTTCTTGTTTTCAGCAGAAGTGAACGTATTCCCTATGTTCTCAACTTTTTTACTCATTGCTTGTCACCTCCCTTTCTAATCTTCACTGACTTTTTCTTCTTTGACTAATTCATACATACCTTTCGCATTTTCCTTAGTCGCATGTTCACTTAAACCGGTAACTTCAATTGTGATTACTTTTTGTCCAAATCGGATTACAAGTTCATCCGTTACTTTTACGTCAGTGCCTGCTTTCGCTACTGAACCATTCACGGCAATACGTCCTTGGTCACTAATTTCTTTAGCTAAAGTACGACGTTTCACTAACCGTGATACTTTGAGATATTTGTCTAATCTCATGATTTGTTTCCTCCTTGCTCTAAAAATTTTCTTAAAGCATCTGCGTCTAATGACATATTTTTTGTTTTATCATACAACTTCAAGAAATGCTCTGCAAATACTTTTTCAAATTTAACACGTTTGGTTTTACCTTCTTTTGCTTTTGCTTCTGACCATATATGTTTTAAATCTTCTTCAGTTTCCGCTTCAGCGTCACCAAAGATGTGCGGATGTCTACGAATCATTTTTTCTGAAAGACTTTGAACCACTTCATTTATATCAAGGAATCCAGCTTTTTTACCAATACTTGTATGCAATAGCACTTGTAAAAGTATGTCCCCTAATTCTTCAATGATGTGCCAATCATCTTCGTTATCTATTGCTTCAAACAACTCAAATGTTTCTTCTAATAGATAACGTTTTAATGTGTGGTGTGTTTGAACTTTATCCCAAGGACAGCCTGTTTCGTCATCGACAAGTTGGTCTATAACGCTCGCAGCAAAATAGAAATCACTATAATATGCTTCTTCTTTGTCTACTTTTGGAATGAATACACTCGTCAAATTACTAAAAATAGATGCATGATGATCTAATTCATAAAGTGGTGTTTCTATAACATTTGCAGCATTATTTTGTGCACCATCTACAATAAACACTGTTTGCTCATCATGATAACGTTCCATCAATGTCACTTTTAAATCGCCTGCAGTCATCGGACTATAAACTTGTGTAATAAGTGTATGGGTACGAATGTTTAATTGTTCTTTTTTAATCGCGGTCGCATCTAGTAATGTGAACCCATCGTTTGGATCTATCTTGACAGCTTCAAAGATATCATCGATAAAGCTTTTGCCTCCCAAAACCTCAACCTGAATATCAGTATGCGTTTGTGCATAAGCTTCTAATTTCACAGTTGTCGTTTCAGCTACACGTGGATGTCCAGGAACTGTATATATGACATCTTCATTCTTTGCCGCTTCAATGAGTTGTGACACGATACGTTCATAGACGCCCTCGAATGATTCTTGTGCCTCGTATTCACTATCAAAACTTTTGAATTGTATATTTTCTGCGGTTAGTTCTTTAATTACAGGATGATCCAATGTACGTGTGTAAACCATTGTTTGTTTTATAAGGAATTTGTAAATACCTAAAGGTAAATCATCAATACCGTAGTTACCTAATCCAACAATTGTTATTTTACCTGACATTAATGTTTCCCTCTTTTCATATGATAAAGTTTATCGCCCAATGGTAAATGTTTTAATTCTCTATAACTCAATAAATGCATACGTACAATAGCGAATATCATTACCAATACACCAATAACTGCTGCGATAACCAATTCAACTAAACCTGTGATTCTGCTTTGTGTAGGTACGAGCCACATTCCTATTTGAACAGCCACTGACAGCATTACCATGGTAGCAACCAATTTAAGCACAAATTTTTTCATCATCTGGAATTTATAGTGTTTTAACACATGATAATGTAAAACAAGTGTAAATATAATTAGTGAAGTTACAGTGCTGATACTACCACCTAGCATTAATAATTGTGGTATTAACATCACATTAAGCATTATTTTACTGACAACACCAATTATAAATGCAAATACCACAGGGCGAACTTGGTTCTTCACTTGTAACAAAGCAATGTCCATCATTATGAGTGAAACGCATATAACTGTCAGCATATATATAGATAATGTTCCAGTCAGGCTATCATTTTTAAAAAATACACTATTCATAACCGGTAGTAAATTAATTAACCCAATACCAGCTGCCACACTAAACATAACTGTAATCTTGATGGAGGCATTCGCATATCTATTAATCAGAATGTTTTTGCGCGCTTTAATCGCATCTGTAAGCATGGGAATCAGAACAAAACAGAATGTTGTCGTCACAATTAACCCCATTTGTATGAATGACGCGCCACGATCAAAGATACCTTTTTGCGTCGTTGCTTCTTGAAAATTCAAACCTGCATTCTGAAGTGCATGAATGACCGTAAAGCTGTCTACCACTTGCCAAACGATGACAATAAGCTGACTTACTGCAAAGATGATAATAGCTAGTGACAACTTTTTCCATTCTACGATTGTCTTGTCATTTGGTTGATTCGGTTGCATCAGCTTAAAAGGCTTACCTTGCATTAGGAATATACTAGATGCTAAAAATCCTACTGCTGAACCGATAATAGCTACTGTACCAGCAGTGTAAACAGACCATTGTTGTGTCATAAATAATACAATAGCAATGATGATAATTACAACACGTATCACTTGCTCTATGACTTGTGATATCGCTGGAACAGTCATATGTTGGTGGGCTTGGTAGTAACCTCTATACACACCTAATATACCAACAAACAAGAAACTAAAGCTTGCTGCTCTTAGCATTGGCGTGAGGTTAGTGTCACCCATTAGGAGTGCGACCCACTTCGCACCCATAAAAACAATCAAGAAAAAAGCAGTACTAATGAGTTGTAACCTCAATAACACTTTAGTGTACTGTCTGGATTCCCCATGTGTACCAAACGTTTGAGTGACTGCACTTGGAATTGCGTTCATTGTTAAAATAACGCCTAACGCAACAATCGGATATATTTGTTGATAGGCATATAATCCTTCGTCTCCAAGTATATTTTGATACGGAACACGATAAATCGCGCTTAATATTTTAACAATAACAAGTGCGATTGTAAGAACAACTACGCCACTAAAGGCCGTATTCTTATCGTACTTAGACTTCATCTGATATAACCATACTTTCTTCTAAACATTTCGCTAAGAATTTCAAACTATCTAACCAATTACTTACTTTATTTAAAGTCACTTTCATTTTACCATCTTGAACGCCAACTTTCATTGCACGGCCTAATGGTTGTGTTTGTTTGAATAACGTTTCTCCGTTGATATCTGTTGTTCCTTTTTCAGAAAGATAAACTTCTACCTTTTTACCTACATCTTTAATAAGTGCCACGCCGGCATTTAAAGCATGCACTTTTATCTCCAGCATATCCAACAGTCTTTCTACTTCTACTGGATAATCATTGAAACGATCTATTAATTCATCTTTAACATCCATGAGTTGCGCTTCAGTTTCAATCTTACGTAATTTTTTATAGATTTCTATTTTAGACTGTTCATTTTGAATATATTCAGCAGGTAAATAAGCATCGATGTTGAGTTCAATTTCTATTTCAGGTGCATCTGCTTTTTCATCTTTAACACCACGTTTTTCATTCACTGCTTCTTCTAGCATTTGTGAGTAAAGGTCGAAACCAACAGAATCAATAAATCCATGTTGCTGTTTACCTAAGAGATTACCTGCACCTCTAATATTTAAATCACGCATAGCAATTTTAAATCCTGAGCCTAACTCAGTAAATTCCTTAATTGCTTGCAAACGGTCCTCAGCTGTTTCTGACAATACTTTATTCGTAGGGTGTAAGAAATAAGCATAACCAATACGGCTCGAACGTCCGACACGACCTCTCAATTGATATAATTGACTGAGTCCGAAACGGTCAGCATCTTCGATAATAAGTGTGTTGGCATTCGGAACATCAACACCAGTTTCGATAATCGTAGTCGTTACGAGAATATCGTATTCATGATTAATGAAACTTAGCATTGTTTCTTCTAGGTCTCCTTCTTTCATCTGTCCATGTGCAATACCAATATTCGCTTCTGGCATTAACATTTGTAATTGCTCTCGTTTTTCATAAATAGACTGTACTTTATTATATAAATAAAAGACTTGTCCTTCTCTAGATAATTCTCTTTCCAGTGCTTCTTTGATAAAATTCGTGTTTTGTTCTAATACATAAGTTTGTACCGGAAAACGGTTTTCTGGAGGAGTCTCAATCACTGACAAATCACGAACTCCCAACATACTCATGTGTAATGTACGTGGAATAGGTGTTGCAGTCAGTGTTAAAACGTCTACATTCGTTTTCAATGATTTAATTCTCTCTTTATGACGCACACCAAATCGTTGTTCTTCATCCACAATTAATAATCCTAAATCTTTATAATGAATATCTTTACTTAATAACTTGTGTGTACCTACGACGATATCAACGAAGCCTGACTTTAATCCTTCTTTTGTTTCTTTAACTTCTTTCGTACTTCTAAATCGACTAATGAGTTGGACTTCGATTGGAAAATCCTGCATACGTTCAATTAATGTTTCATAATGCTGTTGTGCCAAAATCGTTGTTGGAACTAAGAAGGCAACCTGCTTTCCTTCCATAACAGCTTTAAACGCTGCACGTACTGCTACTTCTGTCTTACCATAACCTACATCGCCACATAATAATCGATCCATTGGACGTTCAATTTCCATGTCCTGCTTAATTTCTTCAATTGATTTACCTTGGTCAGGTGTTAATTCATAAGGGAAATCTATCTCAAATTCATTCTGTTCTGCTGTATCTGGACCATATTTATAACCTACAGACATTTCACGTTCTTTGTATAGATCAATTAATTCATCAGCCATATCTTCAACGCTTTGTTGTACTTTAGCTTTTGTTTTTTTCCATTCTGTACCACCAAGTTTATTTAACCTAGGTGTCTTATCCTCTGATGCTACATATTTTTGAACTTGATCCATTTGATCAACTGGTACAAACAATTGGTCTGTGCCTTTATATTGAAGTTTAATATAATCTTTATGCACGCCACCGACTTCAAGTGTTTCAACACCTAAATATCTACCAACACCATGATGCACATGTACGACGTAGTCTCCTACTTTCAAATCTTGGTATGATTTAATTTTTTCAGCGTTTGTTAGTGTCTTCTGTTGTTTAGGCTTTTTCTTTTGTTTAGATTTGAATAGTTCACGTTCCGTCACGACGACAAGTTGCATATAAGGAAGCTCAAATCCTTCTGATAAACTGCCCTCTGTAATGATTGCATTGCCTCCATCGTTTCGTTGACTCGGTGTATCGATAAATGTTGGGATATGCATTTCATTAAGCATAGATTGAATACGTTCTTTTCTTACTTCGGTTTCAGCAAGAACAACGACAGTATAATCATTTTGAATAAAGCGCTGAAATTCTGAACGCATAATATCATATTGGCCATAAAATTGCTGTACCGGCTTACATGAAAACTTGATAATTTCATTTAGTTGAACAGGCATTGTCGCTGTGAATAATGTGAAATACGTCACTGGATAATGTTTCAACAATGCTTCGAATCCATCATATTGCAAAAAGTTTTGGTCAATAAATCCTTTACCACTTTCTATCAGGTTGTGCATAAATTCATCGACTTCAGTTATAAGTGTTTGCTCAGTTTCTTTAATTCTATTATGTTCATCAACTGCAACGATAGCGTCATCTTTAAAATAATCCATAATAGTTGCTGGCTGTTCATACATAAACGACACAAGGCGACGTAATACTTGATGATCAAACATCGTTGATTCAAAAAGTTGAAAACTTTCGTAAGTTTCTTTTAAGTCATTACGTGCTGATTTTTCAATTTTTGGACGTGTATTTTCGTAAGCTTCTTTTAATTTTAATTTTGTATGTTTAAGAACATCTTCCGTGATAATATAATCACTTGCTGTCGTAATATTGACTTGTTCGATACTCTCTTTCGACCTTTGTGTCTCCACATCAAAATCACGAATTGAATCTACTTCAGTATCGAATAGTTCAATTCTTACTGGTTGCCCAATTAGCGGGTAGATATCGATAATACCACCGCGCAATGAAAACTCTCCTATATGTGACACTACACTTTCCCTACGATAACCCATATTTACTAATTTATTTAAAAATTCATCAATTTCAATATCGTCACCTACGGATAGTGTTAACTGATGAGATTTCCATATTTCTACTGGAGTGAGCCATTTTTTCAAACCATTTAATGGTACGATAAATAACCCTCTCTTTTCTTGAGCAAGTGCCGTTAGTGTACGTACACGCTCGCTCATCAATTGAGGGCTTTGTGTTGAGAACTCTTCTGTCATGATATCTTGCATTGGGTATTTGTAGACCTCATCTGCATCTACAAATTGCAACAAATCACTTTCCAATTTATCTGCTTGATATAAATTATTTGTAACAACTAATAATTGTTTAGTGCTATGCAAATATTTTTCAGCTATAATTGTTGATTTAGCAGCTCCGGATAAGCCAGTTACTAGTACATTTTCTTTACCAAATACGTCGTTTAATTCTTGATATCGTTTGTCTTCATTTATATATTGTGTAATTATTGATTTCACTTGACTTCACCATTATATTCATTCATCACACGATCAAAGCGAGAACTTTCTATATAGGCCTCAACTGCACGCGCAGAATGTTCTATTACTTTATTCATTATTTGCATTTCTTGTTTTGAAAATTTTTGTAACACATAATCAACAATCGACATACCATTTGAAGGTCTATCTACGCCGATTCTAATACGTTTAAATTGGTCTGTTCCCAGTACTTGAATTATTGATTTAATACCATTATGACCACCAGCGCTGCCTTTTTGTCTTAGTCGAATTTCCCCTTGTGGTAAGTCTAAATCATCATATAAAACAACTAAATCTTCTATATCTATATCATAATATTTCATTAACGGACCTACCGCTTCTCCTGACAAATTCATCATTGTCAGTGGTTCAATAAACATAACTTTTTCTCCGCCAATGCGTTCAATCGTATAGGCGCCTTTAAATTTTTGTTTATCTAATGAGAATTGATTTTGGTCTAACATGTAATCTATAACTTCAAAACCAATATTATGTTTGGTTTGTTCAAAACGTTTCCCTATATTGCCTAGGCCTACAATACATTTCATTATGTTACCTCCAATTGTTGTTGTCACTTAAATATATATATCGTTTTCATGTATTTGAATTAATAAATAATTAAAAATTATTTTTCCATATCATTCACTATAATAACATAAAAAAGCACCTGCTTAACGTATTAAGCACGGTGCTTTTTATAAGATATTATAATGCTGGTATCATCAACTTATGTTGACAATGAAGCATGAAGAATATTATTTTTCTTCTTCGTCTTCTTTAGATTCGCCTACAACTTCTGGCTCTTGAGTTTGTGCTTCGCCTTCCATTGCTTCGATTTCTTCTTCAGTTGGTTCTTCAGTCGGAGCTACTACTGTAACTACTGAATCAGTAGCTTCGTTTTCGATAGTAAAATCACCTGAAATTTTAATATCTTCAACTGAAATACTGTCATTAATTTCTAATTCGCTGATTTCAACTTCGATTGCTTCAGGAATATTGTCTGGAGTAGCTGTAACTTCAAGGTTGAATAATGGTTGTTCAACCACGCCGCCTTCTTTAGTACCTACTGCTTCACCAATTAAATGAACAGGTACTTCAACAGTACGTTCTTCAGTCATATTGATTGCTAAGAAGTCAATGTGAGTGATTTGGTTTTTAAGTGGGTCGAATTGGTAGTCTGAAACCATTACTTTAATTGATTTAGAGCCTACGCCTAATTCGATAACACCGTTACGTCCAACTTCACGGATAACTTTAATAAATGCTACTTCGTCTACTTTAACTGAAGTATTTTTTGTACCATAACCGTAAACAATCGCAGGTACTTTACCAGTATTTCTTAGTGTTTTAAGGTCTGAACGTGTTTGTTTACCTTGACGAATAATTGACTTTAATGCAGCCATATTCATTTTCCACCTTTCATTTTGCTCAAATAAGAGCCCCTCACTTGCCCATCAACATGATGTTGCTTGCAAGCGTTTATTTTGCTCGTGAATTCACGAACGAAGTCATTATACATTTATATAATGTATTAGTCAAATAGCACACTAACAGATTCGCGTTCGTAAACACGAATAATTGCTTGTGCCAATAAACCAGCTACAGATAACTCTTTCGTATTGCTTGGTTTACGCGTTTCATCTAATTGAATTGAATTTGTTACGATTAGTTCTTTGATTGCTGAATTTTCAATGCGTTCTTTAGCTGGACCTGATAATACAGGGTGTGTACAACAAGCATATACATCTTTTGCACCTTTGTCTTTTAGTGCTTGAGCTGCCAATGTGATTGTTCCTGCTGTATCAATGATATCGTCAATAATAATAGCCGTACGCCCTTCTATTTCGCCAACAATGTTCATCACTTCTGCAACATTTGGTTTTGGACGACGTTTATCAATAATAGCAATCGGTGATTTAAGTATATCTGCAAGTTTACGTGCTCTTGTTACGCCGCCGTGGTCTGGAGAGACTACAACACACTCTTCAAGATCAATACCTGATTCATTCTTGAAGTATTCTGCTAAGATTGGCACACCCATTAAGTGGTCAATTGGCATATCGAAGAAACCTTGGATTTGAGGTGCATGTAAATCTAACGCAATCATACGATCTGCGCCTGCAGTTTCAATTAAGTTTGCTACAAGTTTAGCAGTAATTGGTTCACGACTACGTGCTTTTCTATCTTGACGGGCATAACCATAATATGGAACAACTATATTGATATTAGCTGCTGATGCACGTCTACAAGCATCAACCATAATTAATAATTCCATCAAGTGTAAATTTACAGGGTTTGATGTAGGTTGAATAATAAATACATCACAACCACGAATACTTTCCTCTATGTTGATTTGAATTTCTCCATCGCTGAAACGTTTTACTGAACATTTTCCTAGTTCTATTCCAACATGATCTGCTACTTCTTGGGCTAAAGGCTCATTACCTTTTAAAGAAAATATTTTCAAAGCAGAATTCTTATACTCATTGTTTAACATTTATAGTCCTCCAATTAATTCATTCAATTAGTTTTCATTTAAAGACAAGCGCAAACTTACATTGTTTATCAATATAAAGCATTTTGTGGTTAACAAGTTATTCAATTACATTAAGTTTAACAGTTCAAGCATGCATGTCTAAACATATACCTTTTATTTCTTTAAATAACCTTCTTTGGTTGTTTGTCTCGCTCTCGCTAATGCTAAACTGTCTTCTGGTACACTATCAGTGATTGTAGAGCCTGCAGCAATTAAAGAACGCTCGCCTAACGTGATAGGTGCTACTAGATTAGTATTGCAACCTATAAACGAATCATCACCGATAATTGTCTTGAATTTGTTAATGCCATCATAGTTTACTGTGATTGAACCACAGCCAAGATTTACACGTTCGCCTATTTCTGCATCACCAATATAACTCAAATGAGGTAATTTAGCTCCTGCTTTCACGACTGATTTCTTAACTTCAACAAAGTTGCCTACTTTCACTTTTTTGCCTAGGTCTGTACCTGGACGAAGTTGCGCAAACGGACCAATTATCGCATCATCATCAACCATTGCTTCATTGATCACTGAATGTTTAATTGTAACATTATCACCTATTTTACTATTTGTGATTTCTGTATATTGACCTACTATTGTCTCTTCTCCAATTTCACTATGGCCTGCAAGTTTAACTCCTGGTTCTATAATTGTGTCTTCTCCAATAATTACATCTGCACCGATATAAGTATTTGATGGGTCCACAATTGTTACACCATTTTTCATATGAAATTCGTTGATGCGTTTTCTATATGCCTTTTCCGCTTCACTTAACATCACTCGATCATTTACGCCCATAATTTCTTCAAAATCATTCGTATGGTAAATGCCAACTGCGCCTTTATCTTCTAAAATTAATGAAAGTACATCAGGTAAGTAGTATTCGCCCTGTACATTATTGTTATTCACCAACTCTAACTTCTCAAATAGTATTTGATTATCAAATGCGAAAATACCTGAACTAATTTCATTAATTTGTTGTTCTGTATCTGTTGCATCTTTTTGTTCAACTATTTTAACTAATTGATTGTCTGCATCACGTATAATTCGGCCATAACCAAATGGATTCACCGCTGTAGCTGTTAATACAGTAGCTTGTGCTTGGTTATTTTCGTGATGTTCAATTAAAGATTTAAGTGTTTCTGTTGTAATTAATGGTGTATCTCCACAAACTACTAACGTTGTGCCTTGTTTATCATCTAAATGTTCACTAGCCATCTTAACGGCATGAGCAGTACCTAATTGTTCTTCTTGAAAACTATAAAGCGACGTCTCACCTAACGTTTCCTTCACGCTTTCTGCGCCATGTCCAACGATTGTTACAAGTTGTTCTACGCCAGATTGTTTAACGTTATCCACGACATGTTCAATCATTGATTTGCCTGCGACATCATGTAGTACTTTGTATTTCTTTGATTTCATACGTGTACCCTTACCAGCTGCGAGTACTATTGCATGTCTTTGCATGTATGTTAACCCTCCATTAAAATATACACTTCTTTATTATTATAATTTAACGCTAGTCACACTTTCAAGGCTCAAAGTGTCAATGTTTTTTATTAAAGCGTTTTTTATTACGATTGTTAAAAATAAAGTGCAATGTATTTGTCATCTATTTAGGTTTTTAAAACCGTTTCATTTCCTGAAGTGATTTTGCTTATTATTGATAATTTCCAACATATTATTATGAATGAAACATACGCCCTTACTTCTTTATGTAATTGTTTCATTCATAATAATATAGTTAACTAAAAACATGTAACTTTAGGTTATTTATTCTAAATTTCAAAATTATAATTTTTGTCACCTTTACATTTTATAAATAATTTTAATATTTTATATTTTAGTCACGCTTACATAAATAAAGAAGATTGAATCTCCCAGTTTTAGAAATTCAATCTTCTTTAAAACGATATTAAATTCATTATAATAATCTCAAATAATTAAATTAAGCTTCCTCATTAGTATCTTCTGATGATTGAGCATTTTTATCAGGGATGACCTCATCAGTTTCTTCATATACTTTCATCACAGCATCCTGTATTTCTTGTCTCATTTCTGAATTAATCGGATGAGCGATATCTCGGAATTCACCATCTGGTGTACGTTTACTTGGCATTGCGACGAATAGACCTGTGTTGCCTTCAATAACGCGTAAATCATGTACCACAAATGATTCATCTAAAGTGATTGAAACAAGCGCTTTCATTCTTCCGTCTGTTTGTATTTTTCTAAGTCTTACATCTGTCACTTTCATGTAGTGAGCCCCCCATAGTATCTCTTTGTTAGAAGCTTAACAATTTTATTAAAAATTATAAATCCTTACTTCACTTTTGCAATTACTTCTATTTCTACTTTAACATCTTTAGGCAGCCTCGCTACCTCAACACAGCTTCTCGCAGGTTGATGATGATCAAAATATTTGCCGTAAACTTCATTTATATTTTGAAATTCATTCATATCAGCAATAAAAATAGTAGCTTTTATAACCGAATCCATGTCTGATCCAGCTTGATCTAGTACAACTTTTAAATTTTCTAAGACTTGTGTCGTCTGTTCTTTTACATCATCGCTAACAATATCTCCATTTAAATTTAATGGGATTTGCCCAGATGTGAATACTAGACCATTTACTTCTGTTGCATGTGAGTATGGTCCTAATGCTTCCGGTGCTTTGGTTGTATTAATCGTCTTCATGATGTCGTAATCGCTCCTTTAAGAAAATTTAGTTAAACTGTTGCCTTTCTCCACTTTAAATTCCTGATTGTATTCATCTACATCAGATAATCTAACTAAGGAAGTATAATCTTCAATTAATCTTTGTTTAACTTCTTTTGATTCTACTAGTACCGATACCCCTTTCACATGTGCTTTAAACTCGTTCATCAAATTCATCACACCATTGATCGATCCACCTGCGCGCATAAAATCATCTACTACAAGCACATTAGAATTCTCTGGTAATGTTCTCTTAGATAGCACCATTGTTTCAATTTTACGAGAAGATCCTGACACATAATTGATAGATACCGTAGATCCTTCAGTCACTTTGTTATCTTTTCGGATAACAACTACTGGTAAATTCAATACGTTAGCTACTGAATTGGCAAGAGAGATACCTTTAGTAGCAATCGTAACGATTGCATCTAATTCCTCATCCATATAAAGTGTAGCAATCAGTTTTCCCACACGGTTAAGTAACGTCGGGTCCCCCATTAAATCAGATAAGAATAAATACCCTCCTGGTAGCAAACGATTCTTCTCTTGGAGTTGTGCAATAACATCATCAATGACTTCACTCGCTTCATCTTTACTCATTTCTGGTTTATACGTTACACCGCCACTAGCACCAGCTGTGGTAATCACTGTCCCTAACCTTTCTTTTTGGAACGTGGTTTTAATAATTTGAACATCTTCACTTATAGATGATTTCGCTTGTTTAAATTTTTGTACGAAATAAGTTAATGGTATCAATTTATTGGGGTTATTCATCAAGTATTGTGTCATATAGACAATTCGTTCACTTCTTTTATAGCGCATTTAACTCATCCCTTCTCACTAGCCTAATAATCTTACTATATACACTTCATTACAACAGCCATTGACCGCATTGTAAACATGTCTTGCCTGACGTTCCTTTTGTGTTAGTGCATAAACAGACGGGCCGCTTCCACTCATAACAGCACCATCTGCACCATTTTCTAACATATTTTCTTTGATTTTTAAAATCTCACTATGCATCTTACCTGAGACAGGTTCCAATCGGTTGGAAAGACTTTTGCAAAGTAATTCATAATCCCCTGAAATTAAAGCTGATTTGCAAGTTGTCGTATCAACATGATGTGACTTATTTAAATCTAACTTTTTGAAGATACTCGGAGAAGATATACCTAAATTTGGTTTTGCCACAACAACCCATGCTGCTGGAGGTTTATTTAGAAACGTAATACGTTCACCTTTACCTCTGCATAATGCTGTTTTACCAAAAATACAAAAAGGGATATCTGTGCCTATCTCAATACCAAGCTCACACAACTCATTTAACGGTCTATTTAGCTCATACAGGCGATTCATCCCTCTCATCGTAGCTGCAGCGTCAGTAGAGCCTCCTGCAAGCCCTGCTGACACCGGTATGTTCTTATCTATAGTAATTGTAATACCTTGCTTTAAATTATAAGTTCTTTTCATTAATTCTGCAGCTTTATACGCTAAGTTTTTATTATTGGAGGGAACGTAAGTTTGCTCTACATCAACAACTATTTTTTTGTCATTGCGCAGTTCAAATGACAAGCGATCATTTAAATCAATCGTCGTCATAATCATTTCAACTTCATGAAAACCATCATCTCGTTTAAAGAGTGTATCCAGCGTTAAATTAATCTTTGCCGGAGCTGTTTCATAAATCATATTCCCACCCTCTTCCAATTCGATATGGTAATAAAATGATTTTAACATATTGTTATAGTTGCATTGTCTGTTTTTAAAAACTTATTTTCGATATTTTGATGAATATTTTTATAAATATACATTTAACTATATTGGACAATAAATCATTTCTTAATTTACTATTCTACAATATAGTACGTCTCTATTAAACTTATATCCATTTCCTGCACCATAAATTGTGACACAGAAAAAGGTATGTTGGCGAAGTTACACCAACATACCTTTTTCATTTAATGATCTTAATATTAAAGTTTAAATTAAAAAGTATGACTCCTAAGAGACAAACTTTATTTATATCACTTTTATTTAGTGTGCAATTGCTTCTTGCTGATTATCATCTTCAAAAGAAACTTGTACGTTTTCAGTTAAAACGTCAGCGTATGTATAAGATACACGCTCAAAGTTGTAAATTTCTTGATCAAGTTCGACAATGAAAACAGAAGGGTACGTTTCTTTTAACACACCACTACGCTCAATTGTTTTCTTACGACCACCATTCGCTTTAAGTACGATTCGGTTTCCTAATTGACAATCAAGTGAATTTTTGATGTCTCCAATAGATTTTGGCATATTGCTCCACCTCGCTACAAGTTGTATAATAACACAAATCGCGAGCTTTTGTCAAACAAAACATCAATTTTAGCAATGTAACTCAAGCTTGTCAATAATTTAAAATGCTAATTCTGTGAAATTTTTCAATTCATTATATAATTTTGCAAATTCTTTTATTGTAAGCGTTTCTCCACGTCTTCTTGGATCTATGCCACTTGTTTCTAACCATTTTTTAATAATTTCTTTGTTTACTTTACCATCTACAAACAAACTTTGATAGTTGTTGCTGATAGTTTTTCGTCTTTGGCTAAATGCAGCTTTTGTCATTTTGAAAAATTTATCTTCGTTATCTATATATACTTCTGGCGTCTGACGCTTCATCAATTTTACAACAATTGAATCTACATTTGGTGGTGGTAAGAAGACAGTCTTCGGCACTGTTAACACTTTACTTGTTTCAGTATAGTATTGGGTAACAATTGAAAGTGATCCATAAGCTTTTGTACCAACTTGTGCATTCAATCTTTCACCAACTTCTTTCTGCATCATAACCACGTACCCGTCGATAGGTAAGCTTTGTTGCATTAAATTTAATAATATCGGAGTTGTAATATAATATGGCAAGTTAGCAACCACCATGATATTGTCACAATCTGCTAAATGCTCTGTGACATAATGCGCAATATCAGCTTTTAATATATCTTCATTTATAATTTCCACGTTATCATATGGCCCCATTGTATCTTTCAACACTGGTATCAAACGTTGATCAATTTCAAACGCAACAACTTTCTTCGCATTTTTAGCTAATTGCTCTGTGAGTGAACCCATACCAGGCCCTATTTCTATAATACCTGTATTTTTACCTATATCACTAGCATCGATAATTTTTTGTATGATGTTAACGTCAATTAAGAAGTTTTGGCCTAAACTCTTTTTAAAATTAAAACCATATTGATTGAGCAATGCTTTTGTACGGGATGGTGTAGCAACATCTTTAATATCCACTTATCATTCACTTCCTTCATCATCACTTAATGCATTTCTAACATCTTCTTCAGTATAGCCAAACGCATTGAGCTTATTTATTAATTGTTTGCCATTAGAATGTCCTATATGTAGCTCACGCCCAAGTATTTCTCTTTTTTTGCGTGCATCTTTGCCAATTATTAATCCTAAATCAATTAAAACTGATTTACTGATTGTTTCATATCCTTCTTCGAATGGTGTACTCACATTCATCAAGGCATCTTTAATATCTGCAAGTTGTGCATGTTCCACACCGATTTTGCCTCGTTTACTTTTAGCTTTTTCTCTGTCGATATATGCGTGTTTTACGCCTGGTATATGTTTTTGAATTGTATTACGTATTTTATCACCCGGGAAATCAGGGTCTGTTAATACAATTACACCTCTAGTTTCAAATGCTTGTGCTATAACACTTAAAGTTTGTTCGTTAATCGCACTCCCATTTGTTTCAATCGTATCACATTCTACTGCTCTTTTAACACGTTCCGTATCGTCTCTACCTTCTACTACAATAAATTCGTTAATCTTCATTTATTGTTACACCTTTCATCACTTTAATTCGATTTTAGATAAAAATAAAAAAGGTATCGTCGTAAATAATGGTTACTACTTAGCATTTACTCTGCAAACTAAGCCCTATTTCAGACCGATACCTTTTTGTAATGTGCCTATGCTTTTAATTTAAACAATCGTTCTGCATTTTCAGTTGTTTGCTTGCAAACTTCCTCATAACTTACACCACGTAATTCAGCAATTTGTTCTGCAACCAATGTCACACGGACAGGTTCATTTCTTTTGCCTCTATAAGGATGTGGAGATAAGAATGGTGCATCCGTTTCAACTAATAATCGATCAAATGGAACATGTTTTGCTACTTCTTTAGGTTGTTTCGCATTTTTAAAAGTAACTGGACCACCTAAAGATACATAGAAATTCAATTTGTTAATTACATCATCTGCAATTTCAGGAGAAGCGCTGAAACTGTGCATAATACCGCCAATTTCTTCAGCATGCTCCTCTTTTAGAATATCTATACAATCTTGCGTTGCTTCCCTATTGTGAATAATAATTGGTAAATTGACGCGTTTTGCCAATGCGATTTGTTTTCTAAATAATGCTTGTTGCACATCTTTAGGCGACTTATCCCAATGATAATCTAATCCCGTTTCACCTATACCGATCACTTTAGGATGTTCTGCAAGTTTTTCTATCCATTCTAATCGTTCCTCTGTACAATCAACCGCATCTACAGGGTGCCATCCAATAATGCCATAGATAAATTCGTATTGGTCAATCAGTTCCATCGTACGTTCGACTGTTGGTGTATCAAATCCAACAACAAACATTCGATCTACACCGTTGTCTCTCGCACGTTCAATGACCGCTTCTAAATCTTCATCATATTGTTCTGCATTTAAATGAACATGTGTATCGATAAGCATGTTATACCGCTCCCTTAATTTGTGATTACTTAATTATTGCACCATTTGGAATTGCATTTGGTAAACTTACAAGCGTCAGTACGCCATCTTTTTCAGCAGATAAAATCATACCTTCAGATTTTCTACCCATTAATTTGGCAGGTTTTAAGTTTGTTACAACTGCTACTTTTTTACCTATAATATCTTCTGGTTGATAGTATTTTGCAATGCCTGAAACGATTTGACGTTGTTCACTATCTAAATCGACTTGGATTTTCAATAATTTATCAGATTTTTTAACTTGTTCAGCATCCATAATCGTAGCAGCTTTAATTTCTACTTTATCAAAGTCTTTGATGTCAATTTGGGGCTTACTAGGTACTTCTTCTTCGGTTTCTTCTGAAACTTCTGCCGTTTTTTCTGGCTGCATAGATTGTTTAATATAATCGATTTCAACATCACTATCTAAACGTGGGAAGATAGGTTGTGGTTTATCAATAACAACAATTGGTGAAGTTAAGGCACCATACTGTTTCACACTATCAAATTCATATAATTCAGTTGACTTAATATTCAACTGCTCAAAAATTTGTTTTGGCGCATGTGTAAGAAATGGTCTTAATAACACTGCTACAATACGAATGTTTTCTACTAAATGAGCCATTACGTTACTTAGCATGTCTTTTTGACTCTCATCTTTAGCTAATACCCACGGTGATGTTTCGTCAATATATTTATTAGTACGGCTGATTAATTTCCACACCGTTGACAGTGCTACTGAGAATTGTAAATCGTCCATATTCTCATGGAAGGTCTTCACTGTGTCTATCGCCATTTGTTCCATATCTTCATCCAACTCATGTTTTGGACCTTGATATGCTGGTAATTCACCACCAAAGTATTTATTAACCATAGAAATTGTACGATTAACTAAATTACCTAAGTCATTCGCTAAATCATAATTTGTACGTTCAACGAATCCTTCTGGCGTAAAGACGCCATCAGAACCAAATGGTAATTCGCGCATTAAATAATAACGCGTAGCATCTAGACCATAACGATCTATAAGTACATTAGGATCGACTACATTACCTTTAGATTTACTCATTTTGCCATCTTTCATAAGAATCCAGCCATGAGCAAAGACTTTCTTAGGAAGTGGTACATCTAATGCCATCAACAAGATCGGCCAGATAATTGAGTGGAAACGCACAATTTCCTTCGCCATGATATGAATATCTGCTGGCCAATATTTTTTGAATAAGCTATCATCATCTGATAAGTAGCCTAATGAAGAAATATAGTTCACAAGCGCATCAATCCAGACGTAAACGACGTGTTTAGGATTTGATTTCACGTGGATGCCCCAATCGAATGATGTACGTGAAACTGCCAAATCTTCTAACCCTGGTTTGATGAAATTGTTAATCATTTCATTTTTACGTGAAGGTGGTTGAATAAAATCAGGATTTTCATCGTAAAATTCTAATAAACGATCTGTATATTTAGATAAATTAAAGAAATAACTTTCCTCTTTAACTAATTCTACTTCGTGACCTGAGTCTGGACTTTTACCGCCAACGATTTCACCATTTTCAAATATTGGATCCACTAACTGCGTCTCGGTATAATATGTTTCATCTGGTACAGAATACCAACCCTCATATTCACCAAGATAAATATCTTCTTGCGCTAATAAACGTTCAAATATTTGTTCTACGACTTCTTTATGTCGCGCTTCTGTTGTACGAATAAAATCATCGTTTGAGATTTCTAATTTATTCCATAAGTCTTTAATACCAGCAATCATTTCATCCAAATATTCTAATTCAGATTTCCCAGCTTTTTGTGCTTTTTCTTGTATTTTTTGACCATGTTCATCCGTCCCTGTTAAATAACGAACATCATAGCCTTGCATTCTTTTATAACGTGCGATTACATCACCAGCTGTTGTTGTATATGCATGACCGATATGTAAATTCCCACTTGGATAATATATTGGTGTAGTGATATAAAATGTTTCTTTCGCCATCAATGTTCCTCCTCGTTTCCTACGCTTTAAATATATCTAAATTCATTTTTCATCAATAAAACAGATATATGTTTTTATTTCATTTTCTAATTTAACCATTTTTAAAATGATATGGATAGATTACTATTCATATCGAACTTTTCATGACTTAATTCTGCTAAAATTTTAATATGATTAATAATCTCTATCTTGTCTACATTACCATAAATCACGCGTGTTATGGGAGTTTTTCAACTCATTTTTCTTTATTAAACATGATTTTATCCTACAAAAGTTCTTCCCTTTATCTTCGAAACTTTATCCTAAGAATAATCAATTCGACTTTGCTTAATTATTGGAAACCTCATGATAAATATCATAAACTTCACCAGTCTTCATATGACGCATTTCAGCAACTTGTTTAATTGCAGCTTTAGGCTTCATATTTTCATTTATATAATAATTCACATGTGCTTGTATCGACATATCTTCAAACCATGATGTATCTTCTTCAGCGATAGCACCTTCAATGACTACGACAAATTCACCTTTAGTTGGGATACGATTTTCATTAAGCTGGTTTAGCAATTCTCCAACTTCTCCTGTGACAATTTGCTCAAACTTTTTAGTTAATTCTCTACCCAGTGAAACTTTTCTAGTTTCATCTACTTTTTGAATTGTTTTTAACGTCTCTTTCACACGATGTGGGGATTCATAAATAATCAGAGTGCTATCTTCAAACATACGTTTCTCTAAAATATCTAATTTTTGTTTTTCTTTTCGTGGCAAAAAGCCTAAAAATGTATAAGTAAATGATGGTAGCCCACTTGCCATCAGTGCGGTCAATCCAGCATTAGGTCCTGGTACAGTTTCCACTCTAATTTCATTTGCTCTCGCTGCAACTACAAGCTCATATCCGGGATCGCTAATCAATGGCAAGCCTGCATCCGACACAAGTGCTATGCTAACATCTTGCTGTAGTTGTTCTATTAGGTAATCCGTTTGTTGTTCCTTATTGTGATCATGATAGGATTTCAGAGGTGCTTGAATATCATAATGTGCACATAACTTTTTAGTTACTCTTGTATCTTCACAAGCAATCAAATCCACTGATCTTAAAATGTCTACAGCTCTATATGTAATATCTGCTAAATTCCCTATGGGTGTTCCTACTAAATATAATGTCGCCATTAGCTATCCCTCGCTTATTAATACTAATTTTTGTTGCCTAGAATACGTTTTTATTTCATATTCTCGTTTTAAAGCTTCTGATTTCGTATCAAACATTTCTTGATAAACTAACTCTACTGGACGTCTTATTTTAGTATATTTGGCACCTTGTCCCTTATTATGCTTTTCTACTCTTTTTTCTATATCTTTTGCATAACCAGTATATAAACTGCCATCTTTACACTTAACAATGTATATATAATGTTTATCCATAATATATTTCGCTCATTTCTTTAGTGTAGGTTCCATCACTATTATATATGTAAAATGGTGTTTGAATATCTAGTCCTTGATTACCACCTTTTCTACCTTCAACAACAATTGTTTGAGCAACTTTACCTTGCTTACTATAAATGAAATAAAGTTTCTTAGGTTCAATTTGGTAATCTCTCATATAGCTTAAGACATCCATTAGACGTTCCGCTCGATGTACCATTACAAAGCGCCCGCCCTGTTTCAGTAAATGTCTTGCTGCAAAACAGCAATCCTCTAATGTACACATAATTTCATGTCGTGCTATCTTATGTGCTTCTTTCTGATGTTGGAACGCTTGATTCTCTTTAAAGTACGGTGGGTTACAAGTAATAAGACTATATTTCGCTGGACTAAACTGTTTGTGTGCCTCTTTCAAATCCAGATGATGCATCTGAATTCTACTTTCTAAACCGTTATATGCAATACTGCGTTGTGCCATATCTACGAGTTGTTGCTGTATTTCAATTCCATCTATAGCTTGCTGTCCTTTATCAGAAAGTAATAATGCTATCACACCATTACCAGAACACAAATCCATGATTGTATCCTGTTTTTTTACTTTTGTGAAATGTGCAAGTAGTAAAGCATCTGTTGAAAAGGAAAATACATCATCATTTTGAATAATTTCTAGTTTTTCTTTAATTAAATAGTCTAACCTTTCATTTTCCATATGCATATTCATTATATCCTCCAAAAAAAGGACGAGACTGCGATGCTTAATAACCAAGCCTATCGCTACATCTCATCCTCAATCACATTTCATCCATATTGTTTTATAGGCAATTTCGTTCTTTAATTATTCACTCAGCACTTCTAAACAAAATAAACAGTCGTCGCCTTTTCTATGTTTTCCGAATAACTCACCATTACAAATATGAAAACCCTCTTTATAAAGCATCGCTAAATTATCTTTACTACGAAGTGGTCGCTTGTATGGTGCTTTATGACCACTTTCTATTTTTCTTGGTTTTTCTTCTTTATCTATTAAAGTTTTTAGATTTTCATTCTCTATTTGTAAGGCTACATTTTCCTCTATGAGTTCGACAGTAAGATTTTTCAAATTAACCATATCACCATTGATTTGATTAATATTTTCTTCTAAATGTGCTAACTTTTCAAATATCTCGCTTCGGTTCAATGTTGTAACGGCCTCCTAATTAAATGTTTCTAATTCTTCCATTTTATATTCTAGTGGTTGCTCTAGGCCTTCCACTTTAATTTGCATAGAAACGTCTAAAATATTTAGCCCTATCACTTTACCATTACCTTCTGGTGTTTCAATCGGATCACCAACATCAGGTAATTGTGCACGTGCTTCCTCATAATAATCATTTTCATACTTGAGACAACACATCAAACGTCCACAAGCTCCCGAAATTTTAGTTGGATTTAAAGATAAATTCTGATCCTTAGCCATTTTTATAGATACTGGTTCAAAATCACCTAAAAATGTTGAACAACATAAAGAACGTCCACATGGTCCAATGCCACCCAATAATTTCGCTTCGTCTCTAACGCCAATCTGTCTTAGTTCAATACGTGTTTTTAACTTCTGTGCTAAGACTTTCACTAGTTTTCTAAAATCAACTCGCTCATCTGAAGTGAAATTAAATATGACTTTTGATTTATCTAATGTGAATTCGCAGTTAACCAAACGCATTTCTAATTGTTGTTGTTGAATTGTATCTTTACACAAATCCAAAGCTTCTTTTGCAGCTTGCTCATTTTGTTCATATCTGACTAAGTCTTCTTCAGTAGCCATACGTACGATTTCTTTTAATGGTAGTGTTACATCTTGATCCGCAACATTTAAAGGTTCGTATTTTACGCGACCCATTTCTAAACCTCTTTTAGACTCTACTACTACCCAGTCACCTACAGTTAAATTAAAATGTTGAGGCGAATAATACTCCATTTTTCCTGATTTTTGAAAATCAATTCCTACTACATTTTGCATAATTAATTCACCCCTTTTATTACGATTTGCTCAAACACTAAAGTTGGGTTTACATTTTGATTCAACTTTTTATGTGCTTCTGTTATTTGATCATACATCAAAATAATTTGATTATATGTTAGTTTTTTCGTATATTCTTGTACATCGACTTGTAAATCTTGATATATCATATCATCAGTCATCCCTACTTTAGCATGCATAACATCTTGAAAGAAACCATTAACTGCAGATAGTGCGAGTATTTGTAACCTTCTATTTTTTGCCTGTTTCAATAAATCTACAATAGCAATCAATGCCATAGGTCGATTTGTTAAAAGTAATTGGCACCATTTAATAATACTTTTACGTAGTGCCATTAAATCTGCTTCTTCGTTAAGTGAAATTGCCGTTTCAATTTGCGTGGTATATGTACTTAATAATTCAGCTACTGGACGAGAAACATCGCGGTCTACTAATCTATTTATAAAATTGGCTTTATTAATAGGTTTAAAGTAAACATGCTGACATCTCGAATGTATTGTGTCTAAGATTTGCTCTGGTTTCGTAGTTAATAAGATGGCGATGGTATTTTCAGGTGGTTCCTCTAAAAATTTCAAAATGCTATTTTCACCTTGTATTGTTAACTTTTCAAAGGATTCAATAATATATACTTTATAGTCTCCTTCAATTGGTAATTGATTCATATGATGCAATAATTGCTCTATTTGATCTTTCTTTATTGTAGTCTCTTCAGAGGATATATACATAAAATCAGGATGATTAAATGTTTCTACCTTTAACTGACATTGATTGTCTTGATCACATAAAATAAGTTTCGTAAAATCAATAGCGACTTGTTGCATAGTCTGACCATCATCACCCTCAAATAAATAAGCATGTGATAGTTTATTTGATTGATAGGCTTTTGTCAGTCTTTCTCGTTCATCCATTATAAAGTTACTCCTTTATATAAAAAGGCTGCTTATATATAGTCACCCTACAAAAAACATTCCAAAAGACCACCATAGGTACATCACTTTTGCTAAACGTAATTTGAGAGGCTACTATATTAAGCAACCATGATTTTAGAATTGATGGAAAGTTTCAACAGGCATTACAAATACCGTTGCTCCTCCTACTTCCACTTCAACCGGATACGGTATATAAGAATCTGCACTGCCACCCATCGGTGTAATAGGTGATACAAGTTGCTCTCTGTTACCACATGTATCATTGATAACTTTCAACATCTCATCCACGCGATCATCTTCAACACCAGATAAGAACGTAGTATTACCAGCCCTTAAAAATCCACCAGTGGTTGCAAGTTTTGTTGCTCTAAAATTATGCTTAACAAGTTTTTCCGACAGTTCCTGACTATCCTGATCTTGTACGATTGCTATAATCATTTTCATACTAAACACCTCTTCCAAGTATTATATCATAATTTTTCTAAGTATTTGATGATAGATTCATACGTCGTATTTACTACTTCTTCTATACCTCGATTTGCGTCAATCACAATAAAACGTTTAGACTCATTATGAATAATTTTCTTATAACCTTCAACTACTTTTTCATGAAATATTACATCTTCTTGATCTAAGCGATTTTGATTTCGTTGATTTTTTAGTATTCTATCACGACCTATCTCCACACTCACATCAAGGTAAATCGTTCTATTTGGATATAAACCATTGATTGCAAATTCATTAATAGATTTCACTTCTTCTATTCCTATACCCCGTGCATAACCTTGATAAGCTAATGAACTATCTATATAACGATCACATAATACTAACTTACCTTCTTCTAATGAGGGTATGACTTTACCAACAAGATGCTCACGTCTTGATGCCGCAAATAACAGCGCTTCTGTACGCTCATCCATATCGTCACCTTCAAGCAATACTTCACGTATTTGCTCTCCAGTTTTAACCCCACCAGGCTCTCTAGTGAGTACAACATCATACTCTGTTTCTAACCGTTTTGCCACTTGTTGAATGACTGTAGTTTTACCTGAACCTTCGGGGCCCTCAAAAGTTATAAAAGCTGACATTTTATTCATCCTTAATTTCTATTTTATAATTTTTAATTCCTTCTACTCTTATCTTATTATCATACCAATAATTCATTAATTTTATCATATTTTCTGTAATTTTTTCTCCTTTAAACATGACAGGGATACCAGGAGGATATGGGACGATATTTGTTGCTAAAACTTTATTTTTAGTATGGCTAATAGTGACACTTTTTGTATCAACTATATCACCCGCTTGGTATGTACCTTCTTCAGTTCTAAACGCTGATTGAGCAAGTGTTTGCGTCTCTCTCACTTCCAACTCAATCTGTCGTATTCTTTCTATTAATAAATCAAATGGATACGCGTCCCCCTCATGCCATAAAGGCAAAACGAATAATACCTGATGTTCATCAGCAAGTTCAACATAAATATCTTTAGCTTCAAAATACTTCTGTAATTCAAAACCAGTATAACCATTACAGCGTATATTCAATTTCAGTGAATCTTCAACCGTAACTACTTCAGCTCCAATTTCTTTTAACGCTTGAATTAATTGGCTTCTTTTTTTAAAAAAGAGAGTACTGTTATAATCTTTATAAAATTGATGTGCTAATTCCAAACTAGTCATTAATAGATACGAAGGACTAGAAGATTGAAAATATGATAAATATCTAATGACTTTTTCCCGTTGTGGAGCATTCTTATGAATGAATATAATAGAACTCATCGTTAACGCTGGTAACGATTTATGATACGATTGCACCACGTAATCCGCGCCCATATTTAAAGTAGAACTTGGAAAGCCTTCCAAATCAAAGTGGGCGCCGTGTGCTTCATCTATTAACACAGGTATATTCTGTTCTTTTAGATATTTGATAGCAGTAGATACATCAAAGCATTCACCATAATAATTAGGATATGTAAGTACAGCTAATTTAGTTTGTTGTATTTGAGAAAGAAATGTATCTAAATTCGGACCTAAATATTGGTTCGTTTTTTTGCTCATTGTCATTTCCAATAATTGACACTGTTCTGATGTTAAATCTAAAGCATGGAATACAGATTTATGTGCATTTCGTACTATTGAATAATGTCCATGTTGCCCTGAAAACCCTTGGATTACTGATAAAATACCAGATGTAGTCCCATTGATTAAATAATACGCGTCATAATCAGGATGTTTCTCTATACCTTCCATACTTTGTGCTATTACTTCTTCAGGATGATGCAAATCATCTAATTCTGTAATCTCAGTCATATCCATTTTAAAATTCAGGTGTTCTAAATAACCAATTGTCATATTTTTATGTCCAGGTACATGCATCGAAATCGAATTTCTATTTAGTATATCCTTAAGTTTATTAGTTAATGGTAATGTCATATGTATCCTCGCTTTTCAAGCAATAATTTCAACTCTCATAATTCATTATATTTTAACATATAACATACTCCATTTCGTTTAAGAATTTAAAAGTGTCCAAGGTCAAATGTATCTCATATAAAAAAGTTACTTTTTAAAAAGCTATACTCAAGTA
>NZ_JAMBPV010000019.1 GCF_029531845.1 Staphylococcus equorum
CTGGTTGTTCAGATGATGAATCTGTTGTAGCGTCACCACTTGTTTTATTATCAATTTGATTAGAATTTGAAGGTGCTTCATTCTCACTTGAATTATTTATTGGCTTAGTGCTATTTTGCACATTTTTATCTCTATCTGCTATATTGCTACGCTTATGATCTAAATTAGTATTATTCATAGGCGTATTCTTATTGTATTCATTTAGCTCTATCTCTGCCCCTAGTGTCGGTTTAGAAATCAATGTAGCACTTAATGCGATTGCAAAGCTAGATGCGACAAATTTATGTGAAATATGTTTTTTCATAATCTCACCTCCAAATAATTTTTCTTACATTCCTTATCAGTATATTAGAAATCTCCTTATTTTTCATTAAAATCAGGCTTTTGAAAGAAAAAATTAATCTATTTGAAATTTATTGTAAAAAGCTATTTACAAATACAGGTATAATTATTATACTTGATATATAAAATAAATTGATATGAAGGAGTTTTCCGAATGGGACTTTTTAGTAAAAAAGAAGATACACTAGATGTATTTCAAAATGCAGTAGAATCAAGACGTACAATATATAGTTTAGAACAAGAAATTTCAATATCCGATAAAGAGGTAGAGGGCATCATCGAACATGCAATCAAACATGTTCCATCTTCATTTAATGCTCAATCAACTCGTATTGTATTGTTATTAAGCAATAACCATAATAAATTTTGGGATATAACAAAAGAAGAATTAAAAAAATCAATGGGTCCTGATCGTGAGTTCCAAGCAACCTCAGACAAAATTGATAACTTCAAACATTCTTATGGAACAATCCTATATTTTGAAGATCAAGAAGTTGTTGAAGGATTACAAAATCAAATGCCTAACTATGCAGAGAACTTTGCCATTTGGTCAAACCAAACCAATGCAATGCACCAATTTGCAATTTGGACTGCATTAGGTACTAAAGGTATTGGCGCATCATTACAACATTATAATCCACTTGTAGACGTAGCAGTAACTGAAGCATTCGATGTTCCTACTACTTGGAATCTTGTAGCTCAAATGCCTTTTGGTAACGTACGTGATGAGGCTGGAGAAAAAGAATTTCATGATGTAAGCAAACGCTTCTTAGTAAGAAAATAGTTAATTTGAGTTTAAACCATTAATAATACAAGCTTATAGGGTAAAAAGCCTTATCAACTTATAAAAACCAATTCATTTAAAATGAATTGGTTTTTTATTTGAAAGTTCCAATTTTGAACATGCACATTTCTCCCCTGCGCATTTTATAACATCACAGAAACTTGCGTCTAATTTTGAATTTTCAGAATATATCTAGTATATTTATGCTAACAACAATTTAAGGGGCGATCGAGATGAATATAGAAATCTTTCAATTTAAAGTTGAACCAGCAAATGTTTCATTAAATGAAGAAACAATTACAAATTGGTTTGCCGAGTATGTGACAACAGAGACAGATGTCGTAGTTTTACCGGAAATGTGGAATAACGGTTACGCCCTACCTCAGTTAAAAGAACTCGCCGACAATCAATTATCGAGAAGTTTTGAATTTATATCAAAATTAGCAATCCAATATAAAGTTGATGTAATTGCAGGTTCTGTTTCAAATAGCATGAAAGACAACATTTATAATACTGCTTTTGCCGTTTCAAAAAATGGTTATTTATTTAATAGTTATGACAAGGTACATCTCGTACCAATGTTGGATGAGCCTTCATTTTTAACACCTGGTAATGCAGTTCCAGAACCCTTCACACTATCAAATGGTTCTAAAGTTGCACATATTACTTGTTATGATTTACGCTTTCCTGAATTACTTCGCTATCCAGCCCGTAAAGATGCACAAATCGCTTTTTATGTTGCACAATGGCCAGCGGTAAGATTGAATCACTGGACTGCCCTCTTAAAAGCACGCGCCATTGAAAATGATATATTTGTAGTTGGTTGTAATGCTTGTGGAGATGATGGTAAGACTGAATATGCAGGTCATTCTATCGTGATTAACCCTAATGGTGAAGTTATAGCAGAATTAAAAGAAAAACCAGATCATTTAACTTGTGCTATTGATTTAGAGGAAGTAACAAATCAGCGTAACGTAATTCCAGTATTTAAAAATTTAAGACCACATTTATATAAATAATTTCATAATAAAAACCGTGAGCTTGGGAGGGGCTCACGGTTTTTGTAACTTATTATTAAGGGAATGTTTTTTACAGTTATTTCTCTATCTATTTTTGGGGATGTTATTAATTATGAAAAAAATTTAGTGAATTTACCGATTTTAATGATAAATTGAATGATGTTTACGATAGCTTACATGTTAATACTTTAAATTGTCTCTGTTATAGACAATGTTAAAATGATATTAGATTCGAGACTGGGAAGGTTCTGCAAATCTAAATTGGGAATGCTTAAATTAATAAGCTTGTTGTGTACTCAGTAAGTACTATTTTACGAAATCACTAATTGCTGCTGAGATATCTTTTGTCACTACATCAGCCTCCTCTTGTTTGTATTAAAATTGAAAAACGATAACTAATTTTTGTAACTATAACAACTATACGAAGAAAGTACAGTTACAACATCAGCTTATCAATTAAGCCCCTGCTCAAAAGCTTAATTAACTTCATCATTCAAATCAAAATTCAAACAAAAATTGATTAAATGATTTGTAAAATGCTATCACTTCTTTGTGATACAAGTACATTTAACCATGATTTTGAGCTTATTCGTTAAAAAATCCCTAACTCGTCATATTTCATTCCTAAATGTTTGATTTTTTATGTTAAAATTAAAGAGATAAAGATTAGCAACAGTTAGGAACACAAAATATACAGTTAAGCAATAAGACGCATAAAACTTAATTAAAATTGTATAATACGGCTAAGGAGAGAAGCCCAATGTTAAAGTCTATAGATAGCAAAATTGATAGTTTTGCTAAATATCTACAACAACGTAACAACTTAGAACATATTGATTATTTAAAGATGCGTTTAGGTATGCAAGTGTTTGTAGGCAATTTAACCAAAACAATAATAACTTATGGCGTTTCAATCCTTTGCCATCTCTTTTTTTTCACACTAACTGTCCATTTGTCGTACTTTTTAATTAGGCAATATGCACATGGTGCACACGCAAAATCTTCTTTTACATGTCATGTGCAGAATTTATCGTTATTTGTTTTATTACCTTGGTTTATCGGGTATATAGGAGTGTCTTCATTAATTATGTACCTATTAGCAATAATTGGTTTCATTATATTAATAATATACGCGCCAGCTGCTACCAAAAAGCAACCTATACCACAACGATTAGTAAAAGGTAAGAAAATAAAGACAGTCATTGTAACTTTATTATTATTAGTACTATCAATGTTTTTCAGTGAGCCTTACCAACAATTAGTACTTTTAGGAATTATATTGATTGCTATCGCTCAACTACCTATATTTTTCCCTGAGGAGGATGTTTAATTATGCATATCTTTGAATCTATTTTTAGTTTAATCGCGAAATTTTTCTCAACACTAGGTGCAGTAGCCGGTGTAAGACCTTGTTATGGATATTTTGATGAAACAGAAGTACCTAAAGAAATAACAAAATTATACGAATAATTGTCTTAGAAAGTGTGTAGAGTATGGCTATTTTAAACACAATAATGTTATCAATATTTCAAGCAGTATTGCTTTTCATAATTATTAAAATTTTAACAAATGTAACTTATACTTTGAGGGATTATTTTTCCATTATTGGGATTATAATCCCTTCAACCATTTTATTTTTTTATTTTGACTCTAAGTCAATGTTTTTTTTATTAATTGCAAGTGTTATATTTATGTATTTTAAAAACCGCTTTATGGGTGTTGTATCTGTACTCGTTAGCTTTTTCATATTGTATATGGCCAACTTTCTATCAATTTGGTTAGCAACATCATTAATAGATTTATTTTCAGCAAATTATATATTTAATTTAATATACTATTTAATATTCGCTCTTATAATAATGTTCTTTTCAATACTAGGGAGATTTTTCTTCAAAAAACTATCGATATCAGATTTATCATTAAATAAAATCTATTTAATCATTGTTTGCACCTTTCTGTTTATAGTATTATTATTAATCTATTTTTACTTACCTAATCAAAGTCTTTCTTTCGGGGACGCGAAATTTTTAATAGTTATGTATGCTGTATTAATCGTTACGACTGCTGTACTAATCGTTACAATTTCTTTTAGTATCATTCGTCAAATTCAGTACAAACGTAATATGCGTGAAATCGAGAATTACTATAAGTACACTTTACAAATAGAAAAAATTAATCATGAAATGCGTAAATTCAGACATGATTACGTCAACATATTATCAACGATGTCGGATTTTATTAGAGAAAATGATATGGAAGGTTTAGATCAATATTTCCATGAAGAAATCTTACCTATGCAAGACAGTATGCAAATGAACGCCATTAAAATTAATGGCATTGAAAATCTAAAGGTTCGTGAAATCAAAGGTTTATTAACAACAAAAATATTACAAGCTCAAGAAAAAAATATAAGAATTAGTATAGAAGTACCTGAAACAATTGAAAAAATTGAAATGCCTATTATTAATTTGAGTAGAGTTATTGGAATTTTACTTGATAATGCGATTGAAGCTTCTGAAAAAATAATGGACGACCCACTTATCCGAATTGCTTTTATCAAAAATGAAGATGATTCAGTGATGTTTATAGTTATGAATAAATGTGATGCTGATATGCCTCGTGTACATACCCTATTCCAAGAAAATTTCTCTACAAAAGGTAAAAATCGTGGACTCGGACTTTCAACATTAAAAGAATTGACTGATACGACTTCTAATGTTTTATTAGATACAACAATTGATAATAATTATTTCATTCAAAAAGTAGAAATATTAAATACTGATTCATAAGGGTGTGAAAATATGAAAATATTCATATGTGAAGATGATGAAAGACAACGTGAGAATATGATTTCAATTATCAACAATTACATCATGATTGAAGAGAAATCGATGGAAATTGAAGTTGCAACTGCTGATCCTTATGAAGTTTTAGAACGTTCAAAAGATTTAAGTGATATAGGATGTTACTTTTTAGATATACAATTGGAAGCTGACATTAACGGCATTAAGCTTGCTAGTGAAATCCGTAAGCATGACCCTGTAGGTAATATCATTTTTGTTACTAGTCATAGCGAGCTTACATACCTTACTTTTGTTTATAAAGTAGCAGCGATGGACTTTATTTTTAAAGATGACCCAGATGAATTAAAATCTAGAATCATTGATTGTTTAGAAACTTCAGAATCAAGATTGAAATTACTTTCTAAAGAACGCACTGTTGAAACAATTGAATTAAAACGTGGAAGTAATTCGGTATATGTTCAATATGACGATGTCATGTTTTTTGAGTCATCTACTAAATCTCATCGATTGATTGCGCACTTAGATAATAGACAAATTGAATTCTATGGTAATCTTAAAGAACTTAATCAACTTGATGACAGATTCTTTAGATGTCATAACAGTTTCGTTGTTAACAGACATAATATTGAATCTATTGACTCAAAATCTCGCATTGTTTATTTCAAAAACCAAGAACATTGCTTTGCTTCAGTAAGAAATGTTAAAAAAATATAATTCAAAAAAGACTTTGCATAAATTAATATGCAAAGTCTTTTTCATTATATTTTTAATGCCTTATTTACTTCACTTAAACTCGGAATACTCTCTATTGCACCATATTTTGTAGTAACCATTGCTGCTACATAATTACTAAACTCCAAAATATATTGACCTTCGTTTTTCAACAAATGGTATATATCATTTGTATTTGAAGTTACTATTTTACTAATCAAAGCTCCAATAAAAGCGTCTCCTGCCCCCGTCGTGTCAACCGGCTGTACTTTAAACCCTTGATGCGTAATAACTGTACCGTCCTTCAAATATATCATAGCTCCGTCAGCGCCTTTAGTATAAATAACCGCTTCTACATCACCTTGAAATAACCATTGAATCGCTTGTATTTCATCATTCTGACCAGTAACAAAAGTCAATTCTTCATCAGAAATTTTAACGACATTTGATAAGGGGATAAATGATTGTATTGCTTCTTTACACGCATCCTCACTATCCCATAATGGCAAGCGAACGTTGGGGTCAAATACAACTAATCCTTCTGCTGTTTTAACTTTATCAATCAATGCTTTATGTGCATATTTCATAGGGCTTTCTACCAAATCCACCGAACAAAAATGTAACACATCGTTTTCTGTTACATCAATTCCCGCAACTGCTTCAGTTCGGTACAACATATCAGCAGAAGGTTTACGATAAAAGGAAAAATCTCTTTCGCCTTCTTTGGTTAAACTTACAAAAGCTAATGCAGTATTAGCCTCATTCGTACGTTTTAGATACTGTGTACCGACATCCAAATTTTCTAACGTTTCAACTATTAAATCACCAAATGCATCATTTCCTAATTGAGTGATCATTTCAGCTTTGCCGCCTAATTTAGTGGTCGTACATGCAACATTACAAGGTGCGCCTCCCACTTGGCGTGAGAAACCTACAACATCTTTCAATTTAGAGTCAGTCGTATTAGGTATAAAATCAATTAAAGCTTCACCTATTGCAAGCAGTCGTTTCATACTTCTCCATCCTTCAAATCATATTTTGTGAATTTTAAATATACTTGTCCAGATTCTGTAGATGTTTTAATTCCCGTAGCTTCATCGTCTGTAAAAATTCTAGCAGTCATGACACGTTCGCCATCGTTGCAAAATATTTCGACACTCGATGTATCGATAAATAATTGTAACTGTGTCAAAGGTGTATCTAAATAGGTCGTTCTTGTTGTACTCTCGACTGGATCTGGCAACAAACCACTTTCACTACGATCTAAAGTTAATTTTTGTGCTTTCTTATTATAAGTAAGCAGCGTGGTTTGTGTTTTTGAAGTACGCACTTCAAAATATACTTCAGTTGAATCGTTTTCTAAAATATCGATGATTAATTCAAATTGTTTTCCTTCATAAGGATACAATTGTCTCGTAAATTTATTTGCATATCCTAGTGCAGTTTCTTTATTTGTTCTTAATTGTTGGAGGGATTTCACAGGTCGTTGTTTTAAATTACCCGCTTCAATCGATAGTACACGTGGGATGGTTAAACAATGTGCCCATCCATCAACATCAGATGGATAATTAATCTCCGGCAATCCCATCCAGCCAATTAATATTCTCTGTCCATGCTCATCTATAAACGTTTGTGGCGCATAAAAATCAAAACCGTGGTCAAGCTCAAAAAAGTCTCCATGATTCATCATTAAATTATCAATGTCATATTGTCCCATAATATACCCTGATTGATAAATATTTTTAAAGCGTTCACCTTCTTCATCAATACCTTGTGGGCAAAATAACAACATATCATATCCATCTAAGTTAAAGTAATCTGGACATTCCCACATATAGCCAAATGAATCTAAATTAGTATGAACTTCGCCTTGAAACTCCCAATTCACAATATCCGTTGAACGATATTGAATCACTCTTCCTTGTTCTTGTTCATTTTGAGCTCCAATTACAGCATAATAGACGCCGTCTTTTGAAAATACTTTAGGGTCTCTGAAATGCTGTGTATATCCAAATGGTGGTTCAGCAATGACCGCTTTAGGAAACTTTTTAACTTCACCTTGTGCATTTGCTTTTGCAATATGTTGCGTAGAAATTCTATTCCAATCTTCATCCCGATGATTTGCCGTGTACATATAATATATATGATTATTATATACAAATGCACTACCACTATAAACGCCATGACTATCATCTTTAGTGTCTGGCTTTAATGATGGTCCCACATCTTCAAAATGTACTAAATCCTTACTTGTATATGTATACCAATATTTCAAGCCATGGACTGGGCCTAAAGGAAACCATTGATGTGATATATAATACGTCCCGTCATAATATATCAGTCCATTAGGATCGTTTAATAATCCTGTTTTAGGTTGTAAATGAAACGTTTGTCTATACTTAGATTGATTAACTTGAGCTGTTAAATCATCTAATGTTTGCTGATCAACGTCCTCATATCTTTGATAGCGTTCATCTCTTGTCCACTCAGCCATTACTATTTTCCTCCTACTATCCAATATTCAAACTTTATTCTATGTAATGGTACCGGTTCCATTACTATTCATTTTATATTATCATGCTTTACTTAATTTTTAAATGAAAGACTCACATCAATAGTGATACGTTGCTCTATCGGTTGATGTCGAATCATTAGATTGAGTTTGCTCATTGCTACTTCACCAGCATATTCAAAATGATAATTAACCGTATGAATTGAGGGAGAGACAATTTCTGTAACTGGATCACCACCAAAACCAACAATAAATTTATCCTTATTTTGCTTAGCGTCTTCTGAGGTAACTTTATGTACAGCTAATGCGATGGAATCTGTGGCTCCAACAACTGCGTCATAATTAGGTTGAGCTCGCAATGTTTTTGATACATCAATCATTGCTTCTTTATAATTAAATGAGGTCTGTGAAATATGCGGATTGACATCATGTTTCGCTAAGCCAGTGATTAACCCTTTTTTTCTATGTATACCTACAGCAATATCGGTTTCTGTAACTCCAAAAAATTGGATGTTTTTAAAACCGTTTGATCCGAGTACATCACCTACCATATAACCTGCATGAAAATCATTATGAATAATACAGTGCAAGTCCTTATGTTCTTGACCAACAATGATAACAGGAACATCAATTTTATTAATCACTTCTATATGTCTATCTGTAATTTCTGTAGCCATAAAAATAATTCCATCGACTTTACTTCTATAAAATGTTTCTAGTGCATCGATTTCCAGTTCTGTATCGATATTCGTATAATTAAGCAATAATCTATAATTCAAATCATCACAAACTGTCTTAACACCTTTGATTGTTTCATCTACAGCGTAAGAGTTCATTCTAGGTATAATCGCACCTATCATATTGGTTCTATGTGCTCTTAAGCTTTGTGCAAACTGATTGGGTTGGTAATCATTTTCCTGAATGATTTTATCCAACTTCTGCTTAGTTTTTAAACTTACCGAGCCATTATTAAGATATCTTGAAACTGTACTCTTTGATACGCCAGCAATTTTTGCAATATCAGATATATTTTTCATATTCTCTCACTCTCATTAATAAGCTATTCTCAACATGATTAATTCTATCATATTGCAACCGCTTTAAATACTATTTAAAATAAAAACCAACTTGATACCTTAGGTGTTTTCACCTAATTATAGCAAGTTGGTTCGCGTTTCATTTATTCAGCTTTTTGAATTGTAATTGTCCAAGAAGCGTCGTCTAATTGTTCATAGTTTGTTATCGGGTATCCTTTTTCAGCTGCCCAATTAGGTAAAGCTTCTGTTGCCTGTGTACAATCAAAATCTATTTTTAGTTCTTCACCGTTATCCATTGTGTCCATTTTCTTTTGTGCTTCTATAAGTGGAAATGGACAAACCATTCCAACAGTTCCTAATTCATGTACCATAATTAAATTCCTCCCTTAATAATTAAGTCGTTTGAGTTTGTGTTGAAACCGTGCTTTCATTAGCTTGTTGGCGTTGCGCTTTTTTCATTGGTTTTATAAATATAAAGTAACTCATAAACCAAGCTCCCAAAATCATAGACGCAAGTGCAATCCAACCTTTCCATGACATCGTTGCGGTTTCTACTAGACCATTACCTATCGAACAACCACCAGCTACAGAAGCGCCAAATCCCATACATACGCCACCAATAACACTATTACGTATTGTCTTTTTATCAGGCATTCTCCACTTGAATTCTTTAGCGCCTTTCGCAGCAATATAAGAACCAACGAATATCCCTAGAACAAGGAATACTCCCCAGTCTATCAATTTCAAATCACCAGTTACAAAAAATTGAACTATATTTGCAGATGGTGTCGTAATACCAAGTCCATACATTCTTCCTGTTGATTCACTCACAGGCCATGCAAGTAATGCGATTAGCCCAACAGCAATTGCTGCAACAAATGGATGATATTTTTTCTCGAATAAATAATGTCTTATACCTGTATATTTTTGCTTTAATTTCGGTATAGCAAATTTAGGTTTGGGTTTACGTAACGTTTTGACAACAAGAAGAATCGTGATTATTGTAAGTAACGCGACCCAAATCCATGTTGGTATACCTGTCGTTTGTGACATACTTGCATTTACATTTGTCGGTTTGTTCACACCATCCATCAATGGTAACAGCAAACCAAATTTTGTTGCTGCTGCAGTGAAGCCATAGGCAATAAGTGCCATCCAGCTTCCTATTAAACCTTCTCCAGCTCTATACCACGTACCTGTAGCACAGCCTCCAGATAAAATAATACCAATACCAAAAATAAATGAACCTATCACTGTTCCAATGATTGGATACGTAGATTCTGGAATTTCTACTAAGCCCGTTGATGTTAAAATTAATAATCCAATACTTTGTACGGAAATTGCAATTAACAATGCATAAAACATTTTATTGCTTTTTTGAACGTACATATCTCTAAATCCACCAGCTAAACAAAATCGTGTTCTTTGCATAACAAAGCCTAAAAGCGCACCAACGATTAGTCCACTGATTACTAACCACGTCATATTATTACCTCTTTCCCGATAAAATCAATATGATTTATCATATTAAATTTTTCACTAAATATCAAGCCCGTTTGCTCATATTTTATAAAGTATTAATTGTGAAAACGGCAGTAGTTAGTAGTAATCATCTATCTAAATACAAAAACTAGCTTTTTTTAAACACTCTCCACTAAACATGTGTCTCGTGTAAATAAAAAAGCTAGCTTATTTTCATATGCTTTATTTGTTACTATAATTTTTCATAAAGAATAATAAGGATTGTAATTCAATACCTAAATCAATATGATGTACTTGAACATCTGATGGTGCCAGAACACGACTTGGTGTAAAGTTCAAAATACCTTTTACACCCGCTTTTACTAAAGTGTCGGCGATTTGCTGCGCTGCTTCTTCAGGTGTTGTTAAAATCACTACATCTATATGTTCTTGCGCTAATATATCCGTAATTTTTTCAAACGGACTAACTGTTACTTTCCCTATTTGCGTCCCTATAATTTCATCTCGTATATCAAAAGCTTCCGTTATTGTCATCTCATCATGTATTGAGAAGTTGTATGTTAATAATGCTTTACCTAAATTCCCAACACCTACAATTGCAATTTTTATCTCGTCATTTTCACTTATCTCATTTTTAAAAAAATGTAATAAGCTATCTATATTATAGCCATAGCCTTTCTTGCCTAATTCCCCAAAATATGAAAAATCACGACGAATAGTTGCAGAATCAATGTTTAAGCCCTCGCTTATAGCTTTTGAATTAACTCTATCTATGCCTTTAGATTTCAAAGTATTGACGAATCTATAATACAACGGTAAACGTTTCAATGTGGCACGAGGAATCTTTTCGCTTTGATTAGCCAAGATCATGTCCCCCTATTTCATTATCTGTTGCTGATTTATCTTATAATCACTACAACATTATACATTAATGAATAATAAAAATAAACAATGATAGTTTTAACCATGCGCTGAATACTGTAGAATGATAGTGAATAGAGAGGTGCAAATCGGATGATATTATTACAACTCAATGATTTAACTAAATCATTCGACGGAGAAGATATTTTTAATAATGTAGATTTTGAAGTTAAAACTGGTGAACGTATTGGTATTGTAGGACGTAACGGTGCCGGAAAATCTACTTTAATGAAAATCATTGCTGGCGTCGAGACATATGATAGCGGTCAAGTTTCAAAAAGCAAAAATCTCAAGCTTGGCTATTTAACACAACAAATGACTTTAAATACAAATCAAACTGTTTTTGATGAAATGTCGAAGCCATTTGAAAGTATGAAAAAATTAGAATCAGAAATGAAATTTGAGACAGACTGGTTAGCGCAACACGCTGATGAATATGATACTGAGTCATATAAAACGCACATCGATCGCTATGAGTCTCTATCTAATCAATTTGAGCAACAAGAAGGTTACCAATATGAAAGTAAGATTAAGACTGTACTTCATGGTCTGAATTTTAGTGAAGCGGATTTTAATCGCCCAATTAATGATTTTAGTGGTGGTCAAAAGACCAGGTTATCTTTAGCTCAGATGTTACTTAGCGAACCTGATTTGCTATTACTTGATGAACCTACCAACCATTTAGATATGGAAACTACTCAATGGTTGGAAAGTTATCTTAATTATTTCAAAGGCGCTATCGTTATTATCAGTCACGATAGATATTTTTTAGATAAAATCGTCAATCAAATATATGATGTTGCGCTCGGTGATGTACAACATTATGTAGGTAATTACGGACAATTCATAGAACAAAGGGATAAATATTACGAAAAACGTATGCAAGAATACGAAAGTCAACAAGCTGAAATTAAGCGACTTGAAACATTCGTAGAGAAAAACATCGCCCGTGCTTCAACTACGGGTATGGCAAAAAGTCGACGAAAAATGTTAGAAAAAATTGAAAGAGTTAACAAACCTATGATTGATGCTAAAAGCGCCAATATACAGTTCGATTTTGATAGAAATACTGGAAATGATGTATTTCATATTAAAAACCTAGAAATTGGTTATGAAGAAGCTATTACAAAAGGCATTAATATCGAAGTCACTAAAGGAGACCATATTGCAATCATTGGTCCTAATGGTATTGGAAAGTCTACTTTAATCAAGACAATCGCTGGTCTCCAGCAAAAGATTAATGGAGAAATTACTACAGGCGCAAATTTAAAAGTTGGCTATTACGATCAAAAACAAGCTGAATTTAAATCAAACAAAACAATCCTTGATTATTTATGGGACCAATATCCAACGATGAATGAAAAAGACATTCGAGCTGTTTTAGGTCGTTTCTTATTTGTGCAAGACGATGTCAAAAAAATCATCAATGACTTGTCTGGTGGAGAAAAAGCGCGCCTTCAACTTGCCCTTCTGATGCTTGAGCGTAATAACGTACTTATTTTAGATGAACCAACTAACCATCTAGACATAGACTCTAAAGAAATGCTTGAACAAGCATTGTCAGATTTTGAAGGCACAATCTTATTTGTATCACATGATCGTTATTTTATAAACGAACTTGCAAATAAAGTTTATGATTTGGACACAACTGGTGGAACAATGTATTTAGGTGATTATCAGTATTACATTGAAAAATTAGAAGAAAAAGCAGCGATTCAAGCGAAAAAAGAATTAGATAATCCTACAAAAACAGAGGTAAGTGCTTCACAAAACCATAATTATGTTGACCAAAAACAACAAAAACGAGAACAACGACAAGTTGAACGTAAAATAGAACAATGTGAAACAAATATTGAAACTTATGAACAAGAAATAAATGATATAAATGAACAACTCACACAGCCTGACGTATATTCTAATCCAGAAAAGGCAAATGATTTAGCAATTGAAAAAGAAATAGCCGAACAAAAGTTAGAACAAGTCATGGATGAGTGGGCAGAATTACAAGAAATGTTAATATAATCGCTATAAGCGCAATTGAGCTCAAGTAAAATTTTCTACTTCAGCTCTTTTTTTATACTCATTCTATTCACATTAGCTTTGCCGTCACAATAGCTATCCACAGAGTTATCCTAGTTATACACAAGTAATAAGTAACTTTTATCCATTTTCAATTTTCAGATATTAACCTATATCCACACACATAACCACTAGTTATCCACAAGTTATACACTATTTGTTGATAAGTACGCACGTTCTCTATTGACATTCTATATAAACTATAATGTTCAACTGATTTCATTCTTTTTACCTATGTAATCATGTCAAAGTTGTTACGCATTATGCAATTCCCAGAACAAATCTATAAACGCGCAAAATCTGTTACATCAAAAAATGATTAATCAAAAAGATGCCTAGCCTAGTCAAATAGGTTATGGCATCTTTTTATAATTTATTCTGCATTAATCATCCAAGTTACACCAAATGGGTCATTAAACATACCGTATAGTTCAGACCACTCTGTCTTACCTAATGGCATCGTAGCTTTACATCCGCCTTCTACCGCTTTATTAAAAAACGCTTCTGCTTGTTGTTTGTCCGCTTCATTTGAATAATCAAAAGTGAAAGCTACAATCGCGCCACTATTATCAATTTTTTTATTTTTCATTGTATCACTACAATAAAACGTTTCACCTAAAATTTTAAACGATGCATTCATTGTAAAGTTCTTATCAATATCATATTCTTCTGGCATATCTGCAAACATATCATGATCCCCGCCAATACGTTGTATATCTGTCGCCCCTAAGTGCTTTTCATAAAAATTTAACGCAGCTAAACTATTTTGAAAGTTAAAATATTGAACTGATTTCATTAAAATATCCTCCTTTAAAAATGATATTAGTAAGTATTCTTAAACTCTATTATTAGTTAATGCTTCACTAAATTACCTATACCCTTATTTCTCAAATGTAAATTAAAAAATATCTTCTTTAAGATCGTAAATTATGGAAATAACCGTCTTTGTATAAGCTAATGCTAAATATTAACATTTAAATTGCTAATTAATTCATCTAAAAAATTCTCAAAACTAGCGCCATCTCCATATTTGTCAAAGGCAATAAGAAGTGAAATTAAATCTACTTTAAGTTTATAAGACACAAAAAACTCCCCTCAAAGTTTTCACTTTTTAAGTGTCTAATTTGAAGGGAGCATATCAGAATTCAATAGATTGGTGTTATCATCATAAGAAAATATATTTAATGTATATATTGTTCATAGATTCATTTTTTCAAATATTTATTAATATTCAACTGAAAATTGTTCAATATCCATACTATTAAAGCCGTTTAATGTCATATCAGCAGTTACGCCTGCTTGATATAAATAATGACTTGCTGAACCAATCATTGCCGCATTATCTGTACAAAGACTAGGACTCGGTATACAAAGTTTAATGTTATGGGATTCACAGGCTTCTGCTAAATTTGCTCGCAAACCTTTGTTACTTGCCACGCCACCTGCAACAATCAGTTGTTTAACATCATAATGCTCACAAGCTGAAATAGCTTTGCCGACTAAAACTTCTACAACACTATTTTGAAAACTTGTTGCTACGTCTGCTTTGTTAATTTCTTCATCTTTTTGTTTTAAATTATGCAATTTATTAATTACTGCACTTTTCAAACCACTAAAGCTAAAGTCATAGCTATCTTTTTCAAGCCATACTCTAGGAAAATGATAATTATCTTGACCATCTGCTGCTAGACGATCTACTTGTGGGCCACCTGGGTAACTTAGTCCAATTGTTCTCGCTACTTTATCATAAGCTTCACCGACAGCGTCATCTCTTGTCTCTCCTATAACTTCAAAACTCAAGTGATCTTTCATATACACTAATTCTGTATGCCCGCCAGAGACTATTAATGCCATCAGAGGAAACTGTAAAGGCGTTTCTAAATGATTCGCATATATATGTCCTGCAATATGATGAACAGGGATCAATGGTTTATCGTAAGCAAATGCCAAGGCTTTCGCCGCATTAATGCCCACTAATAACGCACCAATTAATCCTGGCCCTTGTGTTACAGCAACTGCATCTATATCATGCATAGTTACATTCGCTTTAACTAACGATTCATCAATAGTAGTTGTTATACCTTCAACATGGTGTCTACTTGCTACTTCTGGCACTACGCCACCAAAACGTTTATGACTCTCAATTTGACTCAATACGATATTACTGAGTATTTCTGTACCATTTTTAATGATACTTACACTTGTTTCATCACAACTCGATTCAATTGCTAATATTAACGTTGCTTCACTCATTAAAATTCACCCACATAACTAATGCATCCTCGCCTTCACCATAATAATTTTTTCGTTTGCCACCATATTTAAAACCTAAGTTTGTGTAAACATGTTGTGCTACATCGTTATCTACACGCACTTCTAAACTCATCATCTCACATTTTTCTCCAACAAAATTCATTACATATTTTAATAAAAGTTGGCCTAAACCATAACCTCTATATCCCTTATCAATAGCGACGGTTGTAATTTGTGCTTGATCAATTACTATCCATAAGCCAATATAACCTATTACCTTCTCATTAAATTCAATAACAAAATAATTTGCAAATTCATTTTGCTCTACCTCGTGATAAAATGCATCAATCGACCAACTACTATCATTAAAGCTATTTCTTTCTATATCAAAGACCTGTGGAACATCTTTTGTGTTCATTAAACGTATATTTAACTC
Source organism: Staphylococcus equorum (assembly GCF_029531845.1). Classification (GTDB taxonomy): domain Bacteria; phylum Bacillota; class Bacilli; order Staphylococcales; family Staphylococcaceae; genus Staphylococcus; species Staphylococcus equorum_C. Next base: position 16,381 of record NZ_JAMBPV010000019.1, read on the forward strand.
TTGTTCTGTTGGTTTAACCAATTTCTCTCAGCCTCTGATATTTTAATATAGTTTGGTTTAAATTGATGAATATTTTCTGCTGTTTCAATAAGTGGTCTCATATATTTAGCTTGTGGCATATTCGCAATGCAGGTACTATCTAAAAGTTCTTCTAACTTTTCCGAGTCCATCCCTACAAACATATAGGGTTGTCCAGTTTTGTGCAATAAATCCAATAATTCTTCAATTGGTAGATACTGGTCTTGCTCAATTTGAACTAATTGATCCGCTTCATATTGATATACACCTGTATAAACTGCTTCTCTTCTTGCATCAAACACAGGTACAATTAATCTCGTGTCTTCTTTAATCGTTGCAGCAAGTGCCTTGAGTGATGACACACCATACAATTCAGCATTTAAGGCGTATGCTAAAGTTTTTGCAACTGTCACACCTATTCTTAAACCAGTATATGAACCTGGACCTTGTGCTACTACGATGACATCGATATTTTCTTTCACTACTTTACTTTCAGCAATAACTTGTTCGATTGCTGGCATTAATTGTACTGAATGATTTACTTTTTCATTTGAATTCAATTCACTTAACACCTTATCGTCTTGCATTACAGCAACTGACAATGGCTGATTTGAAGTATCAATCAACAGATAGTTCACGTTCAACTGCCTCCTTTATTTTTGCATAGTGGCCACCTTGTGCTTCTATTTCTATATTTCTTTCTGATTCATTTAATGTCGTAATACCAATAGTTAAATAAGTCGGTGGTAAAAACTCAGAAATAAATATACTCCATTCAATTAAAATAACTGCTTCATCTTCAAAATATTCATCAAACCCTAAATCTTCTTCAGAGTCTTCTAATCTATAACAATCCATATGATGTAATTTCAAACTTGATCCTTGATATGATTTTATAATATTAAACGTTGGTGAATTAATATTTCTCTTTACACCTAATGCTTTTCCAACAAATTGACTTAATGTTGTTTTACCAGCACCTAAATCACCATTAAGCAATATGAGGTCACCGGCAGATAAATACTTCGCTAACGTTGTAGCAAAAACCGCCATTCTATCTAAATCCTTAATCTTAATCATATTTCTCTCCCTTTTAAAGCAACTTCACAATTTATTGTGATTAGTTGCTTTTATGCATGTAAAGTGTTAATTTTCAATTTATTGAATTAGTAACGCTTATGCAAGTGCGATTAGCACTTGTATACCTTTAACACTTCTCTTGTACTCCATTATAAAAACTTAGTTCTTCCTATATTAGCTAATTGTATTTTTAATTTATGTTAATCACTATCTATTACTTCAATTTATCTGTTCTATATAAATAACTCTTATAGTTTAACAAATTTTTATCTATTTTACTTCATAGTGAAACAAGTTCTTTCTTTTTTGTAATTGTGTGAATTTAGAGAGAATTCAAAAAAGTTATTGACATGGCTTCGCCAATGTAGTAAATTTAGTTTATCGAATTTTTAGACAATTCAATTAAATAAAAACCATTCATTCGAGAGGAGTATAATAAAATGACCAAAAACCATATGCAATACAAACCAACAACTTCAAATATTTTAGTCATTTTATTATGCTATTAGGACTGGAACTTTAGTGAAGAATCTACTAAACGTTTAAGTCCTCTTTCTAGTTGAATGGGACTTGAAAGCGTCCCAATAATTTATTGGGACGTTTTTTTATTTTCAATTTTAAGGGGGAAACAGTATGAGAAGCGATATGATCAAAAAAGGTGATCAGCAGGCTCCAGCAAGAAGTCTTTTGCATGCTACAGGTGCATTAGAAAAACCAACAGATATGAATAAGCCTTTCGTGGCAATTTGTAATTCATATATTGACATCGTCCCAGGACATGTCCACTTAAGAGAATTAGCAGACATTGCCAAAGAAGCAATTCGTGAAGCAGGTGCTATTCCCTTTGAATTTGACACAATCGGTGTAGATGATGGTATCGCAATGGGTCATATAGGAATGAGATATTCCCTTCCCTCACGAGAAATCATTGCCGATTCTGCTGAAACAGTAATTAACGCACATTGGTTTGACGGCGTATTCTATATTCCTAACTGTGACAAGATTACGCCGGGGATGATACTCGCCTCAGTTAGAACTAATGTTCCAGCCATTTTTTGTTCCGGTGGTCCTATGAAAGCAGGATTATCTTCAGAAGGGAAAGCATTAACACTTTCTTCTATGTTTGAAGCAGTTGGCGCTTTTAAAGATGGTTCAATTTCAAAAGATGAATTTCTAGATATGGAACAAAACGCTTGTCCAACATGTGGTTCTTGTTCTGGTATGTTCACCGCAAATTCAATGAACTGTTTAATGGAAGTTTTAGGTTTATCCCTTCCATATAATGGAACAGCATTAGCAGTGAGTGATCAACGTAGAGAAATGATTAGAGAAGCCGCATTCAAATTAGTAGATAATATTAAAAATGATATTAAACCAAGAGATATCGTAACTCGTGAAGCAATTGATGATGCTTTTGCGCTAGACATGGCAATGGGTGGTTCTACAAACACTGTACTTCACACATTAGCAATTGCAAACGAAGCAGGTATCGATTATGACTTAACAAGAATTAATGAAATAGCTAAGAAAACACCTTACCTTTCAAAAATTGCACCTAGTTCTTCTTATTCAATGCATGATGTACATGAAGCGGGTGGCGTTCCAGCAATTATTAATGAACTATTTAAAAGAGAAGGTACCTTACACCCAGATAGAATTACAGCAACAGGCAAGACCCTTCGTGAAAATAATGAAGGTAAAGCAATTTTAAATAGCGATGTAATCAGACATTTAGATAACCCTTACGACAAACAAGGAGGTCTTTCAATTTTATACGGTAATTTAGCTCCAAAAGGTGCCGTCATTAAAGTGGGTGGTGTAGATCCTTCAATTAAAGTATTTAAAGGTAAGGCAATTTGTTTTGATTCACATGATGATGCAGTAGAAGCAATTGATAATCACGTTGTTCGAGAAGGTCATGTTGTTGTCATAAGATATGAAGGACCTAAAGGTGGTCCAGGCATGCCTGAAATGTTAGCCCCCACTTCTTCAATCGTAGGAAGAGGATTAGGTAAAGATGTCGCGTTAATTACAGATGGCCGTTTCTCAGGTGCAACTCGAGGCATTGCTGTAGGACATATATCACCTGAAGCAGCTTCTGGTGGACCTATTGGACTAATTAGAGATGATGATGAAATTACTATTGATTTAACCAACCGAACATTAAATGTCGAAGTATCAAATGACATTTTGGAAGCTAGAAAACAAGATGTGAAACCATTTAAAGCAAAAGTAAAAACTGGTTATCTTGCACGTTACACCGCACTCGTTACAAGTGCTAATACTGGTGGCGTAATGCAAGTCCCCGAAAATCTCATTTAAGGAGTGAGCTCAATGTCTAAATATACTGAAACACTTGAAATAGAAAAATCAGAAAATTTTGAATCTTTGGAAGCAGTAGAACCAATTGAACCTGAAGTTGAATTAGAACAAGAGACAATTGATGAAATGAAATCTGGTTCAGAATTATTAGTTGAATCATTGGTAAATGAGCGTGTTGATTTTATATTTGGTTACCCAGGAGGCGCTGTTCTCCCTCTTTATGACACTCTATATGACGGAAAAATCAAGCATATCTTAGCTCGTCATGAACAAGGTGCAACACACGCTGCTGAAGGTTATGCACGTGTATCTGGTAATACAGGCGTAGTGGTTGTTACAAGTGGACCAGGAGCTACAAATGCGATAACTGGTATTGCTGATGCATACAGCGACTCTTTACCTTTAGTAGTTATCACAGGCCAAGTAGCAACGCCTGGTATCGGTAAGGATGCATTCCAAGAAGCAGACTTACTCTCTATGACAACACCAATTACTAAGCACAACTATCAAGTCAAAAATGTACAAGATATTCCAAAAATTATCCATGAAGCTTTTCATATCGCTAATACTGGAAGAAAAGGACCAGTAGTAATCGATTTCCCTAAAGATATGGGTGTTCTATCAACGAATGCACAAGTTACTAATGAATTAGAATTACCTGGTTACACAATACCTAATAAACCAAAAAAAGATGATATACAAAAATTGAGAGATTTTTTAAAGAGTGCTAAAAAACCTTTAGTACTTTCAGGTGCAGGCATCAATCATGCCAAAGCAAACGATCTATTCACTGAATTTGTAAGTAGACATCAATTACCAGTTGTAAGTACATTACTTGGTCTCGGTGCAATTCCATACGACCATCCCCTATTTTTAGGTATGGGTGGTATGCATGGATCATACGCAAGTAATATGGCATTAACTGAATGTGATTTACTTATTAACTTCGGTAGCCGCTTTGATGACAGATTAGCTAGTAATCCTGATGAATTCGCACCAAATGCCAAAATCGTTCATATTGATATCGATCCATCTGAAATCAACAAAATTATTAAAGTTGATTTGGGTATTGTTGCCGATTGTAAAGCGACATTAGAATTTCTACTCGATTTCGATAGTTATTCAATTAAACACGAAGATTGGTTAGAAACATGTAACGAAAATAAAATACAACAACCATTTGCATACAGCGATGATGAAGATGGTGTATTTTCAAAACCACAACGTGCAATTGAATATATCGGAGAAATTACAAATGGTGATGCAATCGTAACTACAGACGTAGGGCAACATCAAATGTGGGTTGCACAATACTATCCATTTAAAAACCACGGTCAGCTTGTTACAAGTGGTGGTTTAGGCACAATGGGCTTTGGTATACCAGCAGCAATTGGAGCTAAATTAGCGGAACCAGATAAACCAGTCGTAGCTTTTGTAGGCGATGGGGGTTTCCAAATGACCAACCAAGAGATGGGCATTTTAGAAGAATATGGCATTGATATTAAAATCGTAATCGTAAATAACGGCACGCTTGGCATGGTAAAACAATGGCAAGATAAATTCTTTAATAAACGTTTTTCACATTCTGTATTTAATGGACAACCAGACTTTATTAAGCTCTCTGAAGCATATAATGTAAAAGCTTATCTCATAGATGATCCTACACACTTAGAACAAAAATTGGATGAGGCTTTCCAACATGACGGACCAGCTTTAATTGATGTTCGTATTTCACCAGTTGAAATTGTCTCTCCTATGGTACCAAGTGGTAAAGCAAACCATGAGATGGAGGGTCTATTATGAGAAGAACATTTAGAACAAAAGTAAGAGATAAAGCAGGTACATTAAATAGATTAACTAGTATTTTTGTACGAAGACAATTCAATATCGTTAATCTATCCGCAACACCTACACTAGAAGAAGGTATTTCTAATATTACTTTTGTAGCAGAAATACCTGATACAGATGTGTTACGCACGCTACTTCAGCAACTTGAAAAGCAAATTAATATTATTGAGGTTGAAGATATAACAGATACAAATACCTACAATAGAGAGTTGGTACTTGTGAAATTACAAACACCCAACAATCATCAAGAATTACAAAATTTAATCAAACCTTATGATGCGCTAGTCTCTATATTGAAAAATGAAGAAACTTATACGTACCTTCAGGCTTCAGGTCCACAATATACGATGGATAATTTATTAGACGATCTATCATCATATAAAATCGAACAAGTCTCACGTACGGGTTCGGCAGGTATTATTTAGCTTAAGTATTAATATTTCAACAAAAATTTCAAAACACATGGAGGATTATATTATGACAACAGTTTATTATGATGAAACAGTAAAGAAAGATGCATTACAAGGTAAAAAAGTAGCAGTTTTAGGTTATGGATCTCAAGGTCACGCTCATGCACAAAACTTAAAAGACAATGGCTATGACGTAATCATTGGTATCAGACCTGGACGTTCTTTTGATAAAGCAAAAGATGACGGCTTCGAAGTATATCCTGTAAATGAAGCAGCAAAACAAGCTGATGTCATTATGGTACTTCTACCAGATGAAGCTCAAGGAAAAATATATAAAGAAGAAATCGAACCCAATCTAGAAGAAAACAATGCATTAGTTTTCGCTCATGGTTTTAATATTCACTTTGATGTTATCAACCCACCAGAAAACGTTGACGTATTCTTAGTAGCTCCAAAAGGTCCTGGACATCTAGTTCGTCGTACTTTTGCGGAAGGTAGTGCAGTCCCTGCCCTATTCGCAGTAGAACAAGATGCAAGCGGAGAAGCTACAGACTTAGCCTTAAGCTATGCTAAAGGCATCGGTGCTACACGTGCTGGGGTATTAGAAACATCATTCAAAGAAGAAACTGAAACAGATTTATTTGGTGAACAAGCTGTTCTTTGTGGTGGTACAACTAAATTAATCCAAACTGGTTTCGAAACATTAGTTGAAGCTGGATACCAACCAGAGATTGCTTATTTCGAAGTATTACATGAAATGAAACTTATCGTAGACCTATTATACGAAGGTGGCATGGAAAACATGCGTTATTCAATTTCAAATACAGCAGAATTTGGTGACTATGTATCTGGACCTCGTATCATTACTCCAGACGTTAAAGATAATATGAAAGCAGTACTAGAAGATATTCAACAAGGAAAATTCAGTAATCGTTTCATTAAAGATAATGAAAATAATTTTGAAGAGTTCCACAAACTACGTGAAGAACAACATGGCCATCAAATCGAAGCAGTTGGTAGAGACCTACGTGAAATGATGCCATTCATTAAATCTAAAAGCATTGAAAAATAATTAGATTCAACCTTTAAATTAATCGTAATTGGAGAATCACACTTAGTATGAAATATGTGATTGCTTAAAAATGCAGCTACTTTTCTCATAAAAGTGTGTTTCTTCATTACTTACGATTATATGAGTCTAAAATTCATTTATAGGAGATGTTGAAAATGAGTAGCCATATTCAAATTTTTGATACAACACTTAGAGACGGCGAACAAACACCTGGTGTAAACTTTTCATTCGATGAACGTTTGAAAATAGCAAATCAACTAGAAAAATGGGGCGTAGATATTATAGAAGCTGGGTTCCCTGCATCAAGTAATGGTAGTTTTAAATCAGTTGAAGCAATCTCAAAAGCATTAACAACAACTGCTGTATGTGGCCTAGCCCGTTGTGTGAAGAAGGATATTGATGCAGTATATGAAGCAACTAAAGAAGCAGCAAAACCAAGAATTCATGTCTTTATCGCAACAAGCCCGATTCATCGTGATTCCAAACTTATGATGTCTAAAGAAGAAGTTTTAGCATCTATAACAGAACACGTAAGCTATGCGAAAAAATATTTTGATTTAGTTCAATTCTCCCCAGAAGATGCAACAAGAACAGAACTACCATTTTTAATAGAATGTGTTCAAACAGCTGTTGATGCCGGAGCAAGTGTAATCAATGTACCTGATACTGTAGGTTTCAGTTACCCTTCTGAATATGGTCAAATTTTCAAAACACTACAAGAATCTGTCAAAACTGACCGTGAAGTAATTTATAGTGCACACTGTCATGATGATCTTGGACTTGCAGTAGCAAATAGTATGGCAGCAATTGAAAATGGAGCCAAACGAATAGAAGGCACGTTAAATGGTATTGGGGAACGTGCAGGTAATGCAGCACTTGAGGAAGTAGCACTTGGCCTTTACGTTCGACAAGATCATTACGGCAATCAATCTAAAATTAATCTTGAAGAAACAAAACAAACTTCAGATTTAATTGCTAGATTTGCAGGAATTCGAGTCCCTAGAAACAAAGCAATTGTCGGTCAAAATGCCTTTAGTCATGAATCAGGTATTCATCAAGATGGCGTAATTAAAAACCCAGAAACGTATGAGATTATGACACCTCAACTTGTTGGTGTTAAAACAACAGAATTACCTTTAGGTAAGCTTTCAGGCAAACATGCTTTTGCTGAAAAATTAATTAATTTAGGTTACGATGTTGAACCAGAAGAACAAAAAGCCTTATTCAAACAATTTAAAACAATTGCAGATAAGAAAAAAGCAGTTACAGATCGTGATATCCACGCCTTAATACAAGGTACAGAACATGAACAAAATGCGATTTATCAAGTTGAAACTTTACAACTACAATTTGTTTCAAATGGACTACAAAGCGCTGTAGTTGTCATTAAAGATAAAGACGGTAATACGTATCAAGATTCAAGTATTGGTACTGGATCTATCGTTGCAGTGTACAATGCAATAGATCGTATTTTTGACCTCAACACTGAGTTGATAGAATACCGTATTGATTCTGTTACTGAAGGTACCGATGCACAAGCTGAAGTACATGTACAAATTAAAATTGATAATCAAATTGTTACAGGTGTTGGTATTGATCATGATATCTTACTTGCATCATGTAAATCATATGTAGAAGCACATGCTAAATATGTTGCTAATTCATCTGTGGAAGAAGGTATTCATTCATGAGTTATAAGATTGTAGCACTACCAGGTGATGGTATTGGTCCTGAGATTATGACAGGATCACTAGAAATATTAGAACAATTAAGCCAAGATTATAATTTTAATTATGAATTAGAAACACATGATTTTGGTGGCGTTGCTATAGATCGTCATGGTAAACCACTCCCTGAATCAACACTAAATGCATGTCAAAATGCTGATGCAATTTTATTAGGGGCTGTGGGTGGACCAAAATGGACTGATCCTAACAATAGACCTGAACAAGGGTTATTAGGCATACGAAAAGCATTAGGCTTGTTCGCTAATATACGACCTACTACAGTGACAAATGGTACAAGCCATTTATCTCCGATTAAAGAAGAGCGTGTTGCAGGCACAGATTTCGTTTTAGTAAGAGAACTCACTGGCGGCATCTATTTTGGTGAACCTAAGAAATTGGGTGACGACGATGCACTCGATTCTCTTACTTATACAAGATCAGAAATAGAACGCATTGCTAGAGTTGGATTTGATTTAGCTCAAAAAAGAAATAAAAAATTAACTTCTGTTGATAAAGAAAATGTGCTTTCATCTAGTAAATTATGGCGTAGAGTGATAAATGAAGTTTCACAAGATTATCCTGATGTAGAAGTTAACCATTTACTTGTAGATGCTTGTGCAATGCATTTAATCACTAACCCATCACAATTTGATGTCATTGTCACTGAAAATTTATTTGGTGATATTTTAAGTGATGAAGCATCTGTAATACCTGGTTCATTAGGTTTATCGCCTTCTGCAAGTTTTAGTGAACAAGGACCACGACTTTACGAACCAATTCATGGTTCAGCTCCAGATATTGCAAACCAGGATATCGCAAACCCTTTCGGTATGCTTTTATCAGTTGTAATGTGTCTTAGAGAAAGTTTAAATGAACCACACGCAGCAGAAAAATTAGAAACAGTAATTTATCAACTCATTAAAGACGGTAAAACAACCCGTGATCTCAATGGTAATTATAATACATCAGATATTATTAATTTCGTAAAAGAAAATCTATAAAAAGGAGGAGATGTCATATGGGTAAAACACTATTTGATAAAGTTTGGAATAAACACGTCTTAACTGGTAAAGAAGGTGACCCACAGTTATTATATATAGATTTACATCTTATACATGAAGTCACATCTCCTCAAGCATTTGAAGGTCTGAGACTCCAAAATAGACAATTGCGTAGACCAGACTTAACATATGCAACACTTGACCACAACGTGCCAACCGTAGATATCTTCAATATCAAAGATGAAATTGCAAATAAGCAAATTACTACATTGCAAAATAATGCTAAAGAATTCGGTGTCCATATATTTGATATGGGCTCTGATGAACAAGGTATTGTGCATATGGTAGGTCCTGAAACAGGTTTAACACAACCAGGTAAAACAATTGTTTGTGGTGATTCTCATACCGCAACACATGGTGCTTTCGGAGCAATTGCTTTTGGTATTGGCACGAGTGAAGTAGAGCACGTATTTGCTACACAATCGCTATGGCAAACTAAACCTAAAAATCTAAAAATTGATGTAACAGGCAAATTGCCGACTGGTGTGTATGCCAAAGATATTATTTTACATTTGATTAGTCAATATGGCGTTGATTTTGGTACAGGTTATGCTCTTGAATTTTCTGGGGAAGCGATTCGTAGTTTAAGTATGGAAGCTAGAATGACGATTTGTAACATGGCCATCGAAGCTGGTGCTAAATACGGCATGATGGAGCCTGATGAAACGACATTTGAATATGTTAAAGGACGTCCTTACGCAACAAATTTTGATAATTCCGTTGATGAATGGCGCGAACTCTACACAGATGACGATGCAGAATTCGATAGAGTCATTGAAATGGATGTCTCAGATCTAGAACCTCAAGTGACTTGGGGAACTAGTCCTGAAATGGGAGTGAGTTTTAATACACCTTTCCCTGAAATAGAAAACGTAAATGACGAACGTGCATATAATTATATGGATTTAAAACCTGGTCAAAAGGCCGAAGATATCGATTTAGGTTATGTCTTCTTAGGTTCTTGTACCAATGCTCGTCTTTCAGATTTAGTTGAAGCGAGTCATATCGTTAAAGGAAACCAAGTACACCCTAATATTACTGCAATTGTTGTTCCAGGTTCTCGTACAGTTAAGAAAGAAGCAGAAAAAATAGGACTAGATAAAATTTTTAAAGAAGCAGGTTTTGATTGGAGAGAACCCGGTTGTTCAATGTGTTTAGGCATGAATCCAGACCAAGTACCCAATGGTGTCCACTGTGCTTCAACGAGTAACCGTAACTTTGAAGGTCGACAAGGTAAAGGTGCAAGAACTCATCTTGTTTCCCCTGCTATGGCGGCAGCCGCAGCAATCAACGGCAAATTTGTAGATGTTAGAAAGGTGGTTGTATAATATGGAAATCAAACCAATCACTACGTATACAGGTAAAGTCGTACCATTGTTTCATGACAATATCGATACCGATCAAATTATACCTAAAGTCCATTTAAAACGTATTTCAAAATCAGGATTTGGACCATTTGCTTTTGATGAATGGCGTTATTTAGATGACGGCTCTGATAATCCAGACTTCAATCCAAATAAACCAGAATATAAAGAGGCATCTATTTTAATTACTGGAGATAATTTCGGTTGTGGTTCAAGTCGTGAACATGCTGCTTGGGCGATTAAAGACTATGGTTTTGATATTATCATTGCTGGCAGTTACAGTGATATATTCTATATGAACTGTACTAAAAATGCGATGTTACCTATTGTATTAGATGAAGAAGCCAGAAAACATTTAGCACAAGCCGAATCGATTACAGTAGATTTACCAAATCAAACTGTTACTTCTCCGGACAAAACATTTACTTTTGATATCGATGAAACTTGGAAAAACAAACTCGTTAAAGGACTTGATGATGTTGCAGTAACACTGCAATATGAAGATGAAATCAAATCTTATGAAAGAGCAAAAAATTTTTAAAGATACTAAACTAACAAAGGTGTGAAACATATGACTGTAAAAACAACTGTTTCTTCAAAAGATATCGATGAAGCTTACTTACAAATAAAGGATACCGTTAAAGAGACGCCATTACAAAAGGATCATTATTTATCACTTAAATATGACTGTAATGTATATTTAAAAAGAGAAGACTTGCAATGGGTACGATCTTTTAAACTCAGAGGAGCTTACAATGCGATTGTAGCCTTAAATAAAGAAGACAGAGAAAATGGCATTACTTGTGCAAGTGCAGGTAACCACGCGCAAGGTGTAGCTTATACTGCTAATAAATTACACTTAGATGCAGTTATCTTTATGCCTGTCACTACCCCACTTCAAAAAATTAATCAAGTTAAATTCTTTGGTGGACAAAATGTCGAAGTTATTCTTACAGGTGATACATTTGATGATTGTTTAAAAGAAGCGCTCGTCTTTACAGAAGATAACAAAATGAATTTCATTGATCCTTTTAACAATATCTATACTATTGCAGGCCAAGGTACACTTGCTAAAGAAATCATTGATCAATCTAAAGAAGATAACATACAATTTGATTATTTATTTGCCGCAATTGGAGGCGGAGGTTTAATTTCTGGTGTAGGTACGTACTTCAAGGAAAATTCACCTCAAACATCTATTGTTGGCGTAGAGCCTGCTGGAGCAAGTAGTATGTATACATCAGTTGTTTTAGAAAATCAAATTGTAACATTACCTGAGATTGATAAGTTTGTTGATGGCGCTTCAGTTGCAAGAGTTGGTCAAATAACATATGACATCGCCAAAAAAGTTGTTGATGATTATGTTCAAGTACACGAGGGCGCTGTATGTTCAACTATTTTAGATATGTACTCTAAACAAGCCATTATCGCAGAACCTGCTGGTGCATTAAGTATTACCGCTTTAGATAATTATCAAGCAGAAATCAAAGGTAAAACAGTTGTTTGTGTTGTGAGTGGTGGTAACAATGATATTAACCGCATGAAAGAAATTGAAGAGCGTTCACTACTTTTCGAAGAAATGAAACATTACTTCATTTTAAACTTTCCCCAACGTCCCGGCGCTTTAAGAGAATTTGTAAATGATGTACTCGGACCTAAAGACGATATTACTAAATTCGAGTATCTAAAAAAATCATCTCAAAATACCGGTACAGTTATTATAGGCATTCAATTAAATAACCATAAAGATTTGAATAACTTGAAAAAGAATGTAAATGAGTTTGACGCTTCAAATATTTACATTAATCAAAATAAAATGCTTTATTCACTTCTTATTTAAAAGCTTAGCTATTGCGCTAAGCTTTTTTTACGCAAAAAAATAATCCATTCGGGTCCCTAAATTGCCTGGCAACGTCCTACTCTTGCGGAACGTAAGTCGGCTACCATCGGCGCTAAGGAGCTTTAAAGCACTACTTTCTTGCCTGCAAGATTAGTAGTGCTTCTGCAAAAGCAGCAACTCTTGTAAACACTTAATATTTTCCTTACTCACTTACTGCTTGTAAGCTCGTCACGTCTTTCGCTAATTTTGTCAGCTTCTAAGGAACTACTTTCAATGTCATTGGGATTAGTAGTTCTTACACATGAGCTTCAGCTTATGTGTTCATGTCTTAAATCAGGTTTTCAGTTCTTCGATAAAGGACTACTCCTCAGTTTATTGAGGCTAGTAGCCCTTATGCAAGAGCTTCGACTCTTGTAATCCTCTATAGTTAAGCTCTTTTTATCCATAAAAAAAGAGACCCT
>NZ_JAMBPV010000002.1 GCF_029531845.1 Staphylococcus equorum
TAATGATATTATTATATATAAAACTAGCGATAAAATGTATGAATTAAAATATAACATGACTCATTTAACAACTTCGAATAGAAATAGAGATTTTAATTCCTCGTAATGATGTAGCTTACTTTAAAAATCAAATTGAAGAAAAACTCTTGAATAGAACAATTTTCACAATAATTAAATTGAATATTAAAAAGGATGGCATATGATTTTTTTATACCATATGTATTTATTTGGTTGCGAATAAGTAAAAATATTATAGTGAAATTTTGGGATAACTATATTACTGACACTCTCTGTCTATGTACTTAATTACAATTAAATGAAACAGGAGGTTATAAAGGATGAGTGAATATTTAAGGGAGATAAATGAATTCTGGCAAGAATATTTGAAGCAATATAACTCTATTTATGATCAAAACACATTGGAACAAATTATAAAAAATGGTGATACGACAGCATTTTTGCATCCACAGGATTTAGCGTATTTTCAAGAGCATTTTGGGAATAACTTTGCTGAAATACCTAGATTTAAAAAAATGATAGATTTTGCAAATGGAAAAATAATTATTGATAAAAATAGACAAAGAATTTTATTAGAAAACGCAGAAATAAACCCTGCGATAGCTAGACCATATTTTGGGAACCCTACTTTAGCTGATATTGTTATATTAAAAAAACAACCTGAAAATGATTTTAAAATGTATGAACCAGACTTACCGGAATCTGTTGCGATAGATTATCGCAGAAGGATATTATTGGATATACAAGGTAGATTAACATTTGATGGAAAGAAGTTATTCTTACCCTATGTAGATAGACATAGATGGTTTATGAAATATTTATATAACGCTTCTTCAACTTTAAAACGTTTTAATATTGATCCGAATAGAGTTATGGTACTTAATTTTTTCCCTTATCAATCGGGGCATACTGCAGGAATACCAAAAGATTTTTTAACATTTAAACATGGATTACCTTCTCAACGAATGAGTTTTGATCTGTTGTTGAAACTTTTAAACGATGATAAACATCGCATATATCTTGTTAGTGAGGAAGAATTATATATTTCGATTCTGAAAAACTTTGCTCATAGTTCGTTATGTGAATATTTAATTGACCATTTATTTGTACTTTCTTCAAAACAAAATCGGCATGTTACTTTATGTAATGTGTTAAGTTATCAAGAACATAAAACACGTTTAAGAAAGAAACAAGAATTGAGTAAAATAGAATATTATAACTGGAATAAAGAGCAAAAGGAAAAACGAGAAAAAGGTAATTCAGATTTTTATAGAAAAATAAACGCATTGCAAAAAATGTAGAACATCAACGCTGAAAGATTGATTTATAAAAAGCCTGTGCTCAACGTAGACGACAGCTAAGTTGAGCACAGGCTTTTTTAAATATTATAGTTTTTAAATAAAGTTTGGATATGTGCTTTGAATTCATCTACATAATGTTGAGGTTCCATTATTGTAATATACTGTGGATACTCATATGCAATCTGAATACTTTCTTTTTTTGAAATAATAATATTTGCATTAGTTCCTAGGTTACTTTCAGTTGTATCTATTATAATGAACTGTCTTTGTATCTCTGGCCAAATAGGATCTTTAATGTGCATGGTTACGCACTGGATATTTGAAAAAATAGCTTTATCAAACACTTCATCAAGTTGATCGATATTTATAATTGAAGATAATTTCAATATGTAGACTTTCCCTTGGTACAAATAAGTAAACCAGTATTTGTTTGAAAAATATCTCGTATATATAGGTATTACTTTTATAGTTAAATTGTGACTTATATGTATTGCAACAAAGTTATTATTTTCAATTGCCAGTTGGAGCCTAAAAATTAATGTGGTTTTGCTCATTTCACGAGTGATTTTGAATTGGCTTAAGAGTTTGTTAGATAGAATTTTTTCAGCAAGATTAGAGTTTGCATTCAGGCCTCTGATAAGATTATAAGTATCTTCATGTATTATCGGTGTGAAATTTTTTAATCTAAATAGCAAGTTAAGCAATCTATTATTTTTAAATTTATATCTGTCGATTCTTAAACAATGTTTTTCAAAATTATTATCGTATATTATTTCCCCATCAAGCCCATGCCACTCATTATCTTCGTATAAAAAATTATTAATATCACTAAAATCCCGTTGAATGGAACGAACGTTGACATTAAGTCGCTGGGCGAGTTCTTCTTTATTGAGTTTTTTTCCATTTAAAAAGCGAGTATAAATATATAAAAGTCTTTCTGGTTTTTCCAATCATTCACAACTCCTAAAAATAAATAAATTTAATTATTAAGTTGTCTTATAGTATAACATTACAATTTATATAATGTGTGAAACTTTATAAAAAACATTTATAAAATTAGGCAAGGTATTTGTATGTCAGAAAATACACTTAAAATAACAGTTGAGCATCATATTAAACACTTGAGAAATTTAAAATAGTTTTTATTGCCTATTAATGAAAAAATGTTTCATAATATAACAGTTAGGAATTAAAATAATGCCTAAGTGTCATAAAATATTTATT
The DNA here is from genome assembly GCF_029531845.1 of Staphylococcus equorum. Classification (GTDB taxonomy): domain Bacteria; phylum Bacillota; class Bacilli; order Staphylococcales; family Staphylococcaceae; genus Staphylococcus; species Staphylococcus equorum_C. Next base: position 2,544 of record NZ_JAMBPV010000002.1, read on the forward strand.
TTTTGTTAATGCTGTACAATATAAAATGTACAGAGGTCGAACGAAAGTTTGAAAGATATAACCAACTGAAATAATAAATTTGTTTGACGTTATGAAATGAACTGTCATATAATCTTTAAGTAAGGAAACATTTCCCGGACAAATAAAAAGTGTGAGGTGAATATAATGAATATGAGAGCTGAGCGTGTTGGCGAACAGATGAAACAAGAAATTATGGATATCGCTAATAACAAAGTCAAAGACCCAAGAATCGGATTTTTAACGATTACAGATGTGCAATTAACAAATGATTTATCAATAGCAACGATCTATTTAACAGTATTAGGTAATGAAAAGCAAAAAGAAGATACTTTTAAAGGGTTAGAAAAAGCAAAAGGTTTTATAAAATCTGAATTAGGTTCAAGAATGAGATTACGAATTATTCCTGAATTGAATTTTGAATATGATGAATCAATTGATTACGGAAATAAAATTGAAAGAATGATTCAAGATTTGCATAAAAAAGATTAATTATGATACCAAGCTGGAACAAAATCTTTGTAGATTTTATGTTTCAGCTTTTTTACATAACCCAAAACAAGCTGAGTCATGTTAATATGAGAGTAATGTAAAAAAGAGTATTAAAGGTGGCGTAAAGATGTATAACGGTATTTTACCTATATATAAAGAACGTGGTTTAACAAGCCATGATGTAGTATTTAAATTGAGGAAAATTTTAAAAACAAAAAAAGTTGGACATACTGGCACTTTAGACCCAGAAGTATCAGGCGTTTTACCTATATGCATTGGTGGTGCAACTAAAGTCAGTGATTACATTATGGATATGGGGAAATCTTACAAAGCGACTGTTACAATTGGAAGTAGTACAACTACTGAAGATCAAACAGGTGAAATCCTTGAGCGAATGACAATTTTTCAAGGTGAAATTACAAGTCAGGACATTGATCAAATATTGAATCAATTTGAAGGAACGATTACTCAAATACCACCGATGTACTCATCAGTAAAAGTGAATGGTAAAAAATTATACGAATATGCAAGGAACAACGAAGAAGTAGAAAGACCAGAGCGACAAGTTAATATTATGCATATTAAACGCACATCTGAGCTACACTTTGAAGATGAAAGTTGCCATTTCGATATTTTAGTTGAATGTGGTAAAGGAACATACATCAGAACTTTAGCAACAGATATTGGAAAAGCCTTAGCATACCCAGCCCATATGTCAAAATTAACTAGAATTCAAAGTGGTGGATTTGATGTAGAGGAAAGCCTTACATTAAGTGACGTTGCAGAATTACATGAGCATGACGCGTTACAAGAAAAGTTATTTCCGATAGAATATGGATTAAAAGGTTTAAAACAAATTTTGATTTCAGATGCAGTAGTAAAAAGCAAAATTTTAAATGGCCAAAAATTTTATAAAAATGAATTCACAGAAACAATAGATACGCTTGTGGCATTGATAGATGCTACAGATAATAAAGTCTTAGCAATTTATGCGCCACATCCAGAAAAAAAAGACGAAATTAAGCCTAAGAAGGTATTTAACTAAAGGAGAAATACGCATGAAAGTGATAGAAGTAGCTCATCCAATTCAAGCAGATCAATATATAACAGAAGACGTTGCCATGGCTTTTGGTTTTTTTGATGGCATGCATAAGGGACACGCGAAAGTATTTGATACTTTAGATCAAAAAGCAAAATCAGCAAATTTAAAAAAAGCTGTGATGACATTTGATCCGCACCCTTCGGTAGTTCTAAATCCTGAACGTAAACGTACTGATTATTTAACACCAATACAAGATAAAGTTGAAATATTGGAGTCTTATGGTATAGATTATTGTATCGTTATTAATTTTTCTTCAAAATTTGCAAATGTACCCGCGGAAACTTTCATAGAAGAGTACATTATAAAAAATAATGTTAAAGAAGTAGTAGCTGGTTTTGATTTTACATTTGGCAAATTTGGTAAAGGTAATATGATGATATTAAATGAAATGACTGAATTTAATACGACTGTTGTAAGTAAGCAAGAAATAGAATCCGAAAAAATTTCAACAACTGAAATTAGAAAAGCACTTAAAATGGGTGACTTACAAAAGGCTAATGAAGAATTAGATTATCGCTATCGTATTAAAGGTACAGTTGTTCAGGGTGAAAAACGAGGTAGGACAATTGGATTTCCTACAGCAAATGTTCAACCAAGTGGGGATTATGTTTTGCCTAAAAATGGTGTTTACGCAGTAAGTATGGAAATTGGGGCGAATAAAAAGGTATATCGAGGTGTCGCAAATGTTGGTGTGAAACCAACATTTCATGACCCCTCTAAAGCCCAGGTAGTCATAGAAGTGAATTTATTTGATTTTAATGAAAATATTTATGGAGAGCGTGTCACTGTATTTTGGCACCATTATTTGAGACCAGAAATTAAATTTGATGGTATAGATCCTTTAGTAGAACAAATGAATAAAGATAAAGAAAAAGCGAAATACTTATTATCGGTTGATTTTGGAGACGAAATATCATATAATATTTAAGTCGAATGTGTTTTACACATTTAAGGCACCTTTATCTTGGCAGTCCGAGTCTCCAACGGTTCGCTCGGTTAAAGGCGCATAAAAATAAAAGGAGGAAATTGACTATGGCAATTTCACAAGAACGTAAAAATGAACTAATTAAAGAATACCGTACACACGAAGCGGATACTGGATCTCCAGAAGTACAAATCGCTGTGTTAACTGAAGAAATCACTACATTAAACGAACATTTACGTCAACACACGAAAGATCACCATTCACGTCGTGGACTATTAAAAATGGTAGGTCGTCGTAGACATTTACTTAACTATTTACGTGACAAAGATGTACAACGTTACCGTGAATTAATTAAATCATTAGGTATCCGTCGTTAATTTTAATATGGATATTGATAGGGAAAGAACCTTTAGGGTCCTTTCCCTTTTTTATAATCTAGAAAGCATATTATTTAAAAAGTAATATACTAATATAAAATTTTTCTAAGAAATGATATGATATAACTAATAGATATATGAGAGGAGATTCGTAATGTCTCAAGAGAAAAAAGTTTTTAAAACTGAATGGGCAAATAGATCATTAACGATTGAAACAGGGCAACTTGCTAAACAAGCTAACGGTGCCGTGTTAGTTCGTTATGGCGATACAGTAGTATTATCTACTGCAGTAGCTTCAAAAGAACCACGCGATGTTGACTTTTTCCCATTAATGGTAAATTATGAAGAAAAAATGTATGCAGCAGGAAAAATTCCTGGTGGATTTAAAAAACGTGAGGGGCGTCCAAGCGACGAAGCAACATTAACTGCGCGCTTAATTGATAGACCAATCCGTCCACTTTTCCCTAAAGGATATAAACATGATGTACAAATCATGAATACAGTATTAAGTGCTGACCCTGACTGCTCTCCAGAAATGGCAGCAATGATTGGTTCATCTATGGCACTTAGTGTCTCGGATATTCCATTCCAAGGACCTATTGCTGGTGTGAACGTAGGCTATGTTGATGGTGAATATGTTATTAACCCAACTGTTGCACAGAAAGAAGTATCGCGTCTTGATTTAGAAGTTGCTGGACATAAAGATGCAGTAAACATGGTTGAAGCAGGCGCAAGTGAAATTACTGAAAGTGAAATGCTTGAGGGAATCTTCTTTGGTCATAATGAAATACAACGTTTAGTTAATTTTCAACAAGAAATCGTTGATCACATCCAACCAGTGAAAAAACCATTCACACCTGTTGAACAAGACGAAACACTTGCAGAAAAAGTGAAACAGCTTACTGAAGCCAATGGTTTGAAAGAAGCTGTATTAACGTTTGATAAACAACAACGTGATATCAATCTTGATACATTAAAAGAAAAAGTGGTTGCAGAATTTATTGATGAAGAAGATGCTAATAATGCTGCTCTAATTAAAGATGTTCATGGCATTTTAAATAGTTTAGTAAAAGAAGAAGTAAGAAGATTAATCGCCGAAGAAAAAATTAGACCTGATGGTCGTAAATCAGATGAAATTCGTCCACTAGAATCAGAAGTTGGCGTATTACCACGAGTACATGGTTCTGGCTTATTTACTCGAGGTCAAACACAAGCACTATCTGTTTTAACATTAGGTTCAATGAGCGAGTATCAAATTCTTGATGGTCTTGGCGAGGAACAACAAAAACGTTTCATGCATCATTATAATTTCCCTAACTATTCAGTTGGTGAAACAGGTCCAGTTCGTTCTCCAGGACGTCGTGAAATTGGTCACGGTGCTTTAGGTGAACGTGCATTGAGTCATGTTATTCCAGATACTAAAGATTTCCCTTATACTGTAAGAATTGTGAGTGAAGTATTAGAATCCAATGGTTCATCTTCACAAGCGTCAATTTGTGGTTCTACGTTAGCATTAATGGATGCAGGTGTTCCTATTAAAGCGCCAGTAGCTGGTATTGCTATGGGATTAGTAACACGTGATGATAGTTACACTATTTTAACGGATATTCAAGGTATGGAAGATGCTTTAGGTGATATGGACTTTAAAGTAGCAGGTACGCCTGAAGGTATCACTGCAATACAAATGGATATAAAAATTGATGGTCTAACAAGAGAAATTATTAGAGAAGCTTTAGATCAAGCTCGAGAAGGTCGTTTAGCTATTTTAGACCATATGCTACAAACAATTGATACAACACGCGGTGAGTTAAGTGCATTTGCACCTAAAGTCGTTACGATGACAATCAAACCTGAAAAAATCAGAGATGTTATTGGACCTGGTGGTAAGAAAATTAATGAAATTATTGATCAAACAGGCGTAAAACTTGATATTGAACAAGATGGTACAATCTTTATAGGTGCAGTTGATAAAGATGCAATTGCTGAAGCACGTAGTATCATAGAAGACATTACGCGTGAAGCTGAAGTTGGCCAAGTATATGAAGGCAAAGTGAAACGTATTGAAAAATATGGTGCATTTGTTGAATTGTTCCCTGGTAAAGATGCATTAGTTCATATTTCACAAATTGCAAATGAACGTATTGATAAAGTTGAAGATGTATTGAAAATTGGAGATACATTTAAAATAAAAGTAACAGAAATTGATAAACAAGGTCGCGTCAATGCGTCTCATAAAGTGCTTTTATCAAATTAATATTAAATAAAATTGAATTTTATTAGAAACTAGTAAATGATATGAATCGCGTTACGATAGAATGTTTCCTGTTCTATTTTTAAACAGTTTTCATATCAGAGTATACTGGTTTCTTTTTTTATTTAATTCAAGTGCAAATACTAGCAGAATCATTGAATACATAAGTGTATAAGACTAAAGTTTAATTTTTATTGAATTCATAGTTTCTGTTGTAGTAAAAACGTGAATATGAAAATATAAAACAAAACATAGGATTTAGCGACGATTTATAAGTAATTGTTGAATTATTGATATCAATCCCGAACTATTTATAGTAATTACTTTAATAGTGTACATAAAGCCTATTTTAACTTATAATATACTATGAGTTTATATATGGACGGGAATTTAAATAGGAGGTAACATTTTGAGTTTAATTAAGAAAAAAAATAAAAATATTCGTATAATTCCACTTGGCGGAGTTGGAGAAATTGCGAAAAATATGTATGTCGTTGAAGTAGACGATGAAATGTTCATGTTAGATGCAGGACTGATGTTCCCAGAAGATGAAATGCTAGGTGTGGACATTGTTATTCCTGATATTCAATATGTCATTGAAAATAAAGATAAATTAAAAGGTATATTTTTAACGCATGGTCACGAACACGCTATCGGGGCTGTCACATATGTATTAGAACAAGTAGATGCACCTGTATACGGTTCTAAATTGACAATTGCGTTAGTTAAAGAAAATATGAAAGCACGTAATGTTAATAAAAAAGTAAGATACTATACTGTAAATAATGAATCAGTTATGCGTTTTAAAGGGGTAAACATTACATTTTTCAATACAACGCATAGTATCCCAGATAGTTTAGGCGTATGTATTCATACATCGTATGGTGCTATCGTGTATACTGGTGAATTTAAATTTGACCAAAGTCTTCAAGGTCATTACGCACCAGACTTGAAAAAAATGACTGAAATAGGTGAAGCAGGTGTATTTGCGCTCATCAGTGATTCCACTGAGGCGGAAAAGCCAGGTTATAATACACCAGAAAATGTAATTGAATCACATATGTATGATGCGTTTACCAAAGTAAAAGGCAGATTAATTGTTTCTTGTTACGCATCGAATTTTATACGTATTCAACAAGTATTGAATTTGGCTCAGAGATTGAATAGAAAAGTTTCTTTCCTAGGTCGTTCATTAGAAAGTTCATTCAATATTGCTAGAAAGATGGGTTATTTTGATATTTCTAAGGACTTATTAATTCCAATTAATGAAGTTGAAAATCATCCTAAAAATGAAGTTATTATTATTGCAACTGGTATGCAAGGCGAACCAGTAGAAGCATTAAGTCAAATGGCTCAAAAGAAACATAAAATAATGAATATTGAACAAGGGGATTCTGTATTTCTAGCAATTACTGCTTCTGCAAGTATGGAAGTCATCGTTGGTAACACGCTTAATGAATTAGCGCGTGCTGGTGCAGAAATCTTACCTAGTAGCAAAAAAATACACACTTCAAGTCATGGTTGCATGGAAGAATTGAAGATGATGATCAACATTATGAAACCAGAATACTTTATACCAGTAAATGGTGAATTTAAAATGCAAATTGCTCATGCAAAATTAGCAAATGAATCGGGCGTACAACCTGAGAAAATCTTCCTTGTAGAAAAGGGTGATGTTGTTAACTATGATGGTGACGAAATGATTTTAAATGAAAAAGTGAATTTTGGTAACGTACTTATCGATGGTATTGGTGTTGGAGACGTAGGAAATATCGTTCTAAGAGATCGTCATTTATTAGCAGAAGATGGTATCTTTATTGCGGTCGTAACACTTGATCCGAAAAATAGACGAATTGCAGCTGGACCAGAAATTCAATCTAGAGGTTTCGTTTATGTCAGAGAAAGTGAAGCTTTACTAAATGAAGCTGAAGAAAAAGTGCGTGAAATCGTTGAACTAGGACTACAAGAGAAACGAATTGAATGGTCTGAAATCAAACAAAGTATGCGTGATCAAATTAGTAAATTATTATTTGAAAATACGAAACGTCGTCCAATGATTATTCCAGTTATTTCTGAAATTTAATAGTTTCCATACTAAACAAAGAGGTTAAGACAAACGCTTAGGTAAACATATTTAAAAGTAGATTGCAGTTCTATTGTTATATCTTAAATATGACATGCAAGCAACCTTTAAATCCACTCAAAGCGAACATTGTCTTACCTCTTTTATGTTATTATAGAATACAAATATACTTTATTTATACAATAGTACTGATATAAAAAACCTAAATACATATTTTTTACGATAAATAACAGTGACTTACATCACAATAAAAGGGTATATAACTAAAATAAAATTGAAATCAGAGTTAGAAAAGTAGGTGTGGAGCGTGGCACAAACAAAAAAGAGAACTACAACTAAGAGAAAACCAACAAATACAAGAAAGAAAGCAACAAATAAAAAGAAAAAACAAAGCGACAGCCCTATGAGATACGTTTTTGCTATTATCGGCTTTGTATTAATTGTACTAGGCGCGTTTCAACTTGGAATTATTGGAACAATGATAGATAGTTTCTTGAACTATTTATTCGGTAATAGCCGTTTCTTAACATATATATTACTGTTTATAGGCACAATATTTATCACTTATTATAAAGCCTTGCCAAAGACAAGACGCACAGTTGGTGCTTTTATATTACAATTCGCACTATTGTTAGTGACACAAATTATTTTTTACTTTACTAATAATGCACAAGCTCAGAGAGAACCGGTATTGTCATTTGTCTATAAGGCTTATGAACAGACAAACTTCCCTAATTTTGGTGGAGGATTAATAGGATATTATTTATTAACTTTATTCACTCCTTTAATTTCTATTGTTGGTATTATTATTGTGACAATTTTATTGATTGCTTCAAGTGCAATTTTACTTTTAAAACAAAGTCACCGTGATGTGTCGAAAATTGTATTTGAAAAGATGAAAATTAAAAGTCAAGATGCTTCAGTAAACTTAAGAGAAAAAAGAAAACAAAATAAAATTAAAAAAGATGCTAAAACGCGTGTGAAAGCAGAGAAAAAAGCTAAATTGCAAGCACAACAAGCAGCTACTCAGGATGAATCACATAATAAAGTTAAAGATGTAAGTGATTTGCCTGAAGTTTCAAGTTCAACTACTGAACAACAATCCATACCTATATATGGTCATGGTGATAATGATGATGACAGCACTCAACCTACGCAAAATAAAAAACATAAACGTAGTCAACAGATGATAGACCAAAAAGGTGCCGATGGGCAAACGCCATCACAACAAAGTTCTAAAGAGGAACAAGCTTCATTAGATCAGTTGATAGATGAAGCAGAACAACTGTCAGATGAAGAAGGCGCAAATTCTATATCTGAGGCTGGTGAGGTTGAAAACGAAGCATATACGATACCACCGTTATCCTTGCTCAATCAACCTGCTAAGCAAAAAGCTACATCTAAGGCAGAAGTACAAAAAAAGGGACAGTTACTTGAAACAACGCTCAAAAACTTTGGTGTTAATGCTAGAGTAACCCAAATAAAAATTGGCCCAGCAGTTACGCAATATGAAATACAACCCGCGCAGGGTGTGAAAGTGAGTAAAATCGTTAATTTACATAATGATATTGCTTTAGCACTAGCTGCGAAAGATATCCGTATCGAAGCACCGATACCTGGACGTTCGGCTGTCGGTATAGAAGTACCGAATGACAAAGTTTCACTCGTTTCATTAAAAGAAGTATTAGATGAGAAGTTTCCCGCTAAAAACAAATTAGAAGTGGGATTAGGTAGAGATATTTCAGGTGACCCGATTACGGTTGAATTAAATAAAATGCCACATTTACTCGTAGCAGGTTCTACTGGTAGTGGTAAGTCAGTTTGTATCAACGGTATCATTACAAGTATTTTGCTTAATGCTAAGCCACACGAAGTAAAACTTATGTTAATTGATCCAAAAATGGTAGAGTTGAATGTATATAACGGTATACCTCATTTGCTTATACCTGTTGTGACAAATCCACATAAAGCGTCACAAGCACTAGAAAAAGTAGTTGCTGAAATGGAAAGACGTTACGATTTATTTCAACATTCTTCAACTAGAAATATTGAGGGTTATAACGAAGCAATTAGACGACAAAATAAGGAACTAGAAGAGAAAAAATCTGAGTTGCCGTATATTGTGGTAATTGTTGATGAATTAGCAGACTTAATGATGGTTGCAGGTAAAGATGTGGAAAATGCAATTCAACGTATTACTCAAATGGCACGTGCAGCAGGTATTCACTTAATTATTGCAACACAACGCCCATCTGTAGATGTTATAACTGGTATAATCAAAAATAACATTCCGTCAAGAATCGCTTTTGCTGTGAGTTCACAAATTGACTCTAGAACGATTATAGATAGCGGCGGTGCAGATAAGCTACTAGGTAAAGGTGATATGTTATACGTTGCAAATGGTGGTTCTACAAGAACACGTGTACAAGGTGCATTTTTAAGCGATCAAGAGGTACAAGATATTGTTAATTATGTTGTTGAACAACAAAAAGCGAATTATGTTAAAGAAATGGAACCAGATGCACCAGTTGAAAAATCAGAAATGAAAAGTGAAGATTCACTTTATGATGAAGCATATATATTTATAATTGAACAACAAAAAGCCAGTACTTCCTTGCTACAAAGACAGTTTAGAATTGGTTATAATCGAGCTTCAAGATTGATGGATGATTTAGAACGGAATCAAGTTATTGGACCACAAAAAGGTAGCAAACCTAGACAGATACTTGTGGATTTAGATAGTGATGAGGTGTAAATATGGAACTTACTTCTGTGTATAAAGTTAAAGAGTGGATGATCCAACAAATTAAAGAAGGTAAATTGAGTCCCGGAGAGCCATTGCCAAGTAATTTAGCAGTGGCTAGAACACTAAACGTTAAAACAGATGACGTTTATGATGCTGTGGATGAATTGATTACAGAGCAAGTATTATCTAATAATTTAGGGGAAGGTGCGAGTGTTAAATCACTGCACCCATTCTTCTATCCTTTAGGTGAACTAGTAAGTATTAGTCAAATGATAGAACAACAAGGCTTTAACGCTAGGACAGAATTTATAAGTTTAGATGAAAAACCAGCTACTTCATTAGATGCGTTAAGATTAAATATTCCTGATAAAGCTTCTGTAACCATTATAGAGCGTGTCAGACTAGCAGATCGACAACCAGTAGTATATTGCTTAGATAAAGTACCTGCTGATGATTTAACGTGTGCCCAGTATCAGAATAGTGATGAATCTTTATTAAATGCGATTGAAGCTTATGCTAATAAAAAAGTTGCCTATGCAAATACAGAAATTGAGGCAATTAGTTACGAACCTCATATCTCGGATGTACTAGATGCATCACCGCATGAAGGGCTTATGCTTTTGAAATTAATACATTATGATAACAATGATCAACCAATACTTTATTCTTTTAATTATTTCAAAAGTAGTTTAGTAAAATTTAAAACGGTTAGAAATAGAATATAAAAACAAAATTATGAAAGCGAGGCATGACAATTTGAAGATAGATAAACAGCAAAATGACTTGCATATAAAAGTAATGCCAACAGCAAAGTTTAAAACAACCACAATCACACTGAAATTTATGGCGCCATTAGACAGTGAAACAATGACAGCACGTTCATTATTGAGCAAAGTACTCGTTCGTGCGACAAAACAATGGCCGACGGATAAAGCATTTAACCAACACTTATCACAATTATATGGTGCTTACGTCAATAGTTTTATTTCAAAATTCAAAGACAAGCATGTAATTACAATATCTTTAGAAATCGTAAATGAACGTTATTTAAAAGATCAAACGCCATTATTTGAAAAAGGTTTAGATCTACTAAAAGAAATGATATGGAATCCGTTAATTACAGATGGCGAATTTGATGAAACTTTTGTTGCACAAGAAAAATCTTTATTAACAAAAAAATTAGACGCTATAGTTGATAATAAATCACAAATTGCATTTTTAAATTTATTGAAAAACATGTTTGGAGACCAACCTTATCGCCATATAGCGTCAGGTCAAGTAGAATACATATCAGGCATAACACCCAAAAATTTATATCATACATATCAATCTATGCTACAAGATGACTACTGCGCGGTTTATGTAGTAGGTAATGTAGATGAGCAAGCAGTAAAATCACAAATTCAAACATATTTTGATCTTAAACCTTTTCAATTTGAATTATCACAAGCGGTGCCAACACCACTCACTCATGATTTACCACAAGAAATTATTGAAACAGATGTAGTGGACCAAGCCAAATTAAATATGGGATATAAATTTCCAGCAAGATATGGAGATCCACAATACTTTGCTATGGTCGTATTAAATGTCATGTTCGGCGGCGATCCATCGTCCGTATTATTTAATGAAGTACGTGAGAAGCAAAGCTTAGCTTATTCAATACATTCTCAAATGGATGCTAAAAACGGTTTTATGTTTGTACTTAGTGGTGTTTCAGCTGACAAATATGAAATAGCTAAAAATACAATTATAGCTGAATTTGAAAAATTTCAACAAGGTCAGTTTGATGACGATAAATTAGAACTAGCTAAAAAAGTTATTATTTCCCAACGTCAAGAATCTCATGATAGACCGAAAAGTATTATAGAAATTTTAAATAATAATATATTACTTGATGAAGATATGTCAGAAACAAGTTTTATTGAAGGTATACAAAATGTGTCTAGAACAGAGATTCAGCAATTAGCACAAGAAACAATATTAGATACAATCTACATTTTGACGAAAGGAGGTAATGACTGATGAATGAAAAATATTATAAACAAATAGACGAAAAAGTTTATGAAGCGGAGTTAAATAATGGTCTCAAGTTATTTATTATCCCGAAAAAAGGATTTCAAAAAACCTTCGTAACATACACAACACAATTTGGTTCATTAGATAATAAATTTAAACCACATGGTACCGATACATATGTTACAGTTCCAGATGGTGTAGCACACTTTTTAGAACATAAATTATTTGAAAATGAAGAAGAAGACTTGTTTACTGCTTTCGCGGAAGACAATGCTCAAGTTAACGCATTTACCAGCTTTGATCGTACAAGCTATCTATTCAGTGCTACTGATAATGTAGACCGCAATATCAAACGTTTATTAACGATGGTAGAAACGCCTTATTTTACTAAAGAAACTGTTGATAAAGAAAAAGGAATCATTGAAGAAGAAATTAAAATGTATCAAGAACAACCCGGCTATAAACTAATGTTCAATACATTGAAGGCGATGTATGAAACACATCCAATCCGTGTGGATATTGCAGGTAGTGTTGAAAGCATTTATGAAATAACTAAAGACGATTTATATCTATGCTATGAAACATTCTATCATCCATCAAACATGGTATTATTTGTTGTCGGTGATGTAGATGCAGATCACATTTATGAGGTCATTGCTGAGCACGAAAATAAAAGGGACAAAGTGAATCAATCACAAATTGTCAGAGATGCATTAGATGAAAAAAGCGAAGTTAATGAGTTCAATGTAACAGAATCAATGAAACTTCAATCACCAAGATTAATGCTTGGTTTTAAAAATGAAATTTTAAAAAATGAACCTAACAAAGCGTATGTTAAACGTGATTTAGAAATGACACTATTTTATGAGATGGTATTTGGAGAAGAGACAGATTTCTATCAAAAGTTGCTTAATCAAGATTTAATAGATGAAACATTTGGTTACCAATTTGTTTTAGAACCAACTTATAGTTTTTCAGTTATCACGAGTGCAACTCAATACCCGGATAAATTGAAAGCATTATTATTAGCTGAGTTAGAAAATACACAAGGTAAACTAAGTGATGAAGAAGCCTTTAGTTTATTGAAAAAACAATTTATTGGAGAATTTATCTCAGGTTTAAATTCACCAGAGTACATTGCTAATCAATACACAAAACTTTATTTTGAAGGTGTAAGCTTATTCGACTTATTAGACATTGTTGAGAGTATCACTTTAGACAGCGTAAATGAAACAGCAAAAGCATGTTTAAATTTAACTCAAGTTGTAGATAGTCGTTTGGAGATGAAATAAAATGAAAGCGTTGGTTATGGGTGGATCTGGCACAATTGGTTCTGCAATTGTCGATCGTCTATTAACGGATGGATATGAAGTCATCGTACACTATAATAAAACAAATATAGAAATTCTAAAAACACGCTATGAACAAAAGTCAGTACAATTTGTACAATGTGATTTAACTCAATGTAATGACTTAGAAAAAACTTTTGGTTTTATAAAGAATTTGGATTGTTTAATTTATACTAGCGGTTCAGCTTTATATGGACATTTACAGGATATGACAGATGAAATGATCGATTTGAGTTATCAAATACATGTGCGTCAATTTATAAGAACCAGTAGATATTTTGTTGATCAATTAAGACAAAGTACCAATGGTAGAATCATCGTTATCTCATCTATTTGGGGTGAAACTGGCGCAAGCATGGAGACTGTTTATTCAGCTATGAAAGGTGCACAAATTAGTTTTGTTAAAGCACTTAGCCAAGAGTTAGCTATGACAAATGTCACAGTCAATGCTATCGCACCTGGATTTGTAAGTGGCAACATGACTCAAGTTTGGACAGCAGCTGAACTTAGTGAATTAACAAGAGAGCTGCCACAACAAAGATTGATTGCGCCTGAAGAAGTTGCACATACGTGTAGTTATTTATGCCATCCATTAGCAAAGAGTATTACTGGAACGATACAGAAAGTAAATGGGGCATGGTATTTATAAATTTTAATATTGTGTAAAAAAATAAGCCAACTATGAAACATTCAATGATATAATAACAGTACAATAAATCACATGATTAAAAAAAGTGATATTAATAGATGTTTCTTGAGCACCAGTCTATTATAAAATAACCGTTGTTTTTAAACTAAGGGGTGTTTATTTCATGACAGTAGCTACTAAAAAAGAATGGTATTTAGAATATGAGATAACGTTGAACAGGTCAGGTTTATTAGGTGATGTATCTAGTCTGTTAGGTATGATGGGTATCAATATTGTAACAATCAATGGTGTTGATGAAGGTCGCAGAGGTTTACTCATTAAGTCTGATAACTTAGAAAAAGTGAGTAGATTTGAAAATATTGTCACGGAAATTGATGATATCTCTATTACTAAATTACGTAAGCCTGAACTTCGTGATCGATTGGCAGTAAGACATGGCAGGTACATAGAACAAGATGCTGATGATAAAAAAACATTTCGTTTTGAAAGAGAAGATTTAGGTTTGCTCGTTGATTTTATGGCAGAGTTATTTAAAGAAGAAGGTCATAAATTAATAGGAATTAGAGGTATGCCTAGAGTTGGAAAGACAGAATCTATTGTTGCTGGTAGTGTCTGTGCGCATAAACGTTGGTTGTTCATCAGTTCTACATTAATCAAACAAACTGTGCGTAGTTCATTAATTAAAGGTGAATACGATTCTAATCATGTTTATATAATTGATGGTGCAGTCACAGCAAGAGAATCTAATGTAAAACACCAAGAATTAGTAAAAGAAGTTATGAGTTTACCGTCTATCAAGGTGGTAGAGCACCCTGACTTATTTGTCGAAACAAGTGATTATGAAATGAGCGACTTTGATTATATTATTGAATTAAGAGAAAATAAAAACCAAGAAATTCATTATGAAGAAATGAAGAAACAAACTGTTAAAAGTAAAAACAACCTAGACTTTGGTAATGATGAATTTGGTGGCGGATTTGGTTTCTTTGAATAAAAAAATGACTAGTTATCAAGGAGGACTGACGTCGTGAACACAGTTGGTCAAACTTTAAAGGGACGCCGAGAACGTTTAGGTATGACTTTAAATGAATTAGAAACGCGCACACAGATAAAACGTCAAACATTGACTTTGATAGAAAATAATGATTTTGAATCTTTGAATAAGGTTGATTATGCAGAAGGTTTTATTAAAAAATATGCAAAAGCCGTTAATATTGATTCTGTGCAGTTAATCAAAGCGCATAGAGACGAAATTCCTAATAATGATGAAAGCATGCAAGAGACGATTGAAGCTTTTTCTAAAGAAAATAAGCCAACATATCGCAGTAAGAATAAAGAACCGTTGCAAGTAGCTGTTATAGTAAGTGTTGTTATTATCATTACAGCATTATTATGGGTCTCAGCTGTTTTACTATTATAATCGGTTAATGTATAAGGCAACGATTAAGTTATAAAAAAGAAAAGAGGACTTCTTATGAATATACCGAATTGGATAACTGTTTTTAGAGTTATACTAATTCCAATATTTCTTCTATTTGCATTGGTAGATTTTGGATTTGGTGACATTTCATTTATCGGTGGCAATGAAATTAGAATAGAATTATTAATTAGTGGTATTATTTTTATTATCGCGTCGTTAAGTGATTTTGTTGATGGCTATTTAGCAAGAAAATGGGAACTTGTAACAAATATGGGGAAATTCTTGGACCCATTAGCTGATAAATTGCTCGTTTCAAGTGCTTTAATCGCACTTGTGCAAATTGATTTAACAAATTCAATCGTTGCGATTATTATCATTGCACGTGAATTCGCTGTAACAGGATTACGCTTATTACAAATTGAGCAAGGTTTTGTAAGTGCTGCAGGGCAATTAGGTAAAATTAAAACTGCTGTGACGATGGTCGCAATTGTTTGGATTCTCCTAGGTGATCCTTTAGCGACTTGGATTGGTTTTGAACTAGGACAAGTTCTGTTATACATCGGTGTATTCTTCACAGTATTATCTGGAATTGAGTACTTCTATAAAGGTAGAGATGTATTTAAAGCGAAATAACTCGACGTTAACTGTGTTAATGTCTACCTTTGCTAAAAAAAATTAAGCGCTATTATATAGCAAAACAGTCCAAAATGATGAAATTTGGGCTGTTTTTATTTTATTTGACAAAATAATACAAAAATCGATTTATTAAGATGTACGAATCTTTTTAAAAGTTATAAAAATCTAATCCTTAGTTTTTTGAAGAATTTAGATTTATAATTAAGTTTACCGAAAAATAATTTTGCGCTCGCTTTTAAGTGCATAAAAAGTATAAAATAAAGTGAATCATGTAACTAAGTGTTGAGGAGGAGAAGTTGTGAAGATATCTATCATTGCAGTAGGATCAGAATTATTATTAGGGCAAATAGTTAATACCAATGGTCAATATTTATCAAAATTGTTGAATGATGTAGGACACAGTGTGGTAGAACATACTGTAATAGGTGATAATCCAGAGCGATTAGAAAGAGTGATTAAAGCATCACTTAACCATTATGACACTATTATACTTACTGGTGGCTTAGGGCCAACAAAAGATGACCTAACTAAACATACGGTTGCTAAGGTATTAGACCGAGAATTAGTTATTGACGAACATGCTTTGAAATACATTGAACAATTCTTCGAAGAACAGAATATTGAAATGACTCCAAATAACCGCCAACAAGCGTTAGTTATAGAAGGTTCACATGTATTAGAAAATAAAGTCGGCATGGCGCCAGGTATGTTAGTAGATCAAGATGAAAAGCGTATTGTATTGTTGCCAGGTCCACCAAGAGAAATGCAACCTATGGCTAAAAACGAACTTTTGCCATTCTTCTTAAATGGTGAAAGTACTATATTCTCAGAATTATTGCGTTTTGCGGGCATCGGCGAATCTAAAGTAGAAACAGTATTAATGGATTTAATAGATGGACAAACAAATCCTACGATTGCACCATTGGCTGGAACGCATGAAGTTAATATTAGATTAACAGCAAATGGGGATACGCAACGCGAATGTGAGCAACTTATCGCTCCGATTAAGTCAGAGATTTTATCACGTATCGGCGAATATTATTATGGGTCTGATGATATACTACTGGAACAATCCCTAATGGATGAAATTGATCAATCATTTGCAATATATGACGCTGTTACAGATGGAGAATTATATTCTAGGCTGAATAATTTTAATACCTCACAATTGCTTCAAGGTATGTTACCACATCATACGCAATTTATAGATGAACATGATACAATTGAAACTCAACTTTCTGTCTCTGCAAATATCGTTAAAGATTTGTACCAAACAGAAGTAGGCATTTCAATAATGTATCAAAATGATACAATTTATTTAGGCATTTTAGAAAATGAGCGACTTGAAATTCAGTCCTTTAAAATGACCCAAAGAAGAAATTTAATAAAAAGCAGAACTCAAAATTATGTATTAATACGATTACTAAATTGGTTTAAATAAGCATTTACAGGCTACGAAAAATCAAAAACATAGCACGTGTGTTCTGTTTTTGTTGTTGGCATCGTCTATATAAGCGAACAAATATTCGCAAAATGCTTGCAGAATTATTTAAATCAAGGTATAGTAGGGTTAAGATATTTTACAGAGATTAATCTCAATTAGGAGGTCCAGCATTGGATAACGATCGTCAAAAAGCTTTAGATACAGTAATTAAAAATATGGAAAAATCATTTGGTAAAGGCGCAGTTATGAAATTAGGTGACAATAAAGCCCAAAGAGTTTCTAGCGTTTCAAGTGGTTCAGTTACTTTGGATAATGCGTTAGGTGTAGGTGGCTACCCAAAAGGAAGAATTATAGAAATATATGGACCAGAAAGTTCTGGTAAAACTACAGTAGCATTACATGCTATTGCAGAAGTACAAAAAAATGGTGGCGTTGCGGCGTTTATTGATGCTGAACATGCGTTAGATCCTGTCTATGCAGAAGCTTTAGGTGTAGATATTCAAAATTTATATTTATCTCAACCTGACCATGGGGAACAAGGATTGGAAATTACTGAAGCATTCGTAAGAAGTGGTGCTGTTGACATCGTAGTTATTGACTCCGTTGCTGCATTAACGCCAAAAGCTGAAATTGAAGGTGAAATGGGTGATACACATGTTGGTTTACAAGCACGTTTAATGTCACAAGCATTGCGTAAACTTTCAGCCGCTATTTCCAAATCAAAAACAACAGCAGTATTTATTAACCAAATTCGCGAAAAAGTAGGCGTGATGTTCGGTAACCCTGAAGTAACACCAGGTGGACGTGCATTAAAATTCTATAGTTCTGTACGTTTAGAAGTACGTCGTGCTGAACAATTAAAACAAGGCCAAGATATTGTTGGTAATAGAACGAAAATTAAAGTGGTTAAAAATAAAGTAGCACCGCCATTTAGAGTTGCAGAAGTGGATATGATGTATGGTAAAGGTATCTCTAAAGAAGGAGAACTTATTGACTTAGGTGTTGAAAATGAAATTGTAGATAAATCAGGTGCTTGGTATTCATACAATGGAGATCGTATGGGGCAAGGTAAAGAAAATGTTAAATTATATCTGAAAGAAAACCCTGAAATCAAAGAAGATATTAATCGTAGATTGCGTGAAGCACTAGGCATTGTTGATGGTGATGTTAAAGAAGACGAAGATGAAAAACAAACTACGCTTCTTGAAGATGAATAGTGTTATCTAAAATTAATTGAAGATTTACTATAAAATAAGCGTATATATATAAATATGCGTTTATTTTTTTATATAAATATAAGAACTTAAAAATATAAAATGATGAATATTTTGCTATATAATCTTTATAACGTAAGTGACAACAATAGTTATAGTGGAAATAGTGTAAAAGAGGGGTCTCAAATATTGAATTAATGTGTAGGAAACCTTGACACTTCTTAGTTTAAAACCGTACAATTACATTGTATGATTCTTATATAACTTCATATAATCATATTGAAATTGATATACAGAGCAAAATCCTAGATAAAAAGGGGGTGTTTGTGTGAGTTTATTAGGCCTCCTACTCATTTTGCTAGGTATTATTCTCGGAGTTGTTGTAGGGTATATTGTAGCCCGTAATCTATTGCACCAAAAGCAATTACAAGCAAGACAAACTGCAGAAGATATTATTGAACAAGGTAATAAAGAAGCAGAGAATACTAAGAAGGAAAAGCTCCTAGAAGCTAAAGAAGAAAATCAAATCTTAAAAGAACAAAGTGAAAACGAACTTCGTGAAAGACGCGGTGATCTTCAAAAGCAAGAAGCTCGACTTCTACAAAAAGAAGAAAACTTAGAGCGGAAATCTGATCTGTTAGATAAAAAAGATGAGATTTTAGAGCAAAAAGAGTCTAAACTTGAAGAACGACAACAACAAGTAGATGCAAAAGAGAGTAGTGTTCAAACATTAATAAATAAGCATGAACAAGAATTAGAACGCATCTCTGGTCTCTCTCAAGAAGAAGCTGCACAAGAGCAACTTCAAAGAGTTGAAGATGAATTGTCACAAGATATTGCAATACTTGTTAAGGAAAAAGAGAAAGAAGCAAAAGAAGCAGTCGATAAAAATGCAAAAGAATTGTTAGCAACTACTGTTCAAAGATTAGCAGCAGAACATACTTCTGAATCTACAGTATCAGTTGTTAATTTACCAAACGACGAAATGAAAGGTCGAATCATTGGTAGAGAAGGAAGAAATATCCGTACGTTAGAAACATTAACGGGTATTGATTTAATTATAGATGATACGCCAGAAGCGGTTATCCTCTCTGGTTTTGACCCAATTAGACGTGAAATTGCAAGAACTGCATTAGTAAATCTTGTTTCAGATGGACGTATCCATCCTGGACGAATAGAAGATATGGTAGACAAAGCTCGTAAAGAAGTAGACGATATTATTCGAGATGCAGGGGAACAAGCTACATTTGAAATAAATGTGCATAATATGCATCCAGATTTAGTTAAAATCTTAGGTCGTTTACAATATCGTACAAGCTATGGACAAAATGTATTGAAACATTCTATCGAAGTTGCACACTTAAGTGGTATGTTAGCAGCTGAATTAGGTGAAGATGTTACATTAGCTAAACGTGCTGGTCTACTTCATGATGTTGGTAAAGCCATCGACCATGAAGTTGAAGGTAGCCATGTTGAAATAGGTGTAGAATTAGCAAAAAAATATGCTGAAAATGAAACAGTTATTAATGCAATTCATTCCCACCATGGTGACGTAGAACCAACTTCTATTATTTCTATATTGGTAGCAGCAGCAGATGCGTTATCAGCTGCGAGACCAGGTGCTCGTAAAGAGACATTAGAAAATTATATTAGAAGATTGGAAAGATTAGAAACACTATCTGAAAATTACGATGGTGTCGAAAAAGCGTTTGCAATTCAAGCAGGTAGAGAAATCCGAGTTATTGTATCACCAGATACTATCGACGACTTAAAATCACATCGCTTAGCAAGAGATATAAAAAGCCAAATTGAAGACGAACTTCAATATCCTGGTCATATAAAAGTGACAGTTGTTCGTGAGACTAGAGCAATTGAATATGCAAAATAAATGTTAGTCATTCAATGACAAACTACAGACTGCCAACAAAGTCATAAGACTTGTTGGCAGTTTTTTGATTGAATGTTAAATTCGGTCGATGATAAAAAAATAGCGTAGTCATAGCTCTCTAGTTTCTCGTCTACAGAGGTAGTGGTATGATGTTGGACTGTAGGTTCGTGACTTATAATGATGCTTCAAGCATCTTGTCTATGCAACGTTATAACTTGAAGTCAATCATATTTTGTTTGGCTTTTTAAATGATGCGTATCATTTACTTGTATTTATAGCGTATCTTAAACAAGACGATAATACACTTTATTAATATAGTAAAAGAAATTCAAAATTTCAAAAGATAAAAAAAGAGCCTTTAACTATAATGTTAAAAGACTCTTTACCAGTATACTGAAATAAAACTTCACTATACTAAGCAATTTATATTTTTATTAATTAGTTTAATTCTAAATCTGCAACTTTAACTTCTTTGATAATTTCAGCTGTGTCATAGCAGTTTGTAGCGATATTTGCATATCTTTCTGCTAAACGGTAGGCATTAATATATAGCTCTAGACTATCTTTTGCTATATCTTCTGCATCTTCACTTTTTGATGGGTTTGCTGTAACAACGAGATCAGCAAAATGTTGTGGATCGATATTAATTGACATGTATTACTTCCAACTCCTATATTATGGATTAAAATAATTACTATAATGAATTATACCCCCATTACAAAATATAAAACTTAAAAATTAAAGAAATATTTACTAAAGAGCCTTTTCAACGTAAATCATTTACATTAAACTAACATTAAGAGAGGATGAACAAGTAAATGAGAATATTATTTATTGGAGATATCGTAGGTAAAGTAGGTAGAGAAGCGATTAACACGTACTTGCCTAAGCTTAAACAAACGCATCGTCCTACAGTTACAATTGTAAATGCGGAAAATGCCGCACATGGTAAAGGATTAACTGAAAAGATATATAAAGAATTGTTAAGAGAAGGCGTAGATTTCATGACTATGGGCAACCATACGTACGGACAACGTCAAATTTATGATTTTATAGAAAATGCTAAACGTATGGTTCGACCAGCGAATTTTCCAGATGAAGCACCAGGTGTAGGTATGCGCATCATTCAAATCAACAATCTTAAATTAGCGATTATTAACCTACAAGGTCGTGCGTTTATGCAAGATATAGATGATCCATTCAAAAAAGCAGATGAATTAATTGCTGAAGCACAAAAAGAGACGGATTATATATTTGTAGATTTTCATGCGGAAACAACTTCTGAAAAAAATGCGATGGGTTGGTATTTAGATAATAGAGTAAGTGCTGTTGTAGGTACACATACACATATTCAAACTTCTGATGAAAGAATATTGCCAGGTGGTACAGGTTATATTACAGATGTAGGTATGACTGGATTCTATGATGGTATACTTGGAATCAATAGAGGTGAGGTTATCACACGTTTTATTACTAGCCTACCACAAAGACATGTAGTGCCAGATGAAGGGCGTAGTGTCTTATCTGGTGTTATTATAGATATTAATAAAGAAGGTAAAACCACGCATATTGAACGTGTACTCATCAACGACGATCATCCATTTTAATTATCGTCCGTTAGTATGAATTTTAAAATAAACCACTCTTTACATAGTAATAGGGTGGTTTATTTTGATATGATTGATTATGAATTATTATAACCATTAGGAGGCAAGATGGTATGAAATCACAAGTATCATGGAAAGTGGGCGGCCAGCAGGGTGAAGGTATTGAATCAACGGGGGAAATCTTTGCTACTGCTATGAACCGCAAAGGATACTATTTATATGGATATCGTCATTTTTCAAGTAGAATAATGGGCGGACATACGAATAATAAAATAAGAGTATCAACATCACCTGTACACGCGATAAGTGATGATTTAGATATATTAATTGCTTTTGATCAAGAAACAATAGAAGTTAACCATCATGAAATGAGAACAGACAGTATTATCATTGCAGACAGCAAGGCAAAACCAGAAAAACCTGAGGGCTGTCGTGCACAACTGATAGATTTACCATTTACAGCAACCGCAAAAGAATTAGGCACTGCCTTAATGAAAAATATGGTCGCTATTGGCGCGACATGTGCAGTTATGAAATTAGATATTTCAGCTTTTGAAACGCTTATTACTAATATGTTTAGTAGAAAAGGCGAGAAAGTTGTCGAAATGAATATAGAAGCATTAAATGAAGGTTACCGTTTAATGATGGAACAACTCGATAATGTTGAAGGTGATTTTGTTTTAGAAGAAACAGACGGGGCGCCACATCTATATATGATTGGTAATGATGCAATCGGCTTAGGCGCTTTATCAGCTGGTTCAAGATTTATGGCTGCATACCCTATTACGCCTGCTTCAGAAATTATGGAGTATATGATAGACAATCTACCAAAAGTAGGCGGCACAGTTGTACAAACTGAAGATGAAATTGCTGCTGCAAACATGGCTATTGGATCAAACTATGCTGGCGTGCGTGCTTTTACTGCTAGTGCTGGTCCTGGACTTTCATTAATGATGGAAGCAATTGGTCTATCTGGTATGACAGAAACACCATTTGTGGTGATTAATACACAACGTGGCGGTCCTTCCACAGGATTACCTACTAAACAAGAACAATCTGATTTAATGCAGATGATTTATGGTACACATGGGGATATCCCTAAAATTGTAGTTGCACCTACAGATGCAGCAGATGCATTTTATCTTACGATTGAAGCATTTAATTTAGCAGAAATGTATCAATGTCCAGTAATTATTTTAAGTGATTTACAATTGTCATTAGGGAAACAAACTGTAGAAAAATTAGATTATAACAAAATTGAAATTAACCGCGGAGAAACAATCCAATCTGATATAGAGCGAGAAGAAGATGACAAAGCTTATTTCAAACGTTATGCATTGACTGAGAGTGGCGTTTCACCTCGACCTATTCCAGGCGTTAAAGGTGGCATACACCATGTGACAGGTGTCGAGCATAATGAAGAAGGTAAGACGAGTGAAGCGGCTGATAACAGACAACAACAAATGGATAAACGTATGCGTAAAACAGAGCATTTACTGATTAACAATCCAGTAGAAGCAGATGAACAATATGATGAAGCAGATATTTTATATTTAGGTTTCATTTCAACTAAAGGCGCAATTCAAGAAGGTAAAGATAGATTAGAAGCACAGGGCTTAAAAGTAAATCATTTACAAATTAGACAATTACATCCTTTCCCTAAAGAAACACTTCAAAAATCCATCGATAAAGCATCAAAAGTTGTCGTAGTTGAACACAATTACCAAGGGCAACTTGCAAGCATCTTGAAAATGAATGTCACATTAGGTGATAAATTAGTGAACCAAACAAAATACGATGGTACGCCATTCTTGCCACATGAAATTGAAACAAAAGGACTTGAGATTGCCAAAGATTTAAAGGAGCTGGTATAAATGGCAACGTTTAAAGATTTTAGAAATAATGTTAAGCCCAATTGGTGCCCAGGTTGTGGAGATTTTTCAGTCCAAGCAGCAATTCAAAAAGCAGCAGCTAATATCGGCTTGGGACCTGAAGAAGTAGCAATCATTACTGGTATCGGCTGTTCTGGTCGTTTATCCGGCTATGTGAATTCTTATGGTGTACATGGCATACATGGCCGTTCATTACCATTAGCACAAGGTGTGAAAATGGCGAACAAAGATTTGACTGTTATTGCTTCTGGTGGCGACGGTGACGGTTATGCAATAGGTATGGGCCATACAGTTCATGCATTACGTAGAAATATGAATATGACATACATTGTAATGGATAACCAGATTTATGGATTGACTAAAGGTCAAACATCACCTTCATCAGCGCCAGGTTTCGTTACAAAATCAACACCAAAAGGAAATATCGAGCAAAATGTTAAACCATTAGAGCTCGCATTATCTTCTGGAGCAACGTTCGTAGCACAAGGTTTCTCAAGTGATATAAAAGGACTTACAAAAATGCTTGAAGATGCCATTAACCATGACGGTTTTTCATTTGTTAACGTCTTTTCACCGTGTGTCACGTATAATAAAGTGAATACTTATGACTGGTTCAAAGAAAACCTTACAAGCATTGATGATATAGAAGGTTTTGATGTTACAGATAAAAGTAAAGCAACACAAAAAGTGTTAGAGTATGATTCTTTGATTAAAGGTATTGTTTATCAAGATACTGAAACACCTTCATATGAATCTCAAATTGAAGAAATGGAAGATACGCCATTAGCTAAAAGAGATATTCATATTGATGAAACGCAATTCAATGAATTAACAAAACAATTTGTGTAAATTGGAAGTATAGATAATACTAATATAGTAAAAATAATTAAATGATAGCATATAAGCTGATCACATGCGATGATGGATTGAGACACATTCAATATCGTATAGTGTCAGCTTTTTTAGTAAATGAAGGAATGATTTATTCTGATTTTATAGTATTATTGGAGCTAAACAGGGCTTTATACTTGGAGGGATACGATGGTAGACCAATTTAATTCAATGACTGAACTTTTGTTACATACAAGTGAAGGTAAAGATTGGGAAATACATACGCGGCGAACAGATCAGCCAATTATTATCACGGCAGCCCATGGTGGGGCTATTGAACGTGGAACCACTGAACTTGCTCAATCTATAAGTGAATGCGGGAACTATGATTTTTATACTTTTAAAGGTGTACGTCATAATAAAAATCACGAACTACATGTGACGTCGAGACATTTTGATGAGCCTAAACTTTTACAAATGCTCAATGATAATCGACATGCGATATCTGTTCACGGTTGCATAGGCGACCAACCAGAAGTGTATATTGGAGGAAAAGATCAAACGCTAATAAAGTATATTAAACATTATTTAGCTGAAATTAATGTCATTGTTAAAAATGCACCAGCTCATATTTCTGGTATACACGATGATAATTTTGTTAATTGTTGCCAACACAAAGCAGGTGTTCAGCTAGAATTAACTACGCGTCTAAGAAAAAATTTCTTTATTAACAAAAAATATAATCTTTATGATAGGGAAAATCGTGATAATTGGTCTCCGTTAATGGATGATTTTACACAAGCAATCATTATAGCTGTAAAGCATTATCAAAATGAAGGTAATTAACTATGGGTAAGCTTATTTTGACTAACAAAAGAAAAATACTTGCAAAGTAAAACATAATAAGATATTATAGACATATTATATCTATAATAGGAAGTTGATAAACAGATGAAATGTTCTAAGGCAACAGATTATGCATTACATGCTTTATTATTTATGATAAAAAGTAACGGTGATTCAAAAAGAATACCAGTACAAGACTTAGCAGCGGCATTGAAAGTTTCTACGACTTATTTATCTAAAATTTTAACTCGACTTGTTAAAGCTGGGATAATTTCAGCAAATAGTGGTGCCAAAGGCGGCTATCAATTAAAAAATGGATGGCAAGATGTTTCAATTTATGAAATTATTGTAACTATAGATGGTAAACAAAGCTTACTAGAAGATAGTTTTAGTCATGGTAAAGGTTGCTCTATTAAACAAATCATGGATGAAGCGGAACGTAGTTTAATAAATAATTTAGAACAAAAAAAATTAAAGGACTTGGCTTAACGCTAAGTTCTTATATTATTCGATAGATTATAGATATTGAAAGTCTTTAAAGGGTGTAAAGGAGTGAAGTAAATGGATTATGAAATCATAGTTATTGGTGGCGGTCCTGCTGGTTTAAGCGCAGCATTAAATTTTGGAAGAGGTATGATGCATACATTAGTTATCGATGAAGATAAACCGAGAAACAGAGTGACATCAGAATCACATGGTTATTTAACGCAAGATGGTATTTCACCAGCTGAATTCAAACAAAAAGCAAAACAAGATATTGCCAAATACAAAGATGTGTCATTTTTAGCAGAACGTGTTATAGATATTAAGGAAAATGATGATGGATTTGAAGTTTCTACACAAGAACAATCATTTACAGCAAGACAAGTGCTACTTGCGACAGGTTTAAGAGAACAAGGGCCAGACATACCTGGTTTCAGTAATTTTTACGGACAATCTATATTTTATTGTCCATGGTGTGATGGCTATGAAATGCGTAACCGTAAGTTAGCTGTCATTTATTCAGTTGAGATGATGACACATATGGTTAAATTATTAAGCAACTTTTCAAAAGAACTTATTGTTTTTACAAACGGTGAAAGTGTTACATCTGAAGACAAAGTTTGGCTCAAAGCTAAAAAAATTGATATATATACCGAATCTATTACTGACTTAAGTGGCGAAAATGGTCAATTGAACCATGTTACATTGGAAAATGGCGAAAAAGTTGAAGTTGAAGGGGCATTTAGCCAAATGCAATGGGATACACATTTTGATTTCTTGGAAAACTTGAATTTAAAGCGTGATGATCATGAGAAATTTGAAGTCAATGCATTTGGTGAAACTTCGATTAAGCATTTTTATATTGCAGGAGAAACAAAAGATAATTTTGCGGGTCAAATTATAGATGCAGCGGCCAATGGTGGTATGGTTGCTAAAATGATAATGATGACACAAATCAATGAAGATTTTTAAATAAATCCTTATTATAAATGGTTCGCTCTTTATATCTATGCCTAAAAGATATTATTTGATAAACTAAAAGGTAAGTAAAACATATAAGGGGCTGAAGAGATATGCATGATACGTTAATGAGTGTCCAAATTATTCCGAAAACTGCTAATGGTGAAGATGTTATACCTTATGTTGATGAAGCGATAAAAATAATTGACGATTCTGGTTTGGCTTATAGAGTAGGGCCACTAGAAACCACAGTACAGGGTGAAATGAATGAATGTTTGATCTTGATTCAAAAATTAAATGAGCGTATGGTAGAATTAGAAATACCAAGTACGATTAGTCAGGTTAAGTTTTACCATGTCCCTGAAGGTATTACAATCGAGACACTTACTGGAAAATATGACGAAATTTAAAACATAGATAATAAATGATTTTACGGGAATGAGACAGAAATCTATTATTTTAACAAGATTTCGTCGTCCCACCCCGGCAAAGCTGACTAGAAAATGGAATACAAGAGCTGAAGCTCTTGTATAAGACTACTTATCTTCATAAATGAAGTAGTAGTTCTTTAAAAGCTTGATATAAGCGCATTTTCAATTCAGTCAGCCACTGCCAATTTAATAGTTGAGGCTGAGACATGTATATTTTCTCAGCCTCGTTTTTGTTTATTTGGCAAGACCTTTTGCACTTTGGGGCTAAATTTAATATAATGAAGTAATGATTATGGATAAAGTTATAGAACTTTGAACGACTAGGTTGAAATACAAAAATATAAAACATATTTTAAAACACTTGTTCTTAGTTTATATGATATAGAAAGGATTTTGTAGAGTGAATGAAGAGCAAAGAAAAAGTACTTCTATAGATATTTTAGCTGAACGAGACAAGAAGACTAAAGATTATAGTAAGTATTTTGAGCATGTGTATCAACCACCAAGTCTAAAAGAAGCGCGTAAACGCGGTAAAGAAGAAGTGAACTATAACCGTGATTTCCACATAGATGAAAAATATCGCAATATGGGTCAAGGGAAGACCTTCTTAATTAAAACATATGGTTGCCAAATGAATGCTCATGATACAGAAGTCATGGCCGGTATTTTAGGCGCTTTAGGTTATACAGCAACAGAAGATATTAATCATGCTGATGTGATTTTAATTAACACATGTGCAATACGTGAAAACGCGGAAAGTAAAGTGTTTAGTGAAATAGGCAATTTAAAACACTTGAAACGAGAAAAGCCAGAAACAGTTATTGGTGTATGTGGCTGTATGTCACAAGAAGAATCAGTCGTTAACAAAATCCTTAAATCATATCAAAACGTTGATATCATTTTTGGAACGCATAACATTCATCGTTTACCAGAAATTTTAGAAGAAGCTTATTTATCAAAAGCGATGGTTGTTGAAGTATGGTCTAAAGAAGGAGACGTTATTGAAAACCTCCCTAAAGTAAGAAAAGGTAATATTAAAGCATGGGTAAATATTATGTATGGCTGTGACAAATTCTGTACATATTGCATTGTACCTTTTACAAGAGGTAAAGAACGTAGTAGACGTCCAGATGATATCATTGCTGAAGTGAGAGATTTGGCACGTCAAGGTTATCAGGAAATTACGTTACTTGGTCAAAACGTTAACGCATATGGTAAAGATATAGAGGGCTTGGAATATGGTTTGGGTGATTTATTAGAAGATATTACACAAATTGATATACCAAGAGTGAGATTTACTACAAGCCACCCTTGGGACTTTACGGATCGTATGATTGAAGTTATTGCAAACGGAGGCAATATTGTACCTCATGTACATTTACCAGTTCAATCAGGCAACAATGCAGTATTAAAAATTATGGGCCGTAAATATACACGTGAAAGCTATTTAGATTTAGTAGATAGAATTAAAACGCAGATACCTAATGTTGCATTGACTACGGATATTATTGTTGGTTATCCAAATGAAACTGAAGCACAATTTGAAGAAACGTTAACATTGTATGATGAAGTTGAATTTGAACATGCATATACTTATATTTATTCACAAAGAGATGGCACGCCAGCAGCGAAGATGAAAGATAATGTGCCTTTAGATGTGAAGAAAGATAGATTACAGCAATTAAATAAAAAAGTAGCTTATTATTCAGAACAAGCTATGAAACAATATGAAGGCAAAGTAATTCAAGTGTTATGTGAAGGTGCCAGTAAGAAGGATAATACTGTGTTAGCAGGCTACACTTCAAAAAATAAACTTGTTAACTTCAAAGCA
This sequence comes from Staphylococcus equorum, assembly GCF_029531845.1. Lineage (GTDB taxonomy): Bacteria > Bacillota > Bacilli > Staphylococcales > Staphylococcaceae > Staphylococcus > Staphylococcus equorum_C. The sequence continues at coordinate 32,038 of NZ_JAMBPV010000002.1, forward strand.
CCTAAAGAAATGATAGGTAGAATTGTAGATGTACAAGTTGACGAAGCGAAGCAATTTTCATTAAACGGTACATTTTTACGTGCGACTGAAAAAGCAGTGGTGACTCAATAATGTATGAAAAAGATGATATATTAGCTGAAGCAAATCGCATTAGTGAACGAATTAAATCATTGGATACAGTAAAAGAATATCATACTGTAGAACAACAAATTCATTACAATAAAAATATTGAACAGCGGATGAAAGATTTAAAGAAAACGCAAAAACAATCCGTAAACTTACAGAATTACGGTAAAACAGAGGCTTTAAAACAATCTGAAGGTAAAATACAGGGTATTGAGCAAGATATTAATGTGTTACCTATAGTTGAAGAGTTCAGAGAATCACAAACTGAAGCAAATGATTTATTACAAATGATGATAAGTACAATGTCTGATCGTTTAAATCAGCATGAACAAAATGAGGACTAGCTTGTAATGTACTTTCAGGAAAGGAATGAACCGAATGAAGACAATTAAGACGAAAAGGTTAACATTAACTGCAATATTCATCGCTATCAATGTAGTGTTGAGTAGTATTATTGTCATTCCGTTAGGGCCAATTAAAGCAGCACCTATTCAACATTTAATTAATGTACTATGTGCCGTGTTTGTCGGCCCTTGGTTTGGACTAGCTCAAGCATTTATATCTTCTATATTACGCATGACTTTTGGTACTGGTAGCTTCTTCGCCTTTCCTGGAAGTATGGTAGGTGTACTACTCGCAAGTGGTTTTTACCATTACCGTAAGCATATCTTTATGGCTGCGGTTGGTGAAGTTATAGGGACAGGCATTATTGGAAGTATAGTGTGTATTCCATTAGCCTGGATACTTGGCTTTTCAAACTTTGCGATTAAACCATTAATGTTAGCATTTATCGTTTCTAGTATTATTGGTGCTATCATCAGTTATATAATATTAATGATATTGAAAAGAAAAGGCATATTAAAACGCTTCTTATAAGCTATATCAGATTTACGATACGAGATTAAGACTCAAATAACTAATCATGAAGTTTTTGGATGGATAACGAAACAAGTTATGACATGCTAATATTCTTGATTACTTATAGAGGCTTGATCTCGTTTTTTTGGATTTAAATCTATGGCTACTTTACATTTACTATATTGATAACCATAAAGATATATTATGTTTCATAATTTTTTAAGCGATATTGTTTTGGAGTTAATCCGACAGTGCGCTTGAAAACTTTAATAAAATAGCTTTGATCTGAGAAGCTAAGCTGATGTGCTATTTCAGAAATAGATAAGTGCGAGTTATCTAGCCATAATTTAGATTCTTCTAGTTTTTTCTCCGTTATATACGCGCTTATAGTAATACCAACTTCCTTCTTGAAGATATGAGATAAATATTTTGAGCTTAAATTCACATGCTTTGCTAATTTATCTAAAGTTAAAGATTGATATAAATGGTTGTAAATATATTGCTGCACTAAATTAATGGGTTGTGAATATTTAGAACTATTTAATTTTTTAACCTGATTGGCAAATTTTATAAATATATATTCTACAGAGTTTATTAAATCAATTTCTTTTTCTACTTCTATCTTTTGAATGAGTAGATCACTCATTGAGTATGCTACTTCATAGTGTAATCCACCTTCAATTGCTGATCTACTCGCTATAGCCACAGCAGAAATAGCTAGATTTTTATCATTACGAATAAGGTTATCAGGCGTAACTACGCCAACTGTTTCTAAATTAATTGTATTTTTAAAAATTCTTTTTATGTTATCTATATCTCCATGCTTGATATATTCATTAAATTTGTTTTCTAACAAAATATCATGATGTAGTTGTTTATTTAGTCGTTTAATAGAAAGTTCGAAATCAATATCATTTTCTAAGACAGGAGTATTAAGAGATTGTTCTTTGACAGTTGATGGCGAAATTTGCTTTCTAAATAACAAAAAATAAACGAGTTGCCCCATATTAATGAGGTCATTTTTTTTATAGATAGGAATAGAGTTAAAATAAATTTTCAAATTCTTTTTTAAATAAAGTGGCACTTTATAGCGTTTTATATAATCATAAAAAAGACTATGAGTCACTTCTTCTAACACACAGGGTCCTATAGTAAAGTCGAAATCTTCAGTTCGTAAACATAAATAATATTCTATATCATTAAGTGATTTAATTATCGGTATTTCAAAAGTAGATTCAATTCCCATAAATAGATCCTTATATAATTCATCTGTGGTAAGAAAAGGGTTTTCTCGATTTGAAAATTTATATTCTTTAATAGTGATATTTGCATTACTTATTAGAATATTCATTCCAGTATTGGCTTGTATCATTTTACATATATAATCAAGTTCATCGTTTATAACGCAATTCATAATACTTCCTCCTTATTGATAGAAAATATACTATTTTTATGGAAAAAGTGCAATTAAATCTTTTAGGAAAAGAGTAGAATAAGAGATATAAGAAAAAGTTTTATTTATTATGCTGTTTGTAAATAAAAGGAGTGACGCTATTGTGGATATTTTACGAAAAAAATTAAGCGAAGATAAAAAAGAAAATGCTATGGATAGTATGAAGTTATTAGCTAAGCTTCCGGGGCCTGTATTAGAATATTTTATTCGATTCAATCTTAAAACCTTTAGAAAATCTATGGAAAATCAAGATCAAAAACTATTGAATTACAGTAATCCAAATCATAAAGAAACGTATAAAATTTACGGGTGGAAAAATTTAATTTTATTAAATGTATATCGAAATAATAGCAACTCCGGTGACAAGAAACCATTATTTTATTTTATCCATGGTGGTGCATTTATTGGTGGTTCTTCCTACGTAAATGATAATTTTATGAGAGCACTTGCTGACAGAACAGGTTACCTTATTGCGAGTGTAGATTATACCTTATCACCTGAAGCCAAATACCCAGAGGGGTTAAACGACTGTTATAAGGGGTTAAATTATTTATTGAAGTATGCGGATGACTTTAAAATTGATACAACTCAAATTAGTATAGGCGGAGATAGTGCAGGTGGTAATTTAGCAGCGTCATTAATTTTAAAATTAGCAAAAGAAAAGATTAAGGTCCAAAATCAAATTTTATATTATCCATTAACAGATTTTATTTCTTTAGATAAACCTAGTTATAAACAACAAGGCGCAGCCTTTCAGGGGATGAAAAAACTTGTTTATGCAATACGTCATTTATATTTAAAGAACAAAAAGGAAAGAAGTTTACCTTTTGTATCCCCATTAAGAGCAAATATACCAACTGAAATGCCTAAGACATTAATTATAGTTGCTGAAAAAGATGGACTAAGAAGTGATGGTATAGAATACGCTGAGTTATTAGAAAAATCAGGACATGATGTATCATGTTTATTATATGAAAATACGTATCATGCATTCATAAATGATCTTGGGTATTCAGTTGAAGCAGATGATGCACTTGATGAAACAATTCGTTTTATTACAAACTAAGCAAAGATAATTTCGACAAATTAACAATTAATTTGGAAATTCCTGTATTTCGCAAATTCTTATTTTAGGGGAGAGGTATCTTATGAAAAACAATGAAATAATTAAAAATTTATCATTAGAAGAAAAAATTAAAATTGTGACTGGACAGGCGTTTTGGTATACACATGACTTAGAAGGTAATGGATTAAATGCACTACTGCTTACAGATGGTCCTTCTGGAGTTAGAAAACAAGAAGAGGGAGCTGATGCTCTAGGATTAAACCAAAGCATTAAAACAATTAGTTTTCCAAGTTTAGCACTAATTGCTAGTTCATTTGATAAAAATTTGTTACGTCAATATGGTGAATACTTAGGACAAATCGCAAAAAGTGAAAAAGTTAATGTGCTGTTAGGTCCTGGTATAAACATTAAAAGAAACCCTTTGGCCGGCAGGAATTTTGAATATATGTCTGAAGACCCTTTAGTAGCTGGTAACCTTGCTACAGCATATATTAACGGCTTACAGTCTCAAGGCATAGGTTCAAGTGTAAAACACTTTGCAGCTAATAATAGAGAGAATCAACGTTTTACAAATTCTTCTAATATGGATGAACGAACACTGAGAGAAATTTATCTTAGTGCATTTGAAACAGTTGTAAAATATGCCCATCCAGCTACAATTATGAGTTCTTATAATGCCATTAACTACGTTCCCGTTTCTGAGAATAAATGGCTACTTACAGACGTGCTGAGAAATGAATGGGGATATCAAGGTGTAGTTGTCTCTGACTGGTCGGCGGTAAAACATCGTTCCAAATCATTAAAGGCAGGACTAAATTTGGAAATGCCTGGTAAGGGACAAAGTACATTAGCTGAAATAACAAATGCTATAGAAAGTGGCGAATTGGACGAGCATATACTAGATATCTCAGTAGATCGTGTTTTAACGTTAATTAAACAATATCAAATCAAAGATGAAGCGCAGTCTTATGACAAAGCGAGTTACCATGATTTCTCAAGAGTCCTGGCAAGTAAAAGTATTATTTTATTAAAAAATGAAAAAAATAACCTACCATTAAATTCATCATCATTAGGCTTGATTGGTGAGCTTGCAGCTAAACCAAGAATTCAAGGTGGCGGTTCTTCAAAAGTTAATCCGTATAACATTGTAACGCCATTGGATGCTTTTAATACACACCAAATAGAATATACACAGGGTTACCATATTAGTAATCATGAAGTAGATCAAAAGCTTCAACAAGAAGCTGTAAAAGTAGCGCAACAAAACGACCAAGTAATATTATTTTTAGGCTATCCTGAAAGTTATGAAACTGAAGGATTCGATAAAAATGCTTTAGCATTACCAGACAATCAATTAACATTATTAGATGCAGTAACGAGAGAGAATCAAAATGTAACTGTGGTTTTACAAAATGGTGGGACAGTACTTATGCCTTGGGCTCATAGAGTGAAATCTATTGTCGAAACCTATTTATCAGGTGAAGCGGTAGGAGAAGCAATCAAAGATATATTAACTGGTAAACAAAATCCAGCAGGTAAATTAACAGAAACTGTTCCAAAACGAATTGAAGATGTTCCTTCGTATTTAACATTTAATCAAAGTAAAGCAGAAGAAGAATACAGAGAAGGGATATATGTAGGGTATAGATATTACGATACAAAGCGTATCAAAACTCAATTTCCATTTGGTCACGGTTTAAGTTATACAACCTTTGAGTATTCTAATATCCAGGTTGCTCCACAAGAAAATAGCCTGGAAATTAATTTGGATATCAAAAATACTGGGAAAATATTTGGGGAAGAAGTTATACAAGTTTATATTGGAAATCGTACAAGTGATATAGATATGCCGTTCAAAGAACTCCGAGATTTTGAACGTATTGCTTTAGATGCAAACGAGTCAAAAACAATTACGTTTGATATACCTTATAAAGCTTTGCGCTGGTTTAATAATAATACAAGACAGTGGTTAATAGATGATGGAGACTATGTAATATATGTAGGTTCATCAGTTGAAGATATTAGATTAGAGCGATCAGTCACTCTAGATATAACAAATCAAACAAAATTACATTGGATTCATGAAGACACTTATGTGTATGAATTAGTGTTAAGAAAAAATGAAATCAAGCAATCACTGAAACAATATCAATTTGACGAAATCATAGCTAAAGTAACAGAAGATCCCGAACTTGCGCCACTTTTTGAAAATTTACCCTTACGCTCACTTATAATGCTCGATATTGATATAGAGACAGTACATGACTTTATCAATGCCGCAAATGAAGAATTAAAGGATAAATAATTATATGTGAATTGTTTATTATAAAATAGAGCACAGATTAATTTATTTTGTATTTTTACACTATACGATGTTGCAATATGATTATTAGGATTTGTAGTATAAATACTTTACCCCTCACTATGCCAGTAGTGAGGGGGTTTTATTGGTGTGGCTAATATCGCCTATTTATCATTACATTTGCATCGCCAATATACATATAACATATACGCATCTATATAGTTTGAATATATAAAATCAAGGTTTTTCTAAGAGCGCTTATAAAAGCGTTTGATTATAATTAAGCTTTAACGCTATGATTGAATAAATAGGCGTAATATCTAAAGTTATGTTAAAATTTAAGAGTTAAATTAACTAATTAAGTTAAAGAAAATTAAATGGATAGCGATAACGTGAAAAGTGATTTTCGATACATAAATGAATTTGAAAACACGCTCAGTGCATAATTTTTAATATGTACATGCATGATCACATATACATATTGAAATATACAGCAATAAATGAATTTAATTATTCAAAAGTAAGAAACTAATAGAAGGATTGTGAAATATCAAAATGACTAACCAAACTCCCATGATGCAACAGTATTTAAAAATAAAATCACAATATCAAGATTGTCTATTATTTTTTAGATTGGGCGATTTTTATGAAATGTTTTTCGATGATGCGAAAGAGGCATCAAGAGTATTAGAAATTACTTTAACGAAAAGGGATGCTAAAAAAACGAATCCTATACCAATGTGTGGTGTGCCATATCATGCAGCAGATGGCTATATCGAAACATTGATTAGCAATGGATACAAAGTAGCTATATGTGAGCAAATGGAAGATCCAAGACAGACAAAAGGTATGGTTCGTCGTGAAGTTGTTAGAATCGTTACGCCTGGAACGGTAATGGATAAAGGTGGCGTTGATGAAAAACAAAACAACTATATATTAAGTTTTGTGAAAGATAATATCGCTTATGCATTAAGTTATTGTGATGTTTCTACTGGAGAATTAAAAGTTACACATTTCGAAGACGAAGCGACATTAATGAATGAAATTACAACTATTAATCCTAACGAAATCGTCGTAAATGAAAATATCGATGATGATTTAAAACGACAAATTAGTTTAACTACCGAAACTATAACGGTCTTATCCGAAATTTCAGATGCACGATATAAAGTGAATACTATGACGGAAGGCAACTTATTTAATGCAACACAATTATTGTTAGATTATATATATCATACACAAAAAAGAGATTTATCGCATATTGAAGCAGTTGTTAAATATGAAGCGATAGATTTTATGAAAATGGATTTTTACGCTAAACGAAATTTAGAATTAACAGAGAGTATTCGTTTAAAAACTAAAAAAGGAACACTGCTTTGGTTAATGGATGAGACGAAGACCCCAATGGGTGCCAGACGATTAAAACAATGGATTGATAGACCACTTATTCATAAAGAGCATATAGAATCTCGTTTAGATACAGTCGAACAATTTATTAATCATTTTATCGAAAGAGATACATTAAGAAACCATTTGAATCAAGTTTATGATATTGAACGTTTAGTAGGCCGTGTAAGTTACGGTAACGTCAATGCACGCGATTTAATTCAGTTGAAACACTCTATTTCAGAAATCCCAAACATTAAAAATCTACTTAATGATTTTGATGAGCAGATGACTGCTCAATTTAAAGCATTAGAGCCTTTAGATGAATTACTTATATTACTCGAGGAAAGTTTAAAAGAAGAACCACCAATTTCTGTAAAAGAGGGCGGCCTTTTTAAAACTGGTTTTAATAGTGAATTAGATGAGTATTTAGAAGCATCTAAAAATGGAAAGTCATGGCTAGCTGAATTACAAACTAAAGAACGCCAACGTACTGGCATTAAATCATTAAAGATTAGTTTTAATAAAGTGTTTGGCTACTTTATCGAAATTACTAGAGCGAATTTACAAGGTTTCGATCCTACCGCATTTGGTTATCATCGCAAGCAAACATTATCTAATGCGGAACGTTTTATTACAGATGAATTAAAAGAAAAAGAAGACATTATTCTAGGTGCTGAAGATAAAGCAATAGAATTAGAATATCAATTGTTCGTGCAATTAAGAGAAAAAATCAAAACCTATACTGAACGCTTACAGAAACAAGCAAAAGTGATTTCTGAGCTTGATTGTTTACAAAGTTTTGCAGAAATAGCGCAAAAATATAACTATGCACGTCCAACTTTTAGTGAAGACAAAACACTACAATTAACAAATTCGCGCCATCCAGTTGTCGAGCGTGTAATGGATCATAATGATTATGTGCCAAATGATTGTGAATTAGATCAAGATACATTTGTATATTTAATTACTGGTCCGAATATGTCGGGTAAATCCACATATATGCGTCAGGTAGCAATTATTAGTATTATGGCTCAAATGGGAGCATATGTACCATGTGAAGCAGCAACGCTACCGGTATTTGACCAAATATTTACAAGAATTGGCGCCGCGGATGATCTTGTATCAGGTAAAAGTACGTTTATGGTTGAAATGTTAGAAGCACAAAAAGCACTCGCACATGCGACAGAGGATAGTTTGATTATTTTTGATGAAATTGGAAGAGGGACATCGACATACGATGGATTAGCACTTGCACAATCTATGATAGAATATGTTGCAAATACGTCTCACGCCAAGACACTATTTTCTACACATTATCACGAATTGACAACTTTAGACCAGTCTTTATCCTGTTTAAAAAATGTGCATGTCGCAGCAAACGAATATAAAGGTGAACTTATTTTCTTGCATAAAGTTAAAGATGGCGCAGTAGATGATAGTTACGGTATCCAAGTAGCTAAATTAGCGCATTTACCTGACGAAGTAATTTCACGCGCACAAGTAATATTAGATGCATTTGAACAAAATGATAAACAAGATAACGAAGTCGTAGTTAATAAGCTTGAAGTAAATCCTAGTATTCAAAATGAGCAATACTCAAATATAGAAGAATCAACTGCAACATATTCAGAACAATCTAAAACAACAGAACAGCGAGATAATAAGAATCAATTTGAACAAACAGCATTCGAACTATTTGATGCACCGATCGAGCAATCCGAAATAGAAAATGAAATTAAGACGTTGAATTTATCAAACATGACGCCGATAGAAGCATTAATTAAATTAAGTGAACTACAAAAACAATTGAAATAGAGGTGAAGTCAAATGGGTAAAATTAAAGAGCTGCAGACATCTTTAGCGAATAAGATTGCTGCTGGAGAAGTTGTTGAACGTCCAGGTTCAGTAGTCAAAGAGTTATTAGAAAATGCCATTGACGCCCAAGCGACTGAAATCAATATCGAAGTTGAACAATCTGGTGTAGCATCCATTCGTGTTGTTGACAATGGCACGGGTATTCATATAGAAGATTTAGGTCTCGTCTTTCATCGGCATGCAACAAGTAAACTAGATGCAGATGATGACTTGTTTCATATTCGTACATTGGGGTTCCGTGGAGAAGCGTTAGCAAGTATCTCTTCTGTTTCTAAAGTGACTTTGAAAACATGTACAGATAATGAAGAAGGCCAAGAGATTTACGTGGAAAATGGTGAAATTCTAAATCAAAAACCTGCAAAAGCGAAACAAGGTACAGATATATTAGTAGAATCATTATTTTATAATACACCAGCGCGTTTAAAATATATTAAAAGTTTATACACAGAATTAGGTAAAATTACAGATATCGTAAATCGTATGGCAATGAGTCATCCAGACATCCGTATTTCGCTCATTTCAGATGGCAGAACGATTCTTAAGACAAATGGTTCAGGCCGCACAAATGAAGTGATGGCAGAAATATATGGAATGAAAGTGGCTAAAGATTTAGTGCATATCTCAGGTGAAACGAGCGATTATCGCTTAGAAGGCTATATTGCTAAGCCAGAACACTCTCGAAGTAATAAACATTATATTTCTATTTTTATTAATGGTAGATATATCAAGAACTTTTTAATAAATAAAGCAATTTTAGAAGGTTATCATACACTTTTAATGATTGGTAGATTCCCGATTTGTTATATTAATATTGAAATGGATCCGATACTGGTCGACGTCAATGTGCATCCAACTAAATTAGAGGTACGTTTATCTAAAGAAGATCAGTTGTTTGAATTAATCGTAGAAAAAATACGAGAAACTTTTAAAGATCGTATTTTAATACCACAGAATGATATGAATAAATTGACGCAGAAAAACAAAGTATTGGATAAATTTGAACAGCAGAAAATTGATTTTGAGAAACGCAAACAGCAAAGAGAGGCTACACATTCAACGAATTTGAACTTTGACCTTGATAATCAGCCCAATGAAACAAATCAAACAAATGAAGCCTTAGATAATACACCCTCAAGTCCGAATACCTCTTCAGACGATTCTTATTCAGTGCAAGAATCGACTTATGATTATGCTAAGACGCAAAGAGATGTCTTGACTGATATGGAAGAACAAGATATTACTGATACATTAGCACCTTCTGAAGATGTAGCTGAAGCACCAGATATTAAAGGAAGTATAAGTAACAATCCTTCACAGCGTGTACCCTATATGGAAGTCGTAGGTCAAGTTCATGGCACATATATTATCGCGCAAAATGAGAATGGTATGTTTATGATTGATCAACATGCTGCACAGGAACGAATTAAATACGAATATTTTAGAGATAAAATAGGCGATGTTTCTAATGAAATTCAAAATTTATTAATTCCTTTAACTTTTCACTTCTCCAAAGATGAGTTGATGATTATCAATCAACACGTTGAAGAATTAGATAAAGTGGGTGTGCATTTAGAACCGTTTGGTGGTAATGACTATATTGTCGATAGTTATCCAGTATGGTTCCCTGCTGCTGAAGCGGAAGAAATTATTAAGGATATGATTGAGTATGTCTTAGAACATAAAAAAGTGAATGTAAAAAAAATACGTGAAGAAGCTGCTATAATGATGAGTTGTAAGAAATCAATCAAAGCAAATCACTATTTAAAAAATAATGAAATGGCGGATTTAGTGAATCAATTGAGAGAAACAGAAGACCCGTTTACATGTCCACATGGCAGACCGATAATTATTAATTTTTCAAATTATGAATTAGAACGCTTATTTAAGCGTATTGTATAGGAGGTTAGTGGATGAAGCCATATATTTTACCGGCAATTCGCTCAATGAAAGATTTAGAGAAACTGATACAGACAGATTATAAAGAATGTGTGTTATTAGATACGCATATAGGTCATATTAAAAGTATTATGGAATTAATGAAAAAGAATAATATAGAAGTGTATATGCATATCGATTTAATTAGAGGTATGAGTCACGATGAATTTGCCTGTGAATTTATCATTCAAAACTATCACCCCAAAGGTATTGTATCGACAAAAACAAAAGTTATAAACAAAGCAAAGGCGTTGAATACAACTACCGTTTTCCGTGTATTTATTCTAGATAGTCATGCATTAACGAGAAGCATCGAGCTTATTAAACGTGTAGAGCCTGATTTTGTTGAAGTGTTGCCAGGTATAGCAACAAAGGCTATAAAAATAATCAATGAAGAGACAAATACATCAGTGATTGCTGGTGGCTTGATTAATGATGTTGAGGAAGTTGAAGTTGCGGTAAAAAATGGAGCGAAATATATCACTACAAGTGATCGAGAATTGTGGTAATAAAACTAAGTCAGTTGAATTAACCGTTGTTTTATTAAAAAATAAAGATTGAATGATGTTGAACATAAAAGAATTAGCTATTTTAGAAACGGATTAAATCATCTTATTGATGTATAATAATTTCTAAAACATACGGCTAATTCTTTTTTTATACTTCTTTTAATTATTAAGCATTAATTTATGTAAATTTAAAAGCTTAGGAGGAATATTTCATGATAAAACCGAGAAAATTATTAAGAGGCGACACTGTTGCAATTGTATCTCTGTCTTCTGGCTTAGCCGGTGAAGATTCAATTTTATGGCGTACTAAGCAAGGCATCGAACGATTGGAATCCGTATTTGGTTTGGATGTGAAAATCATGCCTAACGCACTCAAAGGTATTGAATATGTACGTGAGCACCCAGAACTGCGAGCTGCAGATTTAAATGAAGCACTACAAGATAGTGATATAAAAGCGATTATAAGTTGCATTGGTGGTGAAGATGCTATTAGAATACTCCCTTATGTAGATTTTAAAGCGATTTACGATAACCCTAAAATTTTCTCGGGTTACTCTGATTCAACCACTGTACATATGATGTTTTATAAAATGGGTATCGTCAGTTTTTATGGCCAAGCGTTATTAACAGATTTTGCAGAGAATATAGAAATGGATAACTATACAATTAATGATATTAAAAAATATTGGTTCAATAGTTCAGCAATTGGTGAATTATTGCCGACTACTTACATAAGACCAACGGGGTTAGAGTGGAAAATAGAAAATAAAAATATTGCTAGGACTAAAATAGACAATCAAAGTTATGAAGTTATAAATGGGGCGGGCATTGTGAGTGGCCATTTAATTGGAGGTAATTTAGAAACGTTTGTGAGTTTAATAGATACGCCCTTATTTCCTGACATAGCGCATTTCAATCATGCGCTTCTATTTTTAGAAACTTCAGAAGATACACCATCGCCCTTAGAATTTTCAAATTTTTTTCACCAATTGTTACAAATAGGGGTGCTAGACAAAGTAGAAGGAATTGTTTTCGGCAAACCATTTAATCAAATTTATTATGAAGCGTATAAAAATGAAATATTAAAAATTATTAAAAAAAGTAAAAAACCAAACATTCCAATTTTATATAATTTGTCATTTGGACACAATGAGCCCAAGCACAGCGTGCCATACGGCTTATCAGCAGAAGTGAATTGTTATACTAAACGATTCAAAATTAAAGAAAGCGCTGTTATTGATTTTTAAATTGTGGCAATTCTTTTACAAAAAATGATTGACAACGCTTTCAATAGAGGTGTAAGATAAACACAAGTTAATAATTAGAACAGAGATGGGAGATTTCTACAGTCATTAAACCAGTGGATTAACGCTGGACATAATTGTAGGAATCTCTTTGTCTTTTTTTAGGAGGAGTCTCTATGAGTGTATATTTTGCTGAATTATTGGGAACAGCAATATTAGTATTATTTGGGGGTGGCGTCGTTGCCAACGTTAATTTAAAACGAACTAATGGTAACGGTGCTGATTGGATTGTAATCGGTATAGGTTGGGGCCTTGCCGTAACTATGGGCGTTTACGCTTCAGGTGGTATATCTGGTGCACATTTAAATCCGGCTGTAACATTAGCGTTCGCAATGGACGGTGCATTAAGCTGGGGCATGGTTCCTGGATACATCATTTCTCAAATACTTGGTGGTATCATCGGTGGTACTTTAGTTTGGTTAATGTACTTAGCGCAATGGAAAGCAACTGAAGATAAAGATACAAAATTAGCTGTATTCTCTACAGCACCAGCAATAAAAAATTACTTTGCAAACTTTTTAAGTGAAATTATCGGTACTGCTATTTTAACAATGGGTTTATTATTCATTGGAATGAATAAAATAGCTGATGGTTTAAACCCACTAATTGTTGGTAGTTTAATCGTTGCGATTGGTTTAAGTCTAGGTGGTCCGACTGGTTATGCCATTAACCCTGCTCGTGATTTAGGGCCACGTATTGCACATGCCATTTTACCAATTGCTGGTAAAGGTAAATCGAATTGGAGTTATGCAATTGTTCCAGTTTTAGGACCTATTACAGGTGGTATGATGGGTGCGGTCATTTATAGATTGTTCTATAAAGGTGCGTTTGATATGATGTCTGTTGTATCAATTGTGTTACTAATTGTAACAATTGCGCTTGGAATCGCTTTAAATAAAGCAAAAAGTGCAAAAGGTATCGAAACAATTTATTAAATAAGTTTTAACTGTCCTGTTTATACGTTAAAATATAAACAGGTCTTATATTATAAAAAAATAAATAATATGAATATGTTTGTTGGGTTATTAAAACGAAATGTATACAAATAGATTATAGGGAAATATACATTTTACATACATTATTTATTCAACAAGCATAATAAAAGGGAGATTATCATTATGGAAAAATATATTTTGTCAATTGACCAAGGTACAACGAGTTCAAGAGCAATTCTTTTTGATCAAGATGGGAAAATCCAAGGCGTAGCACAACGTGAATTCAAACAATATTTCCCTAAATCTGGTTGGGTAGAGCATGATGCAAATGAAATTTGGACGTCTGTTTTAGCAGTTATTGCTGAAGTGCTTAATGAAGAAAATGTTGGCGCAGATCAAATCGCGAGTATTGGTATTACAAACCAACGTGAAACAGCAGTAGTTTGGGATAAACATACGTCACGCCCAGTGTATCACGCAATTGTATGGCAATCGCGTCAAACACAAAGTATTTGTCAAAACTTAAAAGAACAAGGTTTAGAAAGTAAATTCCGTGAAAAAACAGGTCTTTTATTAGATCCTTACTTTGCAGGTACAAAAGTAAAATGGATACTTGATAATGTTGAAGGCGCAAGAGAAAAAGCTGACAACGGCGACTTATTATTTGGAACGATTGATTCATGGTTAGTATGGAAATTATCAGGTGGACAAGCACATATAACAGATTATACAAATGCAAGTCGTACATTAATCTACAACATTCATGATTTAGAATGGGATCAAGAATTATTAGACATTTTAGAAATTCCAAATTCAATGCTTCCTGAAGTGAAATCTTCTAGTGAAGTTTATGCTAATACTGTGGATTATCATTTCTTCGGTAAAGAAGTGCCGATTTCCGGTATCGCTGGTGACCAACAAGCAGCGCTATTCGGTCAAGCATGTTTCGAACGTGGTGATGCGAAAAACACTTATGGTACTGGTGGATTCATGTTAATGAATACAGGAGAAGAAGCTGTAACTTCTAAGAGTGGTTTATTAACAACAATCGCATATGGTATTGATGGTAAAGTCAATTATGCACTTGAAGGTTCTATCTTCGTTTCAGGTTCTGCAATTCAATGGTTAAGAGATGGATTAAGAATGATTAATTCAGCACCGCAATCAGAAAATTATGCAGAACGTGTCGAATCAACAGAGGGCGTTTATGTTGTGCCAGCATTTGTTGGTCTTGGTACACCGTACTGGGATGCAGAAGCACGTGGTGCTATTTTCGGACTTACACGTGGTACTGAAAAAGAACATTTCATTCGTGCTACTTTAGAATCATTATGTTACCAAACACGTGACGTATTAGAAGCGATGGAAAAAGATTCTGGTATTAAAGTGAATAATTTACGTGTCGATGGTGGCGCAGTTAAAAATAATTTTATCATGCAATTCCAATCTGATATCTTAAATGTTGGTGTTGAACGTCCAGAAATTAGTGAAACAACAGCGTTAGGTGCAGCATACTTAGCTGGGCTGGCAGTTGGTTTCTGGGATAGTAAAGATGAAATTGCTAACCGTTGGAAGTTAGAAAAACAATTCAATCCTAAAATGGTAGAAAAAGAAAGAGAAAAATACTATAAAGGCTGGAAGAAAGCTGTGGAAGCTACTCAAGTCTTTAAATTAGATGATGAGTAAAAAAATTAGACTTAAAAGTGTTATCTATGCTACAATACGGGTAAGTTAATAATATCGAGGTGAGAAATGAGAGATTCAATTCGTACAATTATATATGTATGGGATGAATCTCTCTTTTTTTAATACTTTAGGAGGCGCTAGATTTTATGAGTTTATCAACTTTAAAAAGAGAACAGATTAAGAAAGAATTAAAAAATGACGCTTATGACGTTGTGATTATCGGTGGCGGAATTACCGGAGCTGGGATTGCTTTAGATGCTAGTAACAGAGGTATGAAAGTCGCTTTAGTAGAAATGCAAGACTTTGCACAAGGTACAAGTTCACGTTCTACTAAATTAGTACATGGTGGATTACGTTATTTAAAACAATTACAAGTAGGCGTTGTAGCAGAAACTGGTCGCGAACGTGCGATTGTTTATGAAAATGGCCCCCATGTAACAACGCCAGAACGTATGTTATTACCATTGCATAAAGGCGGTTCTATGGGTAAATTTACTACATCGATCGGTTTAGGCGTTTATGATAGATTAGCAGGCGTTAAAAAAGCTGAACGTAAAACAATGTTAAATGCAAAAGAAACGCTTGCGAAAGAACCACTTGTTAAAAAAGCTGGACTTAAGGCTGGTGGCTCATATGTTGAATACCGTACAGATGATGCACGATTAACTATTGAAGTAATGAAACGTGCTGAAGAAAAAGGCGCTACTATCATTAACCATACAAAATCTGTTCATTTCACATATGATTCAAATGAAACAGTTAATGGTATCCAAGTAGAAGACCAAATTAGCAATGAAACTTACCCAATTAAAGCTAAAAAAGTTATCAATGCAAGTGGCCCATGGGTAGACGAAGTACGTAGTGGCGATTACGCACGTAATAATAAAGAATTACGTTTAACTAAAGGTGTTCATATTGTAATTGATCAGTCTAAATTCCCTCTAGGTCAAGCTGTATACTTTGATACAGAAAACGATGGTCGTATGATTTTTGCCATTCCACGTGAAGGTAAAGCATATGTTGGTACTACAGATACTTTTTATGACAACGTTAAATCATCACCATTAGTTAACCAAGAAGATAGAGACTATTTAATTGAAGCAATTAACTATATGTTCCCTGATGTTAACGTATCTGATGAAGATATCGAATCATCATGGGCTGGTGTAAGACCGCTTATTTTAGAAGAAGGTAAAGACCCTTCAGAAATTTCTCGTAAAGACGAAGTTTGGGAAGGAAAATCTGGTTTATTAACAATTGCAGGTGGTAAATTAACTGGTTACCGTCATATGGCACTAGAAATTGTTGATTTATTAGCAAAACGCTTAAAATCAGAATATAAACTTACATTCGATAAAGCGGCAACAAAACACTTGCCAATCTCTGGTGGCGATGTAGGCGGAAGTAAAAACTTCGCTAAATATATTGAACAAAAAATTGAAGATGCAAAAGCTTATCAAATAGACGAAGCGACTGCACGTCACTTTGTATCTAAATATGGTTCAAACGCTGAAGAGTTATTCAAAATTGCACAAACTGCGCAATATCAAGAAACTGGTTTACCGTTAGATATCTACACAGAATTAATTTATTCAATTCAAAATGAAATGGTTCACCGTCCAACTGATTTCTTTATCCGTCGTACAGGTAAATTATATTTCAAAATTGATGATGTACTAAACTATAAAGAACAAGTAATCGATGTAATGGCTGAATTATTAGGCTATACAAACATTCAAAAAGAATTATATACAAATGAACTTGAAACTGCGATTAAAGAAGCACAAACAGGTAATAACCAAGCAGCAGTTAAAGCGTAAATACGTATAATTATTAAAACTGGCGACAAGGTCTTAGGGCTTTGTCGCCAGTTTTTGTTTATCTACCTCAATATATCTCCGTGTTACTTTATATCATAATATGTATAGATATCTTTTTCGTTGAAGGGTGTAGATAAATCTAAAAAGTAAAGGCTTTGCCATTTTTGTGTTTTTAATGCAGTCTTGTTTAAATTTGATTCCCAATTTGGATAAACACGCATAGCCATTTTGCCTTTGTATTGGGTTGAAGTGATTACGCCATTTGCTAATAAAATATCTTTCGGAAAAATAAATTGTCCTTTATGGACACCATCAATAATATTAATAACCAAGTAATCTTTAGAATTCTCGCAATTAAAAGGGATATTTTTAGCTATTTCATTTTTTTGCCACATTGCAACGAAATAACCAGTTTTTTTAGGTGTCTTTTTAGCTAACCGACTTTTAAAAGTGTGATGAGCTAAGTTAAAATTAAAAGCCTCATATTCATGATTCCATTTTTCAACTTCAAAATTAACTGGGGAAAAGTCAATTACCATTTCGTGCATTTTATTTATTAACTTTTTAGAAGCATATTTTTCAAACATAATAAACCAGCCTTTGCTAAATTATATTTAAGTCTTTGTTTTCTGAAGCAAGTAATACAAAATCTAATTACTGTGTTGAAAGCATTAATATACCTAAGATAACTATAAAAATATAAATCCATTTTTCAAAATGATTATGGCGTGTCTTTTTCGATAAATATTTACCTAATAAAACTGCAACAATCAATATAGGTAAGGTAGCTAAGAATAATTGAATAGTTTGGCTCGTCCATATCCCACCTAACAATTGACCTATGACAACAAAGATAGCTGTTAATAGAAAATGAGCTTGAATTGTACTTTTAAAATCTTTAATATGCCATTGACTTAGCGTTCCGAAAATAACAATTGGTACACCATGAGAATTATAAACACTGCCTAGTACACCTGAAACAAGTCCTGCCAAACCTTCCCATAGAGAAGATTTAAGTTTAATTTTAGCGTGATGGGTAAGAAAAACAGTCTTTATAAAAGCATAAATACCATAAAAGATTAGAAAAATAGCTAATAGTAATTGGATTTTTCCAGTATTAAAATGATGGAGTATCCATATGCCTAAAGGTATACCGATTAAACTGCCAGACATCATGACTGCCAAAGTTTTATACTTAATATGTTTCATTTCAGAAAAAATATTGAATAAAGCCACAGTTAGACCAGCGATACCAACCAAAGATATAGCTGTTTTTATATCTAAACCTATTAAAGCTAATAAAGGCATGCTGATTAAAGCTTCTCCAAAGCCAAAGTATGTACGTACTAAAGCACCTAAGAATATAGCTAATAAAATTAAAATAAAAATTGTTATATCCATTAGATGGCCTCCTCGATGAATGGTTGTCTATTTTTCACGTTATACCATAGGCATAATTAACTCAATACTTGGTATTGAGTATAACATTTTTAAAATAGAATTAGATTAGTGTTTCTAATGATTATTGTTTTTTTATCGGCAAGAATATTTTTTAATATATCGTTGGCTAGTGGTTAACGTTTTGCATTCTATTTGATAACATTGAATTTTGAGGGTATATTGTATAATATAAGAAGTTTGAAATGATGCATGATTTGGGGGCTATCACATGAGTCAAAAGGAATTTAAAATTACTGTTGAAGATGGCACAATGTTAGAAGTGAAATTAGATAAAGCCAAACATGAAACAATTGGTGTCGTGCATTTGCTTCATGGTATGGCAGAACATATGGGAAGATATGATGAACTTGTTGAATCATTTAATCAACAAGGATATGATGTGTTACGCCATAATCATAGAGGGCATGGTAAAGAAATAAATGAAAAAGAACGTGGACACATAGCTGATATATCGCAAGTTGCGGATGATACATATGAAATCGCTCAGACAATGTGTACGCACTACACGAACATCCCATATATTATGATTGGTCATTCAATGGGTTCTATTATAGCGCGTATATTTGCTCAAAAATATCCTGATGCAGCGCAAGGTTTAATTCTTAGTGGTACAGCGCAATATCCAAGATATTTAGGTCTACCAATTGCTGTATTAATGAAAAGCATCACTTTAATATTAGGGAAACGACGTCGTTTGAAGTGGGTTAATCGATTAATGTATAAATCATTTAATAAAGATATTAAAAATCAAAAAACTTCAAGTGATTGGCTATCTAGCGATGCTCGGGAAGTGGCAAAATTTATAAAAGATCCGAATACAGGTTTTTTAGTTTCCAATCAACTTATATACCAAATAATAAAACACGCATTAGCAACTAGTCGTGAAAAAAATATCAAAAAAATGAATTCAGAACTTCCTATACTGCTTATATCGGGTAAAGATGATGCTTTAGGCGGCAGAGGTAAAGGCGTTAGAAAACTAGGGAAATTATACAAACGCTGTGGTGTGAAACATGTAACCGTTCATTTATACAAAAATAAACGACATGAAGTTTTATTCGATAAAGATTCTGCAATTACATGGAATAACATGTATGAATGGATTGAAAAGCAAATTTTGAAAAAGATAAATAATAATAGTAAATAACTAAAGAGAGTTGATATACACGTGCATAACGAAAAACCTTTTTTAATTGTACTTGTAGGACCGACTGCTGTTGGCAAAACAGAGTTTAGCATTGAATTAGCAAAAAAATTTAATGGTGAAATTATCAGTGGCGATTCAATGCAAGTATATAAACATATGGATATAGGTACAGCAAAGATTACGCCAGATGAAATGTCAGGCGTGCCGCATCATATGATAGATATATTAGAACCAGATGAAACATTTTCTGCGTATGATTTTAAAAATAGGGCCCAGCAACTAATAACTGAAATTACTGATAGAGGATGTGTCCCTATTATTGCTGGAGGTACCGGCTTATATATTCAGTCTCTGATTCATGATTATGCGTTTGAAGATGAAACAATCACAGAAGAAGAGAGTATTACAATAGATAAAAAATTAGCGGAATTAGATCAGTTATCAAATGAAGCGTTACATCAATATTTAACATCATTTGATAGAGAATCTGCTGAAGATATTCATCCCAATAATAGGAAAAGAGTACGTAGAGCAATAGAATATTATTTGAAAACAAAAAAACTTTTAAGTTCTCGTAAGAAAGTTCAACAATATACGGAAAATTATGATACATTATTATTAGGGATAGAAATGTCGCGTGACATATTATATCAAAGGATAAATAAACGCGTAGATATAATGTTGGAACGTGGTTTACTTGATGAAGTGAAACAACTCGTAGATGCGGGGTATGAATCATGTCAAAGTATGCAAGCTATAGGTTATAAAGAAATGTTGCCTGTAGTGAAGTGCGATACACATCAAGATGACGCAATAGATAAATTAAAGCAACATTCTCGAAACTATGCAAAGCGACAGATGACTTGGTTCAAAAATAAGCTAGACGTAGTATGGTTAGATAAAGAGAAAATGTCACTTTCATCGATGTTAGATGAAGTTTCAGTCCAAATAAAGAAAAGGAGTATAGAACATGAAGACAACAGAAAACATCCAAGATAAATTCCTAGGACAATTTAAGACTGATCAAACAAAAGTGATTGTGTTTTTAATGAATGGTTTTCAAATGAAAGGTGTTATTGAGGATTATGATAAGTATGTAGTATGCTTATTATCTCAAGGTAAACAGCATTTTATTTATAAACATGCTATCAGTACTTTTACAATTGATGATGCACCTGAAGCATCATAATCAGAAAATATAAGATTAAAGGTTAAAAATTAAATAAGCTACACTAGATTAATTAATATCTAGTGTAGCTTATATTTATTTATAGATATTGTAATACTTAGTACTGTTTCAGAAAATCATAGAATCTTCAAATTATAATAATGCTTCAATTTCTGACTCAATTTGGTTAGGTTTTTTCTGTGGAGAAAAGCGTTTTACAACTTTACCATTTTTATCTACTAGGAATTTAGTGAAGTTCCATTTGATTTTTTCGTTGAAGACACCATTTTGTTCTTTAGTTAAAAATTCAAATAGTGGGTGTTGATTTTCACCTTTGACATCAACTTTTTCATGCATTGGGAAAGTGACACCGTAGTTAATTTTACAGTTTTGTGTAGCTTCTTCGCCAGTGCCAGGCTCTTGGCCTCCAAATTGATTACAAGGGAAACCTAATACTATAAAATCTTGATCTTTATATTTATCATATAAACTTTGAAGTCCTTCGAACTGTGGTGTGAAACCACATTCACTAGCCGTGTTAACAATTAACATGGGTTGTCCTTGGTACGTATCTAACTTGTACGATTCTCCATTTGGTTTCTGAACTTCTATGTCATATATAGTCATTTTAATTCACCTCTTACAAACAATTTAACATAAATTGACTCTGTAGTCTTTATATATACACTATGATAGAATAGCTAAGAAAAGAGGTGCATGTTATGACCCAACAACAAACACATAATACAAAAAAAGAATTAGAAACAGCTATTTTAGTTGGAGTACATGCTCAAAATGATGACGAATTTGATTTTGAGTCGACAATGGAAGAATTAGCATCATTGTCAGAAACATGTCAACTGAATGTTCAAGAACAGTTCACTCAAAACAGAACGCATTTTGATAGAAAATATTATGTTGGTAAAGGGAAATTAGAAGATATTCGAGCGTATATTGAATATCATGATATCGATGTCGTCGTTGCTAATGATGAATTAACAACAGCACAATCAAAAACGCTAAATGGAAATTTAAATGTGAAAATTATCGACAGAACGCAATTAATATTAGAGATTTTTGCATTAAGAGCAAGCAGTAAAGATGGTAAATTACAAGTTGAATTAGCGCAACTTGATTATTTAATGCCAAGATTGCAAGGACATGGACGTAGTTTGTCACGTTTAGGTGGCGGTATTGGGACAAGAGGCCCTGGTGAAACGAAGCTAGAAATGGACCGCCGTCATATTAGAACGAGAATGAATGAAATTAAACACCAATTAGAAACAGTGGTTGAACATCGTGAACGTTATCGTAATAAACGTGAACAGAACCATGTTTTCCAAGTTGCACTCATAGGTTATACGAACGCAGGTAAATCATCTTGGTTTAACATGCTTGCCAATGAAACAACATATGAAAAGAATTTATTATTCGCTACACTTGATCCTAAAACACGACAAATTCAAATAAATGATGGGTTTAACTTAATTATTTCAGATACAGTTGGTTTTATTCAAAAGTTGCCAACGACATTAATTGCAGCTTTTAAATCAACGCTTGAAGAAGCAAAAAATGCGGATCTATTATTACATGTCGTTGATAGTAGTCACCCTGAGTATAGAGCGCAATATGATACTGTGAATGGAATTGTTGCAGATTTAGATATGGCACAAATTCCGCAAGCGATTATATTTAATAAAAAAGATTTACATGAAGGTGCGACGCCGACAACGAATAAGCCATCAGTATTTGTTTCTAGTCGAGATGAAGCAGATATAGACAAAGTAAAACAATTGTTATTTGACCAAGTGCAAAAAACACTTACGTATTATGAAGAAAGCGTACCAAGTGTGAACGCGGATAGATTATACTTTCTAAAACAGCACACGCTCGTGTCAGAATTAATATTTAATGAAGATGATGCGACTTATGAAATTAAAGGTTATAAAAAAGAATAGAAGGAAGTAATCATTAATGAAAGATATGAAACAGCTGATTGCTAATACAGAAGAAACGCTAGCACCATATTTTAGAAATATTGAAGCAACAGCATATGTTAATCAGGAAAAAGTATTAGATGCATTTCATGCGGTTAGAGCAACTGAAAATGATTTACAAGGTACTACAGGTTATGGTTATGATGATTTCGGTAGAGATCACTTGGAAGAAATTTACGCTCATGTTTTTAAAGCAGAAGATGCTATTGTCAGACCACAAATTATTTCAGGTACCCATGCGATAACGATTGCTTTACAAAGTACATTAAAATATGGTGATGAGTTGTTATATATAACAGGAAACCCTTATGATACTTTATTAGAAGTTATTGGCATAAATGGGAATGGTATTGAAAGTTTGAAAGAATACGGCGTGAGTTATAATAAAGTTGATTTAAAAGATGATGATATAGATATAGCAGAAGTGATGAATCAAATTAAACCACAAACCAAAGTCATTGCAATTCAACGTTCTAAAGGATACGATCAACGACCTTCTATTAATTTAGATGTGATTGAGAGAGCGATTCGAACGATAAAAGCGCAGCATCCGGACGTGATTATTTTTGTAGATAATTGTTATGGTGAATTCGTTGAAACGCGTGAACCGATAGAATGTGGTGCGGATTTAATTGCTGGATCATTAATTAAAAATCCAGGTGGTGGCTTAGCTAAAATTGGTGGTTATATTGCCGGTGAAGAATCCTTAGTTGCTAGATGTGGGTATCGTTTAACTGCACCTGGTATAGGTAAAGAAGCGGGCGCCTCCCTTAACTCATTACAAGAAATGTACCAAGGCTTTTTCTTAGCACCACATGTGGTTAGTCAAAGTTTAAAAGGCGCATTGTTTACGAGTCTGTTATTAGAAAAAATGAACATGCGTACAAAACCAAGATATGATGTTCCGAGAACGGATCTTATACAAACAGTTGAATTTGATACTAAAGAGCAAATGATTCAATTTTGCCAAAGTATTCAACAAGCTTCACCGATTAACGCACACTTTAAGCCAGAACCTGCTTCTATGCCAGGCTATGAAGATGATGTTATTATGGCTGCGGGTACGTTTATACAAGGCTCGTCTATTGAATTATCGGCTGATGGACCAATTCGACCGCCTTATGAAGCTTATGTACAAGGTGGTTTAACATACGAGCATGTTAAATTAGCAGTAACAAGAGCTGCAGCAAATCTTAAATCACAGCAACTGATATAAAAGGAAGTTGAAATCCATTTATTCTATCAAAGACACATTTTGAAGTAATATACTTGTTAATGATGTGAATTTAGATAAAATATATGGATTTTTTTGAACAAATTAAAGGAATTTTCTAAAAATTAATATGATTTACAAGTGTTGATAAGACGTACGCTAGTGATACCAAGGATTCAAAGGGTATGTAAGGAAACCTTACATATTTTTGAAATTATTGAAAAATTGTGCTAAATTTAGAACAAGTTCAAAAATAGAGGTGAGGGAATTGAAGTCAAATGATACATTAAGACGCAATATGCCTGTATTCTCTATCAGTGTTGTAACTAAATTGAGTGAATTAACCGCAAGGCAAATTCGCTACTATGAAACACATGAACTGATTAAACCACAACGTTCAGAAGGCAATAAGAGGCTCTTTTCATTAAATGATTTGGAACGACTTTTAGAAATTAAAAAACTGATTGAAAAAGGATTTAATATCAAGGGTATTAAGCAAATTCTTAATGAAGAGCAAAGTCATCTTTCTGATGATGAACAAGAAACAAGAAAACAAATGATAGTTGAAGCTACCCAGAAACCACAACGAGAAGCAATACCGATAAATCGTGGTGACTTATCACGTTTTATCAAATAATATTAACGGGGGACATTTACAATGCCAAAACGTACATTTACTAAAGAAGACATTCATAAGTTTGCTAAAGAAGAAAACGTAAGATATTTACGCTTACAATTCACTGATATTTTAGGTGTAATTAAAAACGTAGAAGTGCCAGTTAGCCAACTAGAAAAAGTATTAGATAATGAAATGATGTTTGATGGTTCTTCAATTGAAGGTTTCGTTCGAATTGAAGAGTCAGATATGTATTTATACCCAGATTTAGATACATGGGTTATCTTCCCATGGACAGCAGGACAAGGAAAAGTTGCACGACTTATCTGTGATGTTTATAAAACAGACCATACACCATTTGAAGGTGACCCACGTTCAAACTTAAAACGTGTCTTGGAAAATATGAGAGAATTAGGATTCTCAGATTTGAATTTAGGACCTGAGCCAGAATTCTTCTTATTTAAATTAGATGAAAAAGGTGAACCAACATTAGAATTAAATGATAATGGTGGATACTTTGACCTTGCACCAACAGATTTAGGTGAAAATTGTCGCCGTGATATTGTATTAGAACTTGAGGACATGGGCTTTGATATTGAAGCGAGTCACCATGAAGTCGCACCAGGTCAACATGAGATTGACTTTAAATATGCAGATGCAATTACAGCTTGTGATAACATTCAAACATTTAAACTTGTTGTAAAAACAATTGCACGCCAACATAATCTACATGCGACGTTCATGCCGAAACCTTTATTCGGTGTTAATGGTAGTGGGATGCACTTTAACATGTCATTATTCAAGGGCAAAGAGAACGCATTCTATGATCCAGATGGCGATATGCAAATGACGAAAGATGCTTATCATTTCATAGCAGGTACTTTGAAAAACGCACGTGGTTTCACAGCTGTATGTAATCCTTTAGTAAACTCATACAAACGTTTAGTTCCAGGTTACGAAGCACCATGTTATATCGCTTGGAGTGGTAAAAACCGTTCACCATTAATCCGTGTACCAACTTCTCGTGGATTATCTACACGTGTTGAAGTACGTTCAGTAGATCCAGCTGCCAATCCATATTTAGCATTAGCAGCACTTTTAGAAGCAGGTTTAGATGGTATTAAAAATAAACTAGAAGTTCCAGAACCAGTTAACCAAAACATTTATGAAATGAATCGCGAAGAGCGTGAAGCTGTTGGTATAGAAGATTTACCTTCAACTTTATACACTGCTGTTAAAGCAATGAAAAATAACGCACCAATTAAAGAAGCGTTAGGCAATCATATTTATAATCAATTCATTAACTCTAAATCAATTGAGTGGGATTATTATAGAACGCAAGTTTCTGAATGGGAAAGAGAACAATACCTTAAAGAATACTAGGTGCTAAGCAAGAGGGATAATATCAGTAATATCAACAACTCGGGTCATTCTGAATGAATGATTTCGGGTTGTTTTTTTGCCCCCATTTTATTTTCGGAAGTCATTTGGGTGGAATTTGGGTGCAGATTTCAAAAGATTTCTTTATCTTGAATGCATTTTTCAAAGTCTTCTTTTTTTATAAATTCATATTTTCTGTTATATGACTATACACTTGTTCAGTTAAACTCATTGTTTTATGACCTAGTCTTTCTTGAATTACTTTCATGAGTACATCGCTCTCTAGTAGCAACGTTACATGTGTATGTCTTAATTTGTGAATACTCAAACATTTTTCTAAATCTAATAATTTTTCTGTTACATCTTTCATAGTATTGTGTGTTGTACTTCGAGGGATAGGGTCACCAAAAGAATTACAAAATATAAAATCATGAGCGTCATTATAAATATCATTATTAACTATTCTGTTTGTATTTTTTTAGATATTATAATTTTATTAATTCTTTTGCCAATCCATCAGTTATATATATGATTCTATCTTTCGGTATATGTTGTGCTTTTTCTGGTTTTTTTAAATCTCTATGCTTTAATTCTACGTTATCACATGGGTTGAAATGTGGAATACGGTCATAAACAGCTTGTTGCAATACAAGGTTTAGGAATGAATGAGATTTTTAATTGTGGATTTGCTGTATCCTTTTTCTATTTCTATTGTACTTTGACTAAGTTTATCGTTATGCCAAGTTTTTAAATAATAATCTAACCAGTCATCTAATAAGTAATCTTTTTGTAATTGCATACCTGTGTTTAGAGATTTTTCTAATTCAACAGTTGCACGTTTAGCTTCACTATTAATTTTTTGAATTTTTTTACTTATTGTAGTAATTGCTGAAATATTTGCATAAGATTGTTTGTGTTTGTGTCTATCAATAACTTTTCTAATTACTTTAATATACTCAGCCCTACTTTTCACCTTTAAAATTTTCTGTTTAAACTTATTTGCTTCAATTTTTATTGTATTTTGAACTTCCTATAAATTGTAGAGGTTATTTTTCATTTATATATATGAAGCCGACTATCGTAATATAGCTAGAGTATATCTTAACCTACGTATACTCGAAGGACGAGGAATGGTTAAGTAGGCACCATTCGCCACAATGCTTGAACAATATGAAATGATAAATCAATTTAAATAAGACGAAAATAAAATAAATAAAACTATACTAAGTGCTGGCTAGTTGAACGATTTAAACGGTACTTTAATATTTAAGATGTATCATGAACCATCTATAGAATTACGATATTTTATTGATGGCTAAATTCAATCTAAAGGGGGTTACATACACAATTACTTTTTTAGTATAAATAAACTAGTTTAAGTAAAATTAATTTAAAGGATATTGTTGAGATAAAATAATAAAATTTATTCACATTAAACACATGAAATCATTAGGCTATAGACTTGAAGGTGATGAACTTGTCAGGATACAAACAGATGATAATAAAATTGATTGATAGTGACATTACGGGTCATCAAATTCATAAAGCAACTGAATTAAGTCAAACAGTATTATCTGCTTTGAGAACTGAATCCTGTGACACAGATAATTAAAATTTAAAAACTACAGAAAAATTATACGAATATGCAAAAGTCTAACTAGATTTTAGATGTGTTTTAAAGGTTAATGTCAATCAATTGAAATAAAGAAAGGGTTTATATCTATATTAAGTAGGGTACCTGTTAAACATTTACAATTTTGATATGATGAGGAGATTTTTATTATGACTAATCAAAAGAATATACTCGTAACTGGTGCTACTAGAGGAATGGGAAAAGAAATCTCAAAAGTATTAGTCGGACAAGGTTATCATGTTATCTTGGGGGCAAGAAATATACAAGATGGTCAATCTCTTGTGGAAGAGATTGAGTCTAAAGGCTTTTCTGCGACTACAGTTCAATTAGATGTTACTGATATTAATTCTGTACAGAATGCAGCTCGAGAAATAAGTTCTTTAGATATTTTAATTAATAATGCTGGTATAGCTTTAGAGACATCTAGTCCATCTAATCTTGATGTTGCTCAAGTAAAGAAAGAGTTTGATGTTAACGTTTTTGGTGTTATGAATGTAACTTCAGCGATGTTGCCCTTATTAAAAAATTCGAAAAGAGCAAAAATCATTAACATGTCCAGTATAATGTGTTCTCTTAATTCAGCGTTAGATAAAAATTCAATCGTTTATGGTGCAAGTGTCGCTGGTTATCAATCATCAAAAGCAGCTTTAAATATGTATTCTATTCAATTAGCAAAAGAATTAGTAAAAGAAGAAAGTGATATCACTGTAGATTTAGTTGATCCTGGGATGGTTGCCACAGAATTTGGAGGTTTAGAACCAAAAACTGCTAAAAAAATGGGGGCAAAACCAGTTGATGAAGGTATAAGAAGAGTTATTGAATTAGTAGAAAATGATAAAGAAAATAAAAATATAACTTTTACCAACAATGAAGGAGTTGCTTCTTGGTAATTTTAAAATTGCTCGTATATTTTCATAGCTGAATTTATGTTTTGATATCGATATTTGAAACGAGTGTAAACGAAGTTTCTTTTCATTTAGGATAAGATAGAGAAGTTATTGTAAATATTATTAATTTAAAGAATATTGCTGTTCATAGGTCATAAAATACATGTAGAGTAATAGACAAGTAAATGAACAGAGGTTATTAGAAGAACAATTAAATGCGTTAACTTATGTTTATCTAGGGTATTATTAAAATATATTAAGTTGAAAATTGTGTGAATAGATGAAGAGGAGACTAAAATATGGAATTAAGTCCTTATTTGCAACTGAATGGAAATGCTAAAGAAGCAATTGATTTTTATGAAAATACTTTTGGAGCTAAGAATTTAGGGATTATGACATATGGGGATCTTCCAGAGGATTCAGGTTTTTCACTTCCTGAAAATACAAAAGATTTAATTTCTCACTCAGCGTTGGAAATAGAGAATTCGAAAATTATGATTGTAGATACGTTCCCAGGTTATCCGTCTCAAGAGGGTAATGTAGTTATAATCTGTATTACTTTAAATAATAAAAATAAAGCAAGCCAAATTTTTGAAGATTTAGGAAAAGAAGGTCAAATTGAAATGCCATTATCTGAAACAGGTTTTAGTCCGGCATTTGGAGTAGTTAAAGATAAATTTGGGGTGAGATTTCAAATTTATACCGAAGTGAACGAATGATTTTTGTGAATTTAAAAGAATATTCTATGCTAAATTATTTTTATTAAGAAACAGGTTCAAATCGCTCAACCTATTGAGTGATTTGAACCTGTTTGTTTGTTGAGATAATATAATTGTAATGATACGACTATATTAACCGAATATCGCGTGCACGAAAGGTAATAAATATAATGTTAATAAAGTAAGACATATTCCAAAGTATATAATAAATGCACGCGCTTCTTTTGATTTGAAGAAAATAATCACCTCAATCATTATAAACTGAAACTTAATTTTAAGATAAAAAGATTATAAGAGTCAACAAAGAGCATTTTAATCCACGTTAATATTTGATGCTATTGTATTATTAATTGTATGTATGATGTATAAGTAGTAATATGTAACTAATAAATATTATTTATCTTGATAAGGGGATGGGTAGATGAACAAGATTAAATTAAGTACATTGAGAGCGGCATCATTAAAAGAATTAGAGAGTAGTATTAATGCATTTTTAGAAGATGATGAAGTGGCAGGTTATCAATTACTAAATGCTACAGTGCGAGAAGTAGAGGAACGCACATACTCATCGAATGAAGAAGAGTTTAATGCTATACTGACATTCGTAAAAAATGATTAAAATAAAAAGTCGTGTATGAAGTTATAAAACTTTTTACGCGACTTTTTTATTTTGTGGAAGCAACGTATAGAGTAATGAAACTAATTTAAAAAGCTTTAAAAGGAATTCAAGCAACTATAATATAATTATGTAAACTAAAGAAGACGTTTCATACTTTCTCATCCTATAGTTAATACGTATTCAAATGATACATAAAAAAACTGCCTGCATTTTGATATGCGGCAGTAAAGGTTATTTCTTTTTATATTTCGTTACGACTGCTTGGATAACAAAAACAATGAACCCAATAAGGACACCTAAACAAATTGCTACGACTGCTGATACCATTAATGGTAATTGAAATTGATTTTGTAATATGAGTCCTACAATCATTGCAATAATCACTGCGATGATTGTAATCATATTCTCTTTAAATATACTCAATTTGTTCACTCCTATCTAATGTATTATAGCACGAGTTTATCAGTGATATAAAATAAAATATTATTATTCGTCATTATAATTACGTTGAATATTATAACAGAATTTTGTCATTTGAATTAAAGTATAAAATATTATGGACTACGCTAACTTGACGACTTAATTGATTTTCTATATGATAATTTGGACAATTCAAAAGAAGTAGGTGCAACTGTGAAATCGACTAAAAAAATGACAATATTAGTGGTTAGTGTGATTGTGTTAGGTGTACTTGCGTTTCAATTTATAAATGGAACAGGGCCTTTTCAAAATAATGGATCAAAATCAGAGTCTGGGCCTAACGAAACTGAGGAAGTGCACATTGAACGTGTTGTTGATGGTGATACTTTGGTTGCCAAAGGTGACAATAACAAAAAATTGAAGGTTAGACTTATCGGGGTGGATACGCCAGAAACAGTTAAACCTGATACACCAGTTCAACCGTATGGTAAAGAAGCTTCTGATTATTCTAAGGCACAATTGACAAATAAAGACGTTTTTTTGGAATATGATGAAGAGCAAGAAGATCAATATGGAAGAACATTAGCTTATTTATGGTTAGATAAGGATACAATGTTTAATGAAGAGTTAATAAAAAAAGGTTTGGCTAAAGAAAAATATTATGCACCTAATGGTAAATACAGAGATGTATTTGAAAAAGCTGAACAACAAGCAAAAAATAACAATGAGAATATTTGGAGTTAAAGTGATCAACCAAACATGGCTATGCTAAGCATACACATAAATGCCAAATAGAATCATATGATTTTGTAGACAGTATAAAAGGTAACTTCCTAAAAATTGGAAGTTACCTTTTTATATTGTGCTGTATTTATTTTAATATGGATTTTGAAATAATAGTTGTTTGTGATTTGATTAATGCATATGATTAACTAATTTATTATACTCTTCTTTAGTTAATGATTCGTTTGAAGATACTAACGTTTCACCAATTACCTCTTTTAAAGATGATTTTGAAGAAACGGTTTCTGCGTAACCACCTCTAATTGTCGGTCCATCTATGATGTTTACGCTACCATCTGTAAAATAAACAAGTCCTATACTCTTGATTTGACGTTTTAAATGTTCATTAATTTTATCTTCCAATACTTTGGCATTTTGAGAAGATTGTTCATATGGATCATAATTATAAAAATCAAAAATCACTGAATTATTTTTGATACGCTCTATAAATGTATAATTTGATTCGCGTGTTGTTTGAAATTGTGAATGGTATTGATGTGCAATGTAGCGACCAACAGTTTGATTCGCTGTGTCATCACTATTAGATAAGGTTTCTGTATTAGGGTTGACATTAAAGTGATAGAACGTTTTTTGTTTCCAATTTTTAACATTGATATTGAAAAGCCCTTTATCAGTTATGACAATATAATCAAATGTTCTTGCATATTCAAATAATGGATGTTTTACTGCAAGATTACTCGTAGCAATTATGTCATAAAACTTAATCTTAGCATCTGCTTTGTACTGTGATAAAATTTCGTTTAAATCTTGTTTGGCTTTTCTTAATCCGTGATGATATGTGTCGTTATTTGCGTCAATGTCTAACATCTGATTTTTTAAATGTGTATTTTCACTAGTAACCATACTGATTTTATTCACTAATTGATTCTTAGAATATATTTCAGTTTCAAGCTTATGTTTCATAAGGTGATGATTTATAAAAACAATAATAATTAATAGCAAAATTATTATGAGTAAAATAGAAATTAAAAACATGTGTATCATCCTAATCTTAATTTAATTTTTAACAAGGTTTATTTTACGCCTTTCTTTAAAGTAGTACAAATTATATTTATTAAATTGTTATAAAAATACAATTAAATTATTATTAACCATAATTGCACTGATTTTGCGATTGATTTTAAAACAAAAGAAAACAAAACGAACATTTGAACAATGATTTATAGTTTTACTTATGACTATAAATAGATATAATAAATGATGCGCAATATAAATAGTGGAGACGGAGGACGACAATTTGAGTTCTATTAAAAATTATCTCGAGCAAATTATTGAGGAAATCAATGAAAATGAAATTATCGCATTTGATAATCATCCTACTGCTTATAAAATAATTGATCAATTATTTTATAAAGGCATTAAAATATCAGTGATTAGTTATTCTACGGATATTATTAAATATGTAGCGAAACATACAAATTTTAATATTATATTATCAAATGGTGTCGTTAGTAGTGAATACCATATTATAGTTGGTGCAGATGTCGCTCAAACATTTTCAAAATATCGTATTAGTCGGTATTTTGCTACTATGCCTTATATGGCAGATAGTTCATTGTATCAGACTATACCTGAAGTAGCTGAAATTCAAATTGTGCTTAAACAAAGCGCTGATCAGTTTTTGCTTATTAATAGACCTGAATTTTTAAATACAGCATTAGTACCTGAATTTATACATATAGGTGACTTTTAAAATTAAATGTGTTTTATTTCACATTTTCATGTTTTATACATTGAAAAACGCTTCTACAAATTATATAATGAATATTATTGGAAACGCTTACTTTAAATAGGGGGTGCTCATTTGCCGGATGCTAAAAATAATAATATTAAACAAATTGTAGAGACGCTAAATGAAAATGTAGCTAGTTTATTTAAATATAATGGCGAAGTTGCTAAACAATTGTTTTTGCATGATGAATTTAATTTAAATGGAAAAGTAGACATAAGCGTTGAAAGAAAATTTTTAGGGCAAGTTTTAAAATACATACCTAAAACATTTAAATCTGTGCTATATGATGGCACATTCTCAACGTCCGATTTCACAAAGATTGATTTTCCTAAAGTGACACATGCTAATATCTTTGATAATGAAGATATCATCATGACAGTTATTGTTTATGATGTAGAAGATGAATATTGGATGTTTAGATGGAATCATAATATCAGGATGCCTGAGAAACATATATATTTTCATTCAATCAAATGGGATGTAGATTATGTTAAACCAGAAATTGTCTTGATGTATGAATTGTTAGATCCCATCGATTATCATCAAATTCCTAATTATAGAAGTGTCATTGATTCATTAAGTTATTACCAATTCGTTATCTTACGCTTAGTTGTTGGAGATGAACGTATTAATCAAGCTTTAATTTCAGAAAAGAAAGCAATTTAAAATCCTTCAAATCAGAGCATCAGTTTTTTAAACTTAAGACTCATTTGATTTGAAGGATTTTTATTATTTAATCTTTCTAAATGAAACGGGTTAGATTTTTAAGCATTGACCATTATAGCAGTATTCATATGTTGATTTAACCGCTTTTTCTGCATCTATTACATCTATCCCGAACATGATAGATATTTCCGAAGCACCTTGGTTCATCATTTTTAAATTTATATTAGCCTCAGCAAGCGCATGCGTTATTGTATTGGCCGTTCCGACAATTCTATGCATACCTTCTCCTACAATCATGAGTACAGCTAAATCGTGCTCTACACTCAACTCATCTACCTCACAACGTTCGCGAATATCGTTTAAGACTTGCTCTTCTCTATGTTGAATTTCTTTTGAACGCATAATGATACTGATACTGTCTATTCCGGATGGCATGTGATCGAATGAAATCTCATAATCTTCAAGCACACCTAATATTTTACGCGTAAAACCAACTTGCCTATTCATTAAATATTTTTTAATATTCAATACTGTGAAATCTTTGTCGCAACTGATGCCACTGATAACATTATTAGAATTGATTTCTCTGTCATGACGAATATATGTCCCTATATCATCAGGTCTATTCGTATTTTTAATAACGACAGGAATTCTATCTTTATGCAATGGCTGTAGCGCTTCATCATGGAAGACACCAAAGCCTGCGTATGAAAGTTCACGCATTTCTCTATAAGTAATTTCATCAATCACTTCAGGATTTTTTACTATAGAAGGATTGGCTCTGAAAATACCAGACACATCTGTGAAGTTTTCATATATGTCAGCTCTAACGCCTCTAGCGACAATTGCTCCAGTAATATCAGAACCACCACGAGGGAATGTAACAATGTAATTTTGTCTTGAAAGACCAAAGAAACCTGGGATAATTAATTTTTCATCATATTCTCTTAATTTATATAACGCTTCATAAGATTGATCTAAGATTTGAGCATTTTGGGGTAAATCTGTAACAGTTATGCCAGCATCTCCTGGCGAAATATAACGGGTAGGAACACCTTGGCTGTTATTATACTCAGCAATCAATTGAGCATTAAAGTTTTCTCCACAAGATAATAAAGCATCTAACAAACGAGAAGGTTTGTCTTTTAATGTAGCAATATAAGACTCTAGTGTTTGATCAATTGTAGATAGTAATGTATCACTCATATGTAATTCATGAATAATATCGGCATAACGCTGAATGATTTCTTCTTTTTTAGAAATATAGTCTAAACGGTCAATTACTTTTTCGTATAGACGAATTAATAAATCAGTTGTTTTCACATCTTCTTTATGTCGTTTACCTGGTGCAGAAACAATAGTGATTTTTCTATCTTCATCCGAATTGACAATATTTAATACTTTTTTAATTTGTTCTGCATTAGAAACAGAACTTCCTCCAAATTTTGAAACTTTCATAAGTGACATACAACCTTTCTAAAAAATCAGAAAATTTTGTTTAGTTTTTATCACGAGAGTGATAGGATAGATATACGATTTAGATTTTCAAGCTTTACAAAAATAATGAATGAATTTATACTATACCATATTCAAGTATTTTTCAACTGTACAATTGTATTTTTTAGAAGAACAATCGGAGGAATGAATTTATGAAGGAATTAAATGTAGCCCTGCTCGGTTTAGGTACTGTAGGTTCAGGTGTAGTAAAAATTATTGAAGAGAATAGAGAACAAATTAAAGAAACAATGAACAAAGATATTAATATTAGACATATCTTGGTACGCGACAAGAGTCGCTCAAGACCTATAAATGTTTCAAAGTATCATCTGACGGAAGATATTGATGAAATATTAAATGATGATTCAATTGATATCGTCGTAGAAGTCATGGGTGGTATTGAACCAACAGTAGATTGGTTGAAACGTGCTTTAAGCGAGAAAAAACATGTTATTACAGCAAATAAAGATTTATTGGCAGTTCACTTGAATGTATTAGAAGAATTAGCTCAAAAAAATGATGTGGCTTTAAAATATGAAGCTAGTGTTGCAGGCGGTATACCAATCGTCAATGCAATCAATAATGGTTTGAACGCAAATAATATCAGTAAATTTATGGGTATTTTAAATGGAACATCGAACTTTATCTTAAGTAAAATGACTCAAGAAGAAACATCATTCAAAGATGCTTTAGACGAAGCACAAAGATTAGGTTTTGCTGAAGCAGATCCTACAGATGATGTGGAAGGCATTGATGCAGCGAGAAAAGTAGTAATTACGTCTTATTTATCATTTAATCAAGTAATTAATTTAGCTGATGTAGATAGACATGGCATTAGTGACGTTGAACTTTCAGATATTAAAGTAGCTGATGAATTAGGCTATAAAATTAAATTAATTGGTAAGGGTACTTATGAAAATAGCCAAATACAAGCATCTGTAGCGCCAACACTAATTAATAAAGCTCACCAATTAGCTTCAGTTGAAGATGAATTCAATGCAATTTATGTTATTGGTGATGCTGTCGGTGAAACAATGTTCTATGGTAAAGGCGCAGGTAGTTTAGCTACAGGTAGTGCTGTAGTAAGTGACTTATTAAATGTCACATTAAATTTCGAAACGAATTTGCATACATTACCACCACACTTTGAATTGAAAACTGCAGAAACAAAAGAAATGATGGATGACGAGGATACAATTTCTCTTAAAGATAAAGAAAGTTATTACTTAGTAGTCCAAACAGATGGTGAAGAAATAAACAAAGTTGAAACTCAAATAAAAAGTAAATTACCTTTCCATAAATCATTATCAGTATCAGAGCGTGATGCGCATACAGTAGGTATAGTCATCGTTGGTATTGATGAAGCACCAGAGACCTCTATTACAGAGTCAGGTTATATTGTTAAGAAAATTTATCCAGTAGAAGGGGTTTAATATTTATGAAAAGATGGCAAGGATTAGTAGAAGAATTTAAAACATATTTACCAGTAAGTGAAGCGACGCCACAGTTAACATTAAACGAAGGACATACCCCTTTAATTTACTGTGAGAACATGTCAGAAATGCTTGGTATTGAATTACATGTGAAGTATGAAGGTGCAAATCCAACAGGTTCGTTTAAAGATAGAGGTATGGTTATGGCTATGGCCAAAGCAAAAGAAGAAGGCAAAAAAATAGTGATTTGTGCCTCTACAGGTAACACATCAGCATCAGCTGCAGCATACGCTGCACGTGCTGGTTTAAAAGCAATCGTTGTAATACCTGAAGGAAAAATTGCGTTAGGTAAATTATCTCAAGCTGTTATGTATGGTGCTGAAATCGTTTCAATAGAAGGTAATTTCGATGAAGCTTTAGAAATTGTTCAAGAAGTTGCTAAAAATGGTGAAATCGCACTCGTGAATTCAGTGAACCCATACCGTATTGAAGGTCAAAAAACAGGTGCTTTCGAAGTGATTCAACAATTAGACGGTGCTGCGCCTGATATTCTATCTATACCAGTGGGTAATGCTGGAAACATTTCAGCTTATTGGAAAGGTTTTAAAGAATATCACGACGAACATGATACGCAATTACCTAACATGTACGGATTCCAAGCTGAAGGTGCTTCGCCGATTGTACAAAACAAAGTAGTGAAGGATCCTGATACAGTTGCAACAGCAATTAGGATAGGTAATCCTGCAAGTTGGGATAAAGCGACAAATGCATTGAATGAATCTAATGGATTAGTCGACAGTGTGACTGATGATGAAATCTTAGAAGCATATCAACTTATGGCAAGAAAAGAAGGCGTCTTTAGTGAACCTGCAAGTAATGCTTCAATCGCAGGATTAATTAAGTTACACCGTTCTGGAAAATTGCCAAAAGGGAAAAAAGTAGTAGCAGTATTAACGGGTAATGGCTTAAAAGACCCTGACACTGCAATTTCTTTATTAGATAACCCTATTAAACCTTTACCAAATGATAGAAAGAGTATTCTAGACTACATCAAAGGAGCACTATAGCATGAGCGATAGGTTATATTTAAAAATTCCGGCATCTACTGCAAATTTAGGTGTCGGTTTTGATTCTATAGGAATGGCTTTAAATAAATTTTTATATTTAGATGTGAAAGTAAGTAAAAATAATGTTTGGACTTTTAACCATATTGGGCCAAATGTTGAAGGATTACCAACTGATAACAGCCACTATATTTTTCAAGTTGCTCAAAAAGTTGCGCGTAAATATAACGTCACTTTACCCAACTTAGATATAGAAATGAGAAGTGAAATTCCATTAGCAAGGGGATTAGGTTCTTCAGCGTCTGCATTGGTTGGTGCGCTTTATATTGCTAACTATTTTGGTGATATAGAGCTGTCTAAATATGAATTACTTCAGCTTGCTACAGAATTTGAAGGGCATCCTGATAATGTAGCACCAACGATATATGGTGGTTTAGTACTTGGTTATTATAATCCAGATACAAAGGTTACAGATGTGTCTTATATTGACACACCAAAAGTAGATATCATTATCACAATCCCATCATATGAATTGAAGACTACTGACTCAAGAAATGCATTACCTGATACTTTCTCGCACAAAAAAGCCGTTCAAAACAGTGCGATAAGTAATACAATGATTAGTGCACTCATACAACACAATTATGAACTCGCTGGTAAGATGATGGAGCAAGACGGTTTCCACGAACCTTATAGACAGCATTTAATACCTGAGTTTCCATCGATTAAATCAATTGCTAAACGATACCAAGCCTATGCGACAGTAATAAGTGGTGCAGGACCTACGGTTTTGAATTTAATTGCACCTGAACGTAGCGGCGAGTTAGTAAGAGAATTGAAGCGTGAATTTGAAAGTTGCCGATCTGAACTTGTTACAATCAATGAATCTGGTGTAGAATCTAAAGTATTGTACCAACATCTTTAATTTGTTGTAGTATAGACTGAAGATGTTGAAAGGAGATAGGCAACATGAGTGAATATAAAGTAATAGTAATGGATATGGACGATACATTGATGAATGCTGAAAATAAAGTCAGCCCTGAAACAGAATCTTATTTAATTGAGATACAAAAACAAGGGTATAAAGTTATTTTAGCTTCAGGTCGTCCAACTGAAGGAATGCTGCCCACTGCGAAATTGTTAGAGTTAGATCAACATAATAGTTATGTAATTAGCTACAATGGTGGTCAAACAATCAATGTACGTGATGAAGCGATTGAAGTGAGCCGGGCAATAACGAAAGAAAATTTTGATTTAATTGTAGATTTTTGTAGAAAACATGAGTTATTTGTTTTAACTTATCAAGATGGTCACATCATATATGAAGGCGAACACGAATATATGAACATTGAATCAGAACTTACTGGTTTACCAATGAAACATGTAGATGATATAAAGACGTATATTCGAACAGATGTGCCTAAAATTATGGGCGTTGATTATGTATCTAAAGTTTCAGCTATTAACACTGAATTAGATGGCAGTTTCAATGAAGCTGTAGATGTTACAACTAGTAAACCTTATTTTTTAGAATTTATGACAAAAGATGTATCTAAAGGAAATGCAATTATTGCTCTATGCGAGAAATTGAATATAGATATAGCCCAAGTGGTTGCATTTGGTGATAGTTCTAACGATATATCGATGCTTGAAGTTGTAGGCTATGCAGTAGCCATGGATAATGCAAATGATGCTGTGAAAGCTGTAGCAGATGAAATTACTTTAAGTAATATTGATAATGGCATTCCGCATACTTTGCAAAAAATAATAAAATAGAAATAGGCTTGTATTTAAGCCTGGTTTATATTCGTTGTATTTAAAAACCACCAATTCAGTTGCATGATATGCCGCTGAATTGGTGGTTTATTTAATGAATAGAGCAATTGCTTTAAGTTCATTTACGTATCTATTTTGCTGTGTGTGTCCATTCATTTTTACCACGATGTCGTTTTACATGTGCGTATACCTGATCGGCTGCATAATCTAAATTTGTGTATACCGTAATAGAAAACGCGGATTGATTCTCTTCGAAATCTTCCTCGAGAAATAAATCTTTAAGATGGTTAAAAAGACTTTCCATTTGTGAATGGTCTAAACTACTATACTCCCTTAATGTGCGTTTAATTAAGCGGTTATGTCTATCTTCAAGTGATTGCACAACAATAACGAAGCGTTCCTCAGTTTCTAAAATATCGTCGAATAAATTCGTTTGTCCAATCATAGTTTCCACCTCTAAGTTACGTTTATTATTATAATTCATTATACTATATTTCTTTGAAACTGAAAATATCATCGCCTTATGAATTTGAATTTGCGTTGAATAAAAAGTGAAAATAAATTTTATAAATCTGGGAAAAAGTTACTGTGAAATTAAACGAACGCTATCTATTAATAAAGAAAAAGCATTGATGCGAGAAACAAATAATTGCTTCGACATCAATGCTAAGATATTAACTGTAATCGTGACTCTTTAAATCTAGATCTTCAAGTTTAACAACTTTAGTTTTTTTGAAATACTTATGTCCAAAGTAAACAATAGCTAAAATAACCATTGGGAAAATATTTCGGAATAATGCTCCAAAATCACCAGACATAGCCGCGCCAAGTGAATTTCCGATAAATAAGAAGAGTAAGGCAAGAATTACAATGATAGGTCCTAATGGATAAAATGGTGCTTTATAAGGAAGCACATCATCAGGATTTTTATTTTGTTTTTTAATTGCTGACCGTAATCTTATTTGTGCTAAAATACTGGATCCCCAAATTACAATGACTAAGGAACCAATAATATTAAGTAACGTGAAAATAATATCTGATTTAAATTGAGCGATAATAATTATAGCTAATACAATGATAAAAGTAGCGAAAAGTGCAGCCATTGGTAATTTTGTAGTTTTATTTAATTTACCTAAGAATTTTGGTGCTTGCTTATCTTCAGCCATCGAGTATAGCATACGACTTGTTGTATAAATACCAGAGTTAGCTGCAGATAACAATGCAGTTAAAATTACAGCGTTAATTACAGATGCTGCAAATGCAATACCTACACGGTCAAATACAATTGTAAATGGACTCTGTGCTACTGATTCACTTTTGTTCAATAACATTGGATCAGTATAAGGGATAATTGCTGATATAACAGCAATTGATAATACATAGAATAATAAAATTCTCCAAAATACTTGTTTAATTGCTTTAGGCATTGAACGATGTGGATTGGATGATTCTCCAGCCGTTACAGCGACAACTTCAGTACCACCAACAGAGAAACCTGCGACTAGTAATACGCCTAAGAAGCCTGAAAATCCACCGACAAACGGTGCTTCTCCGCTTGTGAAATTGCTTAAGCCATATGTTTTACCGCCTAAGATACCAACAATAGTTAAAACGCCAATTACGATAAACACAACAATTGTTATTACTTTAATCAGTGACAACCAAAATTCTGTTTCACCAAAAGCTTTAACTGAAAAAATATTCAGTAAGAAGAGTAAGCATAAAAAGATAATACTCCACGTCATTGGTGAAAAGAACTGAAATACATCCCAATAATAAAGTACGCTTGCAGATATAATGATATCAACACTCGTTACGAGTAACCATATTGCCCAATATAACCAACCCATCGTAAAGCCTAATGAACTATCTACGAAACGGGTAGAGTAAGAACTGAATGATCCCGAAACAGGATAAAATGTAGCTAATTCCCCGATAGACGACATTAAGAAATATAGCATTACGCCGATAATCAAATAAGCCAATATTGCGCCGCCTGGACCAGCTTGAGATATAACATTCCCAGTTGCTACGAATAACCCGGTACCGATGGCGCCACCAATTGCTATCATTGAAATATGTCGAGAGTTAAGACCACGATTCATATTATTTTGTGCCATAAAAAAATCTCCTATAATCTATTGAATTTTATATATACAATCCATTTTAATGCTTTTAAGTGATACAAGCAATGCCTTTTGTGACTTAAAATTCATATAATGTTTAAATATTTAGAAAATTTTCACATATTTTAATAACACTTTGTTGCTTTTAAAGTCATATTACATTAAAATATATGCTAGATAATAATTATTATTATTTAGAAAATCGAGGGGGAATTTTTATGAGTAATGATAAAAAATTGACGAGCCTTTTTGGCGCGCCAGTCTCTGACAGAGAAAATAGTATGACTGCAGGGCCAAGAGGGCCACTATTAATGCAAGATTGGTACTTTTTAGAACAAATGGCTCACTTTGATAGAGAAGTTATTCCTGAACGACGTATGCATGCGAAAGGTTCTGGTGCATTTGGTACGTTCACAGTTACAAATGATATTACAAAATATACTTCTGCAAGTATTTTTTCAGAAGTTGGAAAACAAACAGAAATGTTTGCACGTTTTTCTACAGTAGCTGGGGAACGTGGGGCAGCGGACGCTGAACGTGATATCCGTGGGTTTGCTTTGAAGTTTTATACGGATGAAGGTAACTGGGATTTAGTAGGTAATAACACACCAGTATTCTTCTTTAGAGATCCTAAATTATTCGCAAGTCTTAACCACGCAGTTAAACGTGATCCAAGAACAAATATGCGTAGTTCACAAAACAATTGGGATTTTTGGACATCATTACCTGAAGCATTACATCAAGTAACAATCTTGATGTCAGATCGTGGTATTCCAAAAGGTTTTAGAAATATGCATGGTTTTGGTTCTCATACTTATTCAATGTACAATGACAAAGGTGAACGTGTATGGGTAAAATTCCATCACAGAACACAACAAGGCATTGAAAATCTACAACCTGATGAAGCGGCAAATGTAATTGCTAACGATAGAGAATCATCACAACGTGATTTGTTCGAAGCAATTGAAAATAAAGATTATCCAAAATGGAAATTATATATCCAAGTGATGACTGAGGAGCAAGCACGTAATCATAAAGATAATCCATTTGATTTAACTAAAGTCTGGTATAAAGGTGATTACCCGCTAATTGAAGTTGGAGAATGGGAGCTTAACCGCAATCCAGATAACTACTTCCAAGATGTTGAACAAGCTGCATTTGCGCCAACGAACATTGTTCCAGGGTTAGATTTTTCACCTGATAAAATGTTACAAGGTCGTTTATTCTCATATGGCGATACACAACGTTACAGACTTGGTGCAAACCATTGGCAAATTCCAGTGAACCAACCTAAAGGTGTGGGTGTTGAAAATATTTGTCCATTTAGTAGAGATGGTCAAATGAGAATTTTAGATAATAATCAAGGTGGTGGCACACACTATTATCCAAATAGTGATGGCTCTTTCGAGGATCAACCACAATTTAAAAAACCTGGATTACCAATTGAAGGCGAAGCGTATGAATATGATTTCAGACAAGATGATGACAATTACTTCGAACAACCAGGTCGCTTGTTTAGATTACAATCTAAAGAGCAACAAGAGCGTATATTTGTAAATACTGCAAATGAAATGCAAGGTACTACATTAGAAGTTCAACACCGTCATATCCGTCACTGTTACAAAGCTGATAGTGAATATGGTAAAGGTGTGGCGAATGCATTAGGTATTGATATAAACGATGTAGATTTAGAAGTAGCAGACTAAATTAATATGATGGGTATTAATTTTTTAAGAAATTTTTAAATCCTAATACAAAATTTATAATTAAAGGTAGCTTCCAAAATAATGGAGGCTACCTTTTTTATGTTATCTCGTTTTAATGCCTAAAAAGTTTTGTGAATAAAAATGGATTTTACCACAATTATTGCACATAAGTGCAATTAATGGAGTTGCATCAGTTCCTAATGAAGCTGTTAATAAGGGTGCGAAATAATGGCCATTTAAAATTTCGATTTTTGGATGTTCACAGTTACAAATACTTTTGTTTTTGGTTTTTGCCGTTATTGAATTAATGATATGACTTTTTTGCTCGTCTGACATGTGGCGATTTTCCATAAAATTCTCCTCCAATAATAGATACTTATACTATTATAAGATCTTTCGTTGTTGATTAGAAGACGGAGTGAAAATTTAAAAGTGACAATTAAGTTGTAAAATGTTAATTAACACTTATTAATGGGAATATGAGTTTTGTAAGCTATAAAAGACATTGCAAAGAGCTTATCTTCCTGTGAAGAGCTAATCAAAGTTATAATTTCAATCATAAAAATAAAGGATTCAGTATTATGAAAAGTCTTCAGATAATTTATTTCTAATTGTTACTGTAAGAATTCCTTCAAATATTTGTTAATGACAAGTTCATAAATGAAATTTAAATATATTATATTATATTATTTTTGAATTGGCAGTGATTTGGGCCGACTCTGGGGGTAAGCACTAGCTGTAGACTACAGGCTGAGGTTGTGCTCGCGTAAAGCGTGCAAAAAAAGCCAACAAAGTCGGAGACGTTGTTGGCACTCTGAAATGTCTCCATTATGGAGACACCTTTAACTTTAGAACTTAACAAACGGTTTAAGTTCAGTATTACTTTTAAATATGTCGTATTCAAAAGATAAGATTTAACATCATATTATTTTGTTTCGCGATGTAACGTATATTTATTTAATCTTGGACAGAACTTTTTAAGTTCAATACGCTCAGGATTATTACGTTTGTTTTTAGTAGTAATATAGTTACGTTCACCAGACTCAGTACAAGCCAATGTAATATTTACGCGCAAAGTAGACACCTCTTTCTTAATAGGAATGGTTACGCTTTAAAATTCTATCATATAAAGTATTCGATTTCAATTACTTTTCTAAAATATATGCATTCATTAACTAAGATTCGAATTGTATCATTCAAAAACATTGTAACTCAAAAATCTGGATATAAAACTTTCTGTTTGATTAATTAAACAGATG
This sequence comes from Staphylococcus equorum, assembly GCF_029531845.1. Taxonomy (GTDB): domain Bacteria; phylum Bacillota; class Bacilli; order Staphylococcales; family Staphylococcaceae; genus Staphylococcus; species Staphylococcus equorum_C. The sequence continues at coordinate 76,619 of NZ_JAMBPV010000002.1, forward strand.
TGTTATGATTTAAAACGAAATAATTACGATTTAAAAGGAGAGACAAATTAATGGCAAAAAAATCAAAAATAGCAAAAGAACAAAAAAGAGAACGTTTAGTAGCTGAGTATTATGAATTACGCCAAGAACTAAAAGCTAAAGGAGATTATGAAGCATTAAGAAAACTACCGAGAGATTCCTCTCCGACAAGATTAACAAGTCGTTGTAAGGTTACTGGAAGACCTAGAGGTGTTTATAGAAAATTTACAATGTCTAGAATTGCCTTTCGTGAATATGCACATAAAGGACAAATTCCAGGGGTTAAAAAATCAAGTTGGTAAATACGACCCAAGTTCGTTTACATTTGTAGTAAAACAATGTATATTATCAATTGGTTAAGATAAACTAAAAGTTATTGTTCGGAATTTGCTGTAAAAATATGTGCTTTTCTTATGCAATAATGAAAATCATCTTGAAAATCTTACCATTATATTATTGTTTTATTAAAAATGTTAGGGGTTTGTTAAATTATGAAAATTTTTGATTATGAAGATATCCAACTGATACCAAATAAATGTATTGTTGATAGTCGCTCTGAATGTGATACAACCGTTAAATTTGGTTCAAGAAATTTTAAATTGCCTGTAGTACCAGCAAATATGCAAACAGTTATGAACGAAGAATTAGCAGAATGGTTTGCAGAAAATAATTATTTTTATATTATGCATAGATTTGACGAAGAAGCTCGAATTCCGTTTACTAAAAAGATGCAAGAAAAAGGTTGGTTCGCATCTATTTCTGTAGGAGTGAAAGAACGTGAATTCGGTTTTGTCGAAAAATTAGCAGCAGAAAATATAATCCCTGACTATATTACAATTGATATTGCACATGGTCATTCAGATTCAGTCATTAATATGATTAAACATATAAAAGAACATATTCCAGAAACATTTGTAATTGCTGGTAACGTGGGGACACCTGAGGGCGTTCGTGAACTTGAAAATGCCGGGGCGGATGCTACGAAAGTGGGTATAGGCCCTGGTCGAGTTTGTATTACTAAAATTAAAACTGGTTTTGGAACTGGTGGTTGGCAGTTATCAGCACTCAACCATTGTAGTAAAGCAGCACGAAAACCAATCATCGCTGATGGTGGTATCAGAACACATGGAGATATCGCTAAATCAATTCGCTTTGGGGCATCAATGGTAATGGTGGGTTCATTATTTGCAGCTCATGAAGAATCTCCTGGTGAAACTGTTGAATTAGATGGTAAAATGTATAAAGAATACTTTGGTAGTGCTTCTGAATTCCAAAAAGGTGAACATAAAAACGTTGAAGGTAAAAAAATGTTTGTTGAACACAAAGGTTCTTTACTTAATACTTTAATAGAAATGCAACAAGATTTACAAAGTTCAATTTCGTATTCAGGTGGCAAAGATTTGAATTCATTAAGAAAAGTGGATTATGTAATTGTTAGAAACTCTATTTTTAATGGTGATAGAGACTAGTTTTATAGTGGGTGTATAAAATCAGGAAAATTTTATTATATATAGTTGTTTTGTTAATAATAGTATTAGTCGTTCCAATCAAAGAAACTACACCTATGACATCATTACAACAACAGTTCAAATCAAAAGTGGACGGTTGGACATCAGAATCAGAACAATCTACTTCTGATGATGCGCTAAAAGTACCGAGTGAACAAGAATTTGCTGTGAATAATATTCAAATGAATATGACTAAGGATGAAGTTGACAAAAAGTTAGGAGACGCACAACGTGTGACTTCTAATGAATATGGCACAAATTGGCATACTTACTATTCTGGTGATTATAGGTCATTTGTTATGGTGAGTTACATTGATGATAAAGTAAACGCACTTTATAGTAATCAAAATGTAATTTCATCAAAATCAAAAATTAAATATGGATCACCAAAAGAAGTCGTTAGAGATAGATTAGGTGAACCTATTACTGAAAAAGAAAAAGGTCATGTGAAATTTGATGTGCAAGATGATGAATTCGACAATTTCCATGATAATCAGATTTATACAACAGCTTTTTATGACAAACATGAGAATAATAACTTAACTGCACTTTTACAAGTTAGTGAAAAAATGGAGAACCGCTTACAACAACAATACGGTGCACCTTCAGAAGGATTGGCGCAAAGTTTCGAATTACAAAACTTTGATTTGGTAAATGCTGAGAGAGTCCAACGTGATTTAGCATCTTTAAATTATTCGTCAAGTATTTCTGATACCGCTAGAAAACACAGTGTAGACATGGCAGAGCATGACTATTTTGATCATGATAATTTATCAGGTGATTCACCTTTTGACAGATTAGAAGCTGATGGCCATGATTTTAATGCAGCAGGTGAAAATCTTGCCTATGGTCAAACAAGTAGCATTTACGCACACCAAGGTTTAATGAATTCATTAGGACATAGAAAGAATATACTAAAAAAAGAATTCAAAACATTAGGTGTAGGTGTGGACTTTAATGAGGATAGACAACCTTATTGGACTGAAAATTACAGTGGATAGTGTTTATTGATTGTTATAAAAGGGTATCTTATAATTTGTGAGGATGAATAAGTTATGACAACAAATAAAAAAGATAAAACAGAAGATATACTTGAAAAAGTAAAAGAAGTCTTAGATAAAAAAGACAAAAAATAAGAGGTTGAGCTCATTGCTCAATCTCTTATTTTTTGTGAGAGTGTTTTTAAAGATTAAGTTTATAATTACATTTCTCTAAATAGTCCTACAACTTTACCTAATACGCTTACGTTATCTAAATAGATAGGTTCCATTGTACTATTCTCAGGTTGTAAGCGATAACGTGTTTTTTCTTTGTAGAATCGTTTAACAGTAGCTTCATTTTCTTCAGTCATAGCAACAATAATATCTCCGTTTTCAGCGATTGTCTGGCTTCTAACGATTACTTTATCACCGTCTAAAATACCTGCTTCAATCATGCTGTCTCCAACGACATTGAGAATGAAAATATCACTGTTATGTGTTGAAGTGAAGTGTTCGGGTAATGGGAAATATTCCTCAACATTTTCTACAGCAGTAATAGGTATACCGGCTGTTACTTTACCGATTACAGGAACGTGTATGGTTTCTTCCATATTTAAAGTATCACCTAATTGTTCTGATACAATTTCAATTGCACGAGGTTTAGTCGGATCTCTTCTTATATATCCTTTTTCTTCTAACCTTGATAAGTGACCGTGAACTGTGGAACTTGATGCTAACCCTACAGCTTCACCAATCTCTCTTACGCTTGGTGGATATCCTTTTGAATGAACTGTTTGTTTGATATATTCGAAAATTTCACTTTGTCGCTTTGTTAACTCTCTCATAGTAGGCACTCCCTAGATTAATTTATTTTTATTATAGCATGCATATATATAATTTACAAACGTTTGTTCGTTTCTTGTTGACTCGGAACAAGTGTTCTGGTAAGGTGTAAATACAAACAAACGTTCTAGGAGTGACTGCTAATGTTAAAAATATATAAACACCAAATAAAAGCATATGTAACAGTGTTATTTGTTACTATGTTATTAAGTGCATTATTTATTTTAAGTGCACATAATAATGCCGAATCAGAACAGACGTACGAAATGACCGATCACCAAATAACGCATGAACCTGCAAAAAGCGAACAATATAATGTAAAAACTGAAGGAAATAGCGAACACGAACATCAGCCGGTTATTGCAGCTGTTAAATAATCATTTTTATAGAAGTGTTCTGGGAAAGCAATCATGTTAATAGTAAATAGGGATAAAGTGAGCGAAACGATTTAGTTTCGCTCACTTTTTTGTTATATTTTTCCTAGATTATAAATTACGGAGGTTTACTATGGCTAACAAGGGTGGCGTAGATTTAGAACGTATTAATGAATTAGCAAAGAAGAAAAAGGAACAAGGACTTACTCAAACTGAAGCTAAAGAACAATCTAAGTTGCGTAAAGCTTATTTAGATGAATTTAGAGGCAAGTTCAAACAACAAATTGAAAGCACTAGAATTATTGATTCAGAGGGAAATGATGTTACACCTAATAAAGTAAAAAAAATATTAGATTCTAAAGGTAAAGAAGATAAAAACTAAATCACTTTTTTGTTAAATAGAAGAAAAATAATGTATAATGATTATTGAATCTTGCTAGAAGAAAGGAAGTCATGTTAGATGAATATAGAAAAAGATCAATTAGCAATAGATACGATTAGAGCGTTAAGTATCGATGCTATTGAAAAAGCAAACTCAGGTCACCCTGGATTACCAATGGGCGCTGCTCCTATGGCCTATACTTTATGGACGCGTCATTTAAACTTTAACCCCCAATCAAAAGATTTCTTTGATAGAGATCGCTTTGTATTATCTGCGGGGCATGGGTCTGCGTTATTATACAGTTTATTACATGTTTCAGGCAGCTTAGAATTAGAAGAGCTTAAACAATTTAGACAATGGGATTCTAAAACGCCTGGACATCCTGAATTTAGACATACGGATGGAATTGAAGTAACAACAGGTCCACTTGGACAAGGTTTCGCTATGTCAGTTGGTATGGCAATGGCAGAAAAACACTTAGCAGGTAAATTTAATAAAGATGATGCACAAGTTGTAGATCATTATACTTATGTGCTTGCTTCTGATGGTGACTTAATGGAAGGTGTTTCACATGAAGCTGCTTCATTAGCAGGTCACAGTCAATTAGATAAACTTATCGTTTTATATGATTCTAATGATATCTCTTTAGATGGTGATTTAGATAAAGCATTTTCTGAAGATGTTAAAGGTCGTTTCGAAGCATACGGTTGGAAACATAGTTTAGTTGAAGACGGTAATGATATCGAAGCAATTGATAAAGCACTTGAAGAAGCGAAGTCTAATGATGTACCTACAATAATTGAAGTTAAAACAATTATTGGTTATGGTGCACCAAACAAACAAGCTTCTCATGGTGTGCACGGTGCGCCATTAGGCGAAGATGAAAGAAAATTAGCTTTCGAAAATTATGGTTTAGATCCTGAAAAACGTTTTAATGTGCCTGAAGAAGTATATGAAATTTTCCAACAAACTATGCTAAAACGTGCTAACGAAAAAGAAGAAGCATGGAATAAACTTGTTGAAGAATATAGCGGTAAGTACTCAGATTTAGCTGAACAATTTAAACTAGCTATTAGTGGTAAATTACCAGTAAATTATAAAGATGAGTTACCACACTTCGAAGCTGGCCATAGCGGTGCTTCTCGTGCTGATTCTGGTGAAGTAATACAAGCATTAAGTAAAACAGTGCCTTCATTCTTTGGTGGGTCAGCTGACTTAGCTGGTTCTAACAAATCAAACGTAAAAGAGGCGGCTGATTTTAACAAAGATACACCAGAAGGCAAAAATATTTGGTTTGGTGTGCGAGAATTCGCAATGGGAGCTGCAGTAAATGGTATGGCTGCACATGGCGGATTACATCCATACGGTGCAACATTCTTCGTATTCAGTGACTACTTAAAACCAGCACTTCGTTTATCATCAATCATGGGCTTAAATTCAACATTCATCTTTACGCATGATTCAATTGCTGTTGGTGAAGATGGTCCAACACATGAACCAATCGAACAATTAGCTGGTTTACGTGCGATACCTAATATGAATGTGATTCGTCCTGCAGATGGTAACGAAACACGTGTGGCTTGGGAAGTAGCACTAGAATCAGAAAGTACACCAACATCATTAGTATTAACGCGTCAAAACCTTACAACAATGGACTTACCAAAAGAAACAGTTGAAGAGGGCGTACGTAAAGGTGCTTATGTAGTGTTTGAATCTGACAAAGAAGCGGAATTCTTATTATTAGCAACAGGATCAGAAGTTAATCTTGCTGTAGATGCAGCAAAAGATTTAGAAGCACAAGGCAAAGGCGTTCGTGTTGTATCAATGCCTAACTGGAATGCATTCGATCAACAATCTGTTGAGTATAAAGAATCAGTGCTACCATCATCAATTACAAAACGTGTAGCGATTGAAATGGCTTCACCACTTGGTTGGCATAAATATGTCGGCACTGAAGGCAAAGTCATCGCTATCGATGGATTTGGTGCAAGTGCGCCTGGCGATTTAGTAATTGAAAAATATGGCTTTACTAAAGAAAACGTATTGAATCAAATACAAACATTCTAATTAATATAATTAATTATTTAAATTGTTGGTATGAGAGCGAAAGTTCTCATACCAATTTTTATTATTAGATAAAGAATAGCTTATATTTACAAAGTGATTTTGTAATTGATATAATACATAAGGTTGAAAAAATATATTAATTGAGTTGCTCTTGAAAAGGAGCACCAATTTTAGTAAAATTCATTAGGATAGGAAAGTGGGTGAAACAATGGCAACTTGGTTAGCAATTTTATTAATCGTGTTAGCACTAATTCTAGGACTAGTCGGTGGATTTTTCCTTGCAAGAAAATATATGATGGATTATCTTAAAAAGAACCCACCAATTAACGAAGAGATGCTACGTATGATGATGATGCAAATGGGTCAAAAACCATCTCAAAAGAAAATAAATCAAATGATGACGATGATGAACAAAAATCAACAAGATCAAATGAAAAAAACAAAATAATGTTCTATAAAAGGTTCGAGCCAATAAGTGAATTGGTTTGAACCTTTATTTTTTATATTAAGAATAATCCATTTAAAACATCTAGTGGAAGTAAAGGTTTCCTTGAGTGGATGATAGTTTTTAACAAGTAATTGGTGTCCTAAATTCTATAGTATTCAATAAGTAAAATGCGAGTTTTACATTTCGAATATTCAGAAAATATTTGATTATGATATGATTTTTGTTATAATTATGTATATATAAGGGAGGTATCGATAAGTGAAGGATGCTTATGACATGGAAGACAGAGAAGTCTTAGATCGACTAGCTAATATGCACATTAACTTTCCGAACGATGAAGCTTTTAAGAAATATCATAATGCAATGCAAATTCATAATATGAATTATCTTAGATATACACTAAATGATGCATTATCAGCATGCGTTAATTCGCACGTGAAATAGAGAAAAAATGATAGAATAAGCCTTTATCAAGGTTCATTCGCATTGTCGACAAAGTCTTAACGACTTTGTTGGCATTTTTTATGGTGTATGTTTTGGATTTTTTTAGTCACACAAAGCTTTAGTCATAGCAATTCACTTCTCCCAAAGAATAAAAAACAATAGTAGTAATTTATATTATTCGCATAGATGTTAAGCATATTTAATATAAAAATTTATTATTTATAGAAGGAAAAGATATTGATAGGTATTATCTACATAATTTGAAAATGTTAATATATACTATGTAATGTTATAAACAATAAAGTAGATGAAAACGAATTAAAAATACTGATTAATATTTTGTTAAGTGATATACTATCAAAAGTAAATATCATCTTATAGAAATTCAAAGAAGGTGTAAGAGTGTTATATTTAGTAATTTCTATAATTTTCGCTTTTATAATGGGACTAGGTGCTATTTTTGTGCGAATGAAAGCGCAAAATTTTCCAGTTAATGAAAAGAAAATTATATTACCACCATTTTTTATGGCAACAGGTGCTTTAATGTATGTTGTTCCATATTTTAGATTAACCGGTCTTGAAATTGTAGAATGTATCATTTTAGGTATAGCGTTTTCTACAATTTTAATATGGACATCTAAATTTGAAACTCAAGGTAGTGAAATATATATGAAACGCTCTAAAGCTTTTCCTATTATTCTAATTTCATTACTTTTAATACGTACATTACTTAAAATATTTATTAGCAATAAGATAGACCCAGGAGAAATTGGTGGTATGTTTTTCTTACTTGGCTTTTCTATGATTGTTCCTTGGCGTTTAGCGATGTTATATAAATATAAAAAGCTTAAAAGCACGTTAATTCAATAGCTTGAAGAGGCTGGGGCATAAATATATGTCTCAGCCTCAATTGTTATATTGCAGTAGTTGACGGATGTGAAAATACGTTTACATTAATCTTCTAAAGAACTAGAGCGCTTGTATCCTTTTTTCTAGTCATCTTTACCAGGTTAAGCTCATACAACTAAATCACATTAGAAAAATTAGTTTTCTGTCCTACCCCCATTTTTATTATACTTGTCTTATTGGTAAAAATATTATAATATAAATACGAACAAACGTTCTATTAGAGGTGTTAAAATGAAAATAATACATACGGCAGATTGGCATTTAGGCAGAATATTAAATGGTAAATCGCTATTAGATGATCAAGCATATATATTAAATCGTTTTATAGAAGCGATGGAAAATGAACAACCGGATGTCATAGTAGTCGCGGGTGATTTATATGATACGAGTTATCCGAATAAAGATGCCATTCAATTATTAGAAAGCACAATTGATACCTTGAATTTAGAGATGGGCATTCCACTCATTATGATAAGCGGGAACCATGATAGTAAAGAACGATTGAATTATGGGTCCAAGTGGTTTGAAAAATCGAATTTATATATACGTACAAAACTTGAAAATATAAATGTGCCTATTTCAATTGGATCTATAGATTTTTATACGTTACCGTTTGCAACAATTAATGAAACACAACACTTTTTAAAAGATAGTACGATAGAGACCTATCAACAGGCTTTAAGTAAATCTATTGAATATATGAGTAACAATATAAATAAAAACAATACCAATATTTTAATTGGTCATTTAACTGTACAAGGTGGTATTCGTTCAGAATCTGAGAGACCTTTATCTATAGGCACAGTGGAATCTGTAGAAGCTGACTCGTTTCAACAGTTTGATAGAGTTATGTTGGGTCATCTGCATCATCCTTTTAGCATAGATTCTGATTTTATAAGCTACAGTGGATCTATACTTCAATATTCTTTTTCTGAAGTGAATCAACCTAAAGGGTATAGAACAATTGAAATTAATGAAGATACAATAAAAGAAAAGTTTATACCGATAGAACCTTTGCGACAATTAGAAGTTATAGAAGGGGATTACGAAGACGCAATACAAGAGAAATTAAAAGTAAAAGATAAGGATAATTATTTACATTTCAAACTAAAACATATGTCTCATGTCAGTGATCCAATGGTACATTTGAAACAAATTTATCCCAATACATTGGCACTTACAAACCAAACCTTTGATTTTGGTGCACACATTCATCAAGATAACTATGAAATTCAAAAATTAGATGATAAAACGATTATTGATAATTTCTATCAAAGTATTACTGATGAAGACCTAACACAAACTCAAAGTAAAACAGTATCTAAAGTATTAAATGTTTTACTCGAAGGAGGATCTGAATAAATGAGACCCTTAACATTACATTTAAATAATTTCGGTCCTTTCTTAAAAGAAGTGATAGATTTTAATAATGTAAAAGATAATCAGCTTTTTTTAATCAGTGGGAAAACTGGATCTGGTAAGACAATGGTTTTTGACGCGATTGTGTATGCGCTTTTTGGTGAAGCGTCTACTAAAGATAGAAAAGAAAGTGATTTAAGAAGTCATTTTGCAGATAGTAAAACACCTATGATTGTAGAATTTGAATTTAAGTTAAGAGACCATATTTTCAAGATTGTGCGACAAGGTGCATTTATTAAAGAAGGTAATAAAAATAAAACATTAGGCCAATTAGCTATATATCAATATGAAGATGACGAATTTAATCTCAGAGAGAGTAAAATAAATACGGGTAATCAATTTATTAGAGATTTATTAGGCGTAAATGCAGAGCAATTCAGACAACTTTTTATATTACCTCAAGGAGAATTTAAGCGCTTTTTACTATCTAAAAGCTCCGAAAAGCAAGAGATTTTAAGGACACTTTTTAATAGCCAGCGTTTTGAAGAAATACAGAAACACTTGAGTAATGACGTGAAAGAAGTTAGGGAACAAATTGAAAAGAGATTCAGTATATTAGAAAATAATTGGCGTGATATTGAAACATTTAACGATGAAACATTAACAGAATATAAAATAATCAATGCTAGGCAGACAAATCGAATTGTGGAAGTTTTGCCTGAATTTAAAGAAAAAGCTCGAAAAATACAACAAGAATTAAAAGAAAAAAAGAATGTTCATAAAAATGAAGTGATCTTGGCAGAAAATGATTTAAATTATAATTTAAAACTTGAAGAAGCATTAACTAAGCTTAAAGAGAAGCAACAACAATATGAACAGTTGCTTTTAGATGATGATGAAATCAAAAAGAAAATAAAGCTATTAAATGAAATTTATGAAGTAAGACCATTAGCTAATTTGTTAGAGTCTAAAGAAACTTTATCTTTAAAAAAAGAAAAAGCAATAAAAGATATAGAAGAAAAAGAAAAAGCAATTAATATCATCACAAAAAAGGCACATGAAAATAAAAAACAACTTGAAAAATATTTACAGTCTTCAGAGGCTATAGAAGATTTTAGAAAGTATGTAGAGAAATGTAAGTTGTTTTATGATAAAGCAATCAAATATCAAGATGCGTATCATCAGCGTGAAACTATAACTAGCGCTTACAAAACACTTGAAGAAAAGATAAAAACACAAAAGCAACAATTGGATGCTATCACTGAGAAGTTAAACCAGCGTAAGCCTGATTATAAAAAAGTCGAATTGCTTAATTCACAAATTTTCAATTTAAATAATGAAATTAAAGAATTAAAACAAAATGAACTCAAAAAAATTGAATTTAAAAGCTTACAGAAAAGAAAAAAACAGCAATTAGAAGATATAGAAAAATTTCACATACAGCTTCAACAATTAGATGATAAATATCATGATATAGATAAAACGAATATGGATTTAAACAATAAAAAGGATATTATTGCAAAAGTTCAATCAGCGTTAAATTCAGGCGATACATGTCCGATTTGTGGAAATGAAGTACATTCAATTGAAGAACATTTAGACTTTGATGAACTTACGGAAAGGCATCAACAGTTATCTATAATAGAAGAACAACGTAGTGACATAAAAGAGAAAAAGATTAAATCTGAAAGTGAATTAAATCATTTAAATGAACAAATAGAAAAAATTTCTCAAAAAGAGCTTAACAATACAAATTATCATGAACTTGAAAAGCGAATTGATTATAAACATGAGGAAAAACAGAATTTAGAAAAAGAAAATGAAGAGATTAATCAATTAAAAGAACAATTACAGAAAGATGAACAAAGTTATCACACGCTAGAATTAGATATGAAAAATAAGCAGCACACTTTAAGAGAAAATGATATTACTATAAATGACTTCGAACATAATACTGATTTTGATAATGTTGCTAAGTTTGTGAAAGTTTATGAAAGTAATTTAGAAAAGATAAAAGAATATGACAATATTATTTATAAATTAGAACAAAATATTCTAAATAATAATCACCAACTGTCTATTGAAGGAAATAGTAAAGCATATATAGAATCTAGCTTAAAAGAATTGAAAAATGAATTAGAAAATATGAATCTGAAGATTGATGAAGAAATGGCAAGAATTGGCTTTACTCAATTTGCACAAGTGCAAGAAACGATAGTTAAAGTAGCAGATAAAGATAAAATTGAGGCAGAAATCAATACTTACAATAAAGAGAAACAGTCATTGAAATTAGTTATTTCACAACTCAGTGAGGAAACGAAAAATAAAAAACTTCAAGATAGCCAACATTTAAAAGAAGTTCATCAACAAAAGCAACAAACATTAGACAAGGTAGCTACTGAATTAAGCCAACATGAATATAAGATTGATTTTAATCAGAAGAAAATCAATGAAATTAATACAATTATAGAGAAATTAGAAAAGGAATTAAAAGCACAACAAGAAGTATTTCAATTAGCTGAAATATTATCAGGTAAAAATGATCAAAAGCTAACATTAGAAAACTATGTATTAATTCACTACTTAGAACGGATTCTTGCTCAAGCCAATCAGCGCTTAGCGTTAATGACAGGCCAACGCTATCAATTAACAAGAAGGGAACAAATATCACAAGGATACAGTGGGCTTGAAATAGACGTGTTTGATTCCCATTCAAATCAATCCCGACATATCTCATCATTGTCTGGTGGAGAAACTTTTCAAGCATCATTAGCCTTAGCTTTAGGACTTAGTGAAGTAGTTCAACAAGAGTCTGGAGGTATTGCTTTAGACTCAATGTTTGTAGATGAAGGTTTCGGAACATTAGATCAAGAAACACTAGAAACAGCGTTAGATACATTACTCAGTTTGAAATCTACGGGGAGAATGGTAGGTATTATTTCTCACGTAAGTGAACTTAAGCAAAGAATTCCGTTAATTCTTGAAGTTAGTACAGAGCAATATCAAAGTACTACACAGTTTAAAAGGCAATAATTAACAGCAACTCAGACTCAATGGTTATATTAACAGTAGATGACTAAATTGAAAATAACGTTATATCAAGTTTTTAACGAACTATGTCTTCATTTATGATGATGAGTTGTACTTATGCAAGAGTTTCATCTTTGGTTTTCCTTTTTATAGTCAGCTTTGTGTGAGCGGGACAGAAATCAAATTTCAAATTTTGGTTTCTGTCCCGCTCTGTTTTAGTTTGAAAAGTTAACATTTTTAATTTAGATGTTTGTTTTATAATCGTGAGTTTGATGAAGGCTATAGATTAAGGTTCAGAAGAAAAATACGCATAAAAAATACCAACGCAATCGATAGATTTTGTTGGTAGTCAAAAGCAGTAAATATCCAATGCTTTAAGGCTTTTTTAATTAATTTTTTTCACGTAGTAAATCGCGAATTTCCGTTAGTAATACAGTGTTTTCTTCGATTTCATCTTCTTCAGGTTTCATTAACGTATTTGCAATTTTAACAAAGATGAATAATGCAAAAGCGATGATAATAAAATCTATGATCGATTGTACGAACATACCATATTCAATGCCCATGAACGTCCAACTTTTTGCAAAGTCAACAGTTCCGAAAATTAAACCAATCAAAGGCATGATGATGTATGCGACTAATGCTGTAACAATTTTGTTGAAAGCTGCACCCATAACTACAGCTACTGCTAAATCTAAGACATTACCTTTTAATGCAAACTCCTTAAATTCCTTTAACATTATATAACACCTCTTAATTAAATATAAATTTTATTATACAATAAGTGTCAAATAAAGAGAATAGTTTTTTTAACTAAATTTGATATTAACACTAGGGTTTGTTATTCTAAGACGTGGCGAAAGATAAAAATAGAATTTATTGTGTTTTTTCTATTTAGGATTTTAAAAAATTAAATAAGATGAGAAAGGGAGTTATTATTAATGAATTCTTCTAACGATAAACTTAGTGGTAAGAAGATATCTCCAGTTTTTATCTATAGTGCGATTCTCGTAGCGATTGTAGTGCTCATTGGTGCATTCTTGCCGGAACAGTTTGATACTGTAACAAATACAATCAAACTATGGATAACAGAAAAACTTGGATGGTATTATTTAATACTTACAACTTTCATTGTTTTCTTCTGTGTTTTCCTAATATTTAGTCCTATCGGTAAACTGAAACTTGGTAAACCGAATGATAAACCTGAATTTAATACAATTTCATGGTTTGCGATGTTATTTAGTGCTGGTATGGGAATTGGACTTGTATTTTATGGTGCTGCTGAACCGATGGCTAACTTTGCTGCACCGCCAACTGCAGATCCAAAAACAACTGAAGCGTATACTGAAGGTTTACGCGCAACGTTCTTCCATTGGGGCTTCCATGCATGGGCAATTTATGGCGTAGTAGCATTAGCGCTTGCATATGCCCAGTTTAGAAAAGGCGAACCGGGACTTATTTCAAGAACTTTGCGACCTATCTTAGGCGATAAAGTAGAAGGCCCTATCGGAACAATAATCGACGTATTAGCAGTATTTGCTACTGTTGTTGGTGTTGCCGTATCACTTGGTATGGGCGCATTACAAATCAATGGTGGTTTGAATTACTTATTCGGTATTCCAAATAATATATGGGTACAAGCAATAATTATAGTGATTGTAACTATATTATTTATCATGAGTGCTTGGTCTGGATTAAGTAAAGGTATCCAATATTTAAGTAATCTAAATATTAGTTTAGGTTTAATATTGATGGTAGCTGTACTTATTATTGGCCCAACTGTATTAATTTTAAATATGATGACAAGTTCAACAGGTAGTCTATTGAACTCATTCCTATTTAATTCATTTGATACAGCAGCTTTAAACCCTCAAAAAAGTGAATGGATGTCTAGTTGGACACTTTACTATTGGGGTTGGTGGTTAAGCTGGAGTCCATTCGTAGGTATATTTATCGCACGTGTATCTAAAGGACGTTCTATCCGAGAATTTATCTCAGGTGTACTTTTAGTACCTGCATTAGTAAGTTTCGTTTGGTTCAGTGTATTTGGTGTACTAGGTATTGAAACTGGTAAGAAAAATCCTGAAATATTCGATATGACCGTTGAAACACAACTCTTTGCTGTGTTTAACGAAATACCTATGGGCATTATATTGTCAATTATTGCATTGGTATTAATTGCATCATTCTTTATTACTTCAGCTGACTCAGCGACATTCGTATTAGGTATGCAAACGACATATGGTTCGTTAAATCCTTCGAATTACGTTAAAGTCACTTGGGGTATTGCACAGTCATTAATTGCTTTCGTATTATTATTTGCAGGTGGGGGCGATGGTGCACAAGCACTGAACGCGATTCAGAGTGCCGCCATTATAAGTGCCTTGCCGTTCTCCTTTGTAGTTATAATGATGATGATTTCATTCTACAAAGATGCGAACAAAGAGCGTAAGTTCTTAGGCTTAACACTGACACCTAACAAACATAGATTGCAAGATTATGTACAACATCAAGAAGATGAATATGAAGATGATATTATTGAAAGACGTAAACCATTAAGAGACTCTGAAAAAACTGAAAAATAATGTGAAGTAACTGGGGAACCCGTAGTGGATCCCCAGTTTTTTTGTACGCAAAAAGATTAAATATTAAGTAGAAGCGGCTTTTGTTTAAGGCATTAATATAAATAAAAAATATATAGGCAACTAGAATAATGTAAAATACTAAATTGAATACGATATGTAAATGAAAATAGCTGATAATGATTCTCAATTGATAACATTAACTTATTACACATTCAGCGCGTGATAAGTTATGCTTATACATACTGATTGAAAAATCAAATCTAAATTATATAGGTTTCTAGTCTTATGTAGTTGTTTTAAGTTGCATTTAATTATACAATTCAGATAACGGCATATAATCAATATAAATTTCAAGGGGGATTTTTATGGCTTCTAATATCAAACAACAAGCGAAAAAATCGTTTGAGCTTAACGGGAAATCATATACTTTTTATGATTTAAACACGTTAGAAGAACAAGGTTTAACGAAAGTATCAAAATTACCATACTCAATAAGAGTATTACTAGAGTCTGTTTTAAGACAAGAAGATGGTTTTGTAATCACTGACGAACACATCAAAGCATTATCTGACTTCACTAAAGGCGCAGAAGGCGAAGTACCATTTAAACCTTCACGTGTTATTTTACAAGATTTCACAGGGGTTCCTGCTGTTGTAGACTTAGCATCATTACGTAAAGCAATGAATGATGTTGGCGGGGATTTGGACAAAATCAATCCAGAAGTACCAGTAGATTTAGTTATTGACCACTCAGTTCAAGTTGATAGCTATGCAAATCCTGATGCACTAGAACGTAATATGAAATTAGAATTTGAAAGAAACTACGAACGTTACCAATTTTTAAATTGGGCTACTAAAGCGTTTAACAATTACAGTGCAGTGCCACCAGCAACTGGTATCGTTCACCAAGTTAACTTAGAGTATTTAGCAAATGTTGTTCATGCTCGTGAAGTAGACGGTGAAACTGTAGCATTTCCTGATACATTAGTAGGTACTGACTCACATACGACAATGATCAATGGTCTTGGCGTATTAGGTTGGGGCGTAGGTGGTATCGAAGCTGAAGCTGGAATGCTTGGTCAACCTTCATACTTCCCAATTCCTGAAGTGATTGGCGTTAGATTATCTAATGCATTACCACAAGGTGCAACAGCTACAGATTTAGCTTTACGTGTGACTCAAGAGTTACGTAAACAAGGCGTGGTTGGCAAGTTTGTTGAATTCTTTGGCCCAGGTGTACAACATCTACCATTGGCAGATCGTGCGACAATTGCAAACATGGCTCCAGAATATGGTGCGACTTGTGGTTTCTTCCCAGTCGATGAAGAAGCATTAAAATATATGCGCTTAACAGGTCGTTCTGAGGATCAAATTCAACTTGTGAAAAAATATTTACAAGAAAACAGTATGTTCTTCACAGTAGAAGCAGATGAACCAGAATATACTAAAGTTGTTGAATTAGATTTATCAACTGTTGAAGCTTCATTAGCAGGTCCAAAACGTCCTCAAGATTTAATTTTCTTAAGTGATATGAAATCTGAATTCCAAAAATCAGTTACTGCACCAGCAGGCAACCAAGGTCACGGATTTGATGAGAGCGAGTTTGATAAAACCATTGATATTGAATTTAAAGACGGTTCAACGACAACAATGAAAACTGGTGACTTAGCTATTGCCGCGATCACATCTTGTACAAATACATCTAACCCATATGTAATGTTAGGTGCTGGACTTGTTGCTAAGAAAGCAGTAGAAAAAGGATTAGAAGTTCCAGAATATGTTAAAACTTCATTAGCGCCAGGTTCAAAAGTTGTTACAGGTTATTTAAATGATTCAGGTTTAAACGATTATCTGGATAAACTTGGATTTAACCTTGTAGGTTATGGTTGTACAACTTGTATTGGTAACTCTGGCCCATTACTAGAAGAAATTGAAAAAGCTATAGCAGAAGAAGATTTATTAGTTACATCTGTATTATCAGGTAACCGTAACTTTGAAGGACGTATTCATCCATTAGTTAAAGGTAACTACTTAGCTTCACCACAATTAGTTGTGGCATATGCTTTAGCAGGTACAGTAAATATTGATTTACAAAATGAACCTCTAGGTAAAGGCAAAGATGGCGAAGATGTATATCTAAAAGACATTTGGCCTACAATTAAAGAAGTTTCGGATACTGTAGATAATGTTGTTACACCTGAATTATTTAAAGAAGAATATGCAACGGTGTACAATAATAATGAAATGTGGAACGAAATCGATGTTACAGATAAACCGTTATATGACTTCGATTCTGAATCTACTTACATTCAAAATCCTTCATTTTTCCAAGGCTTATCTAAAGAGCCAGGAACAATTGAATCACTTAATAATTTACGTGTTATGGGTAAATTTGGAGATTCAGTAACAACTGACCATATTTCGCCAGCAGGCGCTATTGGTAAAGACACACCAGCAGGTAAATACTTATTAGATCACGATGTTCCAATTCGTCAATTTAACTCATATGGTTCACGTCGTGGTAATCATGAAGTTATGGTTCGTGGTACTTTCGCTAACATTCGTATTAAAAATGAATTGGCCCCAGGTACAGAAGGTGGATTCACAACATATTGGCCAACAGGCGAACAAATGCCAATATATGACGCAGCAATGAAATACAAAGAAGATGGCACGGGCTTAGTAGTATTAGCAGGTAATGACTACGGCATGGGATCTTCACGTGACTGGGCAGCTAAAGGAACAAACCTTTTAGGTGTTAAAACAGTTATTGCTCAAAGTTACGAACGTATTCACCGTTCAAACTTAGTTATGATGGGTGTATTACCTTTACAATTTAAAGACGGGGAGTCTTCTGAAAGTTTAGGCATCGATGGAACTGAAGTTATTTCAGTTGATATTGATGAGAATGTTAAACCTCATGATTTAGTTAAAGTACAAGCTAAAAAAGAAAATGGCAAAGTCATTGAATTTGAAGCAGTTGCACGTTTTGATTCAAACGTGGAAATGGACTATTATCGCCATGGTGGTATCTTACAACTTGTATTAAGAAAAAAATTAGCAAGTAAATAGTAACTTAAAAATTACACAGTAGCTGTCTGATATTTAAATACACTTGTTTCAAGCTTTTAAAGAACTACTTCTTCATTTATGAAGGCCAGTAGTTCTTATGCAAAAGCTTCAGCACTTGTATTCCTTTTCTAGTCAGACTTATGGGTGTGGGAATATGAAATCAAATTTTGGTTTCTGTCCTACTCCCTTTTTTATGTTAATATTTAATGTGTAATAATGACTATGAGTATTTGAAAAGAGGACGTAAAATGATTTACAGTATGACAAAAATAGAATCACGTTATCAAGAGACAGACCAAATGGGCGTGATTTATCATGGGAACTATCCTACTTGGTTTGAAGTCGCACGTACAGATTATATCTCTAAATTGGGCTTCAGTTATAAAGACATGGAAGATGCTGGTATTATTTCGCCAGTAACAGAGATAGATATTAAATATATTAAATCCATCACGTATCCTGAGAAGGTAACAGTTAAGACGTGGGTCGATAAATACTCTAGATTGAGATATGTGTATCGTTATGAGATTTTTAATGAAGCAGGCGAGTTAGCGACTACAGGATCTACAACTTTAACTTGTATCAAAAAAGAAGACTTTAAACCTATTAGACTAGATAAATATTTCCCGGAGTGGCACACAGCTTATCTTGATGTTGATCAAAGAAATAAAGTGGGCGAAACGTTAGAGCTTGTGCGTGGTGTTTCACTTAATGATGCTTTTCGTTAAGTGTTGATCAAATGATGCATGACAAGACAAAGAAAAAGGATGATTTCTATAATAATTAATAGAAATCATCCTTTATTTATTTATCTTTAAGTCTTTTATCTCGAAATCTTCTTTAATTATACTAATAGTGAATTATTTGAATCCAAAAGTTTAAATGCAATTGTATAACTAATATTATATAGAAGGAAAATAATAATCAACACAGTTTGTACATTAACTTAAGTTCAAATAATTTAACTATATATTATTTAGTAGTATACGAAATTTCGTCAACGCTATCACTTATATCGATGAATAAATTATCATCTTTAAAATACCATAAATCTTTTTCGGCGATTACAACGTCTAAACCTTCGTAATTATTTTCGTAACCAATTTCAACTTCGTTTTTTCTGTCTACGCTAAAGGCAGGGCTAAATCCTTGTTTTAACTGGAATTCTCCACCATAACGAACGAAAAATTGTAAAACTTTATCACCTTCAGGTAATTCAAGTTCCTCTTTAAACCAAGACACTGCTTTATTTGAAAGTTCTATTTCCATAATAAAAGTCTCCTTTCGGTTCACAAGTACTTAACTTATGAAAGTTAGTCACTAATCTAAAAATTAGTATTATATACATTACCCGTTCTGAGTAATATTAAATGTATTATAGCATAAATTATTAAAAAGTTATTTAAAATTAATTTAGACATATGTGAAATAGCGAAAATCTATGTTAAAGCGCTACATTAGTAGTATAATAGAAGTAATGATGTTTTAAAGTGCTCGGAGAAATTAATTCTTCGTACGTGGATGTTAGGTGTCTTAAGCTAAAAATAAAAAGCTGGAGACAATAGAAGTCCTCTAGCTTTTTATTTTAATTACTTGATTGTTTACATAGTGACTTGTGTAATAGTTACATCCATTTTATTTTAGGTTCTTCACCTTTGAATATTCTTACAATATTAGAACGGTGTCTAAAGATCAGTAGTACAACCACACCGATGCTAACGATAAACAAGATAAAGTCTCGAATTAGTACTGCACCAATAAGACAACAAATTGATGCAATAATGCTTGAAAGCGAAACATATTTTGTTAATTTCAATATTATAAAGAAAATAGCTGCTAATATAATTAATAAGATAGGATTCATACCGAGTATAACGCCAGCACTTGTAGCAACAGCTTTACCACCTTTGAATCCAAGGTAAACTGGGTATACATGACCTAAAATTGCGAAAGCACCAACGATTAATCCATTTGTGAAAAATGAACTAATAGGGCCTTCTGCACTGACAGGTAACCAAAGTGGTAAAAAGACCACAATGAAACCTTTAAATATGTCTAAAAAAGTAACTAGGAATCCTGCTGGTTTACCTAATACTCTAAAGCTATTTGTTGCGCCAGTGTTGCCACTACCAAATTGTCTGATATCTTTTTTATAAAATAATTTCCCTATTACATAGCCACTTGGAAATGCACCAATGAGGTAACTTAGTATCAACATGATTATAATCATCATATATAATCCACATCCTTTAATGACATTAAAATTATTTTACCACATAAGACCATAATAAGACGAATAAAAATTTTCATAAGTGAATGAAATATTACTTGAAAATTGATTTGGTGCTTGCAATTTATCCAGATTTATATAAGAATAACTAATGTATAGTTTTAAAAACGAACGTATGTTTGTAGGAGGGCGAAACGATTGGCAATGAATAAACAAAATAACTATTCGGATGATTCCATTCAGGTTCTTGAAGGGTTAGAGGCCGTAAGAAAAAGACCTGGTATGTATGTTGGTTCTACCGATAAACGTGGATTACATCATCTAGTGTATGAAGTTGTCGATAATTCCGTCGATGAAGTATTAAACGGTTTTGGTAGTGAAATCATAGTAACTATCAATAAAGATGAAAGTATTACAATAGAAGATAATGGACGTGGGATGCCAACAGGTATCCATACATCAGGGAAACCTACTGTTCAGGTCATTTTTACGGTAC
This sequence comes from Staphylococcus equorum, assembly GCF_029531845.1. Lineage (GTDB taxonomy): Bacteria > Bacillota > Bacilli > Staphylococcales > Staphylococcaceae > Staphylococcus > Staphylococcus equorum_C. The sequence goes on from NZ_JAMBPV010000002.1 coordinate 97,363, forward strand.
TTCATGCAGGCGGTAAGTTTGGACAAGGTGGATATAAGACTTCAGGTGGGTTACACGGCGTGGGTGCATCAGTTGTCAATGCGCTGAGTGAATGGTTAGAGGTTGAAATCTGTAGAGATGGTACGGTGTATACTCAAAGTTTTAAAAATGGTGGTAAACCATCATCAGGACTTGAAAAACATGGTAAAACAAAAAAAACAGGCACAAAAGTAACGTTTAAACCGGATCCTGAAATATTCAAAGCAGCAACGTCATTTAATTACGATATGCTAAGTGAACGCTTGCAAGAGTCGGCTTTTTTACTTAAAAGCCTAAAAATCACGCTTAGAGATTTAAGAGCTGGTAAAGAACGTGAAGATGTATACCACTATGAAGATGGTATTAAAGAATTTGTGAGTTATGTTAATGAAGGCAAAGAAGTAATACACGAAGTTGCTAATTTTTCAGGTGAAGCGAATAAAATTGAAGTAGAAGTAGCATTTCAATATAACGATCAATACTCAGAAGGTATTTTGAGTTTCGTTAATAATGTACGTACTAAAGATGGTGGTACACATGAAGTTGGTTTTAAATCAGCTATGACACGTGTGTTTAATGACTATGCACGACGTATTAACGAATTAAAAGAGAAAGACAAGAATCTAGATGGTAATGATATAAGAGAAGGGCTTACAGCAATTATATCCTTACGTGTTCCGGAAGAATTACTCCAATTCGAAGGACAAACCAAGTCTAAATTGGGTACACCAGAAGCTAGAAGTGCTGTTGATTCTGTTGTGTCTGACAAGTTGCCATATTATTTAGAAGAAAAGGGCCAATTGTCTAAATCTCTAGTGAAAAAAGCACTAAAAGCCCAACAAGCGAGGGAAGCAGCGCGTAAAGCAAGAGAGGATGCACGCTCAGGAAAGAAAAACAAACGTAAAGATACATTACTTTCTGGGAAATTAACGCCCGCGCAAAGTAAAAATACTGAGAAGAAAGAAATATACTTAGTAGAGGGTGACTCAGCAGGAGGTTCTGCTAAGTTAGGAAGAGATCGTAAGTATCAAGCGATATTACCGCTAAGAGGTAAAGTGATTAACACAGAGAAAGCTAAACTGGATGATATATTCAAAAATGAAGAAATCAACACAATTATCCATACAATTGGTGCAGGTGTTGGTAACGAATTTAAAATTGAAGATAGCAATTATAATAGAATCATCATTATGACAGATGCTGATACAGATGGCGCTCATATACAAGTATTGTTATTAACGTTCTTCTTTAAGTATATGAAACCTTTAGTGGAAGCTGGTAGAGTATTTATAGCGCTACCTCCTTTATACAAATTAGAAAAAGGTAAAGGCGCTTCAAGAAAAATTGAATATGCTTGGACTGACGAAGAATTAGAGCAATTACAAGATAAATTAGGTAAAGGCTTTACGCTACAACGTTATAAAGGTCTTGGTGAAATGAACGCCGACCAATTGTGGGAAACAACAATGAATCCTGAAACTCGAACATTAATTAGAGTACAAATTGAAGATGAATTGCGTTCTTCTAAACGTGTAACAACATTAATGGGAGATAAAGTTGCACCACGACGTGAATGGATTGAAAAAAATGTTGAATTTGGTTTACAACAAGAACAAAGTATTTTAGATAATAATGAAATTCAAATTTTAGAACAGGAAAACCCCGATGAGGAGGAAATAAATTGAGTGAAATAATTCAAGATTTATCGCTAGAAGATGTTATTGGCGATCGATTCGGTAGATATAGTAAATACATCATTCAAGAGCGTGCATTGCCAGACGTTCGTGATGGGCTCAAACCTGTTCAAAGACGTATTTTATATGCAATGTATTCAAGTGGAAACACATATGATAAAAATTTCCGTAAAAGTGCTAAAACTGTCGGTGACGTCATTGGACAATATCATCCACATGGTGACTCTTCTGTATATGATGCCATGGTTCGACTGAGTCAAGGATGGAAATTACGTCATGTGTTAGTAGATATGCAAGGTAACAATGGTAGTATTGATAACGATCCGGCTGCAGCTATGCGTTATACGGAAGCTAAATTGAGCCCTATTTCAGAAGAACTATTAAGGGATATTAATAAAGAAACAGTACCATTTATGCCGAACTATGATGACACAACAATGGAACCTATGGTCTTACCAGCAAGGTTACCTCATTTATTAATCAATGGTAGTACCGGTATATCTGCAGGTTATGCAACAGATATACCACCGCATAACTTGGCAGAAGTAATACAAGCAACGCTTAAATATATTGATAACCCTGATATTACAGTGAGTCAGTTGATGAAATATATTAAAGGACCTGATTTTCCTACTGGTGGCATTATCCAAGGTATTGACGGTATCAAGAAAGCTTATGAAACAGGAAAAGGTAAAATTATTGTCCGTTCTAAAGTAGAATTAGAAGAACTGAGAAATGGTAGAAAAGAACTTATCGTTACCGAAGTACCATATGAAGTGAATAAAAGTTCACTAGTTAAAAAAATGGATGAGTTACGCGCAGATAAAAAAGTAGACGGTATTGTTGAAGTACGTGATGAAACAGACCGCACTGGTTTACGTATAGCAATTGAATTGAAGAAAGACGTTAATAGTGAAGCGGTGGCGAACTTTTTATACAAAAATACCGATTTACAAGTTGCTTATAACTTTAATATGGTAGCAATTAGTGATGGCCGTCCTATACTAATGGGCATACGTCAATTTATTGATAGCTATATCAATCACCAAATTGACGTTGTGACGAAACGTACGCGCTACGAATTAAACCATGCTGAAAGTAGAATGCATATTGTAGAAGGTTTAATGAAGGCACTTTCTATTTTGGATGAGGTCATAAAACTCATTAGAAGTTCTAAAAATAAAAAAGATGCTAAAAACAACTTAGTAGCGGAATATGATTTTAGTGATGCTCAGGCTGAAGCAATTGTCACGTTACAATTGTATCGTCTTACAAATACAGACATTGTTGAACTACAAAATGAACATGATGAATTGAAAAAGACTATCGAAGCTTTAAGAAACATCTTAGATAATCATGATGCTCTATTAAATGTTATTAAAGAAGAATTAACAGAAATAAGAAATCGCTATAAACAAAAACGTTTGTCTTCAATTGAAGCGGAAATTACGGAAATCAAAATTGATAAAGAAGTTATGATACCAAGTGAAACTGTAATCATGAGTGTCACAAAACATGGCTATATTAAACGTACATCTTTACGTAGTTTTAATGCAAGCGGCGCTGAAGAAGTTGGTGTCAAAGAAGGCGATGAGATGCTGAAATATCAAGAAGTTAATACTTTAGATACAGCACTTGTCTTTACTAATAAAGGACGTTACTTGTATATTCCAGTGCATAAACTAACAGAGATCAAATGGAAAGATTTGGGTCAACACGTATCACAAATCGTACCTATTGATGAAGGTGAACACGTTATAGATGTCTTTTGTGAACGTGACTTTAAACCTGAAGCATTTTATGTTCTTGCTACACGTAATGGCATGATTAAGAAAAGTAATGTTTCTATGTTCAAAACATCACGCTTTAATAAACCATTAGTATCAATGAAATTAAAAACTGATGATGAAATAATTAATGTTATGCGCATAGAAGAGCCACAACTGATTACAGTGCTTACACATAAAGGTATGTCATTAACATATAGTAGTGATGAACTTTCTGATACTGGTTTAAGAGCAGCTGGTGTTAAATCTATCAACTTAAAAGATGAAGATTATGCAGTGCTTACACAATTGATTTCTGAAAAGGATTCAATTCTAATGGCAACGCAAAGAGGTTCTTTAAAACGTATAGGATTTAAAGTGTTGCAAACAGCAAAACGTGCGCAACGTGGCCTTACATTGTTGAAGGAACTTAAGAAAGCACCACATCGTATTGTAGCTGCCGAAGTTGTCCAACCAGGACAAAAGCAATATACAATCTATTCAAATAAACAACAAGAAACTGGCGATATAAAAGATATTCATTTATCCGAACAATACACAAATGGTAGTTTCATAGTAGATATTAATGACTTTGGCGAAGTAGAAAGTTTAGTTGTTAAATAATATAAATTGAAAAAACTGTTAGTAAATACAACTATATAATGATAAAATACCTTTTAGGTGCAATAAAAAATAAAACCAAGAGATTTATAGTGGAGCAAGATATGATAGTGCAAGGCTTTTAGCTGACGCTGTTAAACCTTTGCTCACTTTCATGTGCACATATGCATTTTGACTATTAATATGTACATGAAATAACTATGAATCTCTTGATTTTGCTATAAAATTCAAATTATATAGATGAGAGGGATTAAATTGAGTAATTTTGATAGTTTAATTCCAGATTGGTTCAAAACTTTTGTTCAAGTCGGGAATGATTTAATCTGGTCGCAATATCTAATTGGACTACTAATAACAGCAGGTTTATACTTTACTATTAGTTCTAAATTTGTTCAATTAAGATGGATTCCAGAAATGTTTCGTGCCATTGGCGAAAAACCCGAAACACTAGACAGTGGTAAGAAAGGTATCTCGCCATTCCAAGCTTTTGCAATTAGTGCGGGATCTCGTGTTGGTACAGGTAATATCGCAGGTGTAGCTACTGCAATTGTTTTAGGTGGTCCAGGCGCTGTGTTCTGGATGTGGGTCATCGCATTAATTGGTGCAGCGAGTGCTTTTATAGAAGCAACTTTAGCACAGGTATATAAAGTACCTGATGAAGATGGTGGTTTCCGTGGTGGACCAGCTTATTACATAACTAAAGGTTTAAATCAAAAATGGTTAGGTATTTTATTTGCCATATTAATTACAGTGACATTTGCATTTGTGTTTAATACGGTGCAATCTAATACAATCGCTGAATCATTAAAAACACAATATAACGTGAGCCCTGTTGTAACAGGTATCGTTTTAGCAGTACTAACAGGTATTATTATTTTTGGTGGTGTACGTAGTATTGCTAAAATATCATCAATCATCGTACCATTTATGGCAATCATATATATCGGTCTTGTAGTTGTTATTTTGTTTATCAATTATGACCAAATTATTCCAATGATTACTACGATTGTTAAGAGCGCCTTTGGATTTGAACAGGCGACTGGTGGTGCAGTTGGTGCAGCAATTTTACAAGGGATTAAACGTGGTTTGTTCTCCAATGAAGCAGGTATGGGTTCTGCACCTAATGCTGCGGCAACAGCAGCTGTTCCTCATCCTGTAAAACAAGGTTTAATTCAATCGTTAGGTGTATTCTTTGATACAATGCTTGTTTGTACTGCAACTGCGATTATGATTTTATTATATACAGGATTAGAATTTGGTGAAAATGCGGCACAAGGTGTTGCAGTAACACAATCCGCACTTAATGAACATTTAGGTAGTGCCGGTGGTATTTTCTTAACAGTAGCAATATCACTATTTGCGTTTTCATCTGTAGTAGGAAATTATTACTATGGACAATCAAATATTGAATTTTTATCAAAAAACAAAGCTTTATTATTTATTTTTAGATGTTTAGTTGTTGTACTTGTATTTGTAGGTGCAGTAATTAAAACGGAAACTGTTTGGGGTACAGCCGATGTATTTATGGGCTTAATGGCAATCGTCAACTTAGTCGCAATTATTGGATTATCTAATATTGCATTTGCAGTAATGAACGATTATCAACGTCAACGTAAAGCAGGTAAGAAGCCTATCTTTAAACCAGAAGAATTAGAAATTAATTTATTTGGTATTGAAAGCTGGGGCATGAAAAAGAAATAATGATATAAAGTGAGTAATTATAACTATGTATTTTCTATAAATGGAAATACATAGTTTTTTTATGCACTAATACTATAAAAGTAATAGAAAAGCGCTTTACTACTTTCAATTTTCTATTTTTCACTATATAATGCTTATTGACATAATAAGAAGGATGAGTGACATGAGTTCTTACCTTATTACAAAGGTTTTAAATAATAATGTAATTATTTGCACTAATGAAATGCAAGAATATGTATTAATTGCAAAAGGCATTGGTTTTAATAAAAAGGTTGGCATGACATTGCATGAAAACCAATCAATTGAAAAAGTATATATATTAGATCAAAAATCACAACAAGACCACTATAAAACGTTGGTTGAATTAGCTGATGATAACTTGATACAAGCCGTGATCGATGCAGTAAATATTATTACCAATTCAGTAATGAAAATAGATAATCAAAAATTGGTTGTATCGCTCACAGATCATATTATTTTTGCATATAAGCGTATGAAACAAAATCAATTGATTAATAATCCATTCGTCATGGAAACAAAACAGTTATATAGTGAAGCTTATGAAATAGCAGAAAAAGTAATTGAACGATTAAATCATGTCTTAGAGGTAAATTTTCCAGAAGATGAGATTGGTTTTATCGCGTTACATATTGCTTCTAATACTGAAACAGTATCCATACGTGAGATGGAAACTATAAATGAGTTAATTAATAAAAGTATCTTTATTTTAGAGCATGATTTGAAACATACAATCGATAAAGAAACGGTTCAATATCAACGCTTTATTAGACATATTCAATTTTTAATAAGAAGATTGAATAAAGGGGAAGTATTGCAAAAAACAAGTGCATTTGAAGAAGTATTAAAAACACAATATCCTTTGTGTTTTAATATCGCATTGAAAATAATGAAAATGTTGCAACAAGAACTGAATATTACTATATATGAGGCAGAGGTCATTTACTTAACATTACATGTTTATCATTTTATGGCTGATAAGCAGTCAGATTAAATATAATTTGATTAATTACAAAATCAGAAATAGTAAAAACTTCCTCAAAATTAAATGAGGCTGAGACATAAATACATGTTTCAGCCTCATTTTAATTGGCAGTAGCTGACTGAATTGAAAATGCGCTTATACTAAGCTTTTAAAAAACTACTACTTTATTTATTAATTTATGAAGAGAAGTAGTACTTACGCAAGAGCTTCAGCTCTTGTATTCCATTTTCTAGTCATCTTTGCCGGTCTGGGCTCATACAACGTAATCTCATTAGGAAAATTAGAACTTATATTAAAGAATATTATTTTAATTTAAATAAAAAGTAATTTTACTTTTAAAAAGGGTTGAAATGTAAAGAATGTTTAGCAAATATTAAACGATATATAATAATGTATTAAGATTTAAAATATCAACGCAAACAAGGTTTACAGCTTATGATGAACATAATAGACTTAGTCTTCAGGTTAATTATGAGTAGGGAGGCTACAGTTGCATGAAGTATTATGATGAAGTGCCTATTATAAGAGCAGTAGCTGCTATGTTAGTTGTAGCAATTCATACAGTCAATAGTATTGGTTATTCAGCTTCAACTGGCGAATTTACTTCTGATGCTTTAGGTTATATCAACCAAATGGCAAGATTAGGTACGCCTATATTTGCTGTTATCAGCGCTTTTTTATTGACTATATCAGTTATTAATAGAGGATTTAGTTTAAATTACTTTATGAAATCTAGATTCAGTAAAATTTTTATCCCTTACATAATTTGGACGGTTTTTTATTTGTTATATAGAGAATACTTTTTACATAACCTTGAGGACGACGGTGAGTTAATTAACTATTTCGTTTATGGTAAAGCTAATTTTCATTTATACTTTATTTTGACTGTCATTCAATTTTATTTTCTTTTTCCATTTGTGCATAAATTTAAAAAAGGGTGGCCAATTATATTGGTTTTTATCTTAGCGACCGTTGTCAACGTTGTTTGGATTGTAATTCAGCCAATTTCATTAGGTGGCGGAGGCGTCGAACGCTTCATTAATGATAAATTATTTATTTTGAATTGGATTTCATTCTTTATGCTAGGCGTTGTATATGCTAAATTTTATAATGAAATAAAAGAATTGATATTTAAGTATAAAACGCTGCTTACTATAATTATTGCAATATTATTTATAGACTTACTCATAAGTATTGATTTAGATAATCTCAATACTTCAATCACAATTTCGAACATTATTTATATTCCTTTCTTTATCGTTTTTCTTAATTACATGTATGAGCATGTTAAGAAAAATAAAGTTGTATTAAATACGTTAACTGTAATTGGTAACTATTCAATGGGAATATACTTAGTTCATTATGTTGCCATACAATTCGTAAAAAGATTACCAATTGTAGAGAATATAGCACCACAAAGTAAATTTGTGAGTGTCTTTATTGCAGCAGTTGCACTATCTGTATTATTTGTATACTTAATTGGTAAATTACCTTATGGCAATTATATCGTTCCGATCCCCAAAAAGAAGACTAACAAAAATAAAGTTATCGCTGAAGAACCAGCTCGTGAAAATGAACCCACTTTAAATTAATAATTTAGAGCTTTCGCATTATTGTGGAATCTACTAACGACAAGGCAAACCAAGCAAATTATCACGTTTGGTTTGGCCTTTTTTATTTAATATTCAGTTTAAGTACTTATTTAAAGAGATAGTAGTACAAAAATAATAGAAGTATTGTTGTGTCCTCATTTATGTGTATAATTTCTCAAAAGGATTCTTACAATATATAATGTGGTAAAATATATGTTTGGAAGATGTCGAATGTGTTAATATTAATATTAGTGAATAAAACGACAATGTATTTTATGTTCGTAGTTTTATATCGTGTTAATGTGAAATTATAATTTTAAGAATCAAATTAAGGTATGGTGAGTTTATGTCGAATGCAGATAATATCAAACAAGAAAAAAAGACTGGAAAAGATAAATTAAAATTAAGTTTTCCAGAAACCCGCTTCATGAAGTTTTTAGGCGGTAAAGATTTACTTTTTGGTTTGTTGATTTTAATATTAGTTGGTTTCGCAATTTTTATATTTGACCAAGTTTCTTACATTTTCAAACCATTTATCATCGTATTTAATACGCTTGCAGCCCCTATCATTGTTTCAGTTATTCTCTATTATTTATTGAATCCATTAGTTAATTTAATGGAACGATATAATATTCCAAGAGTTTGGGGCGTTATCATTTTATTTCTACTCATCGTGGGTGTAATATCATTGGCAATTAATCTACTTATCCCAGTGATTGGGTCCCAATTCAAAAGTTTTGGTAATAATTTCCCATACTATGTCGATAAAGTGAATCAATTTATTGATAGTCTCACTAAATTTTCTGTGATATCTAATTTCTACACACAGATTCAAGATCAACTTGATACATTAGCCAAAAAATTACCATCTATGGTTTCTGATTATTTCAATGGTTTTGGATCTAAAATCAAGAATTTTGCCGAAGCGTTAGTCAATGTTGGTGTAGTAATTGCAACGACACCATTTGTATTATTCTTTATGTTAAAAGATGGCTATCGTTTTAAAGATTTTTCTACAAAATTGATGCCACCAAAATTCAGAAAAGATTTTCATGATTTATTAGACAAAATGAGTGTTCAAGTAGGTTCTTATATCCAAGGACAAATTATTGTCTCGTTCTGTATTGGAATTCTATTATTTATCGGTTATAGCATTATCGGATTAGATTATAGTTTAATCTTAGCATCTATTGCAGCTGTAACGAGTGTAGTACCTTACATTGGTCCTACGATTGCGATTTCACCTGCAATTATCATTGCATTAATTACTTCACCAATTATGTTATTGAAATTAATTATCGTGTGGACGGCTGTACAATTTATCGAAGGTCATTTCATTTCACCGAATGTAATGGGTAAAACGCTGAAAATACATCCACTCACAATTATTTTCATCTTGTTAAGTGCAGGTAACTTACTCGGTGTAGTTGGTGTTATTTTAGGTATACCAGCTTACGCTATTTTGAAAGTGCTTATTTCACACTTATATTCTATGTATAAACGTAGATATAATAAATATTATGGTGAAGATGCGGGTGAGTATCAAACTTCATCAGAAGAAGAAATTCGTTAATATAATTTTCAATTCAATAAGTTACTTCAAATAAAAAACAAGGCTAAGACATCTACATTGTGTTTTAGCCTTGTTTTTTTATATGTGCTAATTTGCATAACTACTTCATTGTGTATCGTATAAATGATTGAAATGGAAACCACCTAACAATTATGTTATGTAGATGTCATTAAAAATTTATTTATTATATTTTAGTGTTGTGCTATATTTTTTATGACACAATAGAAACACTGAAAAGAGAAGTGAAGATATGTCTAAAGAATTAAGAAGTAAATTGTTTTCTATATTAAAGGTAGTATTTGCAGTTACGTTATTTATTTTTGTTGTTTTCACATTATATAAAGAACTCTCACATATTAATCTTAAAGAAACAGTAAAATCATTTGGGGAAATTAATAGAGTATGGTTAGTGGCTTTATTCTTAAGTGGTGGTTTATCTATTATTGTATTATCACTTTATGATGTCCTCTTAGTAAAAACGTTAAAGTTGAAAATCTCTTTATTGAAAACCATTCGTATTGGTTATATTGTAAATGCACTTAATGCTGTCGTAGGATTTGGAGGTTTTATTGGTGCAAGTGTACGTTTCCTATTGTACAAGAACGCAACCGATGATAAAAAAGCGTTATTGCATACAATCTCTATTGTTTTAATATCAATGTTAACAGGACTTAGTTTACTGTCTATTCTTGTAGTGATTCACGTATTTGACGTTAAGCACATATTTAGTCCTTTTCCATGGATTCGCTGGTTATTGTATATTGTGGCACTATTTTTACCAATATTTATTATAGTTACTTATGTAAAACCAGTTAAACAATCACATAAATTACTTGGTATTTATTGCACAGTTGTTTCTGGTGTTGAATGGATAATAGCGTCATTCGTATTATACATGGCTTTAGTCATTGTAGGCATCCACATACCATTTACTACATTTATGGGCATATTTATTATAGCGTCATTATCAGGTTTGATTAGTTTTATTCCTGGTGGTTTTGGGACATTTGATTTAGTCGTATTATTAGGTCTGAAAAGTCTAAATGTACCGGAAGAAGAAATCGTTTTAGCGTTATTACTCTATCGTTTTGCTTATTATTTATTCCCAGTGTTAATCGCTTTGATTCTTTCTACATTTGAATTCAGAAGTACTGCAAAACGCTATTGGGAAGATTCAAAGTTTATGTTACCAGTGAAAGATATGACATCGCTTTTAGCCTCGTATCAAAAAGATATTATTGTAAGAATACCATCGTTTTCAATTGCAATATTGCTGATGTATACAAGCTTAATATGTTTTTTAAATAATTTGACCATTATATATGATGGCTTATATGATCCAAATCATTATATTTATTACATTATTGTATCAGTGCATACATCGGCATGTTTACTTTTATTATTAAATATAATTGGTGTATATCATCTCTCTAAACGAGCTATTTTATTTTCAATGATTTCGATTAGTTTAATATTTATTGTTACAGCTTATACTTATGCTTCTTTTATACTACTGAGTTGGCTTGCAGTTATGTTTGTTCTACTATTGGTATTTTATAGACGCTCGAATACAATTAAAAGACCATTCAGATATACAAAGTTATGGTTAAGTGTCGCTGTCGGTGCACTCATTTTGTATATTAATCATATTGTTATAGATGGAACATTCTATACATTAGATATTTATCATTTGGAAATGGACAGTTCAATATTAAGGTATTATTTCTGGTTTATGATTTTACTCGTTGCTATTATTGTGGGGGTGATCGTTTGGTGGTTTGAGTATCGTTATAGAGTAAAGAATAGAAGTAGCAATATTGAATTGTGCGAAACAATTATAGCGCAATATGGAGGTAATTATTTAAGCCATTTAATGTATAGTGGAGATAAGAATTATTTTATTAATGAAAAAGAAGATGCATTTCTTATGTATCGTTATAAATACAGTGCATATATTGTATTAGGTGATCCAGTCGGAAATCCAGAATCATTTCATGAATTATTAGAATCGTTTTACCGTGAAGCACAATATTTAGGTTACGATGTGATATTTTATCAAGTAACTGATAAGTATATGTCACTTTATCATAATTTTGGCAATCAATTTTTCAAGTTAGGTGAAGAAGCGGTTATAGATTTAACTACATTTACTACATCAGGTAAAAAGAAACGCGGCTTACGTGCAACGTTAAATAAATTTGAGGATCTTAATTTAACTTTTGAAGTGTTGAACCCACCGTTTTCATCAAGATTATTTGCTGATTTGAAAAAAATTAGTGATGATTGGTTAGCAGAAAGAAATGAAATGCATTTTTCTGTTGGTAGCTTTAATGAACATTATTTATCTCAAGCACCTATAGCGATCATTAAAGATAAAGAGCAATCTATTATTGCATTTTGTACATTTATGCCTACGTATTATAAGGAAACAATTTCTGTAGATTTAATTCGTTGGAAGTCGGGTATTGAGTTACCTTTAATGGATGGCTTATATTTAAATATGCTGTTATGGGCAAAGGAACATAATTACGAACATTTTAATATGGGTATGGCTACGTTATCTAATGTGGGGCAAGTGCCGTTCTCATTTTATGGAGAGAGAATCGCAGGTAGAGTTTTCGAACATTTTAATGGTTTGTATAGATTTCAAGGTCTGAGAAGATACAAAGAGAAATTCAATCCTCTTTGGGAACCAAGGTTCTTAGTTTATCAGAAACATCATTCGTTATGGCTCAGTATGTTAAAAGTAATGCGTGTAATTAGAAAGCATAAATAAAAAAGTAATAAATAAAAAAAGCAACCAACACACGCTTTGTGTGCTGGTTGCTTTTTTTAAGGAGTTTAAAAGTATTTAATGGTTTTTATAGTTAATATCTGGAGAAGTTATTAACTACTTTAAATAAACTAACTGGTAGAACTGTTCTAAATATTATTTGACTCTAACTATATATGAATTTCTCGTTACCCCTTTGTTAAGGTATAATCATAATATATCATTATTGGAAAACGCTTTCAATAGTAGGCAGTGAGATTATTCAAATAAAAAATGACATTTTATCTACATGATTTCTTTTTAAAAATAAATTGTATTATTACTATTTTAAAGGGGCGAAATGCACTACAAAAAATAGATTCACATTGTAATTATTTAATATTAAAAATGGATCCAATCAGTGCATTATTTGTAGTAAGATATAGAATAAATTAAAATATTGAGGCGTATTAAAATGAAGAAAATCATAATTGGCATTATCTTAGCCTTATTAGTCATTGCATTAATAGTTGCAGGCACGTTTTTATACCAATCCCTTAATTCTAATTATAAAGGGACAAAACAAGTTTCTCAGAGTAATGAACACAATAAAGAAAAAGTAACGGCCATCTACCTAAAATAGATGTGTTAGCGCAGCAATTTAGCACAGATTTCATGAACCGTGATACGAGACATGGTTATCATAAAGTATCAAAGGGGATGCACAAGGAAAAAATAGAAGATGAATTTGGTGAAAGTGAGAAAGCATTGAATATTGCCGGCGTAAAAGTTATTAAATACGGCGACATTGGAGTTCACTACAGCAACCATAAAGTGAGCCGCTACTTTATCATACCGACAGATGTGAATGTCCAACAATTTATACAAGTACATGGTACTAGAACAATAAACTACGAAGAAGGAACAATGATCTATGATGACAATCCTAATAATAAATTTTCAGTAAAAGTTTATGTAGGTCAGAATGGTGAAATTAAGGGGATAGAAAATATTGATCAAGTAACAATCAATCATTAAAAGATAAAATGCAGCAATTGTAGGCATTTAATATATCTAGATAATTAGTAATAGTATTGAACTATATTACATATTGGTTGATAAAGACATTGATATGCTAGAGCGGTATTATAAAGTGGAAAGAATACCGCTTTTTATTATTTATTATAATTTTTAAAAACTGTAAATACCTCTACAAAAAATTAATCTAATAAATAAAACATACGATTGTTCTATTAAATTATAAAAAGTTGTGGTAATATGAAAGCGGTTACACAAACTGAGGTGATTTCATTGGCAACAATTAAAGAAGTAGCGCGATTGGCAGGTTGCTCTGTAGCAACTGTCTCTAGAGCAATCAATAATAATGGTTATGTAAAAGCACAAACAAGAGCACAAATTGAAAGTGCAATTACGCAACTGAAGTATCAACCGAATGAAGCGGCACGTACGTTATATAAGCGGAAATCTAAGATGATAGGATTATTGCTTCCAGATATTAGTAATCCGTTTTTCACACTTATCGCTCGTGGTGTAGAAGATGTAGCTTTGGCACACGGTTATCAAGTATTGATAGGTAATAGCGATAACGATATTGATAAAGCAAAAAATTATCTTTCTACATTTGTAGCTCACAATTGTACGGGTATGATTTCCACAGCACTAAATGAAAATGTAATTGAAAATACACTCAATACATATGGTATTCCATTTGTATTTGTTGATCGTATCAATGACGGCAATAAAGGGATTTCTACAAATCATTTTGAAGGTGGTCAACTCCAAGCTCAATTAATCATCGAAGGGGAGGCACAACACGTGTTAATCGTGCATTCTGATTTAAATGTAGCTGCATTCCAATTACGGGTGGATGGTGTAGAAGATATTCTAAGGCAACATGATGTGTCATATTGTCGTTGTGAAGAAGATCAAATAGATGACGAAGCACAATTTATTAAACAAATACGCCAAAATCGTATAGATAGCATTATATGTAGTAACGATTTGATTGCGATTAAAATATTGGGTGTGATTCAACAACATGGATTTAAAGTGCCGAAAGACATACAACTTGTTGGTTATGACGATATACCATTTTCAAAAATGACATTTCCTCAAATTACAACGATAGACCAATCGGCATATCGTATAGGTGAACTTGCTGTATCGAAACTGCTCAATTTATATGATGAGGAAGACGAGAATCATGTTGACCAAGTAGCGATTACAGTGAAGCGGAGGAAAAGCACGAGATTTTAATGCATAACATGTAACGGGTTACATAAAAACTTTAGGGGTGATTGAATGTATAAGACAGGTATATTAAATAGCAAAATTTTAAAATTGTTAAGTGATTTAGGGCATACTGATCAAATTATCATTGCAGATTGTGGACTTCCAGTTCCAGAAGGTGTTAAGAAGATTGATCTCGCATTGGAATTTGGAAGGCCCTCTTTTATAGAAGTTTTTAATCTTATAAAAGCGCATATGGAAATTGAACAAATGACATTAGCTGAAGAAATGATAACGCAAAATAACACATTATATCAGACATTATCAGCGGAAAATATTGAAATTCTAACGACATCACATGAGCAATTCAAAGTACAAAGTAAAGCAGTCAAAGCCATCATTCGCACAGGTGAAGCTAAACCTTTTGCTAATGTCGTACTGTCAAGCGGTGTTTTATTTTAAGGGGTGAATAAAATGATAAAGATGGAACAAATATTTAAATCTTTCGGTCAAAATGACGTATTAAGAGGCGTGGATTTTGAAATAGATGATGGTGAGATACACGCCTTAATGGGAGAAAATGGTGCTGGTAAAAGTACATTGATGAAGATACTCACAGGTGTATATAAATCGGATAGTGGTTCTGTTGAAGAAAACGATGAAGCTATTCAGTTTAAAAATACCAAAGACGCGGAACAAAATGGTGTGTCATTCATACAACAAGAGTTAAATATATGGCCTAATTTGACGGTGTTAGAAAATTTATTTCTCGGTAAAGAGGAAACAAAGTTTTTAGGTATTGTCGATAATAAAAAGATGAAAAAACAAGCAAAAGCCATTTTCAAAAAACTAAATATTAATATCGATTTAAATAAAGAAGCGGGTGTTTTATCTGTAGGTATGCAGCAGATGTTAGAAATTAGTAAAGCGCTAATGCAAGATTCAAAAGTCATTATTATGGATGAGCCTACTGCAGCATTAACAAATAATGAGATTGATATTTTATTTGAACAAATTCGAAAACTGAAAAGTGAAGGCGTGTCATTTGTATATATATCTCACAGAATGGAAGAGATTTTCAGTATTTCAGACCGTATTACGGTAATGCGAGACGGACGTTCTATCTTAACTGCTGCAACAGCAGATACGACCAATGCGAAAATTGTTAAGGCAATGATTGGTAGAGACCTAGATAATCAATATCCGGATAGGCATTACACACAAGATGAGGAAGTTGTTCTTTCAGTGAAAAACCTCAGTTCTAATGAGCATAAGTTAAATGATATTCACTTTAATCTACATAAAGGTGAAATTCTGGGTTTTAGTGGATTGATGGGTGCAGGGAGATCTGAAATTATGCGTGTACTGTTCGGTTTAGATAAGGGGCGTATGCAAGTGAAAATGAATGGTCAACAATTACAGATAAATAATCCTAATCAATCTATCAAGCAAGGTTTAGCATTTATCACAGAGAACAGAAAAGAAGAAGGTTTGGTGCTTCAAGATTCAATATTAGAGAATATTTCATTACCAGCGTTGAAAAGCTTTTCTAAATCTGGATTTTTAACGCAAGGTTCTATGAAACAATATGCAGAACAAATGGTTCAACGATTGAATATTAAAGGTGAAAAAAATGATGCTTGTGTTGATTTATCAGGTGGTAACCAACAAAAAGTCGTCATCGCAAAATGGATAGCAACTGCCCCGCATGTCTTAATTTTAGATGAGCCTACACGTGGTATCGATGTAGGTGCGAAAAGAGAGATTTATCAATTGATGAATGAATTGACTGAACGTGGCATGTCTATCATTATGATTTCATCAGAATTGCCTGAAATCATAGGTATGAGTGACAGGGTGGCCGTTGTGCATGAAGGGAATATTACAGGTGTGTTAGAGAAAGCATCATTATCAGAAGAACGTATTATGACATTAGCTACAGGAGGGGAAGTACATGACACAGTCTAAATTATCATTTTCATATTTAGAAAAGATAATTCCATTTATTGGATTAATATTATTGGTTATTATCATTAGTGCATTAAACAGCGCATTTTTAGAACCATCCAACTTATTTAATTTACTTAGACAAGTATCGATTAACGGGCTCATTGCATTTGGTATGACATTTGTTATCTTAACGGGCGGTATTGATTTGTCTGTCGGTTCTACATTGGCATTATCAAGTGCGATGATAGCAATTTTAATGGTATCAGGTGTAGATTCAATGATTGCCTTATTACTCGGCTGTATCTTTGGTGCAGTTCTAGGGGCAATTAACGGTTTATTAATCACTTTAGGTAAGATGGCGCCATTTATCGCAACTTTGGCTACTATGACTGTCTTTAGGGGCTTAACGCTAGTAATTACGGATGGTAACCCAATTACAAGTTTAAATGGGAGCTATGCTTTCCAATTATTTGGACGTAGTTACTTTTTAGGCATACCTGTTCCGGCAGTCACAATGTTTGTAACGTTTGTCATTTTATATATTTTGCTACATAAAACAGTATTTGGTAGACAAACTTATGCAATGGGCGGTAATGAGAAAGCAGCATTTATTTCTGGTATTAAAGTAAATAAATTAAAAATCATGATTTATAGTTTAGCTGGCTTGATGTCGGCAATGGCTGGAGCAATATTAACATCACGCTTAAACTCTGCACAACCAACGGCAGGGATGTCATATGAGTTAGATGCGATTGCAGCAGTTGTACTGGGTGGTACATCACTCACTGGTGGTAAAGGACGTATACTTGGCACATTAATTGGTGTACTGATTATCGGTGTGTTAAACAATGGTTTGAATTTATTAGGCGTTTCATCGTTCTATCAACAAGTTGTTAAGGGTGTAGTGATTATCATAGCTGTATTAATTGATAGAAAAAATAAATAGTGTGGGAGGTTTGCAAGATGAAAAAACGATTAATCAGTGCAATTGCTATTTTATTATTTTTAACAGGATGTTCACTTGAGTCTCCTTTGGAAAATAATGATGGCGGTAAGTCAGATAAGAAAAAATCTGATATTGTCATCGGTGTAAGTATCTCAACGTTAAACAATCCTTTCTTTGTGAAAATTAAAGACGGTATAGAAGACGAGGCAAATAAACAAGGCGTTAAAGTGAAGTTTGCAGACGCGCAAGATGATGCAGCAAAACAAGCAAATGATATTGATGATTTAATACAACAAAATGTAGATTATCTTATTGTGAATCCTACAGACTCAGATGCAATTTCTGGTAGTATACAAATTGCTAATGATCAGAATATACCAGTAGTAACCTTAGATAGAGAAGTTGCTAAAGGGGAAGTCGCTTCATTTATTGCTTCAGATAACGTTAAAGGTGGGGAAATGGCTGCAAACCTAATCGTTGATAAATTTGGGGGAGATACTAAAGTTGCAGAGTTAGAAGGTATTCCTGGGGCAAGTGCTACAAGAGAACGTGGTAAAGGGTTTCATAACGTAGCAGATGATTCACTTGACGTGGTATCTAAACAAAGTGCAAAATTTAATAGAACAGAAGGATTGAACGTAACTCAAAATATTATTCAAGCACATCCAGATATTAAAGCAATCTTTGCACAAAATGATGAAATGGCATTAGGCGCAATAGAAGCGGTTGGCAGCAAAGATATAAAAGTCATTGGTTTCGATGGTAATGAAGATGCGATTAAATCAGTAGATAAAGGTAAATTATATGCTACGGTCGCGCAACAACCTGATTTGATGGGGAAAGAAAGTTTGAAAACAGTAATAGATATACACAACGGCAAGAAAGTAGAGAAGAAGAATAAGATTCCATTAGAAATGAAAAAACAAAAGTAGTAGTGAAAATAGCTTATAGCGCTATAGCATGATTAATAAGTGAACTCATATAGTATAAAAAGCCGGATTGCATAGAAGATATGCTCCGGCTTTTATGATTGATTCGTTATTGTTTATAATTCTGACGATCATTTTGTTCTTCAGCGTAACGTTCCGGATTCTTTTTATAAAATTCCTGATGCTCTGCTTCAGCTTTATAGAATATAGAAGCGGGCAAGATTTGAGTTGCAATTGCCTTGTCTCTATTAAGCGTGTGTTTTAATTTTTCGATATACGTTTCAGCTACTTCTTTTTGATTATCATTAGAATAAAAAATAGCTGTCTTATACTGCGAGCCTCTATCTTGGAATTGTCCACCTTCATCAGTTGGATCTATTACAGAAAAGAAAATTTCTAATAATTTATTATATGAAAACAGAGCGACATCATATTCGATTTCGACAGTTTCAAAATGCCCAGTGTTACCGGTTTTGACTTGTTCATATGAGGGATTATCAACAGTTCCTCCCATGTAACCAGAAGTTACTTGTTCAATACCTTCATACGTGTCAAAAGGC
Source organism: Staphylococcus equorum (assembly GCF_029531845.1). Lineage (GTDB taxonomy): Bacteria > Bacillota > Bacilli > Staphylococcales > Staphylococcaceae > Staphylococcus > Staphylococcus equorum_C. The sequence goes on from NZ_JAMBPV010000002.1 coordinate 116,718, forward strand.
TTGACCATGCACCAAAAGCAACCTCCAGCGAAGTATGCTTTGTTTATATTCATGCTTAACACCCTTTCTGTATTAGACCTTAGTACCATATATTAAGATTTTACTTGATTTTTATACTCTTTTTATATAACTTTAATATATGTTAATTATAGTACATAGAAGTGCAATTTTGAAGATATAAGGTTGATAATAATGAATAAGTACAAAAAAAGAAGTACATTAGATGCGAACGAAGAAACAACACAAGCACCTTTACGGAGGGTGAAAAAGAAGCGGATTAGAAAACTTCCCTTCATTATTTTAATTATCATTATCCTATTGGCGATAGTGATTGGTTATGCGATTCATGGGTATAATTCAGGTATTGAATATGCTAAAGATCATGGTAAAACACTGAAACAGCATGAATTTAACGGTGCTCAAAAAAATGACGGTAAGATTACAGTCATGGTGTTAGGCGCAGATAAGGAGCAAGGCGGTATTTCCAGAACAGATTCTATTATGATTGCTCAATATGATTTTGTGAATAAGAAGCTGAAAATGATGTCTGTTATGCGTGATATATATGCAGATATTCCGGGAAATGGGCAGCATAAGATTAACTCTGCATATTCTATAGGTGGTCCAGAATTAATGAGAAAGACACTGAAGAAAAACTTAGGCGTAGATCCTGAGTATTATGCTATTTTAGACTTTACTGGTTTTGAAAAAATGATTGATGAACTAGAACCTAACGGTGTACCTATAGATGTAGAAAAAGATATGTCAAAAAATATAGGCGTATCACTGAAAGAAGGGCACCATCGATTAAATGGTAAAGAGCTTTTAGGTTATGCTAGGTTTAGACATGATGCTGAAGGCGACTTTGGTCGTGTCCGCAGACAACAACAAGTGATGCAAGCACTCAAAGGAGAACTTGCAAGTATCGATACACTTCCTAAATTGCCACGTGTAGCTGGTATTTTAAGAGGTTACTTGAATACGAACATGCCAGATTCTGCAATTATGCAGGCAGGCTTAAATTTTGGTATTCGAGGCGATAAAAACGTAGACTCTCTAACATTGCCTGTCGAAGGAAGTTACCAAGATATTCAAACATTTGGTGATGGTAGTGCATTAGAAATCGATAAAGCGAAAAATAAAGAAGACGTTCAGAAGTTTTTAAACGAATAATATAAGTCAGTTGCCATGTGTGGTAATTATAAAAAGATAGACAGTCATTTTTATGATTGTCTATCTTTGTTTTGTCAGTAAAGTCTTTGTTGGCAGTTTTTGTGCATATTTTCTGCGGGCACAGCCTCACCCTGTAGTTTTCGGCTCGTACTTTTCCCATAGGAGTCAGTATAAGTTACTGCCTTGATTTTAAGAAATAGCATAGATGAATTAAATTGTTGTTGTGTTTCTAGTATCATAGAAAAAGAACATTACTAAAAAAATGATGTTAAATATAAAAACAAATCAAACGCTATCTATTAACGTTTGGTTTGTTTACGTTCTCTATACGTATAAATTTAGTTTGATATTATTGATCGGATTTTCTAACGCCGGCAACACCATAGTGTGATGCTTTCATTTCTTCAATAACGACTTGAATTGCTTCTTTGTTAGCACCTGTAGTTTTTTCTACAGCTTGTGTTACTTCAGAGACTAAATCTTTAAGTTGATCGTCTGAACGACCTTCTAATAATTTTACATTAACGATTGGCATGTATATTTCCTCCTAAAACAATTTAAACATATTATATCATGAAAATTCTCACAATTCTAAAAATAATATAAAAAGAACGTTTGTTCCCTTTAGTATTGAAAGAGAACAAACGTTCGTATATAATAGAATTAATTGAGGGAGGTTATTTGATATGTATGATTATAATCTAGTGGAAGAAAGAGATGTATTGTGTATAGACCAAAAGAGTTTTTTTGCAAGTGTGTCTTGTATTCAAAAAGGATTAGATCCAATGAAGGAGAAATTAGCCGTTGTTGCCGATACGAAGAGACAAGGATCAGTTGTTTTAGCTGCCACAGGCCCTTTGAAAGCGCTAGGGATTAAAACTGGGTCGAGACTATTCGAAATACCACATAGAAGCGACATATATATTATTAATCCGAGTATGAGAAAATATTTGGAAGTGTCTGTAGCAATATCAAAAATTGCTTTACGTTATGTAGCGCCGGAAGATCTACATCAATATAGTATCGATGAATTTTTTATGGATGTTACGGATAGCTATCACCGTTTTAGTACTACGATTCATTCATTTTGTGAAAAGCTGCAATGTGAAATCGAAGAAGAAACAGGGATTAACTGTTCTATTGGTATTGGTTCAAATATGCTTTTAAGTAAGATTGCGATGGACGTAGAAGCGAAACACGCTTCAAGCTTAATTGCAGAGTGGCGTTACCAAGATGTACCGAATAAACTTTGGCCTATTCAACCGTTAAGTGAATTTTGGGGTATTAGTAGAAAAACAGAAGCTAAATTGAATAAACGAGGCATTTTCACTATCGGCGATTTAGCAAATTATCCTTATCAATATTTAAAGAGAGATTTAGGGGTTGTAGGCGTAGATTTGCATTTACATGCGAATGGCATAGACCAAAGTAGAGTAAGAGATAAATATGAAGTAATGAATCCATCGATTTGTAAAAGTCAAATACTGATGCGCGATTATCGTTATGAAGAAGCTAAGGTTGTCATGCGTGAGTTGATTGAAGACGTTGCTAGTCGTGTTAGGGCAAGAAACCAATTAGCAAAAACGATCCATTTTTCATTTGGTTATAGTGATGAAGGTAGTGTTAATAAACAATACACCCTACAGGATCCGACGAATTTGGAAGAGCAAATTTATAAAGTCGTTGAACATTTTGCAGATAAATTATGTGATCATACTATGTTATTTCGAACAGTAAGTGTTTCATTAACAAAATTTATAGATGAAAAAGACAGACAGTTAAACCTGTTTATAGATGAATATGAAAGAAAAAGAAATGAAAAATTAGCGACAACCATTGATGCCTTACATCAGAAGTTCGGTCGAGGCATCGTATCTAAAGCTGTATCTTATACAGATGCAGGTACAAAACACGGCCGTCTAGGACTCATGGCAGGTCATAAGATGTAAAGTTTTGAACGTGCATGATTTCCTAGAAGGCGTAGCTCGAGCATGTAATTGCTCACTCATACTATTTTGTCGGGCGTCAGAACGTTACAAAATCAGTACAGGGATACCTAAAGTTAAACAAAAATGAAGGCTGGCATTAATTGCGATAAATATAAGGGAATAGTAGTTCATCGAGTTACTAAAATAGATAATAACTAAAAAAATGATGATTTCTACTTCATTAATCGTAGAAATCATCATTTTTTTAGTTATCTGAGATTTAGTGCCCCAGCTCCTACTAATAAAGTAAGTATATTAGTATTTTAAATAATTAAGGCCTTTTCAATAAAATCATTAGCGATTTTTGGGGTATATCCTTCTTTACGCCAAGCAAGTTTTGTTTGAAAAATCCACGGATTATCTATTATTGGTAAAATAGTATATTCTTTATAGATTTCTTCAGTTATTGAAGACGCTGGAAGAATAGTTCCACCAAATCCTCTAGATAATAATTGAATTAACATTGAGGAATCATGACATTCGCATAAAATGTTAATGTTTAACTGTTGCTCATTAAAAGTGTTTATAATTTGTCTATATAGTCCTGAAAAGGTATTTGAAGTTAATAAAATTAATGGTAGCTGTGATAATTCTTTTATAGAAATTTCTGTAACTGCGATATGTTCAAAGATATTGTTAGGGAGGATACAAACGCAATAATCATTAATAATAGTTTTTGTGACAATGTCATTATCAAATAATGATTCATTTATATATGCAACATCTATTTTTCTTTCTTTTAATAATTGAATTAAGCTAATGCTATCAGATTCCCATATGTTAAAACGCATATTATCATTTTTCTTTTTAAATAATTCAATTTGTTTAAACATTGTTTGTGAACCATAAATTGTTGTACCTATAGCAAGTTTAAGATTCACTTGTTCATTGAATTCTTGTGTTTCATTCACTGCATCATTAACAGTATTTAAAATATGTTTTGCTTTTTCTTGAAAAAATTCTCCTTGTGCAGTAAGTTTCACCTTCTTCTTTTTGTTTCTTTCGAATAAATTAAATCCTAACTCATTTTCTAAATCCTTAAGTTGTCTGCTTAATGGTGGTTGAGCAATATGTAATGACTCAGCGGCCTTTGTGATACTACCAGCGTCAGCAATCGCTAAAAAATAACGTAAATGTCGTAACTCCATATATCCCTCTCCTTATATACCTTATAAGTATTAAAATAATATTTAATATATATTTATTGTATTACATCAAACAGCTTTATACTAGTAGTTGAGAGGAGGGATAAATAATGAAATTAATTATCGGTATTTCTGGGGCGACGGGAGCTATTTTTGGTATTCGTCTTTTAGAAATTTTACGTGATACAAAAAATGTTGAAACACACTTAGTAATGTCACAGTGGGCAATAACTACTATTACAGAAGAAACTGATTATAGTGTAAGCGAAGTTCGTGAACTTGCAGATTATTATTATTCACCTAAAAATTTAGGCGCAGCTATTTCAAGTGGTTCATTCAATGTGGATGGCATGATTGTAGCCCCATGTAGTATGAAATCATTAGCTTCTATAAGTATGGGTTTGGCGGATAATCTTATCACTCGGGCTGCAGATGTTATGTTAAAAGAAAGAAAAAGACTCGTACTAATGACCCGAGAAACGCCTCTAAATAATATACATTTAGAAAATATGCTTAAATTGTCACAAATGGGAATAACGATTTTCCCTCCTATGCCTGCTTTTTATAATCATCCAAAAGATTTAAACGATATGGTGAACCATATTGTTTATCGTCTTATTTCACAATTTGGAATAGATAAATTACCACAAGAAAAAGTCTGGACAGGATTTACGAAGCAAGAACAAAAAAATGTTAATTGTTAAGAAAGGAAGCGAAACGAATGGCTTACAAAGATTTAAGAGGTTTTCTAGACTTGTTAGAGTCAGAGAAACAATTAATAAGAGTGAAAGATGAAGTTATGCCAGAACCTGATTTAAGCGCAATTGGCCGTACAGCTCCTGATATGGAAAACGGTCCGGCAGTTTTAGTAGAAAATATTAAAGGATATCACACACCTGTAGTACTAAATGTACACGGAAGTTGGCAAAACCATGCATTAATGCTTGGTTTACCTAAAAACACTCCTACTAAAGACCAATTCTTTGCATTAAAAGAAAAGTGGGATCAATATCCAATTAAACCTAAATGGATAGACGCAAAAAACGCACCAGTAAAAGAGAATATAATTTCTGAAGAAGACGGAATTAACTTATTTGATGTATTACCATTATTTAGAATAAATGAATTTGATGCTGGATATTATTTGTCAAAAGCATTAATCGTCAGTAAAGATCCGAATAAACCAGACAGTTATGAAGAACAAAATGCTGGAACATATCGTGTCCAAGTAAAAGGAAAAGATAAAGTAGGTATTCAACCATTACCTTTCCATGATATTGCTGTACATTTACAACATGCAGAAGAAAAAAATGAACCGCTACCTATCGCAATCTGCCTAGGCAATGACCCTGTTCTGAGTTTTATGGCTAGTACGCCAATAGAGTATGTACAGTCTGAATATGACTTTGCTGGTGCTTTAAAAGGTGAACCAATAGAGTTAACCAAAAGTGAATATGGAGATTTAGATATTCCTGCACGAAGTGAAATTGTATTGGAAGGCTATATTGAGCCACGTAAACGTGAAATTGAAGGGCCATTTGGCGAATTCCCTGGTAGTTATTCAGGTTCAAGAAAACAACCTACAATAAAAATCACCAAAATAACACATAGAAATAACCCAATATTTGAAAATCTATACTTAGGTATGCCTTGGACAGAAATTGATTATCTGATGGCATTGAACACAAGTTTACCATTATATAAACAATTAAAAAGAGACTTCCCTGAGGTAGAAGCAGTTAATGCAATGTATACACATGGTATTGGTACGATTGTTTCTACTAAATCAAGACTTGGTGGCTATGGCAAAGCTGTAGCGATGCGTTTACTCTCTACACCACATGGTATGCCATATACTAAAATAGCAATTATAGTAGACGAATTTGTAGATCCGTTTAATCTTGAACAAGTTATGTGGGCTTTAACAACAAGAGTTAGACCAGATAAAGATGTATTTAAGGTGCCATATGCGCCAGGTATGCCGTTAGATCCTTCTTCAGAGCCTGCAGGTATGCATACAAAACTTGTTGTAGATGCTACAACACCAGTAGGCGCTGATGTTGGTCGTGATACTGAGTTGCTTGGCACACCAGAAAAAGCAGATGAATGGATGGAAAAATTAGGTAACCTAGTAAAGAGAAAGGAAGATTAATATGATTTGTCCTAGATGTGATTCAAAAGAAGTAGAATTATTGACTAAAGCACCTAAAGATGACGCTTGGGAAGTATATATTTGTAACACATGCACTTTTTCATGGAGAAACACTGAAGGTGAAAATATTACAAATCCTGAGAAATATGATTCTCGTTTTAAATTAAAACCAACTGAATTTGATAACTTAGCTCAAATTCCACCAATTCCTGATTTAACCAATAAATAAGTCAGAAAGGAGTGCGCGTAATGAAAATACCTGAACAAATTAAAAGTTTGTTAGATGGCAAATATTTAGATGAAAAAAAGGATGTTGCTATGATGTTACAATCTATTACTAATGAGGGGTATCCTCATACAGCAATGGTAAGTGTTGGTGAAGTTGTTGCCACAGACAGTGAGCATATTAGGATTGCTTTGTGGCCAAACACACAAACTGCAAATAGTTTATCTGAAATTGGTAAGGCGAGTCTTGTAATTGTCCACAATAATAAGGTTTTTTATTTTGAACTTGATACAAAATTATTGCTATCTATATCTAATGAAAAATTCTCAAGAATAGGTTTTGATGCATTTACCAAAAATGTAAAAGAAGATAGAGCAAAATATGCAGATATTACTTCAGGTATAACTGTTGAAATACATGGATTTGAAGAGGTTCTCAAACGTTGGAAAATAACAATAAGCGAATTATTGAGTGTTTAAAATATATAAATTAACAGAGAAAAATTAGAATTATCTATTGTTGAAAGCGCAGATAAGCTTAGATTTTCAGATCAAAATTATTAACACAATTCATGCTTATCAGCACACATATTTAAAAGAGACTCCTGTTCAAACAGGAGTCTCTTAAGCATTTCAAAATAAAATTTCGGTTTAAATATAATTATTTCTTGGTTAATACTTTAAGTACAGCATTAATGAAGGTCACATACCGTTTTTACTAGGCTATATAAGTATCAAAATCGCTTAGTGCTTCAGCACCTTTCTTACGATCTTCTGGGTTTTTAAAACTAATACGTAATGCACCATAAATATCTTCGCGTACTTCTAAAATTCTTAGGTTGCTTATAGAAATATTATGTAAACTCAAGATATTTGTAACTTTGCTTATCATACCCGATTTATCCGGAATATCCACATATAGATCATACTCAATAGATAGCGCGCCTTGTGATTTAAGGGGAAGTTCATCACGATATATTTTAGCATCATTATAAAAATTATATAAGTCATCAGAGCTATCACGCTCAATGAGAGCAATAACATCTTCCATTTGTGTTTTCCATTCATTTAAAATAGTTAGGATAGTGTTTTTATTTTCAATCGTAATATCTCGCCACATAACAGGGCTACCACTCGCAATTCTTGTGATATCTCTAAAGCCACCAGCTGCAAGTGTTTTTATAAGGGTAGATTTATCGGCATGTTTGGCATTTAAATGTACCAAGCTCGAAGCAATGATGTGGGGGACATGACTTACAACGCCCGTCACGAAATCATGTTCTTTTGGAGTTATAGAAATAAACTTCGCATCTGTAGTTTTTAGCAAACTTTGAATTTCTTCAAAAGCTGCGTCGTTAGCTGATTCGTTATGAACGAGTATATAAAATGCATTTTCAAATAAGTGTTTTTTAGCATTTAATACACCTGACTTATGACTACCAACCATAGGATGGCCACCAATCAGATGGATATCGTGTGATAAAAGAAGTTGTTCATATTGTTGGATGGTTGACTTTGTACTGCCAGTATCTGTAATAATCACATTCTTTTTCATATGATAGTTTGGTAACTCTTGTAAATATTTTATCGTTTGTTGTACCGGTGTTGCGTAAATGATGATATCTGCACTTTCAACGCTCGATTTATAATCTGTCGATTGAAAATCAATAATACCAATAGATAAAGCTTTATCTAATTGAGAGGTATCTGCATCGAAAGCTGTGATTTCTATATCATCATGATAATATCTTAAATTACTCGCTAGACTTCCGCCAATAAGACCTAAGCCAACGAAAAGAATTTGTTTCATTGTGCGAATCACCTCTATCAAAATTTTCAGAATAGTAACATTGTAAAGCAGCAAATGTTATTTCGCAATATGCATAAACTCTGAAAATGAAGATTTAACTTACTAAGCAAGCTATAATTTAATGAATTGAGATATACTTTGTATGATGAAATGATATGAGATAATTCAATAAAGTTTTATATATGAAAAAAGAAAACCGAAATAAAAATTATTTAAATTATATAGGAGTGGTGGAATTGAATATACAAAATATTTTGGTTGCCGGTCAATATGAATCTGCTTTTCAGCAATATTTGCTGCATTTAGAAAAGTATAGTTTGCGTTTTCAATCGACTGACATGATTTCAGAAGATGATATGGAATGGGCAGATGCTTATGTAGGATTTGCTCCTAGTAATGCATTTCATCCTTCTAAGGTAAGGTGGACCCATGCGTTTAATGCTGGCGTAAATAATTTTCTATCAATAGATGGTTGGGAAAAATCAAATACAACGTTAACTAGAACTGTGAGTGACTTTGGAGAAAAGATGAGTGAATATTGTTTGAGTTATATATTAAAAGACTTGCAACATCACAAATTACTTCAGGCACAACAAAAAGATAAACTCTGGTCACCTAAAGCCCCAGCTGCCTTGAAAGATCAAACGATAACGATATTCGGCACTGGTGAAACTGGAAAAGTAATAGCAAAAGTTTTATCAGGATTTGGCACAACTGTGTATGGCATTTCAAGTAGCGGTGAAAATAAACAATACTTTAAGCAAGTAAATAGGTTAGAATCATCGAAACCATTGATTGAACAATCGGATTATATTATTAGTACCTTACCGTTAACACAACGAACTGAAAACTTATTTAATGAACAAATCTTTAGATGTTTAGATAATGCTTATTTTATAAATGTTGGTAGAGGGCAGGGGGTTGATACAAAGCATCTTATAAATGCACTAGATTCTGGAAAAGTCAGACATGCAGTATTAGATGTCTTTGAGTCAGAGCCGTTACCAAAATCATCAGAGTTATGGCACAGGGAAGATGTTACGATAACACCACATATTTCAGCATTAACAGATTTAGATGATGCTATTTCATGCTTCTGTAACACATTAGAGAATATAGAAAGAGATGAAACATTATCAAATCAAGTAGACTTCAGTAAAGGCTATTAAACTGTGACAAAAATATAAGTTACTTGTGTTTTAAATGTACAAAGTATGATTTTTTTAGTGTCTCTTGATCGCAATAAAGTTTCATATTAAAAGTAAAGGGGTCTTTTATGAATTGAGACTATTAATTTATAACATTCTTCAAAAAAATATTTTTTCAAAAAATGATATTGTATAATTGGAATAAGAGGGGCAACGGAGGTAAAAAATGAAAAAATTAAAATTTGAAACTACTTTCGACAATATCCAAATAGAAGATTTTAAGTTAGATTTTGAAGAGAAAGAAATTAAAGACGTTGAAAAAGAAATGTTTGGTGAAATGGATACTAAAACCATTACGACTACAAGGAGATTTATCACAAAGATTACGTGCCGAGGCTCATGTACATGTAACTGTACTTCAGTTTGTTTTGCAAGATAATTCAATATTGAATTAATTTTCAAAAATATAGCCCCTCGTTACAAAAAACTGAGTAAGGATGACTTTTATGATATGTATAAGTGATTATTTAATGATCAGAAAATCAGCATTTAACATTTCAGACAGTTTATTATTATCAGATGAAAGTTTTGTGGAAATGAGTCTAAAAAACCAAATAAAAAGAATATGGAGCACGCCTGGATTTAAAGAAGCTATTGCTATAGCATCAATAGAACTATATAAATCCTGTGCAAATATAGAAAAGAAAAACTCTAAGGCTATAAAAGATATACATAATAGTGTAATCAAATATTATATAAGGATGTGTACTCGAAGTACTCCCTTTGGATTGTTTTCTGGATTTTCAATTACAAAATTTGATGTTAATACAAAAAGCAATAATCAAAAATTTAATTTAAAACCTATTTATAAAATAAGTGAAGAATGGCTAGAGAGTCTGATCTCTCAGGTTCTGTATACCACTAATATGATTAAATATTTATCATTTAAATGTAATAAAAAAATTGATATAAAAAAGAAAACAATATCTAATTATTTTGTTCCAGGCGAAAAAAAACGAAACACTTCTATACACATTAACAATAATACATTAAATAACTTTATATTAGAATATCTGAACGAAGAAAGAAGTTTTAATGAATTATTTTATACACTTAAATCTAACAAAATAAATATTACAGAGAACATTTTAATGAATTATCTTAAAGATATGGTAAAAAAAGGATTTATAATAACTGAATTACAAAAAAGCAACTTTAACAACATAAACATTGAAAAACTAAAATATCTTTTGAGAAAATCTGAAACATCCGAGGTTTATTTAAATATTTTAAATGACTTACTTTGGATTATAGAAAAACAGAGTTTTAATGTGAACGAATACATCAAAATTGTAGAAGAATCTCAACAGTTAATACCTAAAATTTTACCTTTACAAGTGGATTCAATTTTAAATACTGATGTGAATTTAAATTCTTCTATAAAGAAAGAAATAAAAGAAATTGCTGAGGTTTACTATTTTCTAAATAATCATTGGGAAGTGAGTAATAATTATAATAAAGATTTTATGGAAAAATATGGTGTTAATGTTGGAGTTAATATCAAGAATTTAGCCTATAAAACTAAGCACTTAGGAGTAGAAAATAACGGCTCAATAAAAAGAAGAAATAATTTATTAACAGACTTAGCTTTTAGTATCAATAGAGAACGAGAAGAAAGTGTTGATATCAGTGATTTTTATAATATAAAAAATATTAATTATCCATCACCAGCAAGTTTTGACCTTTATTTTAAAATTTATGAAGATGAAATAGGTAATAGAACTATTTTTCCATCTGGAAATATTATTACAAATGAATCACATAAAACTTTTGGGAGGTTCTTAAAGTATTTCAAAGAATTAAATGAAGATCTATGCATAGATAAAAAGACGATTTTAGATAGTATATTTCCTAATAATATTAAATATGGTGTTTCGTTCAAACCCATAGATTTTAAAGCATTAAATGTAACGAAAACTCCTAAGGTGTCCCCAGAAAATTTATACTTTAATTCTTTTGAAAATAATAATAAACTTGATAATATTTCAGTATATTGTAATGAAAAGGGAGAAATAAACATTTATGATACTACCGAGAAGAAGAAAGTACATTTACTAACAAATAATATGTTGAACTATAACTCAAGTGCACCAAGCATATGTCGGTTTTTGCTAGATAGTTCTGAGAATAATTATGTTAAATGCTATCCAATAAACAATGAAGATTTAGAAAATTTTGTTTATTTCCCAAGAATTACATATAAAAATATAGTTTTAAGATTAAAAAAATGGAAGTTCAAATCAGAGAATAATTCTTATAGAAAAATTATTGAAGCATATAATTGCGGATTTATGGATCGTTTTGTTACTTTAGTTCAATTTGATAATTTTATATTACTAGACCTCGAAGCAGATTATTCTAAAATTATATTAAAAAAAGAATTAAAAGGTAAAGTTGAGTATATAGAATTTGAAGAAGCTAACCATCTTGTAAACAATAAAAGTAAATATAGTGAGTATGAATTTATTGTTCCTGTAAATATAGTAGATGAAGATAAGAATAAAGAAAGTGAAATTAACCTTTTTAATGAATATAAAGATTATGAAAATAGAGTACTGACAATTAACGATGGACTACTCTATCTTAAAATATACTTTATTTCAGGATATTCTGATGAACTATTAACTGAACTCCAAATGTACTTCACCAAAAAGAAAATATCAGATTACTTCTTCATACAATACCACGACCCATTACCTCACATTAGATTGCGTATAATCTCATCCTCTGAAAACATAATGGAAAATTTGAAAATAATAACTTATTTAAATCATTTAGATTATGTGAAAAAGATTGAGATAGTAAATTATGAAAGAGAAATTGAGAGATATGGTGGAATTAACAAAATTGAAACTGCTGAAGAAATATTTAAAAAAGACTCAAAAAATGCATTGCAGCTAATCAAAGAGAAAAATAAAGAACAATTAGCATTTGCAGTAGGTTTAAATTATATAATTTCATTTTACGAAGAATATAAAGTGAATGGAATTTATAATTTATTAGAAACAAAATTGAATAAAAAGGACTTTAAATTTTACAGAAAGTGGATTAAAAATAATGATGAATTTAGAATAAGTAAGTTATTAATAGATAAGATTTTTGGGAAAAGTATGATTATAGAAGATATTAGAGAATTTAATAAAGGACTTGAAAATATATTACAAACGCCATACTTTTTAAATATTGTATTTAGTTTTATTCACATGTCTTATAATCGCTTAGGTATTGATAATCAAACCGAAGAATATATAAATAAATGCATATATATATATTTAAAAGAGGTATACTACAAATGGAAAAATTCGAAAAAATAAAATATCCATTAATAGGTTTTGACGAAATTTATTATAATAATATAAATGATAACCCGAAGATAATAACCGAAATGTATTATCATCCAGATTATTTCACTCTGGCAAATGGTATCTTGCCATGGATCATTTTAATGAGAAATAGACAATTGAATGAAAAAGGTAATTATGAGTTAGAAATACATGAGTTACTAAAAGGGAGGATAAATAGGAAAGTTATAAATCAGATTGATAATCCTGGGTTATTTAGTGGTATAGCTGGAATATTATACACGTTATCTATATCAGCAAATGATAAAAGGTACGATAATCTAATACAAGGAATACTGCCTTATTTAGAGAAAAAGACATACAATAAGATAAAGCAATGTTACATAAATAAAATTAAGAAAAAAGTTAATGATTATGATTATGATTATGATTTGATAAGTGGGTTGAGCGGAATACTAAAATGTTATATAAATAGTTCTGTTAGAAAATATGTTCATAATAGTGAAATAATCCATGAAACTGCTCAATGCTTACAAAGTTATTTTAATTATAATGATTTTAGAAATATAGAAGATCTACCCTTTTATATTGAAAAAGAAAAAAACAAGTACAAGCCAACAAAAAATGGGCTTATCAATTTTTCGCATAGTCATGGGATTATGGGAATACTAAACGCGTTAAATCAATACTATGAAATCTTTGAAAAGAAAGAGACAAAAAAAGTAATTGAAAAAATATGTGAATTCGTAATTAATTTTTATAGTGAAAGTAGTTATTCATGGCTTAAAAAGTTTTACAGTGGTAATAAGAAAATTTATGATTCACCTAATTACACTTGGTGTTATGGTGATTTAATTATGACTCAAACTTTTTATAAATCGGCAAAACATATAGAAAATAAGAGCTATATAAACATAAGTAATAAATTTTTTGACAATTTAAAAGATAAATATGAGTTATTACCCTCGCCTTCAATATGTCATGGGAAATCAGGTGTATTACTACAACTGTTAAATTTCAAACAATTTAATATGTCAGAATTATCCGACATTTATTTCGAGAAATTAATGGACGACTATGATGATAATAACATTTATAAATTTAGAGATTGCGAAGAATATAGAGGAAGGAGATATTATATAGACAAGAACAACTTTTTAACAGGATCACTAGGCATCTATTTTGTGATTGATTTATATTTTGGGCTAAAAGATCATGTTAAGTTGTCTGATCTAATCATGTGATAAAAATGAAAATAACTAATTTAATAAGATTAGCCTCAATTTCAAAAAAGTTATTTGCATTAAGTTTAATAATATCGATAATATCAACACTGTTAGGTTTAATAATGCCTATATACTTAAAAGCAATAATAGACCAATTTCAAAGGACGGGATTGGAGTCTTTAGATATAATTTTAATTATAGTTTTATTTATAAGCAGCGCAATCTTAGGATCAATTTCCTTATATTTATTTAAATATATTGGTAGTAAATCTATGTTGAAAATTAGAAGTCGTATTTGGGAAAATGTTTTGAAATTAGATTTAGCAACTATTTATAAATATGAAAGTGGAGAAATAATTAGTAGACTTAAAAATGATATTGAAGAACTTAATTATTTTTTTACTAATACCATACCAAATGCACTAAATTATTCTTTAGCCTTTTTAGGTGCACTCATTATGTTATTTATTTTGGACTATAAAATCATGTTTATAACTGTTGCAATTATCCCAATGGTTTGCTTAATAATATTCCCAATCGGAAATATTACATATAAAATATCCTTAAAACTTCAAGATCAATTATCAATTTTTACGTCTAAGTTAAATAACGTTTTGACGAATATAAAGTTGGTGAAAGCTTATACATTTGAATTCTATGAGTATAAAAGGATTAATAAAATAATGGAGAAAATACTTGAAGTAGAGTTGAAAGATGCAAAGGTCAAAGCTGTAATAGCACCAATCATGTCATTGGTTACAATAGGAACGATATTATTCATTGTAGGATATGCAACATTTAGAATCAGTAATGGCACACTTAGTACTGGTACATTTATCGCAATATTGTATTATGTATTACAGGTAATCCCAGCTATTATTTCATTTACAACTTTATACAATGAAGTGCAAAAAGTAAGAGGTGCCAATGAAAAAATTAATGAGTTGCTATCTGATGATAATTTAGAAACCGAAAAAATATTGTTTCATGAGGTTCAATTAGATTTACAAGAATTGAAAATCAGAAATATGACTTTTAAATTTGATAAAACTCCAATACTAAAAAGTATTAATTTAACAATAAAACCAGGAGAGACAATTGCTATCGTTGGACCATCAGGTTCAGGTAAATCAACACTTTTTGATTTGATTTTAGGCATTTATAAAGATTACACAGGTGAAATCATTTATGGTGATAAAAATATAAAAGATATTAATATAATTGATTGGAGAAACACCATAAGTTATGTTCCTCAAGAAAACAATATAATGAGTGGGACCATATTAGATAACATTATTTATGGTAAAAAAAGCATAGTGTGTTTTGATGCAATTCAGACTATTTGTAATAAATCAGATTTAATACAAACAGTTAGCAACTCTCCCAAAAACTTTTTGACTGCAACAGGTGAAAATGGAATATTTTTATCTGGAGGGCAAAGACAAAGGATTGCGTTATCAAGAGCTATGATGAAAGACAGTAATATTTTCTTGCTAGATGAATTTTCATCCAATTTGGATAGTCAAACTGAAAATATTTTGGTAGCTAATATTACTAAATTTATGAGAAATAAAACTTGTTTAATTATAGCTCACAGAATGTCGACAATAAAAAATGTAGATAGAATCGTATTCATGGAAAATGGCTCTATAACTGGGTTAGGAAGCCATCATGAATTATATAATTCACATAAGTTATATAAACTTTTTATTGATAGTCAAAATCGTTTTGAATAACGGAGGTATGATATTCATGGAAATTATAATGGACCTTTATATGGTTATAAAAGAAGAAACCAAAAAATACTTTTTAGTAAAAAAAATAAAAAAGAAATTTAAAAAAATAGCGCAAATAAATACGGACTTAAATAATTTATATCATGATAATAAAGAATGGTTCGAAAATGATGAGAAAATCATAGATAAAATCTTGAAAGTAGACATAAACAAGCATAGTGAACTGAACAAGCTGCAAGTATTTTTGGAAAGTTACTTAGAGCAGAATATATGATGAAAGTAGCAATATTAGATACAGGTATTGATGGCTACCATGATAAGTTGAAAACATATATTAATTTTAGTTTATCTAAAAGTTTTGTTGATGACTCAATAATTGATAATAGTGGTCACGGCACAGGTGTCTCGGGAGTAATAATCTATAATGAGTTGTTTATACCTGAGTTTAAAAAATTAGAATTAATAATTTGTAAAATTACAAACAATATTAAATTTGAAATTGCTAGTTTTATTGAAGCGCTTGAATATGCCATTACTTTAAAAGTTCGTATCATAAATCTCAGTCTTTCAATTAAAAAATCAAATGTTACAAAAAAACAAAAAAATCAAATTGAACAACTAATACGTATAGCTTTTGGTAAGAATATTATTATAGTAGCTTCAACAGGTAACGACAATCAAGAAGAAAATATTTTCAAAAACAGCAAAGACTATATATATCTAGTTACTGCTAGAGACATAGAAGGAAATATTGCCTCATACTCAAAAGAAGTAAAAGATGCATATTCTATATTTGGGGGAGATATCGAGAGTATTGTTGACTATACAAGTATTGAACAACATTTAGTTGTTTCTACGTTTCCTAGATACTTAAAAAATGATTATTTTAATTTATTTGGTGTTCCAAAGGGGTATTCTTATTTTTGGGGAACAAGCATTGCAACAGCAAAGTTCACCAATGTGATAATAAAGACATTGATAGATTATAATGAAAGACCTATGGAGATAAAAAAGGAATTAAATAAATATAAGGATGACTTGAATTAAAAAATTGTGCTTCTCTGGATAAATAAAAGACTGTAGTTATGTTACTACAGTCTTTTATTTAATTTTAAGCAACTACATCTATTTATTATTAGATGTAGTTAAATTTTTTAATACACACCTAAGCATCACTGCTATCAAAGAGGGATTTCTATTCGGAATCTTACCAATTTTAGAAAATAACAGTTAAACTAAAGATATACATATAAGGAGGGGATAGTATGACAGAATCCATTTTTACGACAATTCAAGCATTAACGAATATTAATAGTCCTTCAGGGCATGCAGAAAAGGCAGTTAAATACGTTAAAGATGAAGTTGAAAAGTTAGGTTATGCGACTCATATTACTAACAAAGGTGCGTTGATTATTACTGTAGAAGGTGAGAATGATCAAGACCATAAATGTATTACAGCCCATGTGGATACATTAGGTGCAATGGTAAAAGAAATTAAAGAAGATGGCCGTTTAGCATTAGATTTAATTGGTGGCTTTAGTTATAACGCAATAGAAGGGGAATATTGCGAAATTGAAACTTCTGCAGGACAGATCTTCACAGGGACAATATGTCTACATGAAACAAGCGTACATGTATATCGTAATAATGATAATGAGCCTAGAAACATAGACCATATGGAAGTAAGATTAGATGAAAAGGTGAATACAAAAGCAGATACAGAACAATTAGGTATCGAGGTAGGAGATTTTATAAGTTTTGATCCTAGAACACAAGTCACATCTTCGGGTTTTATAAAATCACGTCATTTAGATGACAAAGCAAGTGTTGCCATGATTATAGAGTTTTTAAAAACAGTTAAAAAAGAAAATCTCAAATTACCGCATACGATCCAATTTTACATTTCTAACAATGAAGAAATAGGCTATGGTGCCAATGCTTCAATCTCATCAAATATTGTTGAATTTATTGCATTCGATATGGGTGCTTTAGGGGACGGTCAAGCTTCAGATGAATATACGGTTTCTATCTGCGCTAAAGATGCATCAGGCCCATATCATAAGGCATTACGTGAACAACTCGTAAATCTATGTAAAACAAATAAAATTCCATACAAAGTTGATATTTATCCATATTATAGTTCTGACGCTTCAGCAGCATTAAAAGCAGGTGCAGATATAAAACATGGCTTATTCGGTGCAGGTATCGAATCATCACATGCACTAGAACGTACGCATATTGATTCATTAAAAGCGACACAAGCATTGTTACATGCTTATTGTTTAGCACCGATTCAATCATAAATATATTGAACCCTAGATTATCTATTTAACTTTGCAATGCCCCTATATATGATGTTATAATATATTTAACAAGAGTTTCGTGCATTGAATGCACCCCCCCTCGCTATTGGTGGTAGCGAGGGGGTTTTTGGTGTGGTTAATGTCTCCTTTTACTTGTCATTACGATTACGTAACCAATACGCAAATAAGGTAACGATGCAATCACTAATTACTGTGATAATGGTATGAACAAGAGCTTTGATCATTAATATGCACTTCCTCTCTACGTCATATTGATGCCTGAGAGATAGCCGACGCTAATATTATATTTATGTTGATTAAACATCGAATTCATGGATAATAAACCATTGATTTTCATGAAATATCACAAAAAAAGAAATAGAAATTCAGCAAATTCCATATACAAAGATGATAAGCTATGATAAAAATAAGCTTGAATGTTATCTTTGTTTTTTAAGTAAGGTAGATATCTAATGAAAAAAACACTAGGCTTAAACTTTTTGATTTTAATATTATTACTCATTTTTGCTTTAGCATTTTTCACTAACTTTTTTGGGAATTTGACGATATATGTCATTATTATTGTGCCTATTTTAATGCTACTCATTGGGGGCTATGTATTCATAACCAACTTCAAAAAGTATAACCAAAATGATCTCAACAATAATCATCGTTTAAAGTAAAAAGTGATTAATATAAATTCAAATGTTGACAAATTGAAAATATCCTTGTAGCATACTAGGTAATTACTTTTCGCAGCTTAGGTTGCCATTTGGAAGATAACGTAGCATATATGACATGTAGCAAGAAGAAAGCTAATGGTTGATGGAAATTAGCACTGCATATAATGTGAATTGGGCTTTTAAATGTAATTAAAAATTATAATATTTAAAGTGAACAAATAATTTGTTAACTAAGGTGGCACCACGGTAACGCGTCCTTACAGATATACGTTAGTGTGGTGTTTTTTATATACCAAAAAATAAGAAAGCAAAATGAAGTAAGTAATGTAAAGGTAGCAAGCAGAAAGTTAGTAGTTGATGGAAACTAACACCTACATATACTGAAATTGGGTTTTGTTGGATAACAAATGAATAAATCAATGAGAGAGTAGATCAAAGCAAGTATATATCTACTAATTTAGGTGGTACCGCGCGTCAGCGTCCTTAACAATGTTTAAGGACGCTGATTTTTTTATGAGGAGGAAAATAAAATGAAAGTGCAATATCAAAGATTAAATGCAGAAGTAACACCAGAAGCGTTAGCAAGATTGAAAGAAAATAAAATCGTATTAGAGAGTTCAGAACAATCGAAACTAAAAGGGCGTTATTCTATAGTGATTTTCGATACTTACGGTTCAATCACGTTGGATAATGAAACAATGACTGTATGTACACCAGAAGAAAACAAAGTAGAACATGAGCAACCTTATAAAAAAATGAAAGATTTAATTGATCAATATAAAGCAGAAATTGAAGACGAAGCATTAGCGTTATTACCTTTTATTTCTGGTTTTGTAGGGTCATGTAGTTTTGATTTAGTAAGACATGAATTCCCAGTACTAAAGCAAATCAATCTTGAAGATCATCCACAACATGATGCTAAGTTTCATATGGTTGAAGATGCTTATATATTTGATCATTACAAAGAGCATTTATACGTTATTGCTACAAATTTATTTTCCCAAGAAAATGACGAGCAATTAAAAGCACGCGTGGCAAAACGTGTAGAAGAATTAAAACAAATTACGATTTATCCTTCTGAGCTTGAACATAAAGGTACAGAAAAAGATATACAATCAAATATAGCACCAGAACAGTTTATTAATACAATTAGCAAAATGAAGTCACTTATTCAACAAGGTGATATGTTCCAAGTTGTACCATCTATTGTTTATAGTTACGAACATCATTTTGGTCAACAATTACAAGCCATGTCTTATCAACTTTATCAAAATTTAAAGCGTCAAAATCCAAGTCCATATATGTATTACTTGAATATGGATCAGCCGATTGTCGTTGGTAGTTCACCGGAAAGCTTTGTAAAAGTAAAAGGACAAACCGTAGTGACTAATCCAATTGCTGGAACGATAAAACGAGGTGCTACTGAAGCAGAGGACCAAGCAAACGAAGCAAGTTTAAAAAACGATGAAAAAGAATTAAGCGAACATAGTATGCTCGTCGATTTGGGTAGAAATGATATCCACCGTGTTAGTGAAACAGGCACTTCGATAATTGGAAAATTAATGACGATTGAACGTTATGAACATGTGATGCATATCGTTAGTGAAGTTACTGGAAAGCTTAAAAACAATTATTCACCGATGACAGTGATTGCAAGTTTATTACCGACAGGTACTGTATCGGGTGCGCCAAAGCTAAGAGCGATTCAACGTATTTATGAAGTGCAGCCACAGAAACGTGGCGTGTATAGTGGTGGTATTGGTTATATTAATTGTAATCACGACTTAGATTTCGCATTAGCGATTCGCACAATGATGATTGATGATACGCACATAAATGTAGAAGCAGGGTGTGGTGTGGTTTATGATTCAATACCAGAAAAAGAACTCGAAGAAACTAAATTGAAAGCTAAAAGCTTATTGGAGGTGTCACCATGATACTTATAGTTGATAATTATGATTCATTTACTTATAACTTAGTAGATATGATTGCACAGAAAGAAGAAGTGATGATTAAATATCCGGATGATCCATCTATCTATAATCTGGCCATCGACGGAGTAATCATTTCACCAGGTCCTGGCCATCCATTAGATACAGACGATTTAATGCAAATCATTGATCATTATAAAAATAAACCGATTTTAGGCGTTTGCTTAGGGTCGCAAGCATTAACTTGTTATCATGGTGGCGATGTAATCCAATGTGATTATATAAAGCATGGTAAAAAAGACCAAATGCGTATCACAAAAGAAACTTTGTTATACACTGATATTCCAGAATATTCAGAAATTATGCGATATCATTCATTGATGAGTAATCCTCAAACGCTACCTGAAACATTAACAATAACGGCACAAACAGAAGATTGCATACAGTCATTTGAACATACACAATTTTTACATTATGGCATTCAATATCACCCAGAGTCATTTGCTACGGCACATGGTAAACAAATCATTAATAACTTTTTAAACATAATGAAGGAGGTAACAGAAGATGGAGCTACAAACACAATTAAAACAATATAAGCCACTTAACCAAGCACAAATGAATGAATTTATAGAATTACTTATTTCTAAAAACTTAGAAGACAGCGTAAAAATCGAGTTACTTGAAACGTTTTCTGAAAAAGAAACAACACAAGAGGAGTTAACTTATATTTCAAATAGCTTAATTCATTCTATGTATCCTGAACAACCATACTATCCTAATGGTATGTGTGTTTGTGGCACGGGTGGAGATAAATCAAATAGTTTTAATATCTCTACAACCGTATCTTTTGTTATTGCTAGTGCAAGTGTACCCGTAATTAAGCATGGTAATAAGAGTGTCACTTCGTCATCAGGGAGTACGGATTTGTTAAATGCAATGGCTATCAAGACAAGCACTGTTGATGAAACTCCGAAACAATTAGATAACAATGGATTGGTCTTTTTAAATGCTACTGAAACATATCCTATAATGAAAAATATTCAACCAGTAAGAAAAGGTATCAGTAATCCGACGATATTTAATATCACTGGGCCAATCATTAATCCTTTTAAATTGGATTATCAAGTCATGGGCGTTTATGAAACATCAAAATTAGAAAAAATTGCACAAACCTTAGCCGACTTAGGACGCAAAAAAGCAATCGTTGTATATGGTGCAAATGGTATGGATGAAGCTACATTATCTGGCGACAATATTATTTATGAAGTAACAGCAAATGAAGAAATTAAACAGTATACGCTGAATGCTACAGATGTTGGCTTAGATTATGCGCCAAACGAAGCACTTGTTGGAGGCACGCCACAAGATAACTTAGAAATAACAAAGCATATATTAAATGGAACAGATCATAGTGCTAAGAGAGATGTTGTTATCTTGAATGCAGGCATCGCACTATATGTAGCGGAAAAAGTTGAAACAATAGAAGATGGTGTGAAAGCAGCGCAAGCATTAATAGAAAGTGGTAAAGCTTTAGAGCAATATAATAAAATGGGAGGCAAAACGTATGACTATATTGGATGAGATTGTAACATATAAACGAGGTTTACTAGAACAAGGGTATTATGAAGATAAATTATCAACATTAGAAACAGTGGATATTTCACATAAAAAAACATTCCAATCACAATTAGACGATTCAAATCAACTTGGGGTGATTGCTGAAATTAAATCTAAAAGTCCAACACTTGATGGATTACCAGCAAGAGACTTAGCGCAACAAGTGAAAGATTATGAAGCGCATGGTGCGAATGCAGTTTCTATATTAACTGATGAACACTATTTTGGTGGTAGCTATGAACGTTTACAAGCATTGACAACAGAAACATCATTACCAGTATTATGCAAAGATTTTGTAGTTGACCCCATTCAAATTGATGTTGCTAAAAAAGCAGGCGCTTCTATTATATTACTCATCGTTAACGTTTTGACTGACCCAGAATTAAGAGAACTATATAAATACGCTACATCGCAAAATTTAGAAGTGCTCGTAGAAGTTCATGATAAAGAAGAATTGGCACGTGCATATAAATTAGATCCGAAAATTATCGGCGTGAATAATAGAGACTTAAAACGTTTCATTACTGACGTCTTGCATACAAATCAGATTTTGGAAGATAAAAAAACGGGTTATTACTATATTTCAGAAAGTGGTATCAAAGATGAGCAAGATGTTCAAAATATCGTTGATTCGGGTATAGATGGTTTATTAATTGGTGAATCATTAATGAAATGTGATGACTTAAGTCAATTCTTACCAGGTCTAAAATTAGATAAGGTACAACGATGAAGTTAAAGTTTTGTGGTTTCCGCACATTAACCGATGTAAACAAAGCAAAAGACTTAAATATTGATGCGATGGGGTTTATTCATTTTCTAAAGAGTAAAAGATATGTAGATATTCCAACCATTAAACAATTAACTGAAGTTATACCTGACGATAAAGAAAAAGTAGTCATCGTTGTCGATCCAGATTATGCCACGATTACCAATTTGATAGCGCAGACGCAGATTTCAACAATTCAACTCCATGGTAATGAACCGTTAGAAACTGTGCATTTTATTAAGAAAAGTAATCCGAACATTAAAGTTATCAAAGCTTTACCCGCAACAGACCAACAAACTTTAACGACAGCTATTGATTACTATAAAGATGATGTAGATATGTTTATTATTGATACACCATCGAAGTCTTATGGTGGTACAGGTGAAGCATATAATTGGGAAATTTTAAAAACGATAAAAAATGTTAACTATTTAATCGCAGGCGGTATGAACTATGACAATATTCAAGCCGTAGCAGCCTTAGACTTAACACATCAAGGTTATGATATTGCTAGTGGTATAGAAACAAATAATGAAAAAGACATGGAAAAAATGACAGCAATTATTAAACTCGTAAAAGGAGCAAATTAATTATGGATAAAAACATACAAACAGAAGCAGATGAATTTGGTTTCTTCGGTACTTACGGTGGTCAATATGTACCAGAAACGTTAATGCCAGCAATTCAAGAATTGAAACAAGCTTATCAAGAAGCCAAAGCAGACCCTAAATTCCAAGAAGAATTAGATGGTTACCTTAAAGACTATGTAGGTCGTGAAACGCCATTGACATATGCTGACTCATATACAGAAGCCCTTGGTGGAGCAAAAATTTATTTAAAACGTGAAGATTTAAATCACACTGGTGCGCATAAAATAAACAATGCATTAGGCCAAGCACTATTAGCCAAAAGAATGGGTAAAAATAAACTTGTTGCTGAAACAGGCGCAGGTCAACATGGTGTTGCGAGTGCGACGGTTGCTGCATTATTTGATATGGAACTTGTAGTCTTTATGGGTGAAGAAGATATTAAAAGACAATCATTAAACGTATTTAGAATGGAATTGTTAGGCGCGAAAGTTGAATCTGTAACTGAAGGACAAGGTACATTATCAGATGCGGTGAATAAAGCATTACAATACTGGGTAAGTCATGTAGATGATACGCATTATTTATTAGGTTCAGCTTTAGGACCAGATCCATTCCCAACCATTGTAAGAGATTTACAAAAAATCATAGGTACAGAAATCAAAGCACAAATTCAAGAAAAAGAAGGACGTTTACCAGATGCAATTGTAGCTTGTGTTGGTGGTGGATCTAATGCCATTGGTACATTCTATCCATTCATTCAAGATGATGTGGATTTATATGGTGTAGAAGCTGCAGGTGAAGGTTATGATACGGATAGACACGCGCTAGCAATTAACAAAGGTAAAGAAGGCATATTACACGGTACTAAAATGTATCTCATCCAGGATGAAAATGGTCAAATTCAACAAGCACATTCTATATCTGCAGGTTTAGATTATCCTGGGGTTGGGCCAGAACATTCGTATTATCACGATATAGGCAGAGTGAAGTTCGCAACTGCAAGTGATAAACAAGCCATGGATGCTTTAGTTAGATTTACAAAAGCTGAAGGTATTATTCCAGCTATAGAAAGTGCGCATGCATTAAGCTATGTAGAAACATTAGCACCAACGATGAGTAAAGATGAAATTCTTGTTGTTACAGTTTCAGGACGTGGCGATAAAGATATGGAAACAATTAGAAATTATATGAAACAAGGCGGTGATTCTAATGCGTAAACTATTTATTCCATATATTATGGGTAATAAATCTTTTATTGAAAATCTTAAGACAGTCAGTGACGCAGGTGCTGATATTGTTGAAGTAGGTGTACCATTTTCAGACCCAGTGGCTGATGGACCGGTCATTATGGACGCTGGTAGCGAAGCCATAGAAGAAGGCGTCAATATTCAGTATATTTTAGATCAACTTACTGAGCAGCGTGACTCAATATCAAGTAAATATGTATTAATGACTTATTATAATATTATTAATTTTTACGGAGAAGATGCATTTTTTAAAGCTTGTGAAAAAGCAGGCGTTTATGGTTTAATCATTCCTGATTTGCCTCATGAACTTGTTCAACAATTAAAAGAACGTCATCCTGATAGAAAAGTAAATATTATTTCATTAATCGCTATGACGACGTCTGAAGAACGTAGTAATCAAATCGCCAAAGATGCAGAAGGATTTATTTATACAGTAACAATGAATGCGACAACAGGAGAGAATGGTAAGTTCCATCCTGAATTAAAAGATAGAATTAAACATATAAAATCAATTTCCAACGTGCCTGTCGTTGCAGGATTTGGTATTCGTACACCAGAACATGTATCAGACATCATAGAAGCTTCAGATGGTGTTGTAATAGGTAGCGAAATTGTAAAACGATTAGCACAAGATTCAACAGTAGACATAGTCAATTATTTTAATTCCATTAGAAATGCGCTCGATAAAAAAAGTGAATAAAGCAATGTGTGTGTAAGAGATTGAAATTAGGGGTAGTCTATTAAGAGAGAATATATCGTTGAAGTGCATGACATATAATTTAAATAATGTAATTTCAATGAATTCAATATAACAATTCTCTTATTTTTAAAAAGAGGTGACATAATTTGACTAAAAAAGTCTTGTTTATTATAACAAGTGTAAATCAATTTGAAGATGGTACACCAACAGGATTATGGTTAGAAGAAGCAAGTGAACCTTATAATATATTAACAGAAGCAAATATTAATGTGGATATCGCTACAATAAATGGTGGGGAAGTCCCGTTAGATCCCAATTCAACACAGAATGATGAGCTTAATAAATATAAAGCATTTGTTGATCAAACAAAATCAGCATCAAGTATAGAAGATGTAGATGTAAGTCAATACAATGCCGTATATTTACCAGGAGGTCATGGCACTGTATTTGATTTTGCGCATAATCAGAAGTTAGCTTCAGTACTTGCTGACTTTAAAGCAGATGATAAAGTCATTGCATCTGTATGTCATGGGCCGAGTGCTTTTGTTGGTGCTAAAGATAAGAAAGGCAACTTCCTAGTGAAGGGTGTGACGTTAACTGCATTTACAGATGAAGAAGAACGTGCTATGGGCTTTGAGGAAAAAGTACCTTTCTTAACTCAAACGGAATTAGAAAATCAAGGCGTTAAATTTGTAGCTCAGGACAACTTCACTGAACATGTTGAAATAGATAATCAATTTATTACAGGCCAAAATCCACAATCAAGCGTAGCAATAGGTGAAACATTACGAGACGCTTTAAATTAAAACAGAGATTTGAGAGATGATGGTTAAGTCCTCATGTCTCAAATCATAACAAAAACTGGAAAACTTAATAAGTTTTCCAGTTTTTGTTGTTATAACTATGGGCAAATGTGTTTAATTGCTTATTCTTTGTTAAAATAAAAGTAGTGATATAATAAGTCATACATAAAGTTCATGTATAATGAATTTATATATGCTATTGATTTAGTTTTATAAATGGTTATTGTATAATAATCAAGATTGAAGATTAAACTCGAATAAAAAAGAATTATAAACAAATAGGAGTATACAAAATGAAATTTACGAATTTAACTGCTAAAGAGTTTGGTACATTTACAGATAATATGCCAAATAGTCACTTTACACAAATGGTAGGAAACTACGAATTGAAAATTGCAGAAAGTACAGAAACACACTTAGTTGGTATTAAAAACAATGAAAATGAAGTCATTGCAGCGTGTTTACTTACTGCAGTACCAGTAATGAAGTTTTTTAAATATTTTTATACAAACAGAGGACCTGTTATCGATTTTGAAAATAAAGAACTTGTTCATTACTTTTTTAATGAATTAACTAAATATGTTAAAAAACATAAAGGTTTACATTTAAGAGTCGATCCTTATTTAGCTTATCAATATCGTAATCATGATGGAGAAGTATTAGAAAATGCTGGTCATGACTGGATTTTCGATAAAATGAAACAATTAGGATACAAACACCAAGGGTTTTTAACTGGTTTTGATCCAATTCTTCAAATTAGATACCATTCTGTACTAGATTTAGCAGGTAAAACAGCTAAAGATGTACTTAACGGTATGGATAGTTTACGTAAACGTAATACAAAAAAAGTTCAAAAAAATGGCGTTAAAGTAAGATTTTTAGAAGAAGACGATTTACCAATCTTCCGTTCGTTTATGGAAGATACATCTGAATCAAAAGAATTTGATGATAGGGAAGATAGCTTTTATTATAATAGATTGAGATATTATAAGAATCGTATCTTGGTACCATTAGCTTATATGGATTTTGATGAATATATAGAAGAATTAAAATCAGAGCGTGAAATCTTAAGCAAAGATATTAACAAGGCGATTAAAGATATAGAAAAACGTCCTGAAAATAAAAAAGCTTATAATAAGAGAGATAATTTAGAACAACAGCTTATTGCAAATCAACAAAAAATTGAAGAAGCGCAATCGCTACAGGCTGAACATGGTAATGAATTACCAATTTCTGCAGCTTACTTTATTATTAACCCTTATGAAGTGGTTTACTATGCAGGTGGTACTTCAAATGAATTTAGACACTTTGCTGGTAGTTATGCGATTCAGTGGACGATGATTAATTACGCAATTGACCATAATATTGATAGATATAACTTCTACGGTATCAGCGGTAATTTCACAGAAGACGCGGAAGATGCAGGCGTAGTGAAATTCAAAAAAGGATTTAATGCCGAAGTAGTGGAATACGTTGGGGATTTTGTAAAACCTATTAATAAGCCAATGTACAAAATTTATACGACATTAAAAAAATTAAAAGATATTAAGAAGTAGACATAAATTATAGAAGGGAACTAAGCTAGAATGAAATTTACAGAGTTAACCGTCAAAGAGTATGACAATTTTGTACAAAACCCAGCATTAGAGAGTCATTACTTTCAAGTAAAAGAAAATATTGCGACAAGAGAAAAAGATGGATTTCAAGTTGTACTATTAGGCTTAAAAGATGACGACAATCAGGTTATTGCTGCTAGTCTTTTCTCTAAAATTCCTACAATGGGGAGCTATGTTTATTATTCTAATCGTGGTCCAGTTATGGATTACAATGATTTAGGTTTAGTAGATTTCTATTTACGTGAATTAGACAATTATCTTCAACACCATAATTGTCTATATGTCAAAATGGACCCATACTGGATTTATCAAATATACGATAAAGATATCAATCCATTACCAGAACCAGATAAGAATGATGCATTAGTCAATTTATTTAAATCTCATGGTTATACACATCATGGTTTTACGACTAAATATGATACATCTAGCCAAGTAAGATGGATGGGTGTATTGAACTTAGATGGACAAACACCAGCTTCTCTAAAAAAACAATTTGATAGCCAAAGAAAACGTAATATCAATAAAGCAATTAATTTTGGTGTTAAAGTTAGGTTGTTAAATAGAGATGAATTTGACCTTTTCTTAGAACTTTATCGAGAAACTGAAAAACGTGCTGGCTTCGTATCTAAAACAGATGAATATTTCTATAATTTTATTGATAATTATGGTGATAAGGCCTTAATACCTTTAGCATATATAGATTTAGATGAATATATTGAAAATACGCAAGAAAGTATTAATGATAAAGAATCGCGAAGAGATCAAATCATGCAGAATGAAAATAAATCAGATAAACAATTGAAGAAAATTACAGAACTGGATAAACAAATAGAGCATGATAAAAAAGAGTTAATGCATGCAAGTGAATTAAGATTAACAGATGGCGCTATATTAAATTTAGCTGCTGGTGTTTATTTTGCAAATGCCTATGAAGTAAACTACTTTTCTGGTGGTTCATCAGAAAAGTACAATCAATATATGGGGCCTTATATGATGCACTGGTTCATGTTGAATTATTGTTTTGACAATGGTTATGGTCGCTATAATTTCTATGGTTTATCAGGTGATTTCACTGAAAATAGTGAAGATTATGGCGTATATCGCTTTAAACGTGGATTTAATGTACAAATCGAAGAATTAATCGGTGACTTTTATAAACCAATTAAGAAAACAAAATATTGGTTATTTAATACATTGAATAATGTTAGAAAAAAGGTTAAAAAATAGCATAAAAAAAAGAAAGCATACTGGTATGTAAGCCCTAATCAGTATGCTTTCTTTCGTTCTGAAGTTAGTTATATTAGGATGGCAATACCAATATAACGATGAACTAAAATGTGGAAGAGTCTGAGATGTTAATTCTTGTTGTTCTCCACATTTTTTAGTATAGCATAGGATTTTAGTAATGCAATAACCGTACACTATAATAATTTTATAGTAAAATTCATTTTTATAACATACTTAAAGTAATATATAAAATGATTATAAATATGTAAAAAGCGCATTGCAAGTTGATTTGCAATGCGCTTTTTGGCATAATTTTTCAAATACACGCCTATTTTAATCATTTATTTGCAAGTTACAGATCATTAAGATAACGCTCTAATAATATAAGTGATACCAATAATAAAGAACACAGCACTCATAAAGATAGCAACTAGAATTGCCGCCATAAGTGGGTTAAACAGTAAAATAATACCGAAAATAATCGTAATAATGTTCAAAATAACAGATACAATATGAAAACCTTTATTTGATTTTTCAAGTGGCGTTACTGTAAACATATTAAATAACGCATTTATAATAAACCAAATAGCAAATAAATAAACAATAAATGTGGTACTTGTAACGATATTAAATAAAATCAACAATCCTAAAATAATATTAATTATACCAAGTACAAGTACCATGGTTGAGGCATTTTTATTTGATTTTTTCATTACACGACGAACGAAAATTTCTAAAAAACCGTTAATAATAAATAGTAGACCTATGAGCCATGTAATGGCGAATAAGTTTTCTTCAGGAAAACTTAAAATAAACACGCCAATAATTAGAAAAATGACGCCAATCACTAAACTCGACCATTTGATTCGGGAACGTTCCTGCATAAATTTCACTCCTAAATGATTCTCTAAATAGTATATACCCAAATATCAGAAAAGAACACGTTTTTAATAGGTTCCTATATTTATGTTATGTAACCCTATAAGTATATGGTTTAAATAAAAGACCTTTTTTCTAAGGATTGCTATAAAATGAAAGATACACAAGAAATAGCAGAATTAAAGCATTAAGCGTTGTTTATTCGTAAAGTTCTAAGACCATTAAAAACCATGACGCTGAGAAGATGATTTCTGAGCATTTAAATTAATGTTTGTTGGTATGTATCCATGTGAATACACATGAAATTGTGAATTTAGGTTATAATGTTAGTATATGTAATTTACTATAGAAGTTTGTAAGTTCCATTAGAATAAAATACTAAATAATAGATGTATAAGTATCTAATATACGCTCAATGACGTAAAGTAATGATTGTAAAAGAAAAAGACAGATTAAAAAGCAGTAAATAATTAATACGTAGTAAATATGTAAAAATCACTATATAGACAAGTAACTTTTAAAATTCACTTTTTAGTTTACATAATATATATTATAGGAAGTTAATGGGTTTTGGAAGAAAAGCCTCTAAATATAATCAACTACCTATTACGTTATATATGTTCTTTAACTTAATCATTCTTTCAATTACTTTGATGTATTTACTTATTGTCTATTGTGCATGGTATTACATTACATATTTATAACTTCAAATAACTTGCTACTATTGTACTTTAATTACTATATGAGTCTATACGTCTATACTTCTTATATGTTGTGATTCGTTTTTTGATAACATATTATTAATACCATATTTCAAGACTTTGCTTAAAATAATTAAATGATGCTATCAATTCATCAACTCGAACTTAAGGATATAAATAAAAAATGAACTGTAACTTAAATTATAGCTACAGTTCATTTTTTATTTTTGTTTATAATCTTCTAATTCATCTTTCGGGATGCCACCGCGTTTCCGTATTTCTTTTCTAGCTTTCTTTTCGCGACGTTTACGTCTCCAGTTACGTGTCATGTACCATATTACAAAGCTTAGAATTAAACTTAATATGGTCATAAACGCAGCAAAACCTAATAAAGGTTCATATGTAATGTCTTGGAAATTTGGTATTAAAAATGCTGATATTGCTAATACTACTAATGTTAAGATTGGTGCAGTAAACCATTTATTTAAGACAAGATTGCAAAATACTGTTACTAATATGACAGCAACTACAGTAATCCATAAAAAATTAGGCATATCAAAAATAGTCATTTATTCCACTCCTTTTTATTTAATATTTATACTTTACTTACATTATATATATCATACTATATTTTCTATATAAATACATTCAGTCTTGAGCAGTATAATTTTATATTAAATTAATACAAAATACGTGTCAATCCAATTTTCTTTACTGTTCCCCACTTTTAACATAGATAAACTTACGGTTATCATTTATGAGGGTCATTCATGTATAATTAGCTGTGAATATAATATATATGTAGAGGAGTAGATTATATGGCTGAAACATTACCATTTAGAAATAATGTTCCAATTGAAGAAACATGGGACGTAACTAACTTATTTAGTTCTGATGATGCATTTTATAGCACATTGAATGATACATTAGACCAAGCTAAGGCGTTTAATCAACAATACACAGAGCACTTAAATGAAGTGGATATCATTGAGGATGCACTAGATGTATATACTGAACTATTAATCCAGTTAGATCGAATGGCAAATTATGCCGAGTTAAGATTGAGCGTTGACACAGCTAATGAACATGCACAGACATTAAGTTCAAAATTGTCTACATCTTATGGGAAAATTGCTAGTGAACTTTCATTTGTAGTTTCAGAAATATTAGCACTATCTGAGCAAACACTTGAACAACTTATTAAAACATCGAAGTATCCACATTTTTTAGCGAAATTAAAAGCGAATAAAGCACATCAATTATCTCCAGAAGTTGAAAAAGTATTAGCAAGTTTGTCCCCTACTTTTGAGAGTGCTTTTGAACTTTATGGAACTACAAAAATGTTAGATATTGATTTTGAATCATTCCAATACGACTATCAAACATACCCTTTAGATTATGCTACTTTTGAAAATGAATATGAAGATAACGCAAATGAAGCGTTTAGAAGAATAAGTTTTAAACATTTTAGTAATGCACTAAGTAAGTATCAGCATACGACAGCAGCAACATATAATATGCAAGTGCAACAAGAGAAAATTGAAGCAGATTTAAGAGGATACGATTCTGTTATAGATTATTTACTACAAGATCAAGAAGTGACACGAGATATGTTTAACAGACAAATTGATGTGATTATGAGTGATTTGGCACCCATTATGCAAAAATATGCGAAATTAGTTAAACATGTCCATGGTTTAGATGTGATGCATTTTGAAGATTTAAAGGTTTCTATTGATCCAAATTACGAGCCAGAAATTTCAATAGAAGATTCTAAACAATATATTTATGGTGCTTTAAATGTACTTGGTGAAGATTACTTGAAAATGGTTGAAGCTGCTTATGAAGATAGATGGATAGATTTTGCACAAAACAAAGGCAAAGAAACAGGTGCTTATTGTGCGAGTCCATATGCTTCACACTCATATGTCTTTATATCATGGACTGGTAAAATGACTGAAACCTTTGTCTTAGCGCATGAATTAGGTCACGCTGGACACTTCACTTTAGCACAAAAACATCAAAATTATTTAGAATCAGAGGCTTCGATGTATTTTGTAGAAGCACCTTCTACTATGAATGAAATGCTTATGGCGAACTACTTATTTGAAAATAGTAATGATGCTAAATTTAAACGTTGGGTAACAGGTTCTATTATTTCAAGAACGTATTATCATAATATGGTTACGCATTTACTTGAAGCTGCTTTTCAACGTGAAGTTTATAATAAAGTCGATCAAGGCGAATCATTAACTGCACCAGTACTTAATGACATTATGTTAGATGTCTATAGTCAATTTTTTGGAGAAAGTGTGAAACTTACAGAAGGCACAGAGCTAACTTGGATGAGACAACCACACTATTATATGGGATTATACTCATATACGTATTCAGCGGGGTTAACGATTGGTACAGTGATGTCTCAACGCATTCAAAATGAAGGACAGCCAGCTGTTGATGCTTGGTTAGATACATTGAAAGCAGGAGGTAGTAAATCACCAGTAGATTTAGCCGAAATTGCAGGTATTGATATCCGCACTGAACAACCATTAAAATCAACAATTGGGTATATCGGTAAACTTGTTGATGAATTAGAAACATTGACTGATGAAATTGAAAATAAATAACGTTTTATAAAATTAAAACTAAAAAAGCACAATGGCTTTATAAAGCCATTGTGCTTTTATTATTTGCATCTTGTTTATTTATTATAGGATTCATAACGTTCACCAGTAATAAAGAAATAGATGTTCTCTGCTATATTGCAAATATGATCTCCAATGCGTTCCAAATGTCTTGCAGCTAAATGTGCTTGACCTGCAACGAAAGGATCATTATCTATTAAATAAGTTGTATTCACAATGTTTTTATAGATATCATCAATATCTTTATCACGATCAATGATTTCTTTTATTAAGGTAATATCATTATCTTTTACTGCATCATCTAAGTCTTTTAACATTAAGAGCGCAAGTTTGCCCATAGTGTTGAGTCTCGTCAGTACATATTCATCAATAATTTTTGCACGTAATCTAATTTTCGCTATACTTGCTGCATTGTCCCCTATACGTTCAAAATCAGTGGCAATTTTTAAAGCGGCCATCATTAAACGTAAATCTGTAGCAATCGGTTGTTGCTTAGTGATAAGCAAAATTACTTTTTCATTAATTGCAGTTTCTTGCTCATTGATTTCTTTATCCTTGGCTATGGTTTGTCTAGCATAATTACGATCTTCTTCACTTAACGACGTTAGTCCGAATTCTATATTATGATATACATAAAGACCAAGTCGACGTAGATCTTTAATAAGTCCGTCTAGTTGGCCTTCATATTTATGTCTAATTGTTGCCATAGATTAACCGAAGCGACCTGAGATATAATCTTCAGTTTGTTTATCTGCAGGATTAGAGAATATCTTATCAGTGTCATCGTATTCATTAACATAGCCGTTAAGGAAGAAAGCAGTTTTATCAGAAACACGAGCAGCTTGTTGCATATTATGCGTAACAATGATGATTGAATACTTTTCTTTAAGCTCTTGAACAAGCTCTTCTATTTTTAATGTTGATATTGGGTCTAAAGCTGACGTTGGCTCATCCATTAATATAACATCTGGTTCAATAGCTAATGTACGTGCAATACAAACACGTTGCTGTTGTCCACCTGATAAACTATAAGCGTTTTTGTCTAAGTCATCTTTTAATTCATCCCATATTGCAGCGCCACGTAAAGATTTTTCAACAATTTCATCTAAAACTTTTTTGTTTTTAATACCATGGATTTTAGGACCATAAGTTATATTATCATAAATTGATTTAGGAAATGGATTTGGTTGCTGGAATACCATCCCTACATTTGTTCTCAATTTTTCAACTGAATATTTATTATCGAAAATATTTTTATCGCGGTACATGATTTTACCAGCAGTTTTAACAGATGGTACAAGTTCAACCATACGATTTAATGCTTTAATGTATGTTGATTTTCCACAACCTGATGGTCCAATAATCGCTGTTACATTATTTTCTAAAATATCTAAGTTAATGTTTTTTAATGCATGATTTTCGCCATACCATAAATCAAGATTTTTAGTTGAATAGACAATTTTCTTTTGGTTATCTGGAATTTTATTGTCTGAATGATTTGGCTCAATAGTAGCTATTGGTGAGTCATTACGGTCAGTATGTGCTTTTAATGTATCGTTAGTATCGTTATTATCTATAATTTGTTTATTCATAATTAAAACTCCTTTTTTTAGGCTAGATGCTAAGATTTTACTGAAATCCTAGCACATTCCCATTTACTAGCCTTGTTAAATAATATTTATCGTGTCTTAATTCTAGTACTTTTTACTATATTTATTTCTTAAGAATATCGCTACTGCATTCATTAATAATAATATAACGAGTAGTACGATAATTCCTGCCGATGCAACGTTTTGGAATTCTGCCTGTGGTAATTTTGTCCAGCTATAAATTGACATTGGTAACGCTTGAAATTGATCGAATATTGTAGATGGTAACTGTAATAAAATCGTTGGTATACCAATTAAAATTAATGGTGCTGTCTCACCTAACGCACGAGATAGTGCTAAGATGAAACCTGTCAAAATACCAGGAATTGCAGCTGGTAACACAACACGGCGTATTGTTTGCCATTTATTGGCACCTAATCCGTAAGAAGCTTCTTTTACTGAAGGCGGTACGGATCTAATTGCTTCTTGGCTAGCTACAATAATTACCGGTAAGATAAGTAACGACATTGTTAATGCAGCTGCTAAAACAGAGTTGCCGAGTGCAATTGAATCAATACCCATACCTCTTACGAAAATTGTAAGACCGAGTAAACCGAATACGACTGAAGGTACGCCAGCTAAGTTTGAGATACTTACCTTAATAAAATTTGTAAGTGCATTTTCTTTAGCATATTCTTCCAAATAAATTGCAGTACCAACACCTAAAGTAATTGTTATCGGGATAATAGTAACCATTAACCATACTGTACCGATAAATGCGCCTTTAATTCCTGCCATAGATGGTGTTGATGATGAAAAATTAGTGAAGAATGATGGAGTTAAGTGTCCAGCACCTTTTATAAGTGTATCAATGAGTAATGCAGCTAATACGAGTAGACCAATCATTGTACAGCCAAAGAAAGCCCACTTATTAACTTTATTTGTCGTTAACCTCCCAGAGAGTTTCTTTTCAACTGTTTGTTGATCTACAAGTATTTTTTTATTTGTTTCAGTCATATTAATACTCCTCTCTGAAACGTTTCGTAATCCATTGAGAAATCAAATTCATTACTAACGTGAATAAGAATAAAGTGAACCCTACTGCATAAATACTATAGTAAGTATCAGTACCAAATGTTGCATCACCTGTTGCTACTTGAACGATATAACCTGTCATTGTTTGAATAGATCCTGTTATATCAAGCGATGCAGATGGGGTACTACCTGCAGCAAGAGATACGATCATAGTTTCGCCAATTGCACGTGAAATCGCTAATACAATAGAGGCCATAATACCTGATGTTGCAGCTGGTAAAATGACTTTAGTTGCTACTTCAAATTTTGTAGCACCTAAACCTAATGCACCTTCACGCATTTTATTTGGTACAGATGACATTGCATCTTCACTCATACTTGATATTAATGGAATAATCATTACACCAACTACAAGACCTGGACTAATAGAGTTGAAACTACCTATTTCTGGAAAGATTCCACGTATTAACGGTGTAACAAATGTTAGAGCAAAGAAACCGAATACAATCGTTGGAATACCAGATAATATTTCTAATATAGGTTTGATAATACTTTTAGCACGTGCCGAAGCATATTCACTTAAGTAAAGTGCTGCACCCAGACCTAATGGCACTGCTACTATTGTAGCAATTACAGTTATTTTCAATGTACCTAAAATTAATGGCCAAATTCCAAATTTAGGATCAGATGAGAATGGTTTCCATTCCATCGTAAAAAGAAATTCTGTAATAGGAACACGTGTGAAGAACGTGATTGTTTCTGTTAATAATGTGACTACAATACCGATTGTCGCTAAGATAGAAAAAATTGCTATTGTACCTAAAATAATAGGAACAATTTTATCGCTTGCACCATTCTTATTGGCGTTGTTTTTTTCAATCATTTCGCTTACGGAGCGGTTTTTATTCGCCATGTTAATATCCTTCCTTCGTATAGACTCCCGAAATTGTTAAAAAAGGTTGGGATATTTAGAAATAGAGAAACAAAGTGGACATTATTCCCATTGCCACTTTGTTTTCTAATCCAGAATCCCGACCTTTAAGATTTACAGCTATGTTTATTTATCTTCTTCTTTGTCTTTGCTATCTTTACCAGTAATTTCTTTTAATTCATCTAGTTGTTTTTGATAATCTTTTTCTGGTAGAGCAACAAATCCTGCTTCTTCAGCTGATTTCCCTTTGTCTTCAAAGATAAAGTTCATGAAATCTTGGAATCCTTCATTTTCTTTTAATTTTTTCTCATTTGTATAAATGAACAATGGTCTACTTAAAGCATATGAACCATCTTGAATTGATTCCTTAGTTGGTTTAGTAACTTCACCGCTATCATCTTTGATTTTAACTTCTTTTAATTTATCTTTATTTTGTTCGTAGAAGTTATAACCGAAGTAACCAATACCTTGTTCATTTTTTTGAACTGATTGAACTATTACGTTTGTATCAGCATTTTTCTCTGCTTTGATGTCTCCATCATCCATAACTTCTTCTGTGAAGAAATCGTAAGTACCATGTGATTGGTCTGGAGAAAATGCTTTGATTTCTTTATCTGGCCATTCAGGATTAACATCTTTCCATGATTTTGCTTCGCCAGAATAAATATCTTTCAATTGATCTTTAGTTAATTCGTCTACAAAATCGTTTTCTTTATTAACTGTGATTGTTACGCCATCTTTTGCAACTTCGAATTCATTATATTTAATACCTTTATCTTCTAGTTTTTTCTTTTCTTCATCTTTTATTGGTCTAGATGCGTTTGAAAAATCAGTGTTTCCTGAAATGAATTTTTCGAATCCGCCACCTGTACCAGATGTACCAGATGAAACTGTAACATCTGAATTTTCTTTAGCAAATTTTTCGTTTAATTTTTCAATGATTGGGCCTACTGTTGATGAACCATCGCCTTTAACTTCGCCTTCGCCGCCGCCAGATCCAGCATTTCCGCCGCCACAAGCGCCTAATAAAAGTGAAGAGCCGATTACTGTAGTTCCAAATACTTGCCATTTTTTCATTGAAACATCCTCCTAATAAATAAATAAATAACCCTTAAAAGTTATATGTGTTTCTTACAGTACCTATATTACACACAATTTATTAATTACAAATATAGATAATGTAAATGTTTCGTTAAGATAAAACGGCTTCTTTTTACAAAATTTATAATAGCTATGAATTTATAAAATAATGACTTATAAACGTTGATAATATAAGGTTTTTCTAGAAAAAATATTACAAACAAGCCTGAAATTGTAATATAAATAAAGAAAAAATCCTGAAATCACTAAATAAAAATAGTGATTTCAGGATTGATTTGTTGAGAACTATATTTTGAAGTCCAATTCATTCTATAAATAGTGGACATTATTGCTATTAAACAGGTTAGATAAAAAAGCCACTTTATAATAGAAGGAATTACTTTTCTATTCTTTCCCAACCTTTTTTAGTTAAAGCAATTTTACCAGAGTCTATCGTGATAATTTTGTTTTTATATAAGTGTCCGATAGCTCTCTTGAATGAACCTTTACTCATATTAAAAATTTCTTTAATTGCTTCTGGACTTGATTTGTCTGAGAAAGGTAGTTCCCCATCATACTCTACTAGTAAGTCAAAGATGTTTTGACCATCATCATCAAGTCTTTCGTGTGCAAGTGGTAAAAAGGAACCATTCAATTCACCTTTATCGTTTTTACCAATAATACGCACTTTTACATTTTCACCAAGACGTGGCTCCTCTTTACGCTCTGTTTCATGAACAAAGATTTTATAACCATCTTTTGATAATAAGAAACTGCCGATTCGTAATAAACGATATGGTCTTGCTTCAATAATTTTATTTTTTAATTCATCATCGAATACAGCCTTGTACGTTTGTTCTACTATTGTTTCTGTTGCTAAACGCGCGAACATATTGTTATCTCTATCAATACGTAACGTGACGAATAACTCGTCACCCTGTACGGGCCAAACTGATTTAACTTTTGGTAAATCTTCCCAAGGTATTAACACTTCTCTTGGTAAACCTACATCGACATGCGCGCCATCACGATCAACTTTTAATACTTTTACAAAATCGTATTTATCAGTTGTTATATCAGGCATATTTTGCGTAGCAAATAATGCACCTGATCTATTTGGGTAAATAAAGAAACTATATTCTTCCCCTATGTTTAATTCGTCTTCATCTTTAATTTCGGATTGATTGAGTTTAACTTCTTCTCCGTTTGGTCCTTTTAACTTATATGTTGAACCTTCTAATCCAACAACTTTAAGAAATTCTATAGAACCTACAATATCTTTTTCATCTTGGGCCATACTTTTCTCCTTCGTACATACAGATTTATTCTTATTTATTATAACATGCTATGAAGAAACTAGCATCACTACATCGAGAATGGTCGAAACAAGTTGATAAGTGTGTTATAATTTGTCCGGTAGATTAACGAAAAGGATAACGAAAAGGAGTAAATGCATGTTACAAGTTACTGATATAAGTTTACGATTTGGTGATCGTAAATTATTTGAAGATGTAAATATTAAATTTACAGATGGCAATTGTTATGGATTAATAGGAGCTAATGGCGCAGGTAAATCAACGTTTTTAAAGATTTTATCGGGTGAATTAGATGCTCAAACTGGTCATGTTTCTATGGGGAAAGACGAACGTTTAGCAGTTTTAAAACAGGATCACTTTGCATTTGAAGATGAACGTGTAATTGATGTTGTTGTTAAAGGACACGAACGTTTATATGAAGTAATGAAAGAAAAAGATGAAATCTATATGAAACCAGACTTCAGTGATGAAGATGGTATTAGAGCTGCAGAACTAGAAGGCGAATTTGCTGAAATGGACGGCTGGAATGCTGAAGCAGATGCGGGTACCCTACTTTCTGGTCTAGGTATCAAAGCAGACCTACAAGATAAAACAATGTCAGAATTAGAAAACAATCAAAAAGTTAAAGTATTATTAGCACAAAGTCTTTTTGGTAAACCTGACGTATTATTATTAGATGAGCCTACCAATGGTTTAGATATCCCTGCAATAAGCTGGTTAGAAGATTTCTTAATTAATTTTGAAAACACAGTTATTGTTGTGTCTCATGATAGACACTTTTTAAATAATGTTTGTACGCATATTGCTGACTTAGATTATGGGAAAATTAAATTGTTTGTTGGTAACTATGATTTCTGGTACCAATCAAGTCAACTTGCTATGAAAATGGCTCAAGATCAAAACAAGAAAAAAGAAGAAAAAGTTAAAGAATTACAAGATTTCGTGGCACGTTTCTCTGCAAACGCCTCTAAATCAAAACAAGCAACAAGTCGTAAGAAACAATTAGAAAAAATCGAGATTGATGATATTCAACCTTCTTCTCGTCGTTATCCTTTTGTGAAATTCACACCTGAACGTGAAATTGGTAATGATTTATTACATGTAGACAATGTTTCTAAAACAATTGACGGCGTAAAAGTATTAGACAATATTTCATTCTCAATGGACCCTAATGATAAAGCTGTATTAGTTGGTGATAGTGAATTCGCTAAATCAACATTACTTAAAATCTTAGCTGGGGAAATGGAACCAGATGAAGGTACAGTGAGATGGGGAGTAACAACTTCTCAAAGCTTCTTACCTAAAGATAACTCATTCTATTTCGAAGGTGTAGATACGAATTTAGTTGACTGGTTACGTCAATATGCACCTGAGGACGAACAAACAGAGACGTTTTTACGTGGCTTTTTAGGACGTATGCTATTTAGCGGTGAAGAAGTTAAGAAAAAAGCGAGCGTCTTATCTGGTGGAGAGAAAGTACGTTGTATGCTAAGTAAAATGATGTTATCTAGTTCTAACGTGTTACTACTAGATGAACCTACAAACCATTTAGACTTAGAAAGTATTACTGCAGTTAATGATGGCTTGAAATCATTCAAAGGTTCTATTATCTTTACATCTTATGACTTTGAATTCATCAATACGATTGCAAACCGTGTCATCGATTTAAATCCAACTGGTGGTCTTTCTAAAGAAACGACTTATAGAGCATATTTAGAAGAAACTGGCGTATTAAAATAATAACATTGTATTATTGATTTAAATGTAACGTAATAAATAAGAAGAGTATTCTATTTAATATGTAGCATACTCTTCTTAAAATGTAGACACCTCTAATGCTTTTACAGCATTAGAGGTGTCTTTTTCATTTGTTTTATTCATCTGATTTAGAGTGAAGCGCCCCACTGTTTGGGCTAATTACTTTCAAAATGAATTTTTGAATTATATAATCATAATTAATTCAAATGAACGGAGGAATTATTTTAATGGAAAATTTAAATATGATTGATGGTCAACTTTTACCACAAATTGGCTTCGGTACATATAAATTAAATGGTGCGCAAGGTGTACATGCAATCGTTAATGCATTAAATCAAGGATACAGAATATTAGATACTGCATATAACTATGAAAATGAAGGGACAGTGGGTAAAGCAATTGAACGAAGTCATGTTTCAAGAGATCAAATCATTGTAACTTCAAAATTGCCAGGTCGTTATCAAGACTATGATGCAGCATTAACAGCTATACAAGAATCTATTTATCGATTAAATGTTGAGTATATTGATTTATATTTAATTCATTGGCCAAATCCAAGACATAATAAATATGTTGAAGCTTGGAAAGCGATGATTGATGCCCAAAAAGCAGGACTCATTAAATCTATTGGTGTTTGTAATTTCTTACCAGAACACATTGAAAAATTAGAAAAAGAAACTGGTGTCTTACCTACTGTGAATCAGATTGAACTACACCCCTACTTTAATCAACAAGATATGGTTGAGTATAATGCTACAAAAGGTATTATTACAGAAGCATGGAGTCCATTAGGTCGTGCATCTGAAGTAATAAAAGATAAAGATATCGCTGTAATTGCGGAAAAGTATAATAAGACAATACCTCAAATTATATTAAGATGGCACATTCAATTAGGTGTCGTGCCGATTCCAAAATCTACCTCTATCACGAGACAAATTCAGAATCTAAATGTTTTTGATTTTAACTTAGCAGTTGAAGATGTAGAAAAGATAAACAACTTATCCCAAAAAGATGGCAGATTAAAAGGGCAAGACCCTGCAATATATGAAGAATTTTAAAATTTTAAAAAATAAACAATTTAAGTGTCATTAAATAGTTTTAATTATTTTTACACTTATAACGTAAAATGTATGAATAAAATGTTGTATTTTTCAGTAAATTTAAAAAACTTTATAAAAGCGGTTTACAGTACATATAAGCATATGTATAATATGAATCATAAACAAACAAAAATTAAATATGGTTTTGATGAGGCGCATCAATCATTAGTAAATATTAGAAGAACCTGCCTGCTAGCAGCTAATTTTGAAAGGGTGAGATGCCGAAATAGTTATAATAGCAGCTTATAACACGTTGGACTTTATGGTTAAGAGCTAAGAGTCTGTCATTATTGTAAGATAATGGAGTGCATCACTTGTATATAAATTATAGAACAAGTTCGCATTCCGAACTTGTTCTTTTTTTAATACTGTGATTCTCCCCTATTGATTGAGGAGGATATAGAATTGAACAGAAGTGTTTTGAAATTTGGAGGTTCTTCAGTAAGTGATTTTACAAAAATAAAAAATATAGCGGAAATGTTAAAAATGAGAGTTGAGCAAGATGAACAACTTATTGTTGTTGTAAGTGCCATGGGCAAAACAACAGATGAGCTGATGGCTAACGTCTCTGCATTGACTACAAATCCCAAAGAACAAGAACTTGCATTATTATTAACAACGG
The DNA here is from genome assembly GCF_029531845.1 of Staphylococcus equorum. Taxonomy (GTDB): domain Bacteria; phylum Bacillota; class Bacilli; order Staphylococcales; family Staphylococcaceae; genus Staphylococcus; species Staphylococcus equorum_C. The sequence goes on from NZ_JAMBPV010000002.1 coordinate 159,828, forward strand.
GTGAACAACAGACAGTTTCTTACTTATCTATGGTTTTAAATGATATCGGAGTGAACGCTAAGGCGATGACTGGATATCAAGCTGGTATTAAGACAATTGGACATCATCTGAAAAGCCGAATAGCAGAAATTAACCCTGATACGTTCGAAAGTGCATTTACAGAAAATGAAGTGTTAGTAGTTGCCGGCTTCCAAGGCATTAATGAATCATTTGAAGTGACGACATTAGGTCGAGGTGGTTCAGATACTACTGCTGTTGCCTTAGCTGCAAGCAATGACACGGCATGTGAGATTTATACTGATGTCGATGGTGTCTATGCTACAGACCCGAGATTATATAAAGATGCAAAGCGACTTGAATACGTTTCATATGAAGAAATGATGGAGATGAGTGCATTAGGTGCAGGCGTGTTAGAAACAAGAAGCGTCGAATTAGCAAACAACTATAATATTCCACTTTATCTAGGAAGAACTTTATCAAATGTGAAAGGAACATGGATTATGTCACAAGCAGAATTATTAGAAAAAAAAGCAGTCACAGGTGTGGCGTTAGATACGCATATGATGCACGTTACAATCAGCTATCCTCTACCAGATAATAGATTACTTACTGAGCTATTTACTCAATTAGAAGAAGGTTCAGTAAATGTTGATATGATATCTCAGATTATTAATTTGGAAGGATTGCAAATGTCCTTTACTATTAAAGATACAGATGCTTTTCAGATATCAACCATATTAGAAACTTTAAAAGAACAATTTAGTGCATTAGACTTCAAGATTAACGAAGAATACGTTAAAATCTCTTTAATTGGCTCTGGCATGCGAGATATTTCTGGTGTAGCATCAAAAGCATTCATTACTTTAATTGAAAACGATATTTCATTTTATCAAACTACAACATCAGAAATAAGCATTTCATGTGTGATAGATACTGAGAATGGTGAACGAGCTGTTCGAACCCTTTATCAAGCTTTTGATATCTGAATTTTCGGAATATAATTAAGATTTATTAAAATAATAAAAATGGAGTGTAAGGTATATGACAAAATTAGCATTGGCAGGCGCAACAGGTTTAGTAGGAAGAAAAATGTTGGAAACATTAGATCGCAAAGGAGTTTCTTTTGATGAGTTAATATTATTCTCCTCAGCTCGCTCAGCAGGTGAAAACATTGAATTTCAAGGTGAGAACTACACTGTTAGAGAGTTAACAGAAGAAGCAGCTAAAGAATCGTTTGATTATGTATTAATGAGTGCTGGTGGAAGCACAAGTGAGCACTTCTCCCCTATCTTTGAACAAGCGGGTGCAATTGTCATTGATAATTCAAGTCAATGGAGAATGACTGAAGGTGTTGACTTAATCGTTCCAGAAGTTAACGAACCTGTATTAGATAGAAAAATTATAGCAAACCCCAATTGTTCAACAATACAATCAGTTGTACCACTTAAACCATTACAAGAACAATTTGGTTTGAAACGTGTTGCATATACGACATACCAAGCAGTTTCAGGTTCTGGGGTGAAAGGTAAACAAGATTTAGCAGAGGGAGCAAATGGTAAAGCGCCAGAAGCATATCCACACCCTATTTATAATAATGTACTACCTCATATAGATACATTCCTTGAAGATGGGTATACAAAAGAAGAACAAAAAATGATAGACGAAACACGTAAAATTTTAAAAGATGATGATTTGAAAGTTACTGCTACTTGTGTACGTGTGCCAGTCCAAGACAGTCACAGTGTTCACATGAGTGTAACTTTAGAAAAAGAAGCTACAGTAAGTGCAATTCAAGAATTATTTGAAAATGATGATCGTGTGGTACTTGAAGATGATCCACAAAACAATGTATATCCATTAGCAATCAATTCTACAGACAGAGATGAAATCTTCGTAGGACGTATTCGCCGTGATGAAACATTAGATAATACATTCCATGTATGGTGTACTTCTGACAACTTATTGAAAGGTGCAGCATTGAATGCAGTGCAAATACTTGAACAAGTTATGAGCTTGAAAGGAGTAAAATAATATGGGACATATTTTTGAAGGCGTAGGTGTCGCTTTAACAACACCTTTTACACACAATGAAGTAGATTATGATGCACTTAGAAGACATTTGGAATATTTAATTGAAAATGATGTGAAATCGATCGTTGTAAATGGTACTACAGCTGAGAACCCAGCATTAACTGATGAGGAAAAAGATCAGATATTAGAAGTAGTCGTAAAATATGTAGATGGACGCGTTCCTGTAATTGCTGGCACAGGTACGAATAATACACAAAAATCGATTCAAGCTTCACTACGTGCTAGAGATATTGGTGCAGATGCAATTATGCTGATTACTCCCTACTACAATAAGACGAATCAACGTGGTTTAATTGCTCATTTTACTAAGATAGCAGATGAAGTTAAATTACCAGTTGTGTTATACAATGTGCCTTCTCGTACAAATATGACTATAGAACCAGATACAGTTGAAACTTTAAGTAAGAATGAATATATTATTGCATTAAAAGATGCAACCAACGATTTTGATTATTTAGAAGAAGTAAAAGCGCGTATCAACTTAAATGAATTCACACTTTATAGTGGTAATGACGATAATGTAGTTGAGTATTTTAATAAAGGTGGACATGGCGTTATCTCAGTAGTAGCTAATGTGATTCCTAAATCTTTTCAAGCATTATACGACGCTAAACAAAACGGAGAAAATATTGAAAAACAATTCCAACCGATTCAAACATTGTTAGATGCATTAGCAGTGGATGTGAACCCTATTCCAGTGAAGGCATTAACGGCGGTGGAAGGTTTTGGGAATTATGAGGTACGTCTACCACTTGTACCTTTAGAAGATGAAGACCGTCAAACGTTAGAAAAAGCGTACGAACAATTTAAAGCAGGTGACAAAGCATGAAGATAGTATTGATTGGCTATGGTGCGATGAACCAACGTGTCGCAAGATTAGCTGAAGCAAAAGGACATGAAATAATTGGTGTGATTGTACGAGATGCTACGAAAACGTATCCGTACCCTACTTTTGAACGTATTGCAGATGCTAAAGAAGCAGATGTTGCAATTGATTTCTCTAATCCAGAACTCTTATTGCCATTATTGGATGAAGACTTTAATTTACCATTGGTGATTGCAACTACTGGTGAAAAAGAAGAAATAAGCAAAAAACTTAAAGCATTAAGTGATCAAATGCCAGTCTTTTTCAGTGCGAATATGAGTTATGGTGTACATGCTTTAACTAAAATTTTAGAAGCAGCAGTACCCTTATTACAAGATTTCGACATTGAACTTACAGAAGCACATCATAATAAAAAAGTGGATGCACCAAGTGGTACATTAGTAAAATTATATGATGTGATTGATGACTTGCGAGAAAAATCTAAACCGGTATATGATAGACACGAGAACACTGAAAAACGCACGCAAGAAGAAATTGGTGTTCACTCTATTCGTGGTGGTACGATTGTAGGAGAACATGACGTGCTATTTGCTGGTACTGATGAGACAATAGAAATTACGCATCGAGCACAGTCAAAAGATATTTTTGCAAATGGTGCAATCGGTGCAGCAGAAAAATTAATTAATAAGGCAAATGACTTTTATACATTTGATAACCTATAAAAACTAAGGAGCGTATTAAATTATGGTACAACATTTAACGGCAGAAGAAATTATTAAATATATAAGTGATGCAAAGAAATCTACACCACTAAAGGTTTATATTAACGGAAATTTTGAAAATGTAACCTTCCCTGATAGTTTTAAAGTATTTGGTTCACCTGATTCAAAAGTTGTATTCTGTGAAGCGGATGATTGGAAAACATTTTATGAAGCAAATCAATCTAGTATTGATGCTATAGAAATTGAAATGGATCGTCGTAATTCTGCAATTCCATTAAAAGATTTAACTAACACAAATGCACGTATTGAACCAGGTGCGTTCATTCGTGAACAAGCTATTATTGAAGACGGCGCAGTAATCATGATGGGTGCAACTATTAATATTGGTGCTGTAGTTGGTGAAGGTACAATGGTAGATATGAATGCAACACTTGGTGGCCGTGCAACTACTGGTAAAAACGTGCACGTTGGTGCAGGCTCAGTATTAGCTGGTGTGATTGAACCACCTAGCGCTTCACCAGTAGTAATCGAAGATGATGTTCTTATAGGTGCGAATGCAGTTATTCTTGAAGGTGTTCGTGTTGGCAAAGGTTCTATTGTGGCTGCAGGTGCAATCGTAACTCAAGATGTGCCAGCTGGATCAGTTGTAGCAGGGACACCTGCTAAAGTAATTAAACAAACAAGTGAAGTTGAAGATTCAAAACGTGAAATCGTTTCAGCTTTAAGAAAATTGAATGACTAAATCTTAATTTCATGCTATTTTCACTTGTACTAAGTTGATTAAAGCTCAAGCATCATTATGACTATACTTCTTAGTACGAACACTTATAAAAATTAATGTAGGAGGTTTAAGACGAGACAAGATGTAATTAATGATAGCGTTTATAACTTTAAAAAAAGTTGCTATCCATTATACATTGATGAGTCCGTCTTACCTCCTCATTTTTTTAATTTTTTATACATATAAATACAATACTTTAGAATGAAGATTGAATTTAATTAATAAAACTAGAAGGATTTGATTTTAAATGAATGAATTAGAATTCGTAACAACACATAGACGTCATTTGCATCAAAACCCAGAGTTAAGTTTACATGAGTATGAAACGACTACCTATATTGCTACATACTTAGATGAATTAGGTATCAGTTATGAACGCCCTCTTGATACAGGATTAGTAGCTTATTTACCTGGGAACGGTGAACACACGATAGCTTATCGTGCAGATATTGACGCATTACCAATTTTTGAAGAAAACGATGTAGCTTACAGAAGTTTAACGGATAATGTGATGCATGCTTGTGGACATGATGGCCACACTACTGCACTAATGCTGTTTGTTAAACGATGTAAAGCGATGGTCGACCAAGGGACATTACCGCAAAGTATTGTTTTTATTTTTCAGCCCGCTGAAGAAACAGGTGGTGGCGCAAATCGATTAATTCGTGCTGGTGCTTTTAAAAATTATGATATTGAAGCCGTATTTGGTATTCATGTCATGCCTTTTGAAAATGAAGGCAAAGTTGTTATACGAGATGAAGAAATAACAGCAAGTGCTACTGAGTATAGATTTTATTTAAATGGTCTTTCTAGCCATGTGGCGGATAAAGAACAAGGACATTCATGTGGAGAAGCGTTACAACATGTATTAAGCCAAGTAGGTCAAATTCAGCAATATCATTTGAATGGTTTAAAACGAAATATTGTCCATATGGGTCATTTTGAAGCTGGAGAAGCGATTAATACCGTGCCAAGTCATGGCTATTTAGAAGGCACAATCAGAACATACGATGTTCAGGACTTGGAAATTGTGAAACAACAAATGGTTAAAATTGCTGAAAGTGTAAGCTTATTATTTAATGTAGAATGTGAAGTGAAGTTTGAAGAAGGATACCCACCTACTTATAATAATCCACTTCTGCGTAAACATGTTGAACATGGATTAGAAAATGCAGATTTTGAAATTATAGATAAACCTACGCCTTATTTATTTGGCGAAGATTTTAGTTTTTATAGTCAACTTGCGCCGAGTTATTTTGTATTTGTTGGCGTGCGCGATGAAACTAAGGGTTATGTAACTGGCTTACACACTTCACATTTAAATTTTAATGAGTATATGCTCGTACGTATAGCAGATTATTATGAACAACTATTAAAATCCTACAGCGAGGTGCGTGTACAATGACAGCCATTTGGTCAGTAGATACAGAAAAATTTTATGAAAATGCAGTAAATGTAGTGCAAGACAACCAACTAATGGCAGTAGTCAAAAATAATGCATACCATTACGGATTAGAATTTGCTGTTCAACAATTCGAAAAAGCTGGTATTCAAACTTTTAGTACAACTTCTTTGAGAGAAGCAATCCGCATTCGCAAACTTGTGCCAGACGCTACGATATTTTTAATGAATGCTGTTTATGAGTTCGATAAAGTGCGCGCATATGATATTCAGATGACTTTACCTTCTCTAGACTTCTATTATGAATATGTAGAAGATTTATATGATATTCAAGTTCATTTAGAATATGAAAATTTATTACATCGGTCAGGGTTAAAATCAATTGCAGAAATGAGAGAAGTCCTTGTACATCATGCACAAAATAAAAATGAACAGCGTATGATAATAACTGGCTTATGGACACATTTTGGATATGCAGACGAATTTGATGTGCCGGATTATGAAAATGAGCGAAAAGCATGGTTAGAAGTTGTAGATACATTATTAACTGAGGGCTATCAATTTGGTCTAATTCATGCACAAAATAGTGCAAGTTATTATCGAGAGGATGGCGTTTTCCCTCGTCACACGCACGCACGTGTTGGTATTGCTTTGTATGGTTCAAGACCATATAGTGATGTAGATGAAACAGTAATTAAACAATCATTGACTGTTAAAGGTAATGTCATTCAAGTACGCGAAGTTAATCAAGGAGATTATTGTGGATATAGTTTTGCTTTTGAAGCTACACAAGATGAAACAAGATTAGCGGTCGTAGATGTTGGTTATGGCGATGGTATACTTAAATTAAGAGCTCAACATGAAGCATTGATTAATGGCAAACGCTACCCTATACGCGCGTTAATGATGAGCCATATGTTTGTAGAAGTAGATAACAATGTGCGTGCACAAGATGAAGTGATACTATATAATAACGATATACGCGTAGATGAATTCACATTTAAAGGTGTGGGCGCGAATTCGGAACAATTAAGCGCGATGAATCATGACTCACTAATAAAGGAGTATAGATAAATTATGGTAGTAGAATACAAAGATAATGGAGAGCTTACAATTGGAGGGACGAGCCTTAAAACGATAGCACAAAGTTTTGGGACACCTACGATTGTTTATGATGAAACGCAAATTAGAACGCAAATGAGACGTTTTCACGAAGCTTTTCAAAAGAGCGGATTAAACTATAATATTTCATATGCTTCTAAAGCATTTACTTGTTTACAAATGGTTAAATTAGTAGAAGAAGAAGGGCTCGAATTAGATGTAGTGTCTGAAGGTGAATTATACACAGCATTAGCTGCTGGTTTTGATGCACAACATATACATTTTCATGGTAACAATAAGACGAAACGTGAAATACAATATGCCTTAGAAAGTAAAGTGGGTTATATCGTTATCGATTCTTTAGAAGAAATTGATCTTATTGATCGTTATGCAAGTGAAGAAGTAAATGTAGTATTAAGGTTAAATCCTGGAGTTGAAGCACATACACATGAATTTATCCAAACGGGACAAGAAGATAGTAAATTTGGTTTGTCTATCAAACATGGTTTAGCGATTGAAGGTGTCAAAAAAGTTGAAGATGCTAAGCGCTTAAATCTTAAAGGTGTTCACTTCCATGTAGGTTCGCAAATTGAAGGTACTGAAGCGATGATTGAAACAACTAAATTAGTTATTCAATGGTTGAAAGAAAATGATATTCAAATAGAATTGATTAATTTAGGCGGCGGCTTTAGTATTAAGTATGTTGAAGGTGATGTGAGCTTCCCTATCGAAGATGGTATTGCAGAAATAACTGAAGCAATAAAAACGATAGCGCAAGAAGCTGATTACCCTATTCCAGAAATTGGTATAGAACCTGGACGTTCAATTGTTGGTGAAGCAGGTATTACTTTATATGAAGTAGGTACAATCAAAAACATTCCTAATGTAAACAAATATGTGTCAATCGATGGTGGCATGAGTGATCATATTCGCACCTCTCTATATGATGCGAAGTATGAAGCTTTATTGGTAAATAGAAATGATCCGAAGGATGAAACTGTAACGCTTGCAGGTAAATTATGTGAATCTGGTGATATTATTATCAAAGATGCACAATTACCTAGTACAGTTAAACGTGGCGATTATTTAGCCATATTATCAACCGGCGCTTATCACTATTCAATGGCATCAAATTATAATCAAATGCAAAAACCGTCTGTATTTTTCTTAAAAGATGGGAAAGCAAGAGAAGTTATTAAGCGTCAATCATTACGTCAATTAATCATTAATGATACAAAATAAATGGATTTATAAGAAAAAGGTTGTTAGCTATTCCCTATTGGGCGTGTTAACAACCTTTTTTTATGTATTTTCAAAATGGCATTTTAAGCGCGTTAACTGAACAATATAAAGTTCAGGATTATTTGGGCATAATTATAAATGAAAGCTCTATAAATACCTGTATTGAATGAATATATGTGTATTGCACACTAAAAAATCCTAACTCGATTTTATCGACGGAAATAAAAGTTTACATTCCTTACGCATGAATTAAGGCGTCATAACATGTTGGAAATAATCTAGAAAAGAATTAGCAGTATACATGCTTTGTGCATGCATTAAGAAAGCCTAACTCGATTTAATCGACGGAAATAAAGGTTTACATGCTTGTCGCATGCATTAAGGCGCCCTAACATATTGAAAATGTAAAGGCGCCTATATATAAAAAAAAGAACCTTTGACAAGGTTCTTTTTACGTAAAGTCAATATAGAAATCTATATTATAGTTTAGCAACGTTTGCAGCTTGAGGACCGCGGTCGCCTTCAACTACTTCAAATTCAACTGATTGACCTTCTTCTAATGATTTGTATCCTTCTTGGTTAATTGCTGAGAAGTGTACGAACACGTCGTTTTCTCCATCAACTTCGATAAAACCAAAACCTTTTTCGGCGTTAAACCATTTTACTGTACCTTGTTTCATAACTGTGAAACCTCCAAGACTAATATTCATTCAATATGCGTTATTCGCATATTACAAAAAATACAATTTCACAGTTCAAGTCTGTTATTACAATATTCTTTGCAATATGGAATAAAACAATTGCTTGAATAACAGTATAAAGCAATTTAAATAAAATTGCAATACAAATCTGAATAAACTGTTTATTCAACAATAGGTAATTTATAATATACTTCATTATTATTTAAAACAATAAAACTATAGAATATTTGTAAATCTTCATCGCAATCTTCACAAAATCCTAAATCGCAATTATTATAAAACGCATGAATATTATATTTACCAATTAAATAGTTATCATAATCCTTTTTACATTTTAAAATGATTGATTGATATTGGCTTAGCATCTCGTTATATGTCTCAAAATTATGTTGTTCTACGATATGATCAGTCCAGTCACTAAATAACCACCAGCCTTCATAGTCAGCTCGAATTTTTGCAACTGTCCACATTATATTTCACCCTTTCATAGTCAGCTCAAAAATATTTTCAAAACATTTAAATAGCGTGTTCTAAATTTTAAGCTAAATAGAACAAGTTGATTATACTTATGTATGGTCTTCATACATTCACTCTAAATAGAATCCCCCACGTTTATAAATAGATATGAATAGAACTAGTTATATACTTTATATAATTTAATTAGAGTCGCACAATTTGTCTATGTGTAATATTTTAACTAGATAATATACAAAATCAAGTTATCTGACTCATACTTTTGGCCTATATACATACATTGCTCAAACGTAAATATTAGTTTTGTAGCCTAAAATTTCGTATAATACTACTAAGAGGTGATAATATGCAGTGCAAACACGTTAAAGTATTTGGAATGGTACAAGGTGTTGGTTTTCGATACTATACACAGAAGATAGCTAGAAAGTATAATATTGTGGGTACAGTAGAAAATATTGATAATTATGTTGATATTTATGCACAAGGTAACGAAGAAGCATTAACTCCATTTATAAATGCAGTTATAGAAGGTGCGTCACCTGCCTCGCATGTTGAAGATTATACAATAGAAGAATTAAATATTGATGAATCATTAAAGGATTTTAAAACTATATAAAGGAAGATGAAGTTTGAGATATACTATTTCTCGTATTTTTGGGACAATCATAGCTTTTCCAGTAGCAGTTATCGCATGGTTTACTAGCGTTTTTGCTTTAGATATTTATGTTATATTTGATTTTCTTATTTCTGCGGTAACGTTTTTGGCAATTTACTTCCCTACTCAACGTTTAACTTCTAGAAAATATTTAAATGAAATTGGCCTGTCACGTCGTGATTATCATTTTGTAAATAGTCAGTTAAACAATGCACAAGATAAGATTAGAAGAATTTTGAAAACATTTGTAAACGTGAGATCAATAAAAGATTTTAGACAAGTGAATGAAATATACCGAATTTCTCGTGCAATTTATTTTGCAGTGAAACAACAACCAGGTTCATTTTTCAAAGTAGAAGGTTTCTTCTATTCACATATTGATAATGCATTGAATTTAATTGAAGCATATACAAGATTATCTAAGTCACCTAAAAAATCTAAAGAAGAAAAACAAAAATTAGAACAAACAAGAATTACTTTAGACGAAGTGAAAAGAACTTTAGTTGCTGACTTGAAGAGAATTAATAACGAAGACTATAGCCAGCTAGATATAGAGATGGAATTAAACAAAATGGAACAGAAAAGACATAAATAACATAGAATTAAGAATGGAGAGAAATTGAATGGCTAAAGAACAAGACTTTTTAAGTTCACATCCATTGGACAAATATATTGATGAACAGTCAGCTAATCAAAATGAAATAATCAATAATAAAACGCAATATACTCAAGAGGAACAACAAAAAATCGATAAGTTGAGCGAACAAATAAAGCCAATGGATAATGATGGTTTATTAAATTATGGTACGCAAGCACAATCAAATATGTCGCAGTTCTCACACCGTATTTTAAATGAAGTTAATACTACGGACGTAGGACCTGTGGGTGAATCTCTGAATGGTTTAATGAGCAAATTAAAGTCAGTTAATCCTGAAGAACTTAACCCAGAAAACCAATCTAAGTTGAAACGCATATTTAAACGCACGAAAGCATCTGTTAATGAAATCTTTTCGAAAATGCAGTCTGTAGGTTCGCAAATCGACCGTATTTCAATCGAGTTAGACAAGCATAAAAATAACTTAAAAAAAGATATCGATATGTTAGATGAATTATACAATATGAATAAAGATTATTTTGAAGAATTGTCTTTATATATCGAAGCAGCAAAAAAGAAACAGCACGCCCTTCAACAAACTGAAGTACCTAAACTAAGATCACAAGCAAAATCGACAGGCAATCAAATGGATGTGCAAGCAGCATCTGATATGGAACAATTTATAGATCGTTTAGATAAACGTATTTATGATTTGCAGTTATCAAGACAAATTGCAATTCAAACAGCACCACAAATACGTATGATTCAAAACGTAAACCAAGCACTTGCTGAGAAAATTCAAAGTTCAATTTTAACGAGTATTCCATTATGGAAAAATCAAATGTCAATTGCGTTAACATTGATGAGACAACGTAATGCTGTATCAGCTCAAAAAGCCGTTACAGATACTACGAATGATTTACTGTTAAAAAACTCTGAATTATTAAAACAAAATGCATTAGAAACAGCTACTGAAAATGAACGTGGTGTCGTAGATATCGAGACACTAAAAACAACACAAAATGATATTATCGAAACAATTGAACAGACACTTCAAATTCAAGAACAAGGCCGCACTAAACGTAAACAAGCAGAAACAGAATTAAATCAGCTTGAATCAGAATTACAAAACCAATTGTTAGATATGAAAGATAATAAATAAAATGTTCATAAGATTTTTATGAACAAATAAAGTAGATGGAGTCAGGAGAGAAAATCAAAATTTGGTTTCTTATCCCTGCCCCATCTAGTTTTTCTATATGAACTAAAAAATACCATTCTATTGGTTTAAACCAATAGAATGGTATTTTATATTGAGATTAGAGGTTTTATTCTAATCGTTCTATTTAATTCTTAGTGTCTTCTTCTGTATGTTGACTTGCTGATATTTCATTTAAAATTTCTGTATTGGCTACTGTGTCAGTGGACTGAGTACTTACTATATTTTGTTCAACAGCAAGTTTGTGCGCAATTTTTGGCGCCGTCCAAACAACAGGAAGCATGATAATCGATATAGGTACTGCCGTCACGATTATAAAGGACTGTATTGCACTAATACTACCTTCACCAATATTTATAAGAATAATTGAGATTACACCCATAATGGCAACCCAGAATAATCTTATAATTTTCGGTGGATCTCCTTCGCCAGTAACTGACATAGAAATTGAATATGACATTGTATCGGCAGTTGTTATAACAAATATAAGCGTTAAAATGAGTAAAGCTATAACTAACACATTGCCTAAAGGTAATTGTGTAGCGATTGAAATAACTGCTGCTGGTAAACCATTTTCAGATAAAGGACCACTAATTGAACCATTATTTTTAGATTCATAAAACAAACCACTTCCACCTAAAATAGAAAACCAAAAATGAGAAACGACAGCTGCTACGACTGAAACAAGTATGAAAATTTCTCTGATTGTACGACCTTTGGATACACGGGCTACTAACATAGCCATTAAAGGACCATAACCTATAAACCAACCAAAGAAGAAAAGCATCCATGCACCGGCCCATTGATTATCACCTCTAAATGTACTGATTTCTAAGAAATTAGTGATATACGTACCATAAGAAGAAATGAATGTATCAATAATAAAACCACCTGGGCCAATTAATAATATAAATACAGCAAGCGCAATGGCTAACCATATATTTAGCTTGCTAAGAAATTGTATGCCTTTATCTATACCTGTAGTAGCAGAAATAGATACAATGATCATAAGTCCCGCAACTGATAAGACTTGAGTTATGATATTATCTGGAACACCAAAAATACTATGTAACCAGTAACTAAATTGAAAACCAAAAAATCCTATTGTGCCAATTGTCCCAGCTACAGCGCCTAAAATACAAAAGACATCTATCATTGAGCCAGTCTTTGTATGTTCAATCTTTTCACCAAATATTGGGTATAAAATTGTTCGTGGACGCATTTTCATGCCTTTATTATAATGTGCATACATGATAATAATACCACTTACAGCACCATAAACAGCCCATGCCGTGAAGCCCCACGATGTGAAACTTTGTGCCATTGCTGCAGGTATAGCAGCTGCACTACTATCTTTGATACTTGGATCCATAGTTGGTGGGACATCAATAAAATAATACATAGGTTCAGCAGCGGCCCAAAATATAGCACCTGCGCCTAATCCTGAAGTAATTACAATTGCTGCCCATCTGAAGTAACCCATTTCAGGTTTAGAAGCATTTCCAAGTCTCACACGACCATACTTTGAAAAAGCTAAAACAGCACCTACCGCAAATGTTGCTAATAATAAAACTTGCCAAAATGCACCAAAATATTTAATAGAAAGTTCAAAGCCTGTTTGCACGAAATCCGAAGTTGCTGTTGTAAATAGTGATGACATAATTACAAATAATACAAGTACGCCACCGCTAATAAGAAACACCGGCCAATCTAGTTTATCTTTCCAATAAGAAAATTTAATGTTATTCTACTCCTCTTTTTACGTTCTCTCTTTTTTTCTATATTAAGTCTTTTATAATAAATAGTTTAGCTTTTTCAGTATTCATCGAATGGTTTACCAATATCAGTGAATACTGTTTTAGAGTTCAGGATGATAAGTATGAAAATGAATACGTATACCTAACACCTTTAATAAAAATATGTAAGTCTATTTATGATAGTGACAAGAGACTTACTATTGCCACTGACGAAACACTTGAAGTTAAGATTATATCCCACTTTTTCTTAGTAATCAATTGTACTTTGCAAAATAGTTATAATTTTTAAGATTAAATTATTTTATATTAATAACGTACTTGGAAAATTCTATATCTTAAAAAAGATATTTTTAATGATTTTTTATTTAAATAAAGATTTTCAACAGCAAAATAAAAGTTTTACACATAAAAAAAACCTTCAAAGCTATCACTTTTAAGTGACTACTTTGAAGGGTTTTTATCATTACAAAAACGATGCATTTAAACATTGAGCAGAATATACTTAAATGAACTTTTAATCTTTTTCATAAACGATAGGCTTTTGATTTTTAACCATAGTAGCTACAATATAACCTATGATTGTAGTGACTACAGCAATTGGGAACCATTCTAATGAATAGTCTTTTAGTGGTAAGCTATCAATAAAGCTCATTTTTACCCAACCTTGTGTATGTACTACACTTAATATTGAAACAATAGAAACAATCGCAACTGGAATTTGTTGTGCAATTGGTTTAGTTGGTACAAAACGTGCAATCAATATCAGAAATACTGAAGTAATTGCTACTGGATATACAATACTAAGTACTGGTACAGACATTGTAATTACTGAATTTAGACCTTGGTTTGCTAATATAAAACTAATTAGTGTAAATCCAATTACATAAATTTTATAAGAAATTTTTGGTAAAATTCTATGGAAATACTCTGACACTGAAACGATTAAACCACATGCAGTAGTTAAACACGCAAGTGCAACAATGATACCTAATAAATATTTACCAAAAGTTCCAAAGCCTACGTCTGCCATTGTAGTTAATAAGTATGTACCTATATTTTGATCTTTTGCTGTTAAACTAGCAATTTTTTCTTGTGATACATCCATGTGATTACCTATAAAACCTAAAGAAATATAGATAAACATTAAAGCAATCGCAGCGATTAGACCAGCTAGCAATGTTTGTTTAAAGATTTTATTCGCGTTTGTAACGCCTGTTGCTTTCACAGCGTTAACTACAATCATTGAAAAGGCAATTGCCGCAATAGCGTCCATCGTCAAATAACCGTTCGTAAACCCTTGTGAAAATCCAGCAAAGCCAGAAGTAAACGCTTCTGCAGATTGACTTGGTGCATTACCACCAAAATCTATAAATCCTTTTATAATCATCGCTAAAATAGTAACAAGTAGCAATGGTGTTAGCAATGAGCCGATACGATCAACCATTTTACTAGGATTGATACATAAATATAATACAATGAAGAAATAAATAACTGTAAATATAAATAATGCTAAATTACTATTTGTATGTGCAATCGGTGTAACAGTCATCTCAAATGATGTTGATGCTGTACGTGGAATCGCAAATAATGGGCCTATTGTTAGGTATATTATTACTAAGAATACAACTGAAAACTTCGGTGATATTTTATTTAAGGAACCGATGTAGCCTTGTTTATCTAATGCGCCCACAACCACGCCTAATAACGGTAGTCCAATCCCAGTTAATGCAAATGCTAGAATGGATGGCCAGAAATATTCTCCGCTATCTAAACCTAAATTAGGTGGGAAAATAAGGTTGCCAGCGCCAAAGAACATTGCAAACAATGTGAAGCCTATAATCCATGTATTTTTATTCATATGACGTTCTCCTTTTAATCCAATAAAATAATATTACCTATTCTATCACGTTTAATTAGATGCCGTCTATATAAATTTCAGAATATTTAAATATATAGCGATTTATTTATAAAAATTAGTCTAGCTAAAAAGATTTTAATAAAAGTTTTTTTAATAATGGTGACAAATGACTCGGTAAATTTTCAACACCTTCTACGAAAATGGCATACTGACCATAAATATTGTGAATCGTTTGCTCGATGTCTTCTGTAATTGAATCTTGACTTAAAAACACGTTGAATACTTCAATTCCCATTTTTCTAGCAGTTTCGACAGCTTCATAAGTGTCTAAGATACCATCTTGACTATAATTATATGCTGAAGGTTCGCCGTCTGAAAATACAATTAGAAAGCGCTGATTATGAGAACGACGCATTAATCGTTCACTTCCTATTCTAATTGCTACGCCATCTCTATTATCATCTTGAGGTTCTAAGGCCATAATTCTTGGTCCATCTTTTTCTAAAATTGAGCGGTCGTATGGAATGATTTCGTCAATAATATTAGGTTGATTTGCGTCATCAGCGTCGAACGCGTCTTCGTTAAATGCAAGTATCTCATGTTTAACATTTAATGATTTCAAAGTTTCATGGAATAGTACAACACCCTTGATAGTCTCTTCCATCTTATCTTCCATACTTGCAGATGCATCCACTAACAATGTAAATGTAGCGTCAAAGGATTGACTTAAGTCTTGTTTCTTATAAAACAACTTATATTGATCATCAATAAACCAATTAAGTAGATTCTTCTGTAGTCTTCCTTTAGTTAAATTACGACGTTCATCTTGATATTCCCTATCGATTGTTTTCTTTATAATTTGAATTAAATCTTTTGTTTCAAATTGTACTTCAGATTCAACATCATGGTAATCATTGATATATTGTGGTTCTATGTCTGGAACATTCCATTTAATCTCCACATTTTGATTGATACCTTTGAGTGCAAACACTTGATTATGGCCGACAGAACCACCTTCATCATCTTCCACATTATCAGTAGACCCTTTACCTTTTTTAGTTTGCATATCAGTCATGTCATCGCTCGCATCACCTTCGCGTGCAGTATCATTATCACCCATGACATCGCTATTCTCACCTTCATGCAATTCCATTTCTAAATAAGCGCCACCTTTTGACGCACTATCTTGGTTATTAGACTCCATATCTTCGCTTACAACTTCTTCATCATTTTGTTCTTCAGACTGTCCATCTGAGTTACTTGCATCAGTTCTCGTTAAATCCTCAAAGTTAAGTTCTTGTATGGCTTCATAAACTTTTTTCGGTAAATGATAATATTCGTTCAACATATCTTCTTTTAAAATATCATCAATTTGATACATGATACGTTCAGCTAAATACATGTTATCTTCAGACGTTTCATTATAGAAGAAATTAGGCAAATATTGATACATGTGATTTAAAACATCATCAATTTGAGGGTGGATTTGTGGCACATCATAAAAATTTTCTGTTAAAAAAGATGCTTCTAAATATAAAAATAGTAAGTCTGTAAAAGTTGTTTTGGTTTTATAAACTTTGATTTGTGTCTGAGTATAATTCAATCTGATTTCATTACGTATTTGAATCGTAGGCTTTGTCGATGGACGTAATTGTACTATGGTATTTAAGACACGTTTGTCCTCTAATAATTTGAAAAGTTGCTGGAAGAATTTAGGGTGTTGAAACTCACGATTATGAATGACTTCATTTACAATCTTCTCATCCATCATTTGATAACCATAAGTAGCAAGTAATACATCTGATTTTAATCCTGTGGATTCTATTTCTTTACTTCTGTGTGACCAAAATGAACTTGTAATTAACGTATGATTGATTGGATCATAATATGGAAATTTTTGAATTTTAACATGTGCTTGTTCATTTTTCAGTAAAAGACGAGCTAAATCTTGTAGCATCATGACTTGCTTTGCATCAAGTTGTTCGTCATTAAATTTTATAAAACGATCACTCATGATTATCCCTCACTAAAAGTTTAATTCTACTGCGTTTTTAATTGCTTGTTGTTCACGTTCGTCTTCTAATTTATCTATAATCGTACGTTGTATCGCACGTTCTATTGGCATGATTGTTGCTAAATCACTCAAATCTATAAGTGCTCGAATACTTGCTGCTTCTTCAGAAATTTGACCTTGTTTTGTCATTGTTCTCAAATCTTCATTGAATTTTATAATGTTCTGGATAACAGCATCGTCTTTTAACTGGCTTTGGGTTTTAATAACATCACTTAAAATATCACCATCAATATAATCTACTTCAATAACAACGAAACGGTTTTTCAATGCTTCGTTCATTGGTAAGGTGCCAATGTATCCTACGTTTATAGCTGCAATCACATTAAAACCAGGTGCTGCACTTACAACTTCTCCGGTAAATGGATTTGTTAATTTTCTACGATAGTCTAATACACCATTCAGTATAGGAAGCGTTTCTGGTTTCGCCATGTTGATCTCATCGATATAAAGAATATTCCCTTCTTTCATAGCTTGTATGACAGGTCCGTCTATAAAAACAATTTCTTGTGATCCATTGTCATTTGTTTGTATTGTTTTAAAACCTAATAAACTTTCTGCATCTAAATCGACTGAACAGTTAATTTGGTGCATCGGTCTATTTAAAGTTTCACTTAACGTTTCAGCGAGCTTTGTTTTACCAGAACCAGTTGGCCCTTTTAATAGTATATTTTTATTTAATTGCATTAATGATTTGGCATCATTAAAGACAGTTTCGTCTTTATTGAAATATTGTGCGTTTGTCATTTATTACGTCTCCTTTTGCATTTACATGTTTGTCTGATAATTATTAAAAATCATTAAAAATAGACTGGGGCAAGAATACGTTATCATATTTTGCCCTAGCCCTATTTTAATAAGTAAATTTATAAACTCACAATAGATTGCGAGGAATTGTGCGTTGTTTTAATGGTTCAATACGATATAATTAAAAGGTTATACTTCTTTAAAATATTCTTTAAAATATCCGCCAACTAAACCAGAGTTATCTACGATTTGATAATATTCTTCTGTTTCATTGATAACGTCATATTGTTTCCCTACTGTTAGCATATCAGATACTGTGAATTTTTTCGCTTCCGCATGTTCAACTTCGACTTTTTTTATAGGTGTATTTGTTTTCCAAGTTTCATGTAACATAATTGTAAAAACCTCTCTTTATTGTTTTGTTTCTAAAGTTAATATAAATGTGAAGCCGCTTTTTTCACTAATTCTTAAAGAACGTTCGCCATCTTGATCTAATGTTTGATAAGGAATCCCAATGACTTCAAGTTGTTGCAATGCATTTTGAAAATGTGCTTTTGTTTCAGTAGCAAATTCAATTTGTTCAACTATACCATGTTCAGGCACTTTCACTTCATCTTTTGCAGCATAGATATGTAGTTCGCCACCTAGCCCGCCGTCACCTATACGAAAGACCTGCACTTTATAATCGGCATCATCTGTCGGTGCATATTCAGCAAAATGTATGAGACCAAAAACTTTTGTTAAAATAGATTGCGTTAATATGAGTTCATTAACTTTCAAGATGACAGGCCCTAATCCTTGGATTTGGTGTAATGGATTCACAGTACTTTCAAATGTAGGCATACCTAATGGTGCTCCAGTATTATGCTCATTGGAATAAATATTAAAAGTTTGATTATTTTGGTCTTTAAAATCAAAATATTTATGACCATTTAAATCGGTTATGCCACCGTGGTTAATTTGATGATTGTCTAATACTGATTTATACTCATCCAGGCCTTCATCACTGGGTACACGCAAGCCAATATTTTCTATATGATTATTATTGTTAATATAGTTAGGTATTTCTACAAAATGTAAACGTGTTCCAGAATTAAGTTCAGCATCTCCAAAACGTAGCGCTTGCCCTTTGTTTACTACATTGAGTCCGAGTATACCATTAAATAAAGTTTTAGTTTTTTCTAAATCATTTGTCCCTGTAGTAACACTTCTAAGACCATTCATTATATTAACCCCTCTATTCATATCTTTTCAACTAATTATAACTTACTTTAAGTATTATTTGTATGATGAATAATGGTTTTACAAAATTATAACGATTATACATTGGACGAATAAGGAAAATGTATTAAAATGTATATATATCGTGATTTATTATTTTTCATGACAAATTAGAAAATAGATTTATTGAATTAGAAGGAGGTTTTAAAATGTTAACTGTATGGGTAGTATTTGGTATCACTGTACTTATAGCAGTGTATTCTGGAATTACTTTCTTTTCGAATATAAATAATAAAGCAAAGCAAAAAAATGCTGATGCTAAAAGTGTTAAGAAAAATAATATCTATGGCGTAGTTTTCTTAGTATTTTTAATTATCGCTATTATCGAGCTTTTCGTGTATATAGCTTAAAGAATTGATAATTAAATACAAAATATCGGATAGTTTATTAATACTGTATAAGTAAACTTCTTTATATTAGAACATGCTTATTAAAACAAGGGATACTCCAATGTATTGGGATATCCCTTGTTTTGTAGCTAAATCAATTTTTTAATTAGTTCATTAGTTAACTTTGCCATAAATGAGCTGTACGACCCCACTTTGAAAAGTATTCGTTTTTAACAATGACAAGTTCAATCTCTGATTAATATTTTCAAATAATGGTTTTCCAGCACCTAACACTACAGGATGAATAGATAAACGATACTCATCAATTAGATTATTTTCTATAAATGAGGTGATAATACTAGATCCACCATATAACCAAATGTCATTCGTATGAGCTAATTTGATTTGTTCTACTGCTCTGGTCATGTCAGTATTATTAATAAATTCAGTAGTAGTTTGATTTGGAATATGCTGATGTGTAAATACATATTTACTTTTGCGATGAATACTTTCCCACATGAACTGCTCTTCACTGTTATTGTCAGCTGATTGAGGTTGAAACCTTCCCCATAAATCATAGCTTTTTCTTCCATAAATAATAGCATCGATTTGATTTAAAAATGTATTGAAATTCATTTCTGGATCCATAATACACCAATCAATTTCACCATTCGGTCCTTCTATAAACCCATCTAAAGTTACAGCTAAATCTAATAATATTTTGCTATTATTGTTGATAAAATGCACCTTCATTCATTAGGATATATACTGATTGTAGTGAAACGTAATTAAAAAAACAATTAATATGTGTAATGATAAATTAGATTTTTTCGAAATATTGTACGTCAAAAAGAAGTGGAAAGACGAAATTAAATTTGATTCCGTCTTTCCACTCCCAAGTATGACTAGATATCAGACAGCTAGCGTGTAATATCTAATTCATATTTACTAAATAACATGTTGTATTTATGTCTCTTGCTCTTAATATATTATCCACTTCATCTTTATGAAAGTGAAAGTTTAATCACTTGTAAATTGTACGGTATGATTTGATTCAGAAGACATTTGAATTGCATCTATCATAGCAATTGATGCAAGAGCATCTTCAGCATGTACATAATTGTGTGTATCGTAGTGTATGCAGTCATAAAATTGATTGATCAGCTTACCATGACTTGGCCCATAATATGATTTTGTTTTAGGTGCTTTAGAATCTTCTATAACTTGTATTTTATAACCATCTTCATTCACACGTGTCAGAATATTATCTTTAATTGTGAATTTTTCTTTTTCGAAGATGACTTGAAGCTCAACACTAGAATTTCCAATGCTGGCATTTGTAGCGAAAAACATACCATTCGCTTTATTTTCAAACTCCATATGGGCGGCTGCGGTATCCTCTACTTCAATATCGTAATCTAATAGTTGCGAGACATTGCCTTTAATAGAAGAGATTTTGCCACAAAGTAATTGCATTAAATCTAGTGTATGGATGGCCTGATTGATTAACACGCCACCACCAGCAGTATCCATCTTACCGCGCCAAGGTTTCTCTGTATAATAAGATTCGGGTCTAAACCAAGTTACTAGTCCTTTTACGCCAATGACTTTGCCATATTTACCACTTTCGACGATTTGTTGTAGTGTTTGAAAGGTATCATTATAACGATTTTGAAAGCAAATGCCAATTTTTATTTCTGGGTACCTGCGTTCTAATTTCACTAATTCAAGACCTTCTTTGGCATTAATTGCAAGTGGTTTCTCTTGAAGCACATGAACGCCTTTTTCGACACAAGTCGTTGTTGCTGATAGATGTAAATAGTGTGGTAAACAAATATGAACACAATCTAATGTTTCTGAATCTAACATTTCGTTTAAATCTTTATAAAAATGAATATGAGGTACTTTATCTTTAAATAATTCATTTTCATCACAAATTGCTACTAATTGAGCATCTGGATTATCTTTAATCGCTTGAATATGTACTTGAGCGATATCACCTAGTCCAATAATTCCAATTTTAAGCACATGACCATCTCCGTTTATTTCTGCATTTATGAGTTAATTTATTTTTCAGATTGAATTTTTTCTTGTAATGCATTTTCAAATTCTGCTGGATCTACTGGAAGCGCTACCTCTTTACCTAACCAACTTGAAAGATAAATAGCATTCACAAAGTTAACTCCGTTAATGCCGTCACTGCCTGGAGCAATTAATGGTGTGTCATCAATTATATTAGCGGCAAAGTTTTCTAATACGCTAATGTGTTGTTGACCCCAAACGCTTTCAAATTCAAACGTTTCTTGATCATAGATATCGTCAAAACCATTACCTGTGAAAATTTTGGCAGCATCTTCCCAAGACATATTACGGTTCATATCGGTTTCTGATTCTTTTAAGCGAGTCAGTGTAATTTTTTTACTATCTTCTACTAATATTTTTCCTTTGTCTCCGGTGATTTCTAAGCGATCTGTTCCGATAATGTCATGTGTACATGTAATAAATACACCCGTTGCGCCGTTGCCATAATCTAATATAGTTGTTACATCGTCATCGACATTTAAATCTCTTTGATAACCATATTTAACATTTGAAAATACTTTTTCAGGTAATCCACATAACCATTGGAGTAAATCAATTTGGTGTGGCGCTTGATTTACTAAAACACCGCCGCCTTCTCCATCCCAAGTTGCCTTCCAAGAACTTTGATCATAATATGCTTGTGGACGCCACCAAGTAGTAATAATCCAATTTGTACGACGAATATTACCAATTTCACCATCATCAATTAATGCTTTAACTTTTTGGTATAAAGGATTGGTTCTTTGATTAAAGAAAATACCAAACGTTAATTGCGGTTTAGAGGCTGCTAAATCACTGATTTCTTTAACTTTTTCAGCATAGATATCTGCAGGCTTTTCTAAAAGTGCATGAATATCTCTAGATAATGCTTCTTTTCCTATTTCTGTATGTAGGTAATGCGGCACTGTTGTTACGACAGCATCTACATCGCCACTTTCTAACATATCAATATAGTTCTCATAAAATGTCACATTTGGATATTTTTCAGCACTTAACGCCTTTTTCTCAGGATCAATGTCACAAATTGCGCCAATTTCTATTTTGTCTACTTTTCCACTATTAATAAAACCTGCATAAGTGCCTCCTTGTGCACCTAAACCAATTATTCCCAAGCGAACTTTTTCCATTATACATTCTCCTCTTGTTCAATATTAGACAGTATTTCTAGTAATGCTTCATATTGCATTTTGTATCCTTCAGCGCCGTCTTTAGCTACTGTATTTTGGATTGTTTCTGTTGAATGCTCAAGCTCTAAATCTTTAAGTGAGTCAAATACAACGAGATGAGGTTCTAGTGTTAAAAATCCTTCGTAGCCACTGTTGATTGCTTGTTTAAGTATCGATTCAATTTGACCATCGCCTGTGCCACACAATACATTGATACTATCTTCATATATAGCATCCTTAATGTGAATATATTCAATATGTGGGGTCAATAATTCATAACATGCTTGTGGATCCTCGTCACACTGAACAAAATTTGCAAAATCAAAGATTGCTTTAAAATGTTCTGAACCCACTTCATTTAAAATGACATTACAACGTCGAGCAATATCTCCAAAGATATCTTTTTCATTTTCATGAAGTAAAATTACGTTATGTTGTTCAGCAATTTCAGCAAATTGCTTTAACTTAGCAATGACTTCTTTTTCATAAGCATCAAAATCATCTTCTTTTGGTATATAAAAACTAAATATTCTAATGTATTTACAATCTAAAGTGTTTGATATTTCACATAATGTCTTTAATGTTTTTAATTGTGCTTCAAAAGCATCATCATCATTAATATAAATTTTACCTATTGGCGAGCCAATAGATGATATACTAATGTTCCATTTTTTCAACCTTGGTAACACATCTTTTTGTATGCTTTCCACAGAGTATTTGCTAATGTTTTCACCATCAACGCCTCGGAGTGAGATGTAGCGCATGCCTAATTCACTGACAGTTTTTAACTGGGTTTCTAATTCTGATGATATTTCATCAGCAAACCCTGATATTGCGATGTTTTTCATTATAAAAATACCTCCATTTTTAATAAATATAATTTTAGTTTTATAAAATTAATGAATTGCAATCGCTTTCATTTATCTTCTTTAAAAAGCACCTATCGAGGTGTAAATAGACTAATAATTTAAATTAAAACCATGTTTTATAACCTAAATCAAATAAGTGGTCACGACTTGTGATTAAACAATCATATGGATCGGCACCGTATAATTCGTCTTGTTCAACAAAGAAGTATTCACTGCCACTTTCAAGACCAGATTCTATAATCTCTCTTAAAGGTAAAGTTCCTTCACCAAGCTCAGCGAATTGTGTAATCATATGCAACATATAATATACCTTCTCAACACCTTCTCCAGGATATTGGTTCCAGTCAATTTCTCCAATGCGATAATCTTTTAAGTGAATGGCACGAATTCGGTTTGCATATGTTGGTATAAATTTAGCTGGATCTATACCAGCGCGCCAAATCCAATGTATATCTAATTCAAACCCTAAATGTTCAGTATTATCACGCATTAAATCTAACATGAGTTCTCCATTATAACGAACAAATTCTACGTTATGTGCATGATAGTAAAGATCAATGCCATGTTCCTTCAAGCGTTTAGCATAGTCTTCACATATTTCAGCAAATTTAAGGGTACTTTCTTTAGAACCCATATAATTTATTGGAAGCATACCAATACGTAGAATTGTACAATCTACTGCTTTACAATCTGCTACAATTTTATCGAAATCATTTTGCAATGTATCACCTGGATATTTTTGTTCTGCAGAAATATCTTCAACACCACAAGACATTGCAGCGATATTCATACCAAAATCCTTAATCGCACGTTGCATTTCAGTAATATTATGTGCTGTCATTTCTATTTGAGATACTTCAACAGCATGATATCCAAGTTCATTTACTTTATTTAAAACGTTGTATATCCCTTCTTCAGCTACCTTATCTTTAAGCATCATCATTTGAACTCCAATTTGTGGTTCAGTCATATAAATCATCCTTTCAATTTAATATTACTTTAGTGTTATAATTTAATTATATAATGAGTGGAAATTAACAACATTGTAAATAAAGGGAAAAAGATTGTTTTTTGAGTGGGAGGTATTTAAATGAAAGATAATGAAGATATTAAGTTTAAATTTGATTCTATATCGTTACCTTTTGACGGAGAGTATGCAGCATGGCATAGGATAAGTGATGGTCACTTTGGCAATGAATTACATTATCACGACCATTATGAAATTTTCTTTTCACTGTCAGGTAATATGTTATATACCATTGAAGGTAGAAAATATCAGCTAGACGTAGGTTCTTTATTGTTGATTACACCATATGAGTTTCATCAATTAAATGAACAAATGGACGGACATGCTGAACGTATTGGATTAAGGTTTGATGCACATTTATTAGAATCGTTGTCTACAGATACATGTGATTTAAGTGCATGCTTTGAGACGAAATCACCAAACTTTAAAAATTTACTGCAATTGTCAGAATCACAAAAAAGAGAATTATATTATTTGTTACAGGGTTTAATTAACGAACAAGATAGTCAAAAGTTTGGGAAGAAATTAGCGGAAGAAGCATTACTCACCCAATTTTTCATACTTTTAAATAGAGTATCTATTGCTAATGAACAAGTATCAGTAATAGATGATCCGGAATCAGAGTTAGTAAGACAAGTATTAGATTATATGGAGTTACACTACGCAAACCCTATTTCATTAGAAGATCTTGAAAAGAAATTTTATGTAAGTCGTTATAAAATTAATCAGCATTTCACCCGCCTTGTAGGTTATCCACCTTATCGTTACTTATTGCAAAAACGATTGCAAAATGCGCAACGTATGTTGAAAAATGGAGAGAGCCCACAACAAGTTGCCAACCTATGTGGTTTTAGTGATTATTCTAACTTTTATCGACGATTTAAAACGTCTTATGGATGCAGTCCACGTGATTATTATCAAAAACATGTCAAAAATTAAAGTGTTTATGTAGTAGAGAGTTCCTCTTAATATAGAAGTTTCTTAGATTGTAAATCTATTTAAGGAGGACTTTTAATGGCAAGAAGAATCACGAAAAAACTTTTAATTTTAATTAATTAGGATTATGCACAAACAATATTTAATTGTTGAAAATGATGATTTGAATGAACAAAAGTTAATATAATAAGTTGGTTGTTGGAACAGGATAATGAGTTGTAGTCATTTAAATAAATATAAGTATCGTAGTTACTACAGCTTAAAAACATGAAATTTACTGTTTTATGTTTTAAAACCCCAATTATTTAAATTACTCAATAGTGAGAATGATGCTGATATGAAAGCATTTTACTGCCTCCCCTCTCGCATAATACGTTATAACGTGTATAATGACGTTATAACGTATTATCATTTTTTATGAATATTTCTTGCGTTATATTAGAAAATAAAGGTGGAAAGATCTATGAAAGAAATTAATGATATTATTGCTGAAAATCTTAAGTTATATAGAAAACAAAATAGTTATTCATTGGAACATTTATCATTTTTAACTGAAGTAAGTAAAACGATGCTTGGACAAATTGAACGTAAAGAATCTATTCCATCGATTACAACATTATGGAAAATTGCTAACGGTTTAAAAGTTTCGTTCTCAGAACTTACACAAGAAAATATAGACAACATTAAAAAAATATCAATAAATGAGTTAAATCCTCTAACTTCAGAAGATAATAAATATAAAGTATATCCATTTTTTAAATTTGATATTGAGAAAAAATTTGAGAGTCATATGGTGATTATAGACCCTGAAGGGCTTATGAAAGATTCACCTCATGGTTCTGGATCTATAGAGTACATAACAGTTTATGAAGGTACACTTACACTTAAATTGGACGGAGATAACTATACGGTTCATAAAGACGAATCTATTAAATTTAACGCTAATATGTTCCATTTTTACTCAAATGAAAATAATTTACCAGTTCGATTTAACATGATTATTCATTATTAATCTAACAACATACATCGCTATCTTCAGAGACACTTATAAGTTAAATCAAATCAATGAGAGATAATACAGTGCGCATATTCCATTTTAAGCATGTTTTTAGGGCGTTTTCTTGTTTGATACTAAATAGGTCTCAATACTCATTCTCGGACCCCGCAAAACTGGCTAGATAAGTGAAATGTGAAAAAGTGCATTTAGTTATCAGAAATCTACTGTTTAAACGCTTGTTTTTTCTTAAATGTAAGATGTTTTTTACAATTTATTGCTAGCTTTTGTAGAAACAAATATACATAAAACGATACAAACCATTAAAATTAACCAATTATCTAATGCAACATACGTGATGCCATGATTATTTATTTTATTGCCTGTGTTCTTAGTTTCTGTTTTTAATAGTGTAGATGAAATAATGTTATAGATATTAAACACTTTTTCTAGCATATCCTGTATATTTTTTTATTTAAGTCTGTATTTAACTCTAATTGCTCAATGCGCTTTTTACTTCTAATCCACTTTTTAAATCATAGTATTCTATTTCAAGGTTTTCTGCGTAAGTATATAGTTGGTCAAATGCTGATCCTATTTCTTATTATCAAAGGTCAATTGATTTTTGACAGTGGCGATTAATGAGCGGTTTTTTTATTGAAGAAAGTACATTTTAGATATTGAGACTAAACTCGATATTTTTATGTGTTTGATTAAGATGCGACTGCGCCCGTGGAAAGTGTTCACAAAAAAATGCCAACAAAGTCAGAGACTTTGTCGACACGCTACAGCTAGTTATGTTACATGGTGTCCTTATTTTTAGCGCAATTTAAATCTCAAAAAAATACAACGACATTAAACGCCGTTGTATTGGGATTAATAAACTATTTTGTGTTGTGGATTATGATTCTAATAATAAATCTTCTGGATTTTCAATTAAATCTTTGATCATTTTTAAGAATCCTACTGCTTCTTTACCATCAATGATTCTGTGGTCATAGCTTAATGCAATGTACATCATTGGGCGGTTTTCAATTGTATCTGCATCGACAGCAATCGGGCGTGTAATAATTGAGTGCATGCCTAGAATAGCAGCTTGGCTACCATTGATGATTGGTGTAGACATCATTGAACCAAAGATACCACCATTAGTAATTGTAAATGAACCATTTACCATATCGTCTAAGCCGAGTTTTTTATCGCGTGCCTTTTTAGCTAAATTACCAATTTCTTCTTCGATTTCAGCAAAGTTTTTCTTGTCACAGTCTCTTACGAAAGGAACAAGTAAACCGTCATCAGTAGATACTGCAACGCCGATATCATAGAATTGTTTAGTGATCATATCGTCGCCGTCAATCTCAGCATTTACACCCGGGAATTTTTTCAGAGCTGCAACAGCTGCTTTTGTGAAGAATGACATGAAACCAAGTTTAGTACCATCATGGTCTTTAATGAATTGTTCTTTTTTACGTTTACGTAAATTCATCACATTCGTCATATCGATTTCGTTAAATGTTGTTAACATAGCTGTATTATTAGAAACTTCTAATAATTTTTTAGCAGCTGTTTTCTTACGACGAGACATTTTTTCTCTAACTACTGGTTTTGATGGGTTTTGTTGTGCCGGTTTTTTAGCTTCTTCTTTAGCGGCTGGTGCTGCTTGTTTTGAGCTTGCTTGATTTTGGTTTTGATCAACATGTTCTTTTCTTACAACATCATTTGATTGTGCTGCTACTTCAGATAAGTCGATACCTTTTTCACGAGCATATTTGCGTGCTGATGGTGTTGCATTAACACGTTGTCCGTTATCTTGTTCTTTTTCTTCTGATTTATCATTTTGCGTTTCAGATTGTTGTGGTTGAGCTTTTTCTGATGCTGAATCGTCTTTAGCGTCATCTTGTTTAGCTGGTGTTTCAGAAGCGTTGCTTCCGCTACCTTCTCCAACGACAGCGATAGATTGACCTACTTCAACTGTATCGCCTTCATTTGCAAGTAATTCTTGAAGAACACCTGCTTCTTCTGAAACAACTTCAACGTTTACTTTATCTGTTTCTAATTCAACGATAGCTTCACCTTTATCTACGTTATCGCCTACTTGTTTTAACCATTCTGCAATGGTACCTTCTGTTATGGATTCTGCTAATTCTGGAACTTTTACCTCTGGCATGCTTGACTTCCCCCTAGTTAATTTTTGTACTTTGTTCGAGTATCATATTTTGAACGAGTTTGTGGATTTCACCATCACCTTCAGCTGGTGCCGAACGTTGTATACGACCATGATAACTTAAATCGTATTTATCTGTAGTTAATTCTTTTAGATATGGATAAACAAATGACCATGCGCCTTGGTTCTTCGGTTCTTCTTGTACCCAAGCTACGTTTTCTAAATTCGGCAATTCATTTAACAATGCTTCGATTTCTGTTACAGGGAATGGATAAAGTCTTTCTACTGCAACAACTAATATAGAATCGTTTGGATTTTTAGCCAAATATTCTTTTAAATCAATAAACATTTTTCCTGAAGCTAAAATAACTTTTCTTACAGCGTCTTTTTTATGTTCTTCTGGTAAAATCGCTTCAAATTTGCCCGTAGTAAATTTACTAATAGGATCTGCTACTGTTTTATTACGTAATAAGCTTTTCGGTGACATTACTACTAAAGGTCTCATAGATTCTGTACCTAATGTAGCAGCTTGTGCGCGTAATAAATGGAAATAGTTACTTGAACTAGATAAATTAACGATTGTCGCATTATTTTCTCCTGCGAGCTGCAAGAATCTTTCTAAACGTGCAGATGAATGTTCTGGTCCTTGTCCTTCAAATGAATGAGGTAACAATAATGTTAAAGCAGAACGTTCGCCCCATTTAGCTCTTGAACTAAATAAGAAGTTATCAAAAATCATTTGAGACATATTTGAAAAATCACCATATTGTGCTTCCCAAATTGTCATACATGATTTGTTTTGAACGTTATAACCATATTCAAAGCCAACTACTGCAGCTTCTGATAACGGTGAATTACGTACTTCAAACGTCGCTTTTTGATCAGGTACATGATGTAACGGTGTATACTTCTCACCAGTCTCTGAGTCATGTAATACTGCATGACGATGACTGAAAGTACCACGTTCGCTATCTTGTCCTGTTAAGCGTATTGGATTGCCATTTTGAGTGATTGTCGCAAAAGCTAATTGTTCTGCTTGAGCCCAGTCAACTAATCCATCTTCTTTTTCAAATGGCTCTCTACGTTTGTCTAATACTTTATTAAGTTTCTTCAAGACATTGAAATCTGAAGGGTACGTAAGTAGCGCATCATTAATTTCTTTTAGATGTTCAAAACTCAATTCTGTATCTTGGCTTTGAATTGGTTCTGCCAAATCATCTGGTTTTTGCATATTTGGATTATCCATTTTATCGTCTTTATCAATTTTGTCATGAGCAGCTCGTAATGATTTCTGTACTTCATCCATAATATTATTCATTTGGTCTTCTGTAATAATATTTTCATCTACGAGTTGTCTTCCGTATAAAAGTTCAACGGAGTCATGTTTACGTATTTCATGATATTGTAGTGGGTTTGTGATTGATGGTTCATCCATTTCATTATGACCATATCGACGGTAACCAACTAAGTCAATAACAACATCTTTATGAAATTCTTTTCTGAAAGCCATAGCAATTTCAATTGCTTCGATTGTTGCTTCAACATTGTCTGCGTTAACATGCATAATCGGCACATCATAACCTTTAGCAACATCTGAAGAGTATGTTGTAGAACGCCCTTCTTCAGGTTCTGTTGTAAAGCCAATACGGTTATTTGTAATAACATGTAATGTTCCGCCAGTAGAATAACCATCAAGACTACCTAGGTTCATTGCTTCAAAGTTGATGCCTTGACCAGGATAAGCTGCATCACCGTGAATTAATATTGGCATAGATTTTTCAAATTCAGTTGTTACTGCGCCGGGTTTATCTGTATTGTCTTGTGTTGCACGTGTTTTACCTAAAACAACAGGTGCTACGATTTCTAAATGACTTGGGTTGTTAGCTAATGAAATGCGTTGTTCACTACCATAGGAACTTGTCGTTTTCACGCCACCAAGGTGATATTTAACATCACCAGACCAACCAGAAGTTAATTTTAAGCTTCCATCCTCTGGTAAAAACTTCATTGGATCTGTGTGCATAAATTCAGAAATCATCATTTCATATGGCTTTTCTAAAACATGTGTGAGTACGTTTAATCTCCCACGGTGAGCCATACCAATTTGAATGTTTTGAATACCCTCGTCACTCGCAAGTTTTAAAGTTTGCTGTAACATTGGGACTAATGTATCTACACCTTCAATTGAAAAGCGCTTTGCACCTACAAAGTTTTTATGTAGATATTTTTCAAAACCTTCAACATGGGCTAAATTTTTAAAAAGTTCAATTTTTTGATTGTCATTTAAAGTTGCTTTGTACGGTGTTTCAATTCTGCGTTTTAACCATACACGTTCTCTATTGTTGTTGATATGCGTGTATTCAAAGGCGATTGGTCCTTTGTAACGTTTTTCCATACGTACAATAGCTTCATAAGCATTGTCATAAATATCTTTGAAATGCTCTGATACAATACCTGCAGAAATAGATTCAAGTGTTTCTTTGTCTAAATTGAAATCTTCAAAGTTTAACTTTGGAACATTTTCTCTTACAGGTCTATTGACTGGATAAATATCTGCTAATAAATGCCCATATTGGCGGATATTATCTATTAAGCGCATAACACGTTTGATTGTGCTATCACCTTTAGTCACATTACTTTGACCTTCAGTATTTGTTACGATGTTAGCTTCACCGTTTTTGATAGTACTAAATAGGACTTGCAAATCTTCAGGGACTGAAGTCGGATCATTTAGATATACGTCATATAAATCTAAAACATATCCAAGATTTGCCCCGAAATTTACAGGTGCCTCGGAAACCTGTCTTTCGTTGCTCATATTACACCCTCCACAAAATAGTTGAAACGCTTACAAATCAATAATAGCATTAAACAGGCGCAAATTAAAGTACCAATAGCCTACTTATATGAAAAAACAGAACCTAAATTAAATAGATTCTGTTACTTTTGTAATACATATAATAATGTAGCGCATATTTTGCTAAATTTAAACTTTTTAAATGCTAGATTTTACGTGTTAAAAAGTGATTTTAAAAGTTGTATATTCACCTATTTCACTTTCAACTTGAATGGTGCCATGATTCAATTCAATTATTTTTTTAGCAATAGATAGGCCGAGTCCATTTCCACCTAATTTACGTGAACGTGATTTATCGACTCTATAGAAACGGTCAAAGATAAATTCAATGTCTTCTTTTGGAATACCAACGCCATGGTCTGTTATCTCAATAGAAATTTGTTTGTTTCTAAGATTGGTTTGAATATGAATATGTTTGTTATGCTGATCATATTTCATAGCGTTATCAATGAAAATAATTAATATTTGTTCTAATTGGTAACGGTTTATTTTAATGTTAAGTGGCTTAGGATAAGCCTCAAATTCAAATTTATAGTCCTGATGTAATTGTTTTAAAGATTTAATACGAGAAGTAATCTCTTGATTTATGTCCACATTTTCGATTTCTCCATCTCGACTATTGTTATTATCTTTAGTGAGTAAGAGAAGCTCTTCTACTAATTTTGTAATTCTCATCATTTCTTCTAAGGAAATATCTAAAGATTCTTCGAGTATTGCTGCATCCTTTTTCCCCCAACGTTGAATTAAATTTAAGTGACCTTGGATAATTTGCAATGGGGTACGTAATTCATGAGAAGCGTCTTCAACGAATTGTCTTTGTTGATTAAAAGATTCTTCTAATTGGAACATCATTTCGTTAAAAGTAACGATTAAATTATCTGTTTCTTCGTAGTTTGTACTTAACTCTACTTTTTCTTGGAAACCATCTCTACGTATTTGTTGCATTTTGTTAGACATCAATATTAATGGTTTTGTAATTTGTGAAGAAAAAAAGTAACTTACAGCCGCAGTGATAAACGTTGCAATGATGCCGAAAATAAGCGCAATAAAATATAAAGAGTTTACGAGTGTATTATAGTCTTCTAATGAATGGACGATGACACTATACCCTTTGAAGCTTTGAGAATCGATGTGTTGCGTAATAGTTAAATATTCCGTATTATGATGATTTTTAATTGAAGCTTGATTCGCATCTTTAGGCGCAAAATTCGGTGTATAACCTATCGTATTATCATTTGAAGTCTCCATTAATTTGTGCCCGTTGTCATTGTAAAGTATCACCTTCTGAAAGTTGCCTAAAGAAGCATTTAAATCTAAGGGCGTAATATCTTCAATTTGCTTGGTTTCAAAAAGGTTCACGATATCTGAGGCACTTCGTTCTGCCTCAGTAAATTCATTGTGACGTAAACTATTGCTTAAAAAGAATATAATAATCAAACTAAAAATAAATATCGTTGAAAACGTTATTGTTGTTGTAATCATCATCCATTTTGTTTTTAATTTTCTTTGCTTCATTGTCTAACCACATAGCCTACGCCACGAACTGTTTCGATGTATTTATCTTTACCATAGGGTTTGAGCTTGTTTCTTAAATAACGAATATAAACATCCACAACATTCGTTTCAACTTCAGTATCATATCCCCAGACATCAGTGATAATTTGTTCTCTTTGTAAAACATGATTTTTATTAACAGCAAGTAAATATAATAAATCATATTCTGTTTTCGTTAAATCTAATGATTCGCCCTCTACAGTGACTTTAAAAGCGTCTTTGTCTATAATGATACCTTTGATATCAATGACATTCTTTTGTGGTTGTCTACGTAGCATAGCACGTATTCTAGCCAGCAATTCCTCTATATCAAATGGTTTAACAATATAATCGTCAGCGCCATAATCTAATCCTGCGACTTTATCGTATGTATCACTTTTAGCAGTAATAATAATAATTGGCGTAGTTTGCTTTTGACGAATTTGACGACAGATTTCTAAGCCATTGATATTTGGTAGCATCAAATCCAAAAGTATAAGATCATAGTTATTTGATAATGCTTTTTCTAAACCAGGACGTCCATCGTATTCTATATCTACAGTGTAATTTTCGTGTTGAAGTTCAAGTTCTATAAAGCGAGCAAGATTTTGTTCATCTTCTACTATTAATATTTTTGTCATAAGTTGCACCTCAAATTATATTTTAAATGAAAATACACAATGTAGGAAGTTATTACTAATAATTGTATAATATTTGTTGCTTATATACGAGAGATATTTAAAATGATAAGTCAGATTATATCCTGCCATTTGGCCGTTTTGAAGGTTGTTGAGTTTTGATGAATATAAGAAGATATAAAAAAATAACAATTCTAATTGACAATAATTCTCAGTGTTGTATAATGTAATTGAAAATGATTATCAATTCCAAACATAAGACATTCCCCCCACACGAATTTCGATCTTATTGGATTGATCATTTTCAGAAATATCCCCTTTTATATGCCCGTAAAAGACTAACGTTGCGAGACAACGTGAATATAGAAACCGGTTTTACTTTGTAAAATCGGTTTTTATAATAAATTTTGACACAAAAAGGCAACAAGATACGTTATAAATCTAATAGCAAAAAAACAAGCCAAACGTTAACATTGACGTTTGGCTTGTTTTTTTGCTATTAGATTTATGAAAGCTATTTACAAAATCATCCATAAAAACCTACTGAAAAGTCATTGACTTTTCGGTAGCCTGTCAAACGAGATACAATATAAAACTAGCTGTCTTATTGTTGCTATATTATCAATAAATGCCCATTAACACTAAACTAAACTTGTAGTTTATGTCTTAAAATAAGCGTCGATAGTACCACACAGAATGCGCCACCAATAACACCAGCAATGATATCAGTTGGATAGTGTACACCAAGATATACACGAGATGATGAAATTAAAATGATAAATAATGCAGATAATCCAATCATAAATGCTCTAGATTTGCCTTGTAGCACTCGATTAGCTATATACATGGTACTGCCAAAGAATGTGGCAGATCCCATAGCATGCCCACTTGGGAAACTAAAGCCTGAAATATCAATGAGCCTTAGCAATGTTGGACGTTCTCTATCAAAGAGGTTTTTTAGCAAAGGATTTAAAGTGCCTGTTAAACTCATTGCAATAGCAAAAAATAAAGCCTCGATATTTAATCGTTTTAGCATTAAATAAGCAATTAATAATAGTGATAAACAGACCATCGCCCATACTTCACCAATCTTAGTTACGCCTAAGAAGAAAGTAGTCGTAATAAAACTTTCAGAAGAATAGATAAATTCGTATACTTCATTATCAATCCATTTTCCTAATCTAGATTCATGAAAGAATGCAATGATGCCAAATATTAATGTGAAAATGATTAGTAATGATATTCGTTTCCATCGACTCATTGCATATGACCTCCCATTAGTTTAGCGCGTCATTAATAATTTTATTGAATAAATCTTGACGCGTATAGCTTTCTTTATATGTTTGCATTTGTTTAATTATCGATTCACGATTTGTTTCAATATCATTGAGCAGTGTGATTAATTGTGTTTCAGTTAACGTATCTTCTGGTAATGTTTTACCAAAACCTTTAGATTCAAAATTCTTTGCATTATCAATTTGATCACCACGGGACTGGTCTAGACCAAGTGGAATTAATAACATAGGAATTCTAAGTGCTAAAAATTCATAAATAGCGTTTGAGCCGGCACGACTAATAACCGTATCAGTGATTGCTAAAAGATCTGTTAAATCATCTTTCACAAATTCAAATTGAATATAGCCTGCTTTATCTAAAAATTGTTTTTCTAACAAACCTTTACCAGTTAAATGTACAACTTGATAGTTTTCGTTAAGTGCATCTAAATTTTGTCGAATGATTTCATTTAATTTTTTACTGCCTAGACTGCCGCCCATAACGAGTAATACTCTTTTATTATTAGTAAATTCAGTGAGTTGATAACCTCTGTTTTTATCTCCAGTTTTCAAATCTTCACGTACTGTAGCACCGACAAAATCTGCTTTATCCTTAGGGAGATATTGCAATGTATCTTCAAAAGTAGTGTAGATTTTCTTAGCAAATTTGAGCGAAATCTTATTAGCTAAGCCAGGCGTTAAATCTGATTCGTGAATTATTGTTGGTATTTTCAAAGATTTTGCAGCCATAACTACAGGCACAGATACAAAACCACCTTTTGAAAATAATAAATCAGGTTTTTCTTTTTTTAATATCTTTCTCGCATCTAATATACCTTTAAGTACTTTGAATACGTCTTTTATATTGTCCCAAGAAATATAGCGTCTTAATTTACCACTAGAAATTGAATGATATTTAATTTCAGGTAATTGAGATTCAATCATCTCGCGTTCAATTCCTTTTTTTGAACCAATGTAAAAGGCTTCATAACCTGCTTCCAAGGCAGTGGGTATTAAACTTAAATTGACTGAGACATGTCCAACAGTGCCTCCCCCAGTAAATGCGATTTTCGTCATATTATAACCTCTATTCTTCTAATTTTTTATAATAGGCATAAAAGGGTTCTCCTTTATTAAATGGAGGATAATCAATTTCTGCCTCGCCTACTTTATTAAAGCCAAATTTATTAAATAGACCTTGTGCACGTTTGTTTAATGCAAATGTATCTGTCACCATAACGTGAATATTATGGTCAAGTGCAAGATTGACGGCAAAGTCAAACAACTGAGTAGCGGCGCCTTTATATGCTGATGATCCAGCAAGTCTGTGGATTACATATGCACCACTTCTGTCAATTGGCCATTCTAGTTCATCATACCACTCTGATTGTTGTTGGTCGACAACTATAAAAGCATAAATTATAGAATTTTCTTCTAGTACATAAAGTGTTTCTTTTTGTATATCTTCTTTGAAATGTTGTTCCAAAGGGTAATGTTCATCCCATTGATTATTATTATCCTGTTGCATAATTGCTTTAGCTTCTTGTACAATTTTTAGTACACTTGATAAATCGTTTTTGTTAGCAATTCTAATCATAGATATAGTACCTCTCTATAGTTAATTTAATTTTTTAAGAAGATTTTGTAAAACGGTATCCTCTTTATTTGCTTTGTTGACAAGCTCTTGGGTGAACTTTTCATTTGTTTTTTTGTCGAATATGCCATTTACTTCCAAATTATTTTCTTTTTGGAATGATTCAATAGCAGATTGCAAAGCATTATCAAATTCATTAGAGTTATTATTTACTTTATGACCCAATGCAGATAATCCTACCTTCATTGTTTTAACATTTTTATCATTATCACCCAACTCATATGTTTTATCATTAGGTATAACATTTAAAGTTTGGTATTCTGGTTCACTAATTTTTACATCCGGCTTAATGCCCTTGCCGTGAATGTAATGTGATTTTGGTGTTAGCCATTTCATGTTGGTGAATTTTAATAATGAACCGTCATCGAATTCATTTGTTGTTTGAACAATTCCTTTACCAAAAGTTTTAGAACCATAAACCTTGGCCTTGCCATAGTCTTTCATAGCGCCTGTAAACACCTCAGAAGCACTTGCAGAGCCTTTATTAACAAGAATTGATACTTCCATGTCCTTAGCTTCTTTTAACGAGTCATTAGAAGCTGTGATCTCTTCTTTGTGATCGCCTTTTTGAAGTTGTACGACGGTTTCACCTTTATCTATAAAAATATTAGCCATTTTAATAGCTTCATTTAATAAACCACCTGGGTTATTACGTAAGTCTAAAACAATATTACGCACGCCATCTTTATGTGCTTTGATAATAGCAGATTTTAATTCACCTGCAGTACTATCTTGGAATTTGTTGATAGTAAAAACACCTATGTCATTTTGTTTTTCATATTCAACACTTTTCACGTGTATTTTATCTCGTTTAATTGTAATGTCGTGCGCTTGATTAGCTCTTTCAATTGTCAGAGTAACATTCGTTCCCTTTTTACCACGCACTTTATTTACGATAGCTTCCAATGGTTGTCCTTTGATAGATTCTCCATCAACTTTAGTCACAACATCTTTAGGTTGTATGCCTGCTTTTTCAGCTGGTGAACTTTTCATCGGACTGGTGATTTCAATTTTATTGCCTTTCTTTTGCATTTCTGCGCCGATACCTACAAAGTCGCCAGAAACATCTTCATTAAAAGATTTTGTTTCTTTTTTAGTCATATAGTCAGAATATGGGTCATCTAATTCTTTAACCATTCCATCAATAGCAGCTTCAGATAATTTTTCGGAATTTGTTTCTTTATAATATTCATTGTTTAAAGTTTTATAAACTTCTTGAATCTTATTCATTTCTGTTCTTTGATCACTATTTAGTCCGCTTTTCCAATTAGTAACGCCGATTGTTGCAAATACAGCAATTAATGTTGTGATAATCACAGTAGCTATTATCAGTAAAATGAAATGCCCGCGTTTGAAATTTAAGAATTTAGATTTATTTTGGTGATTATTATCGTTATTACTGTCGTTATTATTTTCCTCATGTATGTCTTTATGATCTGACATTTAATCACTTCCTACTACATATGTAAAAATTCCTATTAAAGTTCAACTAAAATAAAAAAGCTAGGATTGAACCATATTCGATTAATCCCAGCTACTTATATGACACTATAATATTTTAATATATTTGAATCTATATACACAAATATTAAGTGATTTAAAATTTTAGCCATTCTGTATATTCTTCATATAAATCATCGAACACAGCCATTGAAATGGGATAATTGCCTTGTGTTTCTATATAATCAGATATAATATGAAAATCTTTCTCTTGTCTTGGAAAAGATAAATCATCAAAAATTTCTTCTGCTAATTCACCTTTTTCACTTTTACGACCTCTTGCTGTTAGCACAAATTGATAAAATGAATGATCTTTCATTAGTTCATTGTCACATCAACGATTTTTGTCTCGCCTTTAGTAATAGAATTTACATCTGCAACATTAAGAGATGATGTATTATCAGAATTTGTTATAATGATTGGTGATATCACAGATTTTGCATTTTCCTTAATATAATCTAAGTCAAAACGTAATAATGGATCTCCAACGCTTACTGTATCACCACTTTCAACTAAGACTTCAAATCCTTTACCATCCAATTGAACTGTGTCTAAACCAATATGAACAAGTAATTCTAAACCGTTGTCAGCTTTTAGGCCGATAGCATGTTTAGTTGGAAATACATTATCTACTTTTCCGTCGATAGGTGATACAACTTCACCATCTGTTGGGTTAACACCAAAACCTTCACCCATCATTTTTTGTGCGAAAACTGGATCTGGAATATCTTCGATTTTTACATATTCCCCTGTAATTGGCGCATAAATAGCACTATCCTTATTGACTTCTTTACCTTTACCGAATAATTTTTTAAACATATCTTGTTCGCTCCTTATTTTTCAAAATGTGATATTAAATCCTCATAGCCTAACTCTTCAAGTTTTTCGAAAGGAATAAATTGTACTGCTGCGGAATTAATACAATATCTTAAACCGCCACTCTCTTTCGGTCCATCATTAAATACATGACCTAGATGACTATTAGCATCTTCTGAACGTACTTCTGTACGTACCATGCCGAAAGTTTTATCTACAAGTTCAACAACTTCTTCATCATCTAGTGCTTTAGAGAAACTAGGCCAACCACAATCTGATTCAAATTTTTCTTCTGAGGTGAATAAAGGTTTTCCTGAAATTTTATCGACATAAATGCCTTTTTCATAATGGTTCCAGTACTCATTTTGGAATGGAGGTTCTGTTCCATTTTCTTGAGTGACTAGGTATTCCATTTCATTTAAATTATCTTTGCTTTTTTTAATCATTTTGTTCCCCCCAATGTTTTTCTATAAATGCTTTACGTCCTGATCCACGTTGATATTGTTCATAGTGCAATGGATTTTTTTTATAATAATCTTGGTGATGCGATTCAGCAGGATAAAAGTTTTTATATGGTTTAATGGGTGTTATTACAGGCTTATTAAAAATAGCCTGTTCATTTAATTGTTGTATTTTTGCTTCTGCAGCTTTCTTTTGTTCCTCAGTGTGATAAAAAATGACTGGTTCATAGTGTTCACCACGATCAAAAAATTGGCCACCATTATCAGTTGGGTCAAATGTTTTGAAATAAACATCTAAAATATTTTCGAAGGAAGTAATTTCTGAGTTATATGTGATTTGTACTGCCTCTACATGTCCAGTTTGATTCGTACTTACACTTTCGTAAGTAGGGTTATCAAAATGGCCACCGCTATAACCAGAAACAACATTTTCGATACCTGGATAAGAAGTAAAAGGTTTAACTAAACACCAAAAACAGCCACCAGCTAATGTCGCATAAGCCATAATATACCTCCTATATCTATTTTGTCATAAAGTTACCATTATTTTAAGAGATATGCTATCAAATTGTTTATAAATAATATAATGACTGTAAATTTTCTTAATAATAGTAACAATGCATATGGGGCATGATGATATTAAGATTTTAAAACAATTAATCCAATTGCGCCTTGACCTGCATGCGTTGAGATAACAGGTGTTGTTACATTTGTATCGAAATGATGGAAATTAAATTCTTCAGAAAATTGCTTTTTAACCTTATCTACAAAGTCGATGACATTGGCATGAGCAATACCAATAGATTTTATATTTTTATCACCTATAAAGTGACTTATTTCTTTCTTTAAAAATTGAACACTTGCATTTTGCGTACGTGAATTGTGTAACATTTCAAGTTTTCCATCAACAATTGTTCCGATTGGCTTAATTTTCATCATATTCCCAATTAAACCTTTTGTTTTACTAATACGTCCGCCCTTAATAAGTTGATTAAGTTGACCTATAACGACATAAAGTTTAATGTTTTTTTGCAATTCATTCAATTTTTCAATTATTTTTTCAGTTGCAATACCTTCATTATTCCAATCTACAATGTGCTGAATTTGATAACCTAAACCAAAAGAAATAGATTTAGAGTCTATTACCGTAACATTGCTCTCAGTAATTTGACTGGCTTGTAATGCAGTTTGATAAGTACCACTTAATCCCGAAGTGATATGAATACTAATGATTTCAGAACCATCAGCGCCTAATTCATCATACATTTCAATGAATTTACCAATAGCTGGCTGACTAGTTTTAACATCAGCATCATCCTGAATTTTTTGTATATATGCTTCAGAAGTGATATCGACTTGATCTATATATGATTTTCCATCAATTGTTAAGTTAAGTGGCACAACATGGATATCATTTTCAACTAAATAGTCATGTGATAAATCTGAAGTTGAATCGGTTACAATTTTCTTTTTAATCATAATGTCCTCCTATGAATTTTTCTTACGAACTAAATGTAAAAAAGTATGAGGAATTGTATTTTTTTCATCTAATTCCCCTTTAACTGATGATTCGACTTCCCAATCTTCGAATGTATAAGCTGGGAAAAAGGTATCCCCATTATATTTATCTTCAATTACTGTGATATACATATCGTCAACTTTATCAATCATTTCCTCGAATAGTGATTGGCCACCGAAAACGAAAACATGGCCGGGTAAATCAAATATATCTTCCATAGAATGAATAACATCAACACCTTCGTGTTGAAACGATTTATTTCTAGTTAATACGACGTTTTGCCTGTTAGGAAGTGGTTTACCTATAGAGTCAAATGTTGCGCGCCCCATGACTAGTGTATTGTTGGTACTTAATTTTTTTACGTGTTTAAGGTCATTCGGTAAATGCCAAGGTAATTTGTTATCTACGCCGATAACACGTTGTTGGTCATGCGCCACAAGTATTGAAAGTGTCATAATTTTCCTCCCTATTGTTAATATACCAAAATGTTAACTTGAATTTTTAATATTAATAATCTATTGATTAATTTTAATCCTTTTGTAGATTACACTGCTATCGGTGCTTTTATTGCTGGATGAGAATCATAATCTACAATTTCCAAATCCTCATAATTGATATCGAAAATAGAAGCATCACTGTTGATTTTTAATTGAGGTGGTTCAAAACTATCACGTGTCAGTTGTGTTTCTATAGCGTCGATATGATTAGAGTAAATGTGTGCATCACCAAATGTATGCACAAATTCACCAACCTCTAGTCCGCATTCCTTAGCAATTAAATGCGTTAACAAACTATAACTAGCAATATTAAAAGGCACACCTAGAAATATGTCTGCACTTCTTTGATAAAGCTGACAACTTAATTTACCCTCTTGTACATAAAATTGAAACATCGTATGACATGGTGGTAAAGCCATCGTATCTATTTCAGTTGGATTCCAAGCGGACACAATATGACGTCGAGAATTAGGATTATTTTTGATTTGTTCTATAACAGTCTTAAGTTGATCGAAATGGTTACCGTCTTTATCTTCCCAGTCACGCCATTGTTTACCATAGACATTTCCTAAGTCGCCAAATTTTTTGGCAAAGGCATCATTATTTAAAATCTGTTGTTTGAACTTTTTCATTTGTTCTTTATATATTATATTAAAAGATTCATCAGCTTGTGCTCTATGTCCAAAATCAGTCATATCTGGTCCTTTATAATCTGACGAGTTTACATAATTCTCAAACGCCCATTCATTCCAAATATTGTTATTATATTGGAGTAAATATTTAATGTTCGTATCACCTTTGATAAACCACAATAACTCCGTTGCAATTAATTTAAAGGATACTTTTTTGGTTGTTAATAAAGGGAATCCTTTCGAGAGATCAAATCTTAATTGATGTCCGAATTTTGAAATTGTGCCTGTATTTGTGCGATCATTTTTTTGTTTACCGATGTCTAAAATTTCTTCGCATAGATTGTGATATGATTGGTCAAAACTATTAAGCATAACAACCACACTCCTTTCTATTATTTATATTTATCTTATTGGAAAATACCGACAATTAAAAGAGTTTACTATTAATTGTGTGAAAAATAATTCACTTTGTATAAAGTATACATTATTTCTTTGAAAACGTTTAAAAAGTAGCATTATTTTTAAAATTAAAAAACCAACTTACCATATCTTAAATAATAAGTTAGATATGGTAAGTTGGTTTAGAGAAACATTTATCCAGATTCAATTACTATTATCATTTAATATAAAACAATAGATTATATTAAATTAAGAAATTAGCAATATTCATCGAAAGCATCTTTGATATCCATACAAATATCTTGGATATCTCTACCTTCAATATGTTCACGTGGAATAAAATGTTTTAATTCCTGACCTTTAAATAAAGCGTATGATGGACTTGATGGTACTTGCTGAATAAATGATCTCATTTCTTCAGTAGCTTCCTTGTCTTGTCCTGCAAAAACTGTGACTATATTACTAGGTGTTTTATCATTTTGTTCTACAACAGTTACAGCTGCAGGTCTTGCAAGCCCAGCTGCACAGCCACATGTAGAGTTAATAACTACAAAAGTCGTTTCTTCTTTTGCGACATTATTCATATAATCAGATACTGCTTCAGCAGATTCTAAACTTTCAAAATCATGTTCTGTTAATTCACTACGCATTTGTGTAGATAATTCATTCATATAAGCATCATATGCATTCATTGATAACACTCCTCAAATTTAACTTTAAATTCGTTTTTTATTAAAAATTACTTGTTTCTATTGGCAATTTGTTTCCAAACGGATCCTAAAGCTTCGTCACCATTTTCAATTCTAGAAATTGCCATCTCTATTTGAAGTTTTACTTCATATGCTGGGTCATCTGCATGCGCTCTTAATGATTCGAGTTGTTCAGGGCCACCTTCGTCAAAGATAAACATTGCAGCTCTCCATCTTACGATTTTTTGCGGATCATTTAACGCTTTTTCCATTTCTGGCAACGCTTGTTTAAACCCTAAATCGCTTAAACAATCTCCTGCTGTACGTCTTACTGCAGGACTTTTGTCATTTAGTCCTTTGAACAGATAAGGTAGTACCGCTTTATCTTCCACCATTCCAAGCAGCACAATTGCTTCACGTCTCAATGGTATTTTTTGCTCATCACTCACTGCTTCACCTAATAAAGGGAAATCCTGTACAGTTGGTGTTGGGAAGGATTTTAACATTCTTAACCGTTCTTTCCAGTCATTAGCAGCTTGATAAGCTTCAAGTGTAACATGTTGATATTGTTTTTCTGGAACAACAATATCTGTAGCTAATGCTTCTTGCACAAGTGTTTTTAATCGTACCTCAGGATAAATAGCAGTAATTTCTTCAAATACTTCAGAAATGATCTCGTCTAAATCGCCATAGCGCACACCTAAATCATCCCATTTACGTAGAAAGACGATATTATCATTATCTTTTTGTGCAGCTAACATACTATCTATATAAATTTCTGGTAATTGTTTGCGTTTTTCTTCAGAGCTTGTAGTAAGTTTAATTTGATAAGGGATTCCTTTAAATTTTAATACTTCAGCCTTAACCTCTCCATAGTGCTCATCTGGCAAAGGTTCACTTATTTCTTCTTGGTCTTTATTTAACGTTGCAGTTACGTTAGGTAAAACATCTTCCCAATCAAATTTCGGCTTTTTGTCCACTGCTAAAAAATCCATTACATAGAATATAGACTTAACGCCTTCGATTGCTAATACATCATTAATAAAATGAGGTTGTCCCTCTGCAACTGCAGTATACGTATTTGATTTATTATCTTCTCTTTTCTCACTCAAGACAATTTTCATTGTATTTGGGCTTGGTGTAG
This sequence comes from Staphylococcus equorum, assembly GCF_029531845.1. Lineage (GTDB taxonomy): Bacteria > Bacillota > Bacilli > Staphylococcales > Staphylococcaceae > Staphylococcus > Staphylococcus equorum_C. The sequence continues at coordinate 204,530 of NZ_JAMBPV010000002.1, forward strand.
GTTCAACACGAACAATTTCCATCAAGGAACCTCCTTATTATATTTATATTCTTTCTAACGTGGATAATATATTTGGTAATACATCATCCCACTCAACATCGGCTTGTTTATCCACTGAAATGAAATCCATAGCTTGGAATATAGATTTAACGCCTTCTACTTCTAATACTGCATTTATAAACTCAGGTTGCCCTTCTTTTACTTTAGTATACGTATTAGGTTTTGTGTCCCCACCTTGTACGCTATAGACAAATTTCATAGTATTTGGGTTTGGTGTTGCTTCTACATTTAAAATTTCCATTATAAATCCTCCTTATTGTAATTCATTTCCTATTTGTTTGATTTGTTTTCCAATTGAACACTCATTTATACAAAAGTGATGTGCTTGTGTTTTTCCTTCAGTCTTTCTGATATGATTTTTAAGCAAGCATTCATTGCAGTAGGTGTTCATTAAATGATCTATCGCATCAATTGCTTCTTTTTCAGAATAAGTTAGAATAATCTTCACTCTCCTGTGTTTCTGTAAATAAAAGTATTTAATTAAATTAAGATTTGACGCTTGAAGGTATTATATCATTTGTAACTATGATTGTTTAATATTAAATTCACAATTGAGATTAATGTAGAAATAAGGTGTATTAATTTTTAAAGTATACTTGCAATTTTTAATTTATCTGATAAGATAATGCAGTTGTTAAATATGCGGTTTCTAAACACCCGCATCATCAAAATTTAGGAGGAATATAAATTGTTTAATGAAATTTTTGGTGTATTAACGTTTTTAATCACATTTTTATTATTAGTCGCAATGTATCGCTTTTTTGGAAAACAAGGATTAATTGCATGGATTGCAATTGGTACAATTATCGCTAATATACAAGTAATAAAAACAGTAGATATTTTCACTATTTCTGCAACGTTAGGTAATGTAATGTTTGCATCGATATATTTAGCTACTGACATTTTGAATGAGATATATGGTAGAAAAATTGCAAAGCGTGCGGTTTGGTTAGGTTTTAGTTCAACGTTAGTCATGATTATTGTCATGCAATTATCGTTACACTTCACCCCATCTCCCGTCGACACTACTCAGGGTGCATTAGATACAATATTTAATCTTGTACCTAGAATTGCATTAGGTTCTGTTATCGCATATATCATTGGACAGCATTTAGATGTATTGCTATTTTCATTGATTAAAAAGGTCTTTAGTTCCGATAGAACATTTATTATTAGGGCGTATGGAAGTACAATCATTAGTAATATTATAGATACAGCATTATTCGTAGCTATAGCGTTTTTAGGTACAATGCCAAATGAAGCAGTATTTGAAATCTTTATAACAACATACTTGTTGAAAATTATTTCTACAATATTTAACGTGCCATTCGGTTATTGGGCAAAATCTATGTATCGAAAAGGTAAAATACAAAAATTAGATGAAGGTTACTAAAAAAACTCTGAAATTGGTTAAATACCAATTTCAGAGTTTTTTTGATTTAAAATAGTAGTAATCTGTTCTCTTAAAAGTTCAAACGTTTCATACCCATCGCTAGCTAGAAAATGACCATGATGTGTAACGTGAATTGTTTGAGTCCCTAAAGCATTAGATAATCGATCTGTTGCTTTAATATCTACAACTGAATCATAATCACTACCAATTGTAACAATATGTTGCGCATTAATACGATCTAGTTGGACGTCAGTTTGATTAATATAATAATCTAATTCTGGTAAATTCTCTAAAGTTTCATTAAAGCCTGAAACTAAAAATAACCCTTTAATATATGGACATTGAGAAAGTTGAGATAAATAATTAAGTACGGATACTACTCCAAGACTATGGGCGACAATAAGCGTTTCAGAATTCAATTTATGTGTCATACTATTGTGTAATGCTGTATGCCAACGGTCTATATCCGGATGATTTGAATCTGGTAAATATATGACTTCAACTTCATAATCAGACGCTTTCATTTTATTAGCTAACCATTGAAACCAATGACTGTGAGTGTGTGCTTGATAACCATGTACAATAAACATGTTTTTCAAAGTATCAGACCTTTCTCGTGTAATTCCGACCAGTATAAAATCAATATATACACAGGATACGAGAAAAATATTGGATTTCCAACTGATATGATTAGTGCATATATAGTATAAATGAAATAGTTTTGATAAGATTAGAGTAACTTAAATAATGTGGGTGAATTTATGGCGAAAATATATTTTGATGCAGCTACTGCCGGTAATCCAGGTGAAAGCGCTTGTGCAGTTGTCATAGTAACAGACAATGAACGGTTTCAGTATGATGCTAGTTTGGGTATAATGGATAATCATAGTGCTGAATGGGCCTCATTGGTGTTCGCTTTGGAATGTGCTGTAAAACACGAAGTGACGACGGCGATAGTTTATACAGATTCAAAATTAATAGAAGATAGTTTGAATAAGGGACGCGTGAAAAATAATAAATTCAAATCTTATTACAGTGAAATGTTAAAATTAGAACAACAGTTTGATTTACTATTTATAAGATGGGTTCCTAGAAATCAAAATAAGGAAGCAAATCATCATGCTAAAAATGCGTTGTATAAAATCACTAAAAATAAAAAAGGAAAATAATATACAAAAAGTGGCTGCTAGCTTTCCAGATGGATTGCTAATAGCCACTTTTGGTATGTTTAACTGAAATGAGTAGACAAGTATTTTCCTGATACGTATAACTCATGTTCGTTACAGATATTTAATATCTTAGTGATATCAGCACCAAATTTCATATCTTGTAATAACGTTGTTGTATCTAATGGGACTTCAGTGTGTATTTTAGCTAAAGACTTGGAAACTTTTAAGTTTTGCATATCATTATTTATTTTATTTTGTTGGCCAGGTGTTAATTCATCTATTGCATCAACGACAGATTCCACAGAACCATAATTTTGAATCAATTTAATTGCAGTCTTTTCTCCTATGCCTTTTACGCCAGGATAACCATCTGCACTATCACCCATAAATGCTTTTACATCAATGAGTTGTAAAGGGTCCAGACCATATTCACTTTGGAATCTATCAAGCGTATAGCGATTATATATACTAAACCCCTTTTTAGTTAACCAAATTTCTACATTTGGATTGATACATTGTAGTATGTCTTTATCCCCAGTTACTACATAAATTTGGTTTTCGCCAGAATATTGATGTGCTAGCGTTCCGATAACGTCATCAGCTTCATAATTCTGAACGCCAATATTTACAAAACCAAATTGATTGGAGACCTCTTTCACATAATCAAATTGAGGGATAAGTTCTTCAGGGGGTGCAGGTCTATTTTGTTTATATCCATCAAACATGTCATTTCTAAATGTGGATTTACCCATATCCCAACATACAGCTACATGTGTTGGCTGTATGTCATTGATTGCACTAAAAACGTGACGCACGAATCCTTGTATACCATTTGTAGGTGTACCCGTGGAATTACGCATAAATTGCTTGTGAAGACTTGTAGCATAAAAATGGCGGAATAATAAAGCCATGCCATCTATAAGTAATATTTTATTAGACATTTTGTGTACCTCTTTCTTATTTACAATAATACTTTTAATTGTGCGTTCGTTTCTTGTAGTTGCTTAATCAATACATCATCGATTTCAAACGATAATAATTCTTTGATTTGACGATGAATTTCACTTTCAAATTGCTTGAATTTTGATTCAGCATTTTCATCCATAACCAAGACGATTTCATTTAAAGCTTTTCTAAGATCTGCAATACAAGGTGCAAGCAACTTGATTGTTTCTTGTGTGATTTGTTCTTGTAATTCACTTTGTGTTTTAGGTTGCAAGATATTCTTTTTAGAAAGTGACTTAGGTAATGCATCAATCATATGACTTAACTCAACTTTTAAATAAGGTTCATCTAATTCTATAGTGTTTTTATCAAATTCTGGTTCGATAAAGACATGCAATTGTTCAAGTTTTTGTTTCAAGGGTGCAATTTCATTATGCAATTGTTCGTGGAAATATTTTTTGACGCGTTCAACAAGTAATGATTGCTCCAAATACAAGCGTTGATGGATTTGGTCTAAATAAATTTTAGTAGATAGTCGTTTTTCTTCGTTGAAATTGCTGTTTTTAGTCATTTGCCCATTATAAATAGATTTGACTTCATCCTGTAATTGTAATTTCAAGCGTTCATTTAAGTGATAGATTTGATCTTCTACTTCATTTGACGCACGTTGTTCTGCAGATTGCAATATGTTATAACTCAACACAGTTGATTGTTCATAAGTTTTTAGTTTTTGCTTACGTTGTTCAATTTGAGCTTTATTGTTCGTTGTTTCTTCAATCATTTGCTCAAATGCTTCAGAAATATGTGTGAGTTGTTTTAACATTTGTTGCTGGAGTATATATTTAGATTCAACTTGTGTAAAATGTTGAATACTCTCTTGTAATTTATCGATTCCTTTATCGCTAGACTTAAGTGCTTCTCTACTAGAAACAGCAAAAATGTCTGAATCCATGTTGACTTGAGTTAAAGCATCACCAACATATTCTATCACAGCATTTAAATCTTCGTCAGTTTCTGCTAAGTCAGTCGCATTTATAATCATTTTGAAGGCTTGATTTTCGTTTAATTGATTCATTTCTTTCATATGTTCAATAAAGCGTTTGTCATTGTTTGTAAACGAATGATTAAAATAACTAACATATAAGATTAAATCTGAAGATGTCAGTATTTTCTCAGTTTCGTTCGTATGACGTTGATTATTGGAATGTAAGCCTAGAGAATCAACGATAATTTTATCTTTTAACCAATCGATTGGCAGTTTAAGATGTACTGTATTTACGAACGTTGCATACTCATCTTCTGCACTCCACTTTTTAATGTCGTCTTGTGGAATAGTATGCGTTTGCCCTTCTTCTAACATGTTTTTATACATGCTGTAATGTTTTTCAACAGCGTTTACAAAAGCTAATTGGTTCTTTTCCAAAGTTGCTTTGATTTTATCTGTATTTTTACTTAAAAATGTATCAATACTATCAAATGTTTTATTTTCAATTTCGAAGACTTGATTTAATTCATCTAAAAGTTGCTCAGATGATTTAAGTGTAATTTGACTTTCATGTCCATAAGTTAATTCAGTCATCGCTGCAGTGGTTGGATTAGGTGAACTAACTAAGTGCGAACCACCTAATAATGCATTAATCAAACTGCTCTTGCCTGCACTAAATGTACCAAAGACCCCTATTTTAACAACTTTATTCTCTAATCGGGTTAATGTATCATCAATGTCTTGTTTTGTTTGTTCGAATAATGGGATATCTTGAATCAATTCTAGTGCATTTTTGATGTTTTGGGTATTATCTTGGTTATCGTAATGTGTTTCAACGGTGTTTCTCTTACTCATCTTTACAGTATCAGTATTGTCTTGTGCCGTGTATTTGATTTCTGTTCGATCTATTAATTTATCTAAAGAGTCATCCATATGAATATAATAATGCATGTAGTTTTGTGTTTCGAGTGACTCTCTCAAATTACGCATTTCCATAAATTTCACATAATCATTATAATCGTCTTCTTGTTCTGTTCCGATATCATTTGCTTGTGAATGGTTAATTGCTTTTTTAAATAATGGATCAGATTCTTTTGCAATGAATTTTTTGAGCGAAGCCATCAAATCATCAGCAAATGTTAATACATATTGATTACTAATCGTTATCTGCATTTGGTACAAATCAGTTATGAGTTCTGGGTGTATTGTATAATGCTGATTTAGAATTTCTTCATTTACCTCTGAAGAATTTATAAAGCGTGTTAAAAATGACATGTCTTCTCTTAGTGGTTGTCGGACTTCTTGATTAACTTTGTCTTGCAGTTGTTCAACAACTGCTGTGAGTCTTTTTTGCTGTTCTTCAAAAGTCTTTTGTTTTTTATTAAATAAACCGCCCACTTTAAAGTCTTTTGTGCGGCTTTCTAGATAAATTTTAACTTTTTCTCTAGTATCATGCGTCATGATATATGCGTTATCTAAAATATCTTTGCGCTTTTGTTTTAAAAAGTCATATAATTCATCAGGGTTATTTAATAACTTGGCTTCTTCACTAACTTCTTGATTTTGTTGGAAATTAAGATAAGCTTGATCAAAATCCGCTTCAAAAATATCAAGTTGTTCTAAAATATCTTGAATTTCATATTGAACATATGATAATTGTTCATCGGTAATGAATTTAACAATTCGTTCCACATAATGCTCAATAGATTCTCTATGTGTATCTTTTTCAATTAGATAATTAGAAAGTGAGTTAATTTCATTATGTTCATGATCATATTTTGATACATAAAATATTTGATCTAATTCGATTTCCCATTCAGCGATTGATTTCTCTACTCGATCTTTAAATGTCTCGAATGTAATTTCTTCTTCGCTATGTTTATCTATCTGATTAATTACAAATACAACAGGCACATTTGCTGCATTTAACTGTTTCATAAATTGGAAATTTAAAGCTGACTGCACGTGGTTATAATCTACTGTATAAAAAAGCACATTACTCGTATACATAAATTCCTCTGTGCTTGATTGATGCGTTGCAACATTAGAGTCTACCCCGGGTGTATCTTGTAACGTGAATCCTTTTTTAAATTTGTCTGATGGAAATTTAATTTCTACGGATTCTACATCTATGTTTTCACGGTTCATTTGCTTAACTTCATTGTAATTATTTAATAATGTATATTGTTGATTACTCAAATTTGCAATAATTCCTGGTTCGTCTGATACAGAGACGATAGCAGTATTACTTGTTGTTGGTACAGGTGAACTTGGCAAAATGCTTTCTTCTAAGAGTGAATTGATTAATGTAGATTTACCTGCTGAGAAGTGACCTACAAAAGTTGCAGTGTATTGTTCTAAGTATACCTTTTTAATAACTTGATTGATAATGTGGACAAGACGTCCATTATTTGATTTTTCAACTTCTTTTTTTAGTTTATATAAAATATCGAGTTGCTCAGTATTAGACATTGTATGTATCCCCTTTGATTACTTATATGTAATTAATCTTATTGTATAACAAATTATTGTTTGTCTAAAGGTAGTAAGTGAAATTAAATTTCTTTTAATCGTATATTAACAATAATCAAACTTATTGTGATGTTACGTATGTACTATACGCTAATGACTTAGGATGATTATTGAAATACGTTGTTATAATATAAAATGCATGTAATAAAAAAGTCACTCCAAACAAATTTGGAATGACAACGGCATAAGAAAGTTTATAATGCTTTAATATATATCCGCTTCAGTATTTATAGTTTGTCTATTCTTTAACTCACAACTATTATACACCTACTTATTATTAACTCTCTTTAGGTATACTGTAATCTGTATTTGGCTTATTGATACCAATGTTTTCTTTTAAATAAAGATTTGGATCTTTAGCGATATTAACAACTACAGCTGCTACACTTTTTCTGGATACTTCTGTCCCCTTGAAGGATTCATCTTTTTTAGTGATTTCATAATCAATTTCGTTTGTATGTGTTAACCATGCTGGTCTAAAAATCGTATAATCTAGTCCTGAACTTTCAATAATGTCAGCTGCTTCTTTATATATAGGTAGTCTATCACCTATTTGTTGTTGAACCCATTCACCAAATTCTCCTGGGACTTCATTGTATATACCTAAAGAAGTTACGAAGATTAAACGTTTCACGTCATTTGCTTGCATTGCCTTTACAATAGTTGCTGCTTCTTTATCAAGGTCTCCTGATAGACTAGCTATGACGATATCTACATCGTCCATTGCACGATTAACATCATCAAAGTTAGTAGCGTCACCTTCTCGCACACGAATTCTATCTGATGCAAAATCAGGTAGTCTATTTGCATCTCTTAGAAATAATCTTAAGGTATAGGATGTGTTTTCTAAAAAAGAATTAATAGCTGCTTTAGAAACTGCACCATTTGCCCCTACAATTAATACTCTTGTCATCCAATCACTCCAATATCATTTTATCGTTTTAATAATCATGCTATATAATCAAAAACATTTTTTGGCTCTCTTGCTATTTTCAAAAATCTAAAGCAAAATTTTTACATATACCCTCTTAATCCTCACAGTACTATAGTTAACCTCTTTATCCTTATATTAAACTTAAAACATACTCGATTACAATCTGAGTGCTTAATCGATTACTATAATGTATTTATATTTAACTACTGTATTAGCAATGAACGATAGTACACATATCATCTAGTGTTTTAAATTAAAAAAATCCCCGGATGTGTTAAACAGTTATTAAGTACCTACTTAACACCGTTTTTAACATCTAGAGATTTAATGGTTAACGAATTGCCGGGTTTTTATCTTTCTTAATTTTAAAATATTGAGAAATACTATAGACGATAATGCCAATCCAAATAAATATAAATGTTACTAATTGGTCAATATTAAACGGTTCTTTAAATAAGAATATCCCTAATATAAACATCAATGTTGGAGCAATGTATTGTATGAAGCCAGTTAATGACAATGGAATTCTACGGGCGCCTGCTGAAAATAATATTAACGGGATCGCTGTAATCGCCCCTGAGAACAATAACCAAAATGACGAACTATTGACTCCTAGAGAAGAACTCCCTTGTTGCCATATATACCATAGATATATAAAGCCTGCTGGAGCAGTAGCAATACATTCTATAGTAATACTACTGATGGCATCGATCGGCACTAGTTTTTTTATTAATCCATATAAGCCAAACGAACTTGCTAATAATAATGATATACCTGGGAAGACGCCCATTTTCAACGTCATATAAAGCACACCTACAACTGCTAAGGCGATTGCAATCCACTCTAATTTATTAAAACGTTCTTTCAAGAAAATAAGCGCGAGTATTATACTTACAAGTGGATTAATATAATATCCCAAACTGGTTTGCAGTACATGGCCATTTGCTACCGCCCATATGAATGTGCCCCAGTTAATTGTAATTACATAACCAGCTGCAATAATAGCAACGAGTTGAATTGGATTTGTAAAGAGTTGATGAACATCTCGTTTAAAGGGTCCAGTGTTTTTAGTGAACACTACAACAAATAGCATAAATATCATAGAAAGCACAATTCTATATGCTAATATTTCAAATGCGCCTAATTCTCTAATTAAATTCCAATATATGGGTAGGACGCCCCATAATATATATGCACCAAAAGCGAATGCAATACCCTTTTTAAATTCAGTATTCAAAAGATGCACCTCTTTCTACTTATTCAATCCATTAAATATTATTTCTGAGGTTTTCTTTTACCCCAATACTGATAATACGTACATTCAATGTAGCCGTTAAATAACTTTCTACGTTTAGTTGCCTTCTGGTTAACTAAATGTTCAAACTCTGTACTACTCGTCAAGATATAAGTTGATAGATGAGGATGCTGTTGCATTAGTTCTCCTATATAGCGATACATAACTTCTACTTCATCACGGTCACCAATACGTTCGCCATATGGCGGGTTGCCTATAAGTGCGATTGGCTCGTCTGTATCTATTGTCAGTGTATTAACATCTTTAACGCTAAATTGAATAATATCTGCTAATCCAACTTCTTCAGCGTTTCTGCGTGCAATATCTATCATTTCTGGATCGATATCCGAAGCATAAATTTCAAGCTTTCTATCGTAATTAGCTTGTTGGTCTGCTTCGTCTCTCATTTCGTCATATAAATTGTCAGGCATCATGTCCCACTTTTCAGAAACAAAATCACGATTAAAACCAGGAGCAATGTTTTGCGCGATTAAACAAGCTTCTATCGCTATTGTGCCTGAACCGCAGAATGGATCTATTAAAGGCGTATCACCTGTCCAATTCGCTAAACGAATTAAACTTGCTGCAAGTGTTTCTTTAATTGGTGCTTCACCTTGAGCTAAACGGTAACCACGTTTATTCAATCCTGAACCTGAAGTGTCTATCGTAAGAAGTGCATTATCTTTTAATATTGATACTTCTACTGGATATTTTGCACCTGTTTCATTTAACCAACCACGTTCTTGGTAAGCACGTCTTAAACGTTCGACAATTGCTTTTTTTACAATTGCTTGGCAATCAGGAACACTAAATAATGTTGATTTTACACTGCGGCCTTGGACTGGGAAGTTACCATCTTGTTCAACAATTGCTTCCCATGGTAAAGCCTTTGTTTTTTCAAATAACTCATCAAATGTAGTGGCTTTAAATTGACCTACTACAATTTTAATTCTATCGGCTGTGCGTAACCATAAATTACACTTAACAATTGCAGATTCGTCACCTTCAAAAAATATTCTGCCATTTTCGACAGTTGTTTCATAACCTAATTCTTGAACTTCTTTTGCCACAACTGCTTCTAATCCCATAGGGCATACGGCTAATAATTGATACATTGGTTTGCTCCTTCTTAAATCAAGATTTACTTATATTTTATCAAAAAAATTTTTAAATAGATATGACATTGTACTAAGTTATAAACCTAACTAAGTTTAATGAATACCATCTATAACTTTAGAAATTAAAAAAGCTCTCCTATGTGGGAGAGCTTGGGTCTAGTGATGATATTTCTGTAAGCCATGTTTTGTACCGTTGTACTGCCATCGTGTACTAGAGACACTCGTACGCTGGTGGTAACCATCTGTCTACATACTTTTAAAAAGCATGTCTTATTTATACGTTGAATTCCGTTAAATAAGTGCTCCTACCTAATTTGGATTGCTCACTCGAGGGGTTTACCGCGTTCCACCTTTTATATTTCTATAAAAGCTACGTCACTGTGGCACTTTCAAACTATTTTAACCGTATCTAAAAGACTTAGGTTATTTCATTGCCGTCAAATTAATGCCTTGACTTATTGTTTCATCAAGCACGAACACTACAATCATCTCAGATTGTGTGAGCATGGACTTTCCTCTATATTGCTATAGCGATCACCCAAAACACCATCTTTGAAAGTATACCATGCTTTAGATGGCTAAACAAACAAAATAAACCAAGTTTTGAATGAAATCAAAACTTGGTTCTATGTAGATGAAACTATATCTACGATTAACACACGCTATAATTATTTAATATCAAGCTATTTTCCAAATACTGCTTTTTCTAAGTTAGAAATTCTTTTTAGAATATCAACATTATTGTTGTTGTTATTGTTGGTATTGCTCTTAGTTGCAGCACTGCTATTGGAAGAGAAATTCTTGTTTTCTTGTGGTCTTGACGTTGCTACACGTAATCTAAGTTCTTCAAGTTCTTTTTTTAGTTTGTTGTTTTCTTCAGAAAGCTTAACAACTTCACTATCTAAGTCTGACATTTTTTGATAATCCGCTATGATGTCGTCTAAGAAGGCATCGACTTCTTCCCTTCTATAACCACGCGTCATAGTTTTTTCAAAATCTTTTTCATAAATATCCTTTGCTGATAATTTCAATGAAATATCTGCCATTTTTACCCACCTCATTCGAAACTTTGTTCTTGAGACCACTGTAAATCATTGATGAACTCAGTTAATTCATCGAACGTCACAATGTCACAAGTATAATTTGTTTTTTCCATAAAATCAACTAACATTTGCTTGAAGAATTTTGGACTGGCTTCTTGCTCCTCATCATATATTAATAGTGTTTGATCTGTGTGATCTAACATGAACTGATCTGTCTGTTTAAATTGATGAGGTCCTTCGTACGGGGAATGAAACACACTATCTACAAAATCAGCTTTTTGCGTAATGTTTTGATATTTAGCTTGATTTTGTTCATTCCATCTATCGCTGTGACCATAAAACGGCGTTATAATACCCAATTTAAGATTTGGATGTGATGCCTTCAAATCAAGTACTACTTCTGCTGTCCATAATTCTATACCCATCTGTCCTTGTATTAATACCCATTCTAAGCCTTCTTCAATCAATTGTTTTAATTTATGTGCGATAAATTTTTTTAAATAGGAAACTTCTGGAGCATCGTCTTTGAAAATATTAAGTTCATAAGATTTATAACCTGTAACATAAACTGTTTTTATCATAGACATGACCCACTTCTTTGAATATAGCTTAAATCATATTGAACAGCCTTTATTTTTTCTGTGAATAACTTTCTGCTTGAGCGTTTGAAATGACACTCCACAGATAATTCTTCTATATTAGAAACTAATAAATCAAATTTTTGTTTGTTCATATATTGCAATTGAAGTATTTGAGTTTCAAATTGAACAAAGGATGTGAGCAATTCATCAATATTGTTAGTAAATGGGACGACAACGGAATAAAAATCGTAATCTTCGCCAGATGCTTTTACGGATTCATATTTGTCTTGCATAAGCTGTACATCATCTAATAATTTCGTAATTAACTGTTGCATGAAGTTTCCTCCTACACAATAAATTTACCATAAAAGATAATATGCGTCATTTCTAAAGCGTCAACTTACATTTATGTTATACTAGCGCCTTAATTAGTTTCAAATATTGTTTAATTAAGCAAAGCACGTTAAAATGTACTTGATGTATTTGTAAATACATTGATTCATATTTCAAGGTTTGGAAAAATCTGCCAAAGTCGGGTATAATGGAAAAAGTTTTTGATTTCCAAACTAAAGTGGTGAAAACAATGAATTACCCTAATGGGAAACCATTTAATAGAAATAAGTCTCAAGTCGGACGAACTCATAAGGGTCAAACGAGTAAAATAGACTATGGTGGCAGAGGTATGTCACTTGAAAGTGATATCGAACTGTCGAACACGTATTATTTGAACCATGGAATGGCGGTTATACATAAAAAACCAACGCCTGTTCAAATCGTAAATGTTCATTATCCAATGAGAAGTAAGGCTGTAATTAATGAGGCTTATTTCCGAACGCCGTCTACAACTGATTATAATGGTATTTATAATGGACATTACCTTGACTTTGAAGCGAAAGAAACGAAAAATAAAACTTCTTTTCCATTAAGTAATATGCATGAACACCAAGTTTCACATATGGCGTCTTGTTTTAAACAAAATGGAATTGTATTTCTATTAATTCGATTTAAAACGCTTGATGAAGTGTATCTTCTTCCCTATTCCAAATTTGAATATTTTTGGGAAAGACATACAAATAACATTAAAAAGTCGGTAACGGTTGAAGAAGTAAGAAAAAATGGTTACTATATTCCTTATCAGTATCAACCACGATTGAATTACCTCAAAGCTGTTGATAAGTTGATATTAGATGAAAGTGAGGACCGCGTATGACGGAGAAAAAAAGGGCTTCTCAATCTAACAAGAAAGACAAGTCCGAGCAAAAAAAGAATAGGAATATTAAACGAACGATAATCAAGATAATTGGCTTTCTAATCATTGCCTTCATTGTCTTAGCCTTAATAGGAATCTTGTTATTTGCTTATTATGCTTGGAAAGCTCCAGCATTTACTGAGTCAAAATTACAAGACCCAATCCCAGCTAAGATTTATGATAAAGATGGAGAATTGGTAAAAACAATTGATAACGGGCAACGACGGGAACATGTTGAATTAGATGAAGTGCCTAAAGGAATGAAAGATGCTGTATTAGCTACAGAAGATAATCGCTTCTACAGTCATGGTGCACTTGACTATAAACGTCTATTCGGCGCTGTTGCCAAAAATGTTACTGGTGGATTTGGTTCACAAGGTGCATCGACTTTAACACAACAAGTTGTTAAACGTTCATTCTTGACAGATAAAAAATCTATTGCACGTAAAGCACAAGAAGCATACTTATCATACAGATTAGAACAAGAGTACAGTAAAGATGAAATATTCGAAATGTATTTGAATAAGATCTATTATTCTGATGGTGTTTATGGTGTGAAAGCCGCAGCTAAATATTACTTCGATAAAGAATTGAAAGATTTAACTTTAACTGAAGAAGCATATCTTGCTGGTTTACCACAAGTACCAAATACGTATAATGCGTATGATAATCCTAAAGAAGCGGAATCACGTAAAAACACTGTGCTTTATCTAATGGAATATCATGGTAGAATTTCTAAAGAAGAGAAAGAAAAAGCACAAGATACTAAAATACAAGATACACTTGTTCAACGAACTACAGAAGAGCGACAAGTAAGCAAAGATAATTCTAAACAAGAATATGATTCATATATTAACTTTGTAAAATCAGAACTTATGAATAATAAAGAGTTCAAAGATGAAGATTTAGGATCTGTATTAAATAGTGGCATTAAGATTCATACGAATATGGACAAAGATGTTCAAGAAACGTTGCAAGAACGTATTAATAATGGTAGCTACTATAAAAATGAAGATCAACAAGTTGGTTCATCTATTGTAGATAGTGAAACAGGTGAACTTGTTGCAATATCTGGTGGTAGAGAGTATAAAGATGTCGTTGATAGAAACTTAGCAACAGACGCACACCCTACCGGATCGTCATTAAAACCATTCTTATCTTATGGTCCAGCAATTGAAAACATGTCTTGGGCAACTGACCATGCTATGAAAGATGAAGAGGAATACCAAGTTGACGGTGTTACGTTCAGAAACTATGACATGGAAAGTCACGGAACAGTTAAACTTTATGATGCATTACGTCAAAGTTTCAACATCCCTGCCTTAAAAGCTTGGGAATCAACTAAAGAAAATGCTGGAAACGACGCACCGAAGAAATTCGCTGAAAAAGTAGGATTAGACTATGAAGGAGATATTGGACCTTCTGAAGTACTAGGTGGTTCTGCATCTGAGTTCTCTCCTACACAATTAGCATCAGCATTTGCAGCAATTGCAAATGGCGGCGAATACAACAATGCACATTCAATTGAAAAAGTTGAAAAACAAGATGGCGAAGTCATCGAATATGAGCATACAAGTAAAAAAGCTATGAAGGATTCTACTTCTTATATGTTAGCTGAAGTGCTTAAAGGCACATTTGATGCTTATGGTTCTGCGTATGGACACGGCGTCTCTGGAGTAAACATAGGGGCTAAAACAGGTACAGGTACGTATGGACAACAAACTTACCAACAATATAATTTACCTGATGATGCTGCTAAAGATGTTTGGGTCAACGGTTTCACACCTAAATACAGTATGTCTGTATGGATGGGATTCAATGAAGTTAAACAAGGCGGAACAAACTCATTTGTAGGAAGTGATGAACAAGAATATCCTCAATTCCTATTAGAAGATGTGATGTCTACTATTTCACCGCGTGATGGTAAAGACTTCACGAAACCAGATTCTGTTAGCGGAGACAGTAAAGATAATTTATCAGTTAAAGGTGAACCTGATGACAATACAACTGATAATGATCCTAAAGGTCAAGGCAGTGACAGTGATTCAGACAGTGATTCAGATAGTGATTCTGATTCAGAAAGTAATAGTTCATCAAACAGTAACAGTTCGAACAGCAACAACACTGGTAATACAAATACCAATAATACAAGTGGTACAAACACTACGAATGCAAACGGTACAAATACTAACAGTGCAAATAGCAGTGGAACAGCTACTTCAAATAGCACACAATAACAAGATTTCAAATTTAAAAGACCCGGTTTCCATATTAATTGGAAATTGGGTCTTTGTTTTTATTCAGTATACATATACAATTATGTATAAAAAACAGCGTGAGCCTCCTAAGTTTAGGCGCTTACGCTGTTTTTAGTGTTTAACGTTTATTTTTTAGACGAATTTGATAAGATGCATTCATTTTAATAAGTTCTGTTTTTAATGTTTTCATTTGGCTGTAGCCCATAAAATGATATTTACGAGCTATCATATAATTATATCTTTCTTCAAAGTTCATTGGAACGACAGCATATTCATCTAAGTATTTAAAATCAATGACTTCTATAGCATTAATTTGTTGAAAGTAATGTTGAATCATATTAAAGTATTGATCTAATAATTGTTTTGCTTCTGGTGATTTTAGTTTTTTGACCTTCGCAAATGCATCTAATTGATGTTCTAACTTAGTAAAATCTTCTTTTGTAATCATTTTGTTCATGCCTCTTTCAAACTTGCTTTATAGCGTTTTTGACCTTCTCTACATTCTTCGAATAATGGACAAACATCGCATTTCGGTTTACGGGCTAAGCAATGATAACGACCGAAAAATATGAGTTGATGGTGTGTTTTATTCCATCTTTCTCTAGGAACTACTTTACACAATTTATCCTCTACCTGACGTACATTATCTTTCCATCGGCATATGCCTAAACGTTTTGAGATACGTTCTACATGTGTATCTACAGCTAACGAAGGTTCACCAAAAGCTACGCTCATAACAACGTTCGCTGTTTTTCTACCTACACCTGCTAAGCTTTCTAACTCATTGTGTGTTCGAGGAATCTTACCATCAAATTTATCTAAAAGCGATTGACTTAATTTTTGAATATTTTTGGCTTTATTTCTATATAAACCAATTGTACGTATATCATTTTCTAATTCTGAAATATCTACACTTAAATAATCTTCTGGTGTTTTATATTTTTC
Source organism: Staphylococcus equorum (assembly GCF_029531845.1). Classification (GTDB taxonomy): domain Bacteria; phylum Bacillota; class Bacilli; order Staphylococcales; family Staphylococcaceae; genus Staphylococcus; species Staphylococcus equorum_C. Next base: position 221,036 of record NZ_JAMBPV010000002.1, read on the forward strand.
AAATAAAGGTTTTGTGAGTTTATTTACAGAAATATCAGTTGTTTGTGCAGATAAGAGTACAGCAATTGTAAGTTCAAATGCATTGTCATGGACAAGTTCACATTCAGCATTTGGAAACATCTCAGCTATGACATCAACCATTTCAAGTGCTTTTTTATTACTTACCATTTGGATTCTCCCCATTCAGCCAATCAAATTTAGGGACCTTACTAACTGTATGTTTCATTTTAGGTTGGTTAAATTGGCGGCTAATTTTTTTCGAATCTTCAATCGTTTTCACATTATTTTTTTTCCAATTTAGTAAAATACGATCTATATATTTAAAACTCATTTTATTTTGGCTCTCTGCTTCGTTTAAAGCAGCTTGTATGACACTTAAATCATGTTTATCTATATCTAACCATTGATTTAATGTTTCTATCTCATATGGAGATAATGGTCTTCCAAACGCTTGTTCAATTTTTTGAAATAGTGTATTGAACTCTAGTTCCGATTCATGTTCGTCTTGTTTTACATTCATTTGTTGCATAATTTCACTTAATCGATCATAGAACTGATTAAGGTTCATATATTCAGTAAACTTGCCTTCTTCGTCCTTATTGACATTAAGTTCTAGTAAACCATGTTGTATTAAAGTTTGAATGATTGAAGTGATTTCTCTTGAGTCTAGTGCAGATCCTTGCTGTAAAGATTCAATTGAAGGTTGTTTATTAGACGTTTCAGATGCATGTAATAATTTGATTAAAATCACTAACTCTGTTTCATTTAAACCTAATTCATTGTAATGATCAAGTAGTTCTTTTCGAATTACAACAGGTCTCGTTTTTAATTGTTCTCTATCCAAATTAACCCCTCCCATCTTTGATATTGCTATAAAAACGTCCAGCCATTATTTGTGGACTGGACGCTGTTTGTGAATCTTATTATCTTATTTTAAATATTATGGATATAATCGATTAAGTAAGCGTGGGAATGGTGCTGTTTCACGGACATGATCAACGCCGGATAACCAAGCCACAGTTCTTTCTAAGCCTAAACCAAAACCACTATGAGGCACACTGCCGTAACGACGTAAATCTAAATAATAGCTATAACTTTCAGCGTCTAAGCCATATTCATTAATACGTTGCTCTAGTAAGTCAAGGTCGTTTATACGTTCAGACCCACCTATAATTTCACCATAACCTTCAGGTGCAATTAAATCTGCACACAGTACAGTATTTTCATTTTCTGGATTCGGTTGCATATAGAAAGGCTTGATTTTTGTTGGATAGTTAGTGATAAACACTGGTAAATCATAATGATTAGCGATAGCAGTTTCATGTGGAGAACCGAAATCTTCGCCCCATTCTATATCGTCAAAACCTTGTTCTTTTAAGAATACTACAGCATCATCGTATGTGATACGTGGGAATGGGGTAGTTACTTTTTCAAGTTTAGATGTATCACGTTCTAATACATTAAGTTCAAGTTTACAATTAGTCAATACAGATTGAATCACATGTGTTACATATTGTTCTTGAACTTCTAAACTTTGTGCATGCTCACAAAAAGCCATTTCAGGTTCAATCATCCAGAATTCAATTAAATGACGACGTGTTTTAGATTTTTCAGCACGGAATGTTGGACCAAAGGAAAATACTCTACCGTGTGCCATTGCAGCTGCTTCCATATAAAGTTGCCCACTTTGAGATAAGAATGCATCTTCATCAAAGTATTTTGTATGGAATAGCTCACTTGTGCCTTCAGGTGCACTTGCTGTTAAAATAGGCGGATCGATTTTTGTGAAACCATTGTCATTAAAGAATTCATAAGTAGCACGAATAATTTCGTTTCTGATTTTCATTACAGCATGTTGTTTTTTAGAGCGTAACCATAAATGACGATGGTCCATTAAAAATTCTGTACCATGGTCTTTTGGTGTTATTGGGTAATCATGAGCTTCTGAGATTACAGCTATTGATTTCACTTGCATTTCGTAACCAATATCAGAACGATCATCTTCAGATATAACACCAGTAATATAAATGGAGGATTCTTGTGTTAATTCTTTAGCTAATTTAAATATTTCCTCTGCTACTTCTGCTTTTGCTACGACACCTTGCATAAAGCCCGTACCATCTCTTAATTGTAGGAATGCTATTTTCCCACTTGAACGTTTATTAGTTAACCAAGCGCCAATAGTCACTTCTTGGTTAAGATATTGTTTAGCTTCTTTAATCGTTGTCTTCATAGCCAGTCTCCTAATAATATTGTAGTCTTCTTTTCTTTATCCTTATATATTTTAACAAAATCGATGTATAAGTTCTAGTTGCGTGTGCTGAGTTTATTGATTACGTTTGTCTTCTTTTTTTAATTTCTTGAGTATGCTTGAAAATTGTTTGATATCGCCTTTATTTTGACGATAACTTTCTAATGATTGTTCAAAAAATTGTTTATAATTACTTCGAATTAAACGATCATCAAAGGATACAATAATCCCCTTATCATTTTCGCTACGTATCAATCTACCGAGACCCTGTCTGAAACGTGTTACAGCATCAGGTAAGACATAATCTTTGAATGTAGAAGCAAATTCAGATTCCATTAGCCAATATTTTGTATTGTTTTGATTCATAAAAGGCAACTTAGCAATCATGACACATTTGATGCCATTAGATTGAAAGTCAAAGCCCTCAAAAAATGTACCAGTACCAAGTAAAATTGCTTTATTAAAACTATTAAATTGTTGAACAATCTTATAATTTTGATTTTGCTGTTGTGTTAAAACGACATAATCTTCAAATTCAGGTAATTCATTTAATAACTCTTGGACCATATGCATCATTTTATAGCTTGTAAATAGTATTAAACATTTAGATTCTACAATGTTAATATACTCAATTACATAATTAACGATAGAACTCACATAATCATCAATACTTTTATAATTATACGAAGCGACATCATTAGGTATGAATACGGTAGTTTGATTTGGTGACATTACCTTCGAATCAATCTCATACGTATTAAAGACAATATCCTTATTAAACCAATGTTTGAAGTTTTCAAATGAATGGTTAAACGTTAATGTACCTGAAATAAATGTAAGTGATTTAAATTTATCTAATACTTGTGTCGTCAATATTTCTTTAACATCATAATCTTTCACGTTAAGTCTAATCGTCGATTTTTGATTTATATTTTTAATTGATAAATAACTTGTGTGATTATTTTTTAAACTATGTTCAATTTCTTTAAAACGATTATTAATATAAAGTAATTGTTTGCGCACAGACTTGATTGTTTTATGACTCATGCCATTGAAGAATTCTAATGTCATATTGAGTTTATGAATAATTGAATGTAAATCGTTTAAAATTGGTGCAACGTCAAAATGATAGACAAAATGGAGCTTATGAACTTCATCATCATGGACTTCAGAACTTTGAATGATATCAAAAATGGTAGTAAATAATTGCTCATTTAAATCATGTATCTCATTGACTGTTGTTTTTAACCCAAAAACATCTATAGGCGGTATATCTAATTTTTCAAGAATTCTTTGTTGTTCTAAATGATCGATAGATTTAAGGAGCTTTTCATTTTCTGTCTTACCAATTAAGCCGAGTTGATATTTAATATCAGAATAACTCAATTCATTAGTTACTTGGCTTAATGCATAGTCAGGCAAACGATGTGCTTCGTCGATAATACAATCATCAAATAATTGATAAATTGAATTATCATGTGCAGCATGTATTAAATGCGCATGGTTTGTAATACCAATTTGAATATTTTGAGCATTTCGTTTAATGAAATTGAAGTAATGTATATCGTTACGAACAGGCACATAAGTCTCTAGTTTTTGTTCGAAATACATTTTTTGTCCACCTTTTAAATCTAATTCTTGGATGTCCCCTGTGTCTGTTTCGGTAATCCAAATAAGTAATTGCATTTTTAATATACCGACTTCATAATTACTGGCTTCTTCTTTCAAAATTTGGCTGATTAAGCCTAGTGAAATATAATCACGTTTACTTTTTATTAAAGTAGCATTTATTTTGAAATCTAAAGCTTGTTTGAGCGCAGGTATGTCTTTTTCCAACAATTGGTTTTGTAATAATTTAGTATTAGTTGAAATCATTACGTGTTTACCTGTTTCAATATTATACATTAACGATGCAAGTAAATAAGCAAACGACTTGCCGCTTCCAAGAGGTGCTTCAATCATTGCCTTTTCACTATTCATTAACTGTTCTAATATAATTTCAGATAGATACAATTGTTGTGGACGATAGGTCAAATCAAGTTCTTTAGTAATTAAGGTATATAAATCTTTCAAAGTGCCATCAAAATCTACTGTAGGCGCTTTAAAATCTTTTTGTTTTTTATAAATAATTTGTTCGAATTGGTCGTATACGTCCCCTAAAGCTTTATCTTGATGATGACGTACCATTTCAAATAAAATATCATGTAAGTCATATTTTAAGTTTTTACTTAAATAATATAGTTGTTTCAAAGTATCTAAAGGTAATGTTTCAAATTTCTCAAATGCGAGTATCATGAGTTGCGCTGTTGTAGCAGCATCTTCGTCAGCACGGTGGGCGTTGTTTAAAACAATGCCATGTGCTTCTGCTAGCTCACTTAACTGGTAACTTTTATCAGTCGGAAAAGCGACTTTAAATAATTCTAAAGTATCCATTACTTTTTTTGGTCGATATTTGATATCGCAGTTTTTAAAAGATTTTTTTATGAAATTCAAATCGAAAGCAACATTGTGTGCCACAAAGATACATCCATCTATTTGTTTATAGATATCTTCAGCTATTTCATGGAAATAGGGTGCTTGATTTAACATTGCTTCTTCTATTGATGTTAAGGCTTGTATAAAAGGAGGAATTTCTAAATCTGTTTTAATCATTGAATGGTACGTGCCGATTATTTTATTTTCACGAACAAAAGTAATACCTATTTGAATAATTTCATCATAGTCTAATTGGTTTCCTGTTGTTTCTAAATCCATAACGGCATAACACGGTTTTGTCATTGTCATTCCTCCTTTCAACGAGGTTAAAATTCTATATCTGCACTGATTAAGCGATGTTGATTGTTTGTCTCATCTAAAACAACTAAAAACCCATCTTCATCAATATCTAGTGCTTCTCCGTGGAATTGTTTACCATTCTCTGTAAATCTTAATGTTTTATTCCAAATATTCGATGCTACTATGTATTCTTCTCGAATAGTTGAAAATGGTTCTGTAAGAAATTGCGTATATCGATATTCAATATGACTTACAAGTGATTGTAAAAAATAGTAGCGGTTAATTTTTTCGTCTGCATGAATACGGACGCTTGTAGCTTTTTGTTGTAGTTCATCATTAAAATCTTCTTGTAAGTGATTCATGTTAATACCAATGCCACAAATTACCGCTTCAATGCCATCGCTATTCGCAACCATTTCTGTTAAAAAACCACAAACTTTTTGTTTATCTATATAAATATCATTAGGCCATTTAATGGTAACCGGATCGATACTGAACTGTTGTATTGCATCTCTTATACCCAGCGCCATAAATAGATTGAATTTTGTTATCATTTCAAAAGGTACATCAGGTCGTAAAACAATAGACATCCACAAGCCTTTACCTTTGGAGGATGACCAAGGTCTATTGAATCGGCCTTTACCTTGTGTTTGTTCATCACTTAAAATGAGAAACGTATTTGTATTACCTACTAATTTTTGCTTAGCTAGTAGTTGAGTTGAATCAATACTTTCCAATATTTCAACATGATCAAATACATTTTGTGCTTTTAATATTGGTAGGACAATGCCACTATACCATTTATCAGGTAATTGGATTAAGCGATGCCCTTTATGATTTACTGATTCAATCTGACACCCCTCTAATTTAAGTTGATCTATTACTTTTTTAACTGCTGTACGTGAAATGGTTAATTGTTCCGCTATAAACTGACCCGATATATAATCAGGTTGGTGTTGATACAACATTTGCACAACATCTTTACTATACTTAGACATGTGTTTTCACCCACTTTAGTAGTTCTGGCTTAAAGTTTTTGACCTCACCTGACACAATGGCACATTCAACCTGACGTAATGTGCATTTAAGCCATGCGCCACTTGGTTTATCTAATGCTTGTAATATATCTTTGCCATTTATATCCATTTCTTTTCTTGATGAAATCGGTAAGTTTCGGCTAACTTCATTGATGGCAGCATTGTTAAAAATAAATGGAGACACCTTCATAATATTGTTGTCATTAAGCATGCGTTCATAACTTAATACTTGTAATATATCTTCTGCTCCGTAATCATAAACAAATAAGTTCAAACTTTGTTTGCTTTGGACTTCTGGCATCTGTTGTATCATTCGTTCAAGTCTAGTAATATATTTCTTTTCATTGTTGCTAATTTTTAAATCTGACAACTGTGCGTTAACATCTGGTTGTTGTACTTTTAAGAATGCAATAAACATTGATAATGACATTGAGTCTTCTAATATGAATTTTGATAAGTCAAAATGGTTAAAAAATGGGATATAATTAAATGCATTAAAATACTTTAAATTATTAAAACTATGAGCTACATATTGACCTAACGTTAATTTCTTAAGTTCAATTACAATCCGCTCAATAGACAACTGTGCAATATCAGCTATATGAGTATGCATACCATTAAATGTGGCTGCTTCCAAAGTAAAACCCAGTTGTGACTGAAAGCGTAAGCCTCTAATAATACGTAACGCATCCTCGTTAAATCGTTCTGCTGGATCTCCAACTGTCTTGATTAACCGCTGTTCTATATCTTGCAGACCATTAAAGTAATCATGTATTTGATAATTCATATCCATAGCAATGGCATTCATTGTAAAATCTCTACGTTTTACGTCTTCGTATAAGTCTCTTACGAAAAAGACTTCATTAGGTCTACGATGATCGTCATACTCACCTTCGGCACGAAAAGTTGTCACTTCATATTGATTTCCGTTATAGACGACATTAATCGTACCATGCTCCTTACCAATAGGAATGGTCTTATCAAATACTGTTTCAATTTCATCTGGTGTGGCGCTCGTCGTAATATCGATATCATGAATTGGTTTTTGCATTAAATAATCTCTAACTGCCCCACCAACATAAAATGCTTGGTAGTTATGGTTTTGTAAAGTTTCTAAAATCGGCTTTGCCGCTTCGAATAATGTTTTAGTCATTGTTATCCTCTAACATTTTTTTGTAGTAATACTCATATTGGTCTGCGATTAAATCAGAAGAAAAGCGTTCTGAGACATCTGCTAGCATTCGTGTTTGCATTGCTTTATAAAGTTTTGTGTCAGTGAGTAATTTCAAGGCATACTCGCTTGCGCTTGTACTATCACCTACATCAACTAAAAAACCGGTATCTTCATGTTTAATGACTTCTTTAATACCGCCAGCAGTTGAACCAATTGGCACTATACCAGATTTCATTGCTTCAAGTAATGTTAGGCCAAAACTTTCTTTTTCACTTAATAGTAACACTAAGTCTGAAATTTGATAGAATTCACTAACCCAATTTTGCTTTCCTAAAAAAAGAACTTCATCTTCAATATTTAGATCACGTGCTTTTTGTTTCATATCCATTAATTCCGGACCATCGCCTAATAATAATAATTTTGAAGGCATAGATTTATGGACCTTTGCAAATGTATCGATAATTGTGTCGATACGTTTTACACTTCTGAAGTTTGAAACATGAATTAAAACTTTCTCGTCTGGTTTAATACCATAACAGGTTTTTAATCGTTGATCTTCTTCAGTTTGTACATCAGGTTTTGTTGGAAACTCATTTTCTCGAACAAAATTATATATAGGAATAATTTCTTTATTCGTTTCAATGATATCATTCGTTTGTTTCGCGAGTGACTTGCTTACGCTCGTCACAACATCACTTTCTTCTATACCAAACTTAATTGCATTTTTTAAAGAATGATCATAACCAAGTACAGTTATATCAGTCCCATGTAATGTAGTCATGATTTTAATGTCTTTTTTAGACATATGTTTTGCTAAAATACCACAAACTGCATGAGGTACTGCGTAGTGCATATGTAATAAATCTAAATCATACTCATTGATGACCTCTGCAATTTTAGTACTTAAGGTTATATCATAAGGGGCATACTGGAAAACAGCATACTGATTGACTTCAACTTGGTGAAACGTGATGTTTGGTAATGGTTTTCGTATTCTAAAAGGTATATTAGATGTAATAAAATGGATGTCATGACCACGTTCGGCAAGTTTTATGCCTAATTCAGTGGCGATAATTCCAGAACCACCCATAGATGGGTAACAAGTAATGCCAATTTTCATAAGGTGTGACACCCTCTCTATTTCAAGTTAAATTATTTTCGTTCAAAACGATCTTTATCACGTGTGTTAAATTTATTCATCGTTTCATCAAAACTTTCCGTCATATCTATATCTAAAGAATTAGCAATACATAATAAAACGAATAAATTATCGCCTAATTCTGCCTTAATTGTGTTTTCAGCTTCTGACTCTTTTTTCTTTTTCTCACCGTGGTAGTGATTAATCTCTCTAGCTAGTTCACCAACTTCTTCAGTTAGTCGCGCAAGATTAGCTAAGGGCGAGAAATACCCTGTTTTAAATTGACCAATATAGTCATCCACTTCAGTTTGCATATTTTTCATAGTCTTCATCATATACGCCTCACATTCTAACGGTTTCTTATATAGTATAGACTAATTTTAGGCTTCATGCATTATTCCTGCAATAGTTAAGCGTTATATTATTTACTATTTGACTATGGACGTTTTATTAGTTTATTTCATTATTACGCGTGATTAAGTAGTGCATGTTTTTTTGGAAAAAGTGAGGAAAGCAATATTTTGGCTTTGGAGCGTTTTTTAATATGAGGTTCAAATGAAAAATGCTAAGGAAGTCATTTTGAACAAAAAAGTACCCTAGCATTATAACAATGTTAGGGTATTTATATTATTATTCACTTGATCTAGCAATAAGAATAAATCTGGCAAGTTCTGCTAATGCAACTGCAGTTGAAGCAACATAAGTCATTGCTGCCGCTGTAAGTACTTTTTTAGCATGGCGATGTTCTTTTTCATTAACAATGTCTAAGCTTTTTATTTGTTTCATTGCTCTACTACTTGCGTTAAATTCAACGGGTAGCGTAACAATAGAGAATAATACTGCAAGAGACATGAATGCAATTCCAATCCATAACGCTGTAGAACCTAAAGTACTTTGCATAGTAGTTAAAATAATACCTGCAAATACTGCTAAGTAGCCAACTGAACTACCTACGTTAGCTAGTGGTACTAAAGATGTTCTGAATCTTAAGAAGAAATAACCTTCTGCGTGTTGTATCGCATGTCCAACTTCGTGCGCTGCGATTGCTGTACCAGCAACTGAAGGTCTACTGAAGTTAGCTGGTGATAACACAAGGACCTTTTTTCTAGGGTCGTAATGATCTGTTAAGAACCCTTTTCCTTCAACGACATCAACATCATAAATACCGTTTGCATGAAGTATTTCTATAGCAACTTCTTGACCTGTCTTACCACTTGTCGATCTTACTTGTGAATATTTTTCATAATTAGACTTAACTTTGTGCTGCGCCCATAAAGGCAATACCATTAGAATAACAAAGTATATAATCATATAGATAAAAGACAAAAATCCTCACTCCTTTATAAACATTTTACTGTGAACGTTAATGATGGTCAAATATTTTATCCTTTTTAAATCGAGTTAAATTTAAATATAGCACTAAAGGTATGACACTTAACCAAAATGCGAGGTAAGCAATACCTTCAACATGGTTAGCAATGAAATCATAGTAAGGATATTGCATAAATACATAATCAATAATGTCATTATGGAATACCCATATCACAGCAATAGTAAAAGCAAGAATAGTGATTTTAAATCTTGGGTAAAAGAAAAATGCCTCTATAGCCATAATACCGTGAGAAAATATAAGCATACAGCCAATAATTGTAACTGAGTCGTATTGTACAAACATAATGATGTTCATAATAACTGCCCATACACCATATTTTATCAGCGATACAAAAGCTAAAGCTTCAATAGTTGGTAAGTTTTTACCTACGATAAGTCCAATTAATGCAATACATAAAAATAATGAAGCGGTTGGACTATCAGGTACAAATGGTATGAATTGCCAACTCGATACACTCAGTTGATCACCATACCAAATATAACCATATATTGTACCTAATAAATTACAAATAAATAGAAAGTAAAGTACACCTTTATTATAAATGAGTAAATGCCATAGAGATTTTATATTCATAAGGTCAATCCTTCATTGTTTTATTTCCATTTCTTAACTCAAACGTGTTAAGGATTTGAGTTAATTGATAAAACAGCGCTTTATCATGCAATTGTAAACTTAAATCAATATTATCTTGTAAATGCGTGATAATAGAGGACTCGCTTTGTTTTGATAGTGGGATACTATAAATGTCTTGCATATACATAGCATAGTACGGTGAATGTAACAATTGCATTAATAATAATTCATCTAAACGAGTCTCCCTAGATTGTACTTTACTAAAATGCAGTTTAATATCAAAAGACACGGCATCAGTTGCTACATAATTGAAGATTTCATCACTATTAATCAATTGCTGGTCAGTAAGTGTGAACTTAATACCTTGTTGCTCAGTATGTTCCATAGCAATTTCCAAAATATGATGGTCAGAAATAAGTTCGTCCACAAAATGAATTTGTTGAAGTAACTCAGGTGAGGACTTAATTAAGTTTAATACCCACACACTAATCCTAGATTTAAACTGGTATTGAAAAAGAAGATATTCAATAAAATTAGCTTTCACTTGTTGTAGGGTATTGCTCATCTTACTCACCTTCCTTGACTAGAAAGATAATAATCTTTCTGCTTCATCATGCCATGTTTCGTTACTTGGATCTAATTCAAGTAATTGATTTAGCATTGATTTTGCTTGTTCAATTTGTCCGATTTCAACTAGATAGAAATAATAATCGCTTAGGAACGCAGATTGCGTGTGCAATGTTGGATATGCTAATTCGAAGAAATGTTGCGCTTCTTTGTCTCGTTCCTCTTGTCCCAATGCAAATGCTAAATGCCACATAAAGACAGGATCTAAATCTTCTTCATCAACATATTTCAATAGTGCTATAAGTGACTCATAGTCTTCCTCATGTCTATATAAATCACTTAGAATTAAAAGTGGCTCTTGGTAAGCATTATCAACTTCTAAGGCTTGTAGTAATAATTGTACACCCTCATTCGCATCGCCATGCTCAATTGCTATAGCGCCTGTTGATACCATCAATTCTTTATAAAATTGACTTAATCTCAAGCCTTCTTTACCAATCTCAATGGCTTCTGCATGGTTATGTTCATTTTCATAAAGCTGTTGCAGATAAAAATAGCCTTGTAAGAAGTCTGGATCTTTGGATAATAGAGTTTGAACTAAATTAATCGCTTCTTGAGAAAGTTCGTTTTTTTCATAAGCAATCGCTTTTTTAAAGTAATCTTCAGACACCATTTCTTCTTCATTAATTTCATCAAACATTTTAATCGCATCACTGTAGTTTCCACTTTGCAAACTACAATCTGCTAAGCGAGAAAATAAATTTGTGCCATTCACTTCGTATTCGCCTGTTTCAAGCACAGTTTCATATTCCGAAACTGCACGTAAGTATTGTCCGTCAAAATACAATAATTCAGCAAGTGCATAGTGTATGATTGGATCATTTGGTTCAATCTCTATGGCATCAACTAATTTATCTATCGCAACTTCTAGCATATTTAATTGTTGATATAAATCAGCTTCTAACATTAAACGTTCAGTTGATAATTCAACTTGGTTTAAATATTCTAAAGCTTCATCAGTTTGATTCTCAGCCATTAAACCTTCGATGAAATAGATAAGTAATTCACTTTCATCAGGATATTTATGGTATAACGTACGGAATACTTCAAGCCCTTGAGGCATTAAACCGTAATTATATAACGTTTCACCAAGTATAAAAAGTGCATCGTCCTTTGGAGAACTTAACGCTTCATTCACACGAGTGTCTAAGTTATCTAATTTTTGTAAGTTGATATCATCTATGAGTTTATAGATATCTTCCATACTTTTATCCCTCTTTTTCTAATTGTTTTAACTTCAGTAAGAAACCTGGGAAAGAAACATTTACGGCATCAAATTGATTAATAGTTAGTGATTTATCTATTAATAATGATGAAATTGCAAGCATCATACCAATACGATGATCAGTAAAACTATCGACTGTTGCTGTTTGTTTAAAAGTAGAAGGATGAATAATCATACCATCGCTTGTTGGTTGTAACATAAATCCTAATAAATTTAGCATATTCGCTGTCGTATCAATACGATTTGTTTCTTTGACTTTCAATTCTTCTGCATCTTTTACGATACTTGTACCTTCAGCTTGAGTACATAGTAATGCTACAATTGGAATTTCGTCAATTGCTCTTGGTACTAAATCACCATCAATGTGAATTGGCTTCATATTAGGTGAATATTGTATACGAATTGAAGCAGTTGGCTCTGGGCCATTCGTTTGATTGAATAGCGTAATGTTCCCTTCCATTTGTTTCACGATATCAATAATACCTGAACGTGTTGGGTTTATGCCAACATTGTGAATTGTAATATCACTGTCTTTTGTTATCAAGCCTGCCACTATAAAATATGCTGCAGAAGAAATATCGCCTGGCACATGAAAATCTACGGGCTGGATATATTCGATACCTCGTTTTGGCATTTCTATCGTTTTACCATCAGTAGTAACAGGAATGTGGAAATGTTGGAACATTGTTTCTGTATGATTACGTGTTGTGCCTAATTCTTTAACGGCCGTGGCCTCTTCTGCAAACAAACTTGCGAATAAAATTGCACTTTTTACTTGTGCACTCGCAACTTCCATTTGGTAAGACATGCCGTTAATTTGTGCAGGTTTAATGATTAACGGTGTGTAATTATTATCGACACCTGTTATATTAGCATTCATGAAGCTTAAAGGTTTCATAATTCTGTCCATTGGTCTTTTACCAATGGATTCATCACCAGATATAACAGCTTCAATGCCTAAACCACTTAACAGACCTGCCACTAAACGTGTTGTTGTACCAGAATTACCTGTATACAGTACTTGATGAGGTGTTTTGAAGTGTTTATATCCAGGCGAATTGATTTCTATTTTATCTTCGCCAACTGTGATTTCAACACCTAATTGTTGGAAAATCTCCACTGTATTTAGACAATCTTCACCAAGAAGCGGTTTATATATTGTAGAAGTGCCGGACGCAAGAGAACCTAACATAATGGCTCTATGTGTCATAGATTTATCTCCTGGTATTTCTATTTCCCCGACTAATGGTCCGTTAATATCAATTGTTTTACTGTTTGTCAAAAAAGCCACCTACTTTTTAAAATATGTTAGAAAATCTGTAAAGGCATTTAGAAGTGTTGGTTTATCTATGTGTTTTACCACAGGATTGCCAATGCCATCCAATAATACCATTTGAACTCCTTGTTGATCATTTTTCTTATCTTTTAACATCAGCTGATATAAAGCTTCAAACTCAAATTCATTAATGATATCTAGTGGGTAATTTAATGACACTAAATAATTAATATAATGAGATACATCAAAATCTCTATTTAAGACTTTATTAGCAACGATAAACTGATAAATAATACCGATCATGACTGCATGGCCATGTGGAATTTTAAAATTATATTCAACTGCATGTCCAAATGTGTGACCTAAATTTAAAAATTTACGGACATTGGATTCTTTTTCATCTTTGACGATAATATTTAATTTCGTTTCGATACCTTTAAATAAATAATATTCAATTTCATTTAACGAAGCGAGTGCTGATTGATCAGGGTATTGCGATTCAATATTTTGCACAGCTTGTGTGTCACTCAACAGGGCATGTTTATAAACTTCTGCATAACCACTTAAAATTTCTCCATAAGGTAAAGTAGCTAAAAAGTTCAAATCATATATTACGGCATTAGGTCTATAAAAGGCACCTATTAAATTCTTGCCATGTTTAGAATTAATTCCCACTTTGCCACCTACACTTGAATCATGTGCAAGAATCGTCGTTGGTACTTGAATAAAATCAACACCTCTTAGTAAGGTTGCAGCAAGGAATCCTGTAAAATCACCAGTAGCGCCTCCGCCTACTGCTAGTAAACAAGTATCTCGCGTTAATTGTTTACTGAGCAATACTTCAATCGTTTCTTCATAAAAGGATAATGATTTCGTTGCTTCACCAGAAGGAATGATAAGTTTATGTGCGCCATATTCAGAAGTGATAAAGTCTATCGTTTCATTCCAATTATTATTTACCGTTTCATCAACAACCAACACAACATCTTTATAATTATTTATATATTCATGTAATTGATTTAATGCATGGTGTTCTACAATAATTGGATAGTTATTGGATGTATAAGTAGTTTCTAATTTCATATGCTCACCTAGTTACTTCATAAATTTTAAATTGCTACTTAGTATTCTATATTTAATAAACGACGTTCATCAATCTGTGATTTTAATTGATCAATATGATTACTTTGGAATTCTTCAAGTAATGCTTTTGCAATTTCAAATGCTACGACATTCTCAACTACAACACTTGCCGCAGGTACAGCACAGCTGTCAGAACGCTCAATAGAAGCTTTAAATGATTCTTTTGTATTAATATCAACAGAGTTAAGCGGTTTGTAAAGTGTTGGTATTGGTTTCATTACACCGTTAACTACGATAGGCATACCATTAGACATACCACCTTCAAAGCCACCTAAGTGATTCGAACCTCTGTAGTAACCTTTCGTAGTATCGTACAAAATTTCATCTTGAATTTCACTACCTGGTTTTTCAGCTGCTTTGAAGCCTTCACCAAAGCTTACACCTTTAAATGCATTAATACTTACAACGCCTTGAGCAATTCTACCATCAAGCTTACGATCGTAATGGACATAGCTACCAATACCTACTGGTAAGCCTTCAACGATTGTTTGCACTACGCCGCCGATTGTATCGCCTGCTTTTTTAGCTGAGTCAATTTTATCGCGAATTTCTTGAGCTATCTCATCATTTACAACACGAACATCATTTTTATCGATATTAGCTTTAATTGTTTCAAGATCATACTCGGTATCATCTTTGATGCCACCAATTTCAACCACTCTACTATAAAAGTTAATATCTAGTTGTTTTAATAAAATTTTAGAAACTGCACCTACTGCAACACGTGCAGCAGTTTCTCTTGCTGAAGAACGTTCTAAAACGTTTCTTAAATCTCTATGATTGTATTTCATACCACCAATTAAATCAGCATGGCCTGGACGTGGTTTGGTAATCACACGTTTCATGTTGTCTTGGTCTTCTTCACTAATTGGATCAGCACCCATAATTTTCTTCCAATGCGTAAAATCATCATTTGTAACAATCAATGTGATTGGACTACCTAAAGTATAGCCATTACGTACACCTGAGACAATTTCAACTGCATCCTTTTCAATTTGCATACGACGACCTCTACCGTAACCGCCTTGTCGTTTAAACATTTCTTCGTTAATATCTGATACGTTGATTTCTAAATTTGCTGGTACACCTTCAATAATTACAGTTAACTGTGGCCCATGTGATTCACCAGAAGTTAAATATCTCATACTTTTCCCACTCCGTTCCTTTAGTACTTTAAATTATAATATTCTCTATATCTTATCACATTCAATTGTTCAAATTAACAGAAAAATTTACAAATATTGAATCTTATGAAAACTTCTATGATTTAAGTGTAACATTCGAATATTTTTTATAGTAAGAACTTTTGATTTTATATAGAAATACTATCATTTTTCAGTAGTATCTACTACTTGAGAGCGGAACAGAAATTAGAATTTAAAATTTGATTTCGTATTCTCGCTTCCCCAAGTACTTTATAGATAACAGTCAGCTGATGTATCATCTATAATTTACATTTACACGATAGAATGTCGTATTAATCTCCAGACTCACTTTAGCGTTTTAATGGACGCTATGCTATAGGATAAATAAAAAAGCTAACTGAATTAATTAAATTTCAGTTAGCTTTTTATATCATAATATTGAATTATTATAAAGGATATGATTTATTGAAGTTAAAATTATTCGTATAACCATGCTTCACGTGATCCAGTATAATCACTTAATTCTTCAGCTTTAAACCAAAGGTTAATTTCTTTTTTAGCTGATTCTACCGAGTCTGAACCATGAATGATGTTTCTGCCTACTGTTAAACCTAAGTCTCCTCTAATCGTGCCTGGTGTAGCTTCAGATGGATTAGTTTTACCAATAATATGACGCGAAATATTAACTGCATCTTCCCCTTCAACTACCATAGCAAATACTGGTGCAGAAGTGATGAAGCTAATCAATTTGTTATAGAACGGTTTATCTGTGTGTTCTGCATAATGTTCTTCTGCAAGTGACTGTGGTACAGTCATGAATTTACCGCCTACAAGTTTTAGTCCTTTACGTTCAATACGAGAAATAATTTCTCCTATTAAATTGCGTTGTACCGCGTCTGGTTTTATCATTAGAAATGTTCTTTCCATAATGTGTTAATCCCCCTGTTTGTTATGTATCAATTGTACAGTAATAATGTACGTGAAGTATGTATCAATAAAATATTATGTTTTGAGATACATTAATATATTAACAGGTAATTAAAGCGCTTTCAATGCTTTTCATGTAACTTATGCATTTCTTTTTCCAACTTTTTTAATTAATCTCTTAAATAATGGTTTAGCAGCTTCGCTCTCCAATTGATTAAGTAGGTTTAACGCTTTATCTAAATATTTATCACTGATTATTTGTGATTGTTGTATAACATCGGATGATTGAATGCGTTGGATACAATAGTCAAACGTTTCTTGATCTGTGTCAGGAGTAAGTTGTCGTATCTGTGCTTTGAATTCTGGGTGCCTTCTCATTTCTAATAATACAGGTAAAGTAAAGTGACCGTTCATCAAATCACTACCAACTGGTTTCCCTAGTTTTTTTTCTGTACTTGTAAAATCGAGAATATCATCAACGATTTGAAAACTCATGCCAATGTAATGGCCAATCATTTTTAAATTGTGAACTGTTTTCAGATCTGCACCAGAAGCAATCGCACCTACTTCTGTAGATAATTGTATCAGTAATGCTGTTTTGCGATTAATTCTACGCAAATAACTTGTGATTGTTTGATAACCATTGAATTGATCTTGGAATTGAAATAGTTCACCCATGCATACTTCAACGATTGCGCTTGAAATCAGCGAATGAATACGGTTATCTTCAATATTTGAAATATGTTCAAGGCCAGATGCGAGTAAAAAGTTCCCAGCAAGGATAGCAGTATTTTGATCCCATCTTTTAGCTATAGTTAAGCTTCCTCGACGTTTATCACTCTTATCTACGACATCATCGTGAACTAAAGTTGCCATGTGAATTAATTCAAGTGCAACAGCTACTCGATAAACATCCTCATTCATTTCTATACCAAATTGGCTACTTAAAATTACAAAGGCAGGTCTAACGCGTTTGCCACCTGAAGAAAACAAATGATAAGAAGCATCTTCTAGTACTTTATCATTGCTTTTAAGAGATTGTTCTAATCGCTTTTCGATTTTTTTTATTTCACTATTCATGTTTAACTTTGACACGTTAATCACCTTTGGTTGATTCATTTTTATTTATAGCCAAGGTGCATCGCTGCAACGCCACCTGTAAAGCTACGTATTTTTATGTTACTGAAACCTGCTTGACCAAACAGACGTTTTAATTTTTCTTTGTCTGGAAAATCAAAAGTAGATTGTTGTAACCATTCATACTCATCTTTGGATTTTGCAAAAACTTTACCAAAAATAGGCATTACAAATTTAAAATAGAGTTTATAACCCTGTTTGAATATTGGCGTTGTTGGTTGGCTAGTTTCTAAACAAACAACCATACCACCAGGTTTAAGTACTCTGTATAATTCTTTAAGTGTAGCTAGATAGTCAGGTACATTACGTAAGCCAAAACCAATAGTCACATAATCAAACTCATTGTCTTCAAATGGCAGATTCATTGCATCACCATGTACAAGTTGTATATTATGCATATCTTTTGTTTTACCTTTGCCAACTTCGAGCATGTTTTCACTGAAATCTACACCTATAACTTCACCAGTTGGTCCTACAGCCTTACTAAGTGAGATAGACCAATCAGCAGTACCACAACATACATCTAAAGCTCTGCTACCAGGTTTAACGTTCATCTCTTTCATAACACGTTTTCTCCATGTCTTATGCTGCTCAAAGCTAATAATGTTATTTAGGCGATCATATTTTCCAGAAATGTTTTGAAAAACGTCATGTACTTGTTCTTTTTTTGCTTTATTATCTGCCATAGTTAATTACCTCTTTTTTGAATGTATTTCAGACTTTATTTCACCTAAAAATGTAATTAATTCATTTTTAGAAAATTTACTTAAATAAGAAGGATGCTTTTCAGCTAAGTTCGCTAATAATTTATCATTGATTGAGTCAAGATTGGCATCAGGAGCAAAATGTTGAATTGTAATGCGCGGAAATAGGTTTTCAACTTTTAATATATATTGACTGATGTTCTCTTTAGTAAGTGCATCGTGATGTATTGACGACTTTATTTCATTCACTTCAACGATTGCTGCACTAATTTCTTTTTGATAAGTTGGAGCGTTTAACTTTGCTAATAATGTATAAAAATGTGCGCTCAATAAGTCACCAATTAAAATAGACTTTTTAGACGATAACGTTGTAGAAACTTCGTCTAAATGACGCATCGCAGTATCTATTGTGAGGCAAGCTAATCTAGCTTCTTCAGGGATATCATATGAATCGAGAATTTGAGCTAAGTTTTCATCAATGTCTATAGATTCAAAATGATGTATACCTTTAAGTCGATGTACAATTTGTTTTTCTAATATGCTTAATGTCGTTTCCATGTTCACACCTCACGTTATTATCCATATACATATTAACATTATATAGAGAAAAATAAAATCAACGATAGTTAAAGCGGTAAATATTTATGTATGATGTATTTGTATTAATACATTTTTAGTGCAATGAAACATTTAAAATTTCGATTTATGTATGTATAATTTAATTGATATTAAGCATTGTGACTATTGACTATTACAATATTTAATTTATATCACCGTTATATCGAATGATATCATATTAAGTATAAATAAATGCAGATTGTTTAACGTTCTTAGATTAAAAATGTATATAAAAAAGAAAAAGCCCCTTATAAAAGGGCTTTAGTTTTAGTAAAGAATTATTTAACTGCGTCTTTTAATGCTTTACCAGCTTTGAATGCTGGAACTTTGCTTGCAGGGATATCAATTTCTTTACCTGTTTGTGGGTTACGGCCTTTACGAGCAGCACGTTCGCGTACTTCGAAGTTACCGAATCCAATTAATTGTACTTTTTCACCTTTAGAAAGTGATGATTGAATTGATTCGAATACTGCATCTACAGCTAAACCAGCTTCTTTTTTAGTTAAATCAGCTTGTTCTGCAACAGCATTGATTAAATCTGTCTTGTTCATTATGAATTCACCTCCCCTAGGGTTTATAATGATACTTAATATCATTATGGTATGACTTTAACACAACGAATACTGCAACTGCAATGATTTATGCGCAGAAAACGTTGAAATAATAGGATTTTAACAACAAATTGCTATATATTTGTTAAAAAGTGTAATAATGCTTATCTATTCTGATTTTTTGCCACGACCCATAAGATCCCTAACACTCTCATCTACAGGTCTATTTTCAAATAAAACGCTATAAAGTGCATTAGTTATTGGCATTTCAACATTTTGCGCTTTTGCTAAATGATAAACTGATTTTGTGGTATATACACCTTCGACAACCATATCCATTTCATCTAACGCTTTGTCTAATGATTTTCCTTCACCTAATTTAAATCCTAAAGTGTAGTTTCTAGAATGCGTAGATGTACATGTGACGATTAAGTCGCCAATGCCTCCTAAACCTAAGAAAGTTATAGGGTCAGCACCTAGTTTTTCACCTAAACGGCTAATTTCAGCTAAACCTCTCGTCATGAGTGCTGCTTTAGCATTGTCGCCGAAGCCCATACCTGAGATTACACCACTTGCTACAGCGATGATATTTTTTAATGCGCCACCTAATTCAACGCCTATAAGATCGTCATTTGTGTAGACACGTAAGTAATCATTCATGAATAAGTCTTGTGTTAATTTACTTACTTCGGGTGACTTGGAAGATGCAGCAACTGTCGTTGGTTGTTTGATGACAACTTCTTCTGCATGACTTGGTCCTGATAATACACCGATACCTGCATTATGTTCTGCTGAAATAGAATCCTCTAACATTTCAGAAACACGTTTATAAGTATCATTTTCTATTCCTTTTGCTACATGTATAAATGTTTTTGGAGCTAATAAAAGTGAATCAATTTCGCTTGCTACTGCTCTCATTGCTTTTGTAGGCAATGCCATTAAAAAGACTTCAGAAAAATCTATAGCAGCTTTAATATCTAATGTTGCTTTTATTGAGTCATTGATCTTAGCTGTTTTTAGATATTTACTATTGATATGTTGTTCATTAATTTCATTAATTGTTTGTTCATTTTTGCCCCACATCAATACTTGGTGTCCATTTTCAGCTAAAACATTTGCTAAAGCTGTACCGAAACTTCCTGTACCAAAGACTGTTACTTTAGACATGAATATCTCCTCCGATAATTAATTTCTCTTTCTAGGTATAATATGCACGGGCGTGCCTTCAAAACCAAATGCTGCTCTGATTTGATTTTCCAAATAACGTTTATAAGAAAAGTGCATTAATTCTACATCATTTACAAATACGATAAAGGTTGGTGGTTCAATTGCTACCTGCGTAGTATAGAATACGTTCAATCTACGACCTTTATCAGTCGGAGTTGGGTTCATAGAAATAGCGTCGGTAATTACTTCATTTAAAGTTGAACTCTTAACGCGTTTTTTATGGTTTTCACTGGCTTGTGTAATATATGGGAATAACGTTCTAAGTCGTTGACTTTCTTTTGCAGAAACAAAGGCAACTTCAGCGTAATCTAAGAATTGGAATTCTTTACGAACTTCATCTTTGAATTTTTTCATAGTATTAGTTTCTTTATCAACTGTATCCCATTTGTTTACCACGATTACAATTGCTTTACCTTCTTCATGAGCATACCCTGCCACGCGTTTATCTTGTTCGATGATACCTTGCTCAGCATCAATAACAATTAAAATAACGTTTGAACGTTCTATTGCTTTAAGGGCACGTAATACAGAATATTTTTCTGTATTTTCATATACTTTCCCTTTTTTACGCATACCTGCTGTATCGATTAAGACATAGTCCTGATCGTCATAAGTATATTCAGTATCGACTGCATCACGTGTTGTTCCTGCTACGTTAGAAACGATAACACGTTCTTCACCTAGTATTGCATTAACTAAGCTAGATTTACCAACATTTGGACGTCCGATAATTGATAAACGAATTGTGTCATCATCATATGGATCAGGTTCTTCTTCTTTAAAGTGTTTTACAACTTCATCTAAAAGATCACCTAGTCCTAAACCATGCGAACCAGAAATCGGATAAGGGTCGCCAAAACCAAGAGCATAGAAATCATAGATTTCATTTCTCATTTCTGGATTATCCACTTTATTTACTGCTAAAACAACAGGTTTTTTTGATTTATATAACATTTGAGCTACAACTTGGTCACTTTGTGTTAAACCTTCTCGTACATTGACCATAAAAATAATGACATCAGATTCATCAATTGCAATTTCTGCTTGTGCTCTGATTTGTGTTTGGAATGGCGCGTCACCAATTTCAATACCACCTGTATCGATGACGTTAAAATCATGTGTTAACCATTCGCCTGATGAATAAATTCTGTCTCGAGTCACACCGGGTGTATCTTCTACGATAGATACACGTTCACCTACGACTCTATTGAAAATTGTAGATTTGCCTACATTTGGCCTGCCTACAATTGCTACTATAGGTTTAGTCATAACTAACTTCCTCTCTTTTTTAATCTCTATAATTCTATCATAAGGGGTAAACAAATCAAAAGAAATATTTAATCTGTACTAATATTATTAGGTTAGTTTAAAAAAATGATTTTAGAGATTACATAAAAATAAATCTTGTCCTAAATAGATGTTAGGACAAGATTTAAAATTAGTGTTAAATTTATACGTTAAAACTTGAAGTCTTTTAATTTATCTCCGAAAACATCACCTAAAGTAGGATTGTCATCATCGTCAGAACCACTTTCTAAGTAAGATTTCGTAGTGGCACTGTCACTTTCGACGACATTTTCTGAAGGTAACGTTGCTTTAATAGATAATGAAATGCGTTCTTTTTCTACGTCGACACCTAGTACTTTGACGCCTACTACTTCTCCAGGTTCTAATACTTCGCTTGGTGAAGCGATGTGAGTATGTCTTATTTCAGAAATGTGTACTAAACCTTGAACGCCTGGTTTGATTTCAACAAAGGCACCGAAGTTAGTTAGTCTAACAACTGTTCCTTCGATGACATCACCTTCGTTAAACTCACCTTTTATTGATTCAAATGGGCTTGGTAAAGTATCTTTAATTGATAATGAAATACGTTCCGAATCTCTATCAACTGATTTTACTTTTACATTAACTGTATCCCCAATAGATACTACGTCTTCTGGAGATTTAACGTGTTCATGCGATAATTCAGAAACGTGAACAAGTCCGTCTACGCCACCGATATCTACAAAAGCACCAAAGTTAGTTAAGCGTGCAACTTTACCTTCGATAATATCGCCTTCATTAAGCGAACTTAATAAATCGTCTTTTTTCTCTGCATTTTCTAATGCCTCTACAGCTTTACGACTAAGAATGACACGATTATTAGCTGGATCTAGTTCTTCTACTTTTAGTTTAAGAACTTGTCCTTCGAAATCAGAGAAATCTTCAATGAAGTCTGTTGAAATTAATGAAGCTGGAACAAACCCTCTTTGACCAACATCGACAACTAAACCACCTTTTACTACTTCAGTGACTTTAGCTTCAATAGTTTTATTGTTGTCTAATTGTTCTTGTAAAAATTCATATGATTTTTCTGTTTCAAGTTGACGTTTAGAAAGAATATAAGCACCTGTCTCATTTTCTTCATCGTACTCTACTTTTGTAACATATGCACCAATTTCATCACCAACTTTGACAGCATCACCTGGATTGTCTATATGATGCGTAGAAAGTTGACTAATAGGGATGATACCATTAAATTTAGCACCATTAACGTTCACAATCACTTGTTTTTCATCAATTTCTTGAATCTCACCAGTAACTGTATCCCCTTCTTTAATTTCTTTGATCATTGATTCGTTGAATTCTTCAGTCATCTTGTCTGCCTCCTTATTACACTACATAATTATAACATCTTATAAACTGACAGAATTGTCAAGAAATTCCTCTTTATTATAGGAATTCAAATTCTATTTGTTAAAAAGTTGTAAAATCAGGGTTTCTAGTTAACTAAAGCTTTGAAATTTTCACCTAAAATTTACATTTATTTATATATATGCAGATCTAATTGATATAAAAATGTACTTTATTTATATACCCTATATTAGTTATTATATAACCTTTTTACACAATTTAAAAAGAAACGGCATTATAATACGCTGTATTTATAAAAAAACTATTATTTTATTTGATTTCAGTAACTAATGACAAAATTTCCTCAGTTACTTTTTCAATACTTTTACCTGTAGTATCTACTGTAATTGCATCCTCTGCTTTTTTTAAAGGTGAAATTTCACGCGTCATATCATAATTATCTCGCTCGGCAATTTCTTGTTTCAATTGTTCAACATTCGAGTCGATGCCTCTTTGTTCATTATCTTTTTGTCTACGCATTGCACGTTCTTCAACGGAAGCAATCATATAAACTTTTAAATCTGCATTTGGCAATACAACTGTCCCTATGTCTCTACCATCCATAACAATACCTTTTTTTGTTGCTAATTCTTGTTGCTTTTTAACTGCAAAGGTACGCACAGCTTCTTTAGATGCTACAAATGAAACATTGTTTGTTACGTCATTTTCTCTTAAAAAATCAGTAACATCACGGTTATCTAAAATGACTCTCTGACCTTTTTCTTCATCATATGTTAATGATAATTTAGATGAATCTATCAATTGTGACAAGTCCTCAGTCTTATTTTGTTGTAAATATTTATAAGTTATAGCTCGGTACATTGCGCCAGTGTCTACATAAATCATTGAGAGTTGTGCAGCAACGCGTTTAGCTATTGTACTTTTGCCTGCAGCAGCAGGTCCATCAAGTGCGATATTAATTAATTTCATTTTAGTAACCCTTCCTTGTTGTTTTATGTATAATATTTTATCATAAATATGTAAGTTATAAATAGGAGGAATGCCCATATGAAAAAACTTCTGCTCATACATACTGGTGGGACGATTAGCATGTCACAAGATGAAGCCAATAAAGTAGTAACAAATACAGACAATCCAATATCCAACCATCAAGATATTATTGGGAAATATGCGGATGTAACAGAAATTACACCGTTTAACGTTCCATCCCCACATATGAACATAGAATATGTAGAAACACTAAAGCATATTATTGAAGATGCTATTAGAAATGGAGATTATGATGGGTTTGTTATTACACATGGTACCGATACATTAGAAGAAACAGCATATTTACTAGATCTTACTATAAATGTTTCAAAACCGATAACAATTACGGGCGCCATGCGTTCTTCAAATGAAATTGGTTCAGATGGTTTATACAATTTCATCTCAGCTATTAGAGTAGCTTCAAGTGATAATGCAAGAGATATGGGAGTTATGGTTGTTTTTAATGATGAAATTCATACTGCGCGAAATGTGACTAAAACGCATACCTCCAATACGAATACATTTCAGAGTCCTAATCATGGACCATTGGGCGTAGTGACAAAAAATAGTGTTCAATTTCACCATAAACCATATGAACATATAATTTTAAATGATATTAACCACGACTTAGATATTCCATTAGTGAAAGCTTATATGGGTATGAATAGCGATGTATTAAACTTTTATAGCAAACATCAAGTTGACGGCATTATTATCGAAGGACTAGGCCAAGGTAATCTACCACCTACTTGTTTAGAAGGCCTAGATAAGTGTTTGGATAAATCGATTCCTATTGTACTTGTCTCACGCTCATTTAATGGCATTGTTGGTCCTATTTATGCCTATGAAGGAGGCGGTGCTACCCTAGTTGAAAGAGGTGTTGTTTTTTCAAACGGGTTAAACGGCCCCAAAGCACGACTCAAACTGTTAGTAGGCTTAAGTAATCAATTAAACTCTAAGCAGTTAAAAAAATATTTTGAATCACAGTTATAATAATTTTCGAAAATTAAATGCTTTTATTATGTGGAATTTATGACTAGTATTATAACAAACTAGAGGCTGAGATATATATTGATATCTCAGCCTCTAGTTTGTTATATTTTTAGGATTCAAGTGGTGTTTGTTTTTTAGATAAAATACTTTGAGTGATAATACCGCCGTGGTATTTGCCGTTTTCTATAAATATTGTATTTGCATCATTACCTGCTGCAATGACACCAGCAATATAGCAATTTTCAACATTCGTTTCATAAGTTTCTCTATTATAAACCGGCGCAGTACCAAACTCATTACTGTTGATATCTATACCGATGGATTGTAGGAAATCATAATCTGGATGATAGCCTATCATAGCGAAGACATAATCGTTAGCAATTTCAATTGTTTGATCTCCTTGCTCATAAAACACACTGTCTTCTGTTATTTTAGTAACATTTGAATTAAATGCCATGTTAATTTTTTCATGACGTACTAGAGATTCAAAGTTTGGTAGAATCCATGGTTTAATTGCTTTTGGATAATCTTCTCCACGATAAATAACTGTTACGTTTGCGCCAGCTTTTTCTAATTCTAGAGCAGCATCTACAGCAGAGTTTTTACCTCCGACAATTACAACGTTTTGATCAAAGTAAGGGTGTGCTTCTTTAAAATAATGCATTACTTTTGGAAGCTCAGCGCCATCCACTTCAAGATGATTATGATGACCATAATAACCAGTTGCTACAGTAAGGAATCTACATTGATAGACATCTTTAGTAGTTGTAATCGTAAAACGGTTATTAATTTTTTTTACTGTGAGGACTTCTTCAAAAGCATTAACTCGCAATTGATGATGCTTAACCACTGCTCTGTAATATACTAGAGCCTGATTTCTATGTGGTTTGCTTTCTTCAACAATAAACGGAATATCCCCGATACTTAATTTATCACTTGATGAAAAGAAAGTTTGATGCGTAGGGTAATTATAGATTGCATCTACAACATTCCCTTTTTCAATAACTAAAGTATCAATACCTTTTTTCTTTTGTTCAATAGCAGCACTTAATCCGCAAGGACCGCCACCAATAATTATACTTTCAACTGTTTGCATAGTTTATTTGTCCTCCTTATACCACCCATATATTATACCAGTAGTTTAGAAAAAACCAAATGATAGAAATCGAATATTTTAGCACAAAATAGACTGACGCTATATGAATCATAAAATTGTAATACAAAAAAACGACCAAACTCACTAATTTAAGGAGTCTGATCGTCTAATTAAGTTTCACTTATCAGGTGATGAACTATTGTGGAATAACAAGGCGTTGTCCATTATGGATTTCATTACCTTGTAGATTATTTGCTTGTCTTATTTTTTCGACATTTTCTGGTGAACCACTACCATAATATTGAATAGCAATTCTGTATAAGTTTTGACCATTAACTACATGCGATTGTTGTCCAGAGTTACTATTTGCTTGTTCGCTATCTTGGTTGTTAGTTGTTTGTGATTGGTCTGAAGATGAATTGCTTTGAGCGTTAGATTGATCACTTTGTTGATCTTGACCGCTTTGACTGTTTTGTTCGCTTTGACCTTGACTATTTTGCGTACTATTTGTTGCATCTTGTGAACTATTGCTAGCTGCACCAGAATTAGCATCACTATTTGCTTGATCAGAATTAGCATCACTATTTGCTTGATCAGAATTAGCATCACTATTTGCTTGATTAGAACTAGCGTCACTGTTTGCTTGGTCAGAGTTTTCGCTATCAGAATTAGCAGAATCTGAACTACTATTGCTGTCTTCTGAGTTTGCAGATGAGTTGTCTTTATCTTCATCTTTATTGGCTTTATCATCTTCTGATTTTTTATCTTCGTCTTTATCTTTTTCAGAATCAGATTTACTATCTTTATTATCAGCTACTTTTTTGTCATCGCTATTTTTGTCATCACCGTCATCGCCAGTTAAAGCCATACCGCC
This sequence comes from Staphylococcus equorum, assembly GCF_029531845.1. Lineage (GTDB taxonomy): Bacteria > Bacillota > Bacilli > Staphylococcales > Staphylococcaceae > Staphylococcus > Staphylococcus equorum_C. The sequence goes on from NZ_JAMBPV010000002.1 coordinate 248,586, forward strand.
GAAAATAGCAATTGCAGCTAATATTAATATCGCAGCTAATATTGGTAATAATTTACCTAATAAACCGCCTTTTTTCTTTTTCTTATTATCATCGTCATTGTTATCGCCGTTATTACCGTCGCCGCCATTACCATTACCGCCGTTGCCATTTCCACCGCCAGCTTTAGAATGTGCAGTGGCAGCGCCTGTTCCGGCAGCTGCTGCGCCACCAGCTACAGCAGCACCTTTTTTCTTAGAACCATTCTTTTCTTTGCTCTTTTCATTTTTTTCTTTATCTTGTGTTTCGTTTTCGCTGTGATTATCTTTATTATCTTTGTTGCCTTTATGTTTGCCAGCAGCATAAGCACCTGCGCCAGTAGCAGCAGCGGCACCACCAGCTACGGCAGCGCCTTTTTTCTTAGAACCTTTTTTATCTTGCTCTTCTTTATCAAGTTCACTTTTATTTTGATCTGATTCTTTATTGTCATTCTCTTGGCTGTTATCTTGCTTATGTTCATCTTTATTATCACTATGCTTGCCAGCAGCATAAGCACCTGCACCAGTAGCGGCAGCGGCACCTCCAGTTACAGCAGCGCCTTTTTTCTTAGAACTATTGTTATCATTTTCAGAATGCGGAGCATCATCTGATTTGTCTACTTGTTCGTTATCTGAGTTGTTGATATTTTGTTCATTATCATTTAAGTCATTTTGTGAATCTTTATTATCATTGTGCTTGCTAGTAGCATATGCACCTGCACCAGTTGCAGCAGCACCACCAGCTACAGCAGCGCCTTTCTTATTAGATCCACTATCTTTTTGCGATTCAATGTTTTCATTAGAATCATTTTGGTCTTCTTTTGTATTTTGATTATTTGTAGATCCATGGTTTAAATCATTGTTCTTCGAAGGATCTTTTGTTGTGTTATTATTATCAAAATCTGATTCTGATGAATTAGTATCTTGTGGTGATTGATTTTCGCCTTGAACATCATCGTTGCCTTGTTCAGACTCGTTGTTTGGATTTTGATTTGTTGCTGTATCACGTCTGCGCTGTCTTCTTTGAGCGTTTCTAGGAGGGAATTGTTCGTCTGATTTATCAGAAACTTCCTCTTTTACGTTGTCAACTGAATCGTTAACGGAATCCTTTGCATTGTCTTGATGTTCTTTTGGATCAATGGATTGACGATTTTTTTCAAAATCATCTTTAAAATTGTTGTTAGACAAATTCATCATCCTTCCTCGTTTTAATTTAAGTATATACTGTTATACCCTAAAAATAAGTAAATATGTATAACTTTTTATGCAAAAAATTACTATTAAACTAGTATATATGTAGCATTATAGCTTGTTTGAAAAAGTGAAGTAAAGTATTTGTCTATTATTTAAACAAATTTTGTATTTTTTCATTAAAATCCATTTTTCTTTTTACTTTTTTTCTATTAATTATATTAATTGCATTTAAATAAGAATCATTATCACAGCATTGTTCAGGCCTTTCACTTAATGTTTCACCAAAGAATTCCATCATATATGTGCGTCGGCATTGATCTAGATTTTTGTACCCCAGCATACGTATATAACCTTGACGTTTTCGTTGGTATGTCCTGTCGAATATCGTGCGCAGTTCAGTAAATGAGTAATAGCTATTTAGAATTTCAAGTATTTCTAATTTATCTGGAGTTACAAAGGCACCTATTTCAAAGGCGTCTACATCCTCAGTGGTCATCATATCCGTAAATAATAGCGTTTCTAGTAAAAAACTATCATCAGGTTGAAATAGACTAATTGCTTGACTGTTTGCCCCATCACGACCAGCACGTCCAATTTCTTGCATATAGTTGGATGGACTTGTCGATAAGTGAAAATGAAAAATCGTACGAATATCTTTTTTATTAATGCCCATCCCAAACGCACTGGTTGCCACAATGATCGGTATTTCATTGTTTAAAAATTGATGCTGAACTGTGTGTCGCTCTTGATAGGATAAATCTCCGTGATAAATTCCTGTTAAAAAACCATAGTTATATATTTCTTTTGCTAAAGTAAGGCATACTTTTTTAGAAGAAACATATATAATTGTAGGCCCTGAACTTTCTAATGCTGGAAGTAACCATTTTAATTTGGCTTCATCATCTGCGAAATTTTTATGAGTTAAAGAAATATTGTTTCTATTCATACTCGTTTTAATGACATGAAAAGCCTTTTTTAACATAGTATTTAAATCATAAGTTAAATAATTTGGCGCTGTTGCAGTCAGAGCAAGCACAGTTGCTGTCGAGAAACGCTCGATAATTTTACCTATAAGTGCATAATGAGGTCTGAAATCATATCCCCATTCTGATAAGCAATGTGCTTCATCTAATACAATCATCCCGATATTCAAATTCTTTATGAGTTTAAAATTTTGTGGTTGTAGTATAAATTCTGGACTTAAATAGATAAATCGACTTTTTGTCAGGGCTTCAATATTTCTTTTTCTCTCATTTTCATCCATACCTGAATGAATGCAACAAACATGATGTTCGCCATGTAGTTTGAGTTGCATGACTTGGTCATCCATCAAAGAAATGAGCGGTGAGATGATAAGTGTCGGTTGTTGACGTATATAAGTTGGTAATTGATAACAAAGGCTTTTACCACTTCCTGTAGGTAAAATACCTAGTGTATCTTCATGGTTCAGTACGCTTTCTATAATCTCTTGTTGACCAGGTTTAAAAGTCTCAAAGCCAAACCACTTTTTTAGCTCATGCTGTAACATTGATTTCACCCCTCTCTATTCCAACAATAATCAATTTTAATTCAAAATAGCTGAGGTCAGAAAATATTTCTTTATAATTGCGTAACCTTTCGCTACGATTTAAAATATAATAAGTTATGAATTCTAAATAAGTTGAATGCGTTAAAAAATCTTCATAATTTGATATGTAGCCTTTAATAAATAACTCTAAAATATGGTCTTCTATCGTATTAGGTTTAACGTTTTGCTGTGCTGCGAGTTGTTCGAAGTTTAACCCATTTTGTAAACCAACATAGGTTTGTTCTGTTTTATTTAATAATGATGGTAAAACAATAAGTTTGTTCAACAATGGATAGTTAGATTCGTTCTCAATCTCGTGCATTAATGTGACTAAATCTGTTAATTCTAATTCAAACAAACGTTCTTGCGGTATGTCCTCTATTAAACTGACTTGTTGTCGTGTATACATACTTTCTTCAAAACCTTGTAAATAATAGTGAATATAAATTGCATTATTTTTATTCAGCATAGATTGGAATAATGTCGAAAGTTCTTCAATGAATTGATCTTGTAAATGATTGTTGAAAATTTCCTTATATACAAATTTAACTTGTTGGTGTACAGTACTATGTTGAGTAACAGGTACGAATTGATAGACCTTATGCTGTGTATTAGATAGGGTCTGAGTTAATAATTGTATGGCTTTAAATGTGTTGGTTAAACTATCGAATGTATGTCGGGGATGATTAGCGATATTTTGATAGTTATTATTTGGATTATTCAATTGATTGAAATATCGCTCAAAGGACTGATATTTCAAGTTAGGCATGCTGTGATATAATGACAAGAGTTGTTGACTACAGGCGTCAAAAAAGGTTTGATGTGACTTTTTCCCTGTGATAATATTAAATATACTTTTTTCAGTTTTGTAATTGTGTGCATGTGTTTGTGCAAATTGGATTATATTATACATGTTTACTCCCTCATTCTATAAAACGAAAACATTTGAAAAATCTTAAAACAGTGACTACAATAATAATTGTGCTATTAGTGTAGCATTTTTGTCAAAGGAGGCGAAGAAATTGGCTAAATATACAATCGTTGATATGGATACATGCATTGCATGTGGTGCTTGTGGTGCCGCTGCCCCTGATATATATGACTATGATGATGAAGGTATTGCTTACGTGATACTAGATGACAACAAAGGTACAGCAGAGGTACCGGAAGAATTATATGAGGATATGGAAGATGCGTTAGATGGTTGCCCTACTGATTCAATTAAAATTGAAGAAGAATCATTTGATGGAGACGCATTAAAGTTTGAATAAAAGCAAGTTTGGTTCCATACAAATAAGTATGAGGTTTATACTTAATAATATATAATAAGCGTTTGCCTAGATAGATTGATTACTAACTATAATTGCTAATGGGCACGTTTAAGGTTAGCGTGTTCACATTGCATGGAACATGCTAATTTTTATGCCTAAGATATTAGTTAATTAAAATATAAAAACAGGGTGATTTCTGTATTGTTTCAATAGAAATCGCCCTGTTTTTATATTTATCTGAGTGTTAATCCCTCAGGTATTTTAAAATTTATTTTGGTAGTACATTTTTTAAACGTTTAAATAAAATAATGAATACTATAGAAATAATAGCGCCTTTAATAATGTTGAATGGAATAACGCCAGATACAATGACAATTTTAACGTTTTCTACAACATTAGATAAATTCATAATCATGCCATATAAAGGTAACAACACAAAGTAGTTTAAGATACTTAAAATAATTGTCATCACTATTGTTGCTACAGTAAGACCTATGATTTGTGATTTAAGGTTATATTTGTTTTTAGTGACATAATAAGCTGTTACTAAAAAACTAGATGCTGCTAAAAAGTTAGCAACTGGACCAACTGGATCTCCAAGATTGAATAAAAAGTTCAATAAATTTTTGATGAATTCTACAATGATACCAGCAATTGGACCGAGCGTGAATGTAGCTAATAATGCAGGGACATCACTAAAGTCTAAAGTTAAATAAGGCGGTAAAAATGGTATTGGAAATTTTATAAACATCAATATAAAAGAAACCGCACTTAACATGCTTATCGTAATAAGTTGTTTTGTTTGTTGTTGCATATTAAATTATCTCCTTCCATTCATCTTTCATCGAATAGGAGGATCTAACAGCACAACAAATAACCCTCCATCTTCTCCCATCCAGACTTTACTGTCGGCTCTAGATTTTCACTAGATCAGCCATTTATTTAAATGAAAATAAATGGGTCGCAGGCTTTGATTACTGCCGGTTGGGAATTGCACCCTACCCCGAAGATGAATATCTTAAATTTTATAAATATATCATAGCTTATTACTCAGGTAAAAACAATACAATTGCTCTAAATATGCTGAAAAGAGGTTAAAAGCCTCTGAATCATTAAAAATATACACCTTTCAGTAAATCCATAAGTCTTTATATTAATATTTGATGAGTTTAGTTGAAGTAGTAACACACAAGTGTTACCTATAATGTTTCATTATTTGCTAACTTTGGTAATTTGATAATAAAGGTTGTTCCCTTGCCTAGTTTACTTTTAACACCAATATTACCACCGTGTTCGTCTACAATCATGCGACATATAAATAAACCTAGGCCTGTACCCTGTTTGCCACGTTTACGAGAGGAATCAACTTTATAAAACCGTTCGAACACTTGTTGTAGATGCTCTGGTGCAATACCAGAACCTGTGTCTGTAATATATAATATATTTTCTGTCTTTGACTCTCCGTAACTAATAGTGATGGCATCTCCTGGTTCGGTATACCTTGTCGCATTGTCAATCAAATTAGTTAAGACTTGTTCAATTCGATCTAAGTCATAGTACCATAGCTGTTCATGCGTATTTGGATTTAAATTGATGCTTAAACCTAAGCTCTCTGCATGACTTTGATATTTTTGTTGCATTTTATTTAGTAATGTATCAATAGGCTGCACAGATTTTTCTACTGTTAGACCCTCAGCATCCATACGTGCAACACTGAGAAGCTCATTTACGAGTCGATTTAAGCGTTTTGTTTCATCCAGTACAATAGATAGTGATTCATGTATTTCATCGGGCTCTGTAACAATTCCATCCACAATAGACTCAGTATAACCTTGTAACAATGAAATAGGAGTACGTAATTCATGAGAAACGTTAGCAATAAAATCTTTTTTCATTTGGTCTATGTTATGTTCGTTTGTCATATCACGAATGATAGCTACGATACCACTACGACCATCTGGTTGAATTTGATCAATATAACTCGTTATTATTACTAAATAACGTGTATTTATTTCATATTCTTCAAATTGTGTTTGCTTATTTTTGAAAGTACGTTCATTTTGTTTATCAAGCTTTTTCAGTTCAGGTTCATCAAGTATTTGAAGTGTGTTTTGAGCCATTGTATTAGAAATAATAATTTCTTTTTTGTCATTATAACCCAATACACCTTCAATCATAGAATTGATTAAACTATCACGAATATTTTTAGAAGATGACAAGGCATCTATATGTTGTTGGATTTCAGAGCTCATCGTATTAAATGTACGAGATAATTCACCAATTTCATCACGCGTATTGACGGGTACGACTTGAGCATAATCCCCTTTTGAAACTTTCAAGGCTTGTGTTCGTAAATTTCGTAACGGTTTTGTTATACGAGATGATAAGAAAAAGGCAAAAACAGTAGTTATAGCTAAGAAGATAATAGCGATAATTAAGATTATAACAGTAATAACATTATTGGTTTCTTCAATTGTTTTTAAATCTTGATAAATAAATACGCCACTGTAGCTATTATTTTGATTATTATCTTGTTCAGTTAAATTTTTAGAAGGATAACCAATTAACACATAAGTTCGCTGTTGCCCATTAATTTTGACAGTAACGTGTTCTGAAATTTGTTTTCCTTTATCAAACACTTGATTATAATCTTTATTGTTTTTAATTTCTTTGAACATCTTGTCTTTGATTTTATCTTTATGTTGGCTCACCATATGTTTATCATTCATAATAATAAGTCCGTCTGGGTTTTCTATCAATTTACGACTATACTCAATAGCTGTAACTTTGTCATCTGCACTTTCCACCAATTGACTGATACGCTGCGCATCTTTGAGTAATGAATCTTCGGTTTCTTGCGTGAAATAGGACTGAATAAATGTTATTAATGCAGCACTAAGTAAAATTAAAACTGTCGTTACTATTAAAATAATAGTTAACCACAGTTTTATTACTACGTTATTTAGCCGATTCATCATTAGATTTAACCTCGAATTTATAACCGACGCCCCAAACAGTTTGAATCATTTGAGCTGCTGCATCAGATACTCGATTTAACTTTTCTCTTAAACGTTTAACGTGAGTATCTACAGTACGCAAGTCACCGTAGAATTCATAATGCCATACTTCTTTTAGAAGCTGTTCACGATCAAAGACTTTGTTAGGTGTTTTAGCTAGAAATATTAATAATTCATATTCTTTTGGTGTTAAATTAACTTGATTATCATCTGCTAATACTCTGTGTGCGTCGTTGTCAATGACAAGATGATTGAATTCAATTAAATCACGCGCATGAGGTTCACTTTGTTCTGTATGCGCCACTTGTGTACGTCTTAACAACGCTTTGACACGTAATACCACTTCACGAGGTGAAAATGGTTTCACGATATAATCGTCTGCACCAGATTCGAATCCTTCTACCCTATTTGTTTCTTCACCTTTAGCAGTTAACATAATAATTGGTGTTTCTTTGTGTTCTCTGAGTCGTGAAGCTACAGTGATGCCATCCATCTCTGGAAGCATAAGATCTAATAATATACATGAATAATCATGTTCCATCGCCATTTTATACGCTTCATTACCATCACTTGCTTCATGTATCTCAAAAGATTCTCTTTCAAGGTATAATTTTAATAATCTTCTGATTCGATCTTCATCATCTACGATAAGTATTTCATTTGACATACATATGTACCTCCCACACTGCTAACTTTCAATTTAATCACATTATATCATACGTTTAGCAGGAAAAGTGACTACGAAGAAAAAGCTTGTGAAACTTTTCTCATGATTTAAATCATGCTAAACGTAATAACAATTATTTACCATGTTCTGCAAGTTGGCGCATCACTTTTACTTCGTGAGGGGTTAAGACCCTGCCCTCACCTGCGTTAAGCCCTTTAAGGTTAAGCGGCCCAACTTCAATACGTTGTAATTTTGTAACTTCGTGACCAAAGTGTTCAAACATGCGGCGGACTTGTCGATTGCGTCCTTCTGTAATTGTAATTTCAACAAGCGTTGAATTTTTATCTTTATCTTGGTTCTTTACTTTTACAGTAGCTGGTTGTGTATGACCATCTTCTAGTTCGACACCATATTCTAAAGCTTTAACTTCTTCACGCATTAAATAGCCTTTTAATTTAACAACATATTTTTTCTTAATTTTATAACTCGGATGTGTCATTAAATTAGTGAATTCGCCGTCGTTAGTTAATAAAAGTAAACCTGACGTATCATAGTCTAAACGACCCACTGGATAAATTCTTGTTTTAATTTGTTTAAAGTAATCTGTAACCACTTTTCTACCTCTATCGTCAGATACACTAGTGATAACTTGTGCTGGTTTATAAAATAAAATATATAGTTTGTCTTGTTGTTCTAATTTAATACCCTCAACTTCAATCGTATCCGAAGGTTTAACTTTTGTACCTAACTCTGTTACAACTGAGCCATTGACTAAAACTTTGCCCTCTGTAATTAATGTTTCTGCTTTTCTACGTGACGTGTGACCGCTGTTTGCAATTCGTTTTTGTAATCTTTCTGTCTCTTTATTCATTATTTTCTCCTTTTTGATTTACTAAATTACTGAAGAAAGCTTCTATTTCTTCATCTTCCTCATCAGTGGTTGGTAAATCATCTAAATGTTCAATGCCAAATACGTTTAAAAATAGTTCAGTGGTATATAATTGTTGACTTCTGGAATCCGCTTCGTCTTTAGCTTCTATTAGCCCTCGAGCAATTAAGGTTTTAACAGCGCCGTCAGAATTTATACCTCTAATCATCTCGATATCGCTTCGTGATAAAGGTTGATTGTAGGCTATAATAGATAATGATTCCATTGCCGCCTGAGATAATTTCATTTTTGATTTTTGTTCTATTAACTTTTCAATATAATTTGCTGCATCTTTTTTTGTCGTAAGTACATAAGTTTGACCAAAGTGTTGAATTTCTAAGCCATCTGATGTGTATTCAGAAACAAGTAACGACAATTGTGTTTGGTCAATCTCTAAAATTTCGAGTAATTGTTTTTCATCTAAACCTTCGTCACCTGCTGTATAAAGTAATGCTTCTAGTATACCTTTATCGTTCAATGCCATAGTTTACCCCTCTTATAATATTGATATCGTCGAAATTTTTGAGTTGTTCTATATTTACAATGCCTGATTTAGACATTTCAAGTATTGCTAGAAAATGTGTGACTACCATTTCAACAGGTTCTGTAAAATTAAACAAACTGAAAAAATTAAACGAATCATGTTGTTGTAAACGCGCATTAACTTGAGAAGTTGCTTGTTGAATCGTAAATGTTTCTTTACGGATATCTACAGTTTTAGGCGTGTTGAATTCAACGCGATTTTTAACTTTTTGATAAGCGATGATTAATTCTGTTAAATCAATTGTATTATTTGAATCCCAAGTTTCATTAGATTCTAGGTGTGTTAAGTCGGTTGGGTGCTTTGAAAAATAATAAGCACGTTCAGATTTCTTTTCATTTAAAATCTCAGTATATTCTTTATAATTTTGATATTCAATTAATCGTCCCACTAAATCTTCACGTGGATCTTCTTCTAATTCGTCGACTTCTTCTGATTGAGGTAACAGCATTTTACTTTTAATCATAAGCAGTTCAGATGCCATAACCAAATATTCACTAGCAACATTAATCTCTAATTGATTCATCGCATGTATATATTGCATATATTGTTCTGTTAATTCTTTCATGGGAATATCATAAATATCAATTTCAATTTTTTGAATGAGATGCAATAATAAATCTAAGGGTCCATTAAAAGCATCTAGTTTTACTTCGTACATATTATCTACCTCATATAGCAAGTTAAGTGCGTATTTCACTAAAATATTATAGCATGTTTAATGAAAACATTTAAATTTGGAGCGGTTTTAATTATGGAAAATGCATTACAAGATTTTTATTATCAATTTCATACGAATCAGCATTACTTTTTGTGTCACGACATTTTAGAAGAAGCTTGGAAAGAAAACCCACAATTTAGTAAGGACGATGCGATTGTAAGTTTGATTTTGTTAGCAACAGGCTGCTATCATTATCGCAGACATAATCATGTTGGCGCTTTACGATCTTTTAAAAAAGCGTTAAACGTTATAGAAAAAAGTGAACAATCCATCGATTTAGGTATCTATACAGATGAATATAAAAAAATTATTATAGAATTAATTCAGTCTGTGGGTAATGCTAATCAATTTGTGCCAATTCAATTACCAATAACAAAAGAGATGGAATATGACATTTTCAAAAAATATCCTGATTTTGTCAGAACACCACATATGATAGAAGATAGTTATATTGTAAATCATCACTTAGAAAGAGATCGTTCAGAAGTTGACAAAGCGCGACAACAAGCACTCGATATACGCCGTGCTAAGAAATAATTAGCTTAAGTTAAATGAATAAAACAATTCATAATAAAATGACAGCGCAAACAAAAAAACACAAGCTAGCTATTCAACGAATAAACTGGTTTGTGTTTATGCACGTGGATGAAATTCATTATACATTTTACGAATTTGTGATTTTGAGACATGTGTGTAAAGTTGTGTCGTCGAAATATCAGAATGACCTAACATTTCTTGTACAGCACGTAAATCAGCACCATTTTCAAGTAAATGTGTAGCAAACGAATGTCTTAATGTATGTGGCGTCAAAGTCTTATTGATGTTCGCTTTTACACCATTCTGTTTAATCATCTTCCAAATAGCTTGTCTTGATAAAGGTTTGCCATGCATATTTAAAAATAACACATTTGTCACAGTACGCTTCAATAATTGAGGGCGTGTTGTATCTAAATATGTATTTAAATATTCTATTACAGCGTCACCTAATGGGATAATGCGTTCTTTGTTCCCTTTACCAAACACTTTGACGAAGCCCATGATTAAATTGACATCTTCTAGCTCAATGTGTATAAGTTCAGAAACGCGCATACCTGTAGCATATAATAGTTCTAACATCGTACGATCTCTATAGCCGTTAATTTTTGATAAGTTCGGAGTCTCAAGCAAAGCAAGTACTTCATCTATTTCTAAGACATCCGGTAATTTTCTATCATATTTTGGTGTTTCGATTAATACAGTCGGATCTTTTGCAGCATATTTCTCTCGTAATGCGAATTGATGAAAACTGCGTACTGTAGATATGAAACGTGCCAATGATTTTGCGGAAGCACCTTCATCGTGTAAATAACCAAGACATTGATGGATGAGTTGTCTATCTACAAAGTCTATATGACCTATTTTTTGTTCTTCTAAAAATGTGGCGTATTTTTTTAAATCTCTTCTATAAGCGCCAATTGTATTCGAACTCAACCCTTTTTCTAGTTGGATAAATTTCAAATATTCTTCAATTATAGTATCCAATGGTACCACCTCTATTTATAAAATAGTGTATGATGTTGAGCTTATTTACCTTGAGCTTGGCAATCCGAGCATACACCATGGAATGTTAAGCGATGGTCTGAAATTCTAAAGTTAAAATCTTGCTCTACTTTTTCTTCCACTTGAGGCAATAGATCTTCTTCGATTTCCTCTACTTTACCGCATTCCATACAAACAAGGTGATGGTGGAAATGCTTAGCGCCTTCTTTACGTAAATCAAAACGGGCAACACCATCACCAAAATTAATTTTATCGACAACTTTCAATTCTGCTAATAATTCTAGCGTACGATAAACAGTCGCAAGTCCTATTTCAGGTGCTTTATCTTTAACTTTTAAATAAACGTCTTCAGCACTTAAATGATCTTTCTCATTTTCAATTAAAACTCTTAACGTTGCTTCGCGCTGCGGAGTTAATTTATAAGATGATTGTTGTAATTGTTGCTTCACGCGATTTAATCGTTCTTCCACGGAAGCCTCACTCCCCTACTAATAATTATAATCATTTCAATTTACATAATGATTTATATATATAAAATACCAATAATTGATAAAATACGCAAGTGTGTAGGCGTGTTATTTGGAATGATTATAATTAAGTAATAGATATTGTAAAGCAATAATCGTTTTAGCATCTTCAATTTCTTGGTTTTGGAGCATAGATGTTATTTCTTCAATATCATAAGTTTCGATTTCAATAAATTCATCATCATCTAAATTCATTTCACCTATTTTAAGGTCTTTGGCAAGATAAATAGAAATTTTTTCATTAGAGAAGCCTGGAGACCCATACATTTCAGTAATCAATTCTAAATCTTCAGCGATATAGCCTGTTTCTTCTTCTAATTCTCTTTTTGCTGCTGACTCTCTTTCTTCATTTATCTCTAATTTTCCAGCTGGTATTTCTAATAATGTTTTTTCTGCTGGTTTGCGAAACTGTCTGACGAGAATAACTTGGTTATCTAGATTGATTGCGCATACGGCAACTGCCCCGTTATGGAAGACCAATTCACGTTTTGACGTTTGACCATCGGGTAATTCTATATCATGGACTTCTAAATCAATAATTGCGCCTTTGTAAATGGACTCTTTATGTAATGTTTTCTCGAATAGTTTCATTATAATCACGTTCCTTTTATTTGAATTAGGTTATTGTTAAGATTAACACGATAGTGTTTCAGGGAATAGCCAAAGTGATAAAAGCAATATTTATTAAAATCTAAGTGACACTATTTTATTTATATCTAAAGTTTACGCAACGCATAAAAGTAATTCATAACGACTTACGTTGTCACGTCTATGCCCTATCATCAAGTGTATCGAAAGGAGAAACGACATGCAAAAAAATATTTTAAAAAGTGGTATTGAAGTCTCAGAATTAGGTTTAGGCTGTATGAGTTTAGGTACTGATTATGAAAAAGCAGAACCTATTATAGAGCGTGCCATTGAACAAGGCATCACCTATTTTGACACGGCTGATATTTATGATAAAGGTGTAAACGAAGATATTGTAGGAAAAGCCTTGAAAAAATATCAAAATCGAGACGATATTGTTATTGGTACAAAAGTAGGTAATCATTTAGCTGATGACGGCACTTCATTTTGGGATCCTTCTAAAAAACATATCAAAGCTGCTGTAAAAGACTCCTTACAAAGACTAGGATTAAATCACTTAGATTTATATCAATTACATGGCGGCACGATTGAGGATCCATTAGATGAAACAATTAGCGCATTTGATGAATTAAAAAAAGAAGGCATTGTTCGTGCGTATGGTATATCTTCAATTCGACCTAATGTCATTGATTATTATTTAAAACACAGCGATATCGAAACATTAATGTCGCAATTTAACTTAATTGATAATAGACTAGAAGTATTATTAGATGATGTGCATGCTAAAAATGTTAAAGTACTTGCGCGTGGGCCTGTTTTCAAAGGCTTGTTAACTACTAATAGTAATCAAGCGTTAGATTCTAAATTTGCAGAAGGTATATTTGAGTATACTTACCAAGAATTAGGTGAAACGATAGCCTCTATTAAAGAAATTGAAAATAATTTAACTGGTTTAACATTTAACTATCTCACGTCACATGATGCTCTAGGTTCTATAATTATGGGTGCTAGCAGTGTTGACCAATTAGATGAAAATGTGAAGAATTACGAATTATCAAAAGAAATTAGTTTAGAGAAACTAAAAGCGGCACGTAATCGTGTAAAGAATCTTGAATATACACAACATGTAAAATAATAAATCATACCATTAAATAAAGAGTTAGTTTGGTACTTATGAAAGTAGATGTCATGTGCATCATCTATTACCATTTAAGTTCAACTAACTCTTTTTTATATTGCAATTTAATTTTAATAAAAGATAAAGATAATAGTAGTAATTAAGCTTTGTTTTTAAAAAATATCGTGAAATGTTTTTCAATAAAACGTGGTGCAAGTTGATAAATCTTTAACATAAAATGCATCCATTTAGGTTCATTGATTTCTGTTTTGTTCGTAAGCATCCCTTTTACGACTTGCTGTGCTAATTTATCTGAATCTAACATAATACTTTTATATTTTTGTGCAAATGCTAACGATGGATCTGCTTTTTCATGAAATGGTGTAGCAATGGGGCCAGTATTTACAGTTAGGACATGATAGTTAGGTCTTTCAATGCGAAGTGCATTCAAGACTTGGTTAAAAGCAGATTTGCTTGCCCCGTAATGTGCAGCATAAGCTTGTGTTAAAAAAGCAGACTGGCTGCCAATACCCACGATAGATGGATGAGTACTTAGAAATGGTTGTATTGTAGTCAAAAGTATATTGAAGTTCATTATATTTAAAGTATATGTTTCTAACATTTCATCAATACTATGTTGCTCTATTGATTTAAAATAACCTAACCCAGATGAATAAATTAAACCATCGATTGATTGGTCTTGAAAATGATGTTTAAGCTTTAGAATTTGAGCTTGTGATTGTAAATCGCATTGTATGATAGACAAATGTTCTGTACCATACTGCGCTATAATATCATCTAATTTTTGTGGGTTACGTACGATTACTGTCACAAACACCCGTTTCTTTAATAGTATCTTTAATATTGCTTTACCTAAACCACTCGTTCCTCCAGTTAAAATATAATGTTTGCCAATCATAATTATCACTACCCTTTGTCAATGTACAGTTAGTATAATTGAAATGGTTATGATATGTCATGTATATAATATAAATATTAGTTATATTATAAATCTATGTTAGTATAGAAACATAAAAACTAAGAGGAAGTGAAATATTCACATGAAACTAGTATTTTATGGTGCTGGTAACATGGCTCATGCCATTTTTACAGGTATCGTTAATTCAAAAGTGATTGATTCTAACAATATTTATTTAACAAATCGTTCTAACGAAGTTGCACTTAAAGATTATGCAGAAAAATTAGGTGTGAATTATAGTTATGATGATGAAGCATTATTAAAAGATGCTGATTATGTATTTTTAGGTACAAAACCTTATGATTTTGATGTATTATCTGAGCGTATTAGACCTAACGTAACAGAAAATAATAAATTCATTTCTATTATGGCTGGTTTACCAATAAGCTATATTCGCGAAAAAATTGGTGCTGATAATCCAATTGCTCGTATTATGCCAAATACAAATGCCCATGTAGGTCATTCTGTAACGGGCATCAGTTTTTCTAATAATTTTGGACCAAAATCTAAAGAAGAAGTTGATGATTTAATCAATGCATTTGGTTCAGCAATAGAAGTTTCTGAAGATAACTTGCATCAAGTTACTGCAATTACAGGAAGCGGTCCAGCTTTTTTATATCATGTATTCGAACAATATGTGACAGCAGGCACGCAACTAGGTTTAGAGAAATCGCAAGTCGAAGAATCTATCCGTAATTTAATTATAGGCACAAGTAAAATGATTGAACGATCTGAATTGAGTATGGAGCAATTGAGAAAAAATATAACTTCTAAAGGTGGCACTACCCAAGCGGGATTAAATGCTTTATCAGAGCATGATATCGAGGGCATATTCGAAGATTGTTTACGTGCTGCTGTTAATAGAAGTATTGAATTATCAAGTCGAGACGACGATTAGTTAAATTAAAGTTAGATATCAATGCTATTTTAACTCACTTATAACTATAAAAAATAACATCAATTCATTGCATTTTGCTAATGAATTGATGTTATTTTAATTTCACAATATTTTAACCTTTTATGTTGCGAATTTTGCCGCAGAAAGCGTGAACAAAATATGAAGGAACATATAATCTACCTAAATTAAAGATATTGTTGACAGATTGAAAGCGCAAGTTCCTAAATTAAGAACTTACGCTTTCGTTATATATCTACATTACTATTTTGGATTAGCTGTAACTAAAATGACCATGAATCAAAATCATTAACAAACATGAATGGTGGGGTTGTGTCTCGAGACTTTAATGATTGACTAATCGTTTCCACTTCTTCTTTTGTATAGCGATTACTTATGTGTGTAATTAAACTATATTCAACTTGAGCTTCATCAATTAACTCAAACACATCGTCAATATGACTGTGGTGATAATTGTTTGCTAACATTTTATCGCCTTCTATATAAGTACTTTCATGTACCATTACTGTTGCATCTTGAGCTATTAACAATTCATTTTTACAAGGCATCGTGTCGCCAAATATAGCGATAACAGGACCTTTAACAGCATCGCCTTTAAATTGATTAGAATCATAAATTAACCCATTATGTTCAAAAGTTTCATTAATTTTAATATCTTGATACTTAGGCCCAGGTTCCAAACCAATTTCCTTTAAAGCTTGAACATCAATTTTACCCGGTGTATAAGGCGCTTCAATTCGATAGCCATAAGATGTAATGCCATGATTTAATAGATGTGCACTCACATTAAACCCATCGTGATGATAGTTTAATTGATCTTCAATTTCTATGTATGTGATTGGATAATTTAATCTGGATTCGGATAATTGTAATGCTGTCTCTATAAATTGTTGAATACCCTTTGGTCCAACTACTGTGAGTGGCTTACCTTCTCCACCTTGAAATGAACGACTCGTTAATAGTCCGGGCAAACCAAATATATGGTCCCCATGCATATGCGTAATGAAAATATGATCAACTTTACCCAATTTGATTGAATGATGCAATATTTGATGTTGCGTCCCTTCGCCCACATCAAATAACCAAATATTATTTGAGTAAGGTTCTAAATTTAATGCAATTGCTTGGGTGTTTCTTTCTTTGGTTGGTAGACCTGCACTCGTGCCAAAAAATGTGATTTCCATGCATATGCCTCCTCTTCTTGTTCACATTTTATCACATAAAAGAATAAAAAATATATTAAAATTAAATACTTCCGAGCAAATTTGTATGAACAATACTGAATATTGGTCTATAATAAATAGAGATTTATAAAAAGAATTGAGGTTTTGATCTTGAATACTAGAAACAAAGATATTCCATGCTTAATAACAATTTTTGGAGCAACTGGTGATCTTAGTCACAGAAAATTATTTCCATCATTATTCCATTTGTATCAACAAGAAAACTTAAATGAACAAGTTGCAATCATCGGGATAGGTAGAAGAGACTTAACAAATGATGATTTCCGTAGTCAAGTGAAATCATCAATTCAAGAACATGTTAAAGATACAAAACATCTTGATAAATTTATGGAACATGTATTCTATCACAAACATGATGTGAGTGATGAAGCAAGTTATCAATCACTACTAGAAGTGAGTAATAAATTAGATACTGAATTCCAACTTCAAGGTAATAGATTATTCTACCTAGCTATGGCTCCTAATTTCTTTGGTGTGATTTCTGATTATTTGAAATCATCTGGATTAACCGAGACTACTGGTTTCAAACGTTTAGTTATAGAAAAACCATTCGGTACTGATTTAGAGTCAGCAGAACAACTTAATGAACAATTACGTCGTTCATTTAAAGAAGAAGAGATTTATCGTATTGATCATTACTTAGGTAAAGACATGGTACAAAATATAGAAGTACTTCGTTTCGCTAATGCAATGTTCGAACCATTATGGAACAACAAATACATTTCTAACATTCAAGTAACATCTTCAGAAGTATTAGGTGTTGAAGATAGAGGTGGTTACTATGAATCAAGTGGTGCTTTAAAAGATATGGTCCAAAACCATATGTTACAAATGGTTGCGTTATTAGCAATGGAAGCACCAATTAGTTTGCACAGTGAAGATATACGAGCTGAAAAAGTTAAAGCGCTCAAATCATTACGTAAATTAGAATCAGAAGAAGTCCGTCAAAACTTTGTTCGTGGACAATATGACGAAGGTACAATTGATGGACAAAAAGTAAGACGATACAGAGATGAAGACCGAGTTGCTGAAGATTCAACAACCCCTACTTTCGTTTCAGGTAAATTAACTGTCGATAACTTTAGATGGGCGGGCGTGCCATTTTATATTAGAACAGGTAAACGTATGAAGAGTAAATCGATTCAAGTTGTTGTTGAGTTTAAAGAAGTGCCTATGAATTTATATTATGAAACAGATAAAAAATTAGATTCAAATTTACTTGTCATCAACATCCAACCTAATGAAGGTGTATCATTACATTTAAACGCGAAGAAAAATGTTCAAGGTATTGAAACAGAACCTGTTCAATTATCTTATGCAATGAGCGCACAAGATAAAATGAATACTGTCGATGCTTACGAAAATTTACTATTTGATTGTCTAAATGGTGATGCTACTAACTTTACCCATTGGGAAGAGTTAAAATCCACTTGGAAATTTGTAGATGCAATACAAGAAGAATGGGACCAAAATGAACCGGAATTCCCTAACTATGAAGCGGGATCAAATGGTCCATTAGAAAGCGAATTACTCTTAAGTAGAGATGGTTTCCATTGGTGGGACGATATTCATTAATCTGTTTATCTTTCTATAACATGAGGCAACAACACTAGTGTAAAAAATCACTGGTGTTGTTGCTTTTTTCTTAACCTTTTTTTGTGTTATGATTTAAGCTATTGAACAAATTACAGAAGCCTACTAGTTTGCTTATTTACATATTACTCTATTTAATATTTTTGAGATGTAAGTATAAGTAAAATGATGTAGAATATAATTAATTAGGTAAACGATGCTAAAGGTTTCCAATAATAAATTTAAAAGCAATGATGGCGAATGAGTCATTTGAAAATTAGGAGTGAAAGTTTTGGACGTTATCAAGCAAATACAACAGGCAATTGTTTATATAGAAGATCATTTGCTAGAGCCTTTTCATTTGCAAGAACTCAGTGATTACGTTGGTCTTTCACCTTATCATCTTGATCAATCATTTAAAATGATCGTTGGTCAATCTCCGAGCGAATATTCGAGATCACGTAGAATGACGTTAGCAGCAAAAGAGATTATTAATGGTTCAAGTCGTTTAATGGATGTTGCTAAAAAATATAATTATAGTGATACAAATGCGTTCGCAAATGACTTTAGTGATTTTCATGGGGTCTCACCCATCCAAGTGAATACCAAACGGGATGAACTCAAAATGCAGCCAAGACTTTATATTAAACTGACAACAACAGAAACTGCACCTTATAATTACAGATTAGAAGATACGCAAGGACTGTCATTAGTGGGTTATAATCAATTTTTAGATGCAGATGAATTAGAAAATCCATATAAAGTACCTGACTTTTTAGAAGATTTATTAGTCGATGGAAAAATAAAAGAGCTCCAACGTTATAATGATGTAAGTCCACATGAGTTATTTGTAGTCAATTGTCCGTTAGATCAAGGTATGGAAATATTTGTGGGTGTGCCAAGTGAAAGATATCCTGCACACTTAGAAAGTCGTTTCCTACCAGAAAGACAATATGCTAAATTTAACTTACAAGGTGATTTAGACTATGTCATAAACGAAGCTTGGTATTATATCGAAACAAGCCTTCAAATGACCTTACCATATGAACATAACAGCCTGTATGTGGAAGTTTATCCTTTAGAATTATCTTTTGATGATGCTGTCACTAAAGTTCAGCTATGGATGCCTGTAGATCAAGAACAATATCATGACAACGAATTATAAAAACACCTCCGACATAATTTGAATTCAAAATAATTCAAATATCATTAGAGGTGTTTTTTTTAATTTAAATAAACTAACTTTTTATAAAGCTATTACAAAAGCTTCAAATGGACGTAATGCATTTAAATTTAATTTATTATCTTTGTAATTATGGAGGTGAATACTATTTTCATTTATATTTTCATTGAATTTCAAAGTTGCAGTCTTATCAGTTAAGTTTCCTGCTACAAGTACACGTTTACCTTCTAATTCTCTAATATAAGCAAATGTGCGTTCGTTTTCAGCGTCTATCAGATTAAAAGTACCATACGTAAAAACATCATGTGATTTTTTTAGTTGTATAAGAGATTTGTAAAAACTCAATATTGAATTTGAATCTTGCTGCTGTGACGATACATTGATCTCAGTGTAATTAGGATTAACTGGGAACCAAGGATCATGTTCAGAAAAACCACCGTTTGTAGTATTAGTCCATTGCATTGGTGTACGCGAATTATCTCTATTTTCCATTTTGTGTTTGTTTAACAGTTCAGTTAAATCGCCACCCTGTGCCTTAACGATATTATACTCATTAACTACAGCAACATCATTAAATGTTTCCACACTTTCAAATGGATAATTGGTCATACCGATTTCTTGACCTTGATATATAAATGGTGTGCCCTGTTGTAAGAAATATACAACTGCATGACTTGTAGCTGACTCATACCAAAACTTTTCATCATCACCCCATGTAGACACACGTCTAGGTTGATCATGATTTTCTATGAACAATGCATTCCACCCTACATTTTCAAGTTTCTTTTGCCATCTATTTAATACATTTTTATATGCTTTAACATCAAATTTTACATCGCCAGTATTCCATAAACCTAAGTGTTCAAATTGGAAAATCATATTAAACTTACCTTTGTCTTCGCCAACCCACTCATCCGCATTATTAGGATTCACACCATTTGCTTCACCCACGGTCATAATATCGTATTTACTTAGGGATTGGTCCTTCATTTCTTGTAACCAATCATGTATGCCAGGTTGGTTCATATCTACGTCAAACGCAGGCGCGTACGTTTTTCCTTCAGGAACTGGTAAATCGCCTGCTTCAAATGTTTTCTTGATATGCGTAATTGCATCCACTCTAAACCCGTCAATACCTTTTTCAAACCACCAGTTCATCATCCTAAAGATAGCTGCTTTAACGTCTTTGTTTTCCCAATTTAAATCAGGTTGCTTTTTACTAAATAAATGAAAATAATATTGATCAGTTGTTTTATCATATTCCCATGTAGAACCATTGAAAATACTTTCCCAATTATTAGGTTCAGATCCATCCATTTTTGGATCCCCCCAGATATACCAGTCTCTTTTTGGGTTATCTTTACTAGATTTAGATTCAATAAACCATGGATGCTCATCCGAAGTATGATTGACTACTAAATCTAAGATGAGTTTCATTCCACGTTGGTGTACACCGTCTAATAATTGATCGAAATCTGCCATTGTTCCGAATTCGTCCATTATATCTTGATAATCACTAATATCATAACCGTTATCATCATTTGGTGATTTATACATTGGGCTTAACCAGATGATGTCGATGCCTAAACCTTGTATATAATCTAGCTTTTCAATAACCCCTTGTAAATCTCCAATACCATCGTTATTTGAATCGTTAAAGCTTCGAGGATAAACTTGATACGCTACTGCTTCTTTCCACCACTGCTTATTCATGTGATTGCTCCTTTTTTATTTGTTGTGTTGAGGCTCGTTTAATAATATCTGTTGGGATAACTTTATTAAAATCGATAATATGTTCATCACTTATTAATTGAATGATTGAGTCACCTGCTGCTTCACCTAATAAGTCAGGATGAATATCGACTACAGTTTGTGGTGGTGCTGCAAATTCAGTTAAGTAAGAATCATTGAATGTTGCTGTTTGTAGATCTGTTGGTACATGAAGTTGTAATTCATACAATACACTAAGCACAATATGATTGAGCATTGTATCTGATGTAATAATGACTGAAGGTAATGCGTTATGTAGGATTAAATGATAAAAATATGATTTTATGCTTTGGTAGTTCATATCAAAATATTCGATACGACCGATTTGTGCATATTGCTTAAGGACACTAGAAAATCCTTTAATTCGATCTTTAATAACTTCATAATTTCCACGTTCAGCTAAAAATAAAAAATCAGTATGCCCAAGACTTACGAGATAGCGTGTTAATTGTTCCGATGCTTCAACATTATCATTATCTATATGAATAACTTGTTGATTCGATAGAGTCTTTCCTACAACAACATATGGCATATTATATTGTGATAGTAAATTTTCTATCATATCGTTTTCTCTTGAGTATAATAAAATAAACCCATCTACGGCATGATAAGAAATCATCTGCTTCACTTCTAATTCAATATTTTGATATTGCTCACTTGTGGTTGATATTGTTGCATAACCATGTGCTTTGCAAGTTTTATAAACACCTGAGAGGACATCTATGATAAATGGATTTTGTCTTGTTTCATTGCGCCCACTTTTTTGAATGATACCTATTGTTTTAGATTGTTTTGTGACTAATGTTCGTGCTGCATGATTTGGTTGGTAGCCTAATTCTTTCATCACCGATAATACTTTTACTCTAGTAGTATCGCTTATACGATTGTTACCACTAATGACGCGTGAAACTGTCGATGGTGCTACATTTGCTGCTTGTGCAACATCTTTTATAGTTACCAAATTGAGTCATCCTTTACTAATGTATAAAGTTAAAGCGCTTTCAATACTATATTTGTAATGATAAGTAAATATAAAGGGAATGTCAAAGTATTTGTGCAAACGATTGCACAAAGTTGCTGTTTTTTGTTGCGACTATGGTTTATTTATATTCTTTTAATGAAACTCATTCATTTGGTAATCTATAGCATATTATGGCTATGACTTGAAAATTTGCATAAAAAAACTACTAGTAAAGTTCTAAGACTTTGCTAGTAGTTTCAAACGCGAAGTAGTTTCACGTCTTTTGAAATGTTATATAAAAATATTTATTAGTCTTCAATCCATTGTGTATGGAATACGCCTTCACGGTCTTTACGTTCGTAAGTATGTGCACCAAAATAATCACGTTGAGCTTGAATTAAGTTAGCTGGTAAGTTTTCTGAACGATAGCTATCATAATAGTTAATACTTGCAGAGAAACCTGGTGTTGGAACACCATTTTGTACACCAGTAGCTACAACATCACGTAATGCATCTTGATAGTTTGTTACGATATCTTTGAAGTATGGATCTAATAATAGATTTTGTAATTCTGTATCGTTATCATAAGCTTCTTTAATTTTTTGTAAGAATTGCGCACGAATAATACAACCTTCACGCCAAATCATAGCAAGCTCTCCAAGTTTTAAATTCCATTCATTGTCGTCACTAGCTTTTCTCATTTGAGCAAAGCCTTGTGCGTATGAACAAATCTTACTCATATATAGTGCTTTACGGATTTTTTCAAGGAATTCTTCTTTGTTACCTTCAAATTTAGTACTTGGTCCATTTAATTGTTTAGAAGCATTCACACGTTCTTCTTTAATTGAAGATATAAAGCGTGCAAATACTGATTCAGTAATAATTGTTAATGGAATACCTAATTCTAAAGCGTTAATAGAAGTCCATTTACCTGTACCTTTTTGGCCAGCAGTATCCATGATTTTTTCAACTAATGGACCATTACCATCATCATCTAATTTAGTGAAAATGTCACCAGTGATTTCAATCAAGTAACTTGAAAGTTCGCCAGCATTCCAGTCTTTGAATGTTTGTGAAATTTCTTCATGAGACATACCAAGTAAGTCTTTCATCATTGCGTAACTTTCAGCAATTAACTGCATATCTGCATATTCAATACCATTGTGTACCATTTTAACGTAGTGACCGGCACCGTTAGGTCCAATATAAGCTACACATGCAGCGCCATCTTCAGCTTTAGCAGAGATTGCTTCTACAATGTCACTTACTTTATCAAATGCTTCTTGTTGTCCACCAGGCATTAATGAAGGACCAGTAAGCGCGCCAACTTCACCACCAGAAACGCCCATTCCGATGAAGTTAACACCACTTTCAGCTAGTGCTTTATTACGTCTGATTGTATCTTGATAATTAGTGTTACCACCATCGATTAAAATATCATCATTATCTAGTAATGGTAATAAGCTATCGATTGTTGCATCTGTTGCTGGTCCTGCCTTCACCATTAATAAAATCTTACGGGGTTTTTCTAGAGAATTCACAAATTCCTCTATAGAGTACGTCGGATGTATATTTTTACCTTCAGATTCTGTTACCATTTCATCTGTTTTAGAAGATGAACGGTTAAAAACTGAAACGCTATATCCTCGTGATTCAATATTCCAAGCAAGGTTTTTACCCATTACGGCTAAACCTACTACACCAATTTGTTGTGTCATTTAACTAACCTCTCTTATTAAAGTTTTCTCATATATTGTATCATAAAGCATCACTTATATTCACTTAATCAGTTTTCAGATTTTTGAGCAATTATTTCAACTATTTTTATAAGCTGTTCTGCTAATAGATTTAAAGCATCAATTGACATACGTTCTTCAGTTGTATGGATGTGCTCGTAACCTACACCTAATATGACAGTAGGTATACCTAATTGATTGATTATATTACCATCAGAACCCCCACCAGCCATAACTGTATTCGGCGTTAATCCTAAAGCAACTGCACTGGCTTTAGCTACATTAGTAACTGTGGCATCTTGTGCAATTTTAAAGCCAGGGTAACTATTAATAATTTCAACTGTAGCAGAGCAACCATATTTTTCAGCTGTTTTTTCAAAAACAGATTTCATATGAGCTACCTGAGCGTTTATACTTTCGTCTGAGTGTGATCGTGCTTCAGCCATAAGTGTTACTTTGTCAGCAACAATGTTTGTTGCTGAACCGCCTTCAAAACGGCCTATATTTGCTGTTGTATATTTGTCTATCTGACCTAATTTCATCGCACTGATAGCTTTAGCAGCAATATTAATCGCACTTACACCTTTATTAGGTACACTCGCATGAGCCTTTTTACCATGAATTGTAGTATTGATTTTCTTTTGCGTGGGAGCATTAATAACAGTTGTTCCCACGTCTACACTTGCATCGATAGCATAGCCATATTTAGCATCGAGTAAAGATGTATCCAATGCTTTTGCGCCTTCCAAACCAGATTCTTCTGAAACAGTAAGCACAAATTGAATCTTACCATGTGGTGTATCTTGTTCATTTAATATGTAAATTAATTCTAAAATAGTCGCTAATCCAGCTTTATCATCAGCACCTAAAATTGTAGTTCCATCTGAATAGATATAACCATCATCTTTTACTATCGGTTTTACATTAACACCAGGCACAACTGTATCCATATGACTTGTGAAATAGATATTATCTATATTTTCATCATTTGTCGTAGCCTTTAATGTGCAAATTAAATTATTTGCTCCCAAATTTTCATTTTCTCCTGCATTATCTTCAACTACCTTTAATCCCAATTTTTCAAATTTAGCTTTGAGTAACTGTTGAATTTCCATTTCATATCCACTCTCAGAATTAATTTGCACTAATTCCAAAAAAGTATTTAAGAGTCGTTGTTTGTTTATCATTCGAAAATCCCCATTCCATTATTTATATGCCATACATTTTAGTGTAACGAAATGCGTACGTAAGCAAAACTAATATGTTTCAATTCTAGAGGGTTCGTATGATATTATAATATTATAAAGTAGTTTGAAACTGAATATGTTGTAATTGATTTATATTGATAGATACAGTGTATTTTATCTATGCTTTAATTCCATATTCGAGATTTGGAGGAATCATCTTTGAGTAACAACAAAGTTCTAAAAGTCATTATTGTAGTCATGTTAGTAGCTATTATACTTGCATTGGTATTGACAAGTGTCGTTCCATTAGTGAATTAATCACAATGGTTTTTGAAAGTATAAATGTTAATTAAACGTTATTTTATTATTTGAAGTGATGAATCACTAATATTTGTATAGTTGATGAGTTCAGTTAAAAAATGAATAAAGCCATACAAAATCCTTGAAATTATAAGGATTTTGTATGGCTTTCATATTTAGGATGTTGCAATTTTAGGGTCATTATGTAATCTCAATGATCCAAATTGTGATTTTAGTAATAAATATGATTCAAGTTCATTTAAAAGTTGTAATAAGTTTGCACGTGTTCGAAAAGCTTCATGTGATGTAGGTAAGTCTAATTCATTTAACTCTATTCGAATTTCATATAACGAATGTAATCTTAACGCAGTATAATCATTACTATTTACATTTGTTCCTACTTCAGCAAATAAATTAGATATTTTGGATAATAAGCAATCGTTTATTTCAATATTTTGAAGGATTAGAGCCATTCTTCGTAATAGTTCTAATTGTTCTTCCCGCATATCAAAATAATGATAATAAGAATTTTCATTCCTAACATAATGATTCTTAACATCTCTAAATGCGATTGATTTTGCTTTGCGAATCGTAGTTTTTAACTTCTCAAAGGAGATATCTAAGCTTGGATTTGGGTTTTTACAAGCCTTACTGAACATTTGAAAAATATCAGTGAATTGATTTTCAATTTGTTGTTTATATTGTTTTAAATTACTATCTAAACTTGGCATAATAACGTTCATTAAGAATGCGATGCCCAGACCAACAATTAATAAGATAACTTCATTGAAAAATAAATCCATATCAATCGTTTTAGCATTGAAAACATGAAGTAAGATAACACAACTTGTAACAACACCTTCTTGAACTTTAAATACAACAGTTAAAGGAATAAAAAGCAGTACAATGATACCTAATACAATTGCATTTTGTCCTAATAAATTAAAAACAATAGAACCAAGTGCTAGTATCATAAGACAAGATACAAAACGAGATACAATTGCTTGTAGTGAATGCACCTTTGTATGTTTAATACAAAGAACTACTAAAATGGCACTAGATGCAAAATTATCTAAGCCGATTAATTTTGCGATAATAATACCTAACGCCATGCCAATTGCAGTCTTTATCGTTCTAAATCCGATGCGGTATGGATTTAAACGTGTCATGTGTTAGTCCCTCTATTTTTCGTCACAATAAGTGTCGAATGTGTTTTGTAATTGTGTGATGACATCCATAACGTCATGACCTTCAATTTGGTGACGTTCTACCATTTGGGCAATTTTGCCATCTTTGATTAATGCAAACGATGGACTTGATGGTGCATAACCTTCAAAATAATCTCTAGCTTGTTGTGTTGCTTCTTTATCTTGACCAGCGAATACAGTTACAAGACGGTCAGGTGTTTTATCATAATGTAAAGCATGTGTTGCTGCTGGTCTAGCAATACCACCGGCACAACCACATACCGAGTTAACCATCACAAGTGTCGTTCCATCTTGTTGTAATACTTTGTCTACTTCTTCTGGAGATGTTAATTGCTCGTATCCAGCTTGTTCTATCTCATTTCTTGCTTGATTAACAACATCAGTCATATATAAATCAAAATTTAAATCCATAATAACGTCACCTTTCATTTCTGAATTATTACTTTTATTCTACTAATATATTCGTAATACTTCAACATGTGTGATTATTATATATAAAAGCATTGCTTGAATTCATAGAATTTATGTCTCGAACGGTTGATAAAACACATGTTAAATCATCAAAATAAATATATCTTGATTTTAAAACAAAAGCGGTCATTCAGACTATTTCTGCCCCTTTTACAAGTTGTTCTCTTTTATCCATAGGCTTATTTAACATTAAAACACCACCCCTGTTTAATTTAAATAGATTATCTTATTTTTTGATTAAAAAAAGTAGTGATTTGGGCCGATTCCTGAAGGGAAATCACTAGACGAAGATTACAGGCTGAGACAGTGCACACGGAAAGTCTGCAAAAAAATGTCAACAAAGTCAGAGACTTTGTTGACATTTGTTATTAAACTTAAAAATAATCAGAATACCTAGTCAAATATATTAATATATGCTTGTATGTTCAATTGAATATTGTTCAATACGTGTTTTTACAAAATTCATGAATCTACCTGCTTGAAGACCATCTAATATACGATGATCTATCGATAGACATAAATTAACCATATTGCGAATTGCAATCATGTCATCAATAACAACAGGTTTTTTAATAATAGATTCAATCTGTAATATTGCTGCTTGAGGATGGTTGATGATACCCATAGATGAAACAGAACCAAATGTTCCTGTGTTATTCACAGTAAAAGTACCGCCTTGCATATCATCAGAGCGTAATTTTTTGTTACGCGCTTTGTGTGCAAGCTCGTTAATTTCACGAGCAATACCTTTAATGGATTTTTCATCTGCATTTTTTATTACAGGCACATATAATTTATCTTCATCTGCAACAGCAATAGAAATATTTATATCTTTGTGCATAATGATTTCTGAATCTAACCAGCTACTATTTAATAGTGGATATGCTTTTAAGCCTTCAGCAACAGCTTTTACGAAAAATGCGAAGAAAGTTAAATTATAACCTTCACTTTCTTTGAAACTTTGCTTGTGATAATTACGCGTTTTCACTAAATTGGAAGCATCTGATTCCACCATCATCCATGCATGTGGTATTTCATTAACACTGTTCACCATGTTTTGGGCAATTTGCTTACGAACACCATTAACTGGAATCGATGATCCAGGAGATGGTTCATTGTAATATGCCTGCTTTGTAACTTTTGGTGAATCTTTAGGTGCAACAATCGTAGAAGGCGTTTTGTTCGTACCAGCTTTAATTACCTTTTCAATGTCTTTTTTTGTAACGCGTCCTTCAAAACCAGTACCAATAACTTCAGATAACTCGATTTGATTTTCAGAAGCAAGTTTAAAGACTACCGGTGAAAAGCGTCCATTATTTTTTGGTTTATCTTCATATGAAGTATTATTCACGTTAGCATTTATGTCAATTGAATCAGGATCTTGAGCCTCATTAGATTCTGATGTTTGTTGTGTATTTGCATTGTTTGTTTCTTGTGATTCATCACCAATGTCAACAAGACATATGACTTCATTTACCGCTACAGTTGTGCCTTCTTCTACTATAATTTCTTTTATTGTTCCTGAAAATGAAGATGGCACTTCTGCTGTTACTTTATCAGTGATAACTTCGCATAATGGATCGTATTCTTCAACAGTATCACCTACAGATACAAGCCATTGTTCTATTGTTCCTTCATGCACACTTTCACCGAGTTTAGGCATTTTGATTTCCATGATTGTGCCTCCTTAAAATTCTGCGAGTTCTCGCATTTTAATTTTTATTTTATCTGGATTGATCATAAACTCGTCTTCAAGAGTTGGTGCAAATGGCATTGATGGAACGTCTGGTCCCGCAAGTCTCATTATCGGTGCATCTAAATCAAATAAACAGTTTTCAGATATAATCGCAGATACTTCAGAAATAATACTACCTTCTAAGTTATCTTCTGTAACTAATAATACTTTACCAGTCAATTTTGCACGTTCAATAATTGTTTCTTTATCTAAAGGGTAAACTGTACGCAAATCAACAACTTCTACATTAATACCATCTTCAGATAACATATCTGCTGCTTGGATACAGTAGTTCACACATAAACCATAAGTGAAAACAGTAATATCATCGCCTTCACGTTTCACATCGGCTTTACCGATAGGCACAGTATAATAGGCTTCTGGTACTTCTTCTTTTAATAATCGATATGCTTTTTTATGTTCAAAGAATAGTACTGGATCGTTTGTTTCAATTGATGACAATAGTAAGCCTTTTGCATCATAAGGTGTAGAAGGTATTACAATAGTCAAGCCAGGTGTAGATGCAAATATCGCTTCGACACTTTGTGAATGATAAAGTGCGCCATGAATTCCGCCACCAAACGGCGCACGAATTGTAATTGGACATTGCCAATCATTATTGGAACGGTATCTCATCTTAGCAGCTTCACTAATGATTTGGTTTGTAGCTGGTAAAATATAATCAGCGAACTGAATTTCAGCAACAGGACGTTTACCTAACATTGCTGCACCTATACTTGTCCCAACAATATTAGATTCTGCTAATGGTGTGTCTAATACACGAGCTTCACCATATTTTTCTTGTAATCCCAAAGTGACCCCAAATACGCCACCTTTTTTGCCGACATCCTCTCCTAATACGAAAACGGCGTCATCTTTTTCCATTGATTGATCTAGCCCTTGCTGGATAGCTTCTAAATAGGATAATTTAGCCATTGTTTGCGCCTCCTTCTTCGTAAACGTGTGTATAAGTTTCATCTGCTGATGGATAAGGCGCTTGCTCAGCTTCTTTAGTTGCTTGATTGACAATTTCTTTATGTTCTTTTTCTAGTTCATCTAACCAGTCTTTATCAATAAATCCTTCTTCAAGTAAAAATGCTTTGAATTTAAGGTTACAGTCTAAAGATTTAAGCTCATCGCGCTCTTCTTTTGAACGGTATTTATCATCATCATCAGATGAATGGGCAGTCATTCTTGTACACATAGCTTCTATAAGTGTTGATCCTCCACCATTTAAAGCACGTTCTCTAGCTTCTTTCATCACTTTATACATAGCTATTGGATCATTTCCATCCACATGCTCGCCATGTATTCCATAGCCAATAGCACGGTCAGAAAGTTTTTCAGCTCCATATTGTAGTGAATCAGGAACTGAAATCGCATATTTATTGTTTTCAATTACACAAATGAACGGTAATTTATGTACTCCTGCAAAGTTTAAACCTTCGTGAAAATCACCTTGGTTTGAACTACCTTCACCGACAGTTGTCATTGCTATGTTCGGTTGGTTATCCATTTTCAATGCTAAAGCAGCACCAACAGCGTGTAAAATTTGAGTTCCTACTGGAGAACCTTGAGAAAGCATGCCTATGTCGCTTTGACCAAAATGAGAAGGCATTTGTTTTCCACCTGAGTTGATATCATCACGTTTACCAAAAGCGGCTAACATAGAATTTAGAGGTGTCATACCTAAATAAGTTACGAGTGCTAAATCTCTATAATAAGGTGAAGAAATATCACCTTTTTGCATAGCATAAGCCATACCTATTTGTGTTGCTTCTTGTCCTTGGCAGCTAATGACAAAGGGGATTTTGCCTGCACGGTTTAGTAGCCACATACGTTCGTCTATTTTACGACCTAAGTCCATCCATTTGTACATTGCTTGTAGGTCTTCTTTTTCTAAGCCTACTGATTTATAATCAAACATTTTATTGCCTCCTTATTAAACGTGAATCGATCTATTCTCAACTTTTAATCCTAATTCCATTAATACTTCAGAAAGAGAAGGATGTGCATGGGTTGTTAAACCAAGTTCTAATGTTGAACCATTCATAAATTGGAATAATGATACTTCATTAATCAGTTCTGTGACATGAGGTCCAATCATATTCAGCCCTAATACAGTATCATTTTCTTGATCGATCACGACTTCACAAAAACCACTTTGATTTTGTGTGTCCTCAATTACAGCTTTACCAATTGCTTTAAACGGAACTTTAACTGCACGTGCTTTAATATTTTCTGCTTTAGCTTCTTCTAAATTTTTGCCAATGCTTGCGACTTCAGGTTGACTGTAAACACATCTTGGCATTTTTAAGTAGTCTATCGGTAAGGGCGATGCATCAAACATATGTTCAATAGCAATGATTCCCTCTTTTGAACCTACATGCGCAAGTTGCAATTTACCAATACAATCACCAGCAGCGTAAATATGTTTATCCTCAGTTTGTTGATATTCATTGACGATGATATGTTTTTTATCAGTCAACTTGATTTTAGTATTATTTAAGCCGATATCATCAGTGTTTGGTCTACGACCTATCGATACAAGTGCTTTATCGAATGTAACTGACGTTTCATTCAGCGTTATTGTTATATTATTTTCATCAATTTCAATATTTTCTTCAGCTAGTTGCGTATTTTCATAGAATATTACGCCTCGCTCAGTTAATTCTTGTTTCAATACTTTTGCTACTGATTTACTTTCAGTTGGTATAATACGTTCTCCAGCTTCAATCACTGTTACTTCGACACCAAAATCTATTAGTAATGATGCAAATTCTAAACCAATTACACCGCCTCCAACAATTGCGATAGAATTTGGTAAATGCTCAAGTTTTAAAATGTCATCACTAGATAGCACAATATTATGATCAAATGGTAAAAATGGAAGCTCCATAGGTTGAGAACCTGTACAAATCAACACATTATTATTCGGAATTAACTCTGACTGACCATCTTCAAATTCTACAGAAACAGTGCCACTTTGTGGTGAAAATATTGAAGGTCCTAATAAGCGACCAGTACCATTAAATACATCGATTTTATTATGGTCCATCAAATGTTTCACACCGTTAAACATTTGATGGACGATTTCATGTTTACGTTCTTGAACACGTGAAAAGTTCAACTTAAAATCGTTTATATCAACACCAAATTCACTAGAATTTTTAACCGTATGCATAACTTCAGCAGATTTCAAAAGTGCTTTTGTCGGGATACATCCTTTATGTAAACAAGTGCCTCCGATTAAAGACTTTTCTACAAGTGCAACTTTTTTTCCTAGTTGAGATGCTCGGATCGCCGATACATAACCGGCTGTTCCTCCACCTAATATTACTAAATCATATTTTTCTTCTGACATGTTTGCACTCCTAACTATAAACTTTGGCAATTTCTTTACCTTTTAAAACAAGCGATGTGCGTGTCGCTAAAGCGTCCATTTCTTTTTCACCTGGATAAATTGTAACGGGTGCTATCCAATCAACATAAGATTGGATTAATGATGTTAATATTTTATTGTAACCCAATCCGCCAGTAAGGATAACTTGATCAACATTCCCTTTAAAAACGATTGCTCTTTCGCCAATCGCTTTCGCAACTTGATATGCTAAAGCATCAAACGCTAATTTTACATCACTATCTGATTCATATTGAAGTGATAACACTTTTGTATCATTGGTTTTAAACATATTAACAAAACCACATTCTTTGCTTAAAAAGCGATTCATTTCTTGCGGTGTAAAATTGTTTGTATAGCCATATTCATATAACAAATCATTTGGAATAGAACCTGCCCGTTCAGGACTAAAAGGACCTTCACCTAGCAAGCCTTCGTTTACATCAACAACAAGCCCCTGTCTATGTGCTCCAATTGTTATACCACCGCCCATATGAGCGACAATAACATTAACTTGTTTATATGTTCTACCGGATGAATTTGCATATAAGCTTGCAACAGCTTTTTGGTTTAATGCATGAAAAATACACCTTCGTTTTATGCCTTTGATACCTGTAACTCTAGCAATATCCATCAATTCATCTACAACTACAGAGTCAATTGTAAAAACAGGTATTAGAAGATCTCGACTTAATTCGTAACCGATAATACCACTTAAATTAGATGCATGGTCGCCGTATTTAAATGTCCGAAGATCATTATACATCATTTCGTTAATTGCATAGACACCACCACTTATAGGTTTTAATAATCCGCCTCTACACGCAATGCCATCAAAGTCACTAAATTTCACGTCAGCTACTTTTTTTACAAAACGTTCAATTTCAAATCGTCGATGTTTGATTTGCTCTATCAGATTTAAGGAAGTAATTTCGAGGTCATGCCGTATTGTGTCATTATACTTGCAATACGCATCTGTATAAATAGCAACCTTAGAAGATGTGCTACCTAAATTAAGCACTAAAATTTGAGACATTGCCTCACCTTCTTTATTGAAAATAAAATAGAAAACTACTAACTTTATTTGCTCAAAGAACATGGATTTTATCATTATGCAACGGCTAGTTTATCTGCTTTTAAGTTGAAATAAACAGTCAATATTGAAAAGTCATTGCATATAAAAGGCTTATATTAAACTATTTATAATATCCACTTATATTTTACATCAAATAGACAAAATATAAAATTAATAACCTATTTTTTATTGCAACAAGAAAAATGAGCCTTTGATAACAAGGTCATTTTAAAACCTTTAGTGCTAACAATAACGAATCGAGTTTGTTTTGTTTATTATCAGCTCTAGAAGTAAGTACAATGGGAAATTTTGCGCCTAAAACTAGACTTGCTACACGTGCATCAGCAAAATATGTGAATGACTTATATAATGCGTTGCCAACATCAATATGTGATACAAGTAATGCATCGACGTCACCAGCTACAGTAGACTTTATATTCTTTTTAATAACACTTTCCATGCTTATCGCGTTATCAAAGGCTAGAGGGCCGTCAACAATCAAATAATCATCCGAGTCTCTATTAAAAATATTTTTGATTTTTTCAGAATCTGTAGAAGATTGGATTTTCCTTGTAACTTTTTCGACAGATGATAATAAACCTATTTTAAACTGACCATAACCTAATGCTTTACTAAATACTGATAAATTTTTAATAATTTGTCTTTTTTCTTCTACCGACGGTGAAATGTTTAACGCAACATCACTCATCATTAATGCTTTATGATAATTTGGTATATCGAAACATGCGACATGACTCAGAAAACCATGATGTTCTAAAAAATTCTTATTACTTAAAACAAATGACAGTAATGATGAAGACGTTAAATTGCCTTTCATTAATATCGACACTTTACCGCGTGATAAATCTTGTGCACATTGTTTAAATAATTCATTTTCATCAACAAACGTATTAATGTGAATTCTGTTTAATAATTGTGCATCTATGTTAAAAGATCTTATAATTTCAGTTGGATCTTGTGTATCATATAAAAACACTTCTATATCTGTTAAAGTAAGTGCTTCTAGCACGACTGACAGCATCTTTTCATCGTTAGCATATAAAATGGCTATATTACCCTTTAAAGTTGTAGACGGATTAATTAAATGTTGATATTGCATGAAAACCAACACCTTTCCCTATAAGTAAAGTAGTATTTATACGTTCGTATTATTAATCATTAAGGTGATTTTGTTCTATCATTTCTTTAGCATTCTGACGCGTAAGCTCAGTAACACTTGCTCCAGAAATCATTCTTGCGACTTCATCAATACGTTCTTCACCAGATAATTCTTTAACATGAGTAGTTGTTCTATCATCTTTAGAAGCTTTACTAATAAATAAATGTTGATCACTCATTGTAGCTACTTGTGGTAAATGAGAAATACATATTACTTGTATGTGTTGTGCTAAATCTTTCATTTTCTGAGCCATCTTTTGTGCTGCTTGACCAGAAACACCAGAGTCTACTTCATCAAATAAAATTGCTGTTTGACCTCTTGTTTTGACAAAGATTGTCTTGAGCGCCAACATAATTCTAGATAATTCTCCTCCAGAAGCAATTTTATTTAAACTTTTAAGTGGTTCGCCTTTATTAGGACTAATTAAAAATTCTACAAATTCAATACCTTCACGGTTAGGTGTATCTAACGGTTTAAAGGAAATTTCTAGGTTCGCATCTTTCATTTGTAAATTTTGAATTTCCTCAACTATATTATCTCGTAGCGATTGAGCTACAACGCGACGTTTTTGAGATAATTTTTTACCTAACTTGAAAACTTTATCATAAAGTGACTCTATTTCTTCACGTAATTGTGATGTGCTTTCTTCGTAATTTTCAATTTTGTTGATTTCATTGTCCAATTTATCTTGATAAATAATAAGTTCGCTAATATCTTTACCATATTTACGTTTCAAACTATTTAATACGTTCATTCTAGCTTCAAGTTCATTAAGGTACTGTTCATCAAATTCTGTATTAGTGAGTTCATCATATAGCTGATGCTTTGCATCATCTAATGTATAGTAAAATTGATCTACTTCTTCTTTAAGGCCGTCATATTTATCAGGCAAGATATCACTAATTGACTGTAGTTGATTACTTAATTCATACAAACGATCGGTAATTGCATGTTCATCAGTTAGTGTTAGATGTGCATTGTTTAGTGCTAAGCTTAAATTTTCAGAGTTTTGAATACGTTTAATGTCTGTTTCGAGTTGTGATACTTCCCCATCCGTTAATTGTGCTTCCTGTAATTCTTCATGCTGAAATTTAAGCAAATCTAATCGCTGGAGTAGTGCTTGATCTGCAGTTTCCAAATCTTCAAGTTCTTTCTTTTTAGCTTTATATTGATCAAAAGTAGATACATAATCATTAAGTAAAGATTTATATGTATCCTCTGCATAATTATCTAATAATTGTAAATGATATTTTTGTTTTAATAATGATTGCGTTTCATGTTGACCATGTATGTCTAGCAGTTCTTGCATTATTTTTCGCAAATCTTGCAGTGTAACAATTTGATTATTAACTCTACACATACTTTTTCCAGAACTAAAGATTTCTCTTTTAACTAATAAAAAATCCTCGTCTATATCAATTGATAAATCACGTAATATGGAAATGGCTTCCTTACTCTCATCGATGTCGAAGATACCTTCAATAATTGATTTCTTTTCACCATGTCTTACATAATTTGAAGAAGCGCGCATGCCAATGAGTTGTCCAATCGCATCAATGATAATGGACTTACCTGCACCTGTTTCACCACTTAATACTGTTAAGCCTTCATCAAAATGCACTTCTAATTCATCAATGATTGCAAATTGTTTAATGGATAAAGTT
The DNA here is from genome assembly GCF_029531845.1 of Staphylococcus equorum. Taxonomy (GTDB): domain Bacteria; phylum Bacillota; class Bacilli; order Staphylococcales; family Staphylococcaceae; genus Staphylococcus; species Staphylococcus equorum_C. The sequence continues at coordinate 284,859 of NZ_JAMBPV010000002.1, forward strand.
TGTAGCATCCTTATATCACTTCCTTATACTTATAATAAATTAAAGATGCGTGTCTTAATTTTTTCGCTTGCTGAATCATCTCTACAGATAATTAAGCAAGTATCATCACCACAAATAGTTCCTAAAACTTCTTCCCAATCAATTTGGTCTAAAATTGCACCGATTGACTGAGCATTACCAGGTAATGTTTTTAGAACTAATAAATTACCAGTTCCGTCAATATTTACAAATGAATCCATTAAATATCTACCTAATTTTTCTAAAGGATGATATTTTCGGTCGTTAGGCAAACTATAGACATATTGTCCAGCAGGCGTCGGTACCTTTATAAGTTGTAACTCTTTAATGTCTCTTGAAACTGTTGCTTGTGTGACATTCAATTCGTACTCATTTAAACGTTTTACTAATTCATCTTGTGTTTCTATCTTTTCATTTGATATGATTTCTCTTATTTTTATATGTCTCACTGATTTTTTAGCCATGTATAGCACCTCTGTAAACGAATATTTATACATTTATTTTACCACAAGCATGTGAATTCTACTACTAAAGTTAATTTGAAATGCCGTTAAATATATAACGTTAATAATGCTATATATCAGTAAAATGTCACTACAAGCCATTCATATAATAGGTGTAAAAATTCAGTGTATTATGTAAAATAATTATTAAATTGATGAATAATTATTGAATAATATATATTTACTCAATAAAAAAATCATGCTACATATATGTAGCATGATTTTTTTAGCTGTTAAGTATTTATTAACTGAGAAAAATTTAAAGATTGAAAAACGTTATACTAATTATCTAATGCACCGTATTATGATTCACGATTATTAAACAATTCAATAATAGCTTCAAGATCTTGAGTATTATAAGAATCCGGTAATTCGTTTAAACACTGGTATGCAGCGTCAGTATGAAATTTCATCTTCTCTTCTGCACCAGTTTGACCTAATAAAGATACGTAAGTACTTTTATCATTTTCAATATCACTACCTACTGCTTTTCCTAATTTTGCTTCGTCACCATAAATATCGAGCAAATCATCTTTAATCTGAAACATTAAACCTAAGTGTTCACTGTATGTTTCTAAAAGTTTTGCTACAGATTGCTCTGGTTCGGCAATATCAACGGCAGCCATAACTGCAAATTTAAGTAGCGCGCCAGTTTTAGCATTATGAATTTTTTCGAGTGTATTTATGTCTATAGATGAACCTTCACTTTGCATATCTAATACTTGGCCACCTACCATTCCTAAGTGACCGCTCGCAAATGATAAACGTTTAATCAGTTTAATCTTAACTGTATCATTTAGACTAGGGTCGTTAGTAATGATTTCAAAAGCTTTGGTAAGCAATGCATCTCCAGCAAGTATCGCTTTCCATTCACCAAAAATTTTATGATTTGTAAGTTGTCCTCTACGATAATCATCATTGTCTAATGGTGGTAAATCATCGTGAATTAATGAATACGTATGGACCATTTCTAATCCTAGGGCAGCTGATAATCCTGATTTATATTCATTTGATAACATATCTAAAGTTAATAATAATAAGACAGGTCTTATTCGTTTACCGCCTGCTTCTAAAGAATAACGCATACTCTCTTCTATATTAGTGTTAAGGGAAGACTCTGGAATAGTTGTAGATAACTTTTGATTAATTTCTTCTATTAAATTATTCATTTTGTTATTCGCCATCGTTATCAATCGTCTCCTCGTTTTCAACATTTTCATCAGTCATAAGCTCATTGACTTTCTTTTCAGCATCTTTTAATGTTTCATCACAAGTTGCAGATAGTTTCATACCACGTTGATATAAATTTAAAGATTCTTCTAATGATACATTTTCATTATCAAGTTTTTGAACGATACCTTCGAGTTCTTTCATCATTTCTTCAAAACTTTGTGTATTACTATTACTCATCTTTACACCTTACTTTCTTAACTTGTGCATCAACAATGCCATCTTTCATTGTTAATACAATGTTATCATTTTCAGCTAAGTCATTTGTACTCGTTATTACATCATCATCTTTATTTACAATTGTATAGCCACGTAACATTGTGTTTGTTGGACTTAAATTATTTAAGCTTTCTAGTTTACTAGCAAGCTTATTTTGTTGATTGGTAATAAAATTGTTCATGACTTTATTTAAATCTGTACGCTTTTGATTATTTGTTAATTGTTCTCTATTAATATTTTGTTTGAAATTCTTCAAGTTAAATTTATTAGTTAACAATTGTAATTGTTGTTGTTCATTTTTAATCCTTAAATTCATTGATAGGCTTAACTGCTTTTCTAAATCATCACGTTTTTGAATTTGCTGATCATATAACAAAGTTGGTGTTTGGAATTTGTAATATGAAGTTACATGTTCCAAATATTTTCTTTGTTGTTGCATATGTTGTTTGATAAAACGAGTGAGTGAAAGGTTCGTTTGCTTTAAGTATTGACGTAATTCATATTGGTCTGGTGTGGCCATAACTGCTGCTTGCGTTGGCGTAGCAGCACGTACATCAGCTACGAAGTCACTTAATGTAAAATCGGTTTCATGTCCAACAGCAGATATAATCGGTGTTTCACAAAAATATATCGCTTTTACTACATCTTCTTCGTTAAAGTTCCATAAATCTTCTATAGAACCCCCACCACGACCTATAATAATTGTATCAACATTCAATTGATCGGCCTGTTTTATCTTTTCGACTATATCATTTTTAGCTTGTTCACCTTGTACTAAAGTATTAATTTGTACTTGTTCAGCTAGAGGATATCGACTATTTATCGTAGTATGAATATCTCTAATAGCTGCGCCAGTACCTGCAGTTAGTACTGCTATTTTTTTAGGATATTTAGGTATTAACTTTTTATGATTTTGATCGAAAAAACCATCTTTAGTTAATTTCTTTTTCAGTTGTTCTAATTTTTGGTATAAATTACCTACACCATCAATATGCATTTTATTAACATAGATTTGATAATTCCCTCTACGCTCATAAACAGAAACGCGTGCTTCTAATAATACTTCGTCTCCTTCTTTAGGATCAAAATCAATTTTAGAAGCATTGCCTTTAAACATCATTGCACTAATGACACTGTTTTTATCTTTGACATTAAAATAAAGATGACCACTACTATGCTTTTTGAAGTTAGAGAGTTCCCCTTTAATCAATACAGATTGTAGGTGGGGATCTTGGTCAAATTTATATTTAATATATTTAGTTAATGCGGAAACACTTAAATAGTCTGCCATTTTATATCACTCTTTTATTCAATATTGCTCAATACACCATTGATGAATTTATAATGAGCATCATCGCTGAATTGTTTCGCTAATTCAACAGCTTCATTTATAATTACTTTTTGTGGTGTTGAACTATGTAACAATTCAAAAGTAGACATTCTTAAGATAATGCGATCTGTTTTCAATAAACGGTCTAGGGTCCAATCTTTTAAGTTTGGTTGGATTTTTTCATCTAAAATCGTTTCGTGATCTTTCACCCCAGTTACTAACCAGTTGATAAAATCAAATTCTAAGTCTGGGTTTTCATCTTTAATAAAACTAATTGCTTCTTCTATTGTTAATTCGCTATTTTTCATTTCAAGTTGAAAAAGAGTTTGAAAGGCTTGTGTTCTGGATTCTTTTCGACTCATTATAAACTCCTTCAAGCATTGTATTTTTGTAAATTATTTGTGAAAAGTAATAACAAATATATTGAAATATTCGTTATTACATATCCATAAAATGTATTTAAAGTAAATTTGCTTATATAATTTTAATTTGTTGGTTCAATATGTGTGATGTGAACGTTGATTTGGCTAAGTTCAATTGTTGTCATCGTTGTTACAGAATTAAAAATAGTGCTTTGGATCGTTTTCGCAGTTTCTGAAATGTTGATACCGTATGACAATGAACAATATACATCGATATAGATACCATCTTCTCTCGTATCAACTTTAACACCTTTGCTCAACTGCTTTCTAGTAAATCTTTCGATACTACTATTTTTTAATTCTTTAAAATGACCTTGTATACCTTTTATTTCAGCTGTTGCAATACTTGCTATAACTGTTAATACCTCAGGTGCAATTTCTATTTTCCCTAAATTGGAATGTGAGGTTTCTGATACTTTGACCATTTCACATACCTCCTATTTAGTTTGATCATCCATGATATTATATTTTTCAAGAAAATTAGTATTAAACTCTCCGCTTCTGAAAATTTCATTGTTTAATAAACGAATATGGAATGGAATCGTAGTATCTATACCTAAAACGAGATACTCACTTAACGCGCGTATACCTGTCATAATCGTTTCTTCTCTAGTTGGCTCATGTACAATGAGTTTGGCAACCATTGAATCATAATATGGTGGAATCGTATAATTAGTATAACATGCTGATTCAATTCTAACGCCAAAGCCACCTGGTGCTAAATACTGGGTGATTTGACCTGGAGAAGGCATGAAGTTTTTATATGGATTTTCTGCATTGATACGGAACTCCATTGCATGTCCTTCGATTTTGATATCTTTTTGTTTAAAAGGTAATTTTTCGCCCATTGCAACTTTCAATTGTAATTTCACTAAATCTACGCCTGTAACCATTTCTGTTACTGGGTGTTCAACTTGGATTCGTGTATTCATTTCCATGAAGTAAAAATCATTAGAATCTAAATCATATATAAATTCAATTGTGCCTGCGTTTTCATAATTAACAGCTTTTGCTGCTCTAACTGCAGCATTACCCATTTCTTGACGTTTTTCTTCAGATAAAATTGGAGATGGCGCTTCCTCTACAAGTTTTTGCATTCTACGTTGTATAGTACAATCACGCTCACCTAAATGGACAACGTTACCAAAACTATCTCCCATTATTTGAATCTCTATATGTCTGAAATTCTCGATGAATTTCTCAAGATAAAGACCACCATTACCGAATGCAGTTTCTGCTTCTTGTTGTGTCATTTTAAAGCCATTTTCCAATTCTTTTTCATCACGAGCGACACGGATACCTTTACCGCCACCGCCAGCAGTTGCTTTAATAATTACTGGATAACCAATTTTATCGGCAATGCCTTTTGCATCGTTGATATCTTTTACAAGGCCTTCACTACCTGGGACAACCGGCACTTCAGCACGTTTCATTTCTTCTTTAGCAACATCTTTAATACCCATTTTTTGGATAGATTCGTAACTTGGACCAATAAATTTCAGTTGGCAGGCTTCGCATAGTTCAGCGAAATCACCATTTTCCGCTAAAAATCCGTAACCAGGATGTATACCGTCACATCCTGTTGACGTTGCGATAGATAAAATATTTGGGATATTTAAATAAGAATCTTTAGATTGTGTTGGGCCAACGCAATATGCTTCATCAGCAATTTGAGTATGTAAAGCGTCTTTATCTCCTTCAGAGTATATAGCCACAGTTTGTAATCCTAAATCGTGACATGCACGAATGATTCTTACCGCAATCTCTCCTCTATTAGCAATTAATATCTTATTCATTATTTCACCTTGAATAACGGTTGGCCATACTCTACCATTTGACCGTCTTCTACTAAAATTTCAGCAATTTCTCCAGTTACTTCAGCTTGTATTTCATTAAACAACTTCATTGCTTCTAATATACATACTGTTGATTCATTTGTAACTGAATCTCCAACTTTTACATATGCACTTTCTTCAGGTGATGGTGATTTGTAAAATGTCCCTACCATTGGTGCATTAATTGTTTGTAAGTTGTCTTCCACTGCGTTTGTAGTTACTTCCTCTGCACTTTGGATACCTACAGGAGTTGACATTACACCTTGTTGTGGAGAAACTTGTTGCATTGGTTGTTGTGAAATTTGAGGTGTAATGATTTCAGTTTCTTTTTCTTTTTTTAAATTAACAATGTTGCCTTTATCTTCTATATTAATTTCAGTCAAGCTAGATTGATCAAGAATTTCTATTAATTCTTTAATTTCTTTAAAATTCATAAGTACTGACTCCTTCAGATTATTTTCATTTACCTAGTTTATTTTACTTTAGTGAAATGTTCAATTCAAGCATATACATGCTTTCAATAATAAAGTGTTTATCTTTTATAGAGTTCTATATAGATATAATTTAATGATAATTCTATTTATTATAACGTTTTTTTAATGTAATAGGGCTATGTTATTGCAAATAATTGATATTAATTTTAAATTCTTTTGAATAACACTACTATAACAGTAGTTTGTTTTATTATAAAATGAAAAAATAAAATAACCTTTCCAACACTTCATGAATTGGAAAGGTTATTAATAGATATGGGATAAATTAAAAAATAATAATTATGATTACTTTTATAAGTATTAACCTCTTGAAATATAACTGCCGTCACCTGTGTTAATTATAAGTGTGTCGCCTTCATTTACAAATAACGGCACATTTAGAGTATAACCAGTTTCTACTGTAGCTGATTTTGTTGCTCCGTTAGCAGTATCACCTTTTATACCAGGTTCTGTTTCTGTTACTGTAAGTTCAACAGTTTTTGGTAATTCAACACCAAGTGTTTCACTTTGGTAAGTTTGAATTTGAACTTCCATGTTAGCTTTCAAGAAATTTAATTCATTTTCTAAATAGTCAGCTTCTAATTCTGTTTGTTCAAATGTTTGGTTATCCATGAAAACATGTGTATCACCATCTGCATATAAATATTGCATGCGGTGATTTTCAATCATAGCAGTTTCAACTTTTTCGCCGCCTCTGAATGTTTTTTCTTGGATAGCACCAGTTCTTAAATTACGTAATTTTGAACGCACAAATGCAGATCCTTTACCTGGTTTTACGTGTTGGAAATCTAATACTTTCCAAATACCATTGTCTACTGCAATTGTTAAGCCTGTCTTAAAATCATTAACCGAAATCATTCAGTTTCCTCCTCAATTATAAGGTCTTCTATAAAATAATAAGGTTTTTAGAGCATTTAGTAAAGCATTCACAACCATTTTCTGTAATTAAAACATCATCTTCAATGCGAACGCCACCTAATCCGTCTAAATAAATACCAGGTTCAATTGTAACACAGTTATTTATCTCTAATTTAGCTTCTGATTTTCTAGATAGATTGGGCCCTTCGTGTACATCTAAACCTATCCCATGTCCCAGTGAATGACCAAACGCTTCACCATATCCTTGTTCAGTAATATAATCTCTAGCGACAGCATCCAAAGCTTTGCCTGTAATACCTTTTTTAGCGGCTTCAATGCCTTTTATATTAGCTTCTAGGACAATATTGTAAATTTCTTTTAGTTTAGGATCAGGCTCGCCTATAGCAAACGTACGTGTGATATCAGATGAATAGCCTTTATAATACGCACCGAAATCTAAAGTAATCAGTTCGCCTTGATTAATTACTTTATCACTTGCGACACCGTGTGGTAATGCACCTCTGACTCCTGAGGCGACAATTGTATCGAATGAAGTACCTTCTGAGCCTAGTTCTAGCATTTTACTTTCTAATTTAGCTTTTAATTGTTGTTCAGTCATACCTGATTTTGCAACAGTTAAGATATACTCATGCGTCTCGTCAACAATTTCCGCAGCTTTTTGAATAAGTTTAATTTCGCTATCATCTTTAACTTCTCTAATTTTTTCAATCAAACCTGAAACGCTGATTAAGCTGATGTAGGATTTGCTTAATTGTAAGTATGTATCATAGCTGACTAAATCACCTTCAAAACCTACATTTTGCACGTCTAATTTTTCCAATTGTGCTTTAACTTCTTCTATGAGACCACCTTTTTGCTTAATAATCTCAAATTGTGTAGTTTGGGAAGTTGCTTGCTCTATGTACCTAAAGTCTGTAATTAATAAATTTTTATCCTTTGTAATAACGAGCGCACCACTCGTGCCTGTAAATCCTGATAAATATCTTCTATTAAAATCAGTTAATACAACAATTGCTTCCAAATGTTTTGTTTTTAAGGCAGAATTCAGTTTATCTATTCTAGTCATCTGTCTTCCTCCCATTCAATAAATTTGTACATTTTCTTTTTATACATTAAAATGATAGCATAATTATTATGTAAATATATAGTTTTTGAATTAGGAGAGAGTTATGAAGAAAAAAATTGTAGCTATATTAGGTGCTTCATGTTTACTAGTAGGTTGTGGTAGTCAAAATTTGGGTCCTTTAGAAGAAAAGACTACACAACTCCGTGATGAAAATCATAAATTAAAAAGTAATATTCAAGAATTAGAGCAAACTATCGACAAAGAAAAAACAAATGTAGCTTCACTTAAGAAAGATAAAGAAAACATTAAACAAGCTCAAAGTAATAAAAAGAAAGTAACAAATTTAAAAGCATCATCTAAATATTATCAAAATATAGCAAAAGCAATTGATCAGTATAATGATATTGAAAGTGATGTAACAAAAAATAAAAATGACAAAAAGATTCTTGGGAAGTTGACTGATATTACTAATAAAATCGATTCTGCGCACACTACATATGAAAATGATATTGATAAAGATAAAATGAGTGATGAAGACGAGGGTAAAAAGAAAAACATCACTAAATTAAATAAAGATCTTAGTTCAGCAATGAATGATATTAGAGATGGTTATAGCGAGAAAGATAAGAAGAAACTTAAAAAAGGGCAAAAAACCTTATCAACCATTAGTATCGATAATAAACAAAGTTAACAACTAAATAGGAGTGTTATAAATTGAAACGAGCAATATTTTATATAATAATCGCAATAGCAGCAGTTGGGTTGATCCTCAATTTAGATGCGTTTATATTCAGCTTTGTTAGTATGGCAATTAGTTTTGCTGTATTTGCAGGGATTATATATGCGATATATTACTTCTTCTTTTTAACAGAAGATCAACGAAAGTATAAACGAGCACAAAGAAAATATAAAAGACGTAATAGAAAAAAATAATTTTATCGTGCTATCTTACTCTTAAAACTTTTATTCAAATCTATCTAACTTTATATGTAATCAAAAAATGTGAGGATGCAGTCATTAAAGACTGTACCCTCACATTTTTGACTTTAAAGAGCTTATTTACGGTAGTTCCATTCGTCAGCTTTATATTTTTCAGTGAGTTCATTCACTTCTTCTTGTTGTTTATGCGTTAAGTTCAGTGGTTTGAAATCGATGTTCAATCCTTTCTTGAAACCTATCTCAAATGCCTCTTCCATTTCAGGGATTGTAATATGACGGTCTGAAATATCATTAATTGCTACTGCTTTTTCTACGAAAGATTGTTTCATATTATCTTTTAAACGTTCGTTTTTAAAAATGAACATATCGAATAAATCATCAATGTCGACATCTTGCAACAATGAACCATGTTGTAAAATGACTCCTTTTTGACGAATCTGCGCACTGCCCGCTATTTTACGTCCTTCTACAACTAATTCATACCAACTAGGAGCATCAAAACATACTGCACTTCTCGGCTGTTTTAGTTTCGCTCGTTCTTCTTTTGAGCGAGGGATAGAAAAGGATGCTTCGAAGCCTAAAGATTTAAAGCCTTCTAACAAGCCTTCCGATATGACTCTGTATGCCTCTGTTACAGTCGTGGGCATCTCTGGATGAGATTCTGGTACAATAACACTATATGTAAGTTCTTTGTCATGTAGCACGCCTCTGCCACCTGTTTGACGTCTGACTAAACCATACCCTTTTTCTTGTACTTTTTCTATATCTATTTCTTTAGTCAGTCTTTGGAAATAACCGACAGATAATGTTGCTGGATTCCACGTATAAAATCTAATAACTGGATCTATTTCTCCTCTAGAAACAAAATTAAGTAGCGCTTCATCCATTGCCATATTGAAATATGGATCATTACTTCCTGTATTTATAAAATTCCAAGATTCAGTCACACTAAAAACCCCAATCAATAAATTAAATTGTGCTAACACTCATTTTATGTTATCGTTTGCACTAATTGTCTAAGTTTGTCAGCATTATCCAATAAATTTAATAAAAAAATTTTGATAAATTGTGCTAACAGTCTTATAATATATAATATCGGTTAATTAGGGAGGATGCAAGATGAGTAATTTTTGGTTTATAGCGTTAGCAGCATTAATAATAATCATCGCTTACATGCTAATCAATTATCTTCTTAACAAGAGAGCAGTCACAGAATTAAGCCAAAATGAATTCCATAATGGTTTACGCAAAGCTCAAGTTATTGATGTAAGAGAAAAAGTTGATTATGATTACGGACACATTAACGGTGCACGTAACATTCCAATTACAATGTTTAAGCAAAGATATCAGGGCTTGAGAACAGATCAACCTATTTATCTATGTGATGCTAATGGCATTGCGAGTTATCGTGCTGCTAGAACATTAAAGAAGAATGGTTATACAGATATCTACATGCTAAAAGGTGGATATAAAAAGTGGACTGGTAAGATTAAGTCAAAAAAATAAATATATAAACAAGTATTGAGTTTATAAAATTTGATTTATATTAGCTTAAATCTACATACTCATTTTTATAGCGGATTATTGACCTTGTTGGGTTAATAATCCGCTATTTTCATATCTATAAAAGTTAATAAAAGAGATTGTGATTCAGTAAACTTTCAGTCATTATTCCCTTGCAGGCTTTAGCACGTTACAAAAGAAGTATGATTGTTTAATTAAACACTTCGGCATAATAAGGTGAATTGAATGGATCATAAGAATTATATAACGAAAAAAGTACTACTCCTATTAAAATTTTAACGGAGTAGTACTTTTATTATGAGAAAGAGTATTCATTACCCAAGTGTTTTATTCTTTTTCTGAACGCAGATTTTCAAATTTCAATACTGGATGACGTGCAGCTTTCGTTTCATCCAATCTATCTATAATTGTAGTATGAGGTGCTTCCAATACTTTATCAGGATCTTCTTTAGCTTCCGTAGCTATTTCAATCATTTTATCACAGAAATAATCTAAAGTATCTTTAGATTCAGTTTCTGTTGGTTCAATCATCATACCTTCATCCACGTTAAGTGGGAAATAAATTGTAGGTGGATGAACACCGAAATCTAATAAACGTTTAGCCATATCTAATGTACGCACACCGTGTTCTTTTTGTTTAGAACCGCTTAAAACAAATTCATGTTTACAATGTTGTTCATATGGAATTTCAAAGTGGTCTTTTAATCGAGCTTTAATATAGTTAGCATTTAACACAGCAGCTTCTGAAACTTCTTCAAGACCTTTATTACCCATCGTACGAATGTAAGTATAGGCTCTTAAATAAATGCCGAAGTTGCCGTAGAACGGTTTAACACGCCCGATTGAATTTTCAATATCATTATCGTATTTATATTCATTGCCTTCTTTAACAACCATAGGTTTTGGTAGGAAACTAGCAAGTTCTTTCTTAACGCCTACTGGACCTGAACCAGGTCCACCGCCACCATGAGGCCCTGTGAACGTTTTGTGTAAATTTAAGTGAACAGCATCAAAGCCCATATCACCTGGCCTTACTTTATCCATGATCGCATTTAGGTTAGCACCATCATAGTATAATAAGCCGCCTGCTTCATGAACGATATTTCTGATATCCATGATATTCTTTTCAAAAATGCCTAAAGTATTAGGATTTGTGAGCATAATTGCAGCCGTTTTTTCATTAACTAAGCGTTTCAAATCATCAATATCAACCTCACCACGTTCGTTCGATTTCACTGTAACTGCTTTAAATCCTGCAAATGCAGCTGAAGCTGGGTTCGTACCATGTGCTGAGTCAGGAACGATAACTTCATCACGATGACCTTCACCATTTTTTTGATGATAAGCTTTGAAAATCATTAATGCAGTCCATTCACCATGTGCACCAGCAGCTGGTTGTAATGTAACTTCATCCATACCTGTAATTTCTTTTAACTCTTCTTGCAAACTATGAATAATTTCTAATGAACCTTGTACTTGTGATTCATCTTGTAATGGATGTGATTCTGCAAACCCTGGTATTCTAGCAATTTTCTCATTAATTTTAGGGTTATACTTCATCGTACATGAACCTAATGGATAAAAACCTGAATCAACACCAAAGTTTTTGTTTGAGAGTTCAGTATAATGGCGTACCAAATCTAATTCTGCAACTTCTGGTAATTCTGCTTTGTTTTTTCTGATGAATTTATCATCTAACAATTTATCTACAGCACCATTATTAATTTCTTTCTGTGGTAACGAGTATGCATAACGATCTTTTTTAGAACGTTCGAAAATTAGTGGACTAGATTTACTTACTACCATTTAATTCACCTGCTTTCTTAACAAATGTATCTATTTCATCTTTCATTCTTAATTCTGTTACAGCAATTAACATATGATTATTAAAGTCGTCAGAAGCTTCGCTTAAGTCAAATCCTCCGATAATTCCTTCTTCAATTAGTGCATCGTTAACTTCTTTAACTGGTTTGTCGAATTTAACTACAAACTCATTAAAAGATGTGCCATTAGCAACTTCAAAACCAGCTTGTTTGAACTGATCTTTAGCATAATTAGCATTTTCAAAGTTTCGTACCGCGATATCATAAATACCTTGTTTACCTAAAGCTGACATACAAATTGAGGAAGCTAAAGCATTTAATGCTTGGTTTGAACAAATATTTGATGTCGCTTTATCACGACGAATATGTTGTTCGCGTGCTTGTAAAGTTAATACAAAACCACGATTGCCCTCTCCATCTTCAGTTTGTCCTACCAAACGTCCAGGTATTTTTCTCATTAATTTTTTAGTTGTCGCGAAGAAACCACAATGAGGACCGCCAAATTGTGCAGGTATACCAAATGGTTGGGTATCTCCGACAACAATATCTGCTCCAAAACTACCCGGAGGTGTTAATAAACCTAATGCAAGTGGGTTTGCATATACAATCATTAAAGCCTTTTTATCTTCAATGAATGAATTGATTTTTTCTAAATCTTCAACAGAGCCATAGAAGTTTGGATATTGTACAGCAACTGCTGCTGTATCATCATCAACCGCTGCTTCAAGCTTTTCTAAATCTGTAATCGTACCATCTAAATCAACTTCAACGATTTCAAATTCTTCACGTGTTTTAACATATGTTCTTAATACCTGTAAGGCTTGATAATGTAAACCTTTAGATACAACAACCTTATTTTTACGAGTTTGGTTGAAAGCTAATATACATGCTTCTGCAAAACTTGTAATGCCATCATACATTGATGAGTTAGCTATATCCATATCAGTTAATTCACAAATTAACGTTTGAAATTCGAAAATTGCTTGTAATTCACCTTGGGAAATTTCTGGTTGATAAGGTGTATACGCAGTATAAAATTCTGAACGTGAAATCATTGCATCAACAACAGCTGGAGCATAGTGATCATATACCCCTGCACCTAAAAATGACGAATGCGTTTCTTTAGTAATATTTTTGTTAGCAATTCTGCTTAATCGCTTACTCAATGTTGTTTCTGATTCAGCATCAGGTATAGCTAACTCTCTTCCCAGTAAAATCTCTTTTGGAACGTCTCCAAAAAGTTCTTCAATAGAATTAGCTCCAATAGTATCTAACATTTCCTTTTTATCTTGCTCTGTTAATGGAATATAACGATGACTCATAGTAACACCCCTTTGGATTATTTAGTAATTTGGTTTTTCTTAACAATTTTAGCTTTAAGTTGTCTTTTTCTAACTTGTACAATCACTTCTTTACCCATTTCAAAAGCGTCGCGATTGATTAAAGCTAAACCAATTGATTTACCACTCAATGGCGACTGTGTACCAGAAGTGATTTCACCAATTTCATTGCCATCTACATCATAGACTGTGTAACCAGTTCTTGGGATACCTTTGTCTATCATTTCTAGACCAACAGTTCGTCGTTTTGAACCATTTTCTTTTTGGTCTTTTAGTACACTTTTACCAATAAAGTCAGCTTCGATTAATGGTTTTGCAGCAAATGCAATACCAGCTTCATATGGTGTTATAGACTCCGTTAAGTCTTGACCATGTAGTGGCAGTCCAGCTTCAAGTCTTAATGTATCTCTTGCACCTAGTCCGCAAGGTTGTACACCGAATTCAAGAATTTTTTCCCATAAGTAAGGTGTATCTTCTGCATTACAATAAATTTCGAATCCATCTTCACCTGTATAACCTGACTGCGAAAGGATTACATTCTTTCCAAAGAATTCAACGTTTTGTTTAAAATCAAAAGGTTTCATTTCTGCTACGTCAACGTTAACATGTTGTTTAACTAAATCACGTGCTTTAGGACCTTGAACTGCTAATTGACCATAGTCATTTGATGCATTAATTACTTCTGCATCAAAATTTGTAGCATTTTCTTTCATCCATTCAAAATCTTTATCTGTATTCCCAGCATTTACTACTAATAGATAAACTTTTTCATCTAACTTATAAGTAATTAAATCATCAATAATCCCACCATTTTCGTTACATAACGCGGTATATTGAGCTTTAGTAGTAGTTAAGTTCTCAATATCATTTGAAAGAAGATATTGTACTAACTCATCTGCTTCAGAGCCTTTAATAATAATTTCTCCCATATGACTTACATCAAACAAGCCAATTTCAGTTCTTACTGCATTATGTTCCTCTTTTATACTTGAAAACTGAACTGGCATTGCCCAGCCACCAAATTCTACAATTTTAGCACCACTATCAACAAAATTTTGGTAAAGCGGCGTATGTTTTAGTTCGTTAGACATGAAGAAACCTCCTAAAAATTTTATAAAAAAAAACAGAGTAGACTAAGCTACCCTGTTTAAGATACTCCAGGAATGCGTCACAGTATTATCCTTTTGCCTGAGAGTTTCGTTAAACTTGCACCTTCGGCGATGGGCTAATGTTATATATAATATAACTTGCCATTCTCTCTAATACTGGTCATTCGCATGTTAACTCTTCCATGATTTCTTTGTGTAAATCTGAAAGAGAATTACTACTATTCATTTTTCTGAATGCGATTTCATTATATCTTGAAACCCTAGATGAATACAAGCTTTTTAAATCGGAAAATGATTTATTATTAGCATTCGGTCTGTTGTTATCATTTTTGATTCTATTGTAAACAATTGTCAAATCACAATCTAACCAAATAATATTAGTTTGTTGTTTTAAGAGGGTGTATGACTTGTCGCCTTCTATAATGCCACCACCAGTAGAAATGATATCAAAACGATCAATACACTGTTTTAAGTACTTATATTCTAATGAACGAAAACCACTTTCACCTAATTGTTCAAAAATATGAGGAATTGTTTTGTTCTCTTGTTGAATGATATAGGCGTCTAAATCAACATAAGTGAGGTGATTAGCTTTAGCAAGATATTTACCTAAAGTTGTCTTACCAGTTCCCATAAATCCTATAAGGATAATTGGCTCTAAAATGTTATTCTTCAAAAATATCTTCCTTTTTTATAAATAAATTGATTTGTTTTTCATAATAAGATTCAATATTGTCTAACGTTTTTAGCTGGACGCTAAATTGAAACGTATAGATTGTTATTAAAGATAAATATAGCATAAAAATAACCATCACAAAAGGATATATGTAGCCCGATATATTAAAAATGAATTTGTTTTTCAAATGTCTTATCCTTATCAAATATTTTTAAGTTAACAACTAAAGATTTATTTTCTGAAAACTGAAATTTCATAGCTTTTACGTTATTAAGTAATGTAATATTCCCTTTTCCATTAATAGATTTAATAATTTTATTATTTTTAAATCTATAAGAAATCAGTTTATTTTTCTCTTTAATTAAAAGTTGAGTTTCTTTTGATTTATCTATAATTATATTAGCCTTTCTGTTCATTAAATCTTGAGTTAAATCTCTCGCAAAAAATTCACTTTCTATATTTAAATGATCATTAGCTAGAATACTCAAAGTTGTAGTTGATTTGAATAATGGAGGAATTATCGTTAGTAACAATACAGTTATCATTAATGCAAATAGCACCTCGATATAAGTGAAAGCATTAATCTTTTTTATAATAGCAAAGTGCATTTCTTGTTTTCCTTTTTATTATACAAATTTTATGCTCTTTCAAAGTTAAATTATATTCATCCAAAATCAATCCCTTTTTCAATTCTGGTGTACTGTAGTGATGCATTGAAAGTAATAAGATTCTTTTCATTTCAATTTGTGATAATTTTTCTTTCGTAACTTGATTTAATTGTAATAACATTGGTAAAAATAATACACAGATAGTAGTAATAATAGAGAAAGATATAATAGCATCTAAAAATAAAGAAGCAGTGACATTATATTTTTTCAAATCTCATCCTTCCTTTTTCAATGTGGAAAATGATTTTATATAATCGGTTATTTATAGATAGATAAAGTGTTCCAAATTTATTAGTATCACCATTTTTATTAAAAGTTAAATAATTTATATTTGTGCTCGGATGAATATAGGTATTTTTAGTTAACTGTATAGTAGGATTTTCATGTTGAGGTTCTCTAATAATAATCTTCGAGGAAAAAGTGTTGAAGATTAAAGTGATTGGTTGATTATCTTTAATTGCTTTAGATTTTAAATAGTTAAATTGCATAATTAAATTAGTCATAGAATGATTATTCGATTGAAGTGAATAATCATTTAGAGAGATGTATCTTACTTGTAAAAATAATAACAAACTTGCAATACCTAAAACCAATAGCATTTCTATATAAGTAAATGCCCTACTAATTAGCAACTGCTTCACCATTATTTATTGAAATTATCGAACCAGTTTTACATCGTTTTTGGTTTTCGTTAATATAGCCTTCTGATACAAGATCATCAATTGATGTTGGCTTTTTATTGTATTTTAAAGAATAAGCTTCAATTTGACTGTCTATCATTTTCAGTTGAGCTTCACAACCAGTAGTTTGTATATGTGATGATTGTTTTGCAATGTTAGGAATAATTAAAATAAGCAGTAAACTTATAATTAATAAAACAAGCAACATTTCGATGAGTGTAAATGCTTCTTTATTAAATAGTTTTTTAAAGTTTTTCATAAAGTGCATATGCTTCTTTCCTTTTCATTTAATTGTTTGCATTAAATCAAACATTGGTAACATAATAACGAGGTATAAAGATACGATGAGAAAAGCTAATAATGTGAAAATACAAGGTTGAATAAATTTTATGAGGAGTTGCAAGTAACGTTCTATTTGTGAAATAATCATCTCGCTATATAATTTTAATTCTATTTCAACTCTACCTTTTTTCTCTCCTTCTTCTATAAATTCTGTTAATCCTTTTTCAAAACAAGCGATATTAGTTAAAATTTCACTGAGTTTTAATCCGTTTTGAGTGCCAAGTGCGATTCGCTCAGCTAAAAAATTTAAATACTTATCATTGTGTTGTTGAGCATAAATTTCTACTATTTTTTGTAAGTTCACACCATTTTTATAAAACAAAGAGAATTCAGAAGCAATTCGATATGTTTTATAAAGTTTGAAAAATTTGCGAATGATAGGAAATGTTAAAACAACTTTATGTTTATGCTGTATGGATAAAGTGTTGTAATAAAGTATAAATGCTATTGAAGTAATTAACAGAAATATAATGAAGTAAGTTATGAAAGTAGGAAGACCGATAATTAATGTCGATAAAAATTGTTGTAAAGTCGATGTTTGCACATCCATATTGCTATATAAATTTTGAAATTCTGGAATAATAGTGTGATTTACAACGATTAACATCGTGATGAATATCATTAATAATAATAAAGGATATTGTAGTGTTTTTAGTAGCGCTTTTTTAGCTTTATAATTTCTCAATAAATAATCATGCGCATGAGCTAAACTCATAGGTAAATCACTAAATATCTCCGAGAAATAAATAAGCATCACCACAGGCTTTGGATATTTTAATATGTGAAGTATTTGATGACAGCTCGCACCATTTTTTAATTCTTCTTCAATTAAGGCAGTTACTTTAGGTGATTTAACTTTAATATGTTGTAATAAAAAGCTAAAGGCTTCAGAAAGTGTGAATCCATGTTCAAGTAAATCTTTCAATCTTATTAGAAGCTCTATTTGATTTTTTGCGGTTATTATCTTATATTTGGGTGTTTTAAACGTAGCGATAAACTGTTTCTTCACAAATCACACCTTCTTTAGACATTTGATTTAAATGAAACGATAAATTATGAAAATGCTTTGGTAATGTGTAATCATTATTAAAAAAATAACTTATATCGTGTTGTAGTAACTGCTCATATATTAATTTTCTTTCACTGTTATATGTTGTAATCAGTCTTTGATTTAACACACTCAAAATAGATTGATTCATTTCTTGTTTGGTTATGCCCATTTCTAATAATCTTAATAATGCACCCTTACAATTGTTAGCATGTATTGTAGTTAGTACCAAGTGACCACTTAAGCTTGCTTGAATTACATATTTTGCAATCATGGGGTCTCTAATCTCTCCAATAAGTATAATGTCTGGGTCACACCTTAGTATCGCCTTAAAAGAACTCTCATAATTAATACCTGCTTTTTCATTGATTGAGACTTGAGTAATACCTTCAACTAACTGTTCCACAGGATCTTCTACTGTTATGATATTTAATCCTAACTTTTCTTTTGCATACATAACCATATGATACATTAGTGTGCTTTTACCAGACCCAGTTGGACCACTAAATAGTATTAAACCTTGCTTTTTATTCATTAATGCATACAAATTTTCGATATTCTGGGTGATATTTTGCTTTTGAAAATATTGGGGAATGATTCTTACAACACAACTTTCATTACCGAGAGACAATGGTAACGTAGAGATTCTTAAATAAAATATTTGTTTTAGTTTGTATATGTATCTGCCACTTTGTGCGGAATTATGTTTCGATACATCTAATCCAGCTTGATATTTCATATAAGTAAGCAGTTTTCTATAAACATGTGTCTGAATCGACTCAATAAAAGTTAAATCATCCTGAATTCTAAATTTGATATACACCTCCTTATCAGAAGGTATAAAGTGTATATCAGTAGCATTTCTCTGGATCGCTTTCTCAAGTACATTGTTGAATAATAACTTCAAAAAAATCACCTCCTACTTATAAACACGTAGGAGGTGACGAAATTACTTTGCTTATTATATTTTTTAGCCAAATTTATAATCTTAATTGACATGACTATATATTAACCGTGTAAATAAGGATTTAATTGCTCATCCTCAACTGTAGTATGCGGCCCATGACCTGGGAATAATGGTAAATCATCGTCTAGCTTGAATAATTTATCCAGTATGGAATTAACTAAAGTTTCATAATCACCTTTATACAAATCTGTTCTGCCTATACCTTGATTGAACAATGTATCACCAACAACCGCAAATTCATTGAAAACGAATGATAAACTACCTGGAGAATGTCCAGGTGTGTGAAGGACTTCGAAATTAAAGTCAGCGATTTGTGCTTTACCTTCTTTAAGTGCTATTGGTGTCGCTTTACTCTTTATAATTGGCATGCCATATTGTTTGAACTTTTCAGAACCATTTTTTTCAGTATTTGTTAAAAAATCAAATTCTGATTTATGCATATAAACTGGCACATCATATTTATTAATAATATCATCTAGCGCGCCAATATGGTCAAAATGTGCATGTGTTAACAATACCGCTTTTAACGATTTATTAATTTGATTTAGCTTTTTAATTATTAACTCGCTATCACTGGCAGGATCTACTAAAATGACTTGCTTATCATTTTCAATAAAATACGTATTTGTATCAACCAAACCTAAAGTTAAACTCGAAATTCTCACCCTAGTTGCCCCCATTTTCCAAATGATTTTGGACAGCTTTCACCTTATCATTCATTTTGCGAGACTTATCACGACGATCATCAATTCTTATATTCGTACAAACACGGTCTAAACCTTTATCAAAAGGTAATTCATGAATTGCTTGAACGACCTCAAATAAATCTTTTAAGTCACCCTCAATTAATGTGTTCATAGGCGTCAATTGATAATCTATTTTGCCTTGCGCTTTATATTCTTTTAATTTTGTTTGTATTTCTGCAATATATTTACTAACACTCGGACCATCTGTACCGACTGGTATAACAACTACATCAACTATAGCCATTATTTAACACCATCCTTTTCAATTATATAAGTATAAATTAAACCGGCTGCTCCGGTAATACCAGCATCATTTCCAAGTTGTGCTTGAACTATTTCTGTACCTTGTTGTGCTGGTGTAAATGTTAAATTATGATACTCTGTTTTAATATTTTCAATTAATATTAAACCAGCTGTGGACATGCCACCACCTAAAACAATATATTTAGGGTTACTTGTAACACTAATAATACTGCATAAGTACGCAATATAATTTGCTACACGTTCAGTAATAAAAATACTGAATTGATCTCCAGCTTTCGCCGCATCGAATACTGCTTTTGCACTTACTTCATTATCTTTAATTAACTGTAAAATTGATGATTTAAACGTTAACTTAGGATAGTAAAAATTGACTAAATTAACTACACCGGTTGCAGACGCAACGGTTTCAATACAACCTGACTTACCACAATTACAACGGAAACGCTGATCATGGTCTACCCTAAAGTGTCCAATCTCTGCACCAGAACCATTATGACCATGTACAATCTCTCCATTAGAAATAATACCGCCACCTAAGCCAGTTCCTAGTGTTATAGCCACAACATCATCTGAACCATTACCAGCGCCTTTATGTTTTTCACCTAATGCTGCAACATTCGCATCATTATCAACGTAAACTGGGCAATCTACAAACTGTTGGAATATATGTCGTACATTAACACTTTCAGTCCAATATAAATTAACTGCCCCATTTACTTCGCCCGTTTCAAAATTCACTGGACCTGGGACACCTATACCGACACCGATGACGTTAGAAAAAGTATAGTCAGATTCATCTATATAATTTACGAAAGAATCATAAACATTTTTTAGTAGTAAATAGCCGGTAGCATCAGACGTATCAGTATCAATTGACCATTTTGCTATGCGATCAAGATTTTCGTCAAAAGCACCTAATTTACATGTTGTTCCACCAATATCTGCTGCTAATATGATTTTATTCATTTATTTATTCATCCTTCTCTGTTTTTTTGAAAGGGTCTACTTTCTTTCACTGTAGTTTAAAAACTCTTATATATCAAGGGTTTTGGAGATTTTACACCAATATGTACTTCATGGTTTCCACCGTTTTTAAAATAATTAACCCTTTTTTACACTTAAAATATCATTAGATATTTCCTTATATACATTTTAATCTTAATCAATTCTCAATTGCAATTATAATGAACAATACACACCTGTTTATCTAGGTAGGACTTTACTAATATTTATCCAATTTCATAAAATTTGATTATAATTTTATGTTTTGTTAACTTATAAATAGAAAAGGGCAACACACATACGTGCATCGTCCAAATGAGCCCATTAAAAAGACGGTGGTCTTGTTCTTAAATTATATACTTAATAACCATCGAACCTACCAAAGTTAGCGATGGTTATTTTTTATAGTCATTTTCACTAATTAATACTAAACCAATGATTGATAAAACAACCATCAGCATTTCATAATCAGTCATGCTACTCCTTTCTAGGAGTCAAACCGTATTTCGTTCGAATACTTCTTCAAATCTTGTTTGATTTCATCCATCATATCATTCTGTTTATGAAGTGATTATGTCTGAAGCATTTGGTATATCACAAGTAACAGTTCGTGGTAACTATTCTACTTTCTAATCAATAAAGTAGCTCATCCCCGGTTAAATCAGGATAGACCAGATGTTAACTCGTCTAGTCTTTTTTATGAGAATTTAATAATGCCTTTTATATTTATAGCATTTTTAGCAAATAATAGTAACATGAACAGAAATATTTAAAAATACGCAAAGTAATATTAAATATCACTACTACGTGAAGATTAAAGCCTCATACACAGGCAAATGAAAACATATGAGTATAGTTTTTTTGAACAAAAAAATAAAACCTCTCAAAAAGAGGATGTGTTGAAATTAGGAATTAATAAAAAAGTTACATTGGGTCCATTCTGCTTCACTCATATTAGTTTACTAGTAAAAATGAATATTTCACTAAAAGTAATTATGAAACGTGCAGATATAAGCATGAAAAGACAATGCTACAAATATATACTCAAGCTACAGAAAACATAGACAAACAAATGATTCGATAACTAGAAAGCATATCTAGCATGAAATTTTGGTCTTTTTCATTCTTAACTAAAGCAAACCCCCTGTAAACACAGCGGTTACAAGGGATAGAATCTTATTTATTCATTCTTCTTTGATTTATAATTAATATACATTTTAAATATTCATCATTTGTTAATAATTTATAATCATATAATGATTTTATTTCTTGTTCCATCATTTCATACATATCATTTTTGTCTTTAAAATATATAATAAAGCCAAACTTTTTTAAAAGCTGAAGTACATCATAAAAGTTGTTAATCTTTTGATTCACTATCATCGCTCAATTCTTTATTTAAATTAATATAATCATTATTACTTGGATCTGCCTTTAGCGCAGCTTTTATATATTTTTTTGCTTCGTCATCATCTTCAAGAGACCTACTTGCAATCGCTAGTTGATAATTTAAAAGACCTGAGTCAGGAAAATATCTCAAGCCTCTTTCCCAACTTGCGACACCTTCAGATTTTGAGTTTAAGGTTGCATTGATAAGTCCATGCAGATAATATGTTTCGTCATCTGCATAGTTCTTATTTATCGTATCTTCAACCATATCTTTGGCTTCATTATATTGGCCTTGCTTCATTTCATTCGAAATAATTGTATTATATATGTTATCTTCATTGATTGTAAAAATACGAATTTGTGCTGCTATAAATAAAACAAGCATTAGAATTAATAAGAACCAAAAGCGATTTTGATTCGTTTTGTAATAATAGCCGATTAATGTAATTAATAGACCACCTGCAAAGCCGCCTATGTGTGCGACAATATTAATATTTTGCATAAATAAGGATAATCCTATCATTATTACAAGAACAATTAGCAACTGACCAATCAGCTTACGATTAAACTGTTTTCCTACATACATAAAGCCGAATATAGCACCAATCAAGCCGAATATTGCCCCACTCGCACCTGCAGAAACAGTGTCAATATTGAATGACAATGATGCAAAATTACCAAACAGTCCAGCAATAATGTAGATAACAAACATACGCCAATGACCTACGATAGACTCCACAATTTTACCAAAAATGAATAAACTTAGCATATTCATTAAAATGTGTTCAAAATCATAATGTAGAAAAATAGATGAAATCAATCTATACCATTCACCATGTACAACATTAAAGTGCACAAGTCCACCCACATCTAACATTTTCAAATCTGAAAATCGATTTAAAAACAGAACCATTGCAAGCCAGATAATAATATTGATTGCAATTAATGTGTAGGTTACAGGAGAAAACTTCAACATATGTTTTTCAATGGGATTATTATTTAACGCACGTTGCTTATATTGATATTTTGTTAGTTTAGTATCTCGATTATAAACCTTCTTCATTATGAAATTCGGCATAATTCTTTCAGCGTGACTTGCTTCTCTAATAATTTTCACTTTAAATTTAAGTGGTTTTAACTCATTTAAATTTTCGTCGGTAAAAACTTTATCTGTGAATATGTATAATTCATAATTTTTAGGTGAAAAATCTAAAAACGAAACGATATTCTCTTCGTTTTCTTGAATTCTACTTTTAGAAAATCTAACTTCTTGAGTGGAATTTGCACCAAATTCAAAGATAGCAACAGACTGTTTTTTCTTATTTGCTAACCAAATTTCACTATCATCTTGATTACGATGAACAACATGATAATTAAAATATTTAATCCAAGTGTAGATACACTTCCAATAATGTTTTTCTGTAATCATTTCTGCCTCCATAATTAAGTTGTTGCTATTATTAATTTTTCAACGGGCTGATCATGTGATTCAACTTCAAAGTCACCAAGTTGGAAGTCATAAAGTAAACTTATCGTCGGTTGGGCATTTTGACTTAAAAACTTATCAAAATAGCCACCACCGTATCCAATGCGATATCCACTATGATTAAATACCACGCCAGGAACAATTAATAAGTCTAATTGATTTGAAATTTCCGTATCGGCTACCACATGATTAATTTCTTTATCATCTGGTCCAATATGATCAAGACTATCTACATGTTTAAATGTCATTTTTTTGCTTTTATAATTTGTTTCAGGTACAAAAACAGTCTTACCTTCATTAAGCATTTGTTCAATGATAGAATATGTATTTACTTCATGTGGCATAGATAATACAATGCCTACGCGTTTTGCTGATTTATATTCACTTGTATCAAATAAATGATTGGCAAGATATTCATCTGAAGCTTGTTTATGATTATTAGACATAAAAGATTTCATTAATTCAATCTTATCTTGGCGTAATACTTTTTTACTCATAACATACACCTTCCCGTTAATTATACTCCTATTATTATAACGTTAATGAATTACAATGTCATTAAACTGCATTTTTAAAAGATTAATCAATTTACTTTTCATAAAAAAATAACCAGATTCTAATAATAGAATCTGGTTCAAAATATGAATTATTTTGTTTCACGGTGCATAGTGTGTTTGTTGTCACGAGCACAATGTTTTTTCATTTCTATACGTTCAGGATTAGTACGTTTATTTTTTGTAGTAATGTAGTTTCTTTCTCCACATTCAGTACAAGCTAGAGTTACGTTTACGCGCATGCTAATTCCTCCTTACCTTTTCAAAATACGACCTACTAATCATACCATTTAGTTATAAAATTGAAAAGTATTAATTTTTCAATAAACACCACTATGTCGGTATTTTTATTAAATAGTACCTTAAAATGTTTTAATTTTTGTCTTTTTCTTTAAAATAATAGTTTATAACATCTTTACCTAAATCTCCGCCGTTTAACCAAGGTTCAGGTACGGGTTGATTGGTATATACAATTGAGAAAGCTAATTGCGGATTTTTGATTGGTGCATAGCCAACATATGTTGCATTTACTTTAGGGTCGCCATCTTGGAATACTTCGGCTGTTCCTGTTTTACCTGCTGATGGTACTACAGTATCGTTAAAACTTTCATATCCTGTACCTTCTTCTTCATTAAAGGCCATTTTAAATCCTTCTTGTACTTGGTTAACTTCTTCTTCAGTGTTATTAACCTTGTTTAACACGTCGCCTTTAAATTTTTCTTTTACTGGACCAAGTGTGTCTTTATTAGTAGCATCCCTTACTTCTAATCCGATATGTGGCTGCACTCTATAGCCATCGTTAGCAATGGTAGAAGCGTATTGTGATAATTGTAACGGTGTATATGTGTCATACTGACCAATTGCTAAATCTAAAAAGTTACCTGGATTATCAGTTAAAGGTTCAATTTGTCCATTTGTCTCGTTAGGTAAATCAATGCCTGTTTTAACACCTAGTCCAACTTGGTTTAAACCTTTACGTAATTTTTGACCTGCTTCTGAAATATCTGAAGGCAATGTCATGTTTGGTGTATAAGCAGATCCAGCGATTTTCAGTGCAGTTTTAAACATATATACGTTGGAAGAGTGCATCAATGCTTCTTTGTCATCAATAGTCACTTTACCGTCTTGGTTAAAGTAAGAACTTTTCTTAAGACCACCAGCAAATTCTAATGGCTTGTCGACCATTTCTTCGCCTACATTAATTGCATCGTTTTGGTAACCTGCTAATAGTGTACCACCTTTTATAGAGGAACCTACCGCATATTGTGAAGTGAATGTACCGATATCATAATCAGTTAAATCACCATTCTTATCAATTTGTTTACCTGCCATTGCTAGGACATCACCATTGTTTGGATTTTGGACCACAATCATTGCATTATCCATATCTTTAGCACCTTCACTACGCAATTTTTCGATTTGTTTTTCTAGGTACTCTTCAGTTTTTTTCTGTAGTTCTATATCGATACTTAGAACTAAATCATCACCACGTGAGCCTGGATTTATGACTTTTGAGTCAATAACATCTCCGGATTTATCCGTGGTATACTTCATTTCTTTCTTCTTACCTTTTAGAACGTCATCATATTGATATTCTAAATAAGATTTACCTACACGATCATTACGTGAATAGCCTTTAGATAAATATTTTTCAGTTAATTCTTTTGGAATTCCTTCTTCACTTGTGGAAACATCACCAAATATACCTCTCAACGTATCATCATGTGGGTATTTTCTATCCCAATCCATTGTAGTATTGACTCCTGGCATTTCTGATAATTTTTGAGATACTGCTGCATATTCTTCATCAGTAACGTCTTCATTCTTAATCATTTGTGGATCTAAAGCCGATCCTGACATCATTTCTCTATATATAGATAGTATCTGCAAATCTTCACCAGTTAATGTATCGGTTTGTTTAGCACCAATCTTTTTATATAATGATTCATCATAGTCATCTTGAGAAATACTGCCATCTTCTAAAAGCGCTTGCTCTTCTTTCATCAAATCTTCAGCTTTATTAGGGTGAATTTGAATCCAATAATCTTGCTTATCTCTGTCTGTAATTTTATCTGTATCCATTTCAATTAAGCGAGACAAGTCTTTAGCAATTTTTAAAACCTCTGATTGGGATGTTTTTCTGCCCCTTGCATATGTAATCGCCTTTTTAGATGCATTATCAACGAGAACTTTACCGTTTCTATCTAAAATTCGGCCTCTTGGCACAGCTTCATTAACAGTTAAATTTTCACTATTTTTAATGAGTTGCTCATAACGGGATCCTTCAGCAATTTGTAAATAACCCAATCTTAAAACAATTACTGCGAAAATGAATACAATAACACCAAAAATAAAACTGATTCTTTTATTCATTGTATTTCTAATCTTTTCATCATTTGATTTTTCTTTTAGTCTTTTTAGCAAAACAACATACCTCTATTCAAAAGTTCTCACTACAAATGATATATGAAATCAGACAATATTTCTATTATTTTAGTTAAAAAAAATGACGACCTTTGAAAAGGCCGTCATAATCGCCTGCTTAATTATTTAGCAGCATTATATAATTCGTCAACTTTTTCCCAATTTACAACGTTCCAAAATGCACTAATATAATCTGGACGTTTGTTTTGGTATTTAAGGTAATAAGCATGTTCCCAAACATCTAAGCCTAGGATAGGTGTTTTACCTTCAGTTAATGGGTTATCTTGGTTAGGTGTAGTAACGATTTCTAATTTACCATCATTTACAACTAGCCATGCCCAACCTGAACCGAAACGTGCTGCAGCTTGGTTAGCAAACTCTTCTTTGAATGCGTCTAAAGAACCCCATTGTTCTTTAATTTTATCAACAACAGTACCTTTTTCTTCAGAGTTTGGAGTTAATAATTCCCAAAATAATGAATGGTTTAAGTGTCCTCCACCATTATTGCGAACAGCTGTTTGAATGTTTTCTGGTACACTGTCTAAGTTTGCAACAATTTCTTCGATTGATTTAGATTCTAAATCAGTTCCTTCAACTGCTGCATTTAATTTAGTTACATAAGTGTTATGGTGTTTGTCATGGTGAATCTCCATTGTTTGTTGATCAATGTGTGGTTCCAATGCATCAAAACCATAAGGTAAGTTTGGTAATTCAAAAGCCATAAATAATCATCCTCCTAATTAATCTTAAATAAAGCATAACAAGTTATATTAATGACAACAATTAATATGCTTGTGAAAGCATTATATAGTCATAAAATAATATTTGTCATCTTTCGTTCCTTTATTAGTATATCTCAAATCAGACCTATTTAAACATCTTTGACGAACTATTTTAAAAATTCAATTTAATTCATACTAACGGCCTATGTTTAATTCTCTAATTTTTAGTAGAAAGAATTATTTTGTGATGTTTTACAAGTTATGAAATAATGAATTTGTTGATTTTGTATGCTCAATTTATTCATGCTCACTCTCCTAGTATATAAATGATATTGAATAAAATAAGATACAAGTAATCCCCTTCAAATCAACTTATCATATTAATTTCAAACTAAAAAAACAAGCCAAACGCGTTTTATAACGTCGGCTTGTACATTACATTTCGGGCTTAGTTTAAATAAACTAAGCTTTTTGACAAAATTCACAAACGCCGTAGACTTCTAATTTGTGTGTATGAATATCTACTTGTGGTAGAAAAGCTTTGATTTGCTCAATCGGACAAAAATCAATCACTTTAGTATCACCGCATGATTCACAAATAAAATGATGATGGTGATGATCTGTACAAGCAATTCTAAATTTCATCTCTCCATCAAGTTCTGTACCTTCTACAATTCCTAAATTTTTAAAAAGATGTAAGTTACGATATATGGTATCAAAAGAAATGCCAGGATAATTTTCATCCATTTTTTGTTGAATGTGCTTTGCATTAATATATTTATCTTCAGCAACGAAGATATCTATCATTTCTCGTCTTTTATTTGTATATTTATGACCGTTTGCTTTGATTATGTCAATCGCTTCTTCAGTTTTCATTTTTAACAGCCCCTTTTACCGTTCTTATTTTAAATTTCTGGTAAACCATCGTTATTGCAAGGATAAGCACAAGTAATACTACAATCACACCACCAGGAGAAATGTTCATATAAAACGCTAAAACTAATCCACCGATAACTGACAGTTCTCCAATAACAACACTTAAGATGATTAACTGTTTAAAACCTTTCGTCATGCGCATTGCGATAGCTACAGGTAATGTGATTAATGCACTTACCAGTAAGATGCCTACGACGCGCATTGAAGCTGATATGACCATAGCCACAATAATTATAAATAGAAACTGTATCCATTTAGGAATGCCAATGACTTTACTGTACTCCTCATCAAATGACAATATAAATAACTCTTTATAAAAAGATAATATAAACGCAATCACAATGATTACAATAACGATAATAGTGACTAAATCACTTTCAGTTACCGCACTAATTGAACCAAAGAGTAAACCAACAATCTCTTGATTAAAACCATCTGCAAGAGAAATAAAAATCGCACTCAATGCTATACCTGCACTCATAATGATAGGAATCGCAATTTCTTGATAATTACTGTAAGAAGTTCTAAGGTTTTCAATTAATAGTGCTCCTATAATAGCAAAAAGAATACCAAACCACATAGGATTTATAAATGTGAAAGCTGGTATAATCGTAACGACAAACATGCCAAATGAAATACCACCTAAAGTGACATGACTTAATGCATCAGCAATAAGTGATAACCTTCGTACAACAATAAAAGCACCGATTAAAGGTGCAATCAGACCAATAAGTACACCACTAATTAAAGAGTAGCGCATGAAATCAAAATTAAGTAATGCTTCTATCATGATGAACAACACTCCCTACTATGTTGGTGATCTACAAATTGAATAGGGTGTCCATATATTTTCGATATTTCAACTTCATCCAATGATTTGAAATCTTCAGTAGAACCATGAAAATGTAAATGTTTATTTAGGCATGCTACTTCAGTAGCTGTATCAGCAACAACACCAATATCATGCGTCACTAAAATTATTGTTACACCTTCATGTTTAAGTGTCTCTAATGTTTCATAAAATTCACTTACATGTTTAGCATCGATACCGCTTGTAGGTTCATCTAATATTAACACTGATGGCTCGCTAATTAAGGCTCTAGCTATTAATACACGTTGCTGTTGTCCTCCTGAGAGTTCAGCTATGTTTTTATCTATCAAGTGTTCAATATTCAATCTCTTTAATACTTTTTTCACTTTGCCTTCATCGGTTTTATTAAACCATTGAAGCATTTTTTTACGTTTAGTCAGTCCACTAATTACGACCTCTTTAACGCTTGCTGGAAAACCAGCTTTAAAAGCTTGCGCTTTCTGGGAAACATAACTTATTTTTAGCATAGACTGTTTTCCATTGTAATCTTTACCATCAACATAAATTTGTCCTTTTTGTATAGGCAATAATCCAAGTATAATTTTTAGCAAAGTTGATTTACCTGCCCCATTTGGGCCGACTATTGCTAGAAATTCCCCACGATTAATTTTAATATTTATATTTTCAAGTACTTGTTTATTGTCAAAATAATAATCAATATTTTTTAATTCGAATACTGGCGTAGACATGTTTTCACCTCGTTTTATACTATACAACGTAGATATCATTATGTAAATAGTAATCTTTACGACTTATCAAAAAAACGAACACTTTTATTTAGTAAAAGTGTTCGTGCTTTATATTAAATTTATTGATTCAAAAGTTTGTTTTGTAATTCAGGATCAAATTGTTGTTGTTTTAACATTTCAATTTCTAGTTTGTAAGGTGGTTTTTTACTCTTTTTATCTTCACCCACGAAAGGTGTTTCTAAAATCTTAGGTATATCTTTAAATGACTCGTGATGAACAATGTAATTTAAAGCGTCAAAGCCGATATAACCAAAGCCAATGTTTTCGTGTCTATCTTTATGCGCACCAATATC
This sequence comes from Staphylococcus equorum, assembly GCF_029531845.1. Taxonomy (GTDB): domain Bacteria; phylum Bacillota; class Bacilli; order Staphylococcales; family Staphylococcaceae; genus Staphylococcus; species Staphylococcus equorum_C. The sequence continues at coordinate 315,407 of NZ_JAMBPV010000002.1, forward strand.
GTTTTTACTATCATTCACGTGTACAACTTTAATTCTATCCACGCCAACGATTTTATCAAATTCATTTAGTACACCATCAAAATCTTCTTTAACATTGTAACCTGCATCGTGCGTATGGCATGTGTCAAAACACACTGACAATCTTTCATTATGATTGACGCCATCGATAATTTGGGCTATTTCTTCAAAATTTCTTCCAACTTCGGAACCTTTACCAGCCATTGTCTCTAAAGCAATTCTTACATTATTGTCATTAGTCAGCACTTCGTTAAGGCCTTCAATGATTTTTTTAATACCTACATCAGCGCCTTCACCTACATGTGACCCAGGATGAAGTACGATATCTTTTGCACCTAACGCTTGTGTACGTTCTATTTCACTTTGTAAGAATTCCACACCTAAGTCAAAAACATGTGGTTTTATAGTGTTAGCAATATTAATAATATAAGGCGCATGAACAACAATATTTGAAAGACCATGTTGTTCCATAATTTCATGACCTTTTTCAATATTTAATTCTTCGATAGGCTTTCTTCTAGTATTTTGAGGCGCACCTGTGTAAATCATAAAAGTAGATTCGCCCAATTTATGTGCTTCTTCTGCTGAACCTTCTAACATTTTTTTACCATTCATAGATACATGAGATCCCAATAACATAGTAGTCACCTATCCTTTTTTATTTTTCCTCTGTTGTCGGCTTTGTTGTTTACTAAATTGTTTACGTTCTTTAATTTTTAGATCGTCTAAATCACGCTTGAATTTCTTTTTATAACCAGGTTTAACTTTTTTCTTATTACTTTTTACTTTATGTTTTAATTCATTTGTTAAATGATCATCTTTATTTCTACGTTTTCGACGAGTATTATGGGCTTTTACAGCTTTTAATTCACCATCTTTGATGTCTACATTTTCAAATTCATAGCCACGTTGTTCAATCAAAGTAACATTTTCTTCTTCGTCTGGGCTATATAATGTAATTGCAACACCTTTGTATTGACCACGTCCTGTACGTCCGACACGGTGAGTAAAGAAATCAATATCTCTTGGTACGTCAAAGTTAATTACATGGCTCACACCGTCGATGTCTATACCACGTGAAGCTAAGTCACTGGCTATAACAAATTGGAATTCTAAGTTTCTAACACGTTTCATTTGTTGTTTACGCTCTCTTGGTGTTAAACCACCATGAATCATTCCTAATTTCAAACCGGACGCAGCTAATTGTTTTGCTAATTCGTCTGCGCTATCACGACTATTACAGAAAATAATACATAGATATGGATTTAAAATATCAATAAGTTTTAAAGTTTTTTCAACTTTTGCTTCACCTTTTGTTGGAATTAAATAGAATTCGATATTCTTTTTATTTTTTTGAGTATTTTCAATTTCAACATACTCAGGATTTTCTAAATATTTGTTTAAAAATGGGTGCAATGATTTTGGTATAGTGGCACTGAAAACTGCAATATGTGCATTTTCATCTAATCTTGTAGCCACATAATCTACTTCTTCGATTAAACCTAAATCAATCATTAAATCTGCTTCATCAATAACCAAATAAGAAGCTAAATGAACATGTAAATCCCCATTTTTGGCTAAGTCATTTATACGAGTCGGCGTACCAATAATAAGTTGTGGTTGATTTTTTGCTCGATTACGGTCTTTTTCTATATCTGTACCACCAATAAATAGCTTTACAGAGACTTCATCTTTAAATTTGGCTAAGTGACTAGCTACATCAAATAATTGTTGTGCTAGCTCTCGTGTAGGGGCTACGATAATTGCTTGTGGTTCTTTATAGTCTGTATTGATTGCATTCATTAATGGTAATAAAAATGCATGTGATTTACCTGTACCAGTCTGTGATTGACCTATTAAATTTACCTGTTTCATTATTTTTGGAATTACTCGACTTTGTATTTCAGTTGGTTGAGTAAAATTCAAATCCTTCACAGCGTCTAATAGACTTGGTTCTAAATTAAATTTCTCAAATGGGTGATTCGCCATGTCTTGGCCTCCTTAAATCTTCATCTTATCTATTATAAAGCATTAGCTTCTAATTTTGAACTAAATTATTTAATCATATTGCATGTCGTACTCATTCGGTGTAAATAATAATAACTCGAATCTACCTGTCATAAGTAAATTCGAGTTATTCACGTATTATATATATTCAAATGGATCTGTATTTAATTGGGATGCGTTTATATTGAAATTAATTTTTTCATTGGTTAACCATGTTAGTAAAAGTTGGCGCAATCCATCTTTCATCACATATTCACTATAATGGTTAATATCTAATAAATTAACACCTGCAATTTTAGCATCTAAAGCATCATGATGTTTAATATCTCCAGTCACAAATATATCTGCGCCCTTTTTAGCTGCAGCATATTCAAAACCGATACCTGAGCCACCAATAACCGCAACCGTTTTAATATGTGAATTTAAATCACCAGTAAATCGAACACTTGGCATATGCAATTGTGTTTTAACATGTTTAACAAATGATTCTGCAGACATAGATTCTTTAAGTTCACCAATCATACCTAAACCATAATTTGCTTCTTTTTCCATTTTTATAAAATCATAAACGGGCGTTTCATATGGATGATGTTGTGTGATTAATTGTTGAGCTAAAATGCGTTGATGGTCTTCAATCATAAATTCTAATTTATACTCTTCAACATGTTCTACTGAACCTAATTCACCAATATGTGGATTCGCATTATCTACTGGTTTAAATTGTCCATTACCTGGGCTTTCAAAGAAACAATATTCATAATCGCCTTCTTGTGCTAAACCAGCTTCACTTAGACTATTTTTAAAAGTTTCTAAATTTATTTTTGGAATAAAAACTTGGACTTTAAAATACGGAATTGTTTCTGGGTTTAAAATATGTTGATTGTGTAATTGGATTTTATTGGCAAGCATCGCATTAACACCATTTGGATAGACGTCTAAATTGGTATGCAAGGCAATAAGGTTAATGTTATTTTGAATTAACTTACGTATGATAGCACCATAGCCATCTTGCTGTGTAATACTTTTAACACCTTTAAAAATAAGTGGATGATGGCAAACTATTGTATTACAATGATTGATCAACGCTTCTTCAACTACATCAACAGTGCAGTCAAGCGCTGTCAGAATCCCTGTAACTTTAGAAGAAGTATCACCAATAAGTAAGCCAACATTATCCCACGATTCAGCCGTGTTCAATGGTACATGTTTATTAATAATACGAAGTAATTGTTCAATATTCATTTATATCACCTCATTGATTAAATTAATTTCATTATTGATTTCATTTAAGCGTTCGGCATGATGTTGCGGATTTAAATTCTGCTGTATTTTATATAATGCATCACGTTCGCGTTCCCATTTTTTGTAAAATAAATTATTCTTATGTTTCAATAATTCAGGTCCGAATTTTAATGCTTGTGATGATAATGTTTCAACATCTTCTAAATATTCTGCAACTATAATTTCATAAATATGGCCTTTTTCTTCTAGTATATCTTCAGCTATAATACTATAATTCATTTTTACAAGTTGTTTTCGTATGGCACTAGATTGGATATTACTTTGCATAATTAATCTCGGGTGTTTTGTTAATTTTCCAGAACCCTCAGCTAATATTTTAGCAATTAAAGGTCCGCCCATACCACAAATAGTAATCGATGAAATATCATCACTATCTTGTATTACGGACAAACCGTCTCCGAGTCTAACATCGATAACTGAATATAGTTGATGTTCAACGACATTGCGTTTTGATGCTTCAAAGGGTCCTTTAATTACTTCCCCAGCGATTGCTTTTAGCGTCAAGTTGTTTTCAATTGCAAAAATTGGTAAATATGCATGGTCCGAACCGATGTCCGCTAAACAATCACCTTGTATATAAGTACTTACTTTTTTTAATCTTTGATTTAATGGAATCATAAAAAGTTCTCCTCTATGTATATGTAAAAAGCTCTTTTGTACATCGTTGTACAAAAGAGCTAAAAAGTTAGTCCATAAAGTCTTTTAGACGTTTACTTCTGCTTGGGTGTCTTAATTTTCTAAGTGCCTTAGCTTCGATTTGACGAATACGTTCTCTAGTTACACCAAACACTTTACCTACTTCTTCTAATGTACGAGTTCTACCGTCATCTAATCCAAAACGTAAGCGTAATACGTTTTCTTCACGGTCAGTAAGTGTATCTAACACATCTTCTAACTGTTCTTTTAACAACTCATAAGCTGCATGATCTGAAGGGCTTTGCGCTTCTTGGTCTTCTATGAAGTCACCTAAATGACTATCATCTTCTTCACCTATAGGCGTTTCTAAAGATACTGGCTCTTGAGCTATTTTCAGTATTTCTCTTACTTTTTCAGGTGGTAGATCCATTTCTTCACCAATTTCTTCTGGTGCTGGATCACGGCCTAAATCTTGTAATAATTGTCTTTGTACACGGATTAATTTATTAATTGTTTCGACCATGTGAACAGGTATACGAATCGTACGTGCTTGGTCAGCAATCGCACGCGTGATAGCTTGACGTATCCACCATGTTGCATAAGTTGAAAATTTAAAGCCTTTATTGAAATCAAATTTTTCCACGGCTTTAATAAGTCCCATATTACCTTCTTGGATCAGGTCAAGGAACAGCATACCGCGTCCTACGTATCTTTTGGCTATACTTACTACAAGACGTAAATTCGCTTCAGCTAAACGTGATTTAGCAATGTCATCGCCTTTTTCAATTCTTTTAGCCAATTCAACTTCTTCTTGTGCGTTTAATAAATTCACTCGTCCGATTTCTTTTAAATACATACGGACTGGATCATTTATTTTCACACCTGGAGGTGCACTTAAATCATTTGGATTTAATTTTGAATCTTTGTCTGAACTATCTTTTTCATTAACTAAACTTATATCGTTATCTGTTAATTGGTCAAAAAGTTCGTCCATTTGATCAGAATCCATTTCGAAGTTTTGCATTTTTTCAGCAATTTCTTCATGACTTAGGTGTCCTTGCTTTTTACCTTTTTCAATCAATTGTTTTTTTACATCTTCTAAAGTTAGAGATGGGTCGATGGTTTGCTTTTTAACTTTAACTTTATTTCCAGACATGAAAAGGCCTCCCGAATATATAATATCAACTTGATACCAAAATATTTTATAGTCAAAATTTATAAAACTGAATTAAAATAATATTCTAGTATACAGGCTGTTAATCCTATTAATATACACATACATTCATTATTGAATTAATTCATTCTATTTTTATTATGATTTACAATTTTTTCTAAATAATATTTTTGCAATTCTAAATCACCTAACCTTGAAGCCTCCCGTAGCTTATGATTAAGCGATTCTATCGTTTCTTCATTTCTATTAGATGTTAGTGTATTTACATAGTCATCAATTTCATATTCAAATGGTTCTTCATTTATCATATAGTTATCTAATGATATAAATGCTTCCTTGATTTCATTGGAATCAATGTACTGTAAAACGTCACTAATATTAAATGTATCATTCTCAGAGTAAAACTGGTGTAAAACATTAAATATACGCTTAAAATACTCATTTGTAAAGTCTTCTACTTGAAGTAATTTGTGATAATTCAAGAAAGTGTCTTTGTCATTCATAAAATGTTTTAATAAAGCACGTTCTGCTTTTTCGTTTTTGTTTAAGTTATTAAATTGTGGGATTGTTGGTAATTGGTACGCTTGAGGTTGATAATAATCTTGTTGGTGTCCTACTTCATTATTTAGACTATCCAGGCTAACTTTAAACAATTCCGATGCTTCTTGCAATATCTTTTTACGAAGTATAGATGACTTCATGAGTGATATATCATTTGTTATCTCTTTTAAATATCTTTCATAAGATAAATCATTATTGTCTATTTCGTCTTGATGTATATGCACTTTATATAAAATAAATGATTTCTTTTCATGTTCTACATAATAGTTAAATGCATCAGCGCCGTGTTTTCCAATATATTCATCTGGATCCATATCTTTTGGAAGTTGTACCACAAATACATTAAATCCTTGCTCTAATAATGCTTGACCTGATTTCAATGTTGCTTCGCTACCTGCAAAGTCACCATCAAACATTAAAGTTACATTAGATGTAAGTTTTTTTATGAAGGCAATATGTTCTTGTGAAATTTGTGTACCCATGCTGGCAACGACTTGTTTAATTCCTGCTTGGTCAACTTTAATAACATCCATAAATCCTTCTAATAATATAATTTCATCATTTTTTCGTATCGACTTTCTAGCCTTATCAACATTGTATAACAATTTTCGTTTCTGGAAGATGGGTGTTTCAGGACTATTAAGATACTTAGGTTCTTGATTCGTATATGTTCTACCGGAATAACCTACTGTTCTACCTTGAGCGTTCATCAGTGGAAACATAACTCGATCTCTAAAGCGATCATAATAACTAAAATTCTCTTCATTTCTAGACAATAAACCCGCTTCATAAGCTAATTGAATGTCGTAGCCTTTCTTTTGTAAAAAGTCATGGCAAAAATGAGAGTTCTTTGGTGCATAACCAATTTTTCTTGCATCGATTAATGCATCTGTAAATCCTCGTTCTTTTAAATAATTTAAAGCTGCTTCACCTTCAACTGTTTTCTTCAATGCATAGTGATAATATTCTTGCATAAGTTCATGCATTTCAATCATTTGCAAATCTTCAGATGCAACTTGATGTGTATCATCTTGCCCTGAAGCACTTTGGTCTGTTTCAACTTCAATATTTACACGTTCACCTAATTCTTTTACTGCTTCTGTAAAAGGTATATCTTTTATTTCTTGAGTAAACTGAAAAACATTGCCACCTTTTTTACAACCAAAGCAATGACAAATTTGTTTGTCTTCTGATACTGTAAATGACGGTGTTTTCTCATCATGAAAAGGACACAAACCAATATAATTGCGTCCCCTTTTTTCTAATTTGACATACTCGCTTACTAAGTCGAGTATGTCAGTCTTTTCTTTTATTTCATTTATTGTTGATTGTTCAATTCGCAACTTAATCACCTATTAGACATTAATTACAACATTATAGCTTTTTTCATTGATTTTTGAAACTATTTTGCTCAATAATGCTAATAATATCATTGGCAGTTTCTTCTATCGCTTTATCAGAAACATCAATAATCGGACATCCTATCTTATCTACGAGTTCATGAAAGTAATTTAATTCTTCTTCGATACGTTGTTCGGTTGCATATCTTGCACTATCACCTAAACCGAGTTGTTTCAAACGTTCTTTACGAATGCGGTTTAGTTTTTCCTCACTTATTTTTAAGGCAATGCATTTTGATGGATCAACATTAAATAAGTCATCCGGTGGTGTTACTTCTGGGACGATAGGTATATTCATCACTTTATAACTTTTATGTGCAAGATATTGTGATAGTGGGGTTTTTGAAGTTCTAGAGATGCCTAGTAATACGATATCTGCTTTTGATAAGCCTTTAGGATCTTTGCCATCATCGTATTTTACGGCAAACTCAATTGCATCAATTTTTTTGAAATAAGCCTCATCTAATTGATGTACTAAACCTGGTTCGAAATAAGGTTGTTCATCAATTTTATCTAAGAGAATATTCATCAATGGTCCCATGATATCTACAGATTTGATTTCATCCTCTTTAATTTTTGCTTCCATATATTTTCTTATTTCAGGTTTGACTAATGTGTAAATAACAATAGCTTCTGTATCTTTAGCTACTTGGATAACTTCATCTACATTTTCTAAAGACTCAATGTATGGATATCTATTAATCTCACTATCACATTGATTTGGATTAAATTGTGAAATACATGCTCTTGCAACAAGTTCGGCTGTTTCTCCTACCGAGTCTGATGCGACTATAATTTTTATATTTTCCATAAAGTTAAATACCACCTATTCGTTTAATAATGATACAAAGATTTTTGTAATTGTAGTTTTTGATATACGTCCTTTAACTTCATACTTGCCATTTTCTTTTTTTGTTACAATGGGTAGCGAATCAATTTCTTTTTCAATCATTAAATTAGCTGCAAAAACGACTCTTTCATCTTCAAGAATAAAACTTAAATTCGGCATGCGTGTCATAATAATATTTACAGGCATAGTGTGTATATCTTCACCAATCATAGATGCTCGTAGTAAATCCTTACGTGAACAAACACCAATAAAATCTCCATTACTATTGATTACGAATAATGTACTGACATCTTCTAAAAATATTGTACATATTGCATCATAAACTGACATTTCATTTTTGACCACAACAGGATGTGATGCATAATCTTTCACTATATATTGTTTTAATTGATCAGCTAATAATTTATTCTTCGGCTTACCAGAATAATAATAACCTACACGTGGTCTAGCTTCTAAAATACCGGACATTGTTAAAATGGCTAAGTCAGGTCTTAATGTTGCACGTGTCAAACTAAGTCTTTCTGCTATATGCTCGCCAGTTATAGGACCGTTGTTTTTGACAATTTCAACTATTTGCTGTTGTCTTTTACTTAGTTCTATTGGACTTCACCCCTTCACTCATTCTTCTTAATTATACATGGAATTTTTAATTGCTACAAATACATATAATTACTTGCTAATAAACGCACAATACATTAATATTGAAATTAAAGCGAGTTAGGGATAGTGAAAGCCTAACAAGAACTATTGGCCACAATTAAATGATAGACAAAAGCGAGTGTACACACTAAGTTGGGTGGAACCGCGGGTTATCAAGAATAATTTAAATAAACACGTATATTTTATATGTGATTAAAAATGATTAACTCGTCCCAAGACAATGATTAAGTTTTTTTGGCTTTTTCTTTGTCTTGGGGCGTTTTTATGTTAAAAAGGAGAGTTTTTATGACAAAAGATATGGAAACAATTGTCTCATTAGCAAAACATAGAGGTTTCGTATTCCCTGGTAGTGATATTTATGGTGGTTTATCAAACACATGGGATTACGGTCCACTTGGTGTAGAATTAAAAAATAATATTAAAAAAGCTTGGTGGCAAAAATTCATCACTCAATCACCATATAACGTTGGTATTGATGCAGCTATTTTAATGAATCCAAAAACTTGGGAAGCTTCAGGTCACTTAGGTAACTTCAACGACCCTATGATTGATAACAAAGACAGCAAGATTCGTTATCGTGCTGACAAAATTATTGAAGACCACATGGCAAATGTTAAAGGTGATGAAAACTTTGTAGCAGATGGCTTAAGTTTTGACGAAATGAAACGTATTATCGATGAAGAAGGTATTGTTTGTTCTGTAAGTGGTACAGCAAACTGGACTGATATTCGTCAATTCAACTTAATGTTCAAAACGTTCCAAGGTGTAACTGAAAGTTCAACAAATGAAATTTTCTTACGTCCTGAAACTGCACAAGGTATTTTCGTTAACTATAAAAACGTTCAACGAACAATGCGTAAGAAATTACCATTTGGTATTGGCCAAGTTGGTAAATCATTCCGTAACGAAATCACACCTGGTAACTTCATTTTCAGAACACGTGAATTCGAACAAATGGAATTAGAATTCTTCTGTAAACCTGGTGAAGAAATAGAATGGTATAACTATTGGAAAACATTTGCAAGTCAATGGTTAAAAGATTTAAATTTAAGCGAAGAAGCTACACGTTTACGTGACCATGATGCAGATGAATTATCTCACTACTCTAATGCTACAACAGATATTGAATACCGTTTCCCATTTGGTTGGGGTGAATTATGGGGAATCGCAAGCCGTACAGACTTCGACTTGAAACAACACAGTGAACATTCAGGTGAAGATTTCCAATATCATGATCAAGAATCAGGCGAAAAATATATTCCGTATTGTATCGAACCTTCATTAGGTGCTGATCGTGTTACATTAGCTTTCTTATGTGATGCATATAGTGAGGAAGGCGTTGAAGGAAGTAAAGATTCTAGAACTGTATTACACTTCCACCCTGCTCTAGCACCATATAAAGCGGCTATTTTACCATTAAGTAAAAAATTATCTAGTGAAGCTATCAAAATATTTGAAGAGCTAAGTGCTAACTTTGCAATAGATTTCGATGAATCACAATCTATTGGAAAACGTTACCGTCGTCAAGATGAAATCGGCACACCTTACTGTATTACATTTGACTTTGATTCATTAGAAGATCAACAAGTTACAGTACGTGACCGTGATTCAATGGAACAAGTACGTATGCCAATTTCAGAATTAGAAGGCTTCTTAACTGAAAAAGTAAAATTCTAAATTTCTAATTAAGTGTATATCTGCGATATAGCAGATAACTAATATAAAAAGAGTACAACTTGAATTTAAAATCCAAGTTGTACTCTTTTTTTTGATATATACATTCTTCTGATATATAAATAATTATAAATTACTATCCAGCCTATGTAGTTGGTTGATTAGTTTTTGACTTTTAAAAAACATACCTGCATATTCGCTATATAGCATAATCATTAATTCCGACATTTCATCAACCACATCATCATGAATACTCAATGAACTCATTTGGCTTATAGGTAATTTTTGCAGTATATCCAATAAATAAAGTGTTTTATTCATTAAAATTAAAGCATGTGGATCTTGATGTCTCACATTCTCAGAAATAGCACCATCAAATTTAAAACTATAACCTATCAAACGAGATTGATCATAATTATCTGTGACCACACATTTATCGAAAATTGCATTAAAACCAAATTTTGTCATACATTTTAGTAAAACAACGACTGACATGAGTTGTGCAGATACACCTTCTTTAATTTTCGATAATACAAAATGTAACAAATCATAGCTATATTGAGAAATTTCATCACTTTCAATTGAGCGGTCGATTGTTTCAGCACTTAAACTCGCAAAGCTACTTTCATAAATATCTAAACGAAGGTTGTAATTTTGGTCTATTACATCAACAGAACTCAGTGTTCCCATACCTTTCCATTTAGAATAAATAAATAAGCCATACACAAATAATTGTGTATTAGCTTGTAAACCACTTTTGCTTTTTTTAGCTCTTCGTACCATTAGTGGTACTTTTGCACCATGCTCATTTAAAATTGTGATAATTTTATCGGATTCGCCATAATCAACCGTTTTAATAATGATACCTTTTTGCTTGATTAACACATTAGCTCACCGACTCTCAAATTAATCTCGATCTTCTAAATAGCCCATTTGACGGATGAAGTTAACTTTATTTCGCCAATCTTTTTGGACTTTTACCCAAAGCTCTAGATAAACTTTAGATCCTAATAACATTTCGATATCTTGGCGTGCCCGTTTACCAACTTCTTTAAGTTTTTTTCCGCCTTTTCCAATAACAATACCTTTTTGTGAATCTCGTTCAACAAATATTGTTGCTTCAATCCGAACTCTATCTTCATCTTCTTTAACCATGCGATCTACGTTTACGCCAATAGCATGAGGGATTTCTTCACTCGTTAAATGTAAAATCTTTTCACGAATTAACTCTCCAACAACAAATTGTTCTGGATGGTCAGAGATTTGATCGTCTGGATAATACTTAGGTCCTTCTGGTAGATAAGATTTTATTACATTTATAAAATGATCTACATTTAAACCTTCTAGTGCTGAAATCGGTACAATTTCAGTGAAATCCATATATTTTTTGTATTTTTCAATTCTTGGCATAAGTTCGTCTGGATGTACTAAATCTATTTTATTTAATACTAAAAAGACAGGTGTTTTAATCGTTTTAAGCATATCCATTATATACTCATCACCACGACCTATATCTTCATTTACATTTACCATGAACATAATAGCATCTATTTCAGATAACGTGTTAGTAGCGACACGCATCATGTAGTCGCCTAATTTATGTTTCGGTTTATGAATACCAGGTGTATCTAAGAAAATGATTTGAGCATCTTCTTGTGTCATAACGCCTTGAATTTTGTTTCTTGTAGTTTGTGCTTTATCAGACATAATAGCTATCTTATGTCCGATTACGCGGTTAACAAACGTAGATTTCCCAACATTGGGTCTACCTATAATTGATATAAATCCTGATTTATGTCCTGTCATTAATTTAAATCCTTTCCAGAAAATCCTAATGGTAATAAGTCATTTACGGTTGATTCTATCATGTCGCCTTTATGATTCGTCATATAAACTGGCATGTCGTCATCGCACAGTTCTTTTAACACCTGACGACATTCGCCGCATGGTGAAGATGGCGCATCTGCATCAACAGTAACTGTAATTGATTCAAAATCACCAGGTTTATAACCATCTGATATTGCCGCCACCAAGCTTGATCGCTCTGCACAAATTGCCATTGAATACGCGGCGTTTTCAACATTTGCTCCATGATAGACTTTACCGTCTTTCGTTCTTAAATATGCACCAACTTTAAAATGACTGTATGGTGAATATGACTTGGCTTGAGCATTTCTTACTTCTGTAAAATAGTGTGATTGATAAGCCATAGTTAACACTCTCCTATTCCAGATTAAGCGTTAATTAAAAACTCACTTAATTATCTGTTTAATGTTTTATTACTTTGTTCTTTAAGTATAAACAAATTCTATAAAATTGCACTATAATTTAGAACACATATGGTAAAAAAACAAAGAGTCCAATAGCAAGTGCACTAATAGAAGCTAGCACAACACTAAAAGCAGCGATATCTTTAGCCTTTTTTGCTAATATATGATAATCACCTGTAACTAAATCAACCACATATTCAACGGCTGTATTGATAGCTTCGAAAGCAAGTACAATTCCTATCGCTACAATAATAAAAAGCCACTCTATTTGACTAATACCAAAAACCACACCACAAATGATGGTGACAATCCCTAATAAAAGATGCATTAAAAATTTGCTGTCTTTATTTAATAGTACTAACATACCTTGAAAAGCGTATTTAAAACGTTTCATGTCTACCTCTAATCTCTTGTTAAACCATAAGCATTTAGAATTTGATCTTGTCGGCCAAACATTTCTTTTTCGTCTTGTTCATCTATATGATCATAACCTAATAGATGTAAGAAACCATGGAGCGCAAGGAAGCCTAATTCTCTTTCGAAAGAATGACCATAAGAATCAGCTTGTTCCTGAGCTACGTCAGTACAAATAATAATGTCGCCTAATACTCTTGGCATATCAAGTCCAATAATTTCTGGTTCATCTTCTTCCAAAGCAAACGATATAACATCTGTTACTTTATCTTTATCACGATACATTTTATTAATTTCTTGAATTTCAGTTTTATCTACAAAAGTTACAGATAACTCTGCATCATTATCAATTTGTTCTTGTTCTTTTGCAAAAGTGAGGAGTTTCTCAATCTGAGTTAACCATTCACTTGTAACTATTTCAGTGTGATCACTAAAGTCTATTGTAAACATTTACTCTTCTCCTTCATAACGGTCAATAATTTTACTGACTAATGGGTGACGCACAACATCACTTTGATCTAGGTAATGCACACTTAACCCTTTAACTTCTTTTAATTTTTTAACAGCTTCTTTAAGGCCACTTTTAACACCTTTAGGTAAGTCTACTTGCGTTTGATCCCCAGTAACTACCATTTTCGAATCAAAACCTAGTCGAGTTAAGAACATTTTCATTTGTGCCTGCGTTGTATTTTGTGCCTCGTCTAAAATAACAAAGGCATCATCTAATGTTCTACCACGCATATAGGCTAGTGGCGCAATTTCTATGATGCCTCTTTCTATAAAGCGAGCTGTTTGTTCTCTTCCTAGAACGGTGTTTAAACCGTCATACAGAGGTCGTAAGTATGGATCTACCTTTTCCTTTAGATCTCCTGGTAAGAAGCCCAGTGACTCTCCTGCTTCCACTGCTGGTCTTGTTAACACTATACGTTTAACATTTCCTTTTCGTAACTGTTTCGCAGCATAAACTACAGCTAAGAAAGTTTTACCAGTACCAGCTGGTCCTACGCCAAATACTAAATCATTATGGTACATAGCATTTACATACATACGTTGACCCATTGTTTTTGCACGGATGGTCTTTCCGAAGGCATCTTTAGTTATTTCTTCTTCATATAAATCTAATAAGTATTGAATCGTACCATTATTTGCCATTTTCACTGCTGCTTCAACATCTTTTGAAGAGATTGAAATACCTTGTTGAATAACTTTCAAAAGGTTAATGAGTACTGATTCTGCTTTTTTAACATGCTCTACTTGCTCTCCTTTTACGGAAATTTCTTGACCTCGAGCATGTACAATGACATCAAGCCCTTCCTCAATTAATTTAAGGTGTTCATCATTATTACCAATGAGCGCTTGAGCTTCATTGATGTCATCTATTTGAATAATTCCAGGCATATAGGTGCTCCTTTACAAATATATTCGTTTCATCTTATTTTATCCTATTAGATTTTAACTTACAAAAAATTATTATCATTCATTAAATTATTTTAAACATTTAACAATTCAATCATACTATGATGATTACACCTTCATTATATCACGAATTAACTATATATTATTTCAAAGTGTATTAAATAGAGGCTGATTTATCAAATTTTACATGATGTTTACATTCTTATTAGTCGCGAGCTATTAGTTTAATTTATTATGATTAGTTTTTTAATTAAAATTACTGAAAAAACACAAAAACGCCTTACAGAGAGACGATATATCGACTCCGTAAGGCGTTTAATTTATAAACTATACTGTGTTATAGTCTTTTTGGTCTTTCTAATACTTCTGACCAAATAATACCATTTACAACTTCATCTTTGGCAAACCTGTATTTTTCATTGGTAACTGGACTCTGAATTGCTTGTGCATCCATTAACTGTTTTAAACGAAAACGTTTTGTTCTCTCAGATAAATATTTATCTGAGATAATAGCACGTGCTCTTCTTTCAGTTCTCTTCAGTTTTTTCTCGTTTTCACGATCTATTTCTGTACGCACATCTTGTAATTCACCCATCAAATCTGCTTCGAGTTCTTTTTGCAGCTTATCCTCTTTTTGCTCTTGCGAACGTTTTAACTTTTCTGCTTCAGTCTCGTTGTCTGTACGCATTGTTCGAGTCGATTGTTGAGGATTTGGCGATTCCATTTTTTCAGATCTAGTTTCAACTGGCCTAGCAGGTTCTGCACTCTTTTGCGGTTGTTGTTCAATATCTTTCCTCGTTGGACCTTCATTCATTTGTTGTTCGATTTCTTTGAATGCTTTACCAATTTCATCAAGGAAACCGCCTTTTTTATGTGGTTGACCATTTCGATTAGGTTGATTGTTTATTGGTGGTTTTTGGTTTTTTCTTTCTTTATGGCTATTATCGCTAATAGCGCCGATTATTGTAACAATCACAGATATTACAAAGATAATAATACCTATATTCATTTAATCACCCCTAATTATTTATCCGGTGATTCATCATCTTTTTGATTAGTACGTTCATTGATTGAGTTTCTCATACCTGTATCTGCTTCAACATTCTTAAGGTTATAATAATCCTTAACACCTAGGTTACCAGAACGTAAAGCTTCTGCCATAGCAAGTGGAACTTCTGCTTCTGCTTCAACAACTTTAGAACGCATTTCTTGAACTTTAGCTTTCATTTCTTGTTCTTGAGCTACTGCCATTGCTCTACGTTCTTCTGCTTTAGCTTGTGCAATGTTTTTGTCAGCAAGTGCTTGTTCAGTTTGTAAGTCTGCACCAATGTTTTTGCTGATATCTACGTCAGCAATATCAATTGATAAGATTTCAAACGCTGTACCAGAATCTAAACCTTTGCTAAGTACTGTTTTAGAAATATTGTCTGGGTTTTCTAAAACTTGCGTGTGGTGCTCACTAGAACCAATTGTCGAAACGATACCTTCACCAACACGTGCAATAATTGTTTCTTCACCAGCACCACCCACTAAACGAGCAATGTTAGCACGAACAGTAATACGTGCTTTAGCTTTTACTTCGATACCGTTCATCGCTACACCTGCGATAAATGGTGTTTCTATTACTTTAGGGTTAACTGACATTTGAACTGCTTCTAATACATCACGGCCAGCTAAATCAATGGCTGCACCACGTTCAAATGGTAAGTTGATGTCCGCTCTTTGTGCTGCAATGTTAGCATCAACAACACGGTCAACATTTCCTCCTGCTAAGTAATGTGATTCAAGTTGGTTTGTTGTTAAATTCAAACCAGCTTTATGCGCCTTAATTAACGGCGAGATAACTTTTCTTGGTGAAACTCTACGAAGTCTCATACCAACTAATGTTCCAATACCTACTTTAACGCCTGCAGCTATTGCTGAAATCCATAATCCGACTGGAACAAATGAAAATAGTAATAATAAAGCTATTACTACTATGACGACGATAACAACTAATCCGATCATACTTTCTCTCCTTTATGATTCGTTTTCTCTAACAACAACTCTAGTACCTTCAACTTCTAAAATGGTTACTGCTTTATTTCGTAAAATAAATGATCCATCAGAAACTGCATCGATACGTTCATTATTGAGTGTAATGATTCCTGCTGGTCTTAAATCTGTTAATGTATTAGCAGTAAGCCCAACTAAATGAGAGCGATCTTCATGTGAAGTGTAGCCTGACTCTGCATTTGTAGAATCCTTCAAAACCACTTTATCTAAAAACGGTATCTTACGTTTGAAAATTTTCACTAGTATCACCCACTCTATGATTGATAATATCAATGCTACAACCACACTAGCAATCATATAAATTAAATTGTCACCTAAAGTAATAATACTAAAAATTATTAGTCCCATGCCTATAATACCGATAATCGCACCAACAACAAAAAGTTCTATTATTACTAATATGACACCGATTCCAAATAAGATGATTGAATACAAGTTAACATCGCCTTTTACAAAAAACCCTAAAAAGAGTATCAATAAGGCTAATGTGGCAACGATACCCACAATATTTATCTTACTAGAGTATAATTGATATAAAAATCCTAGGAAGATAATACAAGTTAAAATTAAAGCCCCAAACGGACTGACGATAACGCTTGCGACATTATCAACCCAATTTCCTTTTTCAACAAAGTTGACTGAAAATATTGTATGTATACTACTCAAAGGAATCACTCTATCACCTCGCTCTCAACTTGATTATACATGAAATGAATGTGTGATTATAGCGTTTATAGCATAAAAGTTAATTATATTAAACTTTTCAAATCATGAACCTGAATTTATATAAAAAAATAATAGTCTTAGCTGTCGAACAACTAAGACTATTACCATTTATAATTAATGTTGGTGTTGAGGGAGTCAACGACACAATTAATTATAAGAATATTCGTTTACGTGCAAGCTACCGTTAGTAAATACTATTTACGTTTACGCGCAGCTTCTGATTTCTTTTTACGTTTAACGCTAGGTTTTTCGTAATATTCACGCTTACGAACTTCTTGAATTGTACCGCTTTTAGAAACTGTACGTTTGAAACGACGTAACGCATCTTCAAGTGATTCGTTATTTTTAACTGTTGTTTTAGACATGTGTATTTCCCTCCCTCCAAATATCAACGAAACTTTATTATCATTTCATGGTTAAGACCATGTATTAATCAGTATAATATATCTGATTAGAGCGGTCAATTAGTAAAATTTACATTTTTTTAATTTAAAGCAAAAATTTGCACTAAAATGTAAGCATTGTATAACTTAATACACTATATTTTTCAATTTTAATCTAATAAATCTTTTTGAAAACTTACAGCACTTAATACGTAAAGTGGTGCAGTTTCTGCTCTTAATATTCTGGGACCTAGACCAATTTGATATGCCCTACCATCGAACAATGCTACTTCTTCCTCTGATAAGCCACCTTCCGGGCCAAAAATAACCAACACCCGTGCACCAGGTTTCATTTCACGAACCACAGACTTAAAATTGCGCGTTTCACCTGTTTTTGCAGCGTCTTCATAAGCAATGAGTACATAATCGTATTCATCAATACGATCATAAACTACTTTTAAACTTGCTTCATAAGTTATGGATGGTATAGCTAAACGGTAACTTTGTTCAGCTGCTTCTTTAATTATCTTTTGCCAGCGCTCTAATTTCTTATCAATCTTACTATCATTAAATTTAACCACTGAACGTTTCATACCAGCAGCTATAAAATGATTTGCGCCTAATTCTGTTGATTTTTGGAGCATCCACTCATATTTATCAGCTTTAATTAAACCACTACAAATTGTAATATGTTGTGGTAATTCAGTATCAATTTCAATTTTTTCAACTAATGAAAGTGCAATACCTTCAGAAGTTATATCGATAATTTCACACTTATATACGTTATGATCCACAAATGTAATGATTATTTTATCGCCAACCTGATGACGCATCACATTGGCGATATGATGTATGTCACCTTTATCTGTAATGAAAAAACGCTGATTTTCATCAGCGTTTTGGTCAATAAAGTATCTTTGCATTGTTATTCGCTCACTTTCTGTCCAACGATACAAACCCAGCTGTTATCGTGATTAATAGAAACAATTTCAAAACCACTACACTTCATATGATTAACAATAGCTTCATATTTTTCTTCTATAATACCAGAAGTTATAAAATAACCATCCTTGTTTAAAACATTATAAGCATCTTCGATCATTTCATCAATAATATGAGCTAAAATATTGGCGACAACAACATCAAATTTTTCAGTTTCCTGCGTTAGTAAATTACCAGGAACTGCTTCAATTGCATTGTCACAATTATTTTTCGAAAAGTTTTCTTTAGCAACTTTTACTGCCATTTCATCAACATCTAATGCTTTGATTCGTTTAACACCTAAAAGATGTGCAGCAATACTCAATATCCCTGAACCTGTACCAACATCTATGACTGAATCACTTGGTTTCACATAAGTTTCAATCGCTTTTAAACACATGCTCGTTGTAGGATGGTCACCTGTACCGAATGCCATGCCTGGATCCAATTCTATGCACAATTCACTTACATCTTCTTTTTGATATGTTTCCCAACTGGGAACTATTGTAAATTGTTTTGACGCACGAAATGGATGAAAATAATTTTTCCACTCATTTTCCCAATCTTGTTCTTGAAGCATTTGTTCCTCGTAGTTAAAAATAGAGTTATCTAGAGATTCAACTTCCGAAATTGTATTTAAAAGATCTTTTCTAAATATTTCAGTATATTTCAATTCGTTAAAATACGCTTTTAGCCTCACCCCTTGTTTAGGGTAATCGTTGGCATTAAGAGCATATAACTCGCCATATTTATCTTCAAAGTCATGATTTAAGTCATGAGAGTCCTCTATAACGACACCGTTCGAACCAAAATTTTCTAATATATTAGTAATTATAGGTGTTACCTCATGATTAGCAATGATTGATACTTCGGTCCAGTTCATATTCTAATCTCCTTTAAAGAATCTTTTAGCTTTATCTCTAAAATTTGATGTTTGTTCAGAAATTTCTTCACCATCAATTTCGGCAAATTCTCTTAATAATTCTTTTTGTCGATCACTCATTTTACTTGGCGTTACGACATTTATATTAATGAACAAATCACCATAGCCGTAGCCGTGAACATTTTTGATTCCTTTTTCTTTTAGACGGAATTGTTTTCCAGTTTGCGTACCTGCTGGAATTGTTAACATCACACTACTATTAAGTGTCGGCACTTTAACTTCGTCACCTAGTGATGCTTGAGCGATACTGATATCAAGTGAATAATAAATATCATCGCCATCTCTTTCAAATTTTTCTGAAGGTTTAACTCTAAATACAATATACAAATCACCTTGAGGTCCACCATTTTCTCCAGGTGCACCTTCTCCAGCTAATCGAATTTGTTGTTCATTATCTACACCCTCAGGTATTGTGACACTGATTTTAACGTTTTTGTTCTCAGTACCTTTACCCTTACATGTTGGACATGGTTCTTCAAACTCTTGGCCAGAACCACTACATACTGGACAAACTTTTTCAGTTCTAACTCTGCCAAGGATTGTATTTTGCTCTACAGAAACATGTCCAGCACCACTACAATATTGACATGTTTTCTTTTTAGTTCCTGGTTTAGCGCCTGCACCATCACAAGTGTGACAAGACACATCTTTACGGATTGAAATTTCTTTTTCACTACCAAATACAGCTTCATCAAACGTAACTGTCATCGTATATTGCAAGTCATCGCCTTTTCTTGGGGCGTTAGGATCACGCTGTTGACGTCCGCCACCGAAGAATGAACTGAATATGTCTTCGAAACCGCCGCCACCAAAGCCACTAAAGTCTTGGCCGCCGAATCCTTGACCACCAAAGCCACCTTGAGGACCATCATGTCCAAATTGATCATAATTTGCGCGTTTATTTTCATCACTTAATATTTCATAGGCTTCAGAGATTTCTTTAAACTTCTCATCGGCACCTTCTTCTTTATTAATATCTGGATGATACTTCTTTGATAATTTACGATAAGCCTTTTTAATTTCATCTTTAGAAGCGCCTTTGCTGACACCTAAGACTTCATAATAATCTTTTTTGGCCACTAATATCTCTCCTTTTACTGTATTATTAAATCTTTTAAAAAAAAGGAAAAAGTCAAAGCCAATGTTCAATTGACTTTGACTTAATTTGGCTAAGCAATTGTGTCATATTTTTCTATTAATAACAATTAATTAGTCAATGACTATACTTATTTTTGGTTGTCTTGGTTGTCGTCATCTTTTACTTCTTTGAAATCAGCATCTTCAACATCACTATCTTGAGAAGCATTTCCTTCTTCACCTTGTGCTTGTTGTTGAGCTTGAGCAGCTTGTTCGTATACTTTTGTTGATAAGTCTTGAACTACTTTTTCTAATTCTTCTTTTTTAGCTTTGATATCTTCAATATCTTCGCCTTCAAGTGCTGATTTTAATGCTTCTTTTTTATCTTCAGCATTTTGTTTATCTTCTTCGCTGATATTTTCACCTAAGTCAGTGATCGTTTTTTCAACTTGGAATACTAAGCTATCTGCTTCGTTTCTTGTATCACTTTCTTCGCGACGTTTTTGGTCAGCATCAGCATTTTCTTCAGCATCTTTAACCATACGGTCGATCTCATCATCTGATAATGAAGAACTTGATTGGATTGTAATATTTTGTTCTTTATTTGTACCTAAGTCTTTAGCCGTAACGTTTACAATACCATTTTTATCGATGTCGAAAGTAACTTCGATTTGTGGCACGCCACGTGGAGCTGCTGGGATATCAGTTAATTGGAATCTACCGAGTGTTTTATTATCTGATGCCATAGGACGTTCACCTTGTAACACATGAATATCAACTGCTGGTTGGTTATCTGCTGCTGTTGAGTATACTTGTGATTTAGATGTTGGGATTGTTGTATTTCTTTCGATAAGCGTATTCATACGCCCACCCATGATTTCGATACCTAATGATAATGGTGTAACGTCTAATAATACTACGTCTTTAACATCACCAGTGATTACGCCACCTTGAATTGCCGCACCCATAGCAACAACTTCGTCAGGGTTCACGCCTTTATTAGGCTCTTTACCTACTTCTTTTTTAACAGCTTCTTGAACTGCTGGGATTCTTGTTGAACCACCTACTAAGATAACTTCATCAATTTCTGAACTTGATAAACCTGCGTCGCTCATTGCTTGGCGAGTTGGTACCATTGTTCTTCTGATTAAATCGTCAGCTAATTCTTCAAATTTAGCACGAGTTAAATTAATTTCTAAGTGTAACGGACCATTTTCACCTGCTGAAATAAATGGTAGTGAAATTTGAGTTTGAGATACGCCTGATAAATCTTTCTTAGCTTTTTCAGCAGCATCTTTAAGACGTTGTAAAGCCATTTTATCTTTTGATAAATCTACGCCGTTTTCTTTTTTGAATTCAGAAACTAAATAGTTAATGATTACTTCGTCAAAGTCATCTCCGCCTAATTTATTGTCACCTGCAGTAGAAAGTACTTCGAATACGCCGTCACCTAATTCAAGGATTGAAACGTCAAATGTACCGCCACCTAAGTCAAAAACTAATACTTTTTCATCTTGTTCTGTTTTGTCTAAACCATATGCTAAAGCTGCTGCAGTTGGTTCGTTAATAATACGTTCTACTTCTAAACCAGCAATTTTACCAGCATCTTTAGTTGCTTGGCGTTCACTGTCGTTGAAATATGCAGGCACAGTAATAACTGCTTTTTCTACTTTTTCACCAAGATAATCTTCAGCAGTACCTTTAAGATTTTGCAATACCATTGCTGAGATTTCTTGAGGTGTGTATGATTTACCTTCAACATCAACTTTGTAATTAGTACCCATATGACGTTTAATTGATTGGATTGTATTAGGGTTGGTAATTGCTTGACGCTTAGCAACTTCACCTACTTGAGTTTCATCGTTTTTAAATGCAACTACTGATGGTGTAGTTCTTGCACCTTCAGGGTTTTGGATTACTTTTGGCTCATCGCCTTCTAAAATTGAAACACATGAATTTGTTGTACCTAAGTCAATACCTATTACTTTACTCATAAATAATTTCCTCCTGTTTGTTTATATAAATTGGTGTTTTCATCAATATTAAAACCTATTGATTTACTTTAACCATTGAAGGTCTTAATACACGTTCTTTCAGTTTATAACCTTTTTGTAGTTCTTGAGTGATTTCGCCTGATTCAAAATCAGGATTATCATCTTGAACTACAGCTTGATGAACGTTTGGGTCAAATTGATGACCTTCTGTTTCAATTACTTCTAAACCATTTTCTTTTAATGCACTAATCAAGCTTTCACGAATCATTTCTACACCTTTTTTAAGTGATTGGAATTGTTCATTTTCGCCTTCAATTTGTAGCGCACGCTCGATGTTATCAATTGTTGGTAAGATATCATTAAGCACATCTTGCGCTTTATATGCTTTCATTGTTTGATTTTCTTTTTGAATTCTACGCTTATAATTTTCAAACTCTGCATATAATCTTAAATACTTTTCTTCATTTTCTTGAACATCTTGTTTTAATTGTTGAATTTCTTCATCTTTAGGATCTAAATCTTCTGTAGTTTCTTGTGAATCGTCCTCCTGCAGATTATCTTGTGATGCTTCTGTAGTTTCATCAGTATTTTCAGAAGATATATTTTGCTCGTTATCAGTTACATCTTCATTTGCTTCTTGATCAAATACTGATTCATTTTTTTCTGTCATTTTCCGCCCTCCAATACAATACTTAATTACCAAATCGTATTTAGTAATCGTATTACGTTCTGATAATTCATTGCCGTTGGTCCGATAACCGCAATTTGACCTTTTAGTCTATCATCAATATGATATTGACTCGTGACAATAGAAATACCACTCAAACTTGATTCTATTTCGTGTCCAATTTTAACGTTTATTGTCGAATTAGACATGTCATCAAGCAATTGTGTGATTTTATTCGATTCTATATATTGCAAAATAGGTTGAATCGATGACACGTTCGTTTCATTCAACGCATCAATTAGTTTAACCTTTCCGCCCATAAAAATGCCATTACTTTGATTATCAAAATGAATCTCGATTGTGCTTAGCATATCTTTGATAAAATGCTTTTCTAATTCAGAATTAACAAAAGCATCTAACTCATTTTCAAAACGATGATGATTCCATTCATCATATTTAGCAGTGACAAAATTCGAAATTTTTGTAAGTTCATCATTTGATAATGGAACTTCGGATGCTAAATGCAGATGTTCCACATGACCTGATGTGAACACAACTACCATTATAACCAAATAGGCATTCGCTCGAATCAAATGAATGTTATTAATTATATCTTTTTTGTGATTTGGACGCATTACCAACGTTGTATATTGAGACGCAATTGAAATTTCATTTGCAAATTCGCTCAGTGCTGAGGAAATGTCGTAATGATTATCAACTAATAAATCACTCAAACGTTGAATTTTTGTTTGCTGTTGATGAGATGTTTGTTGCAATAATTGATTCACATAATATCTGATGCCTGACTGTGATGGTGACCGCCCTGATGAAGTATGTGTCTTCTCAATCAATTCAAGATCTTCGAGATGCTTCATCTCGTTTCGAATAGTTGCAGGACTAACATTCAATTTGTGTCGCTCAATCAGTGTTTTTGAACCAATTGGATGACCTAAATCAACATAATCTTCAACAATTGCATTAAGTATGCTCAATTGTCTATCGCTAATCATGTTTTCACCTCATTAGCACTCTTTTGTTCCAAGTGCTAATCCTAATTTATCAAATTGGTCAAAGTAAGTCAATGTTAAAGCATTCAATTTTAAAATTTTTTATACATTTAATAAAAACGATTCAAAGACAATATTTCCAATAACTTTTCCACGTTCCGTCATCGTGATATGTCCGTCTTGATCAATTAAAAGTTCACGTTGAATTAAGTCTTCTATTGTTTGACCATAAACTTCTTCTAAAGTTTTTCCGAATTTCTGTGAAAATTTTTCTTTATCAACACCTATATTCATTCTTAATCCTAAAAACATTTCTTCTTCCATTTGCTCTGTTTCAGTAGGAAATGTTGAATCTAATACAGGTCTTTCATTGTTTTGTATTTTTTTAATATAATGATTCACTGGATTCACATTATTGTAACGCTCTCCGTTTACATAACCACTTGCGCCAGCACCAAAGCCATAATAACCTTCATTTTTCCAATATACTTTATTGTGTTCAGATTCATGTCCAACTTTACCAAAATTGGATATTTCATATTGATGCATCTCAGTTTGTTCCATTCTTTCTAAAAGATATTCATACATTTCTTCACCAATATCTTCATTAGGAACTTTCAATTGGCCTTTTCTATACATATTATAAAATTTTGTTTTGGGTTCTAATATCAAACCATAACTAGAAATATGATCAATGTCCATCGACAAAGCCTTTTCTAGACTATCTTGAAAATCCTCTAGAGTCTGGTTTGGCAAATGGTACATTAAATCTAAACTAATAGACGGAATACCTACTTGACGAGCATTAGCAACAGATTGGTAAATATCTTCTGTTTTGTGTGTTCTACCAAGTATTTCTAATAATTCTGGTTTAAATGTTTGAACGCCCATAGAGAGCCTATTGACACCATAATCTTTAAGTAATTGAACTTTTTCAATTGTTAATTCATCAGGGTTTGCTTCAAAGCTAAATTCACCTTTTATTTCAAAAGTATCTGTAATAGCTGCCAATAATTTTTCGAGTTGTTGATAATCAAGTGCTGTAGGCGTACCGCCGCCAACAAAAACTGTTTCTAATTTTCTTACTTCGCTTTGCTGCATTTCAGTGATTAGACAATCTAAATACGTATCAACTGGTTGATTTTGTATAAAGTACTTGTTGAAATCACAATACGTACAAATCCTCACGCAAAAAGGAATATGGATATAAGCACTTTTCACTTCCATATTGCGTTCACCTACTTTCATTTTTTGAAGTTGTGAGAACACAACAAAAAACTGGGGCATAAATCGAATGGATTTAAGGCCCCAATGTTTAATTTATATTAATCTTCATCCATCTTAAGAACTGCTAGGAATGCATCTTGAGGAATCTCAACGTTCCCTACAGATTTCATTTTAGCTTTACCGGCTTTTTGTTTTTCTAGTAATTTTTTCTTACGACTGATATCTCCGCCGTAACATTTAGATAATACGTTTTTGCCCATCGATTTAATATTTGTACGCGCAACAATTTTTTGGCCAACTGCTGCTTGAACAGGAACCTCAAATTGTTGTCTTGGAATAAGTGTTTTTAATTTTTCAACCAACATTTTTCCACGGTCATATGCAAACTCTTTATGCACTATAAAGCTTAAAGCATCTACTTTTTCGCCATTTAACAATATGTCCATCTTTACT
The DNA here is from genome assembly GCF_029531845.1 of Staphylococcus equorum. GTDB lineage: Bacteria > Bacillota > Bacilli > Staphylococcales > Staphylococcaceae > Staphylococcus > Staphylococcus equorum_C. The sequence continues at coordinate 341,302 of NZ_JAMBPV010000002.1, forward strand.
AAGTCACTTTCTTTGTTATCAATAAATTCATAATCGAAAGAAGCATAACCTTTTGTATTAGATTTAAGTTGATCGAAGAAATCAAAGACGACTTCTGATAATGGAATTTCGTAAATAATATTTACACGAATATCATCCATGTACTCCATATTTACAAATTGTCCACGTTTACGCTGACATAATTCCATTACAGCACCAACATAATCATTAGGTACCATCATAGTAGCTCTAACAAATGGTTCATAGATTGTATCAATTTTATCTCTTTCAGGCATATTAGCTGGATTATCAACAGTAACTTCTTCACCTGTTTTCATAATACATTGGTAGATTACTGATGGTGCTGTTGCGATAAGAGCAATACCGAATTCACGTTCTATACGTTCTTGGATAATTTCCATGTGAAGCATACCTAAGAAACCAGTACGATAACCAAATCCTAACGCTTGTGATGATTCAGGTTCAAATTCCAACGAGGCATCATTTAATTGTAATTTTTCTAATGCGTCACGCAAATCATTGTAATCTTTATTATCTATAGGGAATAAACCACAAAAAACCATCGGGTTCATTTTTTTATAACCTTGTAAGGCTTGCTCTGCTGGACGATTTACATGAGTAATCGTATCACCCACACGTGAATCATCAACATTTTTAATACTAGCTATAATGTATCCTACATCACCAACTGTAAGCTCATCGACAGATAATTGCTTTGGTGTATTAATACCAACCTCAGTAACTTCAAAATCTTTGCCTGTAGCCATCATTCTGATGCGGTCTCCAGGTTTAACTGTACCTTCCATAACTCTTATAGATGATATAACGCCTCTGTAAGGGTCATATTCAGAATCAAAAATAAGTGCTTTCAACGGTGCTTCAGAATCACCTTGTGGCGGTGGAACAACTTCCACAATTTTTTCTAGAATATCTTCTATACCGATATTAGATTTTGCACTTGCTAGCACTACCTCTTCTTTATCGATGCCGATGACATCTTCTAATTCTTGTTTTACACGTTCTGGTTCTGCTGCTGGTAAGTCTATCTTATTGATTACAGGTAGTAACTCTAATTCGTTATCTAGAGCCAAGTAAACGTTAGCTAACGTTTGCGCTTCGATACCTTGAGCAGCATCAACTACTAAGATTGCACCTTCACATGCTGCTAATGATCTAGACACTTCGTATGTAAAATCTACGTGTCCAGGTGTATCAATAAGGTGGAATGTGTAAATTTCACCATCTTTAGCTTCATATTTTAAGCGCACAGCATTTAATTTTATCGTAATACCACGTTCTTGTTCTAAATCCATGGAATCTAGCAATTGTGCATGCATATCTCTCGATTCAACTGATTTCGTGTTTTCTAAAATTCTATCAGCTAACGTAGATTTACCATGGTCTATATGTGCGATAATAGAAAAGTTCCTAATATTTTCGCGTTTATTAAAACGATCTTGTTTATCCATGTATTATCCTTCTCACTTTCATAATTCTAGCCCGTAAATATGTATGACATTCTTTGATATAATAACGTTTTTACTAGGTAATTGCAAACTTACTACGATTTTCAACTATTTTCCGTAAATAATTGCTATACTTGATATTAAGTTCCACTTTGCATTATAGAGTGAATGTTCTTCTTTTCCAAATAGTATTGTACCATTTTCATCGATTCTATGCGTCTGCGATAAATAAATGATTGCAGAATGGCGCTCGTTTTGATAAAATATTTCTTGTTGTAATCAAATTCATTTTGATAGCGAAATCATTATTAGGAGGTGACACACATGCCAAACATCAAATCTGCAATTAAACGTGTTAATACAAACCGTACTGCTGAAGAGCGTAACATTTCACAAAAAAATGAAATGCGTACAGCAGTTAAAAGAGCACACACAGCAATTGAATCAAATGCTGACAACAAAGCTGACTTAGTAAACTTCGCTTTGAAAAAAGTAGATAAAGCTGCTCAACGCAACTTGATCCACACAAACAAAGCTGGTCGTATCAAATCTTCACTTATGACAGCTGCTAAATAATAAAAAAGTTCAAGCCAAGGCTTGAACTTTTTTTATTTGCTTAAGCAAAATGATTTATATGTATACCAGAAAAGTCTGAGCCACCGTGGTTTCAGGCTTTTTTATATAATTATATGATTTTAAGCCTATATTAACTTTCAAAAATATTAGCGCAATCATTTATAATTAAAGTGATAGAATAAATAATTCCAGTATTAAATGTTTATCCATATAAGAAGATTTTAATTTATAGTCTGTTTCCGCACAATTATCAATGATATTCAATAAACTTTCCAATTGATAATGTCTTGCCTGATTTAATGCTAATTTCACTCTATATGGATGTACATTTATTGTTTTAGCAATTTGTTGTCCACTATAACCCTTTTGACTCAAAATTTTGCTTTGATAAAACAAACGATAATTACTCGTAATAAGTGCTAATAATTTAATAGGCTCTTCTTTCATTGCAATCAAATCTTTTACTAATCGTATTGCTTTTGCCTTATTATTTTTTTGAATGTATTCTGTCAGTAAAAACACATTCTGTTCAAGACTCCTATTTACAATTTGTTGCACATCTTGTTTGTTTATCGTTGGTCTGTCTCCTAGAAAAAGAATCAATTTTTCAATTTCTTGTTTTACTATATTGAAATTAATACCTGTTAATTCTACAAATAGATCTAGAGCATCTTGTTTTATATCTTTATAATTTCCGTGTAATTCTTTTTTAATCCAATTTTTAATTTCATCTTCAGACATTTGTTCAATTTTTTTCAATTGAGCATTCTTCTTCAAAGTTTTCACTAACTTCTTCCGCTCATCAAGTTTAGAATGATAAACTTCAAATACAATCATAGTCTCGCCGTCGTATTTTTCTATAAATTCCATAAGTTGATCTATATTATGATTTACATCTTTAGGTGCTTTTTCACCAGTAAATACATATGCATTTTGTACTAATACTGCTTTTTTATCTGAGAAAAATGGCATCGTTAAAGCTTCTTCTATAATTGGAGCTAAATCGCTTTCATATAGGTTATATTTAACAAAATTGAAATCATCTTTTGGAGTATCTAAATATTTTTCTATTACTTCTGTAGATTTCTTTTCAATTAATTCAGGCACTTCTCCGTATATTGTAATTATATTATTGCTCATATGTAGCACCCTTTCATCACTATTACACATTTAATCATTATATCATGCAGTGCTTTATCTCTCTACATAAAATCATTGATTTAGATTAGCACTAAGTCCAGAATTCGAATTTAATGTAATAGAAATTTCTCCATTTTCACTTGTTTGCAAAATCTGAGAATTAATGCTTTTTAAGCGTTCAATTATTTCTTCATTAGGTAATTTATATCTATTATTTTGACCAACAGAAATCAAACTTATTTTCGGCTGAAGTACATTTATAAAAGATGAGCTAGAACTTGTTTTACTACCATGGTGCCCTACTTTTAAAATATCAATATTTTCAATTTGATATTTATTTAACAACAACTGCTCGTTATTTTTTGAAGCATCACCCATAAGTAAAATCTTAAATTTATCATATTCAATTAAAGTTATAATTGATTGTTCATTTAAATCATTTGACCTTGTAATTGTGGCGTCTAATAATTTTATTTTCGCTTTATTAAGTGCAAAACTTTGAATTGATTTAAAGTCTAATAATTTGATATTAAAGCTCTTGCATAAAATAGCTAGTGACTTTAGTTCTTTCAAATAGTAGCTGCTTTTATTAATTATTATATTTCTTATAGGATATTTCTCAATCAAAAAATTAAGTTCTCCCATATGATCTATATGCGGATGAGTAACAATCAAATAGTCTATTTTTTTAATACCATGTTTTTTCAAAGTCGGCAGTATATGAAATTTTGATATATTATGTTGGTTTGATTCTCCTTCTTGTAATAACTTGCCCCCTGTATCAATCAATAAACTCTCTTGTTTATTTGTCTCAAATAAAATTGAATCTCCTTGACCAACATCAAGCATTGTTAATTTATAATCATTAGATAATGGCAATACCGTAACAACTATATACAATAAAACAAAGGAACATATAAACAAACTATAAAATTGATGTGCAAATAATATTACACATGCTAATAAAAACGCAAATCCTAAAGTAATATATAAATCATTTAATTCTGGTATATACCATTTATACGAACTTAAATAAAGGAATAATTTTAATATATAATCATGCAAGTTTAAAATAAAATTAAGTAAATAAGTTAGTGGAATTATTTCAAATGGAAAATGATTTAGAATAAAAAATAAAATTACTAGTGGAAATAGTATTATGGTATAAAAAGGAACAAAAATTAGATTTGCTAAGAAACCAATCCATTGAATCTGGTTAAAATTAATAGCACTAATCATAAATGACCCTAACTGAGCAATTACAGTAATAATTAGAAGCGATTTGACTGGTGAGGCTTGAGTTATTAGGGGTAGTGAAAATAATATGCAGAATGTAATTAAAAATGAAAATTGGAAGCCTATATTATAGACATAAGCAGGATAAATAATCGTTAATATTATAAATAAAAGTGCGAGTACATTCATTGAATTCTTTATAATAGTTTTAGGAATTAAAATGATTATTAAGGCTGCTAAAATTGATCTCACAGCACTAGGAGCTAAATCTGTATAAAAAGCATATATCGGAAGAAATATAAACAATACCATTTTGATATAGGCAAACGGACACTTAAAAATATTTAATACGTATATTAAAATACCTATAATCGCAGCAATATGTGTGCCACTTACTGCTAATAAATGATATATACCAATTTCTTTAAATTTGTCTAATTCATTATTATTAATTTTTGAGGTATCTCCACTAATTAATGCAATAACTTTCTCTGGATGACTGATTTTGGTATGTCTTAAACGTTCGAAAATATATTGTTTATGTCTATCTAAAATAGCATTATAATTCGAATTCTTTAATCTGCAACTTTCAAAATTGATTGAATTAATAAAAAGCGAAATGGGGCTATATGGAGACTGGTTCAAGGGTTTTAATTTTGCTTTCACATTACATGTCTTTTGATAGAGATCTATGTATTTATTACTGTGCATGTTGTTATTAACATAAAAATAATAGTTATAATTTTTATTATCAATTTTAGCTTTACCTTGTAGTTTTTGATGTTTCAGAATAGGTTTAGTCACAAATTGTACATCTACTTCAATATTTTGGTTTAAGTAAGCTCCACGTGCTTTATTCTCACTTACTAAATCACTCTGAAACATCGTATAACTAATGATTGGTATAATTAAAACAACTAAAATTTGAAACCATTTAAATCTTTTGCGTATCACTAAATAAAATAAGATACCACATAAAAATATCGATAATAGTTTAACATGTAGCCATAGAAGACCGACTAAATATGCAATAGCATAGTAAATCAGTGTTATTTATGGGTAAGGTATTGTGCTACATGTTCTTGATTAAATGGTATTTTTTTATAATCGATACCTGATTGGTCTAGTAACTTTAACGCATATGAATGGTTGTGATAGTCTTCAGCGTAATAAATTGTTTGAATGCCAGCTTGGATGATTGATTTCGTACAATTTAAGCAAGGAAAATGTGTGACATATATCGTTGCTCCATCTGTTGATACCCCTTGTTTGGCACATTGGAGTAATGCATTCATTTCAGCATGAATTGTACGTATACAATGCCCATCTTCTAACAAACAATCCTCATCTATACAATGAACTTCTCCTGAAACAGAGCCATTGTAGCCACCAGCAATGATTCTATTATCTTTAACAATTGTTGCACCAACAGATAAACGTTGACAAGTGGAACGTAACGCTAATAAATGGCTTTGAGCCATAAAGTATTCTTCCCATTTAATGCGATCCATGATGTAATACCTCCATTAATAGTAATTATTTATTTTATGAATAACTATAGGTTAATTTGTATTGAGTTATATTGCAATAAAAATCTATATCGTAAAATATGAGCCTAATTTTTCAAACGTCTTTGCTCCAATCCCTTTAACTTCTGTTAATTGCTCGATAGATTCAAAAGCTCCATTTTGTTCTCTATATTCTATAATAGATTTAGCTTTTGAAGGACCAATCCCGGGAACTGTTAATAACTCAGTTTCTGTAGCATTGTTAATATTTATTTTTTCCTGATTAGTGCTATTGTCACTAACTCTTGTTGAACTTGAACTCGTGCTTTTATGAGAACCATTGTTAATATTTTCATTCCTTTGTTGATTTGAATTTATCGTTTCATCTTTTTTTGGTATATAAACCAGCTTTTGATCTACTAACTTTTCAGCTAAATTTATTTTTGACAAATCAGCATCATCAGTAACGATTGCTTTATCTAAAAGCTGTTTAATTCTATCAGAGGATTTCATCTTATAAATATCAGGATGTTGCACTGCGCCTTTGATGTCCACAAAAATATCTTCTGTTTTAATCTTTTTTGGTTGTTCAGTATTATTTTTCGTATGGTTTGCACTTGTATCTTGTTGTGTTTGTGAAGCTGTGGTTATGTCGTCATTCGAATTTACTATATTATGATTGTTGTCGTTTGTAAAAGTACTTTGCAGCAACCAAGCTATGAAAATAACAGCGAGCATTACAATTGCTATAGCTACTGCTTTGTACTTACAAATGATTTCTCTTAGATAGTTCCACTGATCTAGCAATAAAAAATCACTCCTTTATACTATACACGTATAGAGGAGTGATTTTACTTTTATTTTTTGACAATGAAAAACAGTCGGTGTCCTTCATTGCTATTATTCTTAATATCAAAATCGACAAACGTAGTGATTTGGTTAAAGCCTACGTTATTAAGCATTTCAATATAATCTGATTCTGTGTAAGTTCGCTGATAATGTGACTCATCGAACCTTACATAATGATTGTCATCTTGTTTAATAAAGAATGACATGTCATGCCAGACACTCAATGGTTCCTCACCCTGCACAGCTTCCCAACCAAGAAAAACTTTTTCAGATTCGTCGATATAACTTTGGTTGTTAAATAATGTATTCATTTTAAAAGGTGTATGAACATCGAACATAAACACACCTTCTGTTTCTAAATGGTTAAAAACATGACTAAATGTGGTGAAGACGTTATCTTTTTCAGATAAATAATTTAAAGAATCACAAAAAATCGTAATTACATCAAACTTCTGATTCAATTCAAATTCAGTCATATCACCTTCTATCCAATTCACTTTGTTAGATTTCTGAGTTGCTATCGAAAGCATATCAACACTCAAATCCATACCCGTGATTTGGTCAAAGTCTGTTAGCAATGATGTTAAACTCCCTGTACCACAACCAATATCTAATATAGACGTCCTATTTTCAGCAAAATGGTCTACAATTTCTAACCATGATTCATAGGGTTGATCTAACGTTAATTGATCATAGAACAAGCTCATTTCTTCATATTGCACCATAATTAATAAACAACCTGTCTATAACTCTCAAGAGGCGCATCACGATATAATTTCTCAATATTATAGTAATCACGTTCATCTTTATGGAATACGTGAACAACTACATTAGATAAATCAATAAGAATCCATCTGGCATCATTAAAACCTTCCATGCGTTTTACTTCGATATCAGCTTCGCTTGCTGCATCTTTTACCGAACGAGCTATAGCTTGAACTTGTTTTTCGTTATTACCATGACAAACTACAAAATAATCAGTCATGTCACTAATGCCTTTCATTTTTAAAGAAATAATATCTTCTGCTTTTTTATTCTCTGTTGCTTCGACAGCAATGTTTAATAATTGATCTGAATTCATTTAATCATCCTTTACTCTTTCGTCACTGTAATTGTAATAATTCAAGCATGCAATCGTGGCATCATAAACATTAATATCTTTATTAATTAAGTATAGAACTGTTCGCTTAGAAATTTCATAAATGGTTTTATCTAAGCTACCTTGATTGTATGCTAAATCTCTAATTTCTTCAACGCCTGGGGTCTGACGACCTGGCTCTATATAATCAGCTATGAATATCAGTTTCTCAGTTTTTGTCATTTGAGCGCGTCCTGTTGTATGATTTTTAATCGCTAGTAAGACTTCTTCCTCAGTGACGTTATACTGTTGATTCATAATTATAGCTGCTACTGGGCCATGTAATATTTCAGAGCCATAACTCAGTAAATTAGTATCTAATTCGTTCTGCGTAACGATTTGATACATTGATCCTAAATCGTCATATTTACAGTAATCATGTAGTATACCTGCAAGTTCAGCTTTGTCTTTGTCACCATCATAGATTTCTGCTAATTTTACAGCTGTTTCAGCAACTCTCAATGAATGGTCAAACCTTTTTTTTGGTAATTTATCTTTGACTAAAGTAACTGCTTGATCAATTTTCATATAATCCTTCCTCTCGGATATATTGTTCTACACTAGGAGGAACTAAAACTTGAATATTTCCATCATTTTTAATTCTATCTCTGATTAATGTTGAACTAATATCAATACGGGGTATATTTATTGCTAACATACCAGGCTCCACTTCTTGAGCTGATTTATCTCTATTAACAATTACAAAAGTAATTAATGATTTTAATTCATCAATTTTATACCACTTTTCAAGTTGATTGTATTGGTCAGTACCTATAACAAAGTATAGCTTAGATCGAGGATACTGTTTTAAAATATGCTCCACCGTATCATAAGTGTAGCTTTGCCCTTCACGTTCAATTTCATCAAGACAAATTGTTCCAAATCCAAGTTCCTTAATAGCACACTGAATCATATCTATTCTAAACTGTACGTCTAAAAAATCATTGTGCTCTTTTAACGGAGACATATAGCTCGGTATAAAATAGAACTTCTCAGGTTTTATTACGTTATTTACCTCACTTGCAACAACCATGTGAGCTGTATGAATCGGGTTAAACTGCCCACCATATAATACAATTGACTCAGTCATTATGGCAATTGAATTTGTTTGTTGTCTTGAGATTCTTTGTACAATACAATCATAGACCCGATTACTTGTACGACATCACTTCTTGTCGCATCACTTAAGCTTTGTGCTAAATCATTTTTATCTTCATAGTTATTTTGTAAAACATGTACTTTAATTAATTCTCTATTTTCTAAAATATCGTTAATTTGACTAACCATATTATCATTAATACCTGATTTTCCTATTTGAAACGTTGGATCTACGTTATTTGCTTTACTTCTTAAAAATCTTTTTTGTTTACCTGTTAGCATAATATGCTCCTTTTATAAATGTTTTAGTACTGCTTCTTTCATTACTTGAATATCTGGCGTTTGTTCGGTCCAAATCTCAAAACTTTCTGCACCTTGGTATACAAACATGTCCAATCCATTGTGTATAGGATTACCTTTTTCTTCTGCTATTTCTAAAATTGGCGTTTTAAACGGAATATAAACAATGTCACTAACTAATGTATGCGAAGCTAATTGATCGAGACTTATAGCTACATCTTTATTTTTATTCATACCTGCAGGTGTAGTATTAATAATAATATCGAATTCAGACAATGATTGTTCTGCATCTACTAGGCTAATCTTATTTATATCTAATTCCCAATTATCAAAGCGGCTCATAGTTCTATTAGCAACAGTTAATTTAGGTCGAACGTGTTTATTCAGTTCATTTGCAATACCTTTGCTGGCACCACCTGCACCCAAAATAAGTATATAAGCATTTTGTAAATCAGGGTAAGCCTGTTTAAGACCTGTAACATAGCCTATACCGTCTGTATTGTATCCTATCCATTTTCCACCTTTAATTTTCACTGTATTAACTGCACCAACCGTTTTAGATTGGTCATCAATCTCATCTAAATAAGGTAAAATTCGTTCTTTGTGAGGTATTGTAACATTAAATCCAGAGAGCGCTTTGTCTTCTATGATTTCTTTAATAAGATGAAAATGTTCTTCAGGAATATTTATCGCTTCATATGTTGAATCATCATTTAAAGTCTCAAAGTTAGCGTTATGCATAGCTGGTGACAAAGAATGATCTATGGGATTGCCTATTACTGCATATTTCATATTAAACACACCTTACATTATAGAATTTCTTAATACGACATCTACATTTTTAGGTACTCGAACTATAACTTTGGCACCTTCATCAATCGTGATAAAACCTAATCCTGAGATCATCACATCTCGTTTTTCTTTACCTGTTTCTAATCTTACTGCTTTAACATTTTGTAAATCAAAATTGTCAGGATTATGAGGTGGTGACAATAATGCACCTAATTGATTTTTCCATAATTCATTGGCATTTTCAGTTTTAGTTCTATGGATATTAAGTTCGTTTGAAAAATGACATACCAATGAACGTCTACCACCACTAACATAGTCAATACGCGCTATTCCACCAAAGAATAAAGTTTGACCTTCGTTCAACTGATATACGCGCTGCTTAACTTCTTTTTTAGGCATAATTGTTTTAAGTTCATCATCCGTTACCACATGTGTCATTTGATGCGCTTGTATCACGCCTGGAGTATCAAACATAAATGAAGTATCATCTAATGGTATGTCAATCATGTCTAGTGTTGTTCCTGGGAATCTAGAAGTAGTAACGACATCTTTTTCACCAACACTGCGTTCAATCAATTTATTTATAAGTGTTGATTTACCTACGTTTGTAGTTCCTACAATATAGACATTGTCGTTATTACGTAATGTGTTAATCGATGTTAATAAATCATCTATGCCCTCATTTTTTTCGGCAGATATCAATACAACATCTTCAGTTTCTAAGCCATACTTTCTAGCTGTCTTCTTCAACCATTCTTTAACACGACGTTTATTTATCTGTTTAGGCAATAAATCTAACTTATTGGCTACTAAAATGATTTTTTTATTACCTACGATTCGTTTGATTGCGTTAATAAAAGATCCTTCAAAATCAAAAACATCTACAACATTCACAACAATTCCTTTTTCATCTGCTAAACCATTCAATAAATTTAAAAAGTCTTCGCTATCTAAGCCAACATCTTGAACTTCATTGTAATTTTTTAGTCTAAAGCATCTTTTACATATGACATCTTCACGATGTAAATTATGTTCTGGCACATAGCCTGCCGCATCTGGATCTTCAGATTGTAGTGGTGCACCGCATCCGATACATTTTAAAATTTCAGTCAATCAATTTTCCTCCCATTTGATATAGCCTTTTTTTCTAAAGTGTTGTAGTAATCTTCGTTCAATCATCCGGTTGAATTTCGTAATAAAACCATCCGTTTGTTTCACTGGTACAACCATAATTGTAAAGAGTCCACGTCTATTACCTCCAAATACATCTGTAAGCATTTGGTCACCAATAACTACAATTTCTGTAGGTTTCAATTTCATTAATTGCGCAGCTTGATTAAAAGCACGACCTCTAGGTTTTTTGGCTTTGAAAATATAATCAACATTCAATGATTTTGAAAAACTACCAACACGTCTTTCGTTATTATTAGAAACAATCGTAATTGTAATGCCTAATGCATTTGCTTTCTCAAACCATTGTTTCACTGCTGCAGTTGGATCTGCTTCGTCCCATCCTACAAGTGTATTATCTAAATCTGTAATAATTCCTTTCACGCCAGATGCTGCAAGTTTATCAATGTCTATTTGAAAAACAGACTGCACATATTGATTTGGCATAAAATATTTTTTTATTATACCCATTATTTATTTTCACCTTTTTATATAGTTTTAATTAAACGCTCAACAATTTTACTAGAAGATATTGCTGCTTTTTCTAAAAATGCATCAAACGTAATACCAGCATCGCCGTCAGCTAAATCTGAAATTGCACGCGTAATTATGAATGGTAAATTAAATTGATAGCAGGTTTGTGCAATTGCAGTAGCTTCCATTTCTGCAGCCATTGCTTGTGGGAAATTCGTTTTAATCATCGTACGCTGCTCATTTGTACCAATAAAGCTATCTCCACTCACAATTAATCCCGTTTTAGCTACAAGTTGTTGTTCATTAATTGCATCTGTTGCCTTTTTAATTAAATGCTCATCAGCAATAAACTGTGCTGGCATTTGAGGTATTTGTCCTAATTGATAACCAAATGCTCTTGCATCTGCATCATGATAAGAGACCAAATCACTAACAACAACATCACCAACATTTAATGATTTGTCTAAAGCTCCAGCAGAACCTGTATTAATTATTACATCAGGTCTGAATTTCTCAATTAATAATGTCGTAGAAATTGCTACGTTCACTTTACCAATACCACTTTGTGAAAGTACTACCTCTTTATCATGTAGACGCCCTTTATAAAATATTACATGCGCAATTTTTATTTCCTCTAATGTTACAAGTTTATCTTTTAAGATTGCTACTTCTTCTTGCATAGCACCTATAATACCTATCATTATAATTCACCTCATATTAAAATCCTAGCCTTAGTTATTCTACCACATTTATGTTCATAGCTCGATCATTGTTCAACTTTTTATATTAAATTCTATATGCCATTTTCCCTATTTTTAAGTAATTAATAATAAATTTTTTATACATTTGAATTCCATATTTTTTCCATATAAAAACTCTGAACAATACATTATTTTTATGTATCGTTCAGAGTTTTAAAATAATGCTATATTAACTACCGAATAAACCTGATAAACTTTGTAGAGAGAATAACGCTGCAGCAATTGTAACTAGCACTGCCACTATACCAAAGATTAACATCCACGTTGGATGATGATAATCTCCGACAATTGATTTTCGTTTACTCGCTATTAAAATCGTTCCTAAAGTGATTGGTAAAATAAATCCGTTAAGTGCTCCAGCAACGATTAATAAAGTAACTGGTTGACCTATGAATAAAAATACTAGCGTAGAAACAACAATAAAACTAATTACGATTAAATTGGTTTTATTGTATACCGATTTATGTAATGTTTTTAAAAATGTCGCACTTGTATAAGCAGAACCAATTACAGATGACATTGCTGCTGCAAATAATACGACACCAAAGATACTACGTCCAACTGGTCCAAGTACATGTTCAAAGACTGAAGCTGGTGGATTTTCTGAACTTAAAGTAACACCTGTAACGACCACACCAAGAACTGCTAAGAATAATAAAGCTCTTAAAACACCGGTAGTCAATATACCAGAAATAGCGGCTTTATTAATAAATGGCAAATATTCTTTGCCTTTAATCCCAGAGTCTAAAATTCTATGTGCCCCAGCAAACGTAATGTAACCACCAACTGTGCCACCTACTAAAGTAATAATAGGTAGTACAAGCGCAAATGGTTGTTCTGGCATTACTAAATGCTTAGCCGCTTCTGCATATGGCGGGTTTGCCTTAAACATCACAAACGCTATGACTACAATCATAAGCATGCCTAAAAACATTGTAACAACATCCATAACCTTTTGACCGCTTTTACTAATAAAGATACCAATGGATAAGATTGCTGTAATTGCAGCACCGATCTTCACATCTAAACCAAAGATGGCATTTAAACCAAGTCCAGCTCCAGCTATATTACCGATGTTAAAAGCTAACCCTCCAATGGCTATCAGTATTGAAATAATTGTACCAAGCCCATTGAAAATCTCATTTGCAACTTCTTGACCACGTTTGCCTGTAACTACCAATACTCTCCAAATGTTTATTTGCGCACCAATATCTATAATAATAGATAATAGAATAGCAAATGCAAAACTTGAAGTGAATTGTGCCGTGAATACTGCAGTTTGTGTTAAAAACGCTGGTCCTATTGCAGATGTTGCCATTAAAAATACTGAACCTAATAATAACCTTTTATGGTTTTTCGTGAACTCAAAATCTTTTTCTTCAGAACTTAATCTTTCTTTCATAGGTTAGCCCCCTAGACTTTTTATAGAAACGCCTTCTTTCGTTAATCTTTCTCTAATTTGCGTTACAAACTCGAGAGCATGTGCACCATCTCCATGCACACAAATAGTATCAGCTTCTATGCTGATGGTCTTTTGGCTTTTTGCGACAACGGTTTGTGATTTTACCATATTAACTACTTGCTCAATTGCTTCATTTGTATCCGTAATTAATGCATCGTGCTCTTTCCTACTTACAAGTTGGCCATCGTCTTCGTAACGTCTATCTGCAAAGACTTCTGAGGCTGTTGTTAACCCAACTGATTTAGCTTCAGAAATTAATGACGTGTTAGATAATCCCACATATATTAGGGTCTTGTCAATATCAAATACTGCTTGCGCAATTGCGCGTGCTATATCTTTGTCTCTAGCTCCCATTTGATAAAGGGCGCCGTGCGGTTTAACGTGATTGATCTTCACGTTATGAATTTTACAAAATCCACTTAACGCACCAATTTGGTAAACAACAATATCATAAATTTCACTTGGTGATAAATCCATATTTCTACGTCCAAATCCTTGTAAATCTGGCAATCCTGGATGAGCACCAATACCTACATCATGCGTTTTAGCTAATTTTATCGTTTCATTCATTACATGTTGGTCACCAGCATGGAAACCACAAGCAATATTTGCTGAAGTAATAAGTGGGATGATATGTTCATCCCCTCCAAATGAGTAATTACCGAAAGCTTCTCCAAGATCACAATTTAAGTCTACTTGCATTAAGATACCCCCTTGATAATTTGATGCCTATCTAAAAATTTTATATCTACTTCTTTTGCATCCCCGTCTGCATACAATGGGTAAGATAACACTGCGTATAAAAAGTCAGCAGTTGTTGTAAAACCGTCTATCACCATTTCATCTAAAGTAACTTTTAATTTTTTGATTGCGCGTTGTCTATCAGGCGCTTTTACAATCACTTTTGCTACTAAAGAATCATAATAAGGGGAGACAGTATACCCTTGATAAAGTAAGCTATCTACACGTACGTTAAATCCTTGTGGTAAATGTAATGCTTCTACTTTTCCTGGTGAAGGTTGGAATTGTCGCTCTGGGTTCTCTGCATTAATTCGTGCTTCAATGACATGTCCGTCAAAAACTATATCTTCCTGTGTGAAAGGCAATTCGTTATTTATCATCAAGTATAATTGAGCTTGTAATAAATCCCTATTCGCTCTCATTTCAGTCACAGTATGTTCTACTTGAATACGAGCATTCATTTCAATGAAATAATATGCTGTGTCTGTCACTAAAAATTCGATTGTACCTGCGCTTCTGTAATTCGAGGCCTTTGCGACTTTAACTGCATCGCTACACATTGCATTTCTCGTCTCTTTTGATATTGCTGCACAAGGTGATTCTTCAATTAATTTTTGATTTTTTCTTTGTACTGAACAATCTCTTTCTCCTAAATGTATGTAATTATTCTTACCATCACCAATGACTTGAACTTCTACATGTTTCGCTACAGGAATAAACGATTCAACATAAATACGATTATCACCAAAATACTTCTCGCCTTCACTCTTAGCCTCTTTATAAGCTTTAGCTAATTCATCAACTGTTTTAACAATTCTAATGCCCTTACCACCGCCACCACTAGCAGCTTTTAAAACAAGTGGAAAACCAACATCTTGTGATATTTGTTTCACTTCTTCAATTGACTCCACAGCATTTGTAGAACCTGGAATAATTGGCACATCCGCATTATCAACAGTTTGACGTGCGGTGATTTTATCACCCATCATTTCCATCGTCAATCGTGTTGGGCCAATAAAATCAATATTATTTTCTTCTACTTTTTGTGCAAAAGAAGTACTCTCTGATAAAAAGCCATATCCTGGATGTATTGCAGTAGCACCACTGATTTTTGCTGCACTAATAATTCTGTCCTGATTCAAATAACTCTCTAGTGGATTTGCTTCACCAATACAAATAGCCTGATCAGCTAAACTCACATGTAAACTAGATTCATCCCCTATTGCATATATAGCTACTGTTTCAACATCCATCTCTCTACATGCCCGGATAATTCTAACAGCTATCTCTCCTCTGTTTGCTATTAAACAACGATACACAGCAAACACCCCTTTCTTTAACTTATTTTATTTTAATAATCGTCTGATTATATTCGACATTCGCACCATGTTCTACTACGATTTCTTTCACTACACCATCTAGGTCACTTTTCACTTCATTCATTACTTTCATTGCTTCAATGTAACCGATCGTATCACCTTTATTTATTTCATCACCAACACGAATGATTGGTTCAGTAAGCTCTTTTTCATCTTGTTGGAAGAATGTACCTACCATTGGTGATTTAACTTCTTTAAAGTTGTCCTGAACAGTTGTTTGACCGTCCGTTACACTTTGATTTTGATTGGATTCTTGGTTTGCTACAGTTTGTAAATTTTTATTGGAAGGAAATGAACCCATATTATTATCAGTAAAATCTATAGAAATTTCACTTTTACTATCTTTGTATTCGAATTTTTTAACTTCATTTTCTTTCACTAATTTTATTAATTGCTCTATTTTTTCAAAATTCATTATAATTCCCCTTTTAATATTTTTTTGATACGTGAAGCCGTTGGTCTTAATTGAGCCATATTATAAATAGGTGTATTGATTGTACCTTCTAATATTTTTTTAAAATCTAATTCTTGTTGTTTTAATTTTTCTGTTGCTTCTTCAATCGTTATCCATTCAAAATGAAGCACGTCCCCTGGTTGTTTCTGTGCTAAAATATGTAAATCTGAACCACATACTGTAGCAATTTTTGTATAGCCACCAACTGTTTGTTTATCATTCAGTAAAATAATAGGATTTCCATCGTTTGGAACTTGTATGCTACCTAAAGCTACTGGCTCAGAAATAATATCCGCAGAATCTATTGGTGAGATTGTCTCACCTTGTAATCGATATCCCATGCGGTCTGATTTTTCTGAAATTTTAAATTCAACTGTTGTCAATTTATCTTGTGTATCTAGAGTGAATCGATTTATTTGTGGTCCTTCAATGATTTGAATTGTATCTTTATTAAATGTTTCAGTATTTAATTCTAAACTGTAACCTACTTTAGAAAGGTATGTATCGTCTTGTTTACACAAAATCACATCATCTCCTTTTAAAGCACGCCCCTTATATCCTCCAATATGACTGCGTGTATGAGTAGCATAACTACCTGCTACCATTGGAACATCTAGTGGTTTACCAAACAAAATGTAACCTCTCGCACCATTTACTACGGCACCCAGTTCCAGTACATCGCCTTTTTTCACTGAAGTTACTGTCTGAACATCAATATCTTTATCATTTATCTTGGCATTATATTGCGCACCAGTGATAATAACAGTATTGTCTGCTAAAAATTGAAGTGTTGGACCAATAATCGTGCATTCAATCGCAGGTCCTTCATTTCCAATAAGTGATTGGCCTAACTTATATGCATATTGATCTAACACGCCTGCATTCGAAAATCCTTGGTTTTGAAAACCAATTCTACCTTGGTCTTGTATTGTACTAAATAGTCCAGGATTTAAAATTTTAATAGACATATTAAATTTTCACCCACTTTTCTATCTCAAAATCGTCACGCTGCTGTTCATCTAATATACGATGGTATGTTGCTTCTTCTATAGCGTAAAATTTTATGTAGTCTCCTGCACCATATAAACACATAGGTTCTCTATGAATATCAAACACTTTAATTGGCGTACGTCCTATAATTTGCCAACCACCAGGAGATTGCTTAGGATATAGACCCGTTTGATTATTAGCAATACCTACAGAACCAGCATGAATGCTTGTTCTCGGTTCTTGGCGTCTTGGCGTATGTAATTGTCTATCTAATCCCCCTAAAAAAGGAAAACCAGGCATAAATCCTAACATATAGATTAAATAAGCATTTTCAGTATGTATACGTATGACCTCTTCAGTAGTTAAATTGTTATGTGTTGCTACCTCTTGAATATCTTGTCCATAACTTCCACCATATAACACAGGTAGGTTAATCGTTTGTGTTTGTATAGCTGTATCGTCAGATTTTGTTAGGTCCATTTGATTTAAATTAAGTTCTGTAATAATCTTTGATAAATCACTTTTACTGATATCAATGGTTAACATAATTGCACGATATGAAGAAACTATTTCAATAATAGCTGGGTTGTTTTGTGATTTAATACATTGTTCGACGTGCTGTACCTTTTGAAACGTATTAGGATCTATACGCTCTTCAAAATAAATCATAATCGTTTGTTCATTAATTAATTTATAATTCAAAGATTATGCCCCCTTTTTTACATTTACAATGCAGTTTATCTTCAAGAAAACTATATTGTGCACATGATATTGATAGTATACCATTTATTTTAATATTGTGTTTAATACTAAAAAGTTATTACTAATAATAACTAAACATTTTCTATCCAAAGTGTATTTGTAAATAAAATAGCAATATTAATCTAAAATTTCATTATTATCATTAAGTTAACAAAATGTTACCGCCAAGTATATAACTACTTTTATATAGTGTAAAATCCCCCTAAACATCTGTATATATGTTTAGGGGGATTTGTTTTATTTAATATTTTTAATAATAACGTTTATTTCGCCACCATTTGGTAACGGTACACGTACTTCATCTTCTAATTTTTTACCAATTAAACTTTTAGCCATTGGCGATTCATTAGAAATTTTACCATTAAATGCATCAGATTCAGCTGAACCAACAATTTGGTATTCTTCCTCTTCTTCGCCTGGTAATTCTACAATTGTTACTGTTTTACCAATTTTAACTTCATTGTTATCACCAGTATCTTCGATAATCTGTGCATTACGTAACATATGTTCTACACGTTGAATATCTTGCTCGATAAATCCTTGTTCGTCTTTAGCAGCATCGTACTCTGAGTTCTCAGATAAGTCACCGAAAGAACGTGCTACCTTAATTTTTTCAACGACTTCTGGTCGTTTAACTGTTTTTAATTCTTCTAACTCATGTTCTAATTTCTCAAAACCCTCTTGAGTCATTGGGTACTGTTTTTGATTTTCCATTATGTCATCTTCCTTTACATATACATACTATTGTTTACTTACTAAAGTTTGAATCTTTGTCGTCATTATATCGATTGCTACTTTATTACTGCCACCTTCTGGAATAATAATATCTGCATATCTTTTAGTCGGTTCTATAAATTGATTATGCATTGGTCGCACCACATTTAAATACTGATTTATAACAGAATCCATAGTACGGCCTCTTTCTTCAGTATCTCGAAGTAACCGTCTTAAGATACGTAAATCAGCATCAGTATCAACATAAATTTTGACATCCATTAAATCTCTTAATGTTTTGTTTTCAAGCGCAAATATACCTTCCACGATAATAACATCTTTTGGCTCAAATGCAATCGTTTTATCACTTCTCGTATGATTTGAATAATCATAAGTTGGAACTTCAATTTGTTTTCCATTCCTCAAATCATTCAAATTCTCGATTAACAAATCATTATCAAATGCAAATGGATGGTCATAATTGGTTTCCAAGCGTTCATCAAAAGTTAAATGCGATTGGTCCTTATAATAATAGTCTTGAGCCAATAGTGCAACACTATGACCTTCTAAATTCTTCATAATTTCATTTGTTACTGATGTTTTGCCTGATCCAGAGCCACCTGCAATACCTATAATTGTCGTACTATTCATTATCCAATTTCCTTTCTCATCATGTTGTTGGCATAAATTGGATGATCGACTTTGATTTGCACGATTTGCAATGGATGGCGTGCTGCATCAAGTTCATTACCTTCTTCATCATAAATTGTATCCACAACTTGTCTAAATGTTTCAATTTCAGGACCAAAAAATTCAATTTCTTGTCCGGGTTCAAATTTATTACGTTGTTGCACTGTCGCTATGTGGGTTGAACTATCATAATCTAATACTAAACCACAGAAGTCAAATGAAGCATTCTTTTTATTTTGTCGGCCGAACATTTGTTCTTCGTAACCTGGCGTCCCTTCAATAAATGCTGAAGCTGTATCCCTATTGGCACATTTATCTAATTCGCTTAACCATTCCGGCTTGATTTTAAAATGTTCTGGGTCTTCTGCATAAGCATCAATAACCTTTCGATACACAGAAACAACTGTTGCAATATAGTGAATTGATTTCATACGACCTTCAATTTTTAAAGAATCGACACCGATGTCCATCATTTTTGGTATAGCTTCGATTAGTTTTAAATCTTTAGGACTCATTGCAAATGGCGCAGCTTCATCATTAGCATAAAATAAATCTAACTCACCATCTTGATCTACTTGTAACAAATCATAATCCCAACGACAACTTTGACAACAACCACCTCTATTGGAATCGCGCGCAGTCATATGATTACTTAAGGTACATCTTCCTGAGTAAGCAATACACATCGCACCATGTATAAAAGATTCGATTTCAATATCTACTTTTTCTTTCATCTCTTTCATTTCCATTGCTCCAGTTTCACGAGCTAATACAACTCGATCCAAACCTTCTTCTTTCCAAAATTCAACGGCTTTATAATTTGAAAGTGATTGCTGTGTAGATAAATGTATCTCTAATTTTGGTGCTACCCGTTTACACGTTTCAATAATAAGAGGGTCAGCAACGATAATACCTGTTGCACCAGTTAAGGCTAAATCACGCAAATAGTCATCTAATCCATCTATATTCTCATCATGCGCAATGATGTTCGTAGTGACATAGATTTTAGCACCATAACTTTGTGCAAATTCAACACCTTCTTTAATTTCATCCATTGTAAAATTATCTGCATTTGATCTTAAACCATATTCTTGTCCACCGAGGAACACAGCATCTGCCCCATAATGTACTGCAATTTTTAATTTTTCTAAATTACCCGCGGGAGCAAGAAGTTCAGGTTTATTCATTTTAGGTTTATTATGTAATTTAATTTCTTCTAAAACTTTCACTGTTAAACCTCCATCAATATACTGTTTGTTTAAATAAAAAGCCTTCGTCAAACGGACGATGTTCTGGTTGTATAGCTTCAATTGGATCGACAAGCATAAATTTTTCATCTTCATAAACTTCAGGATCTTCATGATATAAATCAATGGCTTCCCTATATTGTTCTGTACATACATTAATATATGTTTCTGATTGTAATACACCATCTATTTTCAATGCATCTATACCTGCTGCTAAAAGTGGTTCTAGCTCTTCAATTAAACATATATCATTAGGTGACATGATATGTGTACCATTATAATCTTCATACACCGGATATTTATTATCACGTTCTTCATCGTATAATAATAATTCATTTGCTTCTTTATTCCGTTTAATTTTCATTTGTCGCTCTTGGAATGTATAATAATTACCTAATAACATACGTTTAGATTGGAACATGCAAGTCATTCCATGTACTTGAACTTCAATCTCAACATCAGCGTTTTCTTTAATATTGATAATCTCTTCTAAACTTAGTTCTCTAGCTAATTGAGCACGTTGAGCACCTTTTTTCCCCCAATAATTACATTGAAAGTAATTAGTAACTAGTGCTTCAGCATCCCAATTTAACGGGATTGGATGTTCTTGTTGTTTTACATACATAACCACTGCTGGATCACCAAATATGATACGGTCTACTTTAATTTCATGCAAAAAATCAATATAAGACGCTAATGCGTTCAGATGATAATTATGAAAAATGCCATTAACAGCGGCATAAGCTTTTTTACCTTGACTGTGTATTAAATCCACAGCTTTTATCATATCATCTTTATTAAATTCACCTGCGAGTCTTAAGCCGAATTTTTGTTCGCCAATTACAAACGCATCAGCGCCTTTTTCAATTAATATTTCAATATGTTCAACAGATTTTGGTGTTACTAATAATTCTGTCATTTTGATTCCCCTTTAATTGAAATTGCCAAACCATCATCCATATTCAAAAAATTCGTAGTATAATCTGGGTGGTTCATTAGCCATTCATTGTAATCTTGTACTTTCTTTACCATTTGTCGTACATTCCTATTACGAACGACAGAGATATCAGATACAAAACCGTGGTAAAGCACGTTGTCAGTAACAACGATGCCACCTATTTTTAATAATGGTGTATAAAGTTCGAAAAACTTTTTGGATTGTGCCTTTGCTGCGTCAATAAATATCATATCATAACTGCGATCACTCACATTTTCAACTTGCTCTAATGCATCGCCTTCAATTAATCTAATTTGGTTATTATATTGAAATAACTCAATATTTTCTTTCGCTTTATCTTGCATTTCTATATTACGTTCAATTGTAGTCACATTAATTTTCTCAGAAATAGAAGCAAATTGCATTGCGCTATAACCAATTGCAGTTCCAATTTCTAAAATATTAATAGGTTTATGTAATCTAATAATTTGTTTTATCATTTCTAAAGTGAGTCTATCAACGATGGGCACTTGATTTTCCTCTGCATAGGTTCTTAATGATTCAATATTTTTATCAGTTTGCTTATGCAAATTTAACAAATATAACTGATTATTATCCATTTTCATAACTTCCTTTGTTGTAAAATGATACTTTTTGACTTAAATAATAAAATAAATCAGTCAGAATAAATTGACTGATTGTCTCTAATAAAAGTAAATGATAACTAGCTTTTTATAAGGGTACGCGTTCAAGTGTTTATATATAGGTATACCATAAATATACAAAACGTACGATTGAAATTAACTTTATATATTTTACCATAAACTAGCACAAAATATAAGTGTAAATTGTGTTTCAAAGCTGTGACGCCCTTCATATTGTTGCTTACGGGGATGGGGGTAATCAATTTAAACAATAATTTGAACTCTTACTTATACCAACAATATAAAAGCTGTCAACAAAACCCTACACGCTTGTTGACAGCAAGAAGGGATGATTTCTAGTGAAATCATCCCTTCGTTATTTATTCATCGCTATAAGAGGTTATATGCGCCATCTATAGTTATTTTATTCGTGATCGTGGTCATGATCATCCATTTCAGTATTAACTACTTCTTCAATCATATCCCATTCTTCGTCTGTTTCAACTGGTAAGAATTTACCACCTTCACCATTTTCGTCTTGTTCGTTAATCATCGGTACTAATTCAATTAAATCTTCATCATCAGATTCAGCGCCTTCTTCAGCAAGAATGACATATTCTTTCTTGAATTCTGGGTGGAAAAATTCTAGAACTTTACGGTATAAAACTTCATTACCTTCTTCATCATATAGTGTTAATAATTCCTCTTCGTTGTTGATTTCTAATTCTGCATCTTTATTTTGTTCTGTCATTATTAAACGCTCCTTTTTATTGAATAGAGTCTAAATAGCCTTGCAATATGAATACTGCTGCCATTTTATCTATTACTTTTTTTCGTTTCTGTCTAGAAACATCTGCTTCCAGTAAAGAACGTTCTGCAGCCATGGTACTTAATCGTTCATCCCACATAATTATCTCTACAGATGGCAGTGCTTCTTGAAGTTGCTCCTTGTATTGTAACGAAGCCTCGCCTCGAAATCCAATAGAATTGTTCATGTTTTTCGGTAAACCTATAACAACAGAGCCAACATTCTCTTTTTTTATAATTTTCACTAATTGTTCAATACCTAGTTCATTGTTTTCTTCGTCTATACGGAGTGTGTCTAATCCTTGGGCTGTCCAACCCATTAAATCACTTACTGCAATGCCAACAGTCTTACTTCCAACGTCTAAACCTAATATTTTATGCGTTAACATATATTATTTTGAATTCTCTTGTAAATAATTCGAAACAAGTTCTTCCATAATATCGTCACGATCTATACGACGTATTTGGTTTCTAGCCTCGTTATTACGAGGAATATAAGCTGGATCACCTGATAGTAAATAACCTACGATTTGATTTACAGGATTGTACCCTCTTTCATCTAGTGTATTATAGACATTTTGCAATACTGTTTTGACATCTTCTTTTGGAATTTCATCGTAATTAAACTTCATTGTTTTATCAAAATTTTCCATTGTTTAGCACTCCTTCGTATCAAGTAAAAAAGTTCTTATTTACATTCTACATTACTATACACTGAAGTTATAGAGTTTTAATGTAATCTTTAATGAAACGTAATGATTCTGTGATATTTTCAGGCTGTGTTCCTCCGCCTTGAGCCATGTCAGGACGGCCTCCGCCTTTTCCACCTACAATAGGTGCCATATTTTTAATAATGTCTCCTGCTTTCACTTTAGCAGTTAATTCTTTTGGTACAGTGGCAACTAATGAGACTTTTCCATCTATGTTACTCACTAATACGATTACTGTATCCTGTAATTTTGATTTAAAATCATCCATTGTTTCACGAATTGCTTTGGCATTTGTGACTTCAACTTCTGTTGCTAAAACTTTCAAGCCATTTATATCTTCAACTTGGTCAGTGATATCACCCATTTTCAAGGCCGTAACTTCTTTATTTTTTTGCTCTAATTGTTTTTTCAGTTCTTTTTCATCAGTTTGCATTTGCATAACTTTTTCTAATACTTGCTCATCTGTTTTAACTTTAACCTGAGACTTAACAGCATTAAAGTTCTCTTGAACAGATTCTAAATAAAGGAATGCTGATTTACTTGTAAATGCTTCTATACGACGCACACCTGCACCTGTACCTGATTCACTAACAATTTTAAACAATCCAATTTCAGACGTATTATTCACATGGATACCACCACATAATTCAATAGAGTATGGTGCCATGTTTACAACTCTTACTACATCACCATATTTTTCACCAAATAGTGCCATAGCGCCTATTTGTTTAGCCTCATCAATTGGCATTTCTTGGATGTTAACATCGATGCTATTCCAAATTTCTTCGTTAACGCGTTGTTCAACACGATCTATTTCTACTTGGCTCATAGGACCGAAATGTGAGAAATCAAATCTTAAACGGTCTGCTTCCACCAATGAACCAGCTTGATTTACATGATCGCCTAACACTTCTTTTAAAGCAGCATGTAATAAGTGTGTGGCACTGTGGTTTTTCTTGATCGCACGGCGGTCTTCGTGATTCACGCTCGCAGAAACCTCAGCACCTTTTTTAACAGTTCCAAACTGAACTTCACCTCTATGTAGGTTTTGTCCATTTGGTGCTTTCGTTACTTCAGTCACTGCTGTCTCGAATTGTTCGTTACTAATTATACCTTGGTCTGCAACTTGTCCACCACTTACAGCGTAAAAAGGTGTTTCATTTAATACAAAATGAATTGCCTCGCCTGCTTCAACCGTATCTACTAATTCTCCATTATAGATAATGTCAGTAATCGTTGTTGCTTTCTCCGTAACGTCGTAACCTACAAATTTACTTTCTGTAGTTATTTTTTTCAATACTTCACTTTGGATTTGCATAGATTGAGAGCTTTGACGTGCTTGTCTCGCTCTATCTCTTTGTTGTTGCATTTCAATTTCAAAAGTCTGCATATCAACATTAAGGTTTTCTTGTGTTGCAATTTCTTCAGTTAATTCAACTGGAAAGCCATAAGTATCATATAATTTAAACGCATCTTTACCACTTATTTCTTGAGTTGAATCTTTAGCTTTTACAACTAAATTATTTAATATCGCAAGTCCTTCTTCTAAAGTTTCGTGGAAACGTTCTTCCTCTGATTTAATAACACGTTTAATAAAATCTGATTTTTCTTTCACGTTCGGATAATAAGGTTCCATAATATCCGCAACAATATCAACCAACTGATACATAAATGGTTCGTTAATTTCTAGAGATTGACTGAATCTTACAGCACGGCGTAATAATCGACGCAATACATAACCTCTGCCTTCATTAGCTGGTAATGCGCCGTCAGCAATTGCGAATGCTATTGTTCGTATATGGTCAGAAATCACTTTAAATGCAACATCATAAGCATCTTTTTCTAAATATTTTTTACCAGAAACTGCTTCAACTTCATGAATAATAGGCATAAACAAATCAGTTTCATAATTTGTACGCACATTTTGGGCGATAGAAGCCATTCTTTCTAGACCCATACCAGTATCAATATTTTGGTTTGGTAATGGTGTATAAGTATGATCTTTATTATGGTTAAACTCACTGAACACTAAATTCCATACTTCTAAAAAGCGTTCATTTTCTCCACCAGGGTAAACTTCTTCTTCAGGATCATCGTGACCAAATTGATCGCCACGGTCATAGAATATTTCAGTGTTTGGACCAGATGGACCTTCACCTATATCCCAGAAATTACCTTCAATACGGATGATTCTACTTTCTTCTAATCCCATTTCTTCATTCCATATTCTATATGCTTCTACATCTTCAGGATGAACTGTGACATAAAGTAATTTTGGATCCATTGCCATCCATTTTTCACTTGTTAAAAATTCCCACGCAAATTGGATTGCTTCTTTTTTAAAGTAATCGCCAATTGAGAAGTTTCCTAGCATTTCAAAGAACGTATGGTGTCGGGCAGTAAAGCCTACATTTTCAATGTCATTGGTACGAATCGCTTTTTGTGAATTCACTATGCGAGGTTTTCTAGGTGTTTCTCTACCATCAAAGTATTTTTTCAATGTAGCAACACCAGAGTTAATCCAGAGTAAAGAATCATCATCAATAGGGACTAACGGCGCTGAAGGCTCAACCATATGTCCCTGTTCAACGAAATAATCAATAAAACTTTGTCTAATTTCACTAGCTTTTAAGTTTTTCATCCTTAAAATTCCTCCATCTCAAATCAAGTTATAACAGTTATAAGAAAAAATTGAAAATAAAAAACGCCCATCCTCATAAAAGGGACGAACGTTTCGCGGTACCACCCTGGTTATAAGCATTAGTAAATCTATTTCTAACTAAATTTTAAAGATTTACATATCAGACCAATAGTTATTCTTAAAATTTACTAACTCACACTTATCACTTAATTAGTTAATATTTATACTGACATAAAGTAGCGTTCAACTGTATTATCTGCACTTTCCACCGACCAGTACATCTCTTTTTGTCTAACACAGCCTACTCACCTTTATGCTAAGTTAATTATATTGTATTTACTTTCGTTACTAATGTCAATCTTCTACAAAATCATATGGGGAAATCTCTCCCATGTTGATCATAGGGTTAATTTTAAAGATATTATCTTCAGTCAAAATAATATCTGCATCTATTGTTTTACTTATTTCAATACTATCTTCAACATCTTCTGTTATTTCGTTATTGAAATAACTTTTCAGAAATGTACATAATTGAGTCATTCTCACTTGACCATGCGTTTTTAACCCAATATCAAATGCTTGTGGGTCACCTAAAAATATAAGCGATTGCTTCGCTCTGGTAAGCCCTGTATATAAGATAGGTTTTTGTAACATCCTAAAATATTGTTTGACCATTGGCATAATGACTATAGGAAATTCAGAGCCTTGAGACTTATGAATTGATGTGCAATATGCGTGTGTTAATTCTAATAAATCTTTTCGTACAAATGTAATTTCATTGCCATCAAAATCAACAACAAGTATGTCTTTATTTAACGCATTTTCTTTCGCCCAAAATATGCCTACGATTACTCCGATATCACCATTAAAAATATTATCACTTGGCCGATTCACAAGTTGTAAAACTTTGTCGCCTTTTCTAAAAACAACATCACCAAATTCGATTTCTCGAGTATCTTTATCTTTAGGATTCAGTATATCTTGCAAGACAGTGTTCAATTTTTTAATACCTGCCGAACCTTTATACATAGGGGCTAATACCTGAATATCACTCATGTCATATCCTTTATTTACCGCACTTGTCACTACTTTCTCAACTACTATTGGTATTTGTTCAGTAGTACATTTGATAAAGTTACGATCATGGAAACGCTGTGTAATATCAATCGTTTCGCCCAATTTCATTCTATGTGCCAACTCAATAATGCTAGAACCATCTTGTTGTCGATATACTTCCGTTAAATTAACACGTGGGATGACTTTTGAATCAATTAAATCTTTGAACACCTGTCCAGGACCAACAGATGGTAATTGATCTTCGTCACCTACTAATATAACTTGTGCGTCTATAGGTACTGCACTCAAAAATTGATGGAATAGCCATGTATCAACCATCGACATTTCATCAATAATAATAAGTTTTGCAGATATTTCATTATCTAATATGTCTTCAGGTTGTGTATCTTGATTCCAACCAATTAGTCGGTGTATCGTCATTGCTTCTAAACCTGTAGATTCTGCTAACCGCTTCGATGCTCTGCCTGTAGGTGCAGCAAGCACAACTGGATAATCATCATTTTGGTAATCATCATAATTTAATGATAACCCATGAATCTCTGCATATAATTCTACAATACCTTTGATTACTGTCGTTTTACCAGTACCAGGACCACCGGTTAACAACATAATTTTAGTATTGATTGCAGTTTGTAGCGCGTCTCTTTGGGAGTCGGCATATGTTACTTCATTACGATTCTCGATTTCACCAATTTCAAGCAATAATTCTGATTGCTCAATTTCTTTTAATTTATTTGTATGCGTAAAATTACGATATAAGTTTTGAACACTCTTTAACTCTGAATAGTACAAACTTGGTATTGCAACTTCATTTTCTTGTTGGATTAATTTCGTGTCATTTACTAAATCTTGTAATACATTTATAAGTTGTTGTGCATCAATTAGCTCTGCTGGTGGTTGAGACAACATATCTTGTGTCATTTCCAGAACATTATTTGTAGGTAAATAAGTATGTCCTTGTTTAATACATTCTTCTTCTAAAACGAATAGTAAACCAGCTTTCAGTCGTTCATCATCATTAAATTGAATACCCACGTTGCGCGCTAAGGTATCTGCTTTATTAAAACCGATGCCTTTTACATCATAAACCAATTGGTATGGTGTATTTTCAACAACTTTAAGCGTCTCACCTAAATAGGCTTGATATATTGCCATTGCGAGTTTCGGACCAAACCCTAAATCGTGGAGTCGTATAATGATTTGTTCTGTTTCTTGATTACTAGCGATTTGTTCTGCAATTTGCTTTTGTTTATTCTTGGGTAGACTCGGTACTTTTTCTAAAACAGCAGGGTCATTTAATATATCGCTAATGGCATTTTCGCCTAACTTATTTACAATGTTTTGTGCCGTTTTCTTACCGATACCTTTAAAAAGATCACTGGACAAATAACTAATAATTGCTTCTTTTGTTTGTGGCAACTCTTTTTCAAACGTTTCAGCTTTAAGTTGTTTACCGTATTTTGAATGTGTTACAACTTGACCCTTAAACGTATAGACATCACCTTCAGCAATTTCTGGAAAAAACCCTACAATTGTAGGCATTGAATCGAAATTTTCGTTTGTTTCAATTGTATCTACTTTTAAAACCGTATAAAAGTTTTCTTTATTTTGAAATAAAATGGCATCCACGGTTCCTTTAATCATTGAGTTATTAAACAATGTAGGGTCTTCCATTAGTTATTCCTCCTCTGCTATAGTTTTAAAAGTTTTGATTGCGTGTTGACTCATCACATGTTCTGGATTAGCCTCTACCGCACGTTCAAAAATTTGAATGGCTTGCGTTGTATCTTCAGTTTGCATATAAGTTGCTAAACCTAGATTATATAAAGCATCTGAGTGCTTCTTATCTAATGTTAATACATGGTTCAATTGAGTGATTGCTTGTTCAAACATTTCTAAATGACATAATACCAGACCATATTGAAATTGAACTTCTACATCATTACGCTCATCTTGTTCTGCAGCAGTCATTAAGAATGGTAACGCCTCTTTAAATGCCTCTAGTTGATTAAATGACATACCAATCATATAATTGGTATCTACTAAATCTACCTTGTATTTTAAAGCTTGCTGATATAGTTTGATTGCTTCACTGAATCGTCCTTCATTATAATATACATTGCCTAAATTATAATAAATCGCCCCATTTTCCGGATCGAGTGTTATCGCTTTTTGAAAAAACTTTTCAGCCTTCTCAACTTCACCCGCTTCAGCAATTAAAATACCTGCGTTTATGTAATTTTCAACTTCTTTAGGATTTTCTTCAATATTTGCAAATAATGCTGTTAATGCTTCTTCAATATTACCTTGTTTAATTAATTTATATATTTGTTCTTGATCCAATTTAAACCCTCATTTCTGACTATTTATTATAACATTTGCTTGTCTTTTTGAAATCATATTTTAGAAAAAGAAATCGTTAGTTACTATAATATATAGCTTACTAACGATTTCTAAGTAAAATGTATTATTATACGACGTAACTTAACTGACCTGATTCTTTGAAGACATCATCAATTGTAGCGCCGCCTAAGCAAACATCACCATCGTAAAGTACGACAGATTGACCAGGTGTGATTGCACGAACTGGTTCAGCAAATGAAACGCGAATTGCATTGTCATTTTCTTTTTTAACAAATACTTTAGTATCTTTTTGACGATATCTAAATTTAGCAGTACATTCAAAACCTTCTTCTAAATCAACTGTATTCACAAATGAAATATCAGAAGCGATTAAATAGTCACTGTATAATGCATCATGGTGGAAACCTTGTTCTACATATAACACATTGTCATCTAAGTTTTTACCAACTACAAACCATGGGTCTCCATCCCCACCAATACCAAGGCCGTGGCGTTGACCAATTGTATAGTACATTAATCCTGCGTGTGTGCCAATTTTATCCCCTGCTAATGTAACCATATCACCAGATTGAGCTGGTAGATATTGAGATAGAAATTCTTTGAAATTACGTTCTCCTATAAAACAAATACCTGTAGAATCTTTCTTTTTAGCAGTAGCTAAATTTTGTTCTTCAGCAATGCGACGTACTTCTGACTTTTCAATATCACCTATTGGAAACATAACGCGAGATAATTGATCTTGCGATAATTGATTTAAGAAATAAGTTTGGTCTTTATTATTATCGACCCCACGTAACATTTCGACATGACCATCTTCATGACGTCGTACGCGTGCGTAATGACCTGTTGCAACATAATCTGCTCCAAGTTTTAATGCATGCTCTAAGAAAGCTTTAAATTTAATTTCTTTATTACACATTACATCTGGATTAGGCGTGCGTCCTTTTTTATATTCATCTAAGAAATAAGTAAACACTTTATCCCAATATTCTTTTTCGAAATTAACAGCATAATAAGGTATACCGATTTGGTTGCATACGGCGATTACATCGTTATAATCTTCTGTAGCCGTACAAACTCCATTCTCATCAGTATCGTCCCAGTTTTTCATGAATATGCCTATGACATCGTAACCTTGTTCTTTTAATATGTGTGCCGTTACAGAACTGTCTACGCCACCTGACATACCGACTACCACACGTGTATCTTGATTTGACAACTATATTTCCTCCTTAAATTTGTGATGAATTTTGTGTATTTCCGCAGTTATATATTTAATCTCTTGCTCAGTGGTTTGTTCATTAAAGCTAAATCTTACAGAATGTTTTGCGCGTTCTTCATTACCATACATTGCTACTAAAACGTGCGATGGTGTCGTTGTACCTGCTGTACATGCAGAGCCGGACGAGACATATATATTAGATAAATCCAATAAAGTAAGCATTGTTTCTACATCAACGAAAGGCAAATATAAATTAACGATATGCCCTGTCGAATCAGTCATAGAACCATTCAATTCAAATGGAACAGATCGCTCTTGTAATGTAACGAGAAATTGATTTTTCAAATTCATTAAATGAACATTATTATCGTTTATATGATTGTTAGCTAAAGTCAAAGCTTCAGCTAATCCTACAATTTGCGGGAGATTTTCTGTACCTGCTCTTCGTTTTGCTTCTTGTTCTCCACCTAATTGTGGAAATTGCAATATTGTTTCATTTTTAATTAATAACGCACCTACACCTTTGGGGCCTCCAAATTTATGTGCAGTGATACTCATGACATCTATATTAAATTCATGAAAATCTATTTCAAGATGTCCTATCGCTTGGACTGCATCAACATGAAACAAAGCGTTAGATTCAGCTATGATGTCGTCAATCTCATACATAGGTTCAACTGTGCCTATTTCGTTATTAACAAACATGATTGACACTAAAATTGTTTCGTCCGTGAGTGCTGCTTTTAATTGGTCTAGTTGTATTAAGCCTTCATGATCCACATCTAAATATGTCACTTCAAAGCCTTCTTTTTCGAGTTGTTCAAATACATGGAGTACGGAGTGATGTTCAATTTTAGATGTAATGATGTGTTTACCTTTATGTTGATGTTCGTACGCAATACCTTTTATTGCAGTATTATTAGATTCAGTAGCGCCACTCGTGAATATGACTTCACTTGGCTTAGCCTTAAATATCTTCGCTACAGTTCTACGCGACTCATCGAGATACTTTCTTGCATCTCTACCCATACTATGAACAGAAGATGGATTACCATAATGAACGCTATAAACATCCATCATTTTATCTATAACTGCTTGTTTGACTGGTGTTGTTGCAGCATAATCTGCATATACTTCCATGTTTGACACTCCTAACAATTTTATCAATGTTCCAATGATAGCACCAACTAATCAAATTTTCTAGTTGTCTGTTTCAAAATGTCCACTTTCATCAATTGTTTTGTAATCATCTAATAATTTCAAAGTATCATCGGTATTTGACTTACGATATTGATTGAGCGTTAAATTATGAAGTTGTTTATTGGATACTTCCCAATGTGTCGCTGTGAATTGTGATTGTAAGTACTGGTCATGTGTGACTATGAACACTTGACCACTAAAACTATGAATCATATTCATAATCAAGTCCTGTGTTGCGATATCGAAATAATTTGTCGGTTCATCTAAAATCAATAAATTTGGACTTGAGAAAAATAATATTACAAACTGTAACCTACTTTTCTCTCCCATTGATAAATAAGCAATGGGTACACTAATTTTCTCTTGGTCAAAACCAAATGAAGCTAAAATCGTTTGGGCATGACTACGTGTCATTCCTTCTAGAGCTAACAACATATTTAAAGGTGTTTCTCGGTACGTTAAATTATCATTTTGTTGATTGAAATAACCTATTTTAAGTGAAGGTGTAATATGGATAAAGCCTTGATCAGGTTTTATTTTTTGTCTAATCAAGCTGATTAATAGTGATTTTCCACTGCCATTGGGTCCAGTAAGTAAAATGTTTTCATTATTCTTAATTTCGAAATTCGCTTGATTATAAATACAAAGATCATTTATTGAAATACTGAAATCTTCTAACCTCAATAAATAACGTTTACGCATGTTTTTATGCTGTTCAAAATGAAACTTTCTATTATCTTTTTCGGGTTCTTCGATATTTTTTTCGTTTAATTTTTGATTTAATTGTGATTCTTTTACTTTTGATTTTTGTGCTAATTTACTCAATCGCTTTTGCATAGAGGGATCGCGGACACTCGTTGTTTGCTTAGAAGCAGCGTGCCACTCTTTAACTCTTTGGATAGTATCCTCAAGTTTTTTAACTTCCTGCTGTTGTTTTTCATAAGCATTCGCTTGTGTTTGGAACTCTAAATCTATAATTTCTTTGTACTGGTTATAATTACCGGTAAATTTCCTTGTATGTGTTCGGTTTATCTCTATGATATGACTAGCAGTTGCATTAATGAAGCCACGGTGATGAGATACATAAATCATCGTATGCTTTGATTTATTCATGTGAATAATCAAATCATTAAGCATAATTTGATCAAGATGATTTGTTGGTTCATCTAATAGAACTAAATCTTTTTCTGAAATAATTGAACGTAATAATGCGACGCGTGTTTGTTGCCCCCCGCTTAAAAGACCTATTTGTTTGTCTAAATCAGTTTCAGTTAAATTAAAAAAATTTGCCTGTGTTATAATTTTTTGCTCTAATTCATAACCATTATAAGCTATATAATCAACTATTTTTTCATAGTTATACGTTATTTCTTTTTTTAATTTTAATATTTCTGGAAATAAAGATAAAATGAATTCCATTCCAGTTTCATTATAATAGTCTGTCATATCTTGTTGCATAAGGTATGCATTATCTCTATATTTTAAGTATATTTCATTCAATAAAGTCGTTTTCCCTACACCATTATCACCCACGAGCGCTACGTGTTCTCCCGTTTCAACACTTATATTCACGTAATTTATCAGCATTTTACCATATTTTTCAAATGGTTTTTGAACATAATAAAAAGACATATCAATTTCCTCGCTTCCAAGGATATGAAATGCCATAAATATATACTGCAATCAATATATGTGGTTACTTAATAATAGCTCATATTATTTACGACATGGACGTATCCTGTAACTTTTTCTTTTAAATGTAATTGTATTAATTTGTTCTCTTGATATTTATCCAATGTCTTCATCGCCTTAATTAAGCCACCTAACGTTTTAATTTCATTCATTATAACAATGAGCAGTTTCTTACGCAAGTTTTATAACGACTGTTATACTTCAATATAATAACAATCACTAAGGAGGACAACAATAAACATGTACAATTTAAAATTATCAGCGCTTAATCTTGTACCTATTCGAGAAGGAGAAGATGATCAATCTGCGATTAAAGATATGGTTAAATTAGCTCAAAATTTGGAAACGTTGGATTATGAGCGATATTGGATTGCAGAACATCACAATGCACCAAATTTAGTAAGTTCTGCAACTGCTTTATTAATCCAACATACCTTAGAGCATACATCTAAAATCCGAGTGGGATCGGGAGGTATTATGCTACCAAATCACGCACCATTAGTAGTTGCCGAGCAGTTTGGTACGATGGAAACGATATTTCCAGAACGTGTAGATTTAGGTTTAGGACGTGCTCCTGGTACTGATATGATGACAGCAAGTGCATTACGCAGAGATCAACATAATGGCGTTTATGAATTCCCGGAAGAAGTTGAACAACTCGCTAAATATTTTGGTCCAGGTAACCAACAAGCATATGTTCGTGCTTACCCTGCAGTAGATAAACATGTACCACTTTATATCCTAGGTTCATCTACTGACTCTGCTCATTTAGCAGCACGAAAAGGACTTCCTTATGTATTTGCTGGCCATTTTGCACCACAACAAATGAAAGATGCGATTGATATATATAAAGATTTATTTGAACCTTCCGACGCACTTAGCAAACCTTATGTCATCGTTTGTTTAAATGCCATTGTTGCTGATAATGATGAACAAGCTGAATACTTATCAACGACCCAAGCACAAGTTATGGTCAGTATAACTAGAGGTAGAATGCAACCACTTCAACCACCTACTGATGATTTAAAAGGCATTTTAACGCCTACTGAATTTGAAGTTGCGCAACAACGTATGCGCTCATCTCTTATCGGCTCAGAAGAAACTGTAAAAAATAAAATTAAAGCATTTATAGATGAACATGGTGACATTGATGAATTAATGGCTATCAGTTATATTTATGATCAAGAAGCTCAACTTGATTCTTACCGTAAATTAAAAAATGTAATAGATACGTTGTAAATTTCAAGCTAATGAAATGTTAAAATCCCAATCTACATAGTTGTAGATTGGGATTTTAAGTATTTTACAAAATGGTTTATTTAAAATTTAAACAAAAATTATTTTTCGTCTTTTTTGTCTTCATCTTTTTTATCGTCACTGCCACCAGTGAATTTATCAATTTGTTCTGAAGCTTGTTGTGCTTTTTCATTGTCAGAACCTTTTAACTTTTCAGATACAGTTTTTGCAGTGTTTTTTGCTTTGTCTAAGAAATTTTCAGCCATAGTAATTACTCCTTTGAAAGTTAATTAAAACTTCACTTATTTTTTAAATTTATCAATAGCGTCATTCGCTTTATCTTTTGCATTTTCTACGAATTCTTTAGCTTTACCAGAAGTTTTATCTTCCTTGCCTTCGCTTTCTAAATCTTTATTGTCAGTTACATTACCGACTGTTTCTTTTACATTACCTTTTGCTTGTTCGAATTTATTTTCATCTGCCATGTAAATTACCTCCTTAGCAATGTATATAAATTAAATACCACTAATTATTGTGTCTAAACATGATAAAGAAAATAAATCCAATATTTTCATTAAAAGAAATCGTTTTGAACTATAAAATTATAAATTATATTTCATTTTAAATATAAAACATGTAACCGTCTAAATCATCAGTCTCTTTAAAATCAGCTAAATATTGTAAAGTTGTATTATCAAGTACTTCTCTTACAGCATCTCTCATTCTAATCCAAAGTTCTTTTTGTGCAGGTGGCTCTGATTCAATACTTTCTACAAACGTAATTGGACCTTCTAATAAACGTATAATATCACCAGCTGTTATTTCTTCCGCTGGCACTCTTAATTGGTAACCGCCTTTTGCACCACGAACACTTCGAATTAACCCAGCATTCCGTAAAGGACCGACTAATTGCTCTAGATATAGATCACTTAAATTATTTTCTTCTGCTATAGATTTTAATGATACGCATCCTTGACCTTGTTTTTTAGCTAGGGAAATCATTAATGTTAACCCATATCTTCCTTTTGTTGAAATTTTCATTATATTACCTCACTTAATTCGAATACTATATATTAACATTCTATCATTTTTTACGTTAATATAGAATTAGAAAGGTGTGACAGATTGTGACGAACGAACCACTTGCATCAAGAATGCGTCCGAATAACATAGATGAAATTATTTCTCAAAAACATTTAGTAGGTCCAAAAGGGATTATTAGAAGAATGGTTGAAACGAAAAGATTATCTTCAATGATATTCTTTGGCCCACCTGGTATAGGTAAAACAAGTATTGCAAAAGCGATATCTGGCAGTACGCAATTTAAATTTCGACAGCTCAATGCTGTAACAAATACAAAAAAAGATATGCAGCTAATTGTTGAAGAAGCTAAAATGTCTGGACAAGTAATTCTACTATTAGATGAAATACATCGTTTAGATAAAGCTAAACAAGATTTTTTACTGCCACACTTAGAAAATGGAAAAATTGTTTTAATTGGCGCGACAACATCTAATCCTTATCATGCAATTAATCCTGCTATACGTTCGAGAGCTCAAATTTTCGAATTATATCCATTAGATGACGATGATGTCAGAGTGTCATTAGACAGAGCAATTAATGATGCTGAACGTGGCCTCGCTACTTACAATCCAATTGTTGATGATGAAGCAATGACTTACTTTACCACACAAAGTCAAGGTGACGTAAGAAGCGCTCTCAATGCTTTGGAATTGGCTGTATTAAGTTCTAAAGTTACTGATGATAATAGACATATCACACTAGAAGATGCGAAGGATTGTTTGCAAAAAGGTGCTTTTGTAAGTGATAAAGATGGTGACATGCACTATGATGTGATGAGTGCTTTTCAAAAATCAATTAGAGGTAGCGATGTCAATGCTGCATTACATTATCTAGCACGCTTAATTGAAGCTGGTGATTTACCAACTATCGTTCGACGTTTGTTAGTGATTAGTTTTGAAGATGTCGGATTAGCGTCACCAGCAGCTGGTCAACGGACATTAGCAGCAATAGAGTCAGCTGAACGTTTAGGTTTCCCTGAAGCTAGAATTCCTTTGAGTCAAGCTGTAATTGAACTTTGTTTATCACCTAAATCTAACTCAGGTATTTCAGCTATTGATGCTGCCCTATCAGATATACGTAAGGGTCATGTCGGTCAGATTCCAGACCATTTAAAGGATGGTCATTATGCAGGTGCTAAAGAATTGGGTCGTGCAATCGGATATAAATATCCGCATAGTTATGACAGCGGATTCGTTGCACAACAATATTTACCTGATAAACTTAAAAATAAAATTTATTATGAACCTAAAGCAACCTCTAAAAGTGAACAGCAGTTTAAATCTGTTTATGATAATATTAATCGCTCACAAAACAAGAAATAAATCTGAAATATGACTCAGTATAATCAATAAAAGGTAGCTCCCAAAAACTGGAAGCTACCTTTTTAAAATAATTATTGCTGAATTAGCATTTACTTTCAAAGCGTAGTGCATTTATATCACTTTTATTTTTTGTCTTTAATACGAGTAACGGGAATATTTTTTAGAATATCGTTGATTACATAACCCGCACTGATTAATCCAACTACACTCGGTACAAAAGCATTTGAAGATGGGGGCATTTGACCTTTTCTCGTTGGTGCATTAGCATCCCCCACCGTATCTTTAACATCTTCTCTAATTACAATCGGACTTTCATCTGAAAATACAACAGGAACCCCTTTATGAATGCCTAATTTTTTTAATTTACGTCTTATAATTTTAGCCATAGGATCTGTATGTGTTTTAGAAATATCTGCAACTTCAAAACGTGTTGGATCAATTTTATTGGCAGCACCCATACTTGAAATCACTGAAATGCCTCTATCTAAACATTCCTTCATTAAGTGTACTTTATAAATGATTGTATCACTTGCATCTACAAAATAATCAATATCATACTCACTGAACAATGCTTCATAAGTCTCTTCTGTATAAAACATATGCAATGATGTCACTTTACAATCAGGATTAATTAATTTAATACGTTCTTCCATCAAAGTTACTTTACTCTGACCAATCGTAGTAGTAAGCGCATGCAATTGACGATTGACGTTGGTGATATCAACATCATCTTTATCAATAAGAATGATATGACCAATATTTGTACGTGCTAAAGCTTCAGCGGCAAATGAACCAACGCCACCTACACCAAGCACAACAACTGTCTTTTCTTTTAATAATTCTAAGCCTTCTTGTCCATAGGCTAATTCATTTCTAGAAAATTGATGTCTCATCTAAATACTCCTTATTATTAATAATATGCCATAACAAAACTATTATAACATTAACATATATTTATATTTACAAAATGCATTATACATCTTACATTATTTGAATTAATAACATTCATATCTTAAATTTCAGCAAAAAAATACGCAAGACCGAAGTCTTGCGTACGATAGAGTCCGTTAGTGCCGTAGTTATAAAGTGCTTGATCATTCGGCCTGCTTAAAACAGGTGGGTGCCCTGTTTCTTGTTTTGCAAGTCCTCCTAATGAGGCGTGTGCGCTGCAAGAAAACCCATTGGGCTCCCGGATCAAAGAGTGTTAGGCCCAAATATGAAGCAAACTTACGAACACTTCAGATGACTATCTTATGTGAACATCATAACACATAATCACAAATTAGCAAGAATTATTACTTCTTACAATAATTAATGTCGAATACGTAATGAAAGTTCTTCTAATTGATTTTCTGACACTTCACTTGGTGCATCTGTTAATAGACATGTCGCAGATGCAGTTTTAGGAAAGGCAATTGTATCACGTAAGTTTGTGCGATTAGTTAATAACATAACTAAACGGTCTAATCCTAATGCGATACCGCCATGCGGTGGTGCACCATATTTAAACGCATCTAGTAAGAAACCAAATTGTTCTTTTGCTTGTTCGTCTGTGAAACCTAAAACTTCGAACATTTTGGCTTGTAAATCAGCATCATGGATTCTGATAGAACCCCCACCCAGTTCATAACCGTTTAAAACAATATCATATGCATTAGCTTGAACATTCTCAGGCTCAGTACTTAATTTTTCAATATCTTCTTGTTTTGGTGAAGTGAATGGGTGATGCGCTGCAGTATAGCGTTTAACATCTTCATCATATTCAAGCAATGGCCAATCTGTAACCCATAAGAAATTCAATTTTGTTTCATCTATCATATTTAATTCTTTAGCAAGTTTAAGGCGTAAAGCGCCTAAACTTTGTGCAACAACACTTGGTTTATCTGCAACGAATAATACTAAGTCTCCTGCTTTCGCTCCAGTTAGTGACTGTAACTTTTCAACGTGATCATTTTCGAAGAATTTAGCGATTGGTCCATTTAAACCATCATCTACAACTTTTACCCACGCTAAGCCTTTAGCACCATAGATGTTTACAAATTCAGTTAAAGCATCTATGTCTTTTCTTGTATATTTATCAGAAGCGCCTTCAGCAACAATTGCTTTAACTTGACCGCCTTTATTGATAGCATCTTTGAATACTTTAAAGTCCATAACTTCGCCAAGTTCTGAAACATCGATTAATTCCATGCCAAAACGTGTATCAGGTTTATCTGAACCGTAACGCCCCATAGCTTCATTATATGTCATTCTTGGGAATGGACGTGGTACTTCAATGTCTTTCACATCTTTAACAACATTTTGTAACATTTCTTCGCCCATATCCATCACATCTTCTTGGTCTACGAAACTCATTTCAATATCCACTTGTGTGAATTCTGGTTGACGGTCAGCTCGTAAATCTTCATCACGGAAACATTTAACAATTTGATAGTATTTGTCAAAACCACTGATCATTAATAATTGTTTAAATATTTGTGGTGACTGAGGTAAAGCATAAAATTCACCACCGTGCACACGCGATGGTACTAAATAGTCACGTGCACCTTCTGGCGTAGATTTATTTAATACAGGTGTTTCTATATCATAAAAACCTTCTTGGTCTAAGTATTGTCTGATAGAACGTGTTGTTTGGTGTCTCATTTTAAATGTTTGTGCTAGCTCTTGACGTCGTAAATCAAGGTATCTATATTTTAATCTGATATTTTCATCTACATTTTGGTTTTCTTCATTCAAAGCAAATGGAGGAGTCTCAGATTTGTTGATAATTTGAATGTCTGAAACTTGTACTTCAACTTGCCCAGTTTCAATTTTTGGGTTTACAGTTTGAGGATCACGTTGTTTAACGAGCCCTTTAACTTCTACCACATATTCTGATCTAACAGTTTCTGCAATTTGTAATGCTTCTGCTGAAAAATCTGGGTTAAATACGATTTGAACATAACCTT
Source organism: Staphylococcus equorum (assembly GCF_029531845.1). Classification (GTDB taxonomy): domain Bacteria; phylum Bacillota; class Bacilli; order Staphylococcales; family Staphylococcaceae; genus Staphylococcus; species Staphylococcus equorum_C. The sequence continues at coordinate 382,132 of NZ_JAMBPV010000002.1, forward strand.
CACGGTCACGTAAATCAACAAAAATTAAGCCACCTAAGTCTCTACGGTTGTGTACCCAACCTTTTAATGTTACTTCTTGGTCTAATAACGATTCAGTTACTAAACCACAATAAGTTGTACGCTTACTCATAATATCTTCTCCTTAATTTTTGAAATAATTAACCATTTCATCTAATTTAATAGTTTCAGTTTCACCTGATTCCATATTCTTCACATTAATTTTATTTTCTTCTAACTCTTGCTCACCAACAACAATTGTATATTTCGCATTTAATCTATCTGCTTGCTTCATTTGGCCCTTAACTTTACGTTGTAAATAATCTTTATCTGCCTTCACACCATTTTTACGTAAATCATTTAATAGCTTTACAGCATAACGATCCGCTTTATCGCCCATTGTTACAATAAATAAATCAAAATCATGGTCAGCATTAAGTTCAATTTGTTCTTCCTCTAATGCGAGTAACAATCTTTCAATGCTCAATGCAAACCCTATACCAGTTTGGCTTGGTCCATCTAATAATTCTAATAAACCATTATATCGTCCGCCACCACATAATGTAGTTATCGCACCATCATAGTTAGGGTTATCCATCATTAATTCAAAAGCAGTATGTGTATAATAATCTAAACCTCTAACTAAATTCGGATCTTCTACGTATGGAATACCTAAATCATCTAAATGTTGTTTTACTTCTGAATAATAAGCTTTTGATGATTCATTTAAAAATTCCGTAATACTTGGAGCTGTTTTTATTTCTTCTTTGTCTTTATCGATTTTACAATCTAAAATCCTCATTGGATTTGTGTGTAAACGGGATTGACAATCACTACAAAAATGCTCGATTACAGGTTCGAAATGATTCACAAGTGCGTCATTATATTCTTTACGAGAATTTATATCACCAATACTATTAATCACAAGTTTTAAGTGTTTCAACCCAAATGACTGATAAATATGCATTGCCATAGCTAGTACTTCTGCGTCTACGCCTGGATTTTCAGCACCAATAGCTTCTACACCAAACTGCGTGAATTGACGATATCTACCTTTTTGTTTTCGTTCATAACGGAACATTGGCCCGTTATAATATAATTTAATAGGTTGGTTCGGAATACCTTGCATTTTATTTTCTATATATGAACGTACAACTGCTGCTGTACCTTCTGGACGCAACGTAATATTTCGGTCACCTTTATCTTTAAAGGTATACATTTCTTTTTGAACAACATCCGTTGAACCACCTACACCACGTGCAAACAATTCAGTACTTTCAAAAATTGGTGTACGAATTTCTTCGTAATTATACAACTCCATGAGTTGATCTAATTTCGCTTCAATATAACGCCATTTCTTTGTTTCTTCTGGTAAAATATCTTGAGTCCCTCTAGGTATATTTATCATAGAACCTCTCCTTTTAAGCAATAAAAAAACCCTTGCATGACTAATAGTCATACAAGGGACGAATTTCCGTGTTGCCACCCTAATTGGTTATAAATATTTAAATTTATAACCCACTTCATACGAATAACGTTCGTTACACGGCTTTATTTTTCAAAGCACCTTTTCTTGTGTTAAATTTCTAAATTACTAAGCATAATTTTTCAGCCAGGAATTATGTCTCTTCGCATTGTTTAAATGTTACCATTTCGTTTAGAATTTTCAAGAATTATAGCGGTTTTAATATAGAATTCATACTTAATAATAACGAGTTTATGACTAATATGCAACCTTTTTATTCTGAAAAGTATGCACGTAGCCCATCAACAACTGCTTTTTCTACAATATGTCGATGTAATTGGTCCTTAATCATATCTTCATCTGTAGGATTACTAATATAACCTAACTCTAATAATACTGCTGGTACATCTGTTTGTCTCAATACTTGGAAGTTTTCTTGTCGTGCGCCTTTATTTGTTAGTAATGCTTTTTTTTGTAAGCTCGCACTCAATGTCTCTGCTAATGCTTTTTGGTTTTTTTTATACCAATAAACGGTACTACCATTTGCTTTAGCTGACTTTAATGAATCATTATGTAAACTAATATAAGCATCACCTTTAATGTTTCTATCGCTAAGACTGACATATTCATCTGAACTACGTGTCATATTCACCGTTGCACCTTCTTTTTCTAAAAGTGCTTTAAGCTCTTGAGCGGTTTTTAAAGTATATACTTTCTCTTTACTATGTTTTTTTGTATTACTTGATGCCCCCTGATCACGTCCACCGTGACCAGGATCAAGTACTATTATCTTATCTTTCAAAGGTTTAGCATTCTTGTTAGCATCTGCTTGAATATTTAAATTCGTATGCCAACCTGCCACCCAACCTTTTTCATTATTACCGGATTCTACTTCAATCCACTTACCAGATTTGCCAATTTTATGGAAACTTTGCCCTTTTTCGATAGAATTAATTTCTGGATAAACAGCGCTAGGACCTGTTCTTAATTCTGCATCTTCAGTAATATAAATCGTACTACTGTTTTCATCATTATGATTTAAGAAAGCAATAATCATAATAATAAAAATGATAAATGCTACTACGACAATAAATGTGGGGATATTTCTGAGATTATGTTTTTCTAACCAAGTATCGAGTTTTTTCATACTATTTTGCCATCCTGACTTTCATAAATCACTGTTACAGGCCCATCATTAGCAATATTCACTAACATATCTGTACCAAATTCACCTGTTAACACATTTATTCCATAAGAACGTAATGCTTGATTAAACATTTCATAATATGCGTTTGCCTGTTCTGGAGGCATAGAATGAGAAAAGCCTGGTCTGTTACCCTTTCTAACATCTGCATACAAGGTGAATTGTGAAATAGATAAGATATCACCTTCAACTTGTTGAATATTTAAGTTTAACTTTCCATCGATATCTTCAAATAACCGTGCATTCACAATTTTTTTAGCTAATGCTAAAATGTCAGCCTCTGTAGATGTTTTACCAACACCAACAAATAGGCAAAAACCTTTTTTTATTTTATTCTCTATATTTTCATTAGAAACCGAAGCTTCCTTCACTCTTTGTACGACTATTTTCATGTATGTTGCACCTCTAATTCCAAACTCTTGTGACAGTATATACATCGCCGAGTTGTTTAATCTTGTCTACAACTTGGTAAACTTCATTAACATTTTTCACCATAACACTAATATTAATTACAGCATTTTTATCTATATCTGATTTACCAGATACTTTAACTAAATTACTTTTAGTCGAATTTACAGCCTGTAATACTTCATTTAAAAGCCCATTTCTATCGTAAGCAGAAACTTCTAAATCTACTTGATAACGTTGAGTAGCATCATTAGAACGTACCCATTCTACGTGAATCAAGCGGTCTTTTTCACTTTTAATATTAGGACAATCTGTTCTATGTACTTTAATGCCATGTCCTTTAGTGATATAACCAACAATATCATCACCTGGGATTGGATTACAACATTTTGATAATTTTATTAAAACATTTTCAATACCTTCAACATAAACGCCACTATCCGTTGTAATGTCATCTTTAATAGGTACTGATTTAGAAATTTCTTGTGCTGAATTCAATGCTTTTTGCTTATCTTGGATACGTTGCTTTTCAGTCAATTTATTCACTATTTGTAAGGCGGTTACACCACCAAAACCAACTGCAGCAAATAAGTCATCGTCGTTAGCAAAATTGTATTTATTATTTACTACGGCAATGTTTTCTTCATTTAATACTGTGTCTACTCTAAAACCTTGATCTTTTATTTCCGCTTCAATCATAAATTTACCCTTTTCAATGTTTGAAGAACGGTCTTGTTTTTTAAAGAAACTACGAATTTTACTTTTAGCGCTTGATGATTTAACAATTTTCAACCAATCTCTACTTGGGCCGTAAGAATGTTTACTGGTTCTAATTTCAACAATATCTCCAGTCTGCAAGACATAGTCTATAGGTTCAATTTTACCATTTACTTTTGAACCTATCATTTTATTACCGACTTCACTATGGACTGCATATGCAAAATCGATAGGAACTGCACCATAAGGTAATTCTACAACGTCACTTTCGGGCGTAAATGCATATACTTTATCACTTTGTAAATCAAATTTAAGTGTTTCCATAAATTCTTCAGCATCCGATGTAGTATTATCTGTTTCAGCAAACTCTTTAATCCAATTTAATTTTTTATTAAAGTTTTGTGCTTTCTCAGTTACTTTTTTGCCTTCTTTATATGCCCAGTGGGCTGCTACACCATGTTCAGCAATTTCATGCATTTCAGAAGTTCTAATTTGTATTTCAAGTGGATCGCCATTTGGACCAACAACCGTTGTATGTAATGACTGATACATATTTTGTTTTGGCATCGCAATGTAATCCTTAAATCTACCGGGCATTGGTTTCCAAAGTGTGTGTACTAAACCCAGTACAGCGTAGCAATCATTAATAGAATTCACGATGATTCTAACGGCTAACAAATCGAAAATTTGATCAAACTGTTTCTTTTGTTTAACCATTTTTCTATATATACTATATATGTGTTTAGGTCGTCCATTGATATCGCCAACAATATTCATACTAGACATATCTGCTTGTATACGGTTTATAGCATTTTGAATATAATCTTCTCTTTCACTACGTTTTTTCTTCATTAAATTAACAATTCTGAAATATTGAACGCTATCAATGTATCTAAGCGCTGTATCTTCCAATTCCCATTTAATGGTATTGATACCTAATCTATGAGCCAAAGGTGCATAAATTTCGAGTGTCTCTTTAGAAATTCTAATTTGTTTTTCCCTTGGCATCGGTTTTATCGTCCGCATATTATGTAAACGGTCTGCCAATTTAACTAAAATCACACGTACATCTTTAGCAATTGCGATAAATAGTTTTCGATGATTCTCCGCTTGTTGTTCTTCTTTAGAACGGTATTTAACTTTTTTTAATTTTGTTACACCTTCTACAATAACTGCAATTTCTTCATTGAACATACCCTGAACATCATCAAATGTATATGGTGTATCTTCGATTACGTCATGTAAAAACCCTGCAACAATTGTTGGTCCATCTAAATGCATTTCAGTTAATATGCCAGCAACTTGAATTGGATGCATTATGTATGGTAAACCATTTTTCCGAAATTGACCTTCATGTGCCTCATAAGCAATATGATAACTTTTCAACACATATTCATAGTCTTCTTTTGACAAATATGATTTGGCTTTGGATAGTACTTCATCAGCACTATATGGATATTCATTGTTCACTTAAGACACCCCTATACTAAATATTAATCGCTATTAGATACCCAGTATTATATTTCGTTGCTTTATCTAATTTTATTTAACTACGATTGTAACGTGTTTTCATTTTATTAGGTCAAATTTTGTATAATAGTTATATGATACTACATGTTATTAAATAAATAAATGAGTTCATGCGAGTATTGAGAAAATAAAGTTTATTTTAAATATTATATAGCGTGTTCAAGTGTATGTCATTCATAACAAAGACACATTTTTTGAAATATCGCTAAAGAAAAATGAAATAGAGTAAGAAAAATTCTCAGATAACTATCCAATGATGGATTCTATTATAATAAATTAAGTATATTTTAAATAAAAAAGAAGCTAGGACATAAATACATGTCCCAAGCTCTTTTGTTAGCTTACTATTAGATTTTATTCGTCGTAAGAGATTAAACTCATTACATCGTAATCTTCTATTTTTTCAATACCATTAAGATATTTAAGTTCAATAATAAATGCAATACCTACAACGATACCACCTAATTGTTCAACAAGTTTGATTGCCGCTTCAATCGTTCCACCTGTAGCTAATAAATCATCCGTAATCAAAACACGTTGACCAGGTTTAAGCGCATCTTTGTGCATTGTTAATACATTTGTACCATACTCTAAATCATATTCATAGCGAATTACTTCTCTAGGTAATTTGCCTTCTTTTCTAACTGGCGCAAAACCAATACCCATTGAATATGCTACTGGACAGCCTATAATAAAACCACGTGCTTCTGGCCCGACTATAACGTCTACATCACGGTCCTTAGCATAATGAACAATTTGATCTGTAGCGTAACCAAATGCTTCGCCATTATCCATAATTGTTGTAATATCTTTAAAGTTAACTCCAGGCTTTGGCCAATCTTCTACTTCCGACACATACTGTTTTAAATCCATTCAAACTTCCTCCTATTTATCTACCAGTTCAGACTTAATCCATTGCTTCAAATTATTAAAATCTTCATAAAGCAACATTTTTTCAACTTCAATTCTTTCTAAACGACCTTGATAATACTTACTCGATTCAATCGCTTTCTTAGTAGAGTCGCTATTTATCTTAATTATACCATTTTCATCTTTTATAAACTCTAAATCGAGGAAAACTTTCAAGATAAATTTAAGCATACTAGACTGTATATTTAAGTATTGACAAAGTTGCATACCATCTTTTGCTAAATTAGTTTCTTTTTTAGTCGCTAACGCTTTAAAACATTGTTTGAACGTTTCCATTTTTGGCATGCCTTCGAAATAAATCGAGCGTTCATGATTTAAAACAAGGTAAATTTGAGAAACTTCGACGGTTTTCAAAGTATCTTTAATGTCTTGTATCGAAGCAGGCAAATCACGGAAAACATATTTATCATAATTTTGCTGAATTTCTTCACCATAAAAATAATAATTTTCGCCTAATTTTTCACTTTTTTTATGAACAAGGTAAGCTACATCTGTTGAATCCTGCTCAAAGCCACTCACTTTACTTTTACTTCGATAATCAAGAATTTGTAAATTATTACTTGATAAGTCTTGTATCATGAATTGTGGTGATTGAAAACCATTCCATTCATTAATCTGTAAAGTACCAATACAATTAATCGGTTGTTGTTCCCCTAATTCTTTAACAAGGTGACCGTTTTGCCAAAAGATAGCCTGTAATTGACTTTCACCCATTACGAGTTTTAAATGTTTCTGCTCTTGGCCAATTCCTTTTGCTTGATTGACAATGACATCTTGTAATTCAAAGCATGGACTAGAGAAATCTGTGCCAAAAGGACGCAACCTTTGAATATCTTGAATGTTCTTTATTGTAATATCAGCTTCTGAAATTTTTACATCTACTTTTTTACGTGGCTCAAGTGAGGTTGTTTCAGCAAGTTGATTCATCCAATCATTTAATCCTTGTCTCAGTGTTTCAATGTGTTCTATAGGCATCGTCACACCTGCAGCCATATGATGACCACCAAATTTCGAAATTAAATCCCCATGTGCATTCAAAATTTCAAACATTGAGACTTGCGCTATACTACGCGCTGACCCTTTTGCATGGCCCTGCGCATCATCTATATTTAGTATGAGTGTTGGCAAACTATACGTTTCCACAACTTTAGAAGCCACTATGCCTAAAACACCTTCATGCCAATTTGGTTCAGCTAATAATAAGAATTTTGCCCCTTGTTGTACCTGTGCGTCAGCAACTTGTAATGCTTCTTCAGAAATTTGTGCAACAATGTCTTTACGTTCTTGATTAAAGAATTCGACTTGCTCAGCTAAAAAATCTGCTTCTTCATCTGTATCAGCCATTAACAATTCTGCAGCAAGCGCAGCATCTTCAAGTCTACCTACTGCGTTTAAACGAGGTCCGATGATAAAACCAATTGTTTCTTCATTAATTTCATCACTGTAACCAGCTTGTTTTAAAATCGCTCTTATAGATGGCGGGCAATGATCATTAAGAACTTCCAATCCTTTTTGAACTAAAGTTCGGTTTTCATTCGTTAAAGATACTAAATCAGCAATTGTTCCTATAGCAACTAAGCCGAGGAAATATGCTGGTGGCTCATCCAATAAATTCTGTGCTAACTTATACGCTACACCGGCCCCACATAAATATTTGAAAGGATAATCAAATTCTGGATGCATCGGATGTACAATGGCATAGGCATTAGGCATTGTTCTACCAATTTCGTGATGGTCTGTCACAATAACATCTACACCTAAATCTTGTACCATCTGTATTTCTTCATGGCCTTGTATGCCATTATCCACAGTGATAATTAATGAAATCTCTTCTTCATAAGCATTTTTAAACGCCATTTCATTTGGGCCGTATCCTTCAGAAAAACGATTTGGTATATACCAACCTACATGCGCGCCCAATTCTTTTAACGTATTTACGAGTATTGTTGTAGATGTTACGCCATCTGCATCATAATCACCATATACTAAAATCTTTTGATTTTGATCTATTGCCAAATTAATACGTTCGACAGCTTTTGTCATATCGCTCATTAATAATGGGTCATGTGTGACTTGAGTGCCTTTTAACAAAGCCTCAATTGATGGTTTATCAGTTAACCCTTTACTTTCTAAGATTTTCTTTACAATAGGAGTTAGCTTTAAATCTGATGAAACTTCCTCTGTAATCTCAATTTCTGGTGCGTTAACATCCCAAGTATACTTGGATTTAATCATACTATTCTCCCTCATTTCCACAAGCAATTATACAAAAGATATTCGAAAATAAAAAGTACTTACATTTAAACAAGACTTTCTATTAAATTTATATAGCGAATACCATTTTTATAAAATTCACAAATACATCTTAACATGAAAAGCATTCTACTTTAGCTTATTAACAAATAATTCGTACTTATAATTACTTTATTAGTAAATAACTTTTAAAACACATAAAAAAACAGCCCGAATTTTAATTCGAGCTGTTTCACTTTATTAGAAATGTCTTAGCTATGGTTAATATTGATAATTCATAACGTATTCATCCTGTATAACTTATACCAAGATTTTTTCATCATTTGATTTTTTCTCTTTATAAACGACAATCTTATGATCATCTGATTTTTTAAGTTGACGTTTCTTCATAATGCCCCATAGCGGTACTGCGATAAATACAGATGAGAAAACACCTGAAATCAGACCGATGAGTAATGCTAACGAGAAGTTGAAGATACTTGGTGCACCAAATGCAAGTAATGAAATGACTACAATAACTACTGTCAAAACAGTATTGATAGAACGTGTCATGGTCTGACGAATCGATCTATTAACAATATCGTCTATTTGAGATTTCTTCGTAATCACTTTTACTTTGTGTAAGTTTTCCCGGACCCTATCGAATGTAACAATCGTATCATTGATAGAGTAACCAATAATAGTTAATACTGCTGCAATAAAGGTAATATCTACCTCTAATCTGAATAAACTAAATACAGCAACAATCATAAATGCATCATGTAGTAATGCCAACACCGAGGATAATCCCATACGCCACTCAAATCTAAATGTAGTGTAGAGTATAATACCAATAGCAGCATATACAAGTGCAAACATGGCATTTTTAGCAAGCTCTTGACCAATCACTGGTGAAACTGTATTGACCGTTGGATCACTACCAAACTCATTATCTATTGTGCTCTTAATTTTAGCAACTTCATCTTTAGATAAGTCATCTTTAAATTGTACGGTCGCATTTTGGCCATTTTCACCTAGTGAAACTTGAGTCGGTTTGAAATCTTTATCTTCAAGCGTTTGAGTTACTTTTTCCTCTGAGACTTTATTTTCAGATTCAAAATCAACTCTCGTACCACTTGTGAAATCAATACCTAAATTTAATTTAAAAATGAAGAGAATGATGGCACCGACAATGATAATAAGGACACTCAATGATAACAATGGCTTAGCCAATTTCATAAAGTCCCAACGCTCATATGGCGTTTTCAAATCATGTACGTCTTTTTCTTCATTAATGTTATAGATATCTTTCTTGTTTACACCAAATAACCAATATGATTTTTTGAAGTAATTAGATGACACAAGTAGCGATAATAGCCATCTTGATAGGAACACTGCTGTTACAAAGATCATTAAGATACCGATGAGTAACATAGTTGCGAAACCTTTAACTGAACTTTCACCAAAGAAGAACAACACAGCGGCTGCGATAACAGTTGTTAACTGTGCATCGACAATGGTTAAGAAAGAACTCTTATTCGCTTTTTTATAAGCTTGTTTGAGTGTCCGTCCAATTTTAAGTTCGTCTTTAATCCGCTCATACATTATAATGTTCGCATCGACGGCCATACCTACACCTAGCACTAAGGCCGCTAAACCTGGTAATGTAAGCACACCTGAAATAAAGTTAAAGGCTAACATTGTTAAGTATATATACGCGGTTAGCGCAATAATTGCTACTAACCCTGGTAAACGATAGAAACCTAACATGAATAGATAAATTACTGCGATACCAATAACAGCAGCAAATACTGTTTTATCTAATGCATCTTGACCAAATTGGGCGCCGACTGAATTAGAATAAATCTCATTTAAATCTACTGGTAAGGAACCTGCATTTAACAAATCAGCAATTTGTTTTGCCTCTTTAATGCCTTCTTCACCGTTAAAGCCACCTGAAATTTCAACACTATCAGAGTTAATTGGCTTATCTACTGAAGCAGCTGAAACGAATTTCGGATCTTTTTTAGTCACTTCTTTATGGTAAGAATCACCTTTTTCGTGATCTAGCCAAACAACCATCACGTTTTCATCTTTTTTCGAAATTTCTTCAGTTACTTTTTTAAATTTATCACTATCTTTTAATTTGAAAGTAACTGCTGGTTGATTCGTATTCTCTTTGAATTCTTGTTTTGCTGAACCTTGCTGAATGTCTTTACCAGTCAATTTGATATTATCATCCGCATCACGAATCGTTAAATTTGCTTGTGATGATAAAACTTCTCGCGCTTCAGACTGGTTTTTGACGCCTGCAAGCTGGACACGAATTCTGTTTTTATCTTCGACTTGAATTTTCGGTTCGGAAACACCTAAGACGTTGACGCGATTTTCAAGCGTTTTTGCTGTTGATTTTACCGCTTTATCGTCAATTTTATCATCTTTTTGTAAAGGATCTACTTGATATAAGACCTCAAATCCACCTTGTAAGTCCAAACCAAGACTGACGTCTTTAACTACACTCTTATAAGTAAATGCCATGGCTCCCAACAACAGAGCTACGAGCACTATGAATGCAACTATTCTACTACTCTTCTTCACTTGAACACCTCATTGTAAGCTTATGTTATAAGAATACTTGATTAAATTATTTTAACGCAATTTTATACAATCTATACTTTCTTCTAAACGACCTTATTATCTTAACATATTACAACGCGTGTAAAAACTAACTCAACTATTTTGTATTCATAACTTAATTGTAAGCGTTATTAACATTTTAAAATGTTACGAAAATATTACTAGTTTATACGTTAAGTTATGATTATTATATCCTAGGTCATTTTAAATTATAACACTATATCAGCATATTGTTTAAGAAAGTATATATGATTTCTATTAATGCATCAGTAGAATATGTTAATAAAAAAACGAACTGATATTTTCATATCAGTTCGTTGCTTTATTATGAAGGATCAACTTGTTTTATAGCAGGTTTTTCTAAAGTGATTTCAGTACCATTGCCATTTAAAGTTAATACTACTGTAGTTTCATCTACTGCACGAACAGTACCTTTGATACCACCGATTGTAGTTACATGTTGCCCAGAGCTTACTTGGCTAATCATTTCACGATGCTCTTTCGCTCTTTTCTGTTGTGGTCTGATTAAGAAAAACCACATTAATGCTAATAATAAAATTGGTAATATTAATGAAGTAAATTGCATTATTTTATTTCTCCCTTGTTAAAAGTTTTTTGGGTTGTCTACATTAAGTCCATACTGTTCAAAGAATTCTTCTTTAAAGTCAAGAAGACGATCTTCACGAATTGCTTGTCGGATGTTTTCCATTAATTTTAGCAAGAAATGTAAATTATGATAAGTAGTAAGACGGATACCAAATGTTTCTTCTGCTTTAATTAAATGTCTTATGTAAGCTCTACTATAATTTTTACAAGTATAGCAGTCACAATTATCATCAAGTGGTCCTAAATCTTCTGCATATTTAGCATTTTTAATAGTCACTCGCCCATGTGAAGTCATACAAGTGCCATTACGTGCAATACGTGTCGGTAGTACACAGTCAAACATGTCCATACCTCGAATACTACATTCGAGCAATGCATCCGGTGAACCGACGCCCATTAAATAACGCGGTTTATCCTTCGGCATAAATTGTTCAGTGTGTGTCACCATATCGTACATTACTGGCTTAGGCTCTCCTACAGATAAGCCACCAATTGCATATCCTGGAAAATCTAAAGCAACTAATTCCTCAGCGCTTTGTTTTCTAAGATCTTTATATTCTCCGCCTTGGATGATACCAAACAAAGCTTGATCTTCAGGTCTCTTATGTGCTTTCAAACATCTTTCAGCCCATCTAGTGGTTCTTTCAATAGAGTCTTTCACATATTTATATTCGGCAGGCATAGGAGGACATTCGTCAAAAGCCATCATAATATCTGAACCTAAGTCATTTTGAATCTCTGTAGCTTTCTCAGGACTCAAAAATAATTTCGATCCATTTTTGTGATGACGAAATTCTACGCCTTTTTCAGTAATATTTCTCAAATTACTTAAGCTAAATACTTGGAAACCGCCAGAATCAGTCAGTATAGGACCATTCCAGTTCATGAACTGATGTAAGCCCCCACTCTTTTTGATAATATCATTTCCTGGCTGTAACCACAAATGATAAGTATTCCCTAAAATGATTTTCGTTTCCATCTGATGTAATTCTTCTGGACTCATTGTTTTTACAGTTGCTTTTGTACCTACTGGCATAAACATCGGTGTTTCAAATGATCCATGAGGTGTGTGTACAATACCTAAACGCGCACCCGATTGCTTACAAGTTTTAATATGCTCATACGTTACTGCTGGCATACAAAATCCCCTTTCATTCCCTAAATAATTAACATTGCATCTCCGAAACTAAAGAATCTGTATTCTGATTTTACCGCTTGTTGATATGCATTTAAAATATAATCCCTATTACTAAAAGCAGATACTAGCATAACAAGCGTTGATTTTGGTAAATGAAAGTTTGTAATTAAACCATCAATTGCCTTAAATGTATAGCCGGGGAAAATAAAGATGTCTGTCCAGCCACTTTGAGCTTTAAATGCTTCATTTGTTTGCATAATCGTTTCTAGCGTCCTTGTGGATGTTGTACCTACAGAAATTACACGATGTCCATTAGATTTGGTTTCATTTAACAACTTTGCTGTTTTTTGGTCCATCTGATAATATTCACTGTGCATTTCATGATCGTCTATATTATCTACACTTACAGGTCTAAATGTACCTAAACCAACATGTAATGTAATGAACGCGATGTTAATGCCTTTTGCTTTTATACGATTTAATAATTCGTCAGTAAAATGTAGTCCAGCTGTTGGTGCAGCTGCAGAACCAGAGGCCTTAGCATAAACGGTTTGATAACGATCTTGATCATCTAAACGTTCTTTAATATAAGGAGGTAAAGGCATTTCACCAAGCTCATCTAAACGTTCTTGTAATATACCATCATAATGTAGTCTCATTATTCGACCGCCTTGGTTTAACTCCTCAATACATTCAGCAATTATTTTGCCATCACCAAACGTTAATTTGTTACCAATTTTGATTCTTTTTGCAGGTTTTAATAACACTTCCCAATCATTACCAGAGATTTGTGTCAGCATTAGCATTTCTACTTTTGCACCAGTTTCTTCTTTCAAACCAAACAAACGAGCTGGCATCACTCTTGTATCGTTCAATACAAGTGTGTCACCTTTATTTAAGTAATCAATGACTTCTTTAAAATGTTTATGTTCAATATCACCAGTTTGTCTGCCAAGAACTAGTAATCTACTCTCATCTCTGTTTTTCAGAGGTGTTTGTGCTATCAATGCTTCAGGCAAATGATAATCAAATGCTTCAATATCCAAACTTATTCCCTCTTTCCATTCTTGCTAAAATGTTCAAATGCATAAGGAGTCGCTTTTCGCCCTCTTGGTGTACGCTCAATGAATCCTTTTTGAATTAAAAAGGGTTCATATACATCTTCAATTGTAATACGTTCCTCACCAATAGAAACAGCAATCGTATCTAAACCAACAGGTCCACCTTTATACTGTTGCAATATACAATTCATCATTTTATGGTCAATATAATCTAGTCCTTCATCATCTACTTGCAATAACTGTAGTGATTGCTTTGTAGTATCTATACTTATTGATTCATCTTCCTTCACTTGTTGAAAATCACGTACACGCTTTAACAAACGATTGGCTACTCTTGGTGTGCCTCGACTACGTTTAGCTAATTCTGTTGCACTTTCTTTATCGATAGACGTACCTAATACTTCTGCAGTCCGCACGATGATTTCTTCCAACTCAGGTTCTTCGTAGTACTCTAATCTGAGATGAACACCGAATCTATCACGTAAAGGAGCTGTTAAACTGCCCGCTCTTGTAGTAGCACCAATTAAAGTAAAAGGTGGTAAGTCTATACGAATACTTCTAGCTTCTTCTCCTTTACCAATAACGATATCCAAAAAGAAATCTTCCATTGCTGGATATAATACTTCTTCAACAACACTACTTAACCTGTGAATTTCATCAATAAATAAAACGTCTCCTGGTTGTAAACTAGAAAGAATTGCAGCTAAATCACCCGGTCGTTCTACAGATGGTCCAGAAATCGTTCTAATATTTACTTCCATTTCATTCGCAATGATATTAGACAAAGTCGTTTTACCTAATCCAGGGGGGCCAAATAATAGGACATGATCTAACGGCTCTTGTCTCATTTTAGCGGCTTTAATAAACACTTCTAAATTCGATTTAATCGCTGATTGTCCGATATATTGACGTAACCTTGTTGGTCGTAAAGAAAGTTCAAATGAAGTTTCCTCTTCATGTACTGATTGGTCTACCATTCTATCATCCATTACATTCCCCCCTTTTAAATACAGTAATATTTATGATATAAGTAATTGTAATCCTCTTTTAACTGCATCATCGACAGACTCAAATGATTCTTTAGTTAGTTTTTTTTCAACTTTAGTCAACTCACGTTTAGAATAACCTAATGCTTCTAGTGCTAGCATTGCCTCTTTAACAATTGCAGTTGCACCATTACTATCTGCACCCATGTTTAATAGCTGGCTACTATCTACTTCGTTAATCTGTACTTTACCTTTAAGATCCAATACAATTTGACGCGCAGTTTTTTTACCTATTCCAGGGAATTGTGTTAAGTAAGCATCATTTTCATTCTCGATGGCAATCTTGACGTCATTCGGAGAACTACTTGCTAAAATTGCTAATGCAGATTTCGGACCAATACCAGTTACTTTTATCAAGCTTAAAAACATATCTTTTTCTTCTTGATTTATAAAACCATATAGCAATTGTGCATCTTCTCTTACGATAAGTGAAGTGTGAATCACAACTTCTTGGTCCATTTGTTTTTGAAAACGATAAGAATTAGGTGTTTGAATCTCATATCCTACACCTGATGCTTCAACTACCACGTGCGTAGGATTCAATACTGTTAATGTGCCTTTAATATATGCGTACACGTTTACACTTCCTTATATAGTCATACTAATTAATTCAACTTTAGAAATATGATCAATAATTCTTAAAGCTTCCATTACATCATCAATTTCCAAATCCGTACCCTTGGCATCTAATGAAAGTGTGATTGTTGCTCTACCATCCATAGGAATACTTTGGTGAATTGTTAATACAGATAAACGTAAGCTAGATAATGTATTTAATACTTGTGCCAACATACCTACGATATCATTAACATACAATATTAACGTAAACTCTCTAGTTGTTTCCATCTTTTCATCAATCGGAAATATTGTATCTCGATATTTATAAAATGCACTTCTAGATAAATCGAACTGCTTGACTGCTTCAAATATGGACAATGACGGATCATTTTTTAATACATCTTTAATTTTTAAAGTTTTTACTACTGATTCTGGTAAAACATCTTCTCTAATTAAATAAAACTTTTTATAGTCTTTTTTGTCCAAATTAAGCACTCCTATTCAACAAATTCAAATTCTCCGCCAAGTATTCTTACAATATCACCGTTCTCACAACCACGTGCTCTCAACGCCTCATCAATGCCCATAGAACGCATTTGACGTGCAAATCTACGTACTGCAGGATCGCTATTGAAGTCAGTCATCTTGAACATTCTTTCAATTGCTTTACCACTTACAACGTATGCAGCATCATCATCTCTAGTAATTGTGAAGTTGTCTTGACTCGGCGTATGTTTGTACAACACTCTGTTAACACCCAAGTCTTCCTCTTCTACTTTACTAAAGTCAATATCTTTAACTTCTTCTAATTTATCTGCAATTGCATATAAAAGTTCATCTATATGATCATGCATCACTGTAGATAAAGGAATAATATGAATACTATCATCATTCAATTCTTCTTTAAAAATTTCTAAGTTATCTTCAGCGTTTGGCATATCCATCTTATTTGCTACAACGATTTGAGGTCTCTCTTCTAAACGATGTTCATAAGCGCTTAATTCTTCATTAATCACTTTATAATCTTCGAATGGATCACGACCTTCAGAGCCACTCATATCAATCATATGAACAATAACTTTTGTTCTCTCAACGTGTTTTAAAAATTGATGGCCTAATCCCACACCTTCAGACGCACCTTCAATAAGACCAGGCAAATCTGCCATTACAAAACTTCTTTGATCTTTTGTAGAAACAACACCTAAGTTAGGTTTAATTGTAGTGAAATGATAAGCACCAATTTTCGGTTTGGCTTTAGATACCATTGAGAGCAAGGTAGATTTACCAACACTCGGGAAACCTACTAGTCCTACATCGGCTAGTAATTTTAATTCTAACGTGACATCTATTTCTTCACCTGGTTCTCCATTTTCACTAAAATCAGGTGCAGGGTTTCTTGGAGAAGCGAAACGAGAGTTACCTCGGCCACCACGACCACCCTTAGCTACAGTTGCACGTTGACCATCTTCAACTAAATCTGCAACAACTTCTTCTGTTTCAACATTTTTCACAATTGTGCCTGGCGGTACTTTTAGAACTAAGTGATCTGCATTTTTACCATGCATATTACTTGTTTGACCAGCGCCACCTCTATTAGCCTTGAAATGTGTTTGATATCTAAAATCTAATAAAGTTCTTAACCCTTCATCAACTTCAAATATAATTGACGCACCATTACCACCGTCGCCACCAGCTGGACCACCAAATGGAATATATTTCTCTCTACGGTAGGCTGTTATACCATTACCGCCATCACCTGCTTTAAGTGATATTTTAACTTGATCGACAAACATGATTTCACCTCTTTTTCTAAAAACTTAATTTCCATATCTTTTACATTATATCATTATCTTGCCTACTAGAAAATAAAGACAAAAAAATTAACACCAGAAGTCATAACTTCTGGTGTTAATGGTGACAAAAACTACTCAGCTGCTGCGTAAACAGAAACTTGTTTTTTGTCGCGACCTTTACGTTCAAATTTAACAACGCCGTCGATTTTAGCGAATAATGTATCGTCGCCACCACGACCAACATTTTCACCAGGATAGATTTTAGTACCACGTTGGCGGAATAAAATTGATCCACCTGTAACGTATTGACCATCAGCACGTTTAGCTCCTAAACGTTTTGACTCAGAGTCACGGCCGTTTCTTGTAGAACTTACCCCTTTTTTAGATGCGAAGAATTGTAAGTTTAATTTTAACATTGGGTTGCACCTCACTTATAATTTAGTCTGATATTTTCTTTATATTCTTCTTCAATTGTTTGCAATGATACTAACATTGCCTGAAGAATTAATTGCGCTTTTTCATTTGTAGCATCGACACTTCTTACGTGGAAATGTCCACCGTCATCATTGTAATCAATGTCTGGTTTTTCGCTCGTTAATCCCATGATAGCATTAACGCTTCCGAAAATAACTGCGGATGCACCAGCACAAACTATGTCATGCCCGTATTCGCCATGTTCTGCATGACCATCCATAATAACATCCGTTACTTGACCAGCTTCGTTCAATGTAACATCAACAGTAATCATAATTAAGCGTTGATTTTGTCGATAGTTAATTTAGTGTAAGGTTGACGATGACCTTTTTTACGTTTTGAGTCTTTACGACGTCTGTAAGTGAATACAGTGATTTTTTTACCGCGTCCTTCTTTATTAGCAGTAGCAGTAACAGTAGCACCCTCAACTGTTGGCGCACCAACTTTAACTGAGTCTCCACCTACAAATAATACTTTGTCAAAAGTGAATGAATCACCTTCGTTTAAATTTAATTTTTCAACGAAGATTTCTTGTCCTTCTTCAACTTTTAATTGTTTTCCACCTGTTTCGATAATAGCAAACATACTTTGCACCTCCTATAATTTTAAGTCACGCCAAATGCAGGTGACATAAATGTACTTGAACCTGAATCTGAGCGGTTGTATGTAGCTATGAACTACTCAACTACTGCATTTTAGCATTAGGATTTCTTACTGTCAATCTTCAATTGTACTTTTCTTAGGAATTTCATAATAATTGGGAATAAAATTGTAAGTAAAATTAAATTCAATATAAATGTAGGTATTAATCTAAATATAACAAAGTCAATAAATTCAAAATTAATAATTCCTAAAATACTATACATAATTGCTACATAAATTTCTAAGAAGACTGTACTAAGTAAAATAATGATAAACAACATTGTATGATCTCTATAAAATGTTTTAAAGAAAAAGTCCATGATGACTACAAATAAAATGTAACCAAATAGATATAAACCGTAAAAACTGCCGAAATATAAATCTGTAATTAGACCTAATACTACTGATAAAACCATCGCTACACCAAAACTTCTATACACACTTAGCATCAAAATGTACATGATCGTTAAATGTGGCACGAAAATAATATCTTTATCTCCTATTTGCATTGGTATAACAAGTCCAATTGCAGTATCAATATAAAACAATACAATACCAATAAGAAAGTAGTATAATGCGCGCATTAATTATCCCCGCTTTCATTATCTGGTATTGTTTTAGGGTCTCTTTTAGCAACATAAACGTGGTTTAAGTCTGCTAGACTTGCAGCTGTCTTAACTCTTACTTCTTTAGATAAACCGTACTCATCATTTTCAACTTTAGATACTTCACCTATGTAAATACTGCTAGGAAGTTGATCTGCTAAGCCACTCGTAACAACTTTATCTCCCTTTTTAATACTATCTTTATTATTTATATCTGTAATTACAAGTTCTTCATTCTTAGCATCATAATGGTCTATTAAACCAAAAACATTTTCACCATCATGTTGAACGTTTACAGACAATCGATTGGCACGTGTGTTCGTTGAGATTAAATCTACTTGAGACGAGAATTGATTCACTTTAGAGATGCGGCCAACTAACCCTTCTGAAGTCATCACAGCCATATTGTTTTCTATTCCATCTTTAGAACCTTGGTTTATAACCAATGTATTCATCCATTGATCAGGATTTCTAGATAACACTGTGCTAGAAATCGGTTCATATTTTGAAATGTCTTCAATATCTAATTCTTTTTTGTAAGTTTTATTTTCAGCTTTTAGTCTTTCATTTTCAGCTTCTAATTGTTTCACCTTACTATTTTGTTCTTTTGAACTATCCTTTGAAAAGAGATTACCAATAGATCCTGTTACAAAATGGACAGGATAGCTAACTGCTTTTTGACCAAAAGCAACAGTATCTCCCACATATTGTTCTACTGGTGATTGTGTTTGCGAACGCAAAGATACACCAATTAAGGCTATAAACACAATGATTGCACACAGTATAACAATCAATTTGTTGTTTTTAAAAAACTTTGACAACCTGAACACCTCTATTAACCAACTATTTTATATTCTTATTATCATTTTATATCACTAGTGTTACGAAATAAAGCACGAACCCTGATATTCCATAACAAAATTTATCAGATGTTGAATCAACAGTTTAACTAGATTAAGCGATTACGTTTAAAGTTTTGATTAGAATGTAATGAATTTAACGATACATTGTATTATAACAATATTTACAGTCAATAGTGTATTAAAAAGTTTTGGTTTTGCGAATTATAATACAATACATTATTTTAAAAATTACGCTTAACGATGCTTAAAATCATCTTACGTGTTATATATTTTTTATGTATCATTTAATAACTTTCATTTAATAATTCTTTTGGTATGCTTGTACACAAATTTTTAAGCCATAAAAAAACGCCTCTACTTTTAGAGACGTGAACTTACTTTAGTCATTTTCTTTTTCATCTGATTTGTTGTCGTCAGTTGATTTTTTAGCTTTTTTCTCATCTTCTTCATATAATGTTTCTTTTTTACGCCAACGTGCAAATAAATTCTGTGCTTTAGCTTGTTCAGCCATTTTCTTATCTTTAGACTGTTCACTCATAATTGGACACCAACCTTTAACGTTTTTACTTATTTAAGGCTAACGCATTTCACCCTATAATTCAAACGCATTACTCGTAGTTAGATTGCGGTTGTAGTTCAATATGCGCTCCTAATTGATTTAGATCTTGTTCCATTTCAATTTCTGTCTTATAAACACGAAGTGAATCTGAGCCGAATTTATAGATAATAAACTCATCGCCACGTTGACCAGCCAAATATTCATCTGTGTAACCCATTCTTTCTAAACCTGAGACTGACATAAACTCTTTTTTATTAATCCAATCAAACACATTTTTCGTTTGACTAAATGGTACATTATTAAGGATGTCATTATCTTCTACTGAATAACGTTTGCCACCAGTCAAATTTTGCTGAGGTGCTTCATTATTCATAGATGGTTTATCATCATGTACTGGGTTCCATTCTTGGTCTTTTAAAAAAGGCGCATATTTTAATGCGAAAAGTACAATTGCTATAATCGCTATGACAGCTATAATGTTTTTTACAATACTGAAAATAAACCGCATGAACCATCCTCCTATTAAGTCACTCTATATTATAATTTTTTACAATCGAATTATCATCAGTCTCTAGAACTATTTAAAACTTATCTATAGACTGATGCATCTGCTATATTTTCGTAGTACAATGTTTTTAAAGGGAGTGAATACAGAATGAGTATTTTATCTATAATCCTGCTTGCACTCTTAGTCATACTACTATTTAGAGTAGGTTTATCAATTTTAAGATTTATAATATATATTGGGATTATTGTGTTATGTCTATATTTGGGTTACCAAGGGATTCTTTGGTTAATGGAAAATTTTAACACTTATTTCAATTTCATAAATTAAAATTTTAGCGCTTAAGGATTAAGTTATCCATTAAGCGCATTTTTGTGTTATTAGCTTTAAACTTCTAATACTTTCACTTTAAATATGTAAAAATATAAATTACTACTAACAAAACTTAACATATACTATAGAAACTTGTCATTTGCTTATTTTCCTACACCATTACTCAACACTTGATAAACATAATAACAGCCACTTAATAATAGTGCCCATATTATCGCTACCGCTATAGCACTCAATAAATAAATCCAAATTGAAGTTGATGTATGATTAAATACAACGAATAATATAGTTGTAATAACAACCCCGATAACTGAAACAGCTATTGCAACACCCGTTCTTTTCAAATTAATTGCTTGGCGCTTTTTTGTGAGTTGCATAAGATACACTACAGGTAACAATAACCCGATTAATAAGATACTTCCCAATATATAATCCTCCTTATATAACATCTTGATTATACATTACCTTGACGCATACCGGAAGATTAATTTACTCCATAAAACAAATATGTCATATGTAAAAAAAGACATCCCTTCATAAGCACAGGATGTCATTAATATATATTGTTAATTTAAATGCTTAAACAAACTCTTCATATTCACGTGGGTTTTGACCTTCAACACGACCGCTTTCACCTTGATCTAAAGCATCAATCTTATCTAAGTCTTCTTGTTCTAATTCAAAGTCAAGATAATTATAATTTTCTTGTTGATGCACGTCATCACTCGATTTAACAATTGGAAATACATGATTTTGATTAACCCAGTTAATAATCACTTGAGCGGGCGTACGATCATATTTATCAGCAATAGCTTTAATCGTATCATTCGTAAGAACGTCATTAATTTCGCGACCTAAAGGACTCCAAGCTTCTGATACAACACCTCTTTTGTCATTTTCTGCTATTAAATCTTTATTATTGAAATACGGGTGTATCTCTATTTGATTAGTAGCTGGCGTAACTCCTGTCGCTTCAATAATTTCATCTAAATGTTCAGGCATAAAATTAGAAACACCAATCGTTTTAATTAAGCCATATTTCTGAGCATCAACTAACGCTTTCCAAGCCTCAACGTATTTACCTTGTTTAGGATTCGGCCAATGTATTAAATATTTATCAAAATAGTCTAAGCCCGTACGATAAAGTGATTCTTGAATAAGATTAATCGCTTTATCATATTCATGTGCAGCGCCTGGTAATTTAGCACTTACATAAATCTGTTCTCGAGGTATTGACGAACGACGAATTGCTTCGCCTACCATGCCTTCATTATTATAATTTGTTGAAGTATCTATTAAGCTATAGCCAATATCAATTGCATTCATTACTTGGTTAACGCCTTTTCCACCTTGAATATTAACCGTTCCTAATCCTATATGAGGTAAAGTTGATCCATCATTTAAACGAAACTCATCATACATTGTCATTGATAATCCTACCCTTCTTTCATGTATTTAAAAATCAGCATAAATAAGTTGATTATATATAACCATTACTTTCTATTTCTACCCTTTTTACCGTTTTAATAATCTGTTATAAATGTTTGTTCTATGTAATTTTATAAATAATAATTTCAATTAATAAACTTCAATCAAAATACCCTTCTTCAACCATGCTTAAATAAGTATGATCACCTATAATAATGTGGTCTAATAAGTCAATTCCTAGCATTTGACCACATTCTTTTAATCTTTCAGTAGTTTTAATATCTTCGTTTGAAGGCGTAACGTCACCTGAAGGATGGTTATGTAATACAATAATGGCGTTACTCGCACATTTAACAGCCTCACTAAATACTTCTCTTGGATGTACAATTGAGCTATTTAAAGTGCCAATAAATATGGTCTTTTGCTTAATAATTACGTTTTTAGAATTTAAAAACAGCGCTATAAATTTCTCTTGTGTCAAATGCTCCATTTTTCCCATCATGAAATCTGCGACATCTTTAGGGCTTGAAATTTGAATCTTATCGTCTACGCTACCTGAATGCATGCGCTCTCCTAACTCAAATGCTGCTTTCAAAATAAGCGCTTTATATAAACCTACACCTTTGATTTTATTTAAGTCACTGATAGATAACCTTTTTAATTCTTTTAAGTTATCAACTGTCTTCAACAATTCGTTTGCAATATCTAAACTCGAATTCCCTTTTCGACCAGTATTAATTAGTATGGCTAATAACTCAGCATGCGATAAATGCGAGGCACCATGACTTAATAAACGTTCTCTCGGTTTCTGATTATCTGCTAGTTCATTTATTCTCAAATTAGACCCTCTCCTAAAGTTAAATATTGATGAGATACCATCGTTAAATTAAAAGCAACAAAAATAAAAGGTATAAGTGGTATTCTTTGTTTTAAATTACGAAAAAGTATCATACTAACTAAAGCAAAAATCCCTCCACAAATAAATGTGAAAAGCATTGTTAACACAAAATCTGGATATGGTAATAAATAAGAGAGCAATGAAAAGAGAAGTATGTCACCGTAACCAATGCCGTGACGTATTAAAAAATAAAAAAGGTGTAATATCATAGTCATGATTAAGAAATGGTATACATTTCCTTGTGCAATAAAGTAGGCACATAACGAAAATATAATGAATAGATGGAGTGGCAACGTAAAAGTTTTGATGTCATACATAGTAAATACAAGCAAGAATATATAAACAAGTAAAAAAGTGGCGTGATCTAAAGACAATGATAAGTAAGAAAGTACAAATGCAGGAACAATCGATAACAATTCTCCAATTAAATATAACGAACTCAACTTACTTTGACAGCATTTACTTCTTCCTTTTAGACACAAAAAACTTATAATTGGTATCATTTCGATAAATTTAAGTTCTTTATGACAATAATCACAACGAGAGCGTGACACAAAGTAATTTAACTTTAATTGAGTCACATAACTCAGCTGATACAAATAGCTAAATAGAACTGGACATAATAAAAGTTGTTTAATCAATGATGTACCTCCTTATAAAGATTATATCACGTCCTATTTAATTTAATAACAAAATTATCACTTTATTGTTTTTTCCAATTGTAAGCTTGTTAAAATAAAATTTCAGTACACAAAAAGCGCATTAACCTCTACTGTTTAAATGGTTAACCAAATAAATTAAGAAGAGTTTATGCGCTTATATATAATAATTATAAATACATTTAACTATGGCATACAGAAAGACAGAATCAGTCACTCTGTATTTATTTATTAAAATGCTATGTGTTGTAGTTACTGTTTTAAAAGAAAGCTAATCATCATTTTTCGATACTATTTTTTCTTAACTTCTTCCACTGTTTCTTCCACTTCTTTACGTGTTATTTTTTCACGACCATTTTTCATGGCTTTTAAAGATTTATGCGCAAGAGCTAAAGGTAAACGCGCGAATAATATAATCGTTCTCTTATTGATTGAATCGATATATGCATCTGCTTTTGCTAAGTTTTCATCTGCATAATCAAACAGGTCTGCACGAGTCCAACCATCAGGTACAAAACTCACACCACGTTCATCTAAATCTTCTTTTTCATTTCGTAAAATATTGACAGCTTGAAGTCCACGCCCGTAACCAATGGCTAAATCGCGATCTGTTTTTTCACCAGCACACAATTCCCATAGTTCTGACAGCATGACACCAACACGTCCTGCAACGTAATATGTATATTCATCTAAATCTTCGCGCGTATGAACATCCCAGTTTGCTTTCGCCCATTTAGCCATACCGAATGCCATTTCGCTTGAACAATCTAAAACGATTGGCAACGTTCTGTCAGGACATGCGTCTATCCACTCACCTAAACGGAGTGTGACTTCAGGCATGATATCTTTCACGGGACTAAGAATCTCTAGATATTTTTCTTCATCGAAAGGTTCTTTAAACAATTCACTCACTTGCATTAAAATTGTATATTTTAAATCATTATCTACTTCTTCATGATCCTCAATCTCATCAATTGCTCGTAGTATTAAATATGCAGATGCTACTGAATGCTTTAATTCTTTTTCTAAAAAGGTAATTGGAATATAAAACGTACGACTTGTTTCTTTTAGTACGCGCATTGCATCCTTTGGAAATTTCTTTTCTGTCATGTTAATCTTTCCCTCCCTTTTTTAAATACTATCATATTATTACAAATTAAAATAGGAATTGCTAAATAGATAAAAAAAGCATCAATAATTATTTGTATTAAACGATGCATTAATCACAATTTACACAAATCCAAAAAATAAATCTTCAATTTTAAAAATTTCCATAAAACTTCTATATCAAAAAAAGCCAGTTACTTTTACATTAAAGTCAGAATAAATCATTAATCCTGACCCAATAGCGCAAAATAATAACTAGCTCTCTTATTGAATAAATCTTTATTTAATTAAAATCAGCACAGATTAACTGTTGTTTAATAAAATTTAAAAATTAACTTTCGCTTTAACTTCACTAATGAAATATAAACTTCCAGTTATGATTAATCCATCGCCTTTATATGTTTCAATAAACTTCACATAATCATCAACGAGTTCTTTTTGATCAAATCGTATTGCTTCAAAAATATCGTCTTTAGTTAATGCTCTAGGAAAATCAAAATCTGTAACATAAAACGTTGTAGCAATTGTTTTAAGTTGATCTACCATCGTGTTAATTGGTTTCCCCTTCACTGCAGAAAACAAAATATCCAGACTATCAACGTGGTAATAACCTTTTATCGTACTAATCAAAGCCTCAACACTTTCAACATTATGTGCGCCATCAACAATCATCAATGGCTTTTCTTTAACTTGCTCAATTCTCCCAGTCCAGCTTACTGATTCAATGCCATCAATCATCTTATTGAAATCTAAATCAACAATGCCTGATTCGTTTAGTTCAATAAGCGCAGTTATTGCTAAAGCTGCATTTTCTTTTTGATGCTCGCCCAACATGTTTAATAGTAAGGTTTCTAATTCATAGTCTTTATAACGATAAGTAAATTCCTCTTCTTGTGAAACGATACTAATATCGCGATCAAATTCTATGCCTTCAGTATTCTGTTGCTCAACGCAACCACGAATCACTCTAAGTGCATCTTCATTTTTCACTGCATAGATAATTGGTATGTCGGGTTTGACGATTGCACCTTTATCTTTTGCTATTTCAGTATAAGTATCCCCTAAAATTTCAGTATGATCTAATCCTATACTTGTTAGAATTGTTAATATCGGTTTAAACACGTTTGTTGAATCATTTTTGATCCCTAACCCCGCTTCAACTATTACAAAATCAACTGGGTGTAATTCACCAAAGTATAAAAACATCATCGTAGTAATGATTTCAAATTCAGTGGCTGTTCCAAGCTCTGTTTCAACTTCTAATGCTTCGCTTACTGGTTTTACTTTTTGAACTAATTCCACAATATTGTCATCACTAATCGGTATCCCATTTAAACTTATACGCTCATTAAAGGTTTCAATAAATGGCGAAGTGAAAGTACCCACTTCATATCCATTATCAACAAGCGCTGACCTTAAATATGCAACTGTGGATCCTTTTCCATTCGTGCCACCTACATGAATACCATTTATATTAAATTGAGGATTGTTTAATCGTTCTAACATCCATTCCATACGCTTAACGCCGGGTTTAATGCCAAATTTAGTTCTTTCATGTATCCAATATAAGCTATCTAGGTAATTCATGTTTAGGACTCCTATGCTTTTAATTGATTAATTCGTAATTTTACACCCTCGTATTTTTCTTGATACGTTTGTTTTTTCTCACGCTCTTCATTGATTACTTTTTCAGGTGCTTTATTAACGAAGTTATCGTTTGCTAATTTTTTATTAACACGATCCAATTCTTTTTCCCATTTCCCAAGTTCGTTTTCTAGTCTCTCAATCTCTTTATCCATATCGATTAAACCTTCAAGTGGTAAGACAACTTCACCAGCTGTAGTAATAGATGTCATTGCTTTTTCAGGTATTTCAACTGATATATCTATTGTAAGTTCACTAGGATGACAGAATCTATCTATATAATTTGAATTATTTAATAGCGTATCTTTAATATTTTCATCTTTTGCTTTAATGAAAATAGGTATTGCTTTAGATAATGGTGTGTTTACTTCCAAGCGCGATTGTCTAACAGATTTAATTATTTCAACAAGTTGTTGCATCGTTTCTTTACTTTCATCAAAAATCAACGCTTCGTTTACTTTAGGCCAAGGTGCATTAACAATTGTTTCACCTTCATGTGGCAGATTTTGCCATATTTGTTCAGTCACAAATGGCATGAATGGGTGTAACATTCTCATTGTATTATCTAAAACATAAGTTAGTACAGAACGCGTTACTTGTTTCTGCGCTTCATCATCGCTATTCATTGGTATCTTACTCATTTCAATATACCAATCACAGAAATCATCCCAAATGAAGTTATAAAGCGTACGACCAACTTCACCAAACTCGTATTTGTCACTTAAATTAGTAACATTAGCAATCGTTTCATTTAAACGCGTTAAAATCCACTTATCTGCTAATGATAGATTACCTGATAAGTCTACATCTTCAACTTTAAAATCATCGCCAATATTCATTAAACTAAATCGAGCTGCATTCCAAATTTTATTGATAAAATTCCATACAGATTCTACTTTTTCAGTAGAGTAACGTAAATCATGACCTGGTGAAGATCCAGTTGCTAAGAAATATCTTAGACTATCTGCACCATACTCGTCGATAACATCCATTGGATCAACACCATTACCTAGAGATTTACTCATTTTACGTCCATCTTCTGCACGGACCAATCCATGTAATAATACATCATCGAAAGGTCGTTTTCCAGTAAATTCTAATCCTTGGAAGATCATTCTTGCCACCCAGAAGAAGATAATGTCATAACCGGTTACTAATGCATTCGTTGGGAAGTAGCGTTGGAAGTCTTCAGCTTCAACGTCTGGCCAACCTAACGTCGAAAATGGCCATAATGCACTAGAGAACCATGTATCTAATACGTCTTCATCTTGTGTCCAATTTTCAATATCTTCTGGTGCTGCTTCACCCACGTAAATTTCGCCAGTTTCATTGTGGTACCATGCAGGAATTTGATGTCCCCACCATAATTGACGTGAAATTGTCCAATCTCTAATTTCTTCCATCCAACGGTTAAATGTTTTTTCAAATCTTTCAGGTACAAAATCGATTCTATCATCCGCTTTTTGATTATCTAATGCTTGTTCTGCTAAAGGTTTCATTTTTACGAACCATTGTGTAGATAAATAAGGTTCTACAACTGCACCAGAACGCTCAGAATGACCAACAGAATGTTCATGCTCTTCTATTTTAATAACTAAACCTTCTGATTCTAAATCTTTTACCAGCTGTTCGCGACAGTCAAATCTATCCAAACCTTCATATTTACCAGCTTTGTCATTCATCTTACCAGATTCATCCATTACAATAATGCGCTCTAAGTCATGACGGTTACCGATTTCAAAGTCATTTGGATCATGTGCGGGTGTCACTTTCATTGCACCACTACCAAATTCAATATCCACGTAATCGTCTGCTAAGACAGGCAATTCTCTACCAAGGATTGGAAGAATAACTTTTTTGCCTATGACATCTTTATAACGGTCATCATTAGGATTCACAACAATCGCTGTATCACCTAACATTGTTTCTGGACGTGTCGTAGCGATTTCTATATATCCTTCGCCATCTGCATAAGGATATTTAAAATGATAAAATTTGCCCTGTACGTCTTCATGAATAACTTCAATATCTGATAATGCAGTACGCGCAATAGGATCCCAATTTATAATATATTCTCCGCGATAGATTAAATCTTTCTTATACATATCAACGAATACTTTATTAACTGCTTTACTCAATCCATCATCTAATGTAAATCTTTCTCTGCTGTAATCTAAACCCAGTCCTAGTTTAGCCCACTGTTTTCTTATAAATGTAGCGTATTCTTCTTTCCAATCCCATGCTTGTTCAAGGAATTTTTCACGTCCTAAATCATGACGAGATAATCCTTGTTCATTTAATTTAGCTTCTACTTTTGCTTGTGTCGCTATACCAGCATGGTCCATACCAGGCAAATACAAAGTATCATAACCCTGCATACGTTTCATACGTGTAAGTATATCTTGTAACGTTGTATCCCATGCATGCCCTAGATGTAGTTTACCAGTTACATTGGGTGGTGGAATAACAATTGTGTATGTTTCTTTTGTATTATCTTCAGAAGCTTTAAAATAGCCTTTATCAAGCCATTTCTCATAGCGCCCTGACTCAACTTCGTTCGGATTATATTTTGGTTTCATTTCCATTCGTTAAAATCCTCCTTAAAATAAAAAATCCGCCCTATAAATATATAGGACGGATTTCCCGTGGTACCACCTAAATTCAAGAAATTAGTTCACCAATTTCAAGCACTTAAAATTATGATTAACGCTCAAACACGCTTTAACCTATTTTACATACAATTACATTGTAATATTTCAGCTAAAGTTCAATGTGGGCTACCTTCAATAAGTTAAACTGTACATTTTCAGCAAACATGTACTCTCTGTTAAATCTAAGCCTATTTACTCTTCCCAGTAGACAATATTTCTTTACCTAATTATAGTATAATGGATATTAAGATAAGTCAATGGAATGGAGTGAAAATATATGAATGAATGCGCATTTGGTACAAAAGATCCTACCTATCTCGAATATCATGATGAAGTATGGGGTCAACCACTTTACGATAGTTTAAAATTATTTAAACTCATGGCATTAGAATCACAACATGCCGGTCTTTCCTGGTTAACAATTTTAAAGAAAAAAGAATCGTATGAAGAAGCTTTTTATGACTTTGATCCAGTGCTTATCTCTAAAATGACTTCTGATGATATAGAACAGTTAATGACATTTCCTAATATCGTTCATAATAGAAAAAAGATAGAGGCTATTGTCGGACAAGCTAAAGGATATTTTGAAATAACAAAAGATTACGGAAGTTTCAGTGATTTTCTATGGTCATACGTAGATTACCAACCTATCGATTGTGGATATACCAATCCAAATGATCGTATAACTGTAGACGCGCGCGCAACGGAATTATCAAAAATGTTAAAGCGTTATGGTTTTAAATTTTTAGGGCCAGTGACAGTCTATTCATTTCTAGAAGCTGCTGGTTTGTATAATGCACACATGCAGGCATGTCCTAATAACCCAAAATATTATCACGGTAAAGGCTTTAGTTAGTCATCGGTTTATCCCTTTCAATAGAAGTTCTTTTTGATGTTTTTCAGCATGATTCAACAAAATTCTACGCCAAAACTAAGAATATTTCTCTAGAAAATTAAAAAATGCCAACAAATCCATAAGGTTTTGTTGACATTTTTTAATTGTAAGTTCACAGAGTATCGATTCTACATTTTTATTTTCAAATGAATAGCAATGTGTTAAAAATTTAAAAACTTTTATAAATCTTGTCTTTTGCGACTATTTTTAACAATCTTTTTATTTTTATACAATCTGATTATAAGTAAAGTTAAGAACATTGCAACGATACCCTTAACAATATCGTAGGTCAGTATGACATTGACCCATAGAAGAATGATGACAATTATATAAATATATTTCATAATATATGTGTTATAAATGCTTTATTAATTGTGACTTTTGCTTCACCGTATTCGCTCAAAAAGTAGAGTCGCTTTAACTGAAAAAGTTATTTGATATGCCTATATCACATTTTCTAACACGGTCTCACCCTCTCTATATCATAATATTGTGTATAAAAGTTGTAATATATAATTGTGCTGATATTGTTCAAATGTCTAATTAAAAATATCATCTGTTTAGTTAAGTTTTTTTTCACGATGTTTCAAGAACACGTTTATCGCTGGCGCAATTAAGAATAAAATAAAGAATATTCTAAAGATATGGTAACTAGAAATCAATGCGACATCCGCGCCGGTTTCTAACGCAACGATAACAATTTGACTCATACCACCTGGAGCAGCCCCCAAGAATAATTCATTTACTGTATGAGTTGAAAATGTAGAGATGATTAATACCATTACAAAAGCTAATAATATGAGCAATGTATTTTGAAAAGCAATTGCGACCGCAATACGGCCTTTCATCTGATCT
Source organism: Staphylococcus equorum (assembly GCF_029531845.1). Classification (GTDB taxonomy): domain Bacteria; phylum Bacillota; class Bacilli; order Staphylococcales; family Staphylococcaceae; genus Staphylococcus; species Staphylococcus equorum_C. The sequence continues at coordinate 413,572 of NZ_JAMBPV010000002.1, forward strand.
AATAAGAGCGCAATTTGAACGCCAATTCTTATCATATATATGACTTGTGCTGCTGCAATAATATAATTATCTAACGTAAAGTTAGCGCCTGTCAATAAATTCCAACATATTAACACAAGAATAGGTGCAAGTATCTGTTTTGTTGGAAAATTAATTTTTCCCATTATGATATATACAGCAATCACAGCTAATGTCAAAAAGATAATACTAGGAATCGATAAAGCGTCAGTCAATGTTGCTGTTACTTCAGATCCAACCGTCGCTAATTCTTGGGAGTCTTTAAAAAAGTATGAAATAAAAGGCACAAGAATAACTACAAATATAATTCTCGAAGTTTGTGTCAAACTCACTACCATAATATCCGCTTTTTTATTTTCCTCTGCCATAATCAACATTTGACTCAATGCCCCTGGAATGATGCTAAGTATTGCAGTTTCAGTATTCACTTTTGCTATTTTTTTGAAAAAATAAGCTATGATTAATGCGAGTCCAAGTAATAATATTGTAATTATTACAATGGTAAACCAATCATCTTTAATATCTAAAATAACCTCTTCAGTGAAAGTAGAGCCAATTTGAACACCTAATAATACTAAACCAATTTGGCTTAACCAAAATGGCCAGTTTACTTCTAAATGTAAATATCTCACACAGATAATACTGGCAATAATTGGACCAAACATGAATGGCAATAATATGTGGGCGGCATTAAGTATAAAACTTAAAAATAAAGCTAACGCTAAAACGATGATATTGTTTCTTAATTGCTTACTCATGTACTCACAACTTTCATAGGTATCGTTATACTTCATTGTACTTTACATATAAAAGAACCCGATCAACACCATGGTTGTTCGGGCTAAAAATAAACTTTATACAATTCGACTTAGTGCGGTATCAAATGCTTGTATTGTTTGTTCAATATCAGCTTCTGTATGCGCTGTTGAAAGAAATGTCCCTTCAAATTGGGAAGGTGGTAAGAATACGCCTTCTTTTGCCATTTCTCTATACATTTGACTAAACATTTCTAAATCGCTTTTATTTGCTTGTTCAAAGTTTGTAACTGGCCCTGCATTTAAGAAATATCCTATCATAGAACCAGCACGATTTACAGTGATTGGCACATGATGTTTTGCAAAGACCTCTTTCAAACCTTCTTCTAATTTGTCACCTAATTTATTAAAATAATCATATGATTCAGGAGTCAATTGAACTAATGTTTCATAACCGCTCGTCATAGCTAATGGGTTACCTGATAACGTACCAGCTTGGTAAATATCACCTGCTGGCGCAATTTGGTCCATAATTTCTTTCTTACCGCCAATGGCACCAACAGGTAAACCACCACCGATTACTTTACCTAAACAAGTTAAATCTGGCGTTACATTAAAGTAACCTTGCGCACAATTGTATCCAACTCTAAATCCAGTCATCACTTCATCAAAAATAAGTAATGAACCATACTCTGTAGTGATGTCTCTTAAACCTTGTAAAAATCCTTCGACTGGAGGTACGACACCCATATTACCAGCTACAGGTTCCACTATAACACCAGCAATATCGTCACCAAATTCTTCAAATGCAACTTTTAGCGCATCTAAGTCATTATATGGCACTGTGATTGTATTTTTCGCAATACCTTCGGGCACACCCGGTGAGTCAGGTAAACCTAGCGTTGCGACACCAGATCCCGCTTTGATTAATAGTGAGTCACTATGGCCATGGTAACAACCAATGAATTTAATGATTTTATTACGACCAGTATAACCACGTGCTAAGCGCAGTGTATCAAGTGTTGCTTCAGTACCTGATGACACCATACGTATTTTTTCAATAGATGGCACACGATCGATCACTAACTCAGCTAATTTATTTTCCTGTAGTGTGGAAGCACCAAAACTTGTACCGTTATCCACTGCTTCATGTATTTTATCAATGACCTGCTTGTTTTTATGTCCTAAAATTAAAGGTCCCCAACTTAGAACGTAATCGATGTATTCATTACCATCAATATCATAAATTCTTGAACCTTCACCATGGTCCATAAATATTGCTGGTGTATCTACTGATTTGAAAGCTCTTACTGGACTATTGACACCGCCAGGCATTAATTGTTCAGCTTTTACCATCGCTTTTTCAGAATTGGTATAACGCATTCTAAATAACCTCCTTATTGTTCATCAATATATCTACAAATATCTTTTGAAAAATACGTAATAATTAAATCTGCGCCTGCACGCTTCATTGAAATCATTTGTTCCATAACTACCGCTTTTTCATCAATCCAGCCATTGAGTGCAGCTGCTTTAGTCATGCTATATTCTCCACTTACATTATATGCGATTACAGGGACGTTTGTAGTATTTCGAACATCTCTAATAATATCTAAGAAACTTAAAGCAGGTTTAACAATCATCATGTCTGCACCTTCTTTTAAATCACTATCGAGTTCTCTAAGTGCTTCTCTTCTATTTGCAGGATCCATTTGATATGTTTTGCGATCACCAAACTGTGGTGCAGATTCCGCTGCATCACGAAATGGACCGAAGAAACTAGAAGAATATTTAATACCATAACTCATGATTGGCACATTATAATAACCAGCATCATCCAGACCCGCTCTAATTTCTGCAACAAAACCGTCCATCATGTTGCTTGGCGCAATAATATCAGCACCAGCTTCAACTTGAGAAATTGCAGTCTTAACAAGTAATGGTAATGATTTATCATTATCAACATCTTTTGTCTCATGATTGATTACACCACAGTGACCATGATCTGTGTATTCACACAAACATGTATCCGCAACAATTAATAAGTCACTGTACATAGACTTCGCTTTTCTTGTCGCTTCTTGGATGATGCCATTATGATCATAAGCACCAGTGCCAACTTCATCTTTTTCATTTGGCACACCAAAAAACATGATGCCTCTTATACCTAAATCATACGCTTCTTTAATTTCATCACCTAATAAATTCAAACTAATTTGGTAAATACCAGGCATAGATTTAATTTCTGTTTTTACATTATCACGTTCAACTACAAATATTGGATAAATCAAATCTTCTTTGTGAACGTGCGTTTCACTTACCATGTTTCTCAGTGATTTACTACTACGTAATCTTCTGTGTCTATCAAATTGCATTATTTTCCCAACTTTCTAAAGTTTTTTGAACTAATGATTCTAAGGTTTGGGTTTCTGACATCGTGCCTTGAACATTAAATGCCTTTAATGTATCCAATGTTTGCTGACCAATGGCAAAATAATTATCGAAAGGTATGTACTGATGACTTTCAAAAAAATACCGTACAGCCGATGAACTCGCAAAAGTAATGGCATCTACTTTATTTTCAACTATGAGATTTAAGACTTCATTTATATTCACAGTATGTGGAACAGGCTCATATAAGTCAATTTTTCTAACTAAATAGCCTCGCTTTTTTAAACCATTTTGTAATAATATTCTTGCTGCTGCACTCGATGGTAATAAAATGCGACTGCCTTTTATCGCTTCAAACTCTTCAAGAAAACCTTCTTGTGAAAAATCTGTTGGACAAAAAGAAACTTCTAGTCCTAAAGATTTGCAATAATCAGCTGTTTTTTCACCAATCACTGCAATGTTTTGTATATTTAACTTAGACAAATACGGTCGAAAATATTTCACAGCATTTTTAGACGAAAAAATAAGCCAGTCATAGTTAACATCTAGCAAATTTAAATCAAAGGATAACGGCTCTACATCTATGAAGGGCTTGTGTAGAATACATGTATCTTCTTTGTTAAATTCACTAGTTTGTGTCATTACTATCACTGGTCTCATTATTTTCACCTCAAACGATTATTGTTCTTCGTTTAGTGCCTTTATTATTTCATATGCACCTTGTGCATTTAGTACTTCAGTTACTTTTTCACCGATTTCAATCGGATTATCTCCGCGCTCAGTATGCTCATAACGTTCTTTACCATCTGGGGACATAATTAAGCCTGTAAATTCAATTGTACCATCACTACTTTTCGTTGCATAGCCACCGATTGGCACTTGGCAACTTCCGTTCATACGCTCTAAGAACGTTCTTTCAGCAGTAACACAATCCGCTACATCTTGATTGTGAACTTGCTTAAGTAATGCTAACAGCTCTTCATCATCCGAACGGCATTCAATACCTAAAGCGCCTTGTCCAATGGCTGGTATTAAAGTCTCTTTATCTAAATAAGTTGTAACGATATCATCTGACCAACCCATACGCTTCAAACCAGCAGCTGCAAGTAAAATTGCATCAAAATCTTCAGTTTCTAACTTACTTAAACGCGTGTCAATATTACCACGTATCCATTTTATTTGTAATTTAGGATATTTCGCAAGTATTTGAGCACCACGGCGTAAAGAACTTGTGCCTACTATACTATTGTCAGGCAGTTCATGTAATGGAACATGATTCTTAGCAATATAAGCATCATACGGATTTTCACGGTCTGGTATACAACCTAGTGTTAATCCTTCTGGGATGACACTAGGCACATCTTTTAAGGAATGTATCGCCATATCTATACCATGATTAAATAATTCATTTTGAATTTCTTTTACAAAAAGCCCTTTACCGCCTACTTTAGATAATTGTTTATCTATAATACGGTCACCTTTTGTTACTATTTCTTTAATTTCAATATCTAATTCTGGATCAACAGCTTTTAATTTTTCAATAAATTGTTGGCTTTGAGTTATAGCTAACTTACTTCTACGTGAACCAACGATTAACTTACGCATCAGGCGCAACCTCCTAGAAATGACTATATTTAACAATTAAGCTTTTCTATCTGTAATCAAATTCCTGTCCATTGATGAAAATCAGATATATGAGAAGCAAAAATCAAATTAATCATACTTAAGCAAAATAAACTGAGATTAAAATAAATCAAATTATGTTTACTTAACGTATGTCTTACTCTAAAGATGATATACACACCATACAACACTGCAATAATTACAGACATCACCACTTTAGGATCATTCAATATGTGTAAACCTAAAGTGTTTATGCCCCATTGTGTACCTAAAATGATACTTAATATGATAAATATAAACCCAATCAGACTACTATAAAACACAACTTGCTCTAATGTAGCTACACTACCAATTCTAAAATATTTTTGATTAAATCGTTTTTGTTTTAAATTTTTATACTGTATTAAATATAATATACAATTAACAAATGCAAAAGCAAACAGGGCATAACTTATAATTGCAAAGGCAATATGTACTATTAACAATTCGTTTATAATACTTAATTTATCTCCTGCACTCTGATAATGCATAGGTTGAAACGTATTTATAGCAATTAATACAAAACCAATTAAATTAAATAAAAATATTGAAAAATTTATTTGCTTGATGACACTAATCACTATAGAAATAGAAATAATTAACCAAGCTAATGCAAAAAACACATCAAAAATATTACCTAATGGAATTTGCTTCGTTACATTAGCATGAATAGATAAAGAGATTGTTTGTAACACCCAAACAATCCCTAATGTAACAAAACCAATTTTTCTAACTTTATAATGTTTTTTCACAAAATCAAAAAAGTAACAAGCAATACTAAATAAATAAATTAATAATATAAGTTCATTTAATCTTATAAACGAAAATTCTTGCATATTATCACCATTTGCATATACTTATTCAAAACTTAAGATTTGACTAGTTGCCACTTCACTTTTTCTCTTTTTAGGTTCATAAGCATGTTCAGCTTCAATGTCAAAAATGTTTTGAAATAGCTCTAATTTTTCGTTACTATTTCTATCATTACTCAATTCTTTTGCTTGTTTGATTGGATCTTTCAACATTTGATTTATGATACTTTTAGTATGTTTTGAAATGATTTTACGTTCTCTCTCAGTTAAGCCAGGCAATTTTCTATCAATACTATCCATAGTATCTCCCTGAATATTCATTGCTTTTTCTCTTAAGGCACGTATAACAGGCACAACGCCTAACATACTTACCCATTCATTATGTGCTGCAATTTCACCTGGGATTCGTTGCATAATATCATTTGCTGCAATTTGACGTTCTCTTAGATTAGCATCCACTAATCCTTTTAAGTCATCTACATCATAATTAAATACATCTTGAACTGTATTAATATTAGGCTCGATGTCTCTTGGAACAGCAATATCTATTAAAACAAGTGAATCACTTTTTCGTTCAGTTGAAATAGAACGCATCATATCGTTTGTCACAATATATTCGTCTGAACTTGTAGAACTGATAACAATATCCACTTTAGCTAAAAGTTTTGGTAATGATTCCATTGATTCAAATTTCACATGATGTTTCATTGCTAATTTTTGAGCTTTACTCAATGTTCTATTAACAACTGTTATATCTGTGACGCCCGAACCAATTAAATTTAAGAGTGATAATTCACTCATGTCCCCTGCACCAATAATCAAAGCTTGCTTGTTGTCAATTTTGCCAAACACTTTTTTACTTAGTTCAACAGCCGCATAAGAAACACTTACTGCATTATCTGCAATATCCGTCTCATTATGAGCTTTTTTCGCAAATGTAATTGCTTGTTTGAAAAGGTGATTAAATATAGTACCCGTTGTATCTTCTTCTTGAGCTAATAAGAAAGCATCTCTAATTTGTCCAAGAATTTGAGTTTCACCAAGAACAACAGAATCTAAACCTGAAGTAACATGCAATAAATGATTTACTGCGTCGTCCCCCACTTTTACTTCAGTCATTTCTTTAATCTCTTCAACATCAAATCCAAATGATCTCGCTAAAAATCGTTGAATATAATAACGACCAGTATGAATTTGATCCGCAACTGCATATACTTCTGTGCGATTACAAGTTGATAATATAACATTTTCTAAAATAGATTTTGTTTCAAATAAATCAACATTGGCTGAACGTTTGGCATCATCTTTAAAAGCAACTTTTTCTCTCAGTGCTACATCTGCTGTACGATGATTTATGCTAACCGCAATTAAATGCATTTATAACGCCCTCCATACATATTACAATAAGTAAATTATAACACAATTACGTCATGAGTTAACCATCTTGCTCGAGTAAATTATAATTCTTCTAATTTACATTCAAAATGTTGACATAATTGTACTAAATTCAACCTATTTATAGCAAAAATAGTTTCTTCAATGTAATGATTATAAATAACTTTCAATCATATTCCATATTTTTTGTTGTTTGTCTTTTTTAATTGAAGAATAACTTATAATCTCATCTTCAGCTTCCATTTCTAATTTTTGCTGAATCTTAGCTAAATGCTTCTGTACTTTACCCTTAGCAATTTTATCTTCTTTCGTGGCTACAATAAGTGTTGGTATTTCATAGTATTTAAGGTAATTGTACATTATGATATCATCTTCGGTTGGATTATGTCGTAAATCAACAAGTTGAATGACAAGTTTCAATGATTCTCTTTGTGAAATATATCTTTCTATCATTTTACCAAATGCTTCACGTTGTGTTTTACTTACTTTCGCATAGCCATAACCAGGCACGTCAACAAATACAAGTTGATTATCTATATTATAAAAATTAAGTGTTTGTGTCTTACCAGGTCGTTGAGATGTTCTTGCCATATTCTTCCGACCAATCATGCTATTAATAAACGTTGACTTACCTACGTTAGATCTACCACTCAAGCCAACTTCACTTAAACCAGTTTCTGGATATTGTTCCGGTTTTACTGCACTAATTAATAATTCTATTTCATTAGGATTAACTTTCATTATCGTCCCTCTTTTCTTCTGAACTCATTATTTATTATATTACACTATGACGTATATGAATATGTATTTTTATTTTATCTATGTTTTCTTTTTAAAAACTAATGAGGCTGGGACATAAATACATGTCTCAGCCTCATTCATTATATTGGCAGTGCCTGACTGAATTGAAAATGCGCTTATATCAAGCTTTTAAAGAACTACTACTTCATTTATGAAGACAAGTAGTTCTTATACAAGAGCTTCAGCTCTTGTATTCCATTTTCTAGTCAGCTCTGCCGGGGTGGTACGACGAAATCTTGTTAAAAAATTAAATTTTTGCCCTACTCCCATTTGATTCATCTAATTAAGCAGAAGTTTGTTCCTTGTTTACAAGGTTGCCTTCTTTATCGTATAGTTCAGGATCTTTTTCATCATTAATTGTTTCTTCTGTAATTACGACTTTTACAACACCTTCAGATGAAGGCACGTCATACATAATATCAATTAACGCTTCTTCTATAATTGAACGAAGACCACGTGCGCCTGTTTTACGTTCAATTGCTTTATCACTGATTGCAGATAATGCTTCATCAGTAAATATCAACTCTACATCATCAAGATCTAACATTTTAGTGTACTGTTTCACTAAAGCATTTTTAGGTTGAGTTAGAATGTTTTTCAGTGCGTCTACATCTAATGTTTCTAAATTAGCAACAATAGGTACACGACCGATAAATTCTGGAATCAAACCGTAAGATTGTAAATCCTCAGGTCTGATTTGTTCAAGTATTGCATCTTCATCATATTTTGAAGCTTCACTACTTGCAAATCCGATTACTTTCTCACCTAATCTACGTTTAATTACTTCATCTATACCATCAAAGGCACCACCAAGAACAAATAAAATGTTTGTTGTGTCAATTTGAATTAACTCTTGATTAGGATGCTTACGACCGCCTTGAGGTGGTACGCTTGCAGTTGTGCCTTCTAAGATTTTAAGCAATGCTTGTTGTACACCTTCACCAGATACATCACGTGTAATAGATGTGTTTTCTGATTTTCTAGCTATTTTGTCAATTTCATCGACATAAATAATACCTTTTTCAGCTTTATCAATATCAAAATCAGCTGCTTGCATTAAGCGTAGTAAGATGTTTTCAACATCGTCACCTACGTAACCAGCCTCAGTTAAACTTGTAGCATCAGCGATTGCAAAAGGTACATCTAATGTTCTAGCTAATGTTTGTGCTAATAGTGTTTTACCACTACCAGTAGGTCCAATTAAAGCGATATTACTTTTTTGTAATTCTACTTCATCTTCATTTGGTCCTAAATTCTGTACACGTTTATAATGATTGTAAACAGCTACAGCTAATGATTTCTTAGCCTTCTCTTGCCCGATTACATAATCATTCAATTGGTTCATAATTTCTTTTGGAGTTGGTAATTCAGTTAACCCTTCAGGTTCTGATTGAGCTAATTCTTCTTCTACAATTTCTGAACATAGCTCAATACACTCATTACAAATATAAACGCCACTTCCTGCAACAAGTTTTTTAACTTGATCTTGATCTTTGCCACAGAAAGAGCATTTTAAATTTTCTTCATCTTCGTTGAATTTGAACATTCTATTTACACCCCTATTCCCTAAAAACTATACTAAATAGCATTTTAATATGCAACTTACAACTTTCACAAGTTATTTGCTTTAAAAATAGTGTAGCAGATACATTATTTGAATGCATCTGCTACTGGTTTACTATATTAAACGACCAACATATAATTCACAAAATAATTTGCTCTTTTTATATTTAGTTACGCTTCAGAGTCATCTTTAGATGGTTCTACTAATTTCGCTTCTTTAACTAATAAATCGATAACATTTTGGATACGAACGTCGTTTTTAACGATATCAGTATTACCAAGAGTTTGTTTAATATCTTCTACTGACATATTAAATTGTCCACTCATTTTTTCTAATTCTTTATCGATATCAGCATCAGTTACTTCAATTTCTTCAGCATCAGCAATAGCAGTTAATGTTAAGTTTGTTTTAACACGTTCTTCTGCATCATCTTTCATTTGTTCTCTTAATTGTGACTCATCTTGACCAGAAATTTGGTAATAAGTTTCTAAATTAAGACCTTGTTGTTGCATACGTTGTCCAAATTCTTGAACCATACGATCTAACTCAGTGTTAATCATCGCGTCTGGAATTTCAACTGAAGCATTATTTGATGCTTTGCTAATTGCTTCTTCTTTTTGATTATTCTCAGCGTCAGTTTCTTTTTGCTCAGTTAGTTTTTTACGTAAATTTTCTTTATATTCATCAACAGTATTTGCTTCTGCGTCTAATTCATTCGCAATCTCATCTGTTAATTCTGGAACGTCTTTATATTTAATTTCATTTACTTTAGCTTTGAAAGTAGCTTCTTTTCCAGCTAATTCTTCAGCGTGGTATTCTTCTGGGAAAGTTACAGTAACGTCTTTTTCTTCTCCAACTTTAACACCAACTAATTGTTCTTCGAATCCTGGAATAAATGAACCTGAACCAATTTCAAGGTCATAGCCTTCAGCTTGTCCACCTTCAAATTGTTCACCATCAACGTAACCATCAAAGTCGATGTTAACCGTGTTACCATCTTCAACAGCACCATCTTCTTTAACTACCATTTCAGCTAAGTGGCCTAATTGGTGGTCGATTGATTCTTGTAATTCTTCTTCAGTTAATTCAACACTTTGTTTTTCAATTTCAAGACCTTTATAGTCTCCTAACTCAATTTCAGGTTCAACTATTACACTCGCTTCGAATGTCATATCGCTACCTTTTTCCATTGTAGTTACATTGATTTCTGGTTGATCAACTGGTTTAATTCCAGTTTCGTCAATAGCTTCACCATAAGCTTCTGGTAATAAGATATCAACGGCATCTTGATATAGTGCTTCTACGCCAAAGCGTTGTTCAAATATTTGGCGAGGTACTTTCCCTTTACGGAAGCCTGGCACGTTTATTTGTTTAACTACTTTTTTGAAAGCTTGATCAATTGCTTTGTCTACTTTTTCTGCTGGAACTGTAACGGTTAAAACTCCTTCGTTACCTTCCTTTTTTTCCCAAGTTGCTGTCATGTATAAAAACCTCCATGAATATCCTATTTTATTTTTTCAACTTCATTATTATATCATACGTCAATGCTCTACACAAACACTGAGTTTACAAATCACATTGAATGAATAATTGAAATTAATTTTATTATTATTTTACTACTATTATTTATTACCCAAAAAATTAAAGATTAATTATTCATGCATATCAATTGAAGTAATTAAGTTAACAATAGTATTAGTTGTTTCTAAACTTTCTAAGCCTAACATTGACTTAAAATAGTTTGTATAAGCTTCAATCCATTCATTTTCAGGTGCTATACCTTCTATATCTATCGGATAGAGTAGAATAGCATGATTGTTCATCAGATGAAGTGCTTCCTCTACAATTTGTGCCGCATCATCTTCCATTTGCTTAATGACTTCTGGGATGACCTTAATCTTAAACAGTGTTTGTTCAAGACCAGAAAGATGATTTGGATTCACTTCAACTGTATAACCAAATTTCTGAACGCGAATGTTTTGATTGTATCCGGCAAAGCGTAAATATTCAAGCATTATACTCACAACATTCGGTGCAAGTTCAATTTCATTAATAATATTTACCACTGTTTCTTGATAACGATACTGATTATGATCTATTAAAGTTAAGATTGTACTTATCTGTTCACGTAGTGATAACGATTCAAAATCACGGAGCATTTCTGCTGCGTGCGCATTATGTTTATCAATTTGGCTTAAGGCATATTCTTTTAATGGAAATAACTCCATCCTCGTTTTATGATCATTGACTTCATCTATTATTTGATTGATAACTTCAACGACTTCAAAATATTGTCCTAACCCGTTCAAACTTTTCACGTAATAAACCATAAGGTCATCATATTTGGTAATACCTTGTTTGAGCAAAATGATAGCTTCTTCTCGCAGTTCAAGATAATGCCCCATTTTGTATAACATGGCACATTTCAATAGAGATATTTGCTCATCTAATTCAAATTGCTTTTCAAAATCTTCGAACAGTTCATACATTTGATCTAAATCATTATTGTTAAAAGATTGTTTGATTTCTCTTACTAGTTTATCTTTTGAACGTGGAAAAGGAATGATATCAGACATTTTTAAGCACCTCTATTGTATTGACTGTAATATTAACGCACTCCATGTTTCAAAGTCATCATAATTATCTATTTTGCTTTGGTTCACCCATTTTATTTTTAATGTATCTGTTTCTTTAGCTTCAACATCATTACTATTTACTTTAATTTTAAACACTACGCCTAAATGAACTTCGCCAACTTCATTAGTATCATCATTAATAAAACCTATGTATGCTAAATTTTGTGATTTACTATCTGACAGACCTACTTCTTCTTCAAGTTCTCTTTGTGCATTAATTCGCAATACTTCATTGATAGATTCAGCACCTTTAACATCGTTCATATGTCCACCGACACCTATAGAAGATTGACCGTGCAAACGTGATTCTCCACCACCTGCTAAACGTTCATACACTAAAATTTCATCATTCTCATTTTCTAAGATACAATAAGAAACCAATTGTTTATATGTCGGATCTTCTTCCATATCACCGCGACGCTTAATTTCATACTTGGAAAGTGCGTCAAAGATATCTTGACCCTTTTCAGAATTTTTATCAAGAAAACCGTTAAATTGATTCTTTTCACTATTAAATAAAATTGTTCTTGGTACAACTGTAATCATTTCATCAAATTTAGACATAAGTTTCTCCTTCATATATGACTTCTTAGCCATTTTATCAAATGATAGTTATTTATCAAAATGTTAATCGATACAAAAATAAAGAGATGTACAAATTTGTACATCTCTTTATTTGAGCATTATTTTAAAGCGTCTTTAGCTTTAGCAACTAATTCACCGAAAGCTTTTTCATCTGAAATAGCAATTTCAGAAAGCATTTTACGGTTAACATCGATTTCAGCTTTTTTCAAACCGTTCATTAGTCTTGAATAGCTCATGTCATGTTGACGTGCAGCTCCGTTGATACGCGTAATCCATAATCTACGGAAATCACGTTTTCTTTGACGACGGTCACGGAATGCGTACTGTCCTGATTTCATTACTTGTTGTTTTGCTACTTTATATAAAGTTCTTTTTGAACCAAAGTAACCTTTAGCTAATTTAATCGTCTTTTTACGACGAGCTCTTGTTACCGTTCCACCTTTAACACGTGGCATAATAAATTCCTCCTCAAAATATCTTCAATCTTTTTTTATCTGTCGTTACTTATTTTTTATAAGCTAATAATTGTTTAACGCGTTTCATATCTGATTTGCTCACTAATGAAGCTTTACGTAATTTACGTTTTTGTTTAGTTGTTTTGTTTGCAAACATATGCGAAGTGAAAGCTCTAGAACGTTTTAATTTACCTGAACCAGTTCTTTTAACACGTTTTGCTGCTCCACGGTGTGTTTTCATTTTAGGCATGATTCAATTCCTCCTGTAGTATCTTTTTATTTTTCGTTGAGTGGGTTAAGCATGATGAACATTTGGCGTCCATCCATTTTAGGTCTTTGCCCAATTGTAGCGATATCTTTACATTCTTCTGCAAATTTTTCTAATACGCGTTGACCTATTTCTTTATGCGTAATAGCACGCCCTCTGAAACGAATTGAAACTTTACATTTATCGCCTTTTTCTAAGAATTTACGTCCGTTCTTCAATTTAGTTTGGAAATCATGTTCCTCAATTGTAGGACTTAAACGAATTTCTTTAAGGTTAATAACTTTTTGTTTCTTCTTCATTTCTTTTTCTTTTTTCTGTTGTTCGAATTTGTACTTACCATAATCCATGATTTTCGCAACAGGTGGTTTAGCATTAGGCGACATAATAACTACATCGAGTTCTACGCGCTCTGCCATTTCTAACGCTTCTGCTTTAGATTTGATACCAATCTGTTCTCCGTCATGTCCGATTAAACGTAATTCTTTTGCACGAATCTTTTCGTTAACTTGAGTCTGATCTTTTGCTATGGTTGACACCTCCAAGATTTTTACGAAATTATCCCAAGAAAAAGAGCGAGTATATAATATACCCGCTCTTCTTTACACACAACAATGTCGTATGTATATAGACCTGCCAACTACTATTAGTGTCGCAACAGGTGAGAAGCGGGAGCTTCTACTTGGTTCGTTTCGTATTCAACATTATCTATCTTAGCAACAATTCATTAGCAAGTCAATAGCATTTTTAATTATTTATCGTCCATTTTAACATTTTGTCTTAAATCAACTTGTTCTAATGGTACTATTTTTGTTTTATAACGTAGCTTATGATAAATGAAGAATGCTAAGAATACTGGAATACCCATATATGTGATAACGAATCTATTGAGATTAAACTCTCCTGATTGGATGAAATCAACATCTTGTCCAATAATTACAAGCACACACAAGATTCCTGCAAAAATTGGGCCAAATGGGAATAATTTAGCTTTATATTTTAATTTTGATTTATCATAATTTTGTTTATCAAAAGCTTTTCTAAATCTGTAATGACTGACTGCAATACCAACCCATGCAATAAAACCAGTCAGACCACTTGCTGCAACGATATATTCATAAGCATCACCGCTTAAATGTTGTAGTACAAAGATAATTACAACTACTACTGCTGTAGCAAATAATGATACATATGGCACACCACTTCTATTTGTTTTACCAAATATAGGGTATGCAAGCTTGTCTTTACTCATTGAATATAGCATACGTGTTGAAGCATACATACCTGAGTTACCTGCTGATAATACCGAAGTCAATATTACAGCATTCATGAATGAAGCTGCAAATGCTAGCCCTGCATTTTGGAATACAAGTGTAAATGGTGAAGTTGAAATATCATCTCCGCCACCCATCAGTGATGGGCTATCGTATGGTATCAACATACCGATTACAAAAATTGCAAGAATATAGAATATTAATATTCTCCAGAAGACTTGTTTAATCGCCTTAGGAACTGCGCGCTCTGGGTTTTCTGACTCTCCTGCTGTAATACCAATGAGTTCAGTACCTTGGAACGAGAAGCCTGCTACTAAGAATACACCTAAAATCGCTAAGATACTGCCGCTAAAGCCGTCACCTAAAATAGGACCGCCACCTTGAGTGAACGTGTCAAAACCAACAAACTCTCCACCCATGATACCGACTATTGTTAATAAACCGATACCAATAAAGATAATTACTGTAACTACTTTAATCAAAGCAAACCAATATTCACTTTCGCCAAATACTCTAACAGACAATGCATTCAGTCCAAATATAATAATTAAGAATAAACAACTCCAACTCCAAGCTGGAATACCTGACATTGGTGTCCAATACTGTATTACTTGTGCTGCAATCGTAACATCGGCTGCAACTGTAATTACCCAGTTAAACCAATAGTTCCAACCTAATGCGAATCCTAGAGACGGATCAACAAAACGTGTAGCATATGTACTAAATGATCCTGACACCGGTAAATATGTTGCCATTTCTCCTAGTGAAGTCATAAGGAAGAATACCATCGCTCCAATGATTGCAAAGGCTAAAAGCGCACCTAAACCACCTGCATCATGTATTGCACCACCAGAAGTCATAAATAAACCAGTCCCAATACAACCTCCAATTGCAATCATGGATATATGGCGATCTTTCAGACCCCTTTGTACTCCATCATTTTGATTCACTTGTTTTGCCATAGACGCTTCCCTTCCTTAAATATAGAGGTTAACTTACTATATGATTAAGATTCATACTATTTATAGTTTGAGCAGTACTTCATTGTAATTCAGTATATAAATCACACAACAATTATAAATTTCGCTCTTTCCCGTTAACGTATTTATGATAATCATTTGGCTAAAAATAAAATGGTTGCATACCTATTAGATATGCAACCATTTTAATAATAGCATTTATATAGGTAGCACATCACGTATGTGACAGTCCAGTTTCTTTCGATAACTGACCCAACCTGTATAGTTAATGGACAATACAAGTTTCGGCATCTTCACCTTTTTTCATTCAACATATGCCCCATCCGGCTTCTGAATAATTACTCATTGAAAATGCAACCTCTAACTCAAATTTAATTTTAATATGAATGTGAACTAACTTCACTATTCTGTAATATACATGATTTCATCAAGAGTTTCAAGACTATCTTTGTTTTTTCAATCTAATCTCATCAAGTAAATTCCAAATGAATGCTTCTTTTTCAAGCGTTTCTTGATCTTGTGAACCATATTTTCGTACATTAACTTCATTGTTTTCTACTTCTTTGTCCCCTACAACGATTTGGTAAGGTATTTTTTGCATTTGTGCTTCTCTAATTTTATAACCCATTTTTTCATTACGGTCATCAATTTCAACTCTTACACCTTGAGACTTAAGCTCATCTTGAATGTGTCTTGCATAATCATAATGTAAATCAACATTAACGGGTATGATTTCTACTTGTTTTGGCGCTAACCACGCTGGGAATGCGCCTTTTGTTTCTTCAGTTAAGAATGCAACAAAACGTTCCATAGTAGATACTACACCACGGTGAATGACGACTGGTCTATGTTGTTCGCCATCATTTCCGATATAAGTTAAATCAAATTTTTCTGGTAATAAGAAGTCTAATTGTGCAGTAGATAATGTTTCTTCTTTACCCATTGCAGTTTGAACCTGTACGTCAAGTTTCGGACCATAGAATGCAGCTTCGCCCACTGCTTCTTCATAATCTAAACCGAGTTCGTCTACCGCTTCTTTTAACATACTTTCTGCTTTGTTCCACATGTTATCATCATCGAAGTATTTTTCTTTATCTTCAGGATCTCTATAACTTACACGGAATTTATAATTTTCAAAGTTGAAATCTTTGTATACATCAACAATTAAATTTACAACACGTTTGAATTCTTCTTTAATTTGGTCCGGGCGTACAAATATATGCGCATCATTTAGCGTCATCCCACGGACACGTTGTAAACCAGAAACCGCACCACTCGCTTCATAACGATGCATAGTACCTAATTCAGCAATTCTAATAGGTAATTCACGATATGAATGGGGTTTATTTGCATAAATCATCATATGGTGTGGACAGTTCATTGGTCTTAAGACCATTTCTTCGTGTTCATCTAATTTCATTGTTGGGAACATATCTTCTTGATAATGATCCCAGTGGCCTGATGTTTTATATAAATCAACATTGGCCATTACAGGAGTATAAACATGGTCATAACCCATACTTACTTCTTTATCTACGATATAACGTTCAATTTCACGACGAATTGTAGCACCATTAGGCAACCAAAGTGGCAAGCCTGCACCTACTAAAGGATTGTTAGCAAATAGTTCTAAGTCTTTACCAATTTTACGGTGATCACGTTCTTTGCGTTCCTCCAACATTTTCAAATGTGCTTTCAATTCTTTTTTATCGAAAAATGCTGTACCGTATATACGTTGTAACATTTTATTATCACTATTACCACGCCAATACGCTCCAGCTGTCGATAATAATTTGAATTCTTTTATTTTAGAAGTAGATGGTACATGAACACCACGGCATAAATCAGTGAACTCTCCTTGAGAGTATAGAGTCACATTTTCATCTTCTGGAATAGCATCGATTAATTCTTGCTTATATGGATCATCTGAGAAAAATGATTTAGCTTCATCTCTCGAAACGACTTTACGTTCAATTGGATAGTTTTCATTAACAATTTGTTTCATTGTTTTTTCTATTTTTTCAAAATCATCTGATGAAATACTTTCTTCCATATCAAAGTCATAATAAAATCCACCATCAATTACCGGGCCAACACCAAAATGAACATTACCATATAGACGTTTTAAAGCTTGTGCCATAAGATGTGCAGTAGAATGACGTAACACTTCTAGCGCTTCATCAGAACCAGGTGTAACGATTTCAATTGATCCATCTTCGTCAATTGGTCTAGTTAAATCTATTAATTGTCCGTTTAATTTACCTGCTACAGCTTTTTTTCTTAACCCTGGACTTATAGAATGTGCAATATCTTCTGTAGTTGTACCTTTATCAAACACCTTTGAATTGCCATCTGGAAATTTAATATTTATTTGCTCCATAAAAACCCTCCTATTTATTCAAGCACTTAAATCAAAATGAAATGAAGTTTATACTGAATTAGACTCAAAAACAAAAAGACCCCATCCCTAAAAAGGGACGAGGTCTTCGCGGTACCACCCTAAATTAAAGTTATGATGTATTTGATATACATAACTTTACTCTACGTAAGATAACGGTCTTGAGCCGGATGTTCATTACAACATCAAGTATAAAGTAGTAACGAACAAACTTACTTACCAGTATCTCATCTGTTACTGGCTCTCTGTGAAGTAGCGGTTTATTCATCTCGTCTTTATTTCATTTCGTGTGATTTAGATTTAATTTTATTATACAACATTTATTTTAGATTTCAATCGTTCCTGTAATTTTTTCCTTCTAAGAAATAAGGTGTTGTTAACGTTCTAATTCTTTCCATTATTCTTGCAGATTTTGTTTTTTCTGTACCATCACGTGTGACAGAGAGATGATATTCTAATTCTTCAAAGCTTAAATTAGAACTGAAAAATGTAGGTAACTCTTGAACCATACGATAATGTAACAATGGTCCAATAACTTCATCTCGCGCCCATGGTGTAATGTCTTCAGCGCCTATATCATCTAGCATTAGTATATTTGCTTCTCTCACTCTTGAGAGTTTTGTTTCAAAAGTACCGTCTTTAAAACCGCCTTTAAGTGAACGTATAAATTCTGGCAAATAGACAATTGTAGATGGTATTTTTTCAGTTTTTAATTGATTAGCAATTGCGCCAAGGATAAATGATTTACCAGTACCAAATGGGCCATGTAAATATAGACCTTTAATTTGTGTCTCTTTATTTGTTATTTTTTCACAAATTTGGTTAGCAGCCATTGCGACGTCTAATCTATCTCTTCTATCCATATATATATCTTCAAGTTTTGCATTTAGTGTGTCACGCTGCATATGGTGTGACGTGATTAAATGTTTGTTAAACCTTTCTTCATCGTGCTTAATTTTACAAGGACAAGGTAAGTAGCGAATTTTGATATGATTATTTTCGATATATAACTCAGGGATATGCCCTGTCACAAAATTGGGGCAATCTTTTAATTTATGACCATCATAACGCTTTTCTTGATCTTTATATTCTTGTAAAATATTCAAATCTTCATCTATCATCGCATTGGTCACCTCAGATTTATGTGATTCTAGAAACTGTTTAACGTCTGGATCATTGACGACATCTTTTTTTATCTTGGCAATTTTTTTTGATAAGTCGTTTGAATCGCCCATAATTTGATTAAAAGGTTTCATTTATTTGTCCTCCTTCCATCTATCTTTAAGTTGATTTAAAAACTGTTCTCTATCATTTTTCAATTTTTCATCATCTTCATTGTTATTTGACGTGTCAGTTTCCACTTTGTTATCTCGTTCTTCTAACCATTTAGGTGTCATCTCTCTCGATGCTAGTTGTTTTTGTTTATAATAAGGCTTAGATGACTTGTTTTCCGTCTTAGGTTGATTCACTTTTATCGCGTAATTATACGCTTGTTCAGCTGTTTTGATACCTTTTTTCTTCCAATTTGACGCTATTTCAAAAATATAAGTCTTAGGTAGCTTCATATCTTCCTTCAACATCACAAATTGTAACAGTATATTAATGACACCGAATGACAATTGTTCACGTTCTACTAATTCTTCAATCATATATTTTTGTTGTGTTGTTGGTTCTGATTCTGACCAAGACGCTAACATATCTATTGGACTTGTTTCTTCTAACTGTTTGAGCCAAGTAGCAGATTTATCCTCATCTTGCGTTTGATTATTATTCTGAGTTTGATCAACTTGAGGCGTGTTATCTACATAATTGTTGGTTTTTATATTTAAAGATGGCATTTGTTGTTCGTGTTCCATCAAATAATAAGTTCTTGCATGTTTTCTTAATTCTTCAAACGAAAGTTCTTGTGCGGTTGTTATAGATTTTAAAATGATACGTTTCATTGGTTCCGGTGTTAAACCATATAAAGTCGCGATTTGCGTGATTAAAGCTTTTGCCTCTTTATCTATAATTTTTGTGCTAATAAAATGATTTTGCAATAAATCATATAATGTTTCAAAATCAAAGCGCACTTGTGACAAGTTTAAACCTTCATATGCAGTCTCACTTTGGATTTCATTTGTATCGTTTTCTAAAGACTTATTTGGTACTTTAAACACATCAGTGAAATTGCGTGTCACATCGTGATACTTACTAAAGTCAATCTGCGTTTTATGTTCAAAATGACGTTTCAATTGTTGATAACGTTGTTTGCTTACTTCACTAAACAAATACACTGATAACATTGGATCACTGAAAAATTGTTTTGCTGATGGTGGTTGGACAAGCTGATAAACAAAAGACGAATGCTGAGCATCATGATTCACCAATGTTTTAACTAAACCAATACCTTCTAATAAGTCCATATCTTTTCTAAATTCTAGTAAATTAATCTTTAACTCACTCATAATTATATAGTGCGTCAATACAGAATCAGTTTCATATTCTACAAACTGATTCAAATAATGATATAAACCAATTGCATTTGCACCAATCATTGGTGTAAACAATCTATTTAAAATTTCTAGATGCTTACTGTTCAAATAGAAATTTCGTACAACAGTAAAATTATCATGTGGTCTCAAACCATAATCATATGATTGTAACCCCATTTAAGAATCACTCCGTTTATTTCCAGCTAAAATACCTTGCATTGATTGTAATAGTTGATCTACATCCTTAAACTCTTTATATACAGATGCAAATCTTACATATGATACTTGGTCTACGTGCATGAGCAAATTCATCACATGTTCTCCAATTTCTCTTGAAGAAATTTCTGCATGTCCTTCATCACGTAACTTCCATTCAACATTGTTCGTAATATCTTCTAATTGTTGATAACGTACCGGTCTTTTTTCACATGAACGAACCAATCCATTTAAAATCTTTTCACGTGAAAATTGTTCACGCGTGCCATCTTTTTTTACCACAATCAGTGGTCTTTTTTCTATATGTTCAAAAGTTGTGAACCTCGTGTTACACTTTTCACATTCTCTTCTACGTCGAATCGCATTAACTTCATCTGCATGTCTAGAGTCTACAACACGAGAATGAGTCGAATTACATTTCGGGCATTTCATCGAATTATCACCCTCTCGTTTTGATTACTTATTATTATACTATAAATATGTATGTCACAAAAGAATCACTATGATACATAATAACAACTTAAACCTTTAAGGATTATATATCACTTGCATGCCGAATATTGATAAAATTAAAATACTTACTGTGTCTCATTGACATTCAGCGTAACATGCTAAGTGATTTATTCATTGTCTTTCACTACAAACATTTAGTATATAGGTTTAACTGACAAAATGAAAACTCCTTTCAAAGTAAGCACTAGCAAAGTGCATCACTTCAAAAGGAGTATACATAATACTTTATATTATCATTACGTACAATCAAGCTATTACGCCTTCTTAGAATTGAACCAAATAAATAATTATTAATTGCTATAACTGTTCACTTTAATTTGTAACTGCACCAACATCATTTTTGAGTAGTTGACCTATTTGTTCAGCCACATCTACAACTCTGTTTGAATAGCCCCATTCGTTATCATACCACGCAATCACTTTGACTTTATTTTCTCCCATAACCATCGTACTTTGTGTATCAATAATTGCTGAATTTGGATTTGTATTAAAGTCCATGGATACTAAAGGTGCATCTTCAGTTGCAATCACACCGCCTAAATCATTATCTTTAAATGCTCGGTTAACTTGTTCAGCCGTTACATTTGTATCTAAATCAACAACTAAATCGACTAACGAAACATTCTTCGTTGGCACTCTTAACGCCATGCCATGTAATTTGCCATCTAATTCAGGTATCACTTCTGTAAGTGCCTTTGCAGCACCTGTTGAAGTTGGAATAATACTTTCATTACAAGAACGCGCACGTCTTAAATCTTTATGCGGATTATCTATATTATTTTGATCATTCGTAATGGCATGAACCGTTGTCATCAAACCATTTTGTATACCAAATTGATCATTTAATACTTTAGCAACCGGTCCAATACAATTTGTCGTACAGGAAGCATTGCTAAATATGTCATACTGTTCAATATCTAATTGATCGTTATTAACGCCTTTGACAATCATTTGGACTTCTCCACCTTTAGATGGGCCAGTGAGCAATACTTTTTTAGCACCTGCATTGATATGTGCAACGGCTTTATCACCATGATTAAATTTTCCTGTAGCCTCTATAACGATATCGATGTTCAGCGCTTCCCAAGGTAAGTGCTCAGGATTTCTTTCTGCTACAAGTTTGATTTCATGGCCATCGACTTTGACCCCATTTTCTATAGGCTCTACTTTTAAATCATAAGCACCATGAGTTGTATCATAATTAATTAGGTGGGCAATTGTTTCCGGTGGGTAGCTCGCATTAATAGCTACTACATTTAAATCCTTATTTTTTAAAGCGATTCTTAATACCATTCTTCCTATTCTACCCATTCCATTAATTGCAATATTTGTCGTCATTCAAAGCACCCCTTGTTTTTGTGTTATACTTTATGGAAATAGTATAACATAAATGAAAGTACAAGAAAGCGTTTTCTAAAATAAATTTTAAAAATTTTAAAATCCCTTTACCTATGAGCTTAAAGAGACTTTTTCATAATAGGATTATCCTCATAATTTGAATTTATATTAAAAAAATACCACCCAAACTTAAATTATAAGTTGAGTAGTACTTTAGAATATACTTATTAAACCATACTAATGCATATGAAATCAACCATACTATAATCATCATTTGAAGACTCACTTAAAAAGTTGATTTATTGCGCTTCTTCTTCAGTATCATTGTGAATATAACCTTCTTCTACAAGCAATTGTTCTAAGTTCTGTTTCAATTCTAATTTCGTGTCACGGTTATCAATTTCATGATCCGCCATTCTACGTTTTTTATCAATTGAAATTTGGCTATAAACACGCGCTTTCGCATCTTCCATTGATAAATTATTACGTTCCATCAATCTATCAATTTGTATGCTTTCAGAAGTGTATACTAACCAAACTTCATCAACAGTATCTTGTAGATCATTTTCAAATAATAATGGAATATCCATAATTACGTTATAACCTTGTTCAAGATACGCTTCTTTTTCTTTTTCCATGATATCTCTAACAATAGGATGAATAATTTGATTTAATTCCAATCTTTTCTCCGGATGATTAAATATGACATCTCCTACATATGATCTATTCATATTGCCATCTTCATCTATCGCTTCTTCTCCAAATGCTTCTTTAACTTGCTCTAGCCCTTTGGTACCTTTTTCTACTGCTTGGCGTGATGCAACGTCCGCATCTACGACTTTAAAACCATGTACGGTTAATAATTCCGAAACACTAGATTTACCTGATGCGATACCACCTGTTAGCCCTATAACTTTTGGCATAATATCACTCTTCCTTTATTTTTGACATGTAGGACAGAAATGACTATTTCTCGTTGCGATAACTTGTGTTTCAATATCACTTCCACATACCTTACATATCTTTTGTTTATAAACATTAAGATGTAGTTGCATCGTTCCTGTACTACCGTCTGCATGACGGTAATCAGATATGCTCGTTCCACCATATTTTATACCCGCTTCTAGCACTTCTCGAACATAATAAAATAATATTTCCCGTTCTTGCTTATTTAAATCTTTTGATAGACGCGCTGGGTGAATACCTGCTCTGAAAAGAGCTTCACACGCATAAATGTTTCCACAACCCGAAATGACTCGGTGATCTAAAATCATCTGCTTAATTGGTTTATTTTGGTATAGTTTTTTATTAAACCATGATAAGTAATGTGGCATTGCTTCTTCACCAAACGGTTCTGGTGCAATTTCTAAAAATGATGGATATGCCTCAAACGATGGCACATTTCTAATTTCACCGAAGCGGCGAATATCAGAGTACACAAGCAATTTATCATTATTCAATTTAAATATAACATGCCAATGCTTACGATAATTTGGAACACTAATATCTTCTATATTATCGACAACAAAGAAACCACCAGCCATACCAAGATGGCTAATGAGTATTCTTTCTTCACCGTTTTTCTCTAAATAGAAAACGATATACTTACTTCTTCTATCTATATCATTAATCGTAAAATGCTCAGTAAAACGCCTAAAGGTATCTAATGCTAAACCTTTAATTATCGTTTCCCGTTGATTTGCTTTACCTTCATGCACTTTGTCAGAAAAAGTAACTGATTCAATTGTTTGTCCTTTAACAAAAGGTTTAATACCTCTTTTTACATGTTCTACTTCTGGTAACTCAGGCAATATAATACCCTCTTTCTATTTTGCATCGTACCATGTTTGACCATAGCTAGATTCAACTTTTAATGGTACGTCTAACTCTATCGCATTGTCCATAATCTTTTCAATGAATTTTTCAAATGCTTCTACTTCTTCTTTAGGTACTTCAAAAATTAATTCATCATGCACTTGTAATAATAGTTGTGCGTGGAAATCGGTATCTTTAACTTCATTTGCAAAATTAACCATGGCTAATTTAATAATATCTGCGGCTGTTCCTTGAATTGGTGTATTCATTGCGGTTCTTTCTGCAAAACCTCTCAAATTAAAGTTACGACTTGTGATGTCTGGTATATATCTACGACGATGTAATAACGTTTCAACATAGCCTTGAGTTTTACAATCTTTAACAATATCTTCCATATATTGTTTAACACCAGGGAAACTATCTAAATAGTCATCAATAAATTGTTTCGCTTGTTTTCTTGTTATGCCTAAACTTTGGCTTAATCCATAATCACTTATACCATAGACAATTCCGAAATTCACTGCCTTCGCTTGTCTACGCATCGTGCTATCAACTTCATCTGGTTGCACATTGAATACTTTCATAGCTGTAGCTGTGTGAATGTCTTCATCATTAATAAATGCTTGCTTCATACTTTCGTCTTGCGTGATGTGCGCTAATACTCTTAATTCAATTTGCGAGTAATCGGCTGCAAATATGACATTGTTTTCATCCGTAGATTTGAAAGCTTTTCTAATTTTTCTGCCCTCTTCTAAACGAACAGGTATATTTTGTAGGTTAGGATCAATAGATGACAATCTACCAGTTTGTGCTAGCGTTTGGTTAAAGCGTGTATGGATACGATCATCCTCAGCAATTACTTTTTGCAAGCCTTCTACATACGTAGACTGTAATTTAGCAAGTTGTCTATATTCAAGGATATGCTCAATAATAGGATGTTCACCTTGTAATTGTTCTAGAACATCTACTGCTGTAGAATAACCTGTCTTAGTTTTTTTAATCACAGGTAACTCTAGTGTTTCAAATAATACAACACCTAGTTGTTTGGGTGAATTGATATTAAATGATTCTCCCGCAGCTTCATGTATATTTTTTATTAATACATCTAATTTGGTTTGAATTTCTCTTTCCATTTCTTTTAAATCACTAGCAACTGTATAGATACCTGTTTCTTCCATTTCACTTAAAATACGTGCCAATGGTAATTCTAAATCATATAGTAAATCTGTTTGGTTATATTCATTTAGTTGCTCTACCATTTTTGGTTTTGTCGCACTAATCGCTTCTATAATTGTTGCTACATGATGATTCAACACTTCATCTTCAGGCATATGCCTTTTTTTACCTTTACCATAAATTGCGATAGTTTGTTGTACATAATATTGACCATAATTCGTAACTACTGAATTGACGTCGTCTATTGTACGTGAAGGATCAATAATATAACTT
This sequence comes from Staphylococcus equorum, assembly GCF_029531845.1. Classification (GTDB taxonomy): domain Bacteria; phylum Bacillota; class Bacilli; order Staphylococcales; family Staphylococcaceae; genus Staphylococcus; species Staphylococcus equorum_C. The sequence goes on from NZ_JAMBPV010000002.1 coordinate 439,368, forward strand.
GCTAACATCACATCAAATACAATGTGCTTGATTGCAATATCTAATCTATGAGCCACGATATAGGATTTTTTAGCGTCGTAGACATTCTTTTCTGTAGTGCTATCTTCTAACCATGCAATAAGCGTTGGATGATCATGCATCTTATGTGCATCAATAACAACATGATGTATGCCATCATATAAGGCGAATTTTAATATGTCATCTTTTAAGTAATTAGAACCATCTAGCTCAAAATGTATGGATGCAGCAGTTAAGTTTTTAAAATCAACTTGTTCAAAATCACTTGCTATATTGATTTCCATTTCTTCAATACTCGAGCTACTGCCATCAACATCTATTTGGTCTAGCAATTGTTTGAACTCTAATTTTTTAAACAAATCTATTTTATCGCTTGTATCTGGGTTTTCTTGTAACTTCGTCTCTTTTAAAGATATTTCAATTGGACTTTCACAATTTATTGTCGCAAGTTCCTTACTCATTAAAGCATCATCTTTACTATTTTCAAGTTTCTCTTTTAATTTCTTACCAGAGACTTCATCTAGGTGTTCATAAACATTTTCCACATTAGAAAATTGTTTCAATAATTTAATTGCTGTTTTTTCACCAACACCTGCAACGCCTGGAATATTATCTGAAGCGTCACCCATTAAGCCTTTCATATCAATAATTTGTTCTGGAACCAAACCATCATATTTTTCGGCAATAAATTCCGGAGTATAATGATCAACGTCTGTCACACCTTTTTTAGTGTAATAGATTGTCACATCGTCTGTAGCAAGTTGTGTTAAATCTCGGTCACCAGTTACGATAATCGTTTGGAATTTTTCTTCGTTTGCTTGTTTACTCAGCGTACCGATAATATCATCCGCTTCATAATTGTCTATCTCATAACGCTTAATTTGATAAGCATCTAATAATTGTCTGATATAAGGAAATTGTTCGCTTAATTCAGGTGGTGTTTTTTGACGTCCACCTTTATATTCACTATATTGTGAGTGTCTGAACGTTGTTTTTCCAGCATCGAATGCAACTAAGAAATGTGTAGGCTGTTCTTCTTTTATAATTTTTTCAAGCAACATCGCAAAACCATATACGGCATTAGTATGGATTCCTGCTTTATTTTGTAACAATGGTAAAGCATAAAAAGCTCTAAAGCTAAGACTGTTACCATCAACCAAGATTAATTTATTCAATGTTTTAACCTCCAACACATATTTACTTATCATTTTATCATATATTATGACTCTATCTGTATTGATACGACATATCTTCTGTTTTTCATAATAATATAAAAAGTCGACCTAACAACTTAAAGTTAATTAGATCGACTATCTATTTAAAATTTCACAAGAATTGCTCATTTAAACTATGCTTTATCTGTTTCAAAAAATGTAATCCTAAATGTTGAGCCTTCGTTTGGATGACTAATCACATTGATTCTCCCATTATGAGCTTCCATAATATGTTTTGTAATAGACAATCCTAAGCCTGTGCCACCTGAATCTCTACTGCGTGCTTTATCTACTCTATAAAAACGTTCAAAAATATGTTTTTGATCTTCTTCACTTATACCAATACCAAAATCTTGTACTTCTAGTATACGTTTATTACTCTCTTTATATACACGAACAATGACTTTATCCGATCGCTTAGAATAACTAATTGCGTTTGACAATAAATTGATTACAACTTGTGAAACTTTATCATTATTTGCATCAATGACAATATCAGGCGTCACTTCATTTATAATTGTTATCTCTTTACTTTCAGCAATCGTCTGCATGCTTTTAATCGTTATCTCAGCAATGTCAGACAAACTGATATATTCTGTTTCTATTTCAGATTGTTGCTCGACATGAGATAAATCTAGCAAATCAAACACTAAAGTTTCGATGCGATCAGATTCTTTAGAAATAATTTTTAAAAAATCATCTAATGCTTGTTCATCATTTTTCGCCCCATCTAGTAATGTCTCAGCAAATCCTTTTATTGAAGTAATGGGTGTCTTCAATTCATGCGATACATTCGCTACAAATTCACGACGCAAATTTTCAAGTTTCTTTAGATTTGTGATATCGTGCATAACAATGACCATACCATATAAATTTTTCTTTGTTTTCGACAAAATTGGTACACAAGCAGTATCAAAATATTTCTGATGCACTTGATCTATGGTTAATTCGACTTGATCATAGATTGGTTTTTCTACTTTAAACGCATCAGCGATAAGTTTTTGAATTTTAACATCGATAAACTCAACATAACTTTTATGTTCTACTGCCTCTTCAGGCGTAAACAACTCATAATATGCTTTATTTGCTACAACAATTTCACCATATTTATCAATCATTAATATGGAACTCGGAATACTTTCTACAGTTGTTTTTAGCCTATTGGATTGTAGCTTTTGCTTATGGTTTAAACGTTGTAAACGTCTAGCTAATTCATTTGTAGTAACGAATAACTCTCTCGTCTCTTTTACGTTGCTCTCAGGCACTCTCACGTGATAATAGCCTTCAGCCAAAAGGTTCGTGGCATAAGTTACTTCATTAATAGGCCTAATATACGTTCTATTGATACTTCGCACTACAAAGAAAATAATTACTAAAACAATTAAACCAATTAAAGCAGTGTATTTCCACATTTCAATTTGTAATTGCAAGATTTCATTATTTACGCCGCTAATCAAAACGTCTTTATCTTTGATTGAAGTTTTGAATGTATATCTTCGATCATCGGCTACTTTATCATAAATTAGTTTCGAAGGAATAGCTTCATTTTTTATATCTTCATTTATCTCAGTTCCTTGTTTTGTGGACAACAAGACATCGTTACCTTTTTCAATGATTACAGTAAGTTTTTCACTTTCAGCAATATCTTTAATCTCAGCTATTTTATCATGGTTGTACAAACTAACGATATGCTCTGAACGATGCTCTAGGTCACCTTCTTGACCTGTAGTAACCGTGTTATAAATAACATGTGTTATGATTGCGCCCAGCATAATAAAACTAATGATAACGATGGTACATAATAAAAATAAAAGGCGGTGATGAAACTTCAACATTAAACCTTAGGTCTCTCCAACTTATATCCTAAACCTCGCACTGTTTTGATAAGTTTAGGTTGTTTTGGATTTTCTTCTAATTTATCTCTTAAATGACTTATATGTACATCCACAATTCTAGAGTCACCCGCAAATTCATAGTTCCATACTGAATTTAACATATGTTCACGTGTGATTACTCTACCCTGTCTTTCGATAAGATATAATAACAGTTCAAATTCTTTTGGTGTTAATTCTAATAATTCATCTTCTCTATACACTTCAAAATATTCTGGTCTAATTCTGATTGAGCCAATAACTATATCATCTTCATCATTTTCAATTTGAGCTGCTTCTGTGACCATCGCAGATCTTCTTAAAATAGCTTTAACCCTTGCTACTACTTCTCTTGGTGAAAATGGTTTAGTCATATAATCATCTGCACCAAGTTCTAATCCTAATACACGATCAAATTCATCATCTTTAGCTGTTAGCATTAAGATAGGTACAAGGTTTTTATCAGTACGAATTGTCTTACAAACTTCTATGCCATCTTTTTTTGGAAGCATGACATCTAACACAACTAATTCGGGGTTTGTAGCATTAACCTTCTCCAATGCTTCTTCGCCATCATAAGCTACATCCACTATATATCCAGCTTGCTCTAAATTATATTTTAATAAGGTTACGATTGATTGCTCATCATCTACTACAAGTACTTTTTGTGACATAGTATACCTCCATATTTGTGTTTACAAATTAATTATAACTTACATTTTAATAAAAATAACATACTTTAAATTCTTTTCACATAAATTTTACAATGACTATAATATACGAAGACGTTAAGTATTCATGAAGCTAATGTAATGCTGTTGTAAACAATCTGTTGAGCTATTTGTTTCATTTCACTTTTTCAAAAAAAATTCATGCGTTAACAAAATCTTAACATTTAATTAATAACATGAACACTTATATCGTTGGAAATAACCAATTCATTAAAATTAATAGTGAAAATATACATTAAATCGTACATAAAAATTTACAATTTACATCATAATATATATATATATGTATTTGTTGCTATTATTATTTTGATTCGCCCGTCATATATGAAATACACAAAGTTTCAATAAAATCATAGTCGATGATTACTACTTAGAGTTAAAACTCAAAAGCACGTAAAAAAACTGCCAACGACATCCTAAGACAATCGTGGCAGTTTGAACAAATCTTTAATTTGAAACATTAAAAATTCTATACTAATTTATATTATTTGATGTTTTTAATAAGTTCATCTGCAAATTCAGAAGTAGAAACTTCTTTAGCACCATCCATTAAACGGGCAAAGTCGTAAGTTACCACTTTAGAAGCAATTGTTTTTTCAATTGATTCAGTAATCTTATCTGCAGCTTCTTGCCATCCTAAGTGTTCTAACATTAATGTTGCACTTAAAATTTCAGATGACGGGTTAACTTTGTTTAATCCAGCGTATTTTGGAGCTGTACCGTGGGTAGCTTCAAAAATCGCATGACCCGTTTCATAGTTGATGTTTGCACCAGGTGCAATACCAATGCCGCCAACTTGCGCTGCTAATGCATCAGATACATAGTCACCATTTAAGTTCATTGTAGCTACTACATCATGATCTGACGGACGTGTTAAAATTTGTTGTAAGAAAATGTCAGCAATTGAATCTTTAACGATAATTTTGCCTTCTTTTTCTGCTTTTTCTTGCGCTTCGTTTGCTTGGTCTTTACCTTCTTTTTCAACAATTTCATCATATTGTTGCCAAGTAAACACTTTATCACCAAATTCGTTATGTGCTAAATCATAACCCCATTGTTTAAATGCACCTTCAGTAAATTTCATAATATTACCTTTATGCACTAATGTTAATGATTTACGATTATTTTCTAAAGCATATTGTATAGAAGCACGCACTAAACGTTCTGTACCTTCTTTAGAGACTGGTTTCACACCAATACCTGATGTTTCTGGGAATCTAATATTTTTAGCACCCATTTCATTTTGTAAGAATTCAATTAATTTCTTAACTTCAGGTGTGCCTTCTTGGAATTCAATACCAGCATAAATGTCTTCAGTATTTTCACGGAAAATAACCATATCAGTATCTTCAGGACGTTTAACTGGTGAAGGCACGCCTTGGAACCAACGTACTGGACGTAGACATGTAAATAAATCTAATTCTTGACGTAACGCGACGTTAAGTGAACGGATACCGCCACCAATTGGTGTTGTTAAAGGACCTTTAATTGCAATTAAATATTCATCAATTGTATCAAGTGTTTCTTTAGGCAACCACTCGCCAGTTTCATCGTAAGCTTTTTGTCCAGCTAATACTTCTTTCCATTCGATTTTCTTTTCACCGCTATAAGCTTCTTCAACAGCAGCATCAATTACTCTGCTAGCCGCATTCCAGATATCTGGTCCAATACCATCACCAATAATAAATGGAATAATTGGATTATTTGGTACTGTTAAACCTTCTTGTGATTTTACTATTTTTTGTCCTGACATGTAAAAAAACCTCCGTGTTTTGTTTTTGTTTATTAAATATTTTTCCGAAAAATATTGTTTATACATTCACTTTCACAATAAAAATTGTGAAAAATGATTAAACTTATTATCTTTTTTCTATCGGTTCATATTTTCTATCTGTTTCACCAATATATTCAGCTCTTGGACGCATAATTCTATTATCTCTATATTGTTCTAAAATATGTGCAATCCAACCAGAAGTTCTACTTACTGCAAAAATTGGAGTGAATAAATCATGCTCAATGTTCATACTATGATAAACTGTCGCACTAAAGAAATCCACATTGGCTATTAAGCCTTTTTCTTCTTTCATCTTATCAGCAATTTTAACAGAAATATCAAATAATTGACTTTGACCTGTTTCTGCTGTGATTTTTCTACTCATTTCTTTTAAGTATTTCGCTCTTGGGTCACCATCTTTATATACGCGGTGCCCGAAGCCCATAATTTTTTCTTTATTTTCAATTTTTTTATCGATGTAATTATCAACTTCATCAATTGATTTCACTTCAGCTAGCATGCTCATGACACGTTCATTTGCACCACCGTGAAGTGGGCCTTTTAATGAACCAACTGCAGCAACAATACCTGAATACATATCGGATAATGATGAAACAGCACATCTTGCTGTAAATGTTGAGGCATTTAACTCATGATCTGCGTGTAATACAAGCGCTTTGTTAAACGCTTCAACTTCGATATCTGTAGGTAATTCTCCTCTTAACATGTATAAGAAGTTTCCTGCATAGTTTAAATCACTATTTGGTTTCACAACTTCTTTACCTTCTCTAACTCTCGCATATGCCGTAACAAGAGAAGCTATTTTAGCTTGAATACGTATCGCACGTTCCATTGTTTGTTCATCACTTTCAGTTTCAGCATGTTCATCAAAATGGGCAATATAAGACACAGAAGTTCTCAACGCTGTCATTGGATGCACATTACTAGTAGCGTATTCTTTAAAGTGGTTATACACTCTAGGATTTAGTGTCATGTATTCAAAAAGCTTTTCTTTTAATTCTTTTAATTCTTCTTCATTAGGTAATCGGTAGTGCCATAATAAGAAGACAACTTCTTCAAACTCAGCATTTTGAGCTAAATCATCAATATCATAACCTGCATATGTTAACTGACTATCAATGATAGAACTTACTTTAGTTTGAGATGCAATTACCCCTTCTAAACCTTTTTGTAACTCTGCCATATATAAATTCCCCTTTTCTATTTCGTTATGAAATGGCTTTCATTAACCATTATATCCAATTTTGTCTCTTTTGTGAATATTTAAAGTTTAATCCTCTTACCAAAACACTAGAAATAAGTATTTGTTTATATACCCTTAAACACGCCACGACATGGAACAGTGTTATAACTTCATTTTAGTATGGAAAGCCTTACAGTTCAATTTTTATAGCTTTTCATTTGGTTATCATTTTTAATAACTAATTATTAATGTAGTTTTATCCTTTAATTTTTTATGATTCAGTTAAAAAACAGTTGTAATATTTTAGAGACAGTTGCATAATAATAAAACGACAAAATGAAGGAGTAGCAGATTATGTCAAACAATGAATTACAGAGAGAACTCAGTAACCGGCACATCCAACTAATTGCAATTGGTGGCGCAATTGGTACTGGGCTGTTTTTAGGAGCTGGTCAGACGATTGCTTTAACTGGCCCTTCTATTTTACTAACATATATCATCATTGGTTTTATGCTATTTATGTTTATGCGTGGCTTAGGAGAAATGCTTGTAACAAATACTAATTTCAAATCTTTCGCAGACGTCACGAATCAATACATTGGTTCATTTGCAGGTTTTGTGACTGGCTGGACTTATTGGTTATGTTGGATTATTACTGGTATGGCCGAGGTAACTGCGGTTGCTAAATATGTAAGCTTTTGGTTTCCACACATTCCAAATTGGATTAGTGCTTTGTTCTGTGTACTTGTACTTATGTCACTTAATTTATTAAGTGCTAAACTCTTTGGTGAATTAGAATTTTGGTTTGCAATCATTAAAATTGTAACGATTCTCGCATTGATTATTGTCGGTGCAATTATGATTATTATGGCCTATGACACACAATTTGGACATGCTTCATTATCTAATTTATATAATAATGGCATATTCCCTAAAGGAGTAAATGGATTTTTAATGTCATTCCAAATGGCTGTGTTCTCATTTGTGGGTATCGAATTAATAGGCGTTACTGCAGGCGAAACAAAAGATCCGACTAAGACCTTACCTAAAGCAATTAATAGTGTACCTTTACGTATATTAGTCTTTTATGTAGGTGCATTAGCTGTGATCATGTCAATCATCCCATGGAATGCTATAAATCCCGATGAAAGTCCATTTGTGAGATTGTTCGCTTTAATCGGCATTCCGTTTGCAGCAGGTATTATTAATTTCGTTGTGTTAACTGCAGCGGCATCTTCTTGTAACAGCGGCATCTTTTCTAACAGTCGTATGCTCTTTGGTCTCTCTAATCAAAAACAAGCGCCACCTTATTTTGCATCAACAAATAAAAATGGCGTTCCGCACATTGCAATATTTGTCTCATGTGCTTTGCTAATGATCGCAGCTTTATTAAATTATATTGTACCGAATGCGACACTCGTATTTACTTATATCACTACTGTATCTACAGTGTTGTTTTTAGCTGTTTGGACATTAATCATTGTTGCGTATATCAATTATACTAAACGTAACCCAGAAGCTCACAAACAAGCTAGTTTTAAATTACCAGGCGGTAAATATATGGGTTATCTCATCTTACTATTCTTCTTGTTAGTATTTTGTTTATTATTCGTAAACGAAGTTACGAGAACAGCAGTATTTTTAACACCAATTTGGTTCGTTGCCTTAAGTTTAATGTACTTAAGATATAAAAAAGTTGCACATATGCAGGATACATAAAAGCGTACTTACAAAGTGAACTATCCATACACATTACTTGCGAACCAATGTGTATGGATAGTTTTATTATAATTGGAGTCATGAATACTTATTTAGTTTATATAACATTGAATTGATATTAAAAAAGAGAGTTAACTGAATTTAAAATTCAATTAACTCTCAATTTCTTCTAGGATGTACATCCCGGTTTCTAATGTTTTAAATAGGAAGTTACAACTGCCTATTATTTTATATTTGTAAATCTATTATAAAACGTTAGCATAACCTTCAAAAATTTTACCTTGATTTGCATCAATAGTAACTAAAACATCATTTTGTATTTCTTTAGTTGCGTTTTCAACACCAACAACTGTAGGAATACCTTTTTCTAAACCAATAATTGCACTTGGTGAAGTGATGCCATTTTCTTCTGTGATTAAACCAATTGCATTTTCAATGTAAGGTACAAGTGTTTCATCTACTGAAGAAGTTACTATAATAGTTTCAGATAAATCTTTACCTTCTAACTCACTTGCATTATTAACAACAAGTGTTTGGCCAACAACTGAATTTCTACCAATACCTTGGCCTTTTGCAAGTTCATCTCCTACTAAATGTAATTTCATCATGTTAGTAGTACCTTTTTCACCTGTAGGAACACCAGCAGTGATGATAATTAAGTCACCGTTTTGAACTTTTTCTGTTTCAACTGCAGTAGCTACAGCATTGTTTAATAATGCATCTGTAGTTTTACGTCCTTCTTTGATTACTGGGTGAATCCCCCATACTAGCGCACATTGGCGTGCAGTTTCTGGATTAGGTGTTACTGCAATAATGTCTGATTGCGGACGATATTTAGAAATCGTACGTGCAGTTGAACCACTTTCTGTAGCAGCAACAATTGCTTTTACATTTAAGTTTAATGCTGTATGTGCAACTGAAACACCAATTGCATTAACAAGTGACGTTTCTACTAATTTCGTGCGGTCAGATAGTAATTTTTTATAATCTTGTGCGCCTTCAGCAGAAACTGCAATATTACGCATTGTTTTAACTGCTTCTTCAGGATAAAGTCCGGCAGCTGTTTCACCAGAAAGCATTACAGCATCTGTACCATCATAGATTGCGTTGGCAACATCACTTGCTTCAGCACGTGTAGCACGGGGGTTTCTTTGCATAGAATCAAGCATTTGAGTCGCAGTGATAACCGGTTTACCTAATTTATTACATTGTCTGATTAAATCTTTTTGCACCATAGGCACTGATTCTGGAGGAATTTCAACACCCATATCACCACGAGCAACCATTAAACCATCTGAAACATCAAGGATACCTTGGATATTATCGATGCCTTCTTGGTTTTCAATTTTAGGTATAATGCTGATTGTTGTATTTTTTTGTGCTTCAAGTAATTTACGGATATCTAGTACATCACTTGGACGACGTACGAAACTAGCTGCGATAAAATCAACATCTTCGCTAATACCGAAATTAATATCTTCTGCATCTTTTTCAGTGATACCAGGTAAATTCACTTTAACACCTGGTAAGTTAACACCTTTTTTGTTTTTTAATTCACCAGTGTTTAATACATCACAAACAACTTCGCCCTTATCTTTGTCAAGACGTTTAACTTGTAATTCAATTAAACCATCATCTAATAAAATATATGAACCTTCTTCTACATCATTGATTAAATTATCATAAGTTACTGAGAATTTTTCAGGTGTACCTTCTACTTCTGTCATGCTTACAATGACTTCAGTATCTCTTTTAAGTTCTATACCGCCATCTTTCATACTATGTGTACGAATTTCAGGTCCTTTAGTATCAAGTAAAATTGCAACAGTTTTACCTAATTTTTTAGATACTTTACGAATCGAGTCAATTCTTGCTTTATGTTCTGCATGATCACCATGTGAAAAGTTTAAACGTGCAACGTTCATTCCGGCTTTCATTAATTTCTCAAGCATTTCTTCCGATTCTGACGCTGGTCCAATAGTACAAACAATTTTAGTTTTTCTCATTAATAATGCCTCCAAGTATTTTATATAGATAATTCATTTGTTAATTCATAAGTTTCATAATCAAACTCATGTTGATCAGATCTAAATATTTCTTCAAATGGTGTATCAGTTAACTCATTATTACGGATACCTACACCGATAGCAGTTTTTCCTTGTAATAATAAATCTACTGCGTGACCACCTAAGCGTGACGCTAACACTCGATCTGCTCCGCTTGGGCTGCCACCACGTTGGATATGACCTAATACAGAGACACGCGCATCAACATTAATATACTTAGTTAACTCTTGTGCGCAAGCCTCTCCAGACATACAACCTTCTGCAACCATAACGATTGAATGTTTTTTTCCTCTTTTAATACCATTATCGATTTTTTCAGCTACATCTTTAATGTCTGTTTCTACCTCTGGAACGATAATTGTTTCTGCACCTACAGACATCCCTGCCCATAATGCTAAATCTCCACAATCACGTCCCATAACTTCTATAATAAAGGTTCTAGCATGACTCGATGCCGTATCACGGATTTTATCAACGCAATCAATAATAGTGTTTAATGCTGTATCAAATCCAATTGTAAAATCTGAACCATTAATATCATTATCAATAGTACCAGGTATTCCAATTGTCTGGATTTCTTCACATTCTTCACTTATACGTTGCGCGCCTCTGTAACTACCGTCTCCTCCGATAACTACAAGGCCTTCGATTCCTCTTTTCCGTAAGTTTTCTATACCTTTTTTACGCATTTCTACTTCTTTAAATTCAGGACATCTTGCTGAATATAAAAAAGTGCCTCCGCGTTGAATTGTATCCCCTACAGAACCGAGTTCAAGCTTTTCGATATCATCGTTTAATAAACCTTGATAGCCTTGGTAAACACCATAGACTTCAATGTTATTAAAAATCGCTTTTCTAACTACAGCTCTTACAGCTGCGTTCATGCCTGGAGAATCTCCACCACTTGTCAACACTGCAATTTTTTTCATGACGACAAACCTTTCTAACATGTATTTCTTATTCTAAAAATACCATAAATTATACAATGGTGCCATTAAAATAAGGCTTTGTGCCGAATGTAAACGTTTTAAAGTAATCTAAGCTATTAAATTATAAATAGTAAGCGTTTACTAAAATTTCTCAGCAAAAATGATATGAGCGCTCTTTTGTATTTACCTTTAAATTATATTTCTTAAACAATATATTTATTTTTTAAATAAATTAAGACATAATAAAGGAGCAGGACAGAAATCAAAATTTGATTTCATAACCCTGCCCCACAAGCCTGATTAGAAAAAAGAATACAAGAGTAGAATCTCTTGCATAAGAACTACTCGTTTTCATAAATGAAAAAGTAGTTCTTTAAAAGTTTAATATAAACACATTTTCAATTCGATCAGCTATTGTCAATTTAACAATTGAAGCTGAGACATGACTTTATGCCCTAGACTATAATCATTACTCGTGATATGCGCCAATATTTCTAAATTTTGCATATCGGTCATCAACAAGTTGTTGCTTAGTTAGCTGACTAAGTTTTGATAAATGATATTCAAATCCTTTTTTGATATTTTGCGCTTGGATTTCAACATCATGATGCGCTCCACCTAATGGTTCTTTAATTACATCATCAGCTATATTGAGCTCACGTAAATCTTCAGCAGTAATCTTCATTGTTTCTGCAGCAATTTTTGCAAGATTGCTATCTTTCCATAACAATGCAGAAGCACCTTCAGGCGAAATAACTGAATATGTACTATTTTCAAGCATCAATATGCGATTTGTAATACCTAAACCTAAGGCTCCACCACTACCACCTTCACCAATAACAATAGAAATGACTGGTACTGTTAACGAAGCCATTTCAACTAAGTTTCTAGCAATAGACTCACTTTGTCCACGTTCTTCTGCTGCTTTACCTGGATAAGCACCTTTAGTATCGATAAAAGTAATAATAGGTCGATTGAATTTTTCTGCCTGTTTCATCAATCTAATTGCTTTTCTATAACCTTCTGGATGCGCCATCCCGAAATTACGATAAATATTATCTTTGGTATCTTTACCACGTTGTTGCCCAACTACAGTAACTGCTTGACCATTTAGATAACCAATGCCACCAATCATTGCAGGGTCATCTCTGTAATTTCTATCACCATGAAGTTCCATGAATGAGTCAAATATATAAGGTATGTAATCTAAAGATGTAGGTCTTTCTTGTAAACGTGCTAATTGAACGCGGTCCCAAGGTTTAAGATTTGTATATACCTTCTCAGTCTCTCTCTCTAAAGATGCTCCAAGCATATCAATTTCTTCTTGTAGATCTACATCATTCTTTTCTTGCGATTCTTTTAATGATTCAATTTTATTTTTTATTTCAAAAAGCGGCTTTTCAAAATCAAGCATTTGTTTTCACCTCTTGGTGCATTTTTAGGATACTAGATAACGTTGTTTTCATTTCTTTTCTATGTACTACTTTATCTAATTGGCCATGTTCTAATAAAAATTCTGCAGTTTGGAAATCATCTGGTAATTTTTCATTTATTGTTTGTTCAATGACACGTCTTCCAGCAAATCCAATTAACGCTTTTGGTTCACTAAGGTTGATATCACCTACAGAAGCAAAGCTTGCAGAAACACCACCTGTAGTTGGGTTAGTAATATATGAAATATACAATAACCCCGCATCAGCATGTTTCTTCAGTGTCACACTTGTTTTACCCATTTGCATTAACGATATAATACCTTCTTGCATTCTTGCACCGCCACTTGCTGAAAATAAAATAAATGGCAAACGGTTTTCAATACAATGCTCAATAATTCTACAAATTTTTTCGCCTACTACAGATCCCATACTGCCCATTCTAAATCTAGCATCCATGACAGCAACACCATAACTTATACCTTCTAAATTTGCAGTTCCAGTTACCACTGCTTCGTTCAGCTCAGTTTTTTGTCGATCTTTTTGGATTTTTTCTTCATAACTTGGGAAGTCCAATGGATTTGCAGAGGTCATACCTCTATCAAATTCTTTAAATGTACCTTCATCAGAAATAGCTTCAATGCGTTTATAGGCTGTAAGTGCAATATGATGATCACAGTTAAAGCAAACGTTTAAGTTTTCAGCTAATTCTTTCGTGTACATAATTTTTTTACATTTAGGACATTTCGTCATAATACCTGCTGGAACATCACTTTGTTTTGAATCCGATACGGTCACGTACTTTTTCTTTTTACTGCTTCTATTGAAAAAATCTTTAAACATTGGTAAACCTCCACATAAATATCGCAACCTTTCTCAATACTTAACTGTTAGTCACGTATTGAATTCAGGATAAACGAATATTATTTATCTAAGTCTGTTAATTTCATTGTCTTTTCATAAATTTCATCTGGATCCATATCATTTCTAGCAACGCCAGACTCCATCGCTGCTTTTGCAACTTCTCTTGCGACTGACGGTGCTACGCGTTTGTCAAATGGACCAGGGATACAATAATCAGGATTCAATTCTTCTGGATTAATTAAATTAGCAATTGCTTCAACCGCAGCTTGTTTCATTGCTTCATTAATTTGTGTTGCTTCTACATCTAAAGCACCTCTAAATATACCTGGAAATGCTAAGACATTATTAATTTGATTTGGAAAATCTGAACGGCCTGTGCCTATAACTTTTGCACCTGCTGCTTTTGCAACATCTGGCTGAATTTCTGGGTTAGGGTTTGCCATAGCAAAGATAATTGGATTATCAGCCATAGATTCAACCATTTCTTTTGTTAATAAATCTGCAACAGAAACGCCTATAAATACATCAGCATCTCTGATGACATCATTTAAGTTACCCTCAATTTTATCTCTATTAGTCCACTTAGCAACATATGCTTTTGTATCATTCATACCGAAAGCGCGTCCTTCAAAAATAGCACCTTTAGAATCACACATAATCATATCTCGAACACCATAAGAATATAATAATTTAACGATAGCCATACCTGCTGCACCGGCGCCATTAAGAACAACCTTAATATCTGATAAATCTTTATCCACTATTCTTAAGGCATTAATCATTCCGGCTACGGTTACTATTGCTGTACCATGTTGATCATCGTGAAATACTGGTATTTTAGTTTCTTTTTTTAGACGCTCCTCAATTTCAAAACAGCGTGGGGCTGAAATATCTTCTAAATTAATGCCACCATAATTCGGTTCTAATAATTTCACAGTATTAACTATATCATCTGTATCTGTAGTGTTTAATGCAATAGGTACACCATCGATACCAGAAAAACTTTTGAATAGTACTGCTTTCCCTTCCATTACTGGGATACTCGCTTCTGCACCAATATTACCTAATCCTAAAACAGCTGTACCATCTGTTACAACAGCAACAGTATTTCCTTTCATGGTATACTCAAAAACTTTTCTAGAATCTTCATGTATCTCTTTACAAGGCTCTGCAACACCTGGTGAATAAGCTAAGCTTAATTCTTCTTTATTGGTAACTTGGACCTTAGGCGTCACTTCCAACTTTCCTTGGTTTCGTCTATGCATTTCTAATGCTTCGTCTCTCAATGTCATGTAAATCTACCCCTTTACATCCAACTAGTATAAAAATCAGTTCATATATATTTTTATTACAATCTAACTTAAATTACAAATGATAATGCTAACAAGATGTCGATTTCACTTATACAGTTAATATTTGTAATAAAAATATATAGATTGATTTGACATTAAATAATTCTTATCTTTAATTTAGTTAAAATTAAAACTGACGGCAAGTTTATGCTTAACCATCAGTTTACTATACCATAGTTCATAACGCTATTAAAGTTAAATAATTCTTATATCCCAAGGGGAAAATCGTTGAATAAATGTATTTAATAAGTCGTTATCTCGTGTAATATAACCTATAATTTTGAACTTATTTTGTTCTTCTTGAAAATACTTAACAGGAATATAATTGCTATTTTCAGTTTGTGTTAAAAATTGTTTTAATTCTGTTTCATCGCTGAGGTTTCTAATTACAATTTGTTTGGCATGCTCAAATACCTTAACTTCAAATGCATTAACTGACTCTATTTGATTAATAATAAGCTGCTTTTTATTATTTCTATTTTCAAATTTACCTTTTATGATAAATGTCTCATTCGTTTTCAAATCTGTTTCATATTTTTTGAATACTTCTGGAAAAACGACGCCATCCAAACTATTAATTCCATCATTTAGTGTTACAAAAGCCATATTCTGACCGTTTTTGGTACGTATACGTTTAATATTATCAATTTGAACAAAAATCGGGTGATTATCTCGTGCATTAGTAAGTTTATATATGCCAAGATATTGCTTTTGTTCAAACGCTTTTTCGACAGGATGCGTTGAAACATAAAAGCCTAAATATTCTTTTTCATAGTCACTCAATACTTTATCTGGCAATTCCTCTTTGTCTTCATATGTTGCTTTAGGTGTTAATACATCGAATATAAAGCCGTCTTGTTCAATATCAGATGAGCTATCAAGCACTTGATCAATTGACTGTAGTAACGTAGCACGGTTTTTTCCAAAGGTATCGAAAGCCCCTACTAATATGAGTGCTTCAAGTAATTTTCTGGATTTAATCCTTTTAGGAATTCTTCTTGTAAAATCAAAAAAGTCTTTAAAATGGCCGTTCGTTATGCGTTCATCAACGATTAACTTAACACTCTGATAACCTACACCTTTAATTGCACCAATTGATAAATAGATACCTTGCTTGGTTGCTTTATAAAACCAATGACTTTGATTAATATTCGGCGTTAAAATGTTTAAAGATTGATGTTTGGCTTCATCAATAATTTGCGCTGTCTTTTTCTCGCTTCCGATAGTATTGCTCAAAATATTAGCGTAAAAATAGTTAGGATAATGTACTTTTAAATAGCTCATGATATAAGCAATTTTAGAGTAGCTTACAGCGTGGGCACGCGCAAAGCCATAGTCTGCAAATTTTAGAATCAAATCAAATATTTGCTTGCTTAAACTTTCATCATAGCCGTTTTTTAAAGCACCATTCACAAAGTGTTGACGCTCACTTTCTAATACAGCTCGATTCTTTTTACTCATTGCACGTCTTAAAATATCCGCTTCTCCATAACTAAAGTTTGCGAACTTACTGGCAATTTGCATAATTTGCTCTTGATAGATGATAACGCCATAGGTGTTACTTAATATCGGTTGCAAATCACTATGCAAATATTGCACCTTCGATGGATTATGTCTTCTCGCAATATAGGTAGGGATTTCTTCCATAGGACCCGGTCTGTATAAAGACGTCACGGCAACAATATCTTCAAAATGTTCAGGCTGTAATTTTTTCAATACACTTCTAATACCATCTGATTCTAGTTGGAAAATACCTGTAGTATCACCTTGTGACAACAATTGAAATACTTTGCTATCATCAAAAGGTATTTGCTCTATATCAATATGTGTATTCATGTCTTTTTTTACTTGTTTCACAATTTGATGAATAATAGATAAATTCCGTAACCCTAAGAAGTCGATTTTCAGCAAGCCTATTCTCTCTGCTTCCGTCATCGTCCACTGTGTTAATAATCCAGTATCACCTAACATCAACGGTGCATATTCATATAATGGGTGATCATTAATAATAATACCTGCAGCGTGTGTAGAAGTATGGCGAGGTAAACCCTCTAATTTTTTACTAATTTCAAACCATCGTTCATGTCTATGATTTCGATGTACAAACTGTTTAAAGTCATTTTGTTCGTATGCTTGATCCAATGTTATACCCAGCTTGTGCGGAATCAATTTAGAAATTTCATTTAAAGTAATCTCATCAAATCCCATAATTCTACCAACATCTCTAGCCACTGCTCTAGCTAGTAAATGACCAAAAGTTACTATACCTGCAACGTGATTATCCCCATATTTTTCTTGAACATATTGAATAACTTTATCTCTGTGCGTATCTTCAAAATCAATATCAATATCTGGCATCGTTACACGTTCCGGATTAAGAAAACGTTCAAACAGTAAATTATATTGTATAGGATCAACCGTAGTAATATTTAATAGAAAACTCACCAGTGACCCTGCAGAAGAACCACGACCTGGCCCTACCAATACATCATGTGTTTTCGCATAATGTATTAAATCACTTACAATAAGAAAGTAATCTTCAAATCCCATGCCTGTTATGACTTGGTACTCGTGAACAAGTCTTTCTTTATATGTTTCAAATTTGTTATGACTTAAATTGAGTTGGCCTAAGTTTTCTTGTAATATTTGCCACAAATAATCTTTTGATTGTTGATTATCCGGCGTTTTAAATTTAGGTAACAAAGACTGATGATATATCATTTCAGCCTGACATACTGTTGCAAGTTGATTTGTGTTATCCCACACTTCCTTACTTAATTGAAGTGTAGTCAAATCATTATGCTCGTATAAATGTGCATCATAATCAGGTTGTTCACTCACTAAATCTAATTTAGCATTATCCCTGATTGCAGCGAGCGCAGTAAGCGTATCAGCGTCTTGTTGGTTCAGATAGCGCGTACTTTGCGCCCAAACCATTGGTAAGTTTAATGTGACTTCACTCGTATGATTCACATAAACATGTGTTTCGTCTCTAAATTCAGCTACGATCGCTTCATTTAACGATGATACATCTTTAAAAACAACAACAATATGCTGTAGATATTTTTTCAGCCACTCTATAGGTGTTTCAGTTTTTTCTTTCATTTTTATAGCGGAAGAGAGCTTAAACATATCTTTTAGGCCTTGCTCATTTTGCGCTAGCACTAGAGTTTCAACTGATTCTAAACCATCTGTCACAAAAATTGTCATACCGAAAATAGGATGAATATTTGCTGCAATACACGCGTCATAAAATTGTGGGTAACCGTATAAGACGTTTGTGTCTGTAATCGCTAGCGCAGTGTACCCTTCTTTAGCGGCCTTAGCAACAACATCTTTTATTCTCAAACTAGAATGTAACAAGTCATATGTTGTATGAATATTTAAATGCGTAACCATCAGCAAACACCTCCTATATACTTACAACTTATTATTTAAAGCTTCGGCTAATGAATTAAATTCATTCCAGTCAGCAACAGAAACTCCTGATGCATTTGGATGACCTCCGCCACCAAATTCACTTGCAATATCATTAATCACAATACCTTTTGAGCGAATGCGACATCTTATTTCAGAACCTTCATCAACGGCAAAGATCCAAATTTTCAATCCTTGAATATCCGCAATCGCATTTACAAATAATGAAGCTTCATTCGCTGCAATATTAAACTGCTCAAGTACATCTTGCGTAATGATTATTTTACAAAATCCATTTTCATCTAACTCAAAGTTTTGTAATACATACCCTTGGAATGGTAAAAGTTTTGGATCTTTTTCGCCCATTTTATTAAGTTCTTCATTGTGATTAAATGGATATTTTAGTAACTGACTTGCTACTTCCATCGTATGTGATGTCGTATTATTAAATAAGAAACGACCTGTATCGCCAACGATGCCTAAATAAAGTACACGTGCAACAGATGCATCTATCACAGTTGTGTCATTAAAATGCGCAATAAAGTCAAAGATAATTTCGCTTGTAGATGAAGCTTGTGCATCCACACAATTAATATCACCATATTGATCTACTGCAGGATGATGGTCTATTTTAATTAAAGAACGACCTTTATTAAAACGATCATCACTAATCCTTGGTGAATTAGCCGTATCACAAACAATCACTAGTGCATCTTTGTATAGTTCATCTGTAATTTCATCAAAAGTTCCAATGAAATTTAACGAAGGCTCTGACTCTCCTACTGCATATATGTTTTTGTTCGGAAATTTTAACGTTAAATAGTGTTTCAAACCAAGCTGGGAACCATAAGCATCTGGATCGGGTCTGACATGCCTATGTATAATAACCGTTTCAGCTTCGTTAATTTCACTCATAATTTGATTGAATTCTTTAGTCATTTATATCTTCCTTTTCATTAGTTATATAAAGTTCATTTTAATCTATCATCTGGCAGATAATCATTGCTTTCGCAACATGATGCTCATCACTAAACATTGTCACTTCTAGTTTAGCAAAGTTTCTCCCTACATCTAACATATCATAATGCACATCGATTTCTGATTCGATTTGTACTGTTTTAATATATATGATGTTCAAGCTCTCTATCATAACTTCAAGTTTTTTCAACTTTCTCATTTCATAGCGTACTGTTTCTTCAATTATTGCGACGAATACAGCTTTGCTTAAAGTACCATATTGATTTGTTAATAATGGTGTTGTTTGCACTTGAATGCCATTGTTTGTAATGTTAATATGTTTTGCAATTTGATCATTAATAGTTTCACCCACTTGAGGTTGTCGGCTTAATAATTGCATCGCTGTCAATACATCTTTCCTCGTTATGACACCAATAAGTTTTTTACTCGCCGTAGTAACTGGTAACAGTTCTATACCTTCCCAAATCATCATATGCGCACAGTTTGCTACTGTAGTAGATAATTGAACATTTATAGGAGGCTTCGTCATAAACTGAGCTATCGTATCATAATCATCCATTTTAATAATTTCTTTGCTCGTAATAATACCGACTAGTTTCCATTTTTCATCAATAACTGGAAATCTTGAATGTCCAGTAGCTCTTGCTTTTTCTTTATAATCAATCAACTTCATATTATCAAAGATTACTGTGCTTTCTTTGACTGATTTCACAATATCTTCAACAACCAATATTTCTTTGCGTATCATTTGATTATACATCGCTCTATTAATGATGTTCGCTACTAAGTATGTATCGTAATTGGAAGAAAGTATTGGTAAATCATGTTCATCTGCATACTTTATAATTTCATCAGAAGTTCTGAAACCTCCTGTAATGAGCACCGCACTTCCTCTTTTTAAAGCTGCTAATTGAACATCTTTACGATTACCTACAATCAATAATGTATGCGTGCTTAAATATTTTACTACATCATCAATCTCCATCGCACCTATGGCAAACTTTGTAAGTGTTTTAATTAAACCGTTTCTGCCACCTAACACTTGGCCATCTATAATTTTTACAATCTCACCAAATGTAAGTTGCTCAATTTGCTCGCGAGTTTTCTTTTCTATGCGAACTGTACCTACGCGATCAATTGTTGCTACCAAGCCAATTTGACCAGCGTCTTTAATTGCACGATAAGCTGTACCTTCAGATACACTTAAATCTTTCGCTACTTTTCTAACAGAAATTTTTTGACCTACTGCTAGAGATTCTATATATGATAAAATTTGCTCATGCTTTGTCATTTAAATAACCTCATTTATATTGAACAGTTTCTATGCCATTATAACTTCTTATATCTAAAATTGCGATGTAACAATTCAAATTATGATAGTTTATAACTTTATAATGTTGAATCGTACCTTTTAAATTATATAAATAATTCTTTTTAAGAAATTAATATGTAAGATTTTATATTATAATTGGATTTATCAAGAAGATTTGATTAGAATGATATTAAGGAGGGATGAACAATGTTCAAAAATATTTTACTTGGTGTTGATACAACACTTACTAACGAAAAAGCACTTAAAGAAGTATCAAAATTAGCGGGTGAAGGAACGACAGTCACTATTTTAAATTCGATTAGCGAACAGGATGCACAAGCTTCAATTAAATCTGGTATTCATCTAGATAAACTAGTTGAAAATCGCAGCAAAGGACTTGAGCCTACACGTAAAGCTTTAGATGAATATGGCATTCAATATGATGAGATTATTGTTCGTGGCAGCGCTAAAGAGCAATTAGTTAAACAAGCTAATAGTGGCAAATATGAAATCGTCGTACTCAGTAACCGAAAAGCTGAGGAAAAGAAAAAGTTTGTCCTTGGTAGTGTCAGCCATAAGGTGGCTAAAAGAGCAAACATCCCTGTTCTGATTGTAAAATAATATAAAACTCAAAAACCATTGAACTAATTTGAGTTTAACGTCTAAACAAGCCTAACGCACCAAAGCATTGGGTTTGTTTTTAAATTGTCACTCTTATAAATATGAAATATAAATGAAGTCTTTAAATTTTTCCTACAAAAACATAAAAAATGTCGACAAAATAACAAGATTTTGTCGACATTTTTAATTCAATAGAAATATTAAGTCCTTAAATATTTTAAAATTTAACTGATTCTCCAGGTTTTAAAATTTGTACCTCTCCTACCGTAACTGCAGATTTAAATTCATTTGGGTCTTGTTCAATCAATTCGAATGTATCGTAATGTACAGGTACAGTTATTTTAGGTTTAATAAATGTGTTGATTGCATAACTAGCATCATCGATACCCATAGTAAAGTTATCTCCGATAGGCACAAAGCAAACATCAACAGGATGACGTTCTGCAATTAATTTCATATCGCTGAAAAGTCCTGTATCTCCAGTATGATAAATTGTTTTACCTTCAACTTCTAAAATAACGCCCATTGGCATACCAAGATAAACCGGGATACCATTATCATCAGTTAAACTTGAGCTGTGAAAAGCTTGCACAAATTTCACTGTACCAAATTCAAATTCAGCTTTACCACCAATGTTCATTGGTCTTACACTTTCTACATTTTTATTTGTAGTTAAATAATCTCCTAATTCTGCTGAACCAATTACAGTTGCATTATTTCTATTAGCTAATTCTACAGTATCACCGAAATGGTCACCATGACCATGCGTTAAAATAATATAGTCCACTTCTAAAGCATCTGCATCTAAATCTGACTGACCGTTGCCAGTAATAAATGGATCTACAATTACTTTTTTACTGTTCGCTTCGAAATAAATCGTTGATTGTCCATGAAATGATAAGTTCATTATATGAATTCCTCCCATAAATCTGTTTATTTACTACATACCACATTAATACCATTTTATAACATCTCCGTATGTTTTATATAGTGCTTTTATGGTTATTTTAAAAACATTTAGATGAAATAGCATTATTATAATATTTTATTTTTGAATTCCGCAATGAACTAACATAAAATTAGAATGATAGTATTTTTAGGAGGATGATGATAAATGAAGTTAGAACAGATTACCGCAGAATTAGAAACACAACAAGCTGGAGCAGCATGGATTACAACACCATTAAACATTTTTTACTTTACAGGCTATTTAAGTGATCCTCATGAACGTTTACTCGCATTATTGATCAAAGAAAATGGTGAACAAGTATTATTTTGCCCACAATTAGAAGTTGACGAAGTAAAAGCCTCTCCTTTTGAAGGCGAAGTAGTTGGATACTTAGACACAGAAAATGCACTAGATAAATATACATTCACAGTAACTAAATTATTAGTTGAAGCTGAACATTTAACAGTAAAACGTCAACGCGAACTCGTTGAAGCGTTTAATGTACAAACTTTTGGTGATATTGACCAGACAATTAAAGACTTACGTAATGTTAAAAGTGAAGACGAAATTGCTACTATTAAAAAAGCATGTGAACTTGCTGACAAATGTATTGAAATCGGTGTAGACTTTTTAAAAGAAGGTGTCACTGAACGCCAAGTCGTCAATCATATTGAGAATGCAATCAAAGATTACGGTGTAAATGAAATGAGTTTCGATACAATGGTACTCTTCGGCGATCACGCTGCTTCACCTCACGGCACTCCCGGCGACCGTCAATTACAAATAGATGAATATGTATTATTTGACCTCGGTGTTATTTACAACAATTATTGTAGTGATATGACAAGAACCGTCAAATTTGGAGCACCAAATGAAAAAGCTCAAGCAATCTATAATGTTGTTTTGAAAGCTGAACAAGCAGCAATTGCAGCAATTAAACCAGGTGTTACGATTAAAGATGTGGACGCCATTGCACGTAATATTATCAGCGATGCTGGATATGGAGATTATTTCCCCCATCGCTTAGGTCATGGATTAGGATTAGAAGAACATGAATATCAAGATGTTTCTAGTTCAAATACCAACCAATTTGTTGCTGGGATGGTTATCACTGTTGAACCAGGTATATATGTTCCTGGTGTTGCAGGTGTACGTATTGAAGACGATATTTTAGTAACAGAAAATGGAAACGAAAGTTTAACAGGATACGAAAAATGATAAAAGAAGCGGTTGTTGAAACGATTCAACAAGTTGAACAAGCTATTAACAATGGAGCCAATCGTATCGAATTATGTGATAATTTGAGTGTTGGAGGGACGACACCTAGTATGGGGATGGTGGAAATCGCAACGGAAATTTGCCATACCAACGACGTTGAAATCGCCGTAATGATTCGCCCTCGCGGTGGTGATTTTGTATATAATTTATACGATTTTGAAATCATGCAACGAGACATGAAAGCCATCAAAGAACTCAAAGTAGATTACTTTGTATTTGGCTGTTTGACAGAGGATAATGTTTTAAATGAATGGCAAATGAAGACTTTGAAAAACCTAGCAGCGCCTGTACCATCCGTGTGTCATATGGCATTTGATGAAATTCATCTACATGGTCAAATCAAAGCGTTACATCAACTGATTGACATTGGCTTTGTTAGATTACTTACACATGGCGGTCCCTCAGACACTGATATTTTCGATAATTTAAATCAACTTGGTAAGCTTGTAGTTAATACAGGCGGACATATCGAAATTATGCCTGGCGGCGGTTTGAATAAAGATAATTTGCAAGATTTAATTGCTTCTTTCCCTTTTCAAGAAGTGCATGGAACAAAAATCGTCTGAAACATTTCATTTATAGTTTAAATGACCAAGACATCAAATCTTATAACCCCAATAAAACAGTTTAGGCATAAATAGCTATTCTCAAATAAAATGACTAATCCATTGAAAAAACGGATTAGTCATTTTTCATATCTAAAATCTTATGATTTTTATCGTGCATACTTGCTTGATTTTTTATTATATAGTTCAAGCCAGTAGTCTCTTACTCATCCTATTTTCCCTGAGCATACCCACATTACAAAATCTGTACAATCACTGAAAAATCTCAAGGATTACAAAAATGCGATTACCCTTTTTTGATTATATTAAAGCACAGTATGGCGACATACCAGAGTATATAGTAACCATGTAAGTTATGGTAGCGAATCTAAATATGTGGCTAGCAATATAGTTCGTTAAATTGATGATTTTCAAATTCAACAATACTGATTTTGAAAGTGCTGAATATAAGTCAAAAACTACAGTCTCTATCACATCTCTAGATAATCATGCATAAAAATGTCGACAAAGTCTTAGACTTTGTCGACATTTTAGTAAATAGGACATAGATACATGCCCCATTTCTATTTTATTTGCATCAATTTAATACAATCAATTCGTTATGGTTGAGTTGTATTATAGGTATTTTTATTTTAATGCACTTTCAATATCTGTATATGATAAGTTTAATGCATCTGCAACGCTTTTATTAGTTAATTCACCATTAATCGTACTTAAACCTAAAGATAATGCTGGATTATCTTGTAGTGCTTTTAAATAGCCTTTTCCAGCTACTTGTTGCGCATATGGTAACGTTGCATTGTTTAATGCGATTGTTGACGTACGCGGCACTGCACCAGGCATATTAGCTACTGCATAATGTACTACCCCATGCTTTTTATAAGTTGGGTCATCATGTGTAGTAATACGATCTGTTGTTTCGAAAATGCCACCTTGGTCGATAGCAATATCTACAATAACTGCTCCGTCTCTCATTTGTTTAACCATTTTTTCAGTCACGAGTTTTGGCGCTTTTGCACCTGGAATAAGTACTGCACCAATGACTAAGTCACTGTTTTTAACGCATTGCTCTATGTTTAATGGGTTTGACATGATTGTATGTACTTGACCACCAAACAAGTCTTCTAATTGTTGTAAACGTTTAGGGTTAACATCTAAAATTGTAACGTCAGCACCTAAACCTAAAGCAATTTTCGCAGCATTTGTACCAGCTTGACCACCGCCAATAATACTTACGCGCCCTTTTTCTACGCCAGGTACACCACCAAGTAGAATACCCATGCCACCTTTATATTTCTGTAAGAACTCAGCACCAATTTGAGCAGACATACGACCTGCCACCTCACTCATTGGTGTTAATAATGGTAAAGAACGATCTGGCAATTGTACTGTTTCATAAGCGATACTAACTACTTTGCTTTCTAATAAAGCTTTAGTCAATTTCTCTTCGTTTGCTAAATGTAAATAAGTAAATAGAATTAATCCTTCCTTAAAGAATTGGAATTCTTCTTCCAATGGTTCTTTAACTTTCATAACCATATCTACGTTCCATACTTCAGCTTGTTCATTAACAATTTTTGCACCAGCTTCTGTATAGTCCACATCGTCAAAATAAGAGCCTAAACCAGCAGATTTTTCAACAATAACATTATGACCTTGCTCAACTAGTGCATGTACACCACTTGGGGACAAACTCACCCTGTTTTCGTTGTTTTTAATCTCTTTAGGAATACCTATAATCATTTCATCCACCTCCAAATTTATAGTAACGTGGATTCTATGAAAGCGCAATCAAAGAATAGAGTACTTTTACAACAGCAAATTATGTTAATATTCTGTAAATGGTGGTATAATATAAATAAGAAGAATAAGGAGGTCATTGAGATGCTAACTTATAAAAACATTTTAATTGCGGTAGACGGTTCACACGAGGCTGAATGGGCGTTTAATAAGGCTGTAGATGTTGCAAATCGTAACGATGCAAAATTAACAGTTGTGAACGTTATTGATTCACGAACATATTCTTCATACGAGGTTTATGATGCACAGTTCACTGAGAAATCTAAAAATTTCTCTGACGACTTATTAAAAGGCTATAAAGAAGTTGCGACAAACGCTGGTATTAAAGATGTTGAAACTCGCTTAGAATTTGGTTCTCCTAAAGCAATTATTCCAAAAAAATTAGCGACTGAAGTAGAAGCTGATTTAATTATGTGTGGTACTTCTGGTTTAAATGCTGTAGAAAGATTTATTGTTGGTTCAGTATCTGAAGCTATCGTACGCCACTCACCTTGTGATGTACTGGTTGTACGTACTGAAGAACTTCCAGAAGATTTCCAACCACAAGTAGCAACAGACGAACTTAGATCGCAACACCAAGCTCACTAAAAACATACTAAATCAATTTCATGAAAATGATTTAGTTATCTTTAAAGTATAAACAAAACAATTAGCTTGTTCGTTAGGATAGTTTGTTCATTAATTTAGAGCAATCTATCCTTTTTAATATTCCAAGTAGTGATCAAGCAAAGTTATTTTGCGCATTCAAAGTGATTTTACAAACTTCTTATCAAAATTTCATATGCACTTTAAACAAAACGTATATGATTGAAGTAGAAAAGCATGATGAGAGGAGTATGAATCATTTATGAAACCGATGCACAAAGCACTTATAACAAGCATGTTTACGTTATTCATTTCAAGCACAACATTACATAGCGAGATAGTTGCTACAGAAAAAGACAATTCATCACGTACCGTAGATCATCTCAAATTAATAGACACCAAAATCTTACCATATGATAAAACTTACAAAGGTACAAAAGTTGGCGGATTGTCTGGTATAACGTATGACCCTAAAAATGATAAATGGCTACTTATTAGTGATGACCGTTCAGAACACAATTCAGCAAGGTTCTATGAAGCTGATATTGACTATAATAACAACCAATTCAATAATTTCAAATTCAAGGACGTCCACAAATTGAAACAACCAAATGGCAAAGATTACATCAATAAAGAACAATATAAGGATGATGAAAACAATATTGTTGCTGACCCAGAATCGATACGATTCGACCCACTTAATAACGAGATTCTATATACAAGTGAAGGTGATCGTTCATTAGGATTGAATCCATTTATTCGCAAGGCAACTAAAGATGGTAAACACGTAGCTGAAATTTCGATTAAAGATACAATAAAAATGGACACACAAAATAAGAAAGGTTTCCGCAATAACCAAGCTATTGAAGGTAGCACTTTTTCTCAAGATGGCAATTCGTTATGGACATCTATGGAAGGCCCCCTATTACAAGATGGTGAAAAACCGACATTTGAATCAGGTGCCTTAACACGCATAACGCAATATGACCGCGAAGGCAGTATATTATCTGAATTTGCTTATCCACTTGATGCCATTCCTAAAAAACCTGGCAAAGATAAACAAGCCGATAATGGAATCACAGAAATATTAGCCATCAATGATCACGAATTCTTTACTTTAGAGCGTGCATCTGTACAAGCAGAAGATGGCTCATTTAGTAATTATGTGCGTATATATAAAATTGATGTTAGCAAAGGAACAGATATCAAAGATATAAATTCACTCAAACAAACAAACACAAAACCTTTAAACAAAACGCTGGTTGCTGATTTGAATGAACAAGATATTGGTAAAGTTGATAATATTGAAGGCATGACCTTTGGTAAAAAACTACCCAATGGTAATGACAGTTTAGTATTGACAGCTGATAATAATTTTAATGAAACACAACAATCTCAAATTATTGCTTTTGAGGTTAAACCAGAGAAAAAATAAACACTGCGATAAATTGATTAACAATATAATAAAAGCACCCATTCATTAGAACAACTAATGAATGGGTGCTTTTATTTTAATGAATCTAGGTTTACTTCCAGATTATTTTACGTTTCCAAAATCAACAACATCGCGAGCAATCATTATTTCTTCATTTGTAGGAATGACAATAACTTTTACAGGTGAATGTGGGTAATTAATGAAACCTTCAGATCCATGGATCATTTCATTTTTCTTAGCGTCCCAATAAACACCCATAAACTCTAAACCTTCTAAGACTTTTGCTCTTACAGGATCAGAATTTTCACCTACGCCAGCTGTAAATACAATAACGTCTACACCATGCATACGCGTCGCATACGAACCGATATATTTGTGAATACGAGATGCAAAGACGTCAAGCGCTAATTGCGCTCTTTCTTTACCCTCTTTAGAATCTTCAATGATATCTCTTAAGTCACTTGAAGTACCTGAAATACCTAATAATCCAGATTCTTTATTAAGTGTATTTAATACTTCTTCTGCATTTTTACCCGTTTTTTCCATAATAAATGGAATTAAAGCTGGGTCAATATTACCTGAGCGTGTGCCCATTGTTACGCCAGCTAATGGTGTAAAGCCCATTGACGTATCTACAGATTCGCCACCATCAATAGCAGCAATTGAAGCACCATTACCAATATGACACGAGATAATACGTAATTCTTCAATTGGTTTACCTAAAATTTCAGCTGCACGTTGTGAAACATATTTATGACTCGTACCATGAAAACCATATTTACGAATTCCGAAGTCTTCATAATATTGATATGGCAAACTATATAAATAAGATTTCTCTGGCATTGTTTGATGGAATGAAGTATCAAACACAGCGACATGTGGTGTCTCTGGTAAAAGTTTTCGGAATGCACGAATTCCCATTAAGTTTGCTGGGTTGTGTAACGGAGCTAATTCACTTAACGATTCAATTTGTTTTTCTACTTCATCAGTTATATAAACTGATTCTGGGAATAATTCTCCACCATGAACAACACGGTGACCCGTACCATCAATATCATTAATACTTTCAATGATACCATGTTTTTTAAAGCTTTCTAACATAATGTTTACTGCTACTTCATGGTTAGCAATATCATTTGTATCAGTAATTTTTTCACCATTAACTTCAATAGTAAAGACAGAATTTTTTAATCCAATGCGTTCAATAAGTCCTTTAGAAATAACTTTTTCTTCCGGCATTTCAATAAGTTGAAATTTCAGTGATGAACTACCAGCGTTAATGGCCAAAATTAATTTTGACATAAGCTTGATGCCTCCATTTTCAATTAAGTTTTAATATACCTATCTATTTAATCATTAATACAGTATATTTTCAAGAATAATACAGATTAATTTCCAGGATGATTTTCTTCCATCCACACATTTAAATCTTGTAAAAATGCTTGGAATTGTTGAGGACTTTTGAAATCAGGTATATTTGCTAATAAAACCTCTACTGGTTTAGTAACGTTTGTTTCTTTTTTCTGTAATACAAGAATAGATTTACGTGCTTTTTCATTTTTAAATAATGTCGATGGTAAATTTAAAAATGCTTGCATTTCTGTCTCTGTAGCAATAAAGTTTTGTAACTGTTTCACATTTGAACCTTCGAATATATTACTTGGAACAACTAAAAATGCAAAACCTGATTGTTTTAAGGCTACAACAGTTTGTTCAATTAATAAAAAGTGAGAGAAACTATGACCTTCTTCAAATCCTAAGGCCATTTCCTTACTTCGCTCATCTGCCGGATAATAACCAATAGGTAAATCACCTATAACAACATCTGCCTCTTCAAAAGGTAATGGCATAATTGCATCTTGAGGATAAACATCAAATGGTATTTCTAAAAAGTTGGCTAAATGAACGCTAACTCTTGATAATACTGGATCAACTTCTATAAGGTGGTGCATTACAGTATGTCCTGTTAACACTTCATGTACAGATGCACTTAGATGACCTGCTCCACTTGCGATATCTGCAACGTGTAGTTCTTCTTTATTTTTTAAGAAACGTTGAGATAGAAAACCTAAAATTAGACCAATAGAGTCTGGTGTAATTTGATGGTTTGCTTGGATATCTTCTTTTTGCATTAAGCTTAAGTATGCAAATTGAAATGCTTTTCTTCTATCTTGCAATGTAGCTTGTTCTAACAAGTCTCTTTTACTTGTATAAATGTGCTCCATTGCTAGTCCTAAGTTTTCAATAAAACTTTGACCATTATTTTCATTTAAAGCTTTGGCTTTTTCGTCGAGTGTTTGGAATAATTTTTCCATTACCGTTTCTTCTTGTGTCATTTAATAGTCCTTTCTAAAAAAACTGTCCATAATTTGTTTGAAATTAAGTCAGTTCATGCTAACTTATATTACCAAATAATTATGGACAGTATACTTTATAATGTCAATGATACTGTTTGATTGTTTAACTTCAAATCAAATGACAATTTTTATATTACTTTTATTAAATTTAAATAGTACGATATGCTTCTAAAGCAGCATCGAAGTCTGGGAAATCAGTGCCTTCAGAAACAACCTCAGTATATACTACTTTATTATTTTCATCTAAAACAAAAACTGAACGAGCAAGTAAACGTAATTCTTCCATAACTACGCCATAATTTTCACCAAATGAAAGTTCTTTATGATCACTTAAAGTAACCACGTTATCTAAGCCATTTGATGCACACCATCTTTTTTGTGCAAATGGTAAGTCAACAGAAATAGTTAACACGACGCCATCTTCCTGCGCTGCTTCTTCGTTGAATTTACGTGTTTGTTTGTCACAGACACCTGTATCAATAGATGGTACTACGCTGATTAATTTCTTTTGACCATCATAACTTGATAAAGTTACTTCATTTAAATCATTGTCTAACACTGTAAAATCTGGTGCTGTTTCACCTTTTTTTACTTGTGCTCCTAATAATGTAATTGGTTCTTGTTTAAATGTAATTTGCGCCATTTGAATGCCTCCTATAAAAAGTGCTTACTTGATAATTATAACTGTTTAATCTGATGAAATAAACCTTAAACCCTTTGAGTCATGTCAATCTACTTCAAATAAAACATTTTTTCAAATTTGTTTTTTATTACGACAGTATCGGCAAAATAATCATGTATACCTTTGTGTTTTTCTGTGAATATTGTTACTAAATAAGGTAAATTAGCAAATACGCCACTGATAATACGGCCAATCCATTCTCTAAACAATACGTCTACCCAAGTTAACGGTTGTCTATCTGCACGTTCCACTCTAATATTTAAAATCATTTTACCTATAGTTTGTTTAAAATATTTCGTTAATAACACAAAATACAAATAAAATACGAGTGCATCTAATACGTGACCTACACTAAAATAATCAATCCATAGCTTTGCATTATCTATATGTGTGAAATGATAAATTGGTTTCAAAATAATACTTTGAATACCAAAAACGATGAGTAAATCAATAAGAAAACTACAAAATCTTATACCAAACCCTGCGTAAAGTGCTTTTGCTAATTGATTATGAGCAAGCGCGTCCGACTCTGTTTGTGCTTTATTTGAATCTGCATCCGAATGTGCTGTATAATCTTGTTTTATATTATCCATTATTACACCTAACCTTCGTATAGATACATAGGTTCAGTTTCAGTATCATTTTTAATTATTGATTTAACTTCATTAAATTCATTTTTAAACTGAGAAATACTCGCTTTTGCATTATTAAACGATGAGAAGAAACTACCTTCTTCACTATATTCAAACACTTCTGCATCTTTTGCTTTCATATCTTTTTTCATTGCTTTTAAAGTTTCATCTTCATAACCAATTTCGTCGATTAAACCATTATCTTCCGCTTGTTGTGCACTGTAGATTCGTCCATCAGCTAACTTTCTAACTTTACTTTCAGACATATCTCTACCATCTTTAACTATATTTACAAATCGATTAAAACTATCATCTAATACAGATTGTAAAATGTCTTTCTCTTCACTTGTCATAGCTCTTGAGCTACTTAATATATCTTTATGATCCCCTGTTTTTATAACATTTTCTTTAACACCTAATTTTTCTTGTAAACCGGAATAATCTGTACTAGACATAATAGCGCCAATTGATCCTGTCATTGATTGAGGGCCTGCGTATATTTTGTCTGCAGGTGCTGAAATGTAGTATCCACCAGATGCTGCCATACTACCCATATGTACATAAATCTTTTTATCTTTTTGCTTAATTTCTTTTATCTTTTGATAAATTTCATCACTAGGATATGTGCCACCACCCGGGGTATTTACAGATAACAACATACCTTTGACAGAGTCATCTTTTTTCACGTTATCTAATTGTTTTAAGAACGCCTCATGGTTGTAACCACTGTCACCAAACACCCCTCCGCCTGTACCTTCAGCTATTTGACCATCTAATGTTAAATGCGCAATTCGTTTACTTGAACTGCCCTCTTTTTCTATTTTTTCTGTAAATGGATCCATTTTAGATGTAGCTTGTTCATCAAACAAAGATGAAAAGACCGCTGAAATTGAACTCATCACGATGCCACCTAACACGATAACGACCGCAAGTACGATTGCGATAATCCTTTTCTTCGACATTTACACTCACTCCCATAATTTTTTCTTTTGACTCCACCCTTAATTTAACCATAACCAATTAAACTATGTATACCTTATCTTAAATATAAGATGAAAGTCTTTAAAAATAAGAGTAATTTTTTTGATAACTACAATGAAAATGGTACTAAAATATGAATACAAATATAATATCTTTTTCGAAACACACACACAAAAAGGAGCAGGAGTACGAAGTCAAAATTTGATTTCGTATTCTCGCTCCCACAAGGCTGACTAGATATCAGACAACCACTTTATAATTTAAAACGCTTTTTTACTACTACATGATTTGCATTAAATAATCGTACGCATTTTTCAAAATTAAAATAGCAGTAACTACAATAAACAAACCTTTGACATAGCCAACGCCTTTTTTAATTGCAAATAAAGCACCCAAATACGATCCACAAATCATACTACCAGCCATGATAAAGCCATAAAAATAATCGACTTGGTCTAAGAAAATAAATAATATTAACGCCCCTAAATTGGACGCAAAATTTAATACTTTGGCATTGCCAGCCGCGCCTAGAAAATCAAATCCAAACATTAATAAAACAAAAAGCATAAATGAACCTGTACCACCGCCTAAAAATCCATCATATAGACCAATCAAGCACATTAAAGCTGCAAATAATATAGCTTTACCAGTAGTGAGTTTTGTAAAAGTACGTATGCTGCCCCAATCTTTTTTCATTAATGTATAAATCATTACAAGCGTTAAGATAATGATTACGACTGGCTTTAAAAGTTCAGACGGTAAGAATGTCGCGACACTCGCACCACCCATAGCCATTAGGAATACAAATGGAAATAACTTTCCAACAATTTTCAAATCAACATTGCCTGATCTTAAAAAACGAAATGCACTGGTCATCGATCCAAATGCACTGGCCAATTTATTTGTACCTAATGCCATAGCTGGTGGCATACCCACTGCTAAAAGTGCAGGGATAGAAATCAGCCCACCACCGCCGACAACTGCATCAATAAACGCTGCTAAAAATCCAAGAAGTATGATGATAATTACAATTGAAATGTCCCACTCTAACATGCGCCAACCCCTGTCTGTTTAAATCATGTTAACTGATTATTCATTATAAATTGAACATCTAAAACTATGCTTTCTATTTTTTAAATGATGCTTACTATAATTTAAACTTATATTTAAAATAAATCGTCTGCCAAAGCTTGTGTCTGTGAGTCTTTATCACTTTGGTAGTCATTTGAAATTTCTATTGTTTCGATTTGATCCACAGCTTGTTGTACTAATGGTTCAAAATCAAAAATATTTTCGTATTTTTCCACTTTTTCAATATCAGGTTCCGTTACAGGATTTTTCGGTGTGAAAATAGTACAACAATCCTCATAAGGTTGAATAGAGACATCAAAAGTTCCAATTTCTTTAGCTCTTTTCACGATATCTTCTTTATCTAATGTTAGTAATGGACGTAACACTGGCGTTGAAGTTACACTATTTATCGCGTACATACTTTTTAATGTTTGACTCGCAACTTGACCAAGATTCTCACCATTTACAATGGCATGGCCATCAATTTCATGAACGAGTTTGTCTGCTACTCGCATCATCATACGGCGTGTAGACGTCATTGTATAACGTTCATGTACAACTTTATTAACTTGTTTTTGTAAATCTGTAAAAGGCACAATGTGTAATTTAATTGGACCTACATGAGAAGCTAAAATACGTGTTAATTCAATAACTTTTTCTTTAGCTTTTTCACTTGTAAATGGCGGGCTATGAAAATGAATTGCTTCAATCATCGCACCTCTGCGCATGACTTCCATACCTGCTACAGGAGAATCTATACCACCTGAGAGCATAAGTAATGTTTTGCCACCCGTTCCAACCGGCAAGCCACCAAGTCCAGCTATAATTTTGTCATAAACATATATAGCATCTAAACGGACTTCTACTTTTATGTTGTGATCTGGATTGTGGACATCGACCGTTAAATCCTCTGTTGCATTTAATACCGCTGCACCAATCCCACGTTGTAATTGATATGTGTCATAAGGGAAGTTTTTATCTGAACGTTTCACGTCTATTTTAAATGTCTCTCCATGTGCGTAATCTTTTGCAAATTGGATGGCTTGTTCATTTGCGGCTTCTACCGTTTTATCAATTTTTAACACAGGACTAATAGAATAAATGCCGAATACTTTTTTAAGTCTATTACACATTTCGTCTATATCTGCGCCTTCCTCTAATTCAATATACATTCTATCTCTATTCGCTTTTACTTTATAGCCTTGCAATGGCATCAATGAACGTTTTACATTTGCCCGTAATTTGTTCACGAACATTTTACGATTTGCGCCCTTTAATGTTAACTCGCCATACCTTACTAATATATGATCATAAATCATATTAACAGCTCCCTTACTTCTTCATATACTTTATAAAAATTATCTTTAAATATTTGAATATCTTCTTGAGTCGTATTTGCTCCCATTGAAATTCTAATACTACCTTCAATTTGTTTTCTTGGCACATTCATCGCTAGAAGTACCTCGTTTAGGCTCGCTTTTTTAGATGAACATGCACTTGTTGTAGATAACATAATGCTATGTTTTGAAAATGCATTGACCAATACTTCACCTTTTACGCCTGGTAACCCTACATTAAGGATGTGTGGTGCCGAATTTTTGGGTGAATGCAGCTTTATACCGTGAAAACCTGTAAGAAATTGGCATAAGTCAGCATTGAATTCACTTAAAGTATGGTTAAGTTCTGTAGTATGATTTACAGCCGCTTTCATAGCTTTAACAATTGCAATATTCATTGGTAAATTAACTGTACCGCTTCTCACACCGTATTCTTGTCCACCACCGTGAATAATTGGTTGAAGTTGGTGAATATTTCGAACAAATAATACACCTTGTCCTTTTAAACCATGAAATTTATGTCCACTTAAACTCAACGTATCTACACCTTCAAACCTTAACGGCACTTTACCAATCGCTTGTACTGCATCTACGTGAAAATGCGCTTTAGGGTATTGATGTACGATTTCTGCTGCTGCCTTTATAGGCTGTATTTGCCCCATGATATTATTAACATGCATACAAGTTACTATAGCAACATCATCTGACATTAGTGTTTTTAAATGGTCCAAGTCGATTTGTCCATTATCAGTCACATTAACATATTTAACAATAAAGCCTTCTGTTTCCAATGAACGTACAACTTCTAATACGGATGGATGCTCAAGTACTGAAGTGATTATTTCATTAGCAAATGGCTTTTTCTTATACGCTACCCCTTTAAGCGCCATATTATTAGATTCAGTCGCACCACTTGTAAAAACAATATCAAATTTTTTATCTAAATTAAACAAACCTTTTATTTGTGTTTTAGTTTGTTCTAGCAATTGGTCTGCTTGTAAGCCGGCTTGATGTGGACTATTAGGGTTAAAATACAATGATTGATTTACTTTTACATAAGTATCCAACACGTCTTGGTTCGGCTTTGTAGTTGCGGCATTATCAAGATATATCAATTCTTTCACTCCATTTCATTTTATCATACACAGTTATATAAGAAACGATACTAATTTTATATTTATATTTAAGTTATTGCTGTAATAACAATACTTTTATGCCATTTTAAAAATTAATTTTATACTTTCCTTAAAGCATTATACTCGCTTTTGATAAAAAGAAAAGACACGAAATCATAATTCATTTCGTGTCTTACTCACGTTATTTTTAATAATTGAATAGTTTAACTAATAACTTGATCTTCTATTTGTTTTGTAATTCCTGGTTCAACACTTTCTAAAGCTTGTTCAGATATTTCAATTGAACGTTTGTATCTATTATTTTTGAATAATCTTTCAGCCTCATTAAGGCTCTTATCAATATTCGAACTATCTTTACGGTAACGATTACCATATTCAATAAGTTTCTCAGCATAAACTGCATTGACGAGTACATCAGTAGCTTCATCTTCGAATTTATTCATT
The DNA here is from genome assembly GCF_029531845.1 of Staphylococcus equorum. Classification (GTDB taxonomy): domain Bacteria; phylum Bacillota; class Bacilli; order Staphylococcales; family Staphylococcaceae; genus Staphylococcus; species Staphylococcus equorum_C. Next base: position 476,121 of record NZ_JAMBPV010000002.1, read on the forward strand.
TGTAGTACTACTTTAGATACTTTGTCTTTCAATTGTTTAACATGTATTGGACGTACACTGAATTTCTTGTTCACTTCACGCACTTCATAATCAATTTCATTTTTCATAATAATGAAACGTTCTGGTACGCTAGGCAAGTTTGAAGCTAATAATTTTCTATAAACTTCTTCTTTTTTACTTTGGACGCGTAAAATGTTTTCTTCTGCTTCTGCTTCATCTTCGCGTAGTTGAATTAAATGATTTTGTAATTTTTCTTGTTTTTCATTAATTACAGCTACATGTTCTTCGATATATTTCAAGTTATCTTGAACTTCACTGTAGCGTACTGCAGATTTAGCCATTTCTTTTAAAATTTCATCATAAACAGCAATTAAGTTTTGAATTTCATTTTCAAACTGTCTTACATTTTGTACGTCACTTTCATTTATATAGTAATTTTCACGTACATATTCAATTTCAGTTTGTAAAGTATAATTCATTTCTTTTGCTCTAAACAAATTATCTGTAATGACTTCTTTTGATTCTTCTACTTCATTTTTCGCTTTAACTTCGTGCTCAATTAATTCATACATTTCATCAAGACGATCATTAATATTATTTAATTTTTCATTCGCTTCATCAAGTTCTAATCTACTAATCATTGGTTCTACAAAACTAAGTTCTGTTTTAAGTGTTTGTAAAGTACTATCAATTTTGACATGGTCTAAATCATAGCCCTCTACTTTGAGATCTCTGCATCCGTATTTCATATCTTGGAACTGACCAGGCAATTCTTTTTGTGCTTCTCTGATTAACTCAGGAATTTCTGCCATATCCGTCTTTAAAAAGTTCATATCTTCATTTAAAGTTTTGATATGTTCATGTGCATAAATATAATTACCTTCTGCTTTATATGATTCATAGCTTTCCATTTCTGGTACGAATGATTCAATCTCATGTTCTAATGGTGCTGCTGCTTCACCGAACTGATGTCTATTTGCTAATACGTCGCGTTTCATTTCTCGGTAATCCACTTTACATTCATCATATAAGTGATCACTTTCTTTATGTACTCCCATAATATCTTCGACATCTGTAGTTAATACATTATAATTTTCTTCATATTTATCCATCAATTCGTGTGCTTCATCAATTTCAGTTTGCGCTTGCGAAAATTTAAATTTATCAAGTAAACCTTCCGCATTGTGAATCTTTTCTTCTAATGGTAACAAATATTGATTTTTACTATCTAATGACGTTTGTTTTAATCTATCATAAGTAGATTTTGTTTCACCTGTTAAAGTTAAATCAGATAATTGAGATAAACTTTCATCATAGGGTAGTTGCTCTACTTGTAATTTTCGTTCTTCAGCCTTCTCAATCATTTGGCTTTTATTCGAACGCATATAGAATAATACACCGACAATAATCAGTATAATAACAATAATTGCTAGAATGATATACAATACCATATGTTTTCTCCTCCTATTTTATCACTATTCATTATAACGTAATTTACCTATGCATTAAAAGGGAAAATGAATTAATCGATGATAATATTTTAAATTTCAAAGTAAATCTATCTCTGTTAATATTATGTATCATGTTGTCACTAAAAAAAGCCCTTACAAATCATTTGATTGATTACTATTAAAACAGTCTTTATACTAAATGAAAAGTAAAAAGTGAGGTTTTATTAATATGACAGAGGTAAAAGAAACAAATTACGATTTATTACAAAAGCAAGTTGCTAGTCTAATCGAAGATGAATCAAATTTAATTGCTATACTTAGCAACGTCTCAGCTTTACTAAATGATTCATTAGATCAAATTAATTGGGTTGGCTTCTATTTAATAGAAAATAACGAATTAATATTAGGTCCATTCCAAGGTCATCCTGCTTGTGTACATATTGCTATCGGCAAAGGTGTGTGTGGCACAGCAGTCGAAACAAACGAATCACAACTCGTTGAAGACGTTAATGCTTTCCCAGGACACATCGCATGTGATGCAAATAGTAAGTCAGAAATTGTTGTTCCTATTCATAAAGATAATCAAGTGATTGGAGTCTTAGATATTGATGCTCCTATTACAAATCGTTTTTCAAACACAGATAAAGTTGCTTTAGAAGAAATTGTTAAGATTCTTGAACAGCAAATAGCTTAATATTTAATAATCGTCTTTCTATAGGTAAATCTGGGTTTACTATTGACAGTAATTCATAACATGGTACAATGTTCTTTGTGTGAATAAACGAAATTAGCAGTTGCCTATTAGTTGGCTCTATGTTGTTCCCAACGCGGACGTGTCGTGTAACCGTAGCTATGAGGTGAGGACACATAAAACAATATATCCAAATAAGCATGCAACACTCTTTTTTGTTTTTTCATAACAACAAAAGAGAAAAAGGAGGAGTCTATTATGGCTCGATTTAGAGGTTCGAACTGGAAAAAATCACGTCGTTTAGGTATCTCATTAAGTGGTACTGGTAAAGAATTAGAGAAGCGTCCTTACGCTCCAGGCCAACATGGTCCTAACCAACGTAAAAAATTATCAGAATATGCATTACAATTACGTGAGAAACAAAAATTACGTTATTTATACGGAATGACTGAAAGACAATTCCGTAACTCATTTGAAATTGCTGGTAACCAACATGGTGTCCATGGTGAAAACTTCATGCAATTACTAGCTGCTCGTTTAGATGCAGTTGTATATTCATTAGGTTTAGCGCGTACGCGTCGCCAAGCTCGCCAACTTGTTAACCACGGTCACATTTTAGTAGATGGTAAACGCGTTGATATTCCATCATATACTTTAAAACCTGGTCAAGAAATTTCAGTACGTGAAAAATCTTTAAAATTAGATATCATTGCTGAATCTGTTGAAATCAATAACTTTGTACCTGAGTACTTAGAATTTGATGCAGACAACTTAAAAGGTAAATATGTACGCGTTCCTGAACGTAGTGAATTACCTGCTGAAATCAACGAACAACTTATCGTTGAGTACTACTCAAGATAAGCGTTTTAATTTCAAACCAAGAAGTCCTTTCGAGGATTTCTTGGTTTTTTTATTACTATATAAGTAACACCTTTCATCCAAATATTTAATTATAAGTAGAAATCCTTTTAATCCCCTCACTCATGGCACAATATCTTTTTACTTTCTTATAATAATTACTGTATGCTTATGAATAAAGGAGTGTTAGATTTGATTATTAGAGCATTAGAAGAAACAGATTTAGATTTTGTACATCACTTAAATAACGAATATTCCATTATGTCTTATTGGTTTGAAGAGCCCTATCAATCATTAAGTGAACTTCAATCATTATATAAAAAACATTTATTAGATGAGACTGAACGTAGATTTATTATTGAAAAAGATCAAACACGAATCGGTGTAGTTGAATTAGTTGAAATCGACTTTATACATAGTAACTGCGAAATTCAAATTATTATTGATTCAGAATATGGTGGCAAAGGATATGCCAAAAGTGCATTTAAAATGGCTATTGATTATGCATTCCTTGTACTTAATCTCCACAAAATATATTTATTTGTTGATGTTAACAATGAAAAAGCTGTTCATATTTATAAAGCGCAAAACTTCTCCATCGAAGGTACATTACAAGAACATTTTTATACACGTGGTGAATATAGTGATTGCCATGTGATGGGATTATTAAAAAAGAATTGGGTAAATCATCATGATAATGATTTATCTCATATTAAATAATATACATTTCATTATTATTAAAATCTAAAAAAGCTTGAATGAACTCTTAAAATTCATTTAAGCTTTTTTGACATATTTATTTTACAAAATCTCATTTGGATTATCTGAAATCAGGCCATCTACCCCTAATCTTTGCAATGCTTTCGCTTGTTCATGCTCATTCACTGTATAAGGCATCACTGACAATCTATACTGATGTGCACCTTTTAAAAATTTTTCTGTAACTAATGCATAATTGGGATTTACATAATTAGCGTAAGCCGCAATGCTTTTGAATGGAGGTAATTTATACCAATATTTCTTTTTACTAATCAATACACCTAGCTCATATCCTTCATTTATATCAAATATTTTTTTCATACTTTTTTGATTGAATGATTGTATAATGACTTTGTTTTTCGGCAACTTCCATGCATTTAATGTTTCTATTAATTCACTTTCAATTCCAGAATAATTCTGTGGCTGTTTTAGTTCTATTAATAACTTTTGATGATAATCTTGGATTAAATTAATTACTTCATCCAAAGTAGGTATTGTCGCTCCTGCAAATTGCTTATCTTTAGTTATACCATAATCAAATTGTTGTAATTCCGCTAAAGCCATATCCTTGATTTTTCCTGAGCCATTCGAAGTACGGTCAATCGAATCATCATGAATAACTACGAGATGGTTGTCTAATGTCCTGTGTATATCTATTTCTAATATATCAATATCACTTACAAGTGCAGCTTTAAAAGCAATCATCGTATTTTCAGGAAAATATGAAGCAATACCACGATGTGCCACTAATATGAGCTTGTTGTCAGTATTATATATTGTCATTAAAGTTGCTCTCCTCTTTCTTTATATCTTATTTTCATCTAAACTTAAATTATCATAAATCAACTGGAGGTCAATCGTTATGGTTCAACATGAATTCAAAGTAAACACACAATGGTCTGGCGGTCGTGAAGCTGTAGGTCAACTTAACGGAGACGTATTAGATGAACAAATATCTATACCATCTGGTTTGGGTGGCAATGGAACTGGTACAAACCCAGATGAATTATTAGTTTCAGCTGCATCTTCTTGCTATATTATCTCACTTGCAGCTGTACTCGAACGTTCTGGTTTTAATAATATAGAAATTCAACAATCATCTATAGGTACAGCTGTTTTTGAAAATGCAAAATTCCGTATGGACAACATTATCCACTATCCTATTATTGAAGTTGAAACTGAACAAAAAGATAGCTTAGTTAGAAAACTGCCTAAACTCTTAAAAGTTGCGGACAACAATTGTATGATTTCAAACTCAATTAAAGGTAATGTTACTGTAAAAATAGAACCAAAAATAAAATAATTTAAAAAAATTTTATATATGACGGAATATGAATGCGATAACAATGTATGCCCTTTCATGATATTTTATTTTGTTTATTTACATTATCTTTTATCTTTTGCACTTTTATATTTTCTGAAAATTTGCTAAACTAAAACAATCATAAGCATTGGGGGAATCACATATGAAGTATTATCGTCCTATGTTACTTACACCAGGACCAACGCCAGTACCAGAAGAAATTCTACACGCAACACAGTCACCAATGGTCGGACACAGATCAAGTGACTTTGAAACAATTGCTGAAGAAGCGTTTCGTGCGCTAAAACCAATATTCGGTGCGCAAAATGACGTAATGATATTAACTTCTAGCGGGACAAGTTCTTTGGAAGCAAGTATGTTAAATATTGCAAATCCTGACGACGATATTGTTATCATTGTTTCAGGTGCCTTCGGTAATCGTTTCAAACAAATTGCTGAAACATATTACGATAACGTACATATTTTTGAAGTCGAATGGGGCAAAGCTGTAAACGTGTCTGAATTTATTGACTTCTTAAAATCATTGAACACAGATATTACAGCAGTTTATAGTCAATATTGTGAAACATCTACTGCAGTGTTGCACCCTGTCAATGAATTAGGACATGCGCTTAAAGCCTACGACGAATCCATTTATTTTATTGTAGATGGCGTGAGTTGTATTGGTGCAGTTAATGTAGACTTACAACGTGATCAGATTGATGTTCTGATTTCTGGTAGTCAAAAAGCCATTATGTTGCCTCCTGGTTTAGCGTTTGTAGCTTATAATGATCGTGCTAAAGAACGATTTAGCCAAGTTACGACACCAAGATTTTATTTAGATTTAAATAAATATTTGAAATCATTAGAAGCAAATTCAACACCGTTCACACCAAATGTTTCGTTATTTAGAGGTGTGAATGCATACGCCAAATTGGTTGAAGAAGAAGGATTAGACCAAGTTATTGCACGTCACTATGCAATACGTGATGCTTTAAGACAATCACTCACATCATTAGATTTAGAGTTATTAGTGCAAGATGAATTTGCCTCACCTACTGTTACAGCTTTTGTGCCTAAATCAAAAGAAGAACTCAACTTCCTTAAAAAAGAACTTAAAAATCGTTTTGCTATTACAATTGCAGGTGGACAAGGTCATCTTAAAGGAGAAATTTTACGCATAGGACATATGGGTCAAATTTCACCATTTGATATTTTACAAGTCGTATCAGCATTAGAAATTCTATTAACAGAATTCAGAAAAGAATCATATATTGGTACCGCAATTACTCAGTACATGGAGGTCGTAAAAGCATATGTATAAAATTTTAGTATCTGATCCAATCTCACCAGAAGGTTTAAAAAGTTTAATTGACCATAAAGACTTCGAAGTCGAAATCAATACAGAATTAAATGAAAGCGAACTTGTTGAAAAAATTGGTGATTTCCAAGGTCTAATCGTTAGAAGTCAGACACAAGTCACTGCAGAAATGATTGAAGCAGCTCCAAATCTTAAAGTTATTGCTAGAGCTGGGGTCGGCGTAGACAACATTGATGTCGATGCTGCTACTAAAAATGGTGTTATCGTAATTAATGCACCAGATGGAAATACTATTTCTGCAACTGAACACTCTATGGCTATGATTTTATCAATGGCACGTAATATCCCACAAGCACATCAATCATTGAAAAATGGGAAATGGGATCGTAAAACGTATAGAGGTACAGAACTTTATAATAAAACGCTTGGCGTCATCGGTGCTGGTAGAATTGGTTTAGGTGTTGCAAAACGTGCGCAAAGTTTCGGTATGCATATTTTAGCTTTTGACCCTTACTTATCTGAAGATAAAGCAAAAGAACTAAACGTAACACGTGCAACAGTTGAAGAAATTGCTGAACAAGCAGACTTCGTTACTGTACACACACCATTAACTCCAAAAACTAAAGGTATCGTTGGTAAAGACTTTTTCGAAACAGCAAAACCGACGTTACAAATAATTAACGTAGCACGTGGCGGTATTATTGATGAAGCAGCGCTATTAGATGCTTTGAACAATGACCAAATTCAAAGCGCTGCAATAGATGTATTCGAAAGCGAACCAGCAACTGAATCCCCTCTTGTTGATCATGATAAAATTATTGTTACGCCACATCTAGGTGCATCGACTGTCGAAGCACAAGAAAAAGTAGCTGTTTCAGTGGCAAATGAAATCGTTGATATTTTCGAAAATGGTAACGTCTTAAATGCGATTAACGCACCAAAAATGACTTACAGTGAAATCAATGATGAATTGAAGCCTTATATTGAATTAAGTAAAATGACAGGTGAAGTAGGTATTCAATTACTTGAAAAAGCGCCGCGCGAACTACAAATCAAATACGAAGGTGACATTGCATTAGATGATACAAGTTTGATTACAAGAACTCTTGTATCTGGTGTCTTACGTCAAGATTTAGCAGAACGTGTAAACTTAATCAATGCCTTAGTACTCTTAAATGAACAAGGCGTATCTTATAATATTGAAAAAAACACAAAACACCGCGGTTTTAGCAACTATATAGAATTAACATTAATCAATAAAGATACTCAAATTAAAATCGGTGCTACTGTACTCAATGGTTATGGTCCAAGAATCGTACGTATAAATGACTATCCAGTAGACTTTAAACCTGAACGCCACCAACTGGTAATAAACCATAACGATAGACCCGGCATTGTAGGCCGTACAGGGCAAATTCTTGGAACGTATGATATCAATATTGCTTCAATGCATCTTGGTCGTACAAACCAAGGAGGTAATGCCCTAATGGTATTATCAATCGACCACCCTGTTACACCAGATGTCATTGATGCTTTATATCAAATTGAAGGATTTAATTTGATACGAAGCGTTGAACTCGATATTAATAGTAATACAAACTACAACATCTAAATATTAATTCATCACAAAAGAAAATGAAACATAAATATCTCATTCTCAAATTAAACACACCAATCTATTAGTTTTCTAATGGATTGGTGTGTTTTAATACCAATAAAAAAGACACTGACGCATTATTATTGTTGTCATCAAATAATAAGCGTAGTATCTTTTAAATTACAATAATATTTCTCTGATATCTCCTACATGGTCTACGATATATTCAGCATCATAAGACTCTAATTCTTCACGTGCATTCTGACCTTTCAAACCTGTCAATGGACCAATGAAAGTCGCCCCTATTTTCTTAGAACTTAAGAGGTCTGCTAATGAATCACCTACCACAAATACGTCATCCCTATTAACACGATTTTCCTGATTTGTAGCATATTGTTCATAATTTTTTAAATGATTACCTTCTAATGTTGCTAAATAGCTAAACGGATTCGGTTTACCTAACGGTTTTAACTCAGGATATTGTTCTTCAGCGATTAATACCTCACTTGCAGTAACGATATGTAAGTCATCAAATAAATCTTTGATACCAATTGCTTCAAATGGCACTATCGTCTCCGTTCTAGGTCTACCTGTTGCAATAGCTATATGATAGCCAGCATCTTTCAAATCTGTTAATAACTGTTTAATTTCAGGTACAGGTCTTAACACGACTTCGTTATATATGTAACCTTCTTTAAATTCTGTACGATTAGGCTTTTGTTCTACTTCGTTAAATAACTTAGAACCTAAGTACCACTCTTGGTAAACCTCTTGAGCAAGCGTCCAAAACGGACTTTTCAGTTCAAATAGTGCTGTTTGTTTTGTATTTAATTGGTCACCAGCATGCGTCACAAGTGTTTGATAAATATTATCTTTTCCTGAACTTATACCATCTAAAAACGATAATGGTGCCTCAAAGTTCAGTCCTATATCAAAAATTTCTTCACCAATCTGTTGCAATGTTTCTTGATTAAAGTATTCTGGATTTAAAACTTCCACTAATTTTTCTTGGGGTAATGTTTTGCATATTTCAATAAAGTGAATGGCTACAACTACAAATAACATATCCCAATTTGAATTTAATCCAAGTGATTTTAACTTAGTTAAAATTTCATCATGGTAGAATACGATATCTCTTATTTCAGTAATTTGTTGATCATTTAAATCAGCAAATTGTATGGATGGATCTAAGCCCATATACTCTTTACTCATAAGCATTTCGTAAACCGTTAATGCAGATACATCAAAACACCTTTCTTCACTTAAAAAAACACCATCAACATCAAATAATACCGATTTCATCTCATCTACTCTCCTTAAATCAGAAAATTCTGATACTAGTTCATCGTACTATTTACCTATGAAAAGAGCAATGTATTTTCATCATTTTAGTAAACAATTCATATCGTTAACCATTTACTTTTTTTTGCAAAAAAATACGCCTTACAAAGTTCCACTTTTTCAGGGATAACTATAATAAGACGTATGCTAGTATACATTTATTTACATATTATTATTTCTCTATTGCTTTTACTACTCTGATTCCATTTGTACTTCAAGTTCATCAGCTACTTGCTGAACTTGAGTGCCGATAATAACTTGGGCATTATGTTTGCCACTCTTCGTCACACCCACAGCTCCTGCACCCTTAATCTTAGCTTCATCAATAACGCTATTATCATGTAACTCCATGCGTAACCTTGTAGCACAATTTGTTAATGATGAAATATTCTCTTTGCCACCTAATCCATCTAAAATTTGGCTTGCAGTACTCGTATATTTATTAGATGTAGCTGTAGTCGCTCCTTCTGAATCTGCAGTATCCCCTGTTGACGCTTCATCGGAAGTTGGATCTGGTAGTAAGTTATCTCCACGACCAGGTGTATTTAATTTCAATACTTTAATCGCTAATCTAAATACAAAGTAATATATAACAAAGAATACAAGTCCTTGCACTAATAACATGTATGGTTGACTTGAAACAGGATTAATTAATGATAGAACGTAGTCTATTAAACCAGCACTAAATGAGAACCCTGCTGTCCACTCAAACAATGCTGCTATAAACATGGATAGGCCAGTTAAAAATGCATGTATAACAAATAATACTGGCGCCACAAACATGAATGAGAATTCAATTGGCTCTGTAACCCCAACAAAGAATGCTGAAACTGCGCCACCAAACATTAAACCATAGACGCGTTTTTTCTGTTTAGATTCAGCTGTGTGATACATCGCTAATGCTGCAGCCGGGATACCAAACATCATTACTGGGAAGAAACCAGCCATATAACTTCCTGTAATACCATGTACTGCACCATCACCAGTTTGGAATTTAGCAATATCATTAATACCTGCTAAGTCAAACCAAAATACTGAGTTTAACGCATGATGCAATCCAGTAGGTATCAATAATCTGTTAAAGAAACCATATAAGAAAGCACCACCGGGACCTAAGTCTAAAATCCACGTTCCAAATAATACGATTGCTGAGTAGATAAATGGCCAAACAAATAACATCAATACGGCCAATATAATACTAAAGAACGCTGTTAATATTGGTACTAAACGTTTACCACTAAAGAATGATAACGCTGTAGGCAACTCAGTTTTACTAAATTTGTTATAAGTATACGCTGCGATTAAACCAATCAACAAACCAATAAAGACGTTAGAATTATTCATTTGTTCAAAAGCTTCGTTTACGCCTGACTCTTTAACACCTAATAATGGCGCTAATTTTACTGGACTTAAAACAACTGTCGTTAAAAAGAAACCTACTGCTGCGGCGAGTGCTACGGCGCCATCATTTTTCTTAGCCATTCCTAATGCTACCCCAATTGCAAAAAGAATACCTAGTTGTTCAAGAATCGTCGAACCGGCAGAAGAGAAAAACGCTGCTACCGTTGGCAAGACTCCCATTGCTGTTAATGCATTACCGATGCCCGTAATAATTGCGGCTGCTGGTAACACTGCAACAGGAAGCATAAGAGATCTACCAAGACGTTGAAAGAAACTAAACATAACAATTCCCCATTTCAAAAATAGATATTTACACAAACAAATACCACATGCACAATATGTCCACGTGGTGTTTGTAAACGTTTTACTTGCTGTCATTGTACAGTTACATAATAACACAAGTTTAAAAAAATTCGTATATAAATTAAAATGACTAACTATTTAAAAAATATTGAAACTTACTGTTTATGATTCACATAATCATTTAATTCATTTTGTAATTGTATTGTTCTACTTTCTAATTCTTTAGTTAAGTAATCTAACTTTTCATTACGTTTCATATTTTTCGGTAAATGCTTCGTTTCGATAGGCTCCCCAAATTTAACAATTGCTTTACCCGTAACGAGCCCCTTAATTTCTTTAGGTCCTACATATGCTGCTGGTAAAATGGGTGCTTGGGCCATCAAAGCAATAGTTACCGCCCCGCGTTTCATTGGTGATCCTTCATCATACTTCATACGATGACCAGTTGGAAATAAACCTACTGTTTTATTTTCTTTTAATAATTTAATCGGTTTTTTCAATGTGCTTGGCCCTGGATTTTCTCTATCTACAGGAAAAGCATTTAAAGAAGTTAAAAACTTACCAAACCATTTATTATTGAACAATTCTTTTTTAGCCATGTAATGAATTTGATTTGGATAAATTGCTGTGCCTAACATAATGACTTCATTATAGCTTTCGTGTGTACAAGTCACTACATATCTATGAAGTTGAGGTATATTTTCTTTACCTTGTACTTCTAGTGATTTACATATTTTCACAATAATTAAATCTAACAAACCGCTAATGAATTTATACATTTCTCCACCTACTTCATTTTCCATTATATTTACCTATTGATTCTATCATTTAGTCACCTTATGAACAAGAATATTTATATTTCAGTCTAAAGTTGTATAGTGATATACTAGAAAAAGTTGTATAAACCTATCATAATAGCTTATATAGAATAAATCGGAGGTAAAGTATGGCAGATTTTAATAACGATAATAACTCTAATGAAACTCAAAATCCTCGGCAACCACAACAACCAGAACAATCTCAAAATACAAGGTCAAAACATAAAGCCAAATTCCCATGGTTTAAAACGATTATCGTGGCCTTAGTTGCTGGTATTATAGGTGCCCTTTTGGTATTAGGCATTGGAAAAATTATGGAAAGCACCGGCTTAAATGATAGCGGTTCTTCCGTTCAAGAAGCTTCTAACAATAGTAACGGTGGCAATACACTCGATGGAAAAAGTGAAAAATATGATTCTGTGAACCAAATGATTAACGATATCTCCCCTGCTATTGTAGGCGTCATTAATATGCAAAAAGCTCAGGATTTAGATAGTTTACTAAAAGGTGAATCTTCTAAATCAGAAGAAGCTGGTGTTGGATCAGGTGTCATTTATCAAAAAAATAATGGTTCTGCATATATCGTAACGAATAATCACGTGATTGATGGCGCAAATGAAATTAAAGTACAATTGCATAATTCTAAACAAGTCGATGCTAAATTAGTAGGTAAAGATGCCTTAACAGATATAGCAGTACTAAAAATCAATGATACGAAAGGTACAAAAGCAATTGACTTCGCTAACTCTTCAAACGTAAATACAGGAGACAGTGTTTTTGCAATGGGTAATCCTCTAGGCTTACAATTTGCTAACTCAGTGACTTCAGGTATTATTTCTGCTAGCGAACGTACAATCGATACGAAAACATCTGCTGGTACAAATAAAGTGAATGTATTACAAACAGATGCGGCAATCAATCCTGGTAATTCAGGTGGCGCGCTCGTAGATATTAATGGTAATCTCGTAGGTATTAACTCAATGAAGATCGCAAGTGAACAAGTTGAAGGTATTGGTTTTGCAATCCCAAGTAACGAAGTAAAAGTTACGATTAAAGAACTTGTAGAAAATGGCGAGATTGAGCGTCCTTCCATTGGAATTAGTTTACTCAATGTAAGTGAGATACCCGAACAATATAAAGAAGAACTGAATACAAAACGCAAAGATGGTGTCTACATTGCCAAAGTTCATGCTGATAATGAACTTAAAGAAGGTGATATCATCACTGCTATAGACGATAAAAAAGTGAAAGAAGACACTGACTTACGCTCTTATTTATATGAAAATAAAAAGCCTGGTGATTCAGTAGAAATGACTATTGAAAGAAATGGTAAAGAACAAACAGTGGAAGTACCATTAACAGAACAAAAATCTACGTCTTCAGAGTCATCTAAAAAAGAAAGTGAAAGTACTTCACCTTTTAATTAAAAACAATGACTTAAATTTAATAGTTGTCTTGAGCCAACCAAGTGAATTAACTTTACTTGGTTGGTTTTTTATATCTTACAAATTATCCCGATCTCACTGCTCTCATAATATTTGTTACAGTGAAAAGTGAGTTCAGTACTACAAGAAAGTGCATAAAAAACACCAACAAAGCCCTAAGGCTTTGTCGGTGTTTATCGATTATATAAATATCACGTTATTTTTTATATTTCTTCAAGTATTACTTATAATTAACCATGAAATATTTTTTCTTACCACGACGAATAATGGTAAATTCATTCTCAATTCTATCGTCACCGGTTAATTCATATTTCACATCTTGTTGTCTTATACCATTAATATAAATTGCACCATTATTCACATCTTCTCGCGCTTGGCGTTTCGATGATGAAATGCCGGTTTCAACAATCGCTTCAACTATATTTGTTGTTTCATTGCTCAATTCAACTTGTGGCACATCCTTGAATCCTGCTTTTAACTCTGTTGCAGACAATGATTGCAAGTCCCCAGCAAATAATGCTTTTGAGATACGAATCGAATCATCTAATGCAGCTTGTCCATGAATGAAGCGTGTTACGTTTTCAGCTAAAGCTTTTTGCGCTTCACGTAAATGTGGTGCTTCATTTAACGATTTTTCTAATGCTTCAATTTCTTCTTTTTCTAAGAATGTAAAATATTTCAAGAATTTGATTACATCATCATCTGTAGTATTGATCCAAAATTGGTAAAATTCGTATGGACTCGTCTTTTTAGCGTCTAACCAAACTGAGCCACCTTCTGATTTACCAAATTTCTTACCATCAGATTTAACAACTAGTGGAATCGTCAGTCCATAAGCTTCTGTTTGACCGTACATACGACGCATCAATTCAATTCCACTTGTGATATTACCCCATTGATCAGAACCCCCTACTTGTACTTTACAGTTGTAAGTGTTGTTTAAATGACCAAAATCAATTGCTTGGAGTATTGTATACGTAAATTCAGTGAACGAAATACCGAATTCTAAGCGACTTTGAATTGAGTCTTTACCCAACATGTAATTTACACCGACGTGTTTACCATAATCTCTTAAGAAATCAATCAAAGAAATTTGGCTTAACCAATCTTTATTGTTAACAAGTTTAGCACCTTTATCAGTACCAAATTCGAAAATTTTATGCATTTGTTCACTAATACCTTGAACGTTTAATTCAACTTGTTCTTCTGTTTGTAATACACGTTCTTCAGATTTACCTGATGGGTCACCGATCATTCCTGTGCCCCCGCCGATTAATACAAGAGGACGATGGCCGTGTTCTTGGAATCTACGTAAAGTTAAAAATGGTAATAAATGACCGATGTGTAAACTATCTGCAGTTGGATCGGCACCACAGTATAATGTAACTTGTTCTTTGTTTAATACATTCTCTATGCCAGATTCGTCTGTTTGTTGATAAATTAAGCCTCTCCATTTTAAATCTTCTAATAATGCATTTGTCATTGTATTTACCTCCTATATTTATTAAGATATTGTTTTGAATAGATTTTAATTACCGTCCAAAGTTTAATTCACTTAAGCAAGTATGACCGCGTAACACTTAAAATATAAAAAAACGCCCCTACAAATTAATGTAAGGGCGCATGCGCACGGTACCACCATACTTTAAGTCAAACAACTTTATTAATGATACGTTCATTAACTTAAACGTTTGGATGATTTAAATCATTAAGGTGTATTCACATATTAATCATCGTTAGTTCCCAGCAACCACTAACTCTCTGAAGATGACACCATATGTTACTTATCCTTTATCCAAAAACGATATCGAATTGATATTAATTATAAGTAACTCTATTTTAAAAGTCAACATCATATATTATGTTATAATATTGCATACGTAAGGAGGTCAGACATGGAAAATCAAACACATGAAAATAATGTTCACAATCATTTACATAACTCTAAATTCTCTAAATTTGAAATTATCTATAAAAAATTAAAGCATCTTTTCATTGGCTTGTTTGCAATTTTCGCATGTACCTTTATTATTTTATTAGCCATATCGGTATTTTACTTCCAAAGTTTGACTGATGAATCTGTAAACATGTCAGATAACGAATTACGTACAAAATTGCTGAACATTGCTGGTAATCAGGATATAAATTATAACAACAAATATATTTTAACAGAATACAATGAAGCGACAAACACGCTCATCGTAGGGCCAAAACATGTAAGTAGCAACGTGATAAAGGCATTAACTTCTTCAGAAGACAGTTTATTTTTCTATCATAATGGTATTTTACCAAAGGCTATCATTCGAGCTGTTGGGCAGGATATATTTAATACAGAAGCTGCAACAGGAGGCAGCACCATCACTCAGCAACTCGTAAAAAACCAACTACTTACAAACGAAAAAACATATAATCGCAAAGCCAATGAACTCATCCTATCTATGCGAACTGAAAAGATTTTAACCAAAGATGAAATCATCTATACCTATTTGAACATTGTACCTTTTGGGCGTGACTATAATGGTTCTGATATCACAGGTATCGCTTCAGCATCTTATAGTTTATTTGGTAAAGCAGCTACAAAATTAAATATTGCTGAATCAGCCTATCTAATTGGACTTTTACAAATCCCTTATTATTACACCCCTTATGAATCAGATGGTTCACTTAAATCTGATGCTCAGATACAAATTGGTTTGGATCGCCAACACTATGTTCTTAAGCGGATGTTGGTTGAAGGCGAAATTACTTACTATGATTTTAAGAAAGCTGAACAATACGATATCAAACAACATTTAATGACTAAATAAAGCGTCTCTAATATAAGCCTCACAGACAATTAGAAGAATGTTTTTTGATATTTGTAATCACCATCTAATTCCAAAAGATGAGAGTAAAGCTGATTAATTATTAATACAGATTAAAAACCAATATATTGCGCTATTTACTTCTCTCTACAACTATAAAAAATAGCTGTAAAAAAATCTATCGTCATAGATTTCTTTACAGCTAACCTTAGTAGGTTTGTATCATATAATAATTAAAATTTAGAATAGACCAATTGCATGTCCATCATCAGTGACATCCATATTCAATGCTGCTGGTTTTTTAGGAAGACCAGGCATAGTCATGATTGCTCCAGTCAATGCAACAATAAATCCTGCTCCTGTCTTAGCTTCTAATTCACGAATAGTGATTTCAAAACCTTCAGGCGCACCTAATTGTGTCGCATCGTCTGAGAATGAATACTGTGTTTTTGCCATACATACTGGATAGTTATCCCAACCATTTTCTTTAAATTGTTTAAGTTGTTTTTGTGCTTTACTGCTAAATGTAACTTTTGAGCCACCGTAAATTTCTTTAACAATTGTTTCAATTTTTTCTTCAAGTGGTAAATCTAGTTCATATAAATGTTTGAAATCTTGTGGTTCATCAAGTACCTCTAGCACTTCATTCGCTAAATCGATACCGCCTTTACCACCTTTTTCCCATACTTCAGTTAAAGCAAGTCTAACACCGTTTTCTTTTGCCCATTGTTGCACATATTGTGTTTCTTCTTCAGTATCATGTACGAAAGCATTTAACGCAACTACAGGTTCTAAACCATATTTTTTAACGTTTTTAACGTGGCGTTCTAAGTTCACAACACCTTTTTTAACCGCTTCAACATTTTCTTCTTTTAAGTTGTCTTTAGCTACACCACCATGCATTTTAAGCGCACGAACTGTCGCAACTACAACAACTGCTGATGGTTCAAATCCTGCTTCACGTGCTTTGATATCAATGAATTTTTCAGCGCCTAAATCGGAACCAAAGCCAGCTTCAGTTACAACCACATCTGCTAAGTCTCTCGCAGTTTCTGTTGCTAAAATTGAGTTACAACCATGTGCAATATTAGCAAATGGCCCACCGTGTACAAGGGCTGGAGTGCCTTCAATTGTTTGTACTAGGTTTGGTTTAATTGCATCTTTTAGAATCATCGCTAATGCGCCTTCTACTTTTAAATCTGCTACAGTAACAGGTTTACGTGATCTTGTATAACCTATAGTAATTCTACTGATTTTGGCTTTTAAATCATTAAGGTCGTTAGATAAACAAAGAATTGCCATTATTTCAGAAGCAACCGTAATATTAAAACCATCTTCTCTTGGAACCCCTTGCGTTGGTCCACCTAAACCTACATTTACATTACGTAATGCACGGTCGTTCATATCTAAAACACGTTTCCATTCAATACGTCTTTGATCTATTTCTAATTCATTACCTTGATGCATGTGGTTATCAATAAACGCTGACAGTGCATTATTCGCAGTAGTGATTGCGTGGAAATCACCATTGAAGTGTAGATTTATATCTTCCATTGGTAATACTTGTGCATAGCCACCGCCAGTCGCACCACCTTTTATTCCGAAAATAGGACCTAAAGCTGGTTCACGTAACGCTACCATGACACTTTTTTTAAGTTCGTTGAATGCATCTGCTAATCCAACTGTAACTGTTGATTTACCTTCACCTGCTGGCGTAGGACTCATAGCAGTAACTAATACTACTTTTCCCTTACCGTTTTTTTGTTGAACTTGATTAATATCAATCTTAGCTTTATAGTGCCCGTATGGTTCTAATGCACCTGCAGGGATGCCCGCCTGCTCAGCAATATCTCCAATCGGTTTTAATGTTGATTGATTTGCTATATCTAAATCAGATAAGTGTGCCAAATTCATTCGCCCCTTCTTAAATAAAGTTTAAATCAATAAATATATTTCCCATATATACTACTGATAAAAATAAATCCTTACATATTAATATTAACTAACTTATGTTGTGTTGTCGATTGATAGAGACAGCGCTTTCAAAATAATAAATGAAAATTTCCACTTTAAGCGTCATATGATACGCTTAAAGTGTTATTTTATACCAAAAAACTCCCTATATATCATCATAATCATTAGTGTGTTGAATAAAATACAAACTTAGAATTGATAATATAATGGGAGTATGGAAATTTCTTGTTTTATTTTAAATTAAAAATACAGGTTAGCTATTGATGCTTAAACTAAGTAAAATAAAAATGCTATTTTTTGTTTAATTAGTCTTCCATTGTACTTAAATCACCTTCAGGTAAATCGAGTTCCCAAGCTTTAAGGACACGACGCATAATTTTACCAGAACGAGTTTTTGGAAGTTTTTCTTTAAATTCGATTTCGCGTGGTGCAGCATGTGCGGCTAAACCTTCTTTGACAAATACGCGAATTTCTTCTTTTAATTCATCTGTAGCTTCGTACTCTGGACGTAAAGCAACGAATGCTTTAATAATCTCTCCTCTTACCGGATCTGGTTTACCAATTACACCTGCTTCTGCGACCGATTCATGTTCTACTAATTTTGATTCAACTTCGAATGGGCCTACTCGTTCACCTGCCGTCATGATAACGTCATCTACACGACCTTGGAACCAATAATAGCCCTCTTCATCTTTATAAGCAGAGTCTCCAGAAACATACCAATCACCAATAAAGTATGAATCATATTTTTCAGGATTTTTCCAAATAGAAACCATCATAGATGGCCACCCCTTTTTAATTGCAAGGTTACCCATTCGATTTGGTGGCAACTCGTTACCTTGATCATCAACTATTGACGCTTCAATACCTGGCAACGGTTTGCCCATAGAACCTAATTTAACGTCCATAGAAGGATAGTTAACAATCATATGCCCACCTGTTTCAGTCATCCACCAAGTATCTAAGACACGTTTGCCAAAGACATCTTTTGACCATTTAATTACTTCAGGATTAAGTGGTTCACCTACGGATAAGATACTTTTTAGTGATGTTAGGTCATATTTATCTATAATATCATCGCCTGCACTCATCAACATTCTTAATGCAGTCGGTGCCGTGTACCATATTGTAACTTTATATTCTTCAATCATGCTGTACCAAGCCTCAGGAGAGAATCTGCCTCCAACGATACAATTTGTCACACCATTTAACCAAGGACTGAAAATGCCATATGAAGTGCCTGTTACCCAACCTGGGTCAGCAGTACACCAATATACATCATCTTCTTTAAAATCCAATACATATTTACCAGAAATATAATGAACGAGCATCGCTTTTTGAGCATGTAGTACACCTTTAGGTTGACCTGTTGAACCTGAAGTATAATGCAATATCAAACCATCATCTAAGTTTAACCATTCTGTTTCAAATTGGTCACTAGCATTTTCAAACTCACTATTAAAGTCAACATATTCACTTTTTACGTCCTCATCTACGACTATAATCGTTTCTAAATGTGATAACTTATCTTTAGGAATACGTGGCAATAGTGCATTTGTTGTTACAATGACTTTTGCTTCACTATTTTCTAATCGATCTGCAACAGCTTTTTCCATAAATGCTTCAAACAATGGGCCTACTATTGCACCTACTTTTAATATTCCAAATAGAGCAAAATAAAGTTCTGGTGTTCTAGGCATAAATACAAAAACGCGATCACCTTTTTCAATGTTTGCTTTATCTTTTAATACATTTGCAGCTTTATTAGACTTTGATTTCATTTCTTCAAAAGTATAACTTTCTTTACGCTTATCATCTTTATAATGTAACGCGATTTTATCACCATTACCTTCATCCACGTGGCGGTCAATACATTCATGTGCCATATTCACCTTACCAGTTTCTGACCATGAAAATGCTTTTTCTATTTCTTTCCAGTCAAAATTGTCGTACTCTTTTTCATAGTCTTGTAGGTTAAAATTTCCATTTTCCCCTTTGTATACTTCTACTTTCATTTTGAATCCCCCTCTTAATGAAATCGCTTGCTTAAAAATTATTATAACGAATATTGTCAAAATTTTCAAAATAATAGTGTGTAAACGAATACATTTTTGTGTTATTTTAAACTTTTTTAACTTATAATAGACTTATATTAGATTGTTTACTGTATGTGTATGCGGTAGTTTGGAGTGAAAAAATGGAACATATAAAAACATATCAATCTCAAACTTATCACTTGGATCAAGGTACATTTGTGATAGAAGGCCCTGTTTCAAAAAATAACCTTGAATCTATGACTTTTGATGATGGGCTCTTTGCATTTCGCCCGCCTACGGATCAATTTGAAGCAATAAAAGAAATTAGTGAATTAGAAGAAGGAAGAATTTTTGTATTACGTAAATCACAGCATATTGTTGGCTATGTCACCTATCATTATCCAGACCCATTAGAAAGATGGTCTAGTGGTAATTTGGAGTATTTAATTGAGTTAGGAGCAATAGAACTAAGCTTAAATTATCGTGATTTACATTTAGGAAGTGAGCTTATCCAAGTCAGTTTAGCAGCTGATGAATATGAAGATTACATCGTGTTAACTACTGAATATTATTGGCATTGGGATTTGAAAAATTCTGGACTTGATGTCTATGAATATAAAAAATTAATGCAAAAATTGATGGGTTATGGGGGCCTTGAAGTATTTGCAACGGATGATCCAGAAATTACAAGTCATCCTGCTAATTGTCTTATGGCAAGAATTGGTTCAAGAATTGCTATAGAACAATTACAAGCATTTGATGACATTCGCTTCATGAATCGCTTTTTCTTTTAAAGGGGAGAAACATATGAGTAATACGCAACAATCAACGGGCTTTGTCTATTCTAATGAAATACTGCAATATCGTTTTAGTAATAGTCATCCATTTAATCAAATGAGATTAAAATTAACAACAGAATTATTAACAGATTTAGGTTATTTAAAACCACATCATATTATTAAACCACGGATAGCTAATGATACAGAATTATCATTAATTCATTCTCATGATTATATTCAAGCTATCAGACGTGCTTCACATGGCATTTTAAGTGACAATGAAGCTAAGAAGTATGGATTAGATGGTGATGATACGCTACAATTTAGAATGATGCATAAGCACAGTGCACGTATCGTGGGCGGTGCATTGAATTTGGCCGATCATATCATGGATGATACAGTCACCAATGGTTGCCATTTAGGTGGCGGCTTGCATCATAGCCTCCCTGGACGTGCAAATGGTTTTTGTATTTATAATGATGTTGCGGTTACAATTGCCTATCTCATACAAAAATATGATCAACGCGTACTATGTATTGATACAGATGCACATCATGGTGATGGGACACAGTGGAGTTTTTATACAAATAATCAAGCCTTAATTTATTCGATACATGAAACTGGAAAATTTCTCTTCCCTGGGTCAGGACGTTACACCGAACGTGGAAGTGAACAAGGTTTCGGCTATACAGTAAACATCCCTCTTGAACCTTATACAGAAGATGATTCATTTCTAGAAATATTTAAAGAAACGATAGAGCCTATAGTGTCATCATTTGAACCAGATATTATTGTGAGTGTACACGGCGTTGACATTCACTACTTAGATCCACTCACGCATTTAAACTGTACTCTTGAATCACTATATCAAATTCCATATATCATCAAAGATTTAGCAGATAACTACACAAACGGTAAAGTATTAATGTTTGGTGGCGGCGGCTACAATATATGGAAAGTTGTCCCACGGGCTTGGAGCCATGTTTTTTTAGCTTTAATCGGTGAAAAACCACAAACTGGTCGTTTACCTGATAAATGGCTAACAAAATGGCAACAATACGCACCTTGTGAACTGCCACAAACTTGGACCGATGAAAAAACTGACTATCAAATGATACCTAGACAAAAAGAAATTACGGAAACCAATTTAAAATATGCCAAACAAGTGCTGAGTTGGTTTTAAATAAATCAACACAAGATGTATTAATTTAAGTTCTTAATATAAATAAAAACGTAGACAAACCAAGCGC